>CAVQNC010000001.1:0-19797 GCA_963713795.1 uncultured Chloroflexia bacterium
CTCGTGGTCTTCGACGCTCGCCGCTCGTGCGAACTGCGGCTCGATCGGGCGACGGCAGAGCACGGCGGGACCCGCCTGGTCGCCCTCGAATCGCTCGACGAACTGGCAGAGTGGAGCCGGTGATCGAGCGTCCCTCCGCGGATGCGGCCCGGCGCGACCGGCGGACGGGCCGGACGACCGTCTCGACCCGCTGGCCGACCGGTTGCCCTATCGGATCGTGCGGCCATATCCAGTCCGGTTCGAGGAGTCGACGGCGACCGAGACGATGCGCACCGCGATCTACCTCGCCTGGGCCGCCGACGTCGCCTGGCAGCATTCTACGCTGCTCGGCTTCGGCCGCGACTGGTACAGCGCCAGAGGCCTCTTCTGGCTGGTTCGAGCCGTTCGGCTCGACGTCCTGAGGCCCATCCCAACCTACGGCGAAGTCTTCGTGAGCACGCAGGTAGTCGCCTTCCGTCGCATCGCGGCGCATCGCCGCTCGGAGGTCCGCGGTGGATCGGGCGAGTTGCTCGCGCTCATCGAGATCGATTGGGTGATGACCAACGAGCGCGGCGTACCGACGCGAGTACCCGAGGAGATGCTGAGGTTCGTGTCGACCGACACGGCCACCTTCGAGATGATGAAGGTCGCTCTCCCGGCCACTCCGCCGGGCGCTTTCGAGCAGGACTTCCGCGTCCGACGACGAGAACTCGACCCGCTGGACCACGTCAACAACAGCGTCTACATCGACTACCTGGAGGAGGCGCTCGAGGAGGCGGGGAAGGCGCGCTCCTTGCGGCCGTTCCCAGACGTTATGAGATCGACTTCGTGGCGTCGGCTGAGCGGGGCGACGTGCTGGCCGGCCGGACGTGGCCGCTCGAGGACGGCTGGGCCTACCGGCTCAGCCGTCACGATGGCACGGAGATGTTCCGCGGGCGGGTGACTCGACCCGCCCTCTGACCGATCGCGCTGCCCGGCGCCGGCCGGGCGCCATTCCTACGCCCCGGGGGCGTCGTCCGGCTTCGTCTCCTCGGCGGTCTCGGCGGTCTCGTCGCCTTGGGCGGACGCCTGAGATCGCGCCGCCTCGGCGGCCTTGCGCAGGTCCGCGGCCAGATCCTTGCTGCGGGCCGCCAGGCGATCGCCGACGTGCTCGGTCACGTTCGCGGCCCTGTGGGCCACGGGTCCCGCGTTCTCGGCCGCCACCGCCGCTAGCTCCGCGGCCTTGGCGGCCACGTCGCGGAGAACCGGTCCGGCGGTCTTGCCAGCCTCCTCGATCATCACCTGGAGCTGGCCGAGCCAGCGCTCGCCGAGCTCTCTGGCCCTGGCCGCCTGATCGCGGCGCGAATTGCCGCCGCCCACCGGCTCGCTCTCACCGGGCTGGTCGCCGGCTTCGGGCTGGCCGCTCTGTCCGTCCTGATCGTTGCTTTCCATATCGGCACCTCGAACTCGACGAGGATTCGCTGCCTCGACATCTGGCGGCACCAATCCTACGCCCTCTGAAAACGGGCCTTCTGAAAGGTCCATGGCGCTGGCGCTGAATTGCCGCGAACCGGTTCCTCTCGTCCGCCGACCGTGCCCCCCGCCGCGTCATCGGGCCGCCGATCCGGCAGCTCGCTGCGGCCTTGCCATGCTCGACGGCTCGACGAAACACGGGAAACCGGGAGCCGTCTTCGGGTCATCACGAAATCCGGCTCTTGCAACGGCGCTTTCGCGAGGGGAGAATCGGGCCGTGGATTCGGCCGATGAGGCCGAGGAGGTGAGCCGATGATCGGCTACTGGCATGTCATCCCGATCGAGCGGGCCTCCCAGAAGCGAGTCTCACTGGGCGCTCACGTCGGCGGCCACGAGTTGGTCGTCGAGCGATGCGGCGGCGAGCCATGCTGGCGCTGGGCGGTCATGAGTCTTCAGGGCCACGAGATCGAGAGCGGCACGGCGCCGGACGCGCATACGGCCGAGCGCATGGCCGAGGAAGCGGCGTTCCACATTCATCCGCCCTCGGTCGGCGACTGGGTAGAGCGCTTGCTCTGAACGGCTCCGTAATGTGAGCGGGCTCCGGCGATCCGGGTAGCCCTACTTCGCGTCGTCCGGCGTGTTCGCCGTGTCCACCTCGGGCCGCCGGCCCGCGGCCCGGCTGTCGGTCTCAGGCTCTGCCCACGGCGCGGCCAGGTCCCCGAGGTCGGTTTCGCCTGCCGGGCCCGTCTTGTCGAGTAGCCCGGCTTCGTAGGCCGCGATCGCCTCGGGCGACGGCGCCCCGACGTCGATCGACTCGTCGCCGGTGGGGTTCATGACCTCGCCGCCGGCGTTTTCGATCTGGGCCGCCAGCTCCATCTTCAGCATCTCCAGGCGGACCGCGTCGCTCGGAGGTTTCACTGCCTCCACGTCGCCGGTCGCGGCGGCGGCGCTCGCGCCGGACCAGATGTCGCGGACCATGTCCTTGCGGATCGGGTCGCCCTTGGCGCCCGCCTTGGGGTCCACGACAGTCAGGCCTGGGATATCGGCGACGACGGAGTCGTCGACCACCGCGCCGCACTTCGGGCAGGCCTTCACCGCGGCCGGTATCGGAGTTGAGCACCAGGGGCAGATGCGATTCGTGTCGTCCATGCGGCGCACCGTAGTCCACCGCGACCATCGTCGCCTATCAGACCTTTGGGCCATGGAACGACCATGACCCCGGCTCGGTCGCGGGTACGGGTCCAAGATAGATGTACGGCGGCATGGCTGCCGCCCTTCCACGCCAGGAGCCGTCGCCGTCCCCGGCGACTCGGGGCCACCGTGAGGCGTCCGCGGCTGGGGAACGTCTTTCGTGCGCGCTACCCCGTCGGGGTATCATTGCCGCCCGATCGCGATTATCGCCGCGGTCGCGTCGCGCGCCTGTAGCTCAGTGGATAGAGCGTCGGCCTCCGGAGCCGAAGGTCGCAGGTTCGAATCCTGTCGGGCGCGCCATTGCAACCTGTTCTGGCAAGGCCAGCGCCAGGCCGTGCGCGTAGGCCGCAGGCGTCAGGCGGGCCGACACGAACTCGCGACCGGCCACCACGATCCGCTCGTAGATGGCGTGGAGCAGTTCGCTCCTTGCCTCCGGGACGTCCGCCTGGTGCCAGGTCTCGGCCAGGGCGCGGAGCCACTCCACGGCTCGATCTGCTGGGACACCGACCTGGGCCGTCTGCTCGACCTCCGCCAGCGACGCCCGCAGGTGCTTCAGACGCTCGAGGTAAGTCTCGTCGCTCATCCCACCTCCAACGTGGTCCAGGGCAAGCTCGCGCATCTGGCGCTCGATACGAGAGCGGTCGATGGCGATTGGACGGACTGTTGAGCCGAGGGCGGCCACGACCCCCGCGATCACCCCGTCGTCGAGCTCGATGCCGCCGACCTGGGCGAGGATCGGCTCCTCCCATGTCTCGGCAGGCAGCCGAGCGGCCGCACCCCACGCCTGGCACGGCTTGGGATGGAGCTTGCGGTAGCGCCGGTCGGCGGCCCAGCCGTCGCTGCGGATGCGCCGGCCACAGACGCAGTAGAGCGAGACCGGCGAGCAGATCCACCCGACCGAGACGATGCGGTCCGCTGCCCCGGCACTTGGCCCGTCGGACTTCCTCTACTCTGGCCCACAGCTCGTCGGAGACCGGAGGGTTGGAGCGCCAGGGAGCTGGCTTGCGCGTCTCGTTGGGTCCGCGGTGTCTCCTGATCCAGCCGTTGTAGATCGGGTTCATCAGGATGCAGCGGATGCGCGAGGCTTCCAGGCCGGTCTCGGCGGCAAGCTGCTGGGCGCTGAGGGTGCCCAGGGCGTAGCGCTCGAAGAGGCTCACCGCTGCGTCGATCGTCTCCGGGTCGATCTGGAGGGTGTTGGGCGGCTCGGGAGATCGCCGGAAGCCGAGACGCTGCGTGGCCGCCGGGGTCGTTCTCCTGGGCGAACTTGGCGGCGTAGCCTTCGGTGATCCGCTCTGAGAGCCGGCGGCTGTACTTCTCGGCGCCAGCCGACTCGGCCACCAGTTCGTCCCAGTCGTTGGGATCGGAGCTGATGATTCGCCGGTCGCACATGACCAGGGCCACGCCTGCCGGATGAAGGTGGTCTTCGAGGAGTTCGAGAGTCCGGCGCAAGTTGCGCTGCCAGCGGTCGGAGTAACCGGCGAGCAGGAGGTCGAAGCCTCCTGCCTTCGCCTCGGCGAGCATCTGGGTCATGGTGGGCGAGCGCCAGACCGTGGTGCCGCTGTGGGCCACCTGGAAGACCCGTCCGGTGTCAACCAGGCCGTAGCGCTCGATGAAGCGGTCCTGCTGCTCGCGCTGGCTGGCCGGCCCGAAGCGGTCGTACTGGGCCGCGGTGCTCTCACGAATCCAGCGGGCTGCCCCCAGGCCCCGGATGTCGTCGAGAGAGCGAGGCAGTCGCTTCATGCCGCCCTGCCGCCTCCGCTCTTGCGCATCCGACGCATGTTCCCTCTGGCGTCAAGGGACTCGCGGCGCATCTGGTCGGGGCCGTCGGGATAGCGGTCGTGGAGAGCCTCGACGTAGCGGGCAAGGGCGGCGACGAGGGGGTCGCGCGCGGTGCCTGGAAGCCCGGGGTTCATCGGAGTCGCCGGCGTGGTCACGGTCTCGCCTGGCCGTTCCGCGATCGTTGGGCTTGCTCCGCTACCCACCATTCGGTCCGAGCGGCCCGGGCGAGGCGCTCGATCCCGAAGAGATGGCCAAGAGGATCGTGGCCCTTAGCCAGGCACGCCAGGTGCGCCTCGATCCGGACCAGGTAGAACTCGGCCGGCTCGCTGCGGGCGACCAGAGCGTGGGAGGTGCTCATGAGCCGCCCTCGGGTGACGGTGCCAGCGACGATGGCCACAGCTCGGCCTGGGAGTCCTGTCCGCCCGCATCTGGGTCCCACCCTGAACGCGGGTAGTCCAGGTCCACCCGCAGACCGACGACCGCCGCCCCACCATCTCTGTTAGAGGGGGTCTGATCCGAAACATCGAAACTTCGTTCGTACTCGGTGTTTCGATGTTTCGCTTCCACGGGTGAGGTGGGGGAGGTGGGGAGGGGGACGTAGCGATCCCAGCTATCGAGGAAGTTCTCGCGCTCGTACCCTTTGAGATTGTCGGTGCCGATGCGCAGTTGCTTGGACTCGATCCCGAACGGATGCAGCAGCCGGGCGAGGCGATGGGGGGCGAGGGGGAACCGCTCGTCCGACCAAGGGCCTTCATCGTCGGCCGTGAGGTCGCCGATCAAGTCGACAGTCGAGATCCGATCGGTGCCGCGGGCTGCGAACACAGCTCGGGCATCGGCGAGGAGGCGCAGGCCAAGCGAGTCGTCTTGATCGCGACCGGCGTGGAGCACGATGGCCGCCCTGCGGGCTCGCGTCGGCCAGGCTCCACCGGCAGCGTCGGCGATCGCGAAGAGCGGCTCCCAGGCATCGCCGGCACGATCGGGCAGTTCCGCTGGGATTTCTGCCGTATTGGCTGGTGGCTGCGCCAGGAGAGCCGCCACAAGGGCGGCCACGATCGGACCGGCCTGTTCACGGGCGATTCTCTGGCGGAACTTCTCGATCGGCTCGGTCCGCTTGCGCTTGAGCATCAAGATCGGGATGGAGCGGTCGGTCACGGTGTCGGGGAGCTTGCCGATCCCTGCCAGGGCCTTGGGGCCAAAGACGGGGAACTGCTTCACGACCCAGGTGTTCCTGGGACCTGGGACACTCCGTCGGACAGTGGAGCCGCGTCGATGCCCGGCGTTGATGACGGCGCGGACTTCCTCGTACTTGTCCGAGTGGTCGCGGAACACCGCGTCGAGCTCGTCGAGCAGGAGCGTCCCTTCGGGAGTCGCCTCCAGCGTTCGGAATATCGTCGAGGCGGTTGGCGTGATGGCGATCCCGTCGCAGTCGTGTACCAGGATCGCTAGGCACTCGAGCAGCCGAGTCTTGCCGGACTGCTTCTCGGGACTCGAAATCGCTAGGTAGGGCGTCGCCTCGGCGTGCTCGATGGCGTACGTATGAGCAATCCAGAGCACGACCGCGACCCGAGCCTCGGACCTGGCAAGTACTACGTACCGGCGCAGGAACCGCTCGATCTCGCTCAGCGCGTCGGCCAGGGGCGGCACGAGCGGGGAGTCGCCAGTTCCAAACCCAGAAAACACGAAACGCCTCTTCTTTGTCCCGTGCGCGGGGAGAAGCGGCGTTCTTGTGGTATCTAAATCCGACCTTGCGGCGCGTCTACACCCGCGCCTACTGACCGGATCAAACGGTCTTCTTCAGCTGCAGCACTTGCTACGTGCCCGTGAATTCTACCAAATGCGATTAGGTGGGTCCAGTGCACCGCGGACAAGTTCAACCTGCCCGGAAAGGGCACTGAGGCTCACGACGTGGCGGTATCCGCAGCCGCAGATGATGGCGATCGACGCTTTCCTGCCGCGCAGGACGAACTCGCTGTCCCCGGATTTCGGGTCGGACTCGAAAGGCCCCCAGACCTCCAAGACTGGTCCCTCAGTGAACTCGGTGGCCTGGATCGTGCCATCGGGCGTGACGCCACTCCCGGGTGGACGGGTCAACACCTGCCCTAGCTGGCGTCGACAGCCCCGTCCCTGACAGTCGAGGACGAGCAAGCGGTCGGGTCGAGAGAGCTCGTTGGCACTCTTGCGCAGCCGTCGTGTCGCGTGCCGTGCTTCGTCCGGGTCGACAGGGAAGGCGGCCGGCTTGAAGGTGAAGACCGACCCAGTGGGCGCCCCTGGGCCGCCTGCCGCGGGCGGTGGTCCAAGAAGGTCTCGGTCCCGATCGAGGGAACGTCTCCTGGTGCTCACCTCTGACTCCGGTTCGGCTCAGACTCTTGCGGCCCGCTCTTGCGGCCCGCGGGTCGGCCCTCCGTCGATGGCCGCCCTGGTCGCCTCGGCCATGGCTGACAGAGCGCTCAAACTGACGATGTTCTGGTGACCGCACCCACAGCTGATCGCGATCTTCTCGCCTGGGCCTAACGGCACCTCCGCAGGGTCCAGCGTGCCGTCCTCGCGCAGCCTGTGTCCGCGAAGAGTGATGCTCTGCGTGGGTGCCGTGACGGACTCCTTGCGTCCGCGTAGGCGATACTCGCCCCTGCTTCGGCTCGGTTCGCGCTCAAATGGCCCGAAGATCGTGAGGACCGGCCCCTCGGTCGTCCAGTCCGGCTCGACCGTGCCGTCGGGGGTAACGGCGCCTGGGCTCGGACCGGTCACGACCTGGCCAAGACGACGACGGCATCCACGTCCCTGACAGTCGAGAACGACCAGACGGTCCGCTCGAGACAGTCGGTTCGCGCTCTCGTGGAGGCGGCGCATTGAGTGCCGCGCCTCGACTGCCTGGAAGTCAAAGCGTGGAATCCCCGCGTCCCACGGCGACATGTTGCCAGGCATTGCGGCCCCGGCAGCGATGAGGGCGCCATGGGCCATGATGTCCAGTGGCATGCCCAGCTGGGCAGCGAGTTCGCGCACCTCGGCCTCGGTCCAGCCCTCGGGCACGCGCCAGTATTGGTGCTCGTCCACGACTAGCCGTTGGCCCAGGTCGGCGAGCCTAGCGGTGAGATCCGCGCGCGGGGGCACCAGCGCTTGCGGCTTCTCGTCTGCCAGCGGCCCGGCTGGTTCGGGCCGCTTGGGATGGTCCATCATCGGCCACCCTACACCCCCATCGCAAAGGCAACCACGGGCCAAGCACCGTCCTCGACATTGACCATGAGTGGCTGCGTAGGGACGCCTGCGGCAGCTCCCCCACCGGCTCGCTACCGGGTCGTCCGGCACAGCCTGCGGTCGCCGAGCAGGTCCTAACCGAAATGCAACGCAACGCGTGGCTCGGGCTCACATCTGCGTTCTAGACTTCTGGCACGACGGTCGTCCCGACCTCCCTTCGGCCGTCGGTCAACGAGCCCCCACCTCCCCTTCCCTCTCTTGGCGGTGGGGGCTCTCCTTTGCTGGGGCCCGATCATCTTGGCCACCTTAGGCCGGGCTCAATTCTCGTTCCTTGCGACGGCCGGGGCGGAGGTCGTGACGCCTGCGGCAGCTCCCTGGCCGGCTCGCGAAGCCTCGTCCGGCATCGGCTTGGTCGCGGAGCGGAGTCCGAAACAAGCCGATCTTGCCGAATGGCTCTTGGCTCGCGCTTATCCGCTGCTTATCGTCCTCGCAGTAGGCCGTCGAAAAAGCAGGACCGCTCCGTGACGGGGAGTGGTCATCGGGAGCCCCCGTCAGTTTCCCCCCTCGGGTGACGGGGGCTCCGCTAGTTAACCACGCCAGAGCCCGATCGCGCTGGCCACGTCACGCCACGTCCGATCCTCCTGACCCTCCAAACGCCTCAAGTACACCGTCGTCACCGCGAGGCTGGAGTGGTCCAGGAAGGCGCTCACCTCCTCGATCGACTCGCCGGCGTCTCGCCGGAGCTTCGCGGCGGTGTGACGCAGTACGTGAATGCCGGTGGGCGCCAGACCGGCGGACCTCAAGTACCGCCGGAACCGGGCGTAGAACGTGCCGCTCGTGACTCCCTCCGGGCGCGCAGAGGCTTGCCACAGTGACTCCTCGGGAGCCATCGTCGCCAGCTCCTTGCCGGCGTCGGCCAGGGTGGCGCAGATGGCCTCGTAGGCAGGGCGGGGGAGTTCTCGCCGGCCTCTCTTGCCGCCCTTGCCTCGGTAGGAGTAGAAGCAGGTCTCGCCTTCGAGGCTGAGGTCTCCTGCCTCCAGGCCGATGACCTCGGCCCGCCTGCGGCCGGTCAGGACGAGGGTCAGCAGCATGGCCCGGTCGCGCCGTCCGGCGACGGTGTCGGGTACGACCGCCAGGAGGCGGCGCACCTCGTCGGCGGAGTATCCCCGGGCGACCGACTGGACGGCACGTGGTCGCTCGATCGCGTCGCAGGGGTTGGAGACGACCAGGCCCATCCGGATCAGGAAGCGGTAGAAGCTCGACAGGCAGGCGATCCTGGCTCCGACCGTCGTCGCTGAGGGTGTCCGTCCCGACTTGCCGATGCCGTGGACCCAGGCCAGGACGTCGGCTGGCTTGACCCGGTCTGGCGTCTTGCCCAGATCGGCGAAGAACGGCCAGAGCATCCGGGAGTAGGACTCGACGGTTCTCCTTGAGCCCGAGCGGTTGCCCTTCTCGACGAGGAAGGCGTAGAGGGCCTGGTCCCAGGCGGACGGGTCTCCGCTGGTCAGGGCGGGGAGTGGTTGAGCGGTCATGGCTGGCGCCTCGGGTGCGAGTTGGTCGCCTACATGAGTCACTCGCCTTGGCGGCAATAGCAACACCATCGAAACGTCGTGGAGCACTTTTTCACTCCGGAGTACTACCGCCTCTTCGATGCCGGCCGGCACGGTCCCGACGGCGGATCGGCGTACAAAACCCGAGGTTCTGGTGCGGACGTGGCACGGACTGTCGCCATGACCAAATAGGGGCCACGATCACGGACCGCGGCCATTCGGCTCGGTCGGGCTGTAGGAGCCTATAGCCGATCGAGCGCCGCCTGACCGAGGGCCTGTTTGCCCGCGTGAGGCAATTCGCCGACGATAGCGAGACTGGAATGGTTCGCCGCCTGACCCAGCGAGCGACCGGTAAAGGAGGATAGGAGCGCAAATGGGCAGACAGATCATCATTCACCGAGGTCCGGGACCCCAGGCTCGTCACCGTGCGTCGTGGCGGCACCCTCCAGGACGCCGATCATCGCCTTCTCGCAGTGTGGGCGGCCGATTGTGCGCAGCACGTGCTGCACTTCTTCGAGCAGGCGCGACCCGGGGACGACCGTCCGCGCCAGGCGATCGAGCTGGGGCGCGCTTGGGCGCGGGGTGAGATCACGATGACCCAAGCTCGCACGGCCGCCTTCGCCGCCAACGCCGTAGCCAGAGAGGCGGTCGGCGCCGCGAGGGAAGCGGCTCACGCCGCCGGTCACGCCGTGGCGGTGGCTCATATGGCAGCTCACGAGCTGGGTGCGGCGGCCTACGCGATCAGGGCCGCACGCGCGGCGGCTCGCAAGGCGAGCGCGAGGAGGCTGGTCGCCTGGAGTGCCAGTGGCAGCGTGACCAGCTTCCCAGCAAGATACGAGAACTCGTGCTCGACGACCAGAGATCGCGCAACGAGAAGTGCTGGTCCTTATTCGAGTGCTGACCGCGTCGCTCGCGCTATCCATACGACGCGCGCGGTCGATCCTACCCCTGGCCGCAGGCCATGGGGCCGACAGCGACACCATCGCGGCATCGTGGCTGCTCGATCGGGCGAGGGTCTACGTCTGGCTGATGACGTCTTGGGGGCGCTTCAGGGCCCGAACGCCCAGATCCCGCGGTACTACTGCGGCCCTGGCATTCGATCAGAGAGTGGCCAAGACTCAAGGAAGTTCACTAGCCATCCTTCCGGGATGCCTATCTTCGAGGAGTCGGTCGCTGTGGTGATCCGCAAGTGCCTGCCGCTGCTGGCGCCTCTGCTCGCCCTGGCCGGCCTTCTGACCGTCGGTGGCGTGGGGCCAGTTCTGGCGGACGCGCGCCCTGCCATCGTCAGCATCACGCTCGATGCCAACAACCATGCCGTCGTGACGTGGAGCAAGGAGCCCTGGCAGGGCTCGCTCGACGTCTGGTGGAGCAGCGGCGACGGGGCCGTGGCCTCGCCCGACCCCGGCTGGAACACCCACTACGGCCTGCCGCTCGTGGACTGCTGGGGCGGCCAGCAGAACGGCCAGACCACCGGCGCGGGGCCGAACGACACGTGGCTGTTCGGGGCATCCTGCCAGGGCCAGGACGTTGCGGACGAGGCCGACCAGCACGACCACGAACGTTGTGCTCGCACCCGGGACGTACTACTTCCAGGTCATCGTCGCCGGCGAGAACGCCGCCACGGGCGCGAAGTGCAGCTACCTGGACAAAGGCCTGCCGACCGAGTGCCTGAGCCCCCACTACTCGGACACCTACCGGGTAACCGTTGCGCCCCTCAGCGGCGGGACAGGCACCGCGGCTCCGGGCACGAGCTGGCAGCCCCCGGCCGTCCCGACTCTGTGCATTGCGCAGGCCGGTCCGTCCTGTCCTCCCGGGGCGAACCCGAGCCCCGACGAGATCAACGGGCCCGGCGGGCTGGACCTGCCGCAGGGCGGCGGGCACGTGGACGCGGCGCAGGGTGGCCAGGCCACCTTCAATCCGCCGTTCAACCTCGATGTCGAGTTCGGCGAGATTCACTTCTCCGAGGATCTCGCCGTCTTCCACTGCCCGGCCTGGACCGAGCCCTATCCTCCCGAGACGACGCTCGGCAGCTGGGTCGGGGTGCGCTGCCGAACAGTCACGACTCCTGACGCCGGAGCGCTGATCGAGGGCACGGATCTCGACGTAGTGGTCAGCCAGAACGTCTCTCGCTTCTACGTCTTCTCCGGGCGCATCGAGGTGTCGGACCTCGGGCACCAAGGGGTGGTGGCCATCGGACCTGGCCAGATGACCACGGTCGTCGCATGGGCAGACGCCGACCGCGCCGATTGCGTTCGACACGAGCGATGCCTCTCTGCGCTGGTGGAACACTGGACCCACTGATACCGAGATCGCGGCCATCGTCCTCGTCTCGGTCAGCCTGTTCTTTCTCGCGTATTTCCTGCCCGTCATCGTGGTCCTGGTCCGCCGTCCGAAGCACTGGCGTCTGGTCGGGCTGATCGACCTCCTCGCCGCCTGGACGGTGATTGGCTGGGTCGTGGCTCTCGCGCTTGCCATTGCCCTGCCCCGTCAAGGTTTGCCTCCCACCGGTCCGCCGGTGCTTTCGCCTGATGGAAGGTGGTGGTGGGACGGGTATGCCTGGCGACCCATGCTCATGCAGCCACCCGCTGCGGGCGCTCATCCGGCGGCACCCTCGCCAGCGCGGCGGTGACTTCCTCCGGGGTTGGCGACCTCCGGCACTGGCCGCTGTCCACCGGGCACGCCGATGCTGGCGCTCGGCCGGTGGCCACTTGGCGAACAGGTGGACGGTGATGCAGATGTTGTTGAGAGCCAAAGTCGTCACCGGGATCGCGTGCGCCCTCGCGCTCACGGCAGTGCTCGGCTGCACGCCCCGACCGGCGCTCGAGTTCTCGCCCGCGACCCTGCCCGACGCCCAGGTCGGCTCATCCTACGCTGCCACCATCACCGTCAGTCAGGCCGTGACGCCCGTGGCTGGCGCCTCGGTCCAGGACGGCGCGCTCCCCGCGGGCCTCGACCTCGCGTTGGCCAAGGAGCCGGATAACACGATCCAAATCTCGGGAACGCCCACCGTCGCCGGCACGTTCAGTTTCACCATTGAGGTCTGGTGCTACGGCACGAACGTCGGCGGGCAGACCGCCACCCAGGGGTACGCGCTGGTGGTGAAGTGAGCTAGGGGAAGTCTGGTCGGGGGCGAGAGGAGTCGGCCTCCTCCGACTGGACATGACGGATCGCGGTGCGCGGTTGACGGCCTCCACAGCGTCACCATCACCCGATCGTGACGCTTGGGCTCCGCACCTCTCATGGCTACAGCTCCCCGGCTCTGCCGCCTTGGCGGTGGCAGTGCACGAGGACGGATTGAGTCTTCACCGACCTTGGGCGCTCGGCGGCCAAACCCAGGCGGCCGCAACCGCGGCTCCGGCGAGCGCCACCAGTGAGGCGAGGCACGCCGCTCCGGCGATCAGCTCGGCGTTCCACTCCTGCTCCTCGACCCGGGCGAGCGAGCGGCCGACCAGGACCGTGCCACCGCTCCAGGCAACCGTGACCGACGCGATCCTCACACCCGCGCGTGGCTGCCACGTGACGGCGTTGGGCGAGCCCCGGCTTTGCCGCGTTCAGTACCCCTCTGGGTGGCACGGGCTGGCCGCCGTCGAGCGTGACATCCGAGGCCAGCACCCGGCCGCTCGAGTCGAAGACGATAGTGAATGGCGCAAGACTGGTCGCCGCATCAACAGTGGCCGTGGTGTCCACCAGATCTGCCGGCTTCGCGCCCGCGTCAAGACGTGACGCTGTGTCCTCGGCCATCTGGTATTGGGGATCGTTGGCCCCGCTGCGGAGAGCCTGCTGGACCTCCGCGTAGATGAGGCCGCAGCTCATTGTCGTCATGACGGCGAGCGGTATGAAGATGGCGACTGAGCGCCTCACCAGCTCGCGATGGAGGGCGGCCCGCGTGCCTTGGCTCAGCCTGATCACCGGGCGAGCCTACCACCCAGCGGGCTCTTGGGCCGTGAGCTGCATAGCGGGCCGGGCGACACCGGCGGCGACTCTATGAAACCGTGTCGGCAGTAGGCTCGAGTGAGTGGCGGCCGTAATCGACACGGTTGTGGCGATCGTAGCCGAGCACCGTCACGCGTCGTCGGACTTACCGGTCCGCGGAACGGGCCATCTCAGGCTGAGGAGGGCCGGCTCGTCACCCTCACTCAGCGGGGCCGCTTGCTGAAGCGCTCCTCCTTCCAGGGGTCGGCGTCGTTGTTGTAGCCGTAGCTCTCCCAGAAGCCGAGCCGATCATGGTCGAGGAACTCGAGACCGCGGATCCATTTCGCGCTCTTCCAGAAGTAGCGCTTCGGGACGAGGAGCCGGAGCGGATAGCCGTGGCCAGGCTCGAGCGGCCGGCCGTCGTAGGTGTCCGCGAGCAGGACATCGTCATCGCAAGCACCGCGAGGGGGAGGTTGGTCGTGTAGCCCTGCTCGCAGTGGACGAAGACGAAGGCTGCCTCGGGCCGGGGCCGGGCGAGCTCGAGGATCGTTGCGATCGCGACCCCTTCCCAGACCGTGTCGAGCTTCGACCAGCCCGTGACGCAGTGGATGTCGGCCGTAACGGTTCTCCGGGGAAGCGCCTTGAACTCCTCCCAGGTCAGCGCTGAACGGGTGCTCGACCTCGCCGAAGACGCGTAGATCCCACTGCGTCAGGTCCGTCGTCGGGACCGTCCCGTATGAAAGAGCGGGGAGCTTCTCGGCCAGGTACTGGCCGGGCGGGAGCCGCTCCGCGATGGCGGGATCGGAGCTCGGCCCGGGGCGGGATCGATCGGCCATCGGGGGTCTCCTTGGGGCGACGGCGAGCGCCCGGTCATTCTCGCCGATATCGGAGCCGGCGTGAGCGGACCAGCAGCGGCCCACGATGGAATCAGGCCGATGCGCCTCACCGGGAGGCATTCCGCCTGGCAGCTTCAGCGAGCGCAGCGCTGAGAACGGCGCTCGGCTCCATGCGTCTCCTGAAGTCGGCGTCGACATGCCGCGCCACGACGCGGCGATCTTGGCCGATCACGAAAGTGGCCGGGATGGGTAGGCGCCAGCCAGCACCAGGGTTCTGGGTGGGTAGATCCAGTCCGGCGGCCGCGTATCGATCCTGGAAGGACTCCGGGAGTTCGAATGTGAGGCCGAAGGCGGTTGCCACCGCCATGTCAATGTCGGTCAGCAGAGGGATTGTCGCGCCTGTCTTCTCGCGGAGTCGGAGAGCGTTATCCGCCGTCTCCGGCCCGACGAGGTAGATCTCGCCCCCGAGCGCACGCAGGGGTTCTCGGATCGACTCGAGAGCATGGGCCTCAAGATTGCAGTACGGACACCACTGGCCTCTGTAGAAGGAGAGCACGACCGGGCCACCGCGGACGGCGTCGCTGAGCTTGACGCGCGTTTGGAGACCCGCTTCGGGGAGGTCGAAGTCGGGCGCCAGCTCGCCATCCTTGATGACGTTCGGTACGACCTCCGCCTCAAGGCGGGCGATCATCTCCGCCGTGGCCGCCTGCCGCTCCGCGGGCATAGTCTGAGCCTGTCGTTCGCGCAGTTTCTTCGCTTCTTCTTCGAAGGAGAGGGGCTTCATCTTGTCGGCCTGTCCTTCCGCCACGGCGAGTCGTTTAGGTTGAGCATACTGGCCGCCGGCAACGGTGGAGCCTGCCGACGTCGCCCACTCACGACGCGTTGGGTCGACCTTATGGCTGTTCCAGCCGGCAATTCATGGTCCGACTCCGGCCGACTCCGGGTAGCGTTGACAGCCCAGGGCTGGTGTGATAGTCCCATGTGCTGAAGCCATGGCAGGAGCTGCTCCCTCGAGGAGCGTTCGAACGTCGGGTCTTCAGCTCCTGATGCGAGGAGGAGACAATGCGCAGAAGGCATCCCGTGCTTATCGTCCTGTCCGTGCTTGCCGCGGCCGGCCTGCTCTGCGCCGGTACGCTGGCCCAGACGGTGCGTCCGGCCCTGCCTCACCTGCTTTGCGCCGTACGCCAGCTCCCACTCGCACCCCGCCAACCCACGCCTTCCCCGACCGCGACGCCGGTCCCGCCCGCGAGCTGCTGGTCGACCGTTCCTGCCCCGACCCTGCCGGGCTACGCGGCCGTCCTCAACGACGTGGCCGGCAGCGGCGCCAGCGATGTCTGGGCGGTCGGTGAGTACATCGACGCCGGTATCGGCCACACCCTGATCCTCCACTGGGACGGCAGCACCTGGCAGCGCGTGGCCAGTCCCGACCTGGTCACGAACGGCACCGTCAACAGCACTACCAATGAGCTCAACGGTGTAGCCGTGATCGGCCCCAGCGATGCCTGGGCGGTCGGCTACGGCGTCAGCAGCAACGTGCCGTACGAGACGATCACCGAGCACTGGAATGGAACCGAGCTGGCAGATCGTGCCCAGCCCCAACAACTCCACACCCGGCTTCTACAACGCCCTCAACGACGTGTCGGCCATATCCTCCAACGATGTCTGGGCCGTCGGTGGCGTCCCCACAGGCTTCGGGGCTATTGCCGGACGCTCGCTGTTGATGCACTGGGACGGTGCCTCCTGGCAGCTCCTCCCTGAGCCGCCCGAGACGCTGTCCTGGTCAACGACCACGCGCTTCGCCGTCACTGCCCGCGCCTCAAACGACGTCTGGGCCGTTGGCAAGTTCGATGCTTGGCATTGGGACGGCTCCGCCTGGCATGACGTGCCGGGCAGCGGCCAGAACCTGGCCGACATTGATACCAACGGCACGACGATCTGGTCCGTGGGCACGGTGCCCGGCGGCTACGTCGAGGGCTACTACTCTCCACCAGTTCCTGTCGCTGAGTACCTAAACGGCACGACCTGGTCAAGCACCAGCCCCGTCGTCAACGACCACACGAACGGCGCAGGTTTCAACGCCGTAAAGGTGATCACATCCAACAACGTCTGGGCCGTCGGCCGGACTGGCTCCTTTGCACTCACCGAGCAATGGAACGGCACAGCCTGGACCGTCGTCCCGGCGGCCCAGGGCAACCCCAGCCCTTCGACGAGCGGAAACGTCCTACTTGGATCGCCGCCTTCAGCCCGACTGCCATCTGGTCTGTCGGTTACTACTACGACTCAGCCGGCGTTCAGCGCGTCTTGATCGAGCGCTACACCTGCCACTGATCCAGACGTCGACAAGCAAGGGAGGCCCAGCTCACCAAACCAGGTTCCCTCCTTCCGGCCCTAGTGCCGCTTGGAACCTCCACCCAGCATTCTGTGCCGACGCGCCCCTCCGTTGAGGGCCTACCGCCGTGAAGCCGACGCATCGCCCCCGCCCGACCGTCGCCGGACCCGCAGATTGAGGCATAGCCACATGAGCGATGTACAGGAAGCTCCCCGCCCCAGGGCTGGGTCCCGCGTCTTGCTCGCCGCGACGGTTGGAGCGATCGCCGGGGCCGCAGGGATCGCAGCCAGCGAACTCCTGGCCGGGATCGTGCCAGGAGTACCGTCGCTCGTGGTCGCGGTCGGGAGCCTGGTCATCGCGCTGCAGCCGCCCGGCGCGAAGGATGTGATGGCCACGCTGTTCGGCACGAACGACAAGGTCGTGCTCAACGTCGCGGTCGTTCTCGTCGCGCTGGTCGTGGCCGCTGTGGCAGGAGTCCTCGGCCGCCGCAACTTCGACTTGGGCTCACGGGTACTCCTCGTGTTCGGGCTCGTGGCCTTCGTGGCCGCCGCAATCGAGCCGCTCGGCTCACCTCCGCTGGCCGCCGTAAACGCGGTGGTAGCCACCGCTGTGGCCCTCGCCGCGCTCCGCATCCTGCTGGCGGACGCGGGGTTCCTGGCCCCGATGCGGCTCCGCGGGACTGGCTCGGACCCGCTCCCGGGCTCGGTCGCCGTCGGAGACACAAAGTCCCTTCTCGTAGGGGACTGGAACCGCCGCCGCTTCCTGGTTCGAGCCGGTGGGTTCCTCGTGGGAGCCGTAGCCTTGGCGGCCTTCGGTCGCCAGCTCCTCGATCGCCAGCATCCCGCGGGCGCGCCCGTCTCGGCCACCCTCCCGGCGCCGGCCGCGACGGTGGCGCCGCTGACGGCGGACGAATCGCTGCCCGCGCCGGGCGTGACTCCGATCGTGGTCTCCAACGACAGCTTCTACCAAATTGACACCGAACTGCTCGTGCCTCAGGTGGACGCCTCCACCTGGCAGCTCAAGGTCGACGGCATGGTCGATCATCCGCTCACGTTCACGTACCCGCAGCTGATGGCGATGCCGCTCTTCGAGCAATACGTAACCCTTTCATGCGTCAGCAATCCAATCGGCGGTCCCCTGATCGGCAACACGCTCTGGACGGGTGTGCACCTCAAGAAGGTTCTCGCCGAGGCCGGCGTACAGCCGGGGGCCACCCAGATCGTGGGCCGCTCGCTCGACGGTTTCACCGTCGGCTTCCCGACCGCCTGGGCGCTCGATCCGGCCAGGGAGCCGATGATCGCGGTGGGCATGAACGGCGCGCCGTTGCCCGCGGAGCACGGCTATCCCGCCCGCCTGATCGTGCCGGGCCTGTACGGCTACGTGTCGGCCACCAAGTGGCTCTCGGAGATCGAGCTGACCACCCTCGAGGCGTTCAACGCGTACTGGGTCAACCTGGGCTGGGCCAAGGACGGCCCGATCCTGACCGAGTCGAGGATCGACCACCCGGCCGACGGGGCGGCGCTGGCGGCCGGCCTGGTCGACGTCGACGGCCTGGCCTGGGCGCCGGACCGTGGGGTCGAGAAGGTCGAGGTAGCCATCGACAACGGCCCCTGGCAGGCGACGCTTCTCAGCCGCGCCATCTCCAAGGCGACCTGGGTCCAATGGTGGCTCCGCTGGCAGGCGACCCCGGGCAAGCACACCATCCAGGTCCGGGCCACGGACGGGACCGGCGCCGTGCAGACGGCGACCGTGGCTGGCCCTCCTCCAGCGGGCGCGACCGGCTACGACCAGGTCCAAGTGACCGTGAGCTAGGGCGTAACGTCGGGGCGACGGCCCTTCGGGCTCGGCGTGGCCCTCGTCCATTGGCATCGGCCGCCCGGCTCGCACGGTGGCTGAATGGTGGCGGGTCGGCGCCAAGCCGGCGCCGATCAAATCCTCGCCGACCGGCTCTTGGGGGTGATGATGGTGGCTAGCCTTCTGGTCGCGCAGGCCGCGCCACCTCGGCTGCGTGGTAGTCGCAAAACAAGGGGAGGCCCCGGAGCCACGGTAGGGGGGCGCCGGGGCCTCTGGGTGCTTGCCGGAGATCCGGAGCTGCCGACTACGGCGGAGGCTGACGCGCTCCGCCAGCGGCGCTATCGGCGGGCGACGTCGAGGCGACAGCTCGGCGGTTCCTTACGGCTTGTACTGGAGTTGGCTTCCGTCGAAGGTGCTGACCATCGAAACCATCAAGCCGTCGTCGGTGATGTAAGCATCGGCCCCGTAGTAGGGCACTGCCAGGAACGACGCGTTGAAGACCCACGAGACGGCCACGGTCTCACCGGTGATCGACATCGATAGCGCGGTGAACGTGCCTCCGCACAGCCCACCGTCGGCCTCCGGCTTCACGAACCCGGCAAACGTTGCCGCGGCAGCCAGGCGGCCCGAGACGAGCGCTCCTTCGCCATCCTGGCGCAGGGTGTACTGGTCCGGATACTGCTCCATCAGGCCCAGCCAGTTGCAGTTGTTGAGAGCCGTGATGTGCTGCAGGTAGACGAGATATGGCGTCTTCTCGCGGACGAGCTTGCTCGACACCTGCGAGGGGTTGTTGGGGTTACTGACCGAGATCGCGGTGTACTTCTGGTGGTCAAAGCCGCCGGAGTGTGCATACACCGCCGTGGCGCTGCCAGCGAGCGACACCACCACCAGTATGGCAACGATGACTTTCTTCACGCCGAACCTCCGCCTCTTGCCAGCCAATGAGCTGGTCAACCTCCTTGGAGATACAGGTGCGTCCGCTCGCAGCGCAACGCCCGCCGCGCGACGCCCGTTGCTCCTTGAGGGACAGCGAGTGGCGTGAAGCGCTCGAGCGATACCGCCTGCCCGGTCGGAGGGTCGAGCCAGAGCCTCCGACGAGCAAGTGCCCTTTGGACTAATCGATCGTCGATCATCGATTCCTAACCCAGACGGCCCGATGAGCGAGGGCAGTACTCCGTGACGAGAGGAAGTCGGTCTCCCCAGGCCGCATCCGGCACCCGCCGCCAGGACCGACTGGGCTAGTCGAGCGTCAGCCTCATGTCGTCGTCCTGCACCCGGAAGCCCAGCGACTCGTAGAGCGGTCGTCCTTCGCGACTGGCTCTAAGCCATATGCGGCCCACGCCGGCGGTCCTGGCCTCAGCGATCAGACGTTCGATCAGGGCCCGCGCCAGGCCTATGTGGCGTGCCTCGGGTCGCGTATACACGTTGAGGATGTAGGCCTCGACACCGCTCGGATTGGCGGGTACGGGCGGATGTTCGAACCACATCAGGGCAGCGGTAGCGGCCGGGCGGCCATCGAGATCCGCGAGAAAGGCTAGAAAGTCACGGCCGGTGTGCTCCTCGAGCCACCGCTCACTGTCTCTGAGCAGGGTTGCTCGGTCGGCGATGCCGGACGCGGCCCCAGCGGGCCCCTGTTGGAGTGCCGCGTCTATGTCCGACCACATCGCGAACCTGAACTCGAGCAGCGTTGCCCGATCCTCGATGGTCACCGGGCGGATACGCACGCGGCCGGGATCGACCTTCAGTGTCATGCGCAGATGATGCCCGAGGCTGAGCCAGGGCG
>CAVQNC010000002.1:0-5103 GCA_963713795.1 uncultured Chloroflexia bacterium
CAGACGAGCCCAGGCCACCGGCCGCTCTCGGGTGATCCGCGTGTACGGCATCACCGACGAGCAAGCCTGGGACGTGGGGCTCGCTGCGGCGGCACAATCGACGTGTTGATCGAGCCGCGCGTGGCCGAGCCGCTCGAGTCCGCGGCGCGGGCGGGGGCTTCCGCCGGAACGACCCAGGGCCGGGCCGTCGTCACGCCGCTTCCGGTCGATTTGCCCGGGCCCGAAGCGGGACCGCATCCGCCGGGGGAAGGCGAGCCGCCGGCCGGCGAACTGGTGGCCTGGGAAGACGGGCGCCTGGAGGGCGCACTCGGGGATGCGGCCTGGGAGGCCGAGCTGGTTCGGATGGCCCGGGAATTGCTCGCCCGAGGCAGGTCTCGAACCGTTCAGCTGGGCGGCCGCTGGCTCTTCATAGAGGCTTTTCCACCCCAGCCGCGGCTGATCGTGTTCGGCGCCGCCCAGATCGTGATGCCCCTCGTCTCGATGGCGCGCGCGCTCGGCTACGAGACGATCGTCGTGGACGCGCGCCCGGCCTTCGCGACCAGGGAGCGGTTTCCGGACGTCGACCGGCTCGTCGTGGGCTGGCCGGATGAAGTCGCGGAATCGATCGGCATGGGCCCGTCCGACGCCGTGGTGGTGCTCTCCCACGATGTCAAGCAGGACGAGCCGGCCATCGTCGCCGCTCTGGCCGAGGCTGCCGCTACGTCGGCGCCATCGGGTCGCGCAAGAGGCAGGCCGCCAGGCGGGAGCGCCTGGTCGCCGCGGGGGCTCGGCCCGAGGATCTCGATCGCCTGCGCAGCCCTATCGGGCTGGACCTGGGCGGGCGCGAACCGGCTGAGACCGCCCTCGCGATCATGGCCGAGATCGTGACCGCCCGCTACGGCGGAACCGGCCAGGTGCTGCGCGACAGGACGTCGGGCGAGGCCGGCCGGGGATCCGCGGCGGCCGCCCCGGCCGCTGGTTCAGACAGTTGATGGAAGCCGGCCGGACCGCCGCGATCGTGCTGGCGGCCGGTGCGTCGTCGCGGTTCGGGCGCCCCAAGGCGCTGGCCAGGCTGGGGGACCGGCCCTTGCTCCAGCATGTCCTCGACGCCGCCGCGGCGGTCGGGTTCGCGGAGGTGGTCGTCGTCCTCGGCCACGACGGCGACGAGATCGAAGAGAGCCTGCACTGGCGGTCCGAGCGGCGTGTCCGCAATCCCGACCCGGACGCGGGCCTCTCGAGTTCCCTTCGGGTCGGTATCGAAAGCCTGGGCCCGAACAGCGAGGCCGCGCTCATCCTGCTGGGCGACCAGCCGCTGGTCCGGGCCGAGGTCATGGAGCGGCTTCTGGCCGGGTTCGAATCGACGGCGCGGCCCGTCGTGGTGCCTCGCTACGAGGATGGGGGCGGCCCGAACCCGCTGCTGATCCATCGGGCCGCGTGGTTTCTTGCCGGCGAAGCGCGGGCGGACCGGGGCCTGGGTCCGATCGTGAGAAGCCACCGCGATCTCATGGTCGAGGTCGACGTCGAGGGCTCGAACCCGGACGTCGACACACCGGAGGACCTGGCGGCCGTCGAGGCCCCGCCCGACCCGCGCCACGGACCGGCGCGGCCGGCCGGCCGGGCCGACTGATCCGCGGGGCGCCGCCGGCCCTGGCGCCCCGCCTCTCCGCGAACCTCCGCCCGCCGGGTCGGCGTTCATCTACACCTCGGCACGCCGGCACGCCGGCACGCCGCGGTATCCCCATCCTCGGGGCGCCGCCGCGGCCCATTGGCTAGACTTCGGACGACGGCAGATCCCGCGATCGGCGGCCCGACGCCGTGCCCATCGGGCCGAGCGGCGCCCACTTCCGCCCGCTCCGCCTCAACTCACCGAACGGCTCGCTCGCCGAGTACCGACAGGAGAACCGACACGGACGCCGGCCGAAGCTACCCAATCGCCTCAGTTCCGAACCTGCGCGACGTTGGCGGCCTGGCCACGGCCGACGGTCGCCGCGTCAGGACCGGCGTCCTCTACCGTTCGAGCGCCCTCGACCAGTTGAGGGGCGCGGACGCGGCCGAGTTCGACCGGCTCGGTGTCAGGACCATCTACGACTTCCGCACGGAGCCCGAGCGCCTGGCGCGGCCCGATCGGGTGGCGCCCGGCGCCGTGTACGTCGCGGCTGACCTCGTGGGCACCGAGGCGGAGCACACGCCGCTCCAGATCATGAAGACGATGAACGATCCGGCCGCGGCCCGGGAGGCCTTTGGCTCCGGGAAGGGCGCCGCCTTGTTCGCGAACCACTATCGAGAGTTCGTCAGCCTCGAGAGCGCCCGCAGTGCCTTGGGTCGGGTCTTCAGCGGCCTGACCGACGGACGGCGCCGACCCGCCCTGATCCACTGCACCGGGGGCAAGGACCGAACCGGTTGGGCGGCGGCCTCGCTCCAGCTCCTCCTGGGCGTGCCCGAGGAAGGGGTGATGGCCGACTTCCTGGCCAGCAACGCATACCTGGACGCGGTGTTCCAGCCGTTCTTCGAAGAGTTCGAGGCTCGGGGCGGCGAACCGGGCTTGATCCCTGATTTCATGTGGGTTCGCCCCGACTACCTCGAGTCCGCCGTCGACGAGATGCGCCGTTCATACGGCACCGTCGAGGGCTACTTCGCCGGCGGACTCGGGCTCGACGGCGGGGCGATAGAGTCGCTCCGGGCGGCCTTCATCGAGGGCTAGAGTCTCGATCCTCAACGGTGGGTGTGGAATTCGGGACGCGACCGAACGCTCGAGGCGGAGTGGATTCGGCCCCGACTTCGCGGAACGGGGCACCCGCGAGGGGCTCCGGCGCGGGTCGCTCGCCTGCCGGCGCGGGTCGCTCGCCTGCCGGCGCGCCTACCCCTTGACTGCAGCTTATCGCTTGACCGGGAACGCGGCCTTCTGCTCGATCAGCCCGATCAGGGAGCGCCAGGCGCTGATGAAGGAGTCGGTGCCCTGGTCCTGGAGCCGGCCGGCGAGTTCGGCGACGTTCACGCCGGCGGCCTCGAACCGGGCCAGCAGGGCCTCGTTTCCGGGATCGGGGCCGAACGGCAGCGTCGCCTTGACGGTGCCGTGATCGGCGAACGCCGCCAGCGTCTCCTCCGGCATGGTGTTCACGGTGAACGGGGCCGCCAGGGCCTCGACGTAGTAGACGTCCGAGAACCTCGCATCCTTCGTGCCCGTGCTCGCCCACAGGAGACGCTGCGGCCGGGCGCCCTCGTTGAGCAGCGCCTGCCACCGGTCGCTGTCGATGAGATCGCGATAGGCGACCCAGGTCTTCCGGGCCGTAGCGACTCCCAGCTGCATGTGGAGGTCGCCCGGCAGGTTGCCCGTCCCGGCGTCCCACCGGCTGACGAAGACCGAGGCCACGGAGGCCACGTAAGGATCCAGGCTGGCTTCGACGCGGCGCTCGATCGCCCGCGTGTAGGCGTCCGCGGCGGCCAGGTACTGCTCGGCGGAGAAGAGCAACGTGACGTTCACCGGTACGCCGGCAAAGATCGACTCCTCGATCGCCTTGAGACCTTCCGCCGTGCCCGGGATCTTGATGAACAAGTTGGGTCGCCCGCTCCGGTCGTGGAGGCGGCGCGCTTCGCGCAAGGTCGCCTCTGCGTCGTGGGCCAGCAGAGGGGAGACCTCCAACGAGACGAACCCGTCCACTCCGCCCGTCCGGCGGTAGATGGGCAGGAACATGTCGGCGGCCCTGCCCAGGTCGTCCAGCGCCAGCTCGAAGAAGATGTTCTGGCTGTCCAGGCCCTTCGCCCGGAGGACTTCGATGGCCTCGTCGTAGGCCGCCGAGCCCCCGATCGCCTTGTTGTAGATGGATGGGTTCGAGGTCAGGCCGGTCACGCTCAGGTCGGCGATGTAGCGCGCCAGCGTCCCGCTGGTCAGCAGGTCGCGCGTGACGTTGTCGAGCCAGATGCTCTGGCCCAGGTGGGCAAGCTGCTTGGTCCTGTGCATAGTGCCTCCGGCCTTGGTGGATCGCCTCAGCTGTTCAGGATATCTCCGCGGAACGCCGCCGCGTCCTCCAGCCTTCGCCGGACCGCGTTGAGGAACCGGGCGGCGAGTTCGCCGTCCACCAGCCTGTGGTCCGCGGTAAGGGTGAGCTTCATGATCTGGCGGATGCCGATGCCGTCGCCGACGACGATCGGCGTCGGAATGACGCTCGAGACGGCCAGGATCGCCGATTTTCCGGGATTGATGATCGCGCAGAACTCATCGACGCCGAACATGCCGAGGTTCGAGATGGTGAACGTGCTGCCGGTCATGTCGTCCGCCCCGAGCGTCCCGTTGCGAGCCGCCTCGGCGAGCTCCGCGGCCCTCGCGTGGAGGCCGGTCAGCGAACGATGGTCGGCGTCGCGGATGACCGGCACGACGAGCCCGTCCGGCAGCGACACGGCGAGGCCCAGATCGACGCGCCGGCGCGGCCAGACCGAGACGCCGTCCGTCCGAGAGTTGACGGTCGGGAACTCGACCAGACTCTGGGCCACGGCGGAGACGATGAAATCGGTGACGGTCAGCGCCGTGCCCGAGGCCTTGAGCTCGGCCCGGAGCGCGACCAGCTTCGTCATGTCGACCGCGATCGTGACCGTGAACTGGGGCACGGTCGTGGCGCTCTCGGTCAGTCGCGCGGCGATGATTTGCCGCATTCGGCTGAGCTGTTGAGGTGCCGCTGCATCTCCTTCGGAGTAGGGGAGGGCCGGCTCGGGCGGCCGCGCCGCCGCGGAGGCCGGTGAAGCGAGGGCCGGGGCGGGAGGCGCAGGGTGGGGCGGAGCGGCCGAAACCGCCGGCGCGGCCGCGGCGGCTTCCAGAGCGGCGCGGACGTCCCGCTCCGTGATCCGGCCGTTCGGGCCGGTGCCGTTGATCGTGCGGACATCCAGCCCGGAACCGGCGGCGAGCCGGCTGGCCCGAGGGCTGATGCGCAGGTGTTCCGCCGTGTCCTCACGCCGGCCCGGCAGGCCGCCGGAGGGTTCGGGTTCGCCCGGCGACTCGGCCTGGGCCGGCGCCGCCGCCGAGGGCACCGCGGCCGGCGAGGGCGCCGCCGCTGGGACCGCCGCCGGCGCGAGGGGCGCCGCCGGCGAGGAGGCAGCAGCCGCCGGAGCTTCCTGCGGTACCGCCTCTCCGGG
>CAVQNC010000003.1:0-539227 GCA_963713795.1 uncultured Chloroflexia bacterium
AGGATTTGAACCTCCGACCTCATCGTCCCGAACGATGCGCGCTACCAAGCTGCGCCACGCCCCGACCGAAAAATGCCCGCTGAGGGCCACGGAATGATATAGCAAAGGACCCGCCGCGGCGAACTCAACGCATGGCGCAGCGCCGGCGTCCGGACGGCGCTATGGGGCGGTGCCGCCGGCAGATCTCCCCGGTGCCCATGCGCACAGCGGGCAGCAGCGCCTGGATCGACAATAGCGCCAGTATCAGCGGAGAGATCCGTACACGAGCCCTCGAACTCGCGGTTTCGGCGCGCCATCCGCGGAATCCGCCGCTCGCTCGCTCGCGGCCAGGACGGATATGTTCGGCGCGCTCGCCCGGAAGGTCACACTCCAGCGGCGCCGTCCCAGTGAACACGAGGAATTCGACATGAGTGAGCCCTTCACCTTCGATCGGTTTATGGCCCTTCCGCGCCTGACGGCCCTGAAGCTCTCGCCGGACGGCAAGCGGCTCGTGGTGGCGGTAAGCCGGCCCGATTCCGAGGGCAAGAAGATGAAGACCGCGCTCTGGCAGGTCGACCCGGCCGGACGGGCCAGACCTCGTCGAGTCACTCGCTCGGCGGCCGGCGAGTCGGTCGCCGCGTTCATGCGCGACGGATCGCTGCTGTTCACCTCCGCGCGACCCGACCCCGACGTCAAGGAGGATCCCGAGCACAAGATCAACGCCCTGTGGCTGCTCCCGGCTGAGGGCGGCGAGGCCCGGCTCCTGCTTGCTCCGGACGGCGGCATGGACGGTGTCGCGGTCGCTCGCGAGGCCGACCGGATCGCCTTCGGGGCGCCCGTGCATCCCGAGGCAAAGGACCTGGCCGACGACGCCGCTCGGGCGAAGGCTCGCAAGGAGGCCGGGGTCGGCGCGCTTCTTTTCGACACCTATCCAATTCGTTACTGGGACGCTTGGCTGGCTCCACGCACCCGGCGACTCTTCGTCGCCGGGTCGCCGTCACTCGACGCGGACCCGGAGGCCGGGCTCGAACCGCGCGACCTGACGGGCGATGTCGGGCCGGCGGCGCTGCTGGAATCCGGGATCGATCTCTCGCCGGACGGCGGGACCATCTACACCCGGTGGGTCGACCACAGCCGCTCGCCGATGATCACGGAGGA
The DNA here is from genome assembly GCA_963713795.1 of uncultured Chloroflexia bacterium. GTDB lineage: Bacteria > Chloroflexota > Limnocylindria > Limnocylindrales > CSP1-4 > Fen-1039. The sequence continues at coordinate 1,138 of CAVQNC010000003.1, forward strand.
TCTCGTCGCGATCGACGTCGAAACCGGTGAACGCCGTGGCCTGACTCACGGCGACGCCTGGTACGCGGAGCCGAAGGCCTCGCCCGACGGCCGCTACGTAGCCTGCCTGCGCGGCACCTTCGGATCGCCGGACGAGGCGTCGGAGGTCACGCTGTGGCTGGTCGACGTGGCCACGGGCGAGGGTCGCGATCTCACGCCCGGGCTGGACCTCTGGCCCGAAGCGGCGGTCTGGGCGCCCGACTCGTCGGCCGTCTTCTTCACGGCATACAGGGACGGTGGCGTCGCCGCCCACCGCGTCGATCTCGCGGACCTGGCGCTCACGACACTCGTCTCCGACGGGGCCCTGTCCGACCTTTGCCCGTCGCCCGACGGCTCCTTCGTGTACGCCCTCCGATCGACCGTCTCAGAGCCGGCCCGGATCGTCCGCTTCGACGCGCACACGGCCGATCAGTCGGCGGTCGAGCTTCCGAACGGGATCGACGAAGGAGGCATCGCCGTCCGGTCGCGTTTCGATCGGCTGACCGCGACCGCCCCTGACGGGACGCTGGTTCGCTCCTGGCTGGTTCTACCGCCGGAGGCCTCGGCAGACAACCCGGCCCCGCTGGCCGTCTTCGTCCACGGCGGTCCGCTCGGGTCCTGGGCAGGCTGGCACTGGCGCTGGAACGCCCACCTGCTCGCCGAGCGCGGCTACGCCGTCCTCATGCCGGACCCGGCCATCTCGCTCGGCTACGGGCAGAACATGGTCCAGCGCGGCTGGGGCGATTGGGGCGGGGCGCCGTTCACGGACGTAATGGCCGCGACCGATGCGGCCCTGACCAGGCCCGACCTCGACTCGTCCCGGACGGCGCTCCTCGGAGGCAGCTTCGGCGGCTACATGGCCAACTGGGTTGCGGGCAAGACGGATCGTTTCCGCTGCATCGTCACTCATGCGTCGCTCTGGGACCTGAGGCCGTTCCACGGCACCACAGACGACGGCGTCTTCTGGGAGCGCGAGATCGGCGATCCCTACCGCCAGCCGGAGCTGTACGACCGGCAGTCGCCGGCAGAGAACGTGGCCGCGATCAAGACGCCGATGCTGGTGATCCACGGCGAGCAGGACTTCCGTGTCCCGGTCAGCGAGGCTCTCAAGCTATGGACCGACCTGCACCGCCACGGCGTGCAGGCCCGCTTCCTTTACTTCCCGGATGAGAACCACTGGGTTCTCAAGCCGCAGAACTCGCGGATCTGGTACGCGACGGTCCTCGCCTTCCTCGACGAGCACGTTCTCGGTAAGGAGTGGGAACGGCCGGCGCTGCTGTAAGGCGGGCCGCGACCGAGGCCGGCGCCGGGACCCCGCCGGCGCCGGCAGGGCGCCCGGGCCACCGCGGGCGGGGCCCCGCGACCATGGCCGGCGGGCGGCTCCGGCCACCACGGCCGGCAGGGCTCCCGGGCCACCGCGGGCGGCTCCGGCCACCGGCCCCGTCCAGGGTCCGGCGGCCAGGCCGCCGTACGACGAGACCAGTCGGTTCATCCCCAGCACGAACCGTTGCAGTTGTGATTCATTTGCGTTCCGGCGGGGCCGAAACCTTGGCCTCCACCCACTCGGTCCGGTAGCTTCTTTCTCGACCCTTGGATGAGGTTCCCGTGCCGCTGCTATGGGGAATCTGGGAAGAGGCCACACCATTCGAACGAAGTCGATAGGAGTCCCCATGACCGCTCGTCAGAAGGCGATCGAGGCAATCGCGAGCCATAAGGTTGCCTCCACCCAGAACTACCTCGAGCACGCCGGTGAAGACATCTACGGCGAGTACGTGTTCCATGAGGCAGTCCAGCGCCAGTACCTGGCCAAGCCGGTCTTCAAGAGGCTCCGCCGCACCATCGCGGGCCTCGAGCCCTTCGACCCGGCCATAGCCGACGCGGTAGCCCACGGCGTCAAGGAGTGGGCCATGGCGCACGGCGCCACCCACTACACCCACTGGTTCGTGCCGATGACGGGCGGCAGCGCTGAGAAGCACGACTCGTTCCTGAACCCGACCGGTGAGGGCGAGACCATCGCCGAGTTCTCGGGCAAGGGCCTGGTCCAGGGCGAGCCGGACGCCAGCTCGTTCCCGTCGGGCGGCATCCGATCGACCTTCGAGGCCCGCGGCTATACGGCCTGGGACGTCACGAGCCCGATCTTCCTGCAGGTCGAGCCGAACGGCGTGACCCTGACCATCCCGACCGCCTTCGTCTCGTATACGGGCGAGGCGCTCGATCACAAGATCCCGATGCTGCGCTCGCAGGAGGCGCTGGGCAAGCAGGCCCTGCGCGTCCTGAAGTGGTTCGGCAACACGACCGCCGGCCGGGTCTTCACCAACATCGGCCCCGAGCAGGAGTACTTCCTCGTCGATCGCCGCCTGGCCGAGCAGCGTCCGGACCTCATCCTCACGGGACGCACGCTCTTCGGCGCCCCCTCGCCGAAGGGCCAGGAGCTCGAGGACCAGTACTTCGGCACGATCCGCGAGCGAATGCTGGCCTTCATGATGGATCTCGACCGTGAGCTGTGGCGGCTGGGCATCCCGTCCAAGACGCGCCACAACGAGGTGGCACCGGCGCAGTTCGAGATGGCCCCTGTGTACGAGCCCACGTCGGTCGGCTCCGACCACAACATGATCGTGCTGAGCATGATGCGGAGGATCGCGCGCCAGCACGACCTTATGTTCCTGTCCCACGAGAAGCCCTTCACGGGCATCAACGGCTCGGGCAAGCACAACAACTGGTCGATGGGCACCGACGACGGCGAGAACCTTCTCGACCCCGGCCACAACCCGCACGACAACGCGCAGTTCCTGGCCTTCCTGGCGGCCATCATCCGGGCCGTCAACGTCCACGCCGACCTCCTGCGCGCGGGCGTCGCCGATGCCGCGAACGACCATCGCCTGGGCGCCAACGAGGCTCCTCCGGCCATCGTTTCGATCTTCCTGGGCGCTCAGCTCGAGGATGTCGTCGAGCAGCTCGAGAAGGGTGCCGCCTCGACCTCGAAGACCGGCGGGTCGATGGAGCTGGGCGTGACCACGCTGCCCGTCCTGCCCAGGGACGCGACAGACCGCAACAGGACCTCGCCCTTCGCCTTCACCGGCAACAAGTTCGAGTTCCGCGCGGTCGGTTCTTCGGCGCCGATCTACTGGCCCCAGACCGTGCTCAACACGGCCGTGGCCGACTCGCTCGAGAAGCTGGCCGACGAGCTCGACAAGCTCGAGCCCTGCGACTTCGCCGGGCTGACCACGATCCTGTCGGGGATCATCAAGGAGAACAAGCAGATCCTTTTCGAAGGCAACAACTACGCCGAGGAGTGGTACACGGAGGCCGCCCGGCGCGGGCTGCCGAACAACCGGAGCACCGTCGAGGCCCTGCCGGCCCTGGAGACCGCCAAGGCCAAGAAGGTGTTCTCGCACTTCGGCGTCCTATCCGAGCGTGAGCTGGCCGCCCGAGTCGAGATCAACTGGGAGCGCTATGTCAAGGTCTCGAACATCGAGGCCAACTGCGCCCTGGACATGGCCAAGACCATGATCCTGCCGGCGACGGTGAAGTACCTGGGCGAGCTCGCCGAGGCGGGCCAGTCCAAGGGCGTTGCCGCCGTGACCGCGAGGGTCGCCGAGCTCGCCGACGGGCTGGTGGACGCCATCCACGCCCTGGAGCACGCTCAGCACGCCGCCCACGAGGCATCCTCGGTGCGAGCCGAGGCCAGGGCCTTCAAGGAGGAGGTCATCCCGGCCCAGAACGCGCTGCGTGCCGTGGCCGACGAACTCGAATCCCTCGTCTCCGACGAACTCTGGCCGCTGCCGAAGTACCGCGAGCTGCTCTTCCAGTACTAGCTTCAACTGCCCGGGCGCCGAGCCCGGGACCCTGGAGCCTCTCCGAGCCGTTCCGGCCCGGGAGGCTTCTTCGTTTTCCGGCGGCCGCGGAGGGCCCAGCGATCCGCGGCCGGGAAGCCCGGCGGCGCGGCCCGGCGGCGCGGCTCGGCGGCGCGGCCCGGCGGCGCGGCTCGGAAGTTGCCGGATTCACACCACGCCGACATCCGGCCAGGTCCGGGCGCAGCCGAGCCGCCGGCGGATCGGGAAGCCCGTCATTACGGCTGCGAACCAGCTCGATTCGGGGCCGGACCGGGCCGCGCAAGCGGCTCGCGCTTGCGTGCCCGCCTTGCGTCTTCGCCGATCGCCGATCTCATGTGAATTCGGCAAGAAGTGGCGGGTCACGTGGCCGCGGCTGCCCACAGCGGGCGCGGCCCTCAAGCTGCGCGCGGCCCTTAAGCTGGGCGCGCCGGGCCGCTGCCCGCTCCAGCCTGGACCGCCTCGCGCGCGGCGGCCGCCGCACCCCAACCGGCGCGTCGAGCCGCTACCTGGCTCCGGTCCGGACCGCCTCGCGCGCGGCGGCCAGGCCCAGTTCGAAGTCCTCGCGCAGGTCTTCGACGTCCTCCAGGCCGACCGAGCAGCGCAGCAGCCCGGGCGCGATGCCGCTGGCCTTGAGGGCGGCCGCGTCGAGCTGGCGGTGGGTCGTGGACGGCGGGTGAGTGGTGATGGTCCGGACGGCCCCGAGAGAGGCGGTCCGCTCCGCCAGCCGCATCGCGTCCAGGAACGCCCGACCCGCCTCGCGCCCGCCGCTCAGCTCGAAGGCGAGCATGCCGCCGAAGACGTCGAGCTGGCGGACCGCGACCTCGTGGCCGGGGTCGCCCGGCAACCCCGGGTAGTAGACGCGATCGACGTTCTCCTGGCCCAGAAGCCAGGACGCCAGCTCCATGGCCGTATCGCTGTGCCTCTCCATGCGGAGGGCCAGGGTCGGCAGGCCGCGCAGCACGAGGAAGGCGGCCAGCGGCGCCAGGGCGCCGCCGACGTCAACGAGGATCGGGCGCATGGCGTCCACGCGCTCGCGTCTGCCGACGACGACCCCCGCCAGCACGTCGGCGTGCCCGGAGAGGTACTTCGTAGCCGAATGCATAACCAGGTCCGCGCCCAGCTCCACCGGCCGGCACGAATACGGCGAGGCGAAGGTGTTGTCGACAAGGAGCAGCGCGCCTCGCCGGTGGGCGATCGCGGCCAGCGCGGCGATGTCGGAGACGACGATGGTCGGGTTCGAGATGGTCTCCACGTACAGCGCCGGCGCCCCGGTCCTGGCCAGGGCGGCATCGACGGCGTCCGGATCCCTCGGATCCACGAACTCGGTCGCGACACCGAGCCCGGCCAGCACCTTGACCAGCAGGTCGCGCGTGGTGCCGTATACGGCCTGGGCCACCACGATGGTTTGACCGGCACGCACGACGGAGACGATCGCGGCGTGGATGGCGGCCATCCCGGTGGCGAACGCGAGCCCGGCCTCGGCGCCTTCGAGTTCGGCCACGGCCTCAGCCAGCGCCGACGTCGTGGGGTTGTCTATCCGGCTGTAGGCGTAGCCGGCTGTGGCGCCGGTCAGCACGTCGCCGAGTTCCGCGGCGTCACCGGTCGAGAAGGCGGCCGACTGGTAGATGGGGACCGCGGATGGGATCTGGTTGACCTGAGGCGATCGTGTCGCGGCCAGGATCGCGCGAGTCGAAAAACGGGCCATTCGCGAATGCTACCGGATGGGGTCGATCGGCGGTAGGGAGGCCCGAAGACCGGAGGAGCTCGATGACTTCCGGGCCGCCGATCCGGCGCCGATCGAGCCGGGCCTACTTCGGCGCTCGCCGCCCTACTGCCGCCAGCTGTCGTCTTCGCGCGGGAGGGGCCGGAAGCCCGGCGTCGAAGCCGTGGATCGATAGGACGTACGTCGCGGCTCGTCGGGCTCGCCGGGCTCGCCGGCGGGCGCGTACCCGACGACACGGTTCTTGCCCGTGCGTTTGGAGGAATACATGGCCTCGTCGGCGGCGATCATCAGTTCGTCCGCGGTCTGCCCGTCATCCGGATAGGAGACGACGCCGATCGAGAGAGAGGTCGTGATCTGATGGCCGCCCGTCTCCACGACCAGCTCCATGGCCATCTGGCGGATCTTCTCCGCCACGACCCAGGCCCCGCTCTGATCGGTCTCGGGCAGCAAGGCCACGAATTCGTCGCCGCCGTAGCGAGCGGCAACGTCGATCCCGCGCACGGCCGACCGGATCAGCTCGGCCACGCCCCGCAGGATCACGTCGCCCTCGTAATGGCCGTACCGGTCGTTGATCGTCTTCAGGCCGTCGAGGTCCATCATCAGCAGGCAGAAGCCGCGCCGGAAACGCCGGCTCCGCTGGATCTCGTGCTCGACCGCGTTGAAGAAGAAGGCCCGGTTGTACAGGTCGGTCAGGGAGTCGACCGTCGAGAGCCGGATGGCGGCATCCTTGGTTCGCTTCTGGACGCGCGCCACGATCATGCCCGAGTAGGCGAGCAGGAGGAGCGCCGTCAGGTTGATCGCGACGCGGGCCAGAGCGTCGTTGAGGTCCTTGGGGTCGATCGGGCCGGAAAGAGCCGCGACCGCATACGCGAGGGCGGTTTCGATGGTGAGGACCAGGGTCACTTTGGGCGGGCCGATAAGCGCCGCGCCCCCGATCAGCAGCGGGTAGAGGAAGAAGAACGGGCTCAGCGCGTGGCCCGTCAGCACCACGATCATCGTCAGGAAGACGATCGCGGCGCTGCCCTCCATGACCATACGAGCGGTTCCTAAAGTCGTTACGGGCATGAGTTCGTGGACGACGAGGACGAAGATCCCTGCCAGGATCAACGTGGCGAAGATCTGCGGTTGGACAGGTTGCCAGAGCTGGCTCGCCGCCACGATGAGCAGAACCACGAGGATGAAGGACCAGGCGATGACCCTGACGGCCTGGTTGAACGTCTCGATGGCAAACGTGCCGCGCAGAACCTCGTCCAGCTCGTCTTCGGCGGGCCTCAGACCGCGTCGCGCCATCGCGTCGGCCCGCGCGCTCGGCATGCGCTCGCGCACGAGCAGCCGGACGCCGGGCTGCGGCGGTGCGGCGGCGAGCGGAATCGACGCTTCCAGCCGGTCGGGTTCGCCCTCCGCGAGCGGCCTCCTCGGAGCGCGGTCGGGACCGAAGAACCGGCCGTAAACCGGGCCCCGGCCCATGAGGGCGGCCGCCAGCAAGACGGCCGTCGCGATCAGAATCACGATGGCCGCCGCCAGTATCCCCAGGACCGGATCTACCCCAGACATCGCCCCAGATCCGGGCGCACTCACGACTCATACGCGTGTCGGCGCCGCAACAGGAATCAATCTTAGTGCGACGGCACGGCCCGATCGAGCGTCTGGCCGCCATCGTTGCGCTCCGGCAACGCGATTGTTTGATGCCCTTCGATGTGGTGCGGAGCGGCCAGGTGAGGCTCTGTCGGGTTGGTGTTGCGCAGGCTGGCCCGCAGGGAGACGGATCCGGCCGCGCCGGGCCGTCAGCTTGCCGGCCGGTTGACCCCGGCGAAGCCGGCCAGGATCGATGACAGGCGCTCGTACTGGCCGAGGCTGTTGTAGACGTGGGCCGAGATCCTGACGAGCAGGTCGAACTGCGTGGTCTCGGGCAGGTCGCCGGAATCCACGAGCCACGGACCCGGCCACAGGATCAACGGGACCTCGATCCGTCGGCCTCTCAGCGCGCTTTCGATCATCTCCTTGCGCCTCAGCGCCTCCGCGAGCGGCCAGGGCCCGCCGGGCAGCCGCAGGCTGGCCATGGATCCGGTCATCGAGTCCGGCGATTGAACGGCCGTATGGAGGGCTTCCGCCAGCATCTGGCGGGCAGCCGCCATCAAGTGGTTGTTGCCGGCGATGACAGCCGGCCACCCGCCCGGAAGCATCTCGCCGAGTCCGTCGATCGCGGCCGGGATCGTCAGCAAGCCGGTCGGATCGAAGGTGCCGGTCCAGTCGAAGTCGAGGCGGAAGCGCGACCTGTCGGTGCGAGTGTCGCTGGCACCGTTCGAGATGGCCAATGGCTTGATGAGAGCCTGGCGATCGCGGCGGACGTACAGGAAGGCCGTGCCTTTCGGGGCGCAAACCCACTTGTGCGTCGTGCCGGCGTAGTAGGCCGGACCCATCTCGGCGATCTTCAAGGGCAGCATGCCGGGGCCGTGGGCGCCGTCGACCAGGACGTCTATGCCTTTCTCCGCCAGTGCGGGGACCAGCCTCTCGATGGGGAGGACGATCGCGGTCGGGCTGGTCACGTGCTCCAGCATGGCCAGCTTCGTGTTCGGTGTGACCGCGGCCATGATCGCGTCGAAGGCCTGGTCGGGTGTCTCGATCGGAAACGGGATCCTGGCCAGGACGATCCTGGCCGACGACTGGGCGGCCGCGAAGCGGAGCGCGTTGAGCGAGGCGTTGTAGGCGTGATCGGTCGCCAGCACTTCGTCGCCGGACTTCCAGCGCAGCGAGCGCAGGACGGTGTTGATGCCGGCGGTGGCGTTCGACATGAGGGCGAGATCGTCGGCGCCCGCGCCGACGAACGCACCGATCTCGGACCTGGACCAGTCCAGCAGATCCTCGAGGTCGCGGCCGAGGCACCGGACCGGGTTCGATTCCAGCTTGTCGCGCCAGCCGCGCTGGACCTCCAGGATGGCTCGCAGGCACGCCCCGAAGGAGCCGTGATTGAGGAAGGTCACGGTCGGGTCGAGCGCCCACTCGGTTATGGGCGAGGCCGATGGCCCGAGTTGTGGCGGGCTGTCCATTGCGATGCCGGTAGCTCCCTGTGCGGCCGAAGTCCGGCCGATCGTAGCGCCGGCCGTGCGATGCCGGCCACGCGAGGGAGGCCACCCCGCCGCAGCGTAGGCATCGGCCGGATCCCGCCAGTTCGCGAGCCCCAGGCCACCCGTTTGTCTCATCAACTGCAATACGATCGGGTATTGCATGGCCTCTAAACCGGGCGTAGGGTGATGGAGTCTCATCCGCGCCAGGGTTCTCTGGAGGCAAGATGCAGGCGGCGGCGGCCACAGGTTCGCGACTTTCTCGCGGCGCTCGAGGGGCGATGCCCCAGACGGCCGGCCCGACTCGCGTTGTGTTCAACCTCGAATGGAGACCCCGCGCCGGAAACCTCAGCGGTGACACTCGAGCCGGCAAGTCCGCGCGGTAGGGGCCGACGCCTCTGCCGCCTGACAGAGGCCGGGACCGGCGCCCAATCGCGCCGGTCTTGTGCTATCCGGCCCCAGAACGGAGACGGCCTCGGTGGCGCATGGGCGATACGCCCGCGAGCGGCGGGCGGTGTCGAGGAGGCGCGGGCCGCGCTCCGGCTCAGGAGTCCGCGACCATCAGGCGGTTCGTCCCGGCCACGCCGCCCAGGAAACTCGCCGACGGCTTGGGCTTGCGCTCCTGCGTGGCGCGGTCCACCGCGATCAGCCCGAACTCCATGGCGTAGCCGAGAACCCACTCGAAGTTGTCGAAGGCGCTCCAGTGAATGTAGCCCCGGAGCGGGATGCCTTCCTCGATGACGGCATGGAGAGCCTTCAGCCCCGCGGTGATGAACTCGATCCTCTCCGCGTCATCGGCCGCGGCGATGCCGTGCTCGGTGACCACGATCGGCTTGCCCGGCAGCAGCTCGGCCGCTCGCCGGACGGTCGCCGCGACCGCCTCCGGACGATACTCGTAGCCCATCTGGGTCCGGCGGATTCCCCGCCTCGGGTCGTACGTGGGGTGGCCGCCGGTCTGGCGGTTCACCGTCAGGGGCACGACCAGGCTCTCGATCGGGCCGATCGCCAGGGCGGGCCGGGTAAGCCAGCCGATCGGCCGGGGCATCTCGAGGCGCGTGCGGGAATACGTCTGTACCCCGACGAAGTCGTCCTCCAGGCAGGCTTCGAAGTAGATGTCCTCGCCCTGGCGGCGGGCGTACTCCATCGCCGTTCGACCGCCCGCGTTCGACTCCCACTCCTGCATCGAGTGAGTCAGGCCGACCTGCGCGCTCGGCCGGAGCGCCTTGACGGCCGCCAGTGCCCGTCGATGGCCGTCGATCAGATGACGGGCCGCCGACTTCCAGTTGGCCACGCCGTGGGTCCCGGGCGGGAAGCCCAGGGCTCCCATGTAGCCGCCGAAGGCAACCACGCCGGGCTCGTTGATCGTGCAGTACCAGTCGACGGACTCACCGAACGCCTCGACGGTGCGCCGGACGTAGCGTTCGAAGAGGAGAGGCGTCTCGTCGGCCAGCCAGCCGCCCTTTCGGGCGACCCATCGCGGCAGAGTGAAGTGGTGGAGTGTGACCATGGGAGTGAGCCCGTTCCGACGGGTCGCCTCCACCATCCGGCGGTAGTGGTCCAGCTGGGCCGCGTCGAAGACGCCTTCGTCCGGCTCGATCCGGGCCCACTCCACCGAGAAGCGGTAAGTGTTGAAGCCGAGTCCGGCGAGCAGTTCGAGGTCCCAGTCGTAGCGGTTGTAGTGGTCTATCGCGGCGCCGCTGGGCTCGCTGCAGGGTGTGCCGGGTCGCCGCTCCCAGTCCCACCAATCGCTGTTGGAGTTGCCGCCCTCGACCTGGTGGGCGGCCGTGGCGGCCCCCCACAGGAACCCCTGGGGAAAGACGAGATCGGTCACGATCCGAGCATACCCGTTCGGGGCGTCGCGGCGCGAAGGCGGCGCGTCGCGGCGGGGAGTCGGGGCGAAGCGGCGCCGGACGGTCGGGGTATTGCCGCGGAGGCGCGTCGCGGCCGCTCGGTCGATACTGCTCGGATGGACGATCGACCCAGAGTCCAACCCGAGACTCGCGCCGAGTGGCGGGCCTGGCTCGAAGCCAACCATCGAGCCTCTGCCGGCGTCTGGCTGGTCTCCTGGAAGCGGAGAACCGGTAGGCCGGCCGTCGGGTACGAGGATGCCGTGGAAGAGGCCCTGTGTTTCGGCTGGATCGACGGGGTTCTCGGTCGTGTCGACGACGACCGATCGATGCAGTGGTTCGCGCCCCGGCGGCCCGGGAGCACGTGGGCCAGGTCGAACAAGGAGCGCGTCGCTCGCCTGGAGGCCGCGGGCGTGATGGCCGCCGCCGGACGCGAGGCGGTCGAGATCGCCCGCGCCAACGGGTCGTGGGAATCCATGGACCTCATCGACGCCCTGGTCCTCCCGGACGACCTGGCCGAGGCTCTCGCCGCCGGTTCGGGCGCTCGCGAGCGCTTCGATGCGAGTTCGGCCTCGGTTCGCCGGAGCGCGCTGGCGTGGGTCTACCAGGCGAAGCGCCCCGCGACGCGTGCCGCTCGCGTGGAGAAGGTGGCGGCGATGGCCGCGAGCGGCAGCCCGATCTCGGACCTGTGGCTGCGACGTGACTGACGGCTCGACCGGCGAGCCCTACGGCAGCGCGAACGAGGTCAGGAAGCGGTCGATGTCCGGGGAGCCGGCTTCGGCCGCGGTGTAGTCCGCCTCCACGACATAGACTCGGTCGCCGTCAACGCAGTAGATCGCCCGCACGTGCGTGGCCACGATCGTCGCCTGGAGCTCGAGGGCGGGCCGCCCGTCGATGGTCCGATCGGAAGCCGACTCGATGGTGCCTTCGTCGGCCAGGCCGGTCCGCAGGCTCTCCAGCACGATCTGTGGTGAGACGTCGGTGAAGCTTCCCGCCGGGTAGTCGTAATAGGAGACGTCGAACGCGAGCGTGCCGTTCTCGCCGGCCTGGAAGACGTCGCCTGAAATCGTGATGCCGTCGGACTCGTGCGGGGCGATCGGCTTCTCCACGGGCGTCACGGGCATCGACACGGTGAACTTCTTGTCGGCCGGCTGGAATGTGATCCACGCGGGCGACGCGGACGCGCCGGCATAGACGATGCCCAGCGGGGCAACGAGAGCGACGATCGCGGCGGCGGCGAGGACCACCGGGACGCGTGTCACGCGAGGCCGCTGCGAACTGCTCACCAGCTCGATAGCGGGCGCCGGATAGCCCCGCCGCGCCATCTCCCTGGCATCGGACAGGCGCTGCACCTGCCGAACCACCGCGATGGCGAGGACTGCGTCGGCCACACTGAAGGCGGATAGCACGCCGAGGAGCGCCACCGTGCCCATCCGGTCGAGGCCCGTCGGCGAGCTTCCGCCCGACCGGGCCGTGAACATAGCGGCGTCTCCGAAGACCGTTCCGAGGATCCAGAGCGCCCACCATGCCTTGATCAACCGGCGACCCGACGTGCTGTATAGCGGTGACAGCAGCCGGTCATGAAGGTCGATCACGATCTGATAGGGCCTGACCAGGCTGTAGATCGGGATGAGCCAGGCCACCACCGACATCCGCGGCGACGAGATGCCATCCCCCGCGTCCAGATGCCAGGCGTTGTTGAGCGATCGCCACAGCCAGCGCATGACCGCGATGCCGGTGATCACGCCGACCGCCAGGCTCGCCACGGTCAGCGCGACCATCACGCTGTTGAACGAGTCTGCGTCGGCCTGAGAGGCGCGTGCCGTGTTCAGCTTCCCCTGCAGGTCAACTCCCAGCATGTAATGGATGCATCCGACCGCGGCGATGAGGCCGGCGACCACCAGCAGCGCGGTCGCGATCGAAGCGAGCCGCCTGGCCGAAACGAACGTCGGAGTGACCGAGTAGGCGGAGCCGGGCGTCGATGTTCTGGGTGGGTACGACGGTGGGTATGCGCCCGCCTCAGGCGCGCCATCCGCTTCGGTCTGCCAGACCGGCGTATTCGGCGGCGGGTACGCGCCCTGCGGGGCCTGCCACTCGCTCGCCGGCGCGGGGGCCGGCGGGACGGGGACCGGCGGCTGCCAAGGCGCCGGGGGCTGCCACTCGCTCGCCGGCGCGGGGGCCGGCGCGAGGGCCGGGAGGTCGGGAGCGGGCGGCTCGGGTGGTACCGGTTGACCCTCACTCGGAGGTTGTCCCGGGTTCCGTGGAATTTGAGTTGAGGGGAGGGTCCTCCAGCCCGAGGCGTGAAGTGTCACGCTTTGGGAGACCTGGAAGTCGCACTGGAGGAACCCATGCCATCCTCGCACGTCTCGTCTGGTCCTGAGAAGCCCGCCCGTCGTGGAGTTCGCCGCCGACCGGCAAAGCTGGTCCATCCGCTGCCGATCGAGCTGACCGATCGCCTGGAAGGACATCTGGCCACCTTCGCGGCGCACATGCGCGAGGGCCTTCTCGCCGCCTCGACCGCGGTCGGCCTCGAAGTCTTCGAGGAGCTGATGAGGAGCGAGGTCGACGCTCTGGCGGGTCCAAAGGGCAAGCACAGCTCCGATCGGTCTGCCTATCGCCATGGCAGCGAGACAGGTTCGGTCACTCTCGGTGGCCGGCGTCTGGCGATCCGACGGCCTCGCGTTCGGAGTGCCGACGGCGAGACGGAGCTCCCGCTCACGAGCTATGAGGCCGCGAGCGCCACTGACCTGCTCGCCGAGGGCATCGTGGCTCGCATGCTCGCCGGTCTCTCGACCCGCCGCTATGGGGCAGGTCTCGAACCGGTCGGGCGAGCCATCGAGGAGCAAGCGCTCGGGGTGAGCCACGCCGCGATCAGCCGGCGCTTTCTCGCGGCCACGGCCGAGCGCCTGTCCGAGCTCCTCGATCGCCGTCTCGACGACCGGCGCTACCTCGTGCTGATGCTCGACGGCTGGAACCTGGGCGAGCACCTGCTCGTGGGCGCTCTGGGCATCGACTCCGAGGGCCGAAAGGTGCCACTCGGCGTGGTCGAGGGCACGACCGAGAATGCGGCAGTCGTGAGCTCACTCCTGGCCGATCTGCGCGATCGCGGTCTCGACGTCAGCGAGGGCGTCCTCTTCGTGGTCGATGGCGGGACCGCCATCGGTTCGGCCATCCGCTCCTTCTTCGGCCGCGGTGTCGCGGTCCACCGCTGTCATCGCCACAAGGAACGCAACGTGCTCGAGCATCTCCCCGAGATCGAGCGGCCACTCGTCCAGCGCCGTCTTCGGGCGGCCTGGGCGGAGTCGGATCCGGCGGTGGCCAAGGCCGCTCTGGAGGCTCTCGCCCGCAGTCTCGCCCATAACCGGCCCGGTGCCGCGGCGTCGCTTCGGGAAGGGCTGTCCGACACGCTCACCCTGACGCGCCTTGGCATCGCGGGCAGCCTCCGGCGGACACTGGAGTCGACCAATCCGATGGAGTCGATGGTCGAGATCGTCAAGGACCACGCTCGGCGGGTGAAGAACTGGGAGAGTGGCGAGATGGCCCTGCGCTGGTCGGCCGCAGGGATGCTCGCCGCGCAGGCTCAGTTTCGGCGTGTCCAGGGCTATCGCGAGCTGCCAATCCTCGCTGCGGCCCTCAAGCGTGAGCTGAACATCGAGGAGGCGCAGATCCTGACGAACTGACCGCTATCATCAGCAACCGCTGGAGGTCCTCACCAGACCAAATTCCACGACGAGCGGGACATCCTCCTCACTCGGCCGGACATCGCCAGACGCGTCCTGGTCCCCTGTCATGTCAACCGCTCCCTTCAACGCAGCCGACCACGTCTCCCACGATGCGTTCGTTCCCCGCGGTCGATTATGCGCCGGGGCCGATGGCGCGATTGGACGCGGGCGGCACGCTGTGCCGCTGCGCGCGTGACGGCGGTCGATCGCCTGAAGCCGTGCCGGCGACCGCGCACAGGGACCAGTTGAACCCCGGCCGGCTACTGGATCGTCAGGCAGCGCCGCCGCATCGGCCAAGGCTAGATGGCGCGCATCCTGTTGTTCTTGGGGTTGTGCTCCACCTCGGCGAGACCCAGAAGTTCCATCAGCGGCGGCACGTACATGGCGAACCGGCCGCGCAGGCCCTTCTTCAGACCGTACCAGCCTCCGACCGGGTTGTCGGCCGAACGCGCCCAGGCTTCGACCGTGCCGTCCGCCGCGGGCTTCTGCTCGTCGGCGCTGCCGAGGGGCATCCAGTCGCCGTGGCGTTCAAGCATGGCGTGCAGGTCGTCGAGGCAGCGCAGCTGGTAGCGCAGCACCGTCGCCCCGACCGTGCACACGAGCGCTGGAGGATCGGCCCTTTCGTCGCGATACATCTGGTATTCCGAGGTGCCGCCGGGTGTCTTGAGCTGCCAGGGCCTCTCGCGCGTGCCCAGGCCGACCGCATCGGTTGGCGCCATTTCACCTCCCGGCCATCCGGGCGCCGAGCCTGCGGTGCCTGGCGGACGGCCGCCGTCTCGACCGTACAGCAGGGCGAAGCCGCGGCAGGGATGTCATCGCAGGCCAACCACCGGGCGGAACGGAAGCGTAGATTCGCGGCGAACCCCGAGGCGGACGGCGTGGTCTATGCGTTGGGGATAGGGGAAGCGAGGAGGCAAACGTGCAGTCGACCATTCCGGCCGGATCCTCGCCGGCATTCAACTCTGGCCCGATCGTCGCGACGATCTTTGGAATCCCGGCGGTCGCGATCGTGCTGGCCGCTCTGAACGACGCCAGCCTGCCGGTCCTCGGCAGCGGAGTGGGAGCGCTGCTGGCGCTCTGGGTACTCGTTTCGCTGATGTGCGCTCGCGGCATCGTATCGATGCGGGCACGCTTCGGCGCCGCCCGTTCATTCCTCGTCGGCGCCCCGCTGGGGATCCTCGCGCTGGCGTTCATCCTGTCTGGCCTGCTCGGCTGGAGCCCGCTCCTTCAGCCGATAGCCGACGTCATGGCAGGGCCAGGTGCCCTCGTCTCACTCGATCGCGCCGCCATCGTCGGCGTGGGCGCCGTCATGCTGGTCAAATGGGGGGTCGCCTGGCTCTCCTACCTGCCCCGATAGGGGGCGCGCCTCCGGTATAGCCCGGCCGAGGAGCAGCCGCCGTCTTGGCGGACAAGGGCGGGCTGGTAGGTGGTCGGGGCGGTGGGATTCGAACCCACGATCTCGTGCTCCCAAAGCACGTGCCTTGCCGCTAGGCCACACCCCGACGACTTAAGCTTGGATACAATAGGATACTTGACTGCCCGGCCGGTACAGCCTGGGCCTCGGCGCCCGACTCTACGCCGCTCGGGAACGCACCAACTCCACCGCTCATCGTCCGGCGGCTCCCAAGCCGACATCTGCGGCGTGCGTACCGCGTTCCCTCAACGTCGAGCCAGCCGGCCGATCAAGAGCGAAGTACCGACCACGCAGGCCGCGCACAGCAGTACGAGTGTTGCAACCGGCCAGGTCTCACCCGAGGGCTGCTCTGGGGACGCAGTGGAGGTGGCCGGCGTGGATGGGAGAATGCGGAAACCATCTTCGCCGCCATCCGAGTTCGTGATGATGCCCTCGAGGCCGCCATCGGGCCAGCAGGCCATTGAGACGTCGTATCGTCCGGCGGGCAGGCTCGGCACGTCGAATTTGTAGTTGTTCTCGCCGGTGCGCGACAGGATTACGTCGTGCGCGGGACCAGCCCCAGGCGCCGCGTTCGGGCCGAACAGGACCATCAGAACGGACGAGGGGCCGGCGTTGAGGATGGGACAGTTGAACGGGTCGACGGAGACGTTGACCACGTCACCCGGCGAGGCCGACCGCGGAGAGAACGACGCGTAGTCCGTCGAGGCGTCGACAGGACCCGGCACTGCCGCGAACAGAGTCATTCCCAGCGCCATCGCTGCCAAGGGCCGCTTCATGCGCGTGAACTTCCCTCCCGTGGGCGACCGACGATGCGGCGCGAGCATCCTGCTCACCACCCGCCGCCGGGGACCCGGACCAGTATCCGACGACGGTTGAGGAATGTCCCAGGTCACGCGTACAAGGTTGATTGCCTTCGCCGGCCAAGCTCAGGGGCCCCTCATCTCCACCGCTGATCTCATCGCCGGTGTCGGCGAGGGCCGCGTTCAGGTGCCGACGTACGCCGCCAGGTGCTCGCCGGTGAGGGTGGAGCGGGCGGCGACCAGGTCGGCGGGCGTGCCCTCGAAGACGATCCGGCCGCCGTCGTGGCCGGCGCCAGGGCCGAGATCGATGATCCAGTCGGCGTGCGCCATCACCGCGAGGCTATGCTCGATGACGATCACAGACTTGCCGGAGTCCACCAGCCGGTCGAGCAACCCGAGCAGATGCTCGACGTCGGCCAGGTGCAGGCCAGACGTTGGCTCGTCGAGCACGTAGACGCCGCCGTCGGTGGCCATCTGGATGGCCAGCTTGAGCCGCTGCCGCTCGCCGCCGGAGAGCGTGGTGAGTGGCTGGCCGAGGGTCAGGTACCCGAGCCCGACGTCCGCCATCCGGGCGAGGATGGCCGTGGCGGCCGGCGTCTTCGCCGCGCCGCCGCCGAAGTACGCCAGCGCCTCGTTGACCGACATCGCGAGCACTTCGCTGATGTCCCGGCCGCCGAGCTTGTACTCGAGTACGCCGGAGTCGAAACGCTTGCCCTCGCACTCCTCGCAGACCGACTCCACGGTCTCCATGAAACCCAGCTCCGTGTAGATGACGCCGTTGCCGTTGCAGACCGGGCAGGCGCCCTCGGAGTTCGCGGAGAAGAGCGCGGGCTTGACCCCATTCGCCCGGGCGAACGCCGTCCGGATCGGGTCCAGCAGTCCGGTGTAGGTCGCAGGGTTGCTTCTCCGCGAGCCCTTGATCGGCGCCTGGTCGATCGAGACGACCCCCGCCCCCCGGGGCATCGAACCGTGGATGAGCGAACTCTTGCCCGATCCGGCCACGCCGGTCACCACGCACAGCAGGCCGAGCGGTACGTCCACGCTCACGTCCCGCAGGTTGTGCTGGGTCGCGTGTCGGATCTCCAGCTTGCCGGCCGGCGCCCGCAGCGTCTCCTTGAGCCCCGCCCGGTATGCGAGGTGGCGTCCGGTGATCGTGTCGCTGACCCGCAGGCCCTCGACCGTGCCTTCGAAACACACCCTGCCCCCGTCGGAGCCGGCGCCGGGGCCGAGGTCAACCACGTGGTCGGCCGTCTCGATCACTTCCGGCTCGTGCTCGACCACGAGCACGGTGTTGCCCTTGTCCCGCAACTGCCGCAGGAGCTGGTTCATCCGCTGCACGTCATGAGGATGCAGGCCCGTAGTGGGCTCGTCGAAGACGTAGGTGACGTCCGTCAGTGACGACCCGATGTGGCGGATCATCTTGACGCGCTGCGCTTCGCCGCCCGAGAGGGTGCCCGACGGCCGGTCGAGCGAGAGGTAGCCGAGCCCGATCTCCACGAACGAATCGAAGGTGTGCCGCAGGGCGGCGAGCAGCGGCGCCACGGACGGCTCGTCGAGGTCGCGCACCCACTCGGCGAGGTCGCTGGCCTGCATCGCGCAGGCGTCGGCGACGTTGATGCCCCTGATGCGCGACGACCGAGCCGCCTCGCTCAGGCGGCTGCCGCCGCACTCGGGACAGGCGGTGAAGGTGACCGCCCGGTCCACGAACGCACGGATGTGCGGCTGGAGCGACTCCTGGTCCCTGGACAGGAACGACCCCTGAATCCGCGGCACCAACCCCTCGTAGGTCATGTTGATGCCCTCGATCTTCATCCGGGTCGCCTCGCGGTAGAGGAGGTCGTGGCGCTCCTTCTCGGTGTAGTCGCGGATGGGCTTGTTGGGGTCGACGAAACCGGAGGACGCGTAGAGGCGGTAGTTCCAGCCGCCCGCTGTGTATCCGGGAATCGTCAGCGCGCCCTCGGCGAGCGACTTGCTGTCGTCGTAGAGCTGGGACAGGTCGATGTCCGTCACCGAACCCATTCCCTCGCAGCGGGGGCACATGCCGCCGGTGATGCTGAAGCTGCGCCCCTCCTTCACTGTCTTTCCGCCGCGCTCCAGCGTGATCGCGCCGCTCCCCTTGACCGACGGAACGTTGAAGGAGAACGCCTGGGGCGAGCCGATGTGCGGCTGCCCGAGCCGGCTGAAGAGGATGCGGAGCATCGCGTTGGCGTCGGTGGCGGTGCCGACGGTGGAGCGGGGGTTGCCCCCCATCCGCTCCTGGTCGACGATGATCGCCGTTGTCAGCCCCTCGAGCACGTCGACCTCGGGCCGCGCCAGCGTCGGCATGAAGCCCTGCACGAAGGCGCTGTAAGTCTCGTTGATCAGCCGCTGAGACTCGGCGGCGATCGTGCCGAACACCAGGGAGCTCTTGCCCGAGCCGGACACGCCGGTGAATACCGTCAGACGGCGCTTCGGGATGTCGACGCTGATGTCCTGGAGGTTGTTCACGCGCGCGCCGTGCACGCGGATCAGATCGTGGCTGCCGGCGACGGGCGGCGCAGGGGGCTGCATGAGGGAGCCCGAACTCACCGGTCCTGGAGCAGCCCGAGCACGTTGCCGTCGGGGTCGGTGACGGTGGCCACCAGGCGGCCGCCACCCACGTCGCGCACGGGCTCCTTCACGGTGGCGCCGGCAGCGGTCACCTCGGCCAGCTTCGCCTCGATGTCCGGCACGTGCCAGTAGGCCACCGGCGAGGTCATGCCCTGCGGTCCACCGCCCGGCACCAGCCCGATGTGCTGGCCGGCGGCATCGAAGCCGACGTAGTAGGGCCCGTCGGTCTGCGGCGCAAGGCCGAGCAGGGCGGCGTATACCGCCCTGGCCTTCGCCAGGTCCGACACGGGATGCAACACGGTCTTGATCCCCTGGGTGGAAGAGCCGGTCATGGTTGCTCCTGGAGTCGTCGTTGTACGGTCTATCGCGGCCACTCTAACTGCGGCTCGGGACGGGCGCTCTGTTCCCGATCGGGCAGGTGACGTGTTTCGCCACGCACGACGCCATCCCCCGCCGGGCGCGCGGCCTGGCGCCCGGCAGGCGCCGGCGGGCGGCTATCGACGGTAATCACATAGCCGTCCGGCAATTCCCCGCGGGCGGGCCTTTGCGATCCGCTTACATCCGCCCCGATTGCCTCGTACCGGGCGGCGGCCTCTCCGTTCCGGCCCTCGGCACCGGTCGCCTGGCCGCACCCGGCGCAGGTCCCCCTCGGCAGGCGGCAGGTCGGCCGCCGGGGCAAGGTCTGCCAGATGTGCAGGCGCGAGTACCCCGACCTGTGGCGCGTGGTGATCGCGACGCCCGCAGGGTTCGAGGAGAGGTTCCTCTGCGGCACGACGGTCACCTGCCAGATGCCCTCCCTGGTCCGCGCGGTCAAGGTCTAGTTCCGGTCTGCCGCGGCCCGCGGTTCGCGCCGGCTCGAGGCCGCTCTGTTGTTCGCGGGCCGTTTGGGCGCCGGGCGGCGAACTTGCGTACCATCCGTTGCGACCCTGAGGCCGTTCTCGCGAGCGGCCTCAATCACGGGGATCGACTCCCGGGCGGCACGGCGCCCGGCCCGCGACGACGCCCGGCGCGGCCGCTCCCCGATCCGTACGCCATTGGACGGCTTCGATTTGCCGAACACGAACTGATGCTGCCGGGGGTCTTGCGCAGACTCAAGTTGAGCGACCTGGGGCGGTCGCGCCTTCGGCGCGTGGCGGCCGCCGTCGCCTTCGTTGCCGTGCTGCTGACAACCGCCCTGAACGAGCAGGCTCCGCTCGACATCAAGGCTGGGATCGTGGCGCGGGTCATCGCCGGGCTGGCGCCGCTCCTGGCCGCGACCGTGGCCGCGTACGCGATCTTCCGGCCATGGCGGGGCTTCGTCGCCGTTCTCTTCCTCACGCCGGTCTTCGACGTGGCCCAGGTCTCCGTCTGGATCGGCGCCGTGCAGGTCATCTCGCAGACGCTGTTCGTGGTCGTCCTGGCGACCGCGGTCGCCCTTCGTTCTCCGGGGTCGCCCCCGTCGTCTGCCCAGCCGGCCCGCCCCGGGCCGCCCAAATCGTCCACCTCTGATCCCCGGCCGCGGTCGCGGAGCTGGCTGGGCCGTTTGACGCCCGATCGAGTCGCCGGCGCGGCCATCGTCGCGCTGCTGGCCGTGGCGGTGCTCTCGACCGCCTTCTCGCCCTCTCCGCCGACGAGCGCCACGATCCTGCTCCACGGCATCCTCGAGCCGGCCGCGATGGCCTTCATTCTGCTGGCCCTGTCGCCGACGAGGCGCCAGCTGGCGCTCCTGCTCATCGTGATGGGCGTTTCGGTCGCGCTCGGCGGCCTCCTCGACATGGCCCAGTCCATCCCGGCCATGAAGACACTCGACGTCATGCAGACCGACCGGCTCTTCTTCTCCCGCATCAACTACTTCAACGTCGGTCTCTTCGGCGAGATGCTGGCCCTGGCCATGCCGATCCTGATCGTGGCCATCCTGGCTCGACGCCACCTTCACCTCGGCCGGACCGCCGTGCTCGTGATCGTCGCCGCGATCATGGTCTGCCTGGTCAGCCTCTTCCTGACTTTCTCCAAGAGCGCCTACCTGGCGACATTCGGCGGCTGCCTGGTCCTGATCCTGCTCGTCGTCACGAGCTGGCGACGTCGAGCGGCAATAATCCTGGCCACGTGTCTGGTGTCCACCGTCGTCATACCGTGGCCGGCGTTCTTCCTTCAGGTCTCTCCGCCGCTCGCGCAGGCCTATCGGAGCGCGATGGTGTCGCTCATGGGCGAGAGCCGCTACGACTCCTGGGACCCGGCCACGATCTCCGGCCAGGGCTCGCTCGTCGAGCGCTGGTACGCGACTCGGGCCGGGATCGAGATGGCCATCGACCACCCGCTGCTGGGCGTCGGTCTGGACGAGTTCGGCCCGCTGTACCTGAGCCACTACCGGCCGCCCCAGGCCAAGGACGATCTCGACTGGGCGCACTCGATGCTGCCCGAGATCGCGGCCGAACTGGGCTTCCCGGCGCTGCTGCTGGCTCTGCTCATCTACGCCGCCGCGTTTCTCGCCCTGTGGCGCGTGTACCGGGCGCCGCCGGATCCGCTCGCCCGTCTGCTCGCGAGCGCGCTGCTCGCGGCCCTGGTCTCCTGGCAGGTGGTTGGGCTGGCCTTCGCCGGCGACATGTACCGGTGGTGGCGCAACATGTCCTCGGACTACGTGATGATGACGGTCCTGATGGCGAGTGCCTTCGCCCTGTACCGGCTGACCAGGCGCGCCGCCACCCCGCCCATGCCCGACGTTCCGGCTGATGCGGCCTGGTCCGGCCCCGGGGTTGTCGCCGCCTCGTGACTCCGGCCGCGTCCGCCTATCCGGCCCGCAGCACGCGACCCCAGCCGGCGAGGACCTCCGTCCGAATCTCTCCGCCGGCCGCGACCGCGCCGCCGCCGTTGAGCAGATCGCGCCACTCTCCGTCGTGTGGCGCCGGAACGGCCACCTCGACCGCGCGATCGGAGGAGTTGAGGAGAACCACGACGGACTCGCCATCGATCTCTCGGACGAAGGCGAGCTGTTCGGCGGCGACGCGGAGCTGCCGGTAGGCGCCGCGCCGCAGCGCGGCCGAGCCGGAGCGAGTCCCGGCCAGGCGCGCGATCGCCGCAGCGAGAGCCGGCTCGCCCCCGACCGTCGGACCCGCCGCCAGCGCCAGCGCCGGCCGGACGGGGCTGTCGTCGCCGGGCTTCCGCCTGCCGGTCAGGCCCCATTCTGAGCCGTAGTAGATCGACGGCACGCCGGGCATCGTGAAGAGCAGCAGGTAGAGCGGGTAGAGCAGCCGTGGTTCGCCGAGGGTGCTGGCCACGCGGTCCTGGTCGTGATTGTCGACGAAGTTGTAGAGCGGCAGGCCCGCGTAGATGCCGCCGGGCCCGAACTGGCGATTGAGCGTGTAGGCGATCTCGAAGTAGTTGCGATCGACCAGGCTCGAGTACAGCCCCTTGTAGGCCTCGTAGTTGGTGACCGAGTCGAGTGTCAGTGCATTGGCCCAACGGCGGTAGTCGCCGTGGACGACCTCGCCGAAGAGCCAGAAGTCGGGCTTGATGGCGCGGCATCGTCGGGCAAGCTCACGCTGGAAGTCGAGGTCGACCTCGTCGGCCGCGTCGAGCCGCAGGCCGTCGATATCGAAGTCCCGGATCCAGCTTTCGACCGCACCGAAGATGTGCTCGCGAACGGCCGGGTTGACCAGGTCCAGCTTCACGAGGTCGTAGTGGCCGTGCCAGCCGCCGTAGGCGAAGGGGTCGCCGTACGGGCTCCTCCGGTCGAACCGAAGCGCCCCGAACCAGCCGCGGTACGCCGAGCCTTCACCGTTGACGAGCACGTCTCGGAAGGCCCAGAAATCGCGCCCGACGTGGTTGAAGACGCCGTCGAGGACGACCCGAATCTCCCTCGCGTGGCTCGCCGCGACGAAGCGCCGGAGTGTCTCATCGGTGCCGAGCCGGCGATCGACGTGCCAGTAGTCGGCCGTGTCGTATCCGTGGGCCGTCGACTCGAAGACAGGGCCCAGGTAGAGGGCGTTGCAGCCAAGGCCACGGATGTGGCCGAGCCAGCCGCTGAGAGCCTCGAGTCGTTCCACGGGAGGAGCGTCGAAGTCGTTTCGGGCCGGCGCGCCGCACAGTCCGAGCGGGTAGATGTGATAGAAGACCGCGTCCGGAGCCCAGTCAGCCAACTCCGGTCCTCCTGGGCATGGCGGCGGGGTGTGTCCCGTGGCGACGGTCGGCGCATCGATCAACCTGGCGAAAGGGCGGGAGAGAAGATGAGTCACGAGTAGATGCCGTGCTGGAACTGGTGGACCGCCTGGTAGACGAGGTCCTCGTCCAGGTCGGCGTAGCCGTTCAGCCACAGGCCGACGTACGTGTTGATCATCCCGAGGAAGGTGGCGGCGTAGGCCTCCTGCCGGCCTCGCATGTTGCCGTGGTCGGCCGCGGCGGCCTCGAAGAGCCGCTTCAGGGCCGCGTGCTGGCCTAGGTTGCGCGCCATGACCGCCTGATGCTCGTCGCTGTGCGGTGGAGCGAACCAGAAGCCGAGCTCCATCCGGTAGAAAGCGGCTTCCGTCCGGGCGAACTCGAAGTAGGCCCGGACGATAGCCTCGAGCGTCGCCACGAGGTCACCGTGGTAGTCCAAAGCAACGGCCAGGGAGTCACGGAGACCGGCCGACCGCTCGTCGATCAGGGCATCCAGCAGGCCGCGCTTGCTGCCGAAGTAGTGGTACAGCGTGGGCTTGGTGATCCCGGCGGATTCGACGATCTCCTGGACGCCTACGGCTCCGTAACCGCGGTCGCTCCACAGTTCCAGCGCCCGCGTGAGAAGTACCGAGCGGTTGTCCACCGCCGCAGTACACCGCTCGGTACAGTGGCCGCGCAAGCCACGCCGGGCCGGCGCGGGTCGTGCGAGGCGAAGGAACCCGGCCGCCGATCAGAACCCCAGGTCTGCCAGAACCCGATGCATCCGCCGGGCAGCCTTGCCTCGATGCGAGATGCGGTTCTTGGCCTCGGCCGTCCATTCGCCAAGCGTTCGGCCGCCGGGCCGTTCCCCGGCCGGCTCGAAGATGGGGTCGTAGCCGAAGCCGCCGGTTCCCCGTGGGGCGGCGGCGATCCGACCCTCCAGGGTCCCACGAGCCAGCCTGACCGGCAGCCCGCCTCTCCGGCCGCGGGCCTCCGGCAGTGCCAGCGCGAGCACGCAACGGTAGCGAGCGCCGCGGAGGGCCGGCTCCACGCCGCTCAGAGCGCCGAGCAGCTTGACGTTGTTCTCCTCGTCGGTCGCGGTCTCGCCGGCGTACCGTCGCGTGCGCACTCCCGGCCCACCTCCCAGCGCGTCGACCTCGAGCCCGGAGTCGTCGGCCAGCGTCGGCAGGCCCGAGAGGGAGGCGAAGAAGCGCGCCTTCTTCGACGCGTTGGCCTCGAAGGTGTCGCCGTCCTCGACCGCGTCGCCGGCGATGTCGAGGTCGTCGAGGTCCACCAGCTCGGCGCGAAGGCCGAGCAGCTCGCGCAGCTCGCGGAGCTTGTGGGTCGAGCGGGTGGCGACAAGCAGCCGCGATCGATCGGGCCGCGATCGATCGGGCCGCGCCGCCGCTTGCGGATCCGCCACCTGGCCGGGCGCCCTCTAGCGCTTGACCGAGGCGATCGCCTCGGCCTGGGCCGCGAAGAGCCGCTCCAACCCACCCGCGGCCAGGTCGAGCATGCGGTCGACGTCCGATCGCTCGAACGGCTTGCCTTCGGCCGTGCCCTGCAGCTCGACGTAGCGTCCTGCGTCCGTGGCCACGACGTTGAAGTCGACCTCGGCCTTCGAGTCCTCGGAGTAGTCGAGGTCCAGGCAGGTTATGCCGTTCACTATGCCGACGCTGACGGCGGCGACTCGCCCGATCAGGCAACGCTCCATGCCGTATGTCCGCATGGCCGCGGCCAGGGCCACCCAGCCGCCGGTGATGGAGGCGGTGCGGGTACCGCCGTCCGCGTTGATGACGTCGCAGTCGACCGTGATCGTCCGCTCGCCCAGCTTGGCCATGTCGACGATGCCCCGGAGCGACCGCCCGACCAGCCGCTGGATCTCGTACGTCCTGCCGCCGAGCTTGCCCTTGGCCGCTTCTCGGATGCTGCGCTCGCTGGTGGCCCGCGGCAGCATGCTGTACTCGGCCGTGACCCAGCCCGTGCCCTTGCCGCGGAGGTGGGGTGGAATCTTGTCCTCGATGGTCGCGGCGCAAAGGACTTCCGTGCCGCCGACCTTGATCAGGCAGGAGCCCTCGGCCCATTTCTGGACGCCGAGCGTGAGGGTCACCGGCCGGAGTTCCCCGGGGAGGCGGCCGTCGGCTCGCTGCAAGGATTGAGCCCCGATGGTCATCGCGGTGTCTCCTCGGACGACTGCTGGCGCGCCGCCGCCTGGCGGTTGGCGGCCTCGGCTCGCGCCTCGGCCTTTGCAGCATCCCACAAGTCGTCGAGTTCGGCGAAGGAAAGATCCCGAAGCTGCACGCCCCGCTCCCGGGCCATCCGTTCCACGCGCCTGAAACGGCCCCGGAACTTCTCGGCGGCGGCCCTGAGCGCCCCCTCCGCCTCGACGCCGTGGTGCCTGGCCAGGTTGGTCACGACCAGCAGCAGGTCGCCGACTTCCTCGCGCCGCTCCTCATCGGTCGTTGCCGCGGCCAGCTCGGCCAGCTCCTCGTGGACCTTGTCGATGACGCCGACGATCTCGGGCCAGTCGTAGCCCAGGTGCGCCGCCCGCTCCTGCATTTCCTGGGCCGCGGCCAGCGCGGGCATGGACGGGGAGATGCCGTCGAGGGCGCTGCGGACCTCCGTCCCGGCCGCGGCGGAACTTGCGGCTTCGTCTTCGCGCTCGACTCGCTTGATCTGTTCCCACTGTCGGTTTACGTCAGAGGCCGTCTCTACGTGGGCCTCGCCGAAGACGTGCGGATGGCGGCGAACGATCTTCCGGCTGATCCCTTCGTACACGTCCGTCATGTCGAAGACCCCTGCTTCGGCCGCCAGCTGGGCGTGGAGGACGATCTGCAGGTAGAGGTCGCCGAGCTCGCCGGCGAGGTCGAGTGTCGGTCCGCCGTCGAGGGCGTCGTAGACCTCGTAGGTCTCTTCGAGCAGGTGCTTCTTGAGCGAAGCGTGCGTCTGCTCTCGATCCCACGGGCAGCCGTCGGGCCGGCGCAGCCGATCGGCGATCCAGGGCAACGCCCACGGGCTCGCCGGGGCCAGCTCCTGCGGGAGTGGAGGCAGGTACAGAGGCGCCGCCGGCGCCGCGTCGTCCAGTTCCCCGACGGTTGTCGCCGCGGCCACGCCGATGCGCCCGACGACGTGATCGGCCGGGTAGAGGCGGTGCAGGATCGCGGCGGTGCCGCGGTCGGCCGGCGCGTGTCTTCCCGGCAGTCGTGGCTCTTCGGCCGCGCCGGTCTGGTCGGCCCGGAGCAAGGCCAGCGGTATGAGCAGCAACGGCCGCGACGGCTCGACGGGCGTGCCGGCGAGACGTTCGAGCGCGGCTATCTGAAGTCCCGCCGCGGGGTCCAGCCCCCAGCGGATCCTTGCCTCGGCGACGAATGCGTCGAGCACCGGTCGGACCCGGCTGCTATGGCGTCGGCGAAGGCTCCAGGGCGCTCAGCGCCGCGGAGTTCGTCCAGATCAGGGCGTTGGCCTGGAAGTCCGCCAGCCACCGCTGGAAGACGACGTTCTTGAGCTTGGCCTGCTCGGAAGCGTCCTGGGTCCTGGTCTGCACCCCGACCACTTTGAAGATGTACCAGCCGTTGCTGTCGCCGACCAGGCTGCTGACCCTGCCGACCGGCGTCGAGTCGATGGCCTGCATCTGGTCGTCGGTGAGCTCGTAAGGTGAGATCCAGCCCAGGTCTCCGCCGCTCGGGGCGTCGACGGATTCCGAGACCGCCTTGGCCTCCGTCGCGAAGTCGACACCAGGCGTGTTGATGAGGAGCTGGTCGTCGGCGATGCGCTGGTCCGGGGCCGGGCGGCGGCCCTGGAACAGGACGACGACGTAGCCCTGCGACGGCTCCATGATCGGGTCGAGGATCGTGCCCGGGGTGAGGCCGTCGGCGAAGACCGCGGCTTGGACGTTGTTCATCCCCAGGCCGGTCTGCTGCGTGGAGGTGGTGGCGTTGAACAGGTCGGTCGGGATCCACGGGATGGAGCCGCCGGATGTGTTCCAGTACTGGTCGTCGTTGACCGTCGAGTCGGCCGCCATCGTCGCGAACTGCGACGGATCCGCTCGCAGCGTGGCCACGGCCGCGTTGGCCCGGTCCAGTGCGGCGGTCCAGGCGGGATCGGTGCTGGCGACGTTGGCGGCGTCCGCCTGGTCGTGGTTCGGGGCGAAGACCAGGACGCTGATCTTGACCTCATCGCCGTCGCCGGGCTGGCCGTAGCCGGCCGGGACCGCGATCTCCAGCACGTGCCGCTGCTCGGTCGGGTCGCTGACGTACTGCTTGTTGATGTCTGCCTCCACGGCCAGCTTGGTTGCCTCCGCTCTGGCGAAGGCCTGGTACAGCCCGCCGTTCGCGGCGGCCGCGATCGAGGCCTGCCACTGCGCGTCGACGTAGGCCGGCACGATGGAAGTGACCGTAGCGAAGCGGAAGACGTCGTCGGTGCCCTTGATGATCGGGGTGATGTCGTTGAGCGCCTTCAGGCCGAAGACCGAGTCGGCCAGGTCGGGCTCGACGCCGAGGGCAGCCTTGGTGGTCAGGCCCAGGTCGCCGATGCTGCCGCCCGGATTGGAGCTGCCGGAGTTGGCTTCCGCGGCGACCGTGGCCCACGTCTTGCCGCCCTGGATCTCCTTGAGGTAGCCCTCGGCCTTGGCCTGGGCGGCGTCGATGTCGGCCTGGGTGGGCGTGCTGGATGGAGGCGTCGCATTCGTCGGTACGCCGATGACCTCAACGTGGCGCATCTCGGCGATCGTGGCATCGGTCTGGATCTGGGCGCTGACCATCTGATCGGTGACGACGATGTTGTGCTGGGCGGCGTACTGGGCGAGCTGGGCCTCGTTTTCCAGCTGGGTCAGGGCGGCGCTGTAGATCGTCGACGGATCCTCGTTGTTCTGGATGTTGGTGGTGAGGGTGCTGTAGTCGTCCGTCGTGATCTTTCCCTGGTTCCGCAATGTCGTGTAGTCGGCGATCTGGCGGTTGTAGATGGCCAGGTTCAGGGTCGCTCGATCCCGCACCGCGTCGATACTTATGGCCTGGCCGTTGACCGCCGCCATGGGAGCCCCGTGGTTCGCGTAGTAGCTGGCGACGAACACGCCGCCCATCAACGCCAGCGCGCAGGCGATGGCCAGCGTGAAGCTGAGCGTCAGATAGACCGCCCGGCGAGTGTCGCTGCGGCGAACTCGGCGGCGCGTGGGCTTGGGGGCGGTCCTGGTGCGGAAGGTCATCTGGGCGTCCTGGTGCGAGCGTGGCCCGGCGTGAAACGCAGGGGTAACGGAGCCGTATGCTACCGCATTCCGCTTCCTGAAACGGAAGGCGACAGGAAACGAAACCCAGCGGATTCCAGTCCGGCCCGGTCAGGCGCCCGTTTCGCGCGTCCTTCGTCCCCGCCTCGAGCCGTCGGTGAGCCGCCCAACCACGGCTTTGAAGGTCTCGGCCTGGCGGGCCCAGCTCAACTCGTCGACGCGGCGGCGGGTCTTGTCGACCCGGGCCACCCGGCCGGCCGGGTCGTCGACGAGTGCCAGGATCGTGGCCGCTAGCGACTCCGGATCCCCCGGTTCGTAGATGGCCAGCGTGTCCGGCGCGAAGTAGCGCTCGACGGTCGGCAGCCGCGAGGCCACGACGGGCTTCTCCATGGCCGCGTACTCGAGCAGCTTCGTCGATAGGCTCATGCCGGTGAAAGGATCGAGCCGCGTCGGGGCAATGCCGATGTCTCCGTCCGCGACGGCCCGTGGCACGTCCTCGATGGGGATACGGCCGGGGAATTCGACGCGGTCGTCGACTCCGAGCTCCGAGGCCAGCGTCTCGAGGACCGGCAGGGCGTCGCCCCGGCCGTAGAAAGTCGCCTTGACCGGAAGGTTCGGGCGGATGTGCTTCATCGACGCCACCGCCCGGAGGACCACGTCCAGCTCGTAGACGGGCGTCAGCGCGCCGGCGTAGACGATGCGGAGGGTGCCGTCGGCCATGAAGTCCCGGCGAGGATGAGACGCCGCGTCGAAGAGCGCGAGGTCGGGGCTGTTGAGTACCACCGTCAGCCGATCCGGCCGGACGCCGAGGCCCCGGAGGCGCTCCGCCAGCGGCTCGTTGACGGTCATGACCTCATCCGCGAAGGCGATCGACAGCTTCTCCTGGATGCGCAGCAGCCGGTAGCTCACCGGATTTGCCGCCCTCGGGAACCGGCTCCGGAAGAACTCGGGCATCGCCTCGTGGAGATCCAGCAGGACGGGCACGCCCGCCAGCTTCATCGGCAGCGCCGCGAAGACAAGGTAGTCCGGCAGGGAATGGACCTCGACCAGTCCGTAGCGCCGCCGGCCATGAGCGCGGGTCGTCGCCCAAAGCGCGCGGAAGAGGAACGCTCCGTACTCGGCCAGGTACACGAACAGGCCGGCGCCCTGGTGCCGCCCTACCGGCAGGCGGCGCAAGTTCACGCCGGCGACGACGGCCGCCGGCGTCTCGCCCGGCCGGCTCAGGCCGAAGACGTCGACCTCCCAGCCGGCCGCCACCAGAGTCTCGGCCTCGCGCCGAACCCTCGCGTCCTCCTCGTAGTAGGCATGGACGATCATGCAGACCGGCCGGCGAGCCGTGTTGCCGCTCATCTCCGGCCTCCCGCCGCCGTCGCGGGCGCAGCTTCGGCGAGGGCGGCTGTGATCCGTTCGGCCGCACCCGAACCCTCCAGTTGGAGCCCTCCCGCGCGCTCCCGGGCCCGCTCCTCGGCCCGGGCGAGGGGAGCGCGGGCCGAGAGCTCGCGCACCGCCAGGTCCCGATCCAGCCCGACCAGCACGGCCGAGCTGCCTGCGCTTCCGACCGTCTCGACCCACTCCGTCGTCGCCCTCAGGACGAGGCACGGCACGCCGAGCCAGGAGGATTCGCGCTGGACGCCGCCGGAATCGGTCAGGACGGCGGCGGCGTGGAGCTGGAGCGCCAGCGACGTTCGATAGCCTTGCGGTTCCACCACGGCCACTCCCGCCGGCAGGGTCAGTCCCGACGCTTCGAGCGCGGCGCGGGTGCCGGGATGGAGGGCCAGTACTACGGGTCGTTCGGGCGCGGCCACGGCCCCGAGCAGGGCCGACCAGTGGGCCATCGCGGCGGGATCGCGGTTCTCGGCCCGGTGGACCGTGGCGAACAGGAAGCGGCCGGGGGCGAGCGGCAGGGCCAGCCTGCCGGCGATCGGCCGCAGGGCGGCCGGGTCGCGGATCTCCTGGGAGACGCGGGCGGCGAGGTCGAGCATCAGGTCGCCAACCTCGAGGACGCCGGAGGTGATCCCCTCGGCCGCCAGGTTGGCCACCGCGGCCGGCGTCGGGGCGAAGAGCCGGCTCGACAGGTGGTCGACGACGACGCGGTTCAACTCCTCGGGCATGCGCCGGTCGAAGCTGCGCAGGCCGGCCTCGACGTGGGCGACGGGGATGCCCATCTTGGCCGCGGCCAGCGCGCCCGCCAGCGTGGAGTTGGTGTCGCCGTAGACGAGGACCGCGTCCGGCATCTCGTCGCCCAGGATCGGCTCCAGGGCCATCAGCATGCGGCCGGTCTGCTCCCCGTGCCCGCCGCCGCCCACGCCGAGGGCGCGGTCGGGGCGGGCAAGGCCCAGCTCCTCGAAGAAGTCGCCGGCCATGGCATCGTCGTAATGCTGGCCGGTATCGACGAAGAAGTCGGTGTGGTCGCGGCGCAGCGCGGGCTGGAGCGCGGCGGCCTTGATGAGCTGCGGCCGCGTGCCGACGACGCTGAGGATCCGCACCGCCGGCCGCCTTCTACCGGGACGCGGCGGGGCCGGGTTCCGGTCGGCGCCTCGTCTCCGCCTGGACGCCTATGCCCGCGTATCTGACGTTCGCCGGCATGTCGATCTCGCGCAGGCTGTTCCGCCCATCCAGGACGACCTCCAGCTGCGGGAAGAGCGAGAAATCGAGCCCGGTCCACATCCTGTCGGCCGTCTGCGTGACGATCGCGCGGATCGGCGCCGGCCGGCCCCACTCATAAGGCATGGCGCAGCACCGCTCGACTTCCTCGCTGGACAGGAGCGGGTCGTAGCCAAGGACCTGGGCGCCGTGGAGCGAGAGACGCTCGATGAGCGGCAGCGCTCGTGAATACGCCAGCTCTTTGACACCCTCGCGATAGGTCAGCCCGAGGACGAGGACCGGGACGTCGTCCAGGCATCCGAGCAGCGCTTCGAGCGACTTGATGGCGTTGCCGACCTGGGCGTCGTTCGTTCGGCGGGCGACCGCGACGACCTCCATGTCGGGGGCGCGACTCAGCAACAGGTGAGGGTAGACCGGGATGCAATGGCCGCCTACGCCGATGCCGGGCTGGTGGACGTGCGAATACGGCTGGCTGTTGGCGCCGTCGATGACCTCCTGGATGTCCACACCCACGCGGTCCGCGTAGCGGGCGAAGTCGTTGGCCAGGGCGATGTTGACGTCGCGATAGGTAGTGTCGGCGAGCTTGCTGAACTCGGCAGCCTCGGCGCCGCTCATGGCCACGATCTCCGCGTCGAGGACGGAGTCGTAGAAGGCGGCCGCGCGCCGGCCCGACTCGGGTCCGATGCCCCCAACCAGCTTTGGGTACGTCGAAAGGTTGGCGAAGACCGCGCCCGAGAAGAGGCGTTCCGGCGAGAACGCCACGTAGAAGTCCGACTCGGCCGTCAACCCCGTCGCCTTCTCCAGCCTGGGCGCGAACCGGCCGCGCGTGTCGCCGACCGGCAGCGTGGTCTCGAAGATGACGGTGAGGCCCGCGTGGACGCCAGGGGCGATCGAGTCCACTGCCGCGTCCATGGAGCGGTAATCCGGTTGCTGCGCGTCGTCGAGCATCACCGGCACGATCAGCACGACCACGTCCGCGTCGCGGGTCGCGGCGGCCGCGTCGGCGGTGGCGTCCAGGCGCCCGGCGGCGTGTGCCGCCGCCACTCCGTCGGCCAGTCCCGGCTCCTCCGCGACGTGGGACCGGCCTTCGTTCACGGCCGCCACGACCTCGGGGTTGACGTCCACGGCGGTCACCTGCCAGCCATGGCTCGCGAACTGCACGGCCAGCGGCAGGCCCATCTTGCCGGCGCCCACGACGACGGCCCGCCCGACCGTGCCGGGCTCGGCCGTCCAGGGCCTGGCGGCCCGGGGTGTTCCGTGGGTACAGGGGTTGACCGGCGGGTTTATCGAGCCGCCCAGGAAGCTGACGATTCGGGTGGGGCGCGAGACGATGGTCATTCGGCTGAAAGCCTCGAGGGCAGGTCGGAGAGATCGATGGGGCGGCGTTCGGCCGCCGCGGTCAACAGGGCGCTGGCCATGGCGACGGCCCACAGGCCGTCGGCTCCGTCCACGTAGGGCCGCTCGCCCGTTCGCAGGACACGCACGAACTCGTCCAGCTGGGCTCGCAGTGGCTCGACGTTCTGTATCGGGATATCCGCCACGTCGCCGCTGAACGTGGTGGCGTAGCCTCGGATCATCTGCGGCCGCTCGACATTGGATCGGGTGAAGGTCAGCTTCTGGGTCAGGTAGTCGAGCTCGAACATACCTTCCTCGCCGACGGCCACGAGGCTGCGACGCTTGACCGGGGTCAACCAGTCGACGTCCAGGAAGCCCGTCGCGCCGGACGGGAAATGCATCAGTCCGAAGGTCAGGTCCTCGTGAGTGCCGTGGATCCGGCGGGCCGTCTCGGCGTAGACGCGCACCGGGCGCTCGCCGGCGATCCAGCAGATCATGTCGACGTCGTGCGTGCCGAGGTCGACCGTCACGCCCACATCGCGGATGCGGGCCGGAAAGGGTCCGGCGCGCCGGCTCGTGATGGCGTAGATCGTGGAGAGCCAGCCGGCCCGCAACAGCCGCCCCATCTCGAGGACGGCGGGGTTGTATCTCTCCACGTGACCCACCTGGACGCGGACGCCGCATCGGCGTGCGGCCGTCAGGATGGCGAGCCCGTCCTCGACCGTGGCGGCGAGCGGCTTCTCGACGAGGACCGGCAAGCCGCGCTCTACTGCGGCCAGGGCCATCGCGAGGTGGGCCGTCGTCGGGGCGGCGATGACCAGGCCGTCGATCTCGGCCCCCTCGATCATCGCCAGCGGGTCGGCGTAACCCCTTGCCTCTGTCTGTGCCACGGCCGCGGCGAGGACGGCCGGGTCCGTGTCGGCGACCGCGGCGAGGGTGGTCTCCGGGTGGTTTGAGATGACGCGAAGATGGTTGCGGCCCATCGAGCCCAGTCCCACCAGGCCGAGCCGCAGGGGCGCACTCACCGGCGAGCGCTCGCCGAGACGGCGTTGCGAGCTACGGCCGCGCGGAGAGCCTGGATGACCTGGTCCTGCTCGCCTTCGGTCAGCCCGGGGTACATCGGCAGCGACATGCTTCCGGCCGCGGCAGCATCCGTGTTCGGAAGGTCGCCGTCTATCCCAAGCTCCATGACGTAGGCCTGGCGATGGCACGGGATCGGGTAGTAGATGCCGCAGATGATCCCGGCGTCCTTCATCTCCGCCACGATCCGGTCGCGGGCCGATCCGACGCCGATGGTGTACTGGTGGTAGACGTGGGTTCGACCCTCGGGCCAGATGGGCAGCTTGATCGGCAGGTCGGCGAAGGCCTCGTCGTAGCGCCTGGCGATCGCCTGGCGGCGAGCTGTGTTCCGCTCCAGCTTGTCCAGCTGGACTAGGCCGATGGCCGCGGCGATGTCGGTCATGCGGAAGTTGTAGCCGAGGATATCGTGGTGGTAGCGCTCGCGCATGCCCTGGTTGCGGTAGAGCCTGATCCAGTCGGCCAGCCGGTCGTCGTTGGTGGTGACGAAGCCGCCCTCGCCGGTCGTCATGTTCTTGGTGCCGTAGAGGCTGAAGGCGGCGTAGCCGAAGCTGCCGGCCCGGCGCCCGCGATAGAGCGCCCCATGGGCCTGGCAGGCGTCTTCGACGACGGTCAGGCCGTGGAGGTCAGCGATCGCCTGGATGGCGTCCATGTCGGCCACGATGCCGAAGAGGCTGACCGGGCAGATGGCACGTGTCCGGGACGTGATGGCCGCCTCGATCCGGCCGGCGTCCATCAGGTAGGTGTCCGGCTCGATGTCCACGAAGACCGGCGAGGCGCCGGTGAAGAGGATCGAGCTGACCGTCGCGTTGAACGTGTGCGAAACGGTGATGACCTCGTCGCTGGGCCCCAGGCCGAGGCCGGCGAAAATCGACATCAGG
This sequence comes from uncultured Chloroflexia bacterium, assembly GCA_963713795.1. GTDB lineage: Bacteria > Chloroflexota > Limnocylindria > Limnocylindrales > CSP1-4 > Fen-1039. The sequence goes on from CAVQNC010000003.1 coordinate 35,371, forward strand.
GCCACCGTGCCGTTCGACATGGCGATGGCGTGCCTGACGCCGCAGAAGCCGGCCCAGCGCTCCTCGAGTTCCGCGACCTTGCGGCCCCCGGCGATCATGCCGCTGTTCAGGACCTCGGTGACGGCGGCGACCTCCTCTGGGCCGAGGTCCGGGCGGGCGGGCGGGATCATGCGATGGCTCCTGTGCTCGTCGTGGGCCGCTCCGCCAGCGACCCACGCTCGGTGCTGAAGAGGAAGGTGCGCCCGCATCGCCCGCAGGCGAGGGGGGCGCCCGGAGACGGGTCCGGAGCGGCGCCCGCCCCCGTCGAGTCGGTCAGCCGCTCCCCGCAGGCGCAGACCCAGCCCAGGCGGCGGGCCGGATTGCCGGCGACGAGCGCGTAATCGGGCACGTCTCGGGTCACGATCGCCCCCGCGCCGACGGTCGCAAATCGCCCGATCGTGACGCCGGCGACGACCACCACCCCGGCGCCGATGGAGCAGCCGTCACGGAGTTCGATCGGGCTGACGGTCCAGTCGCCGCTCCTGGCCAGTTCGCCGGTCGCGGTCACGGCCCGAGGATATCGGTCGTTGGTGAGGATGGCTCCGGGCCCGATGAATACGCCGTTCCCGACCGTCACCCCGTGGTAGATGAGGGCCCCGTTCTGGACCTTGACCCTGTCGCCCAGCCGGACGCCCTCATCGATGAAGGCGTCGCGGCCGATGATGCATTCGGCTCCAAGGGTCGCTCCGTTACGGAGAACGGCGCGATTCCAGATGCTCGTTCCGGGCCCGACGGCAACGCCGGCTTCGATCTCTGCGGACGCGTGAACCCTCGCGGAAGGGTCGATCACCAGGAACTCCTGTGGCGGATCGGAGGTGGCGGAGGGATCCTCGGGACGCCGCTCAGCCGGCGCCCAAGTATAGAAGCGACGCCTCAGCCGCGTTTGCGACGGGCCAGCAGGCCGAATGCGATGCCCAGGGCAGCACCGGCGGCGAGCGCCCCGCGCCAGTCGAGCACCGTCCGAACGTCGCCCTGAACCCTGCGGGCCAGCAGCAGGAAGGTGCCGGCCCCCTTGTCGATGGTGACGTTCGAGGCAAGTACCGATGCGGCGCCGCCCTGCCCGATGCGGACGTCCTGCGCGATGACCGTTCGGACGTGGCCCTGGGTAACGGTGACATCCCGGGCGACGGCGAACCCGATCGCGCCCAGTTCCACCGAGACTCGCTCGCCCCGGGCCAGGCCGATCGCCCCGATACGGACGGCTATGTCGTCCGCCTGGGCCATGCCTATCCCGCCCATCGAGACGCTGATGTCCTCGGCCGACGCCGCCCCGATACCGCCCTGCCGGACGCTGATCGACTCGGCCTCGACCTCGCCCGCGCCGCCCTGCCTGATCGCCACCGACGTGGCCGAAATCCTATGGCTCGACGTCCCGGCGCCATCGGACGCCTGGTGGCGAACGGCCTCGCGCACCGACTCCGGAGCGATCCGGGTGGCCGGCCCGCTTGCGGCCCCAGGCGCCGGATCAGGCGCCGGCGATGCCGCCGGCGCGGTGGCGGTCTGCGGGGCGGAGACGGTGGCGACCGGCGCGGTGGACAGGGTGGCGGCCGGCGGTGCGGAGACAGTGGCCGCCGGCGCGTTGGCGGTCTGCGGGGCCGGCGCGGTGGCGGCCGGCGCGGTGGCGACCGGCGCGGTGGCGGCCGGCGGCGTGGACTTGCGGACCCGAGGCGTCGCCTTCGTCGCCGCTCCCGTGGCAGCCTTCGTCGCCGCTCCCCGGACCCGCCTCGCCGGCGCCGTGGCGTTCGTGGTCGCCGGATCGTGGGCCTCGGCTCTCGATCGCGAACGGGATCCCTCCGCCGGGTCCTTCGGCGGCTTTCTGCCGGTCTCCTCGCTCATCTCTTCTCTCCGCTGCTGCCAGTCGACCGGCCCGAGCCGAGGCCAGCCACGCCTGCTGGTGCCAGCCTACAGCGAGATGGCCCGGTGGCGGTAGTGGATCGGCCGGATCGAACGGGGGGCGGGTCAGGGCAAGCGGTCGTGGCGGACGCGCCGCTGTTGCGGTTCGCAAATACCAGTTGCGCGGGGGGATAGAGGGCGGACCGCACGGCCGCCCGAGGCCTCGTCCGGCGGCCGGTTGCCCCGTCGCCGCGATAACGCGAGCACGAGTAGAGCGCTCCGGCCGAGAGCCGACCTCGGAGAGCCGGTCCGTCTTTCGCGTGACGCAACTACCACTTGCGAAGGACAACGCCCGGGCCGTCCTGACCCAGACGCCCCGATCCGACGCGCGTCACGGGCACGTACCAGGCCCGGTCCGCGCAGCGCGTAACGGCGAATTCGCACACCTGCGGCCCTCCGTTGCTTGTGGCCGGGCCCGCGACGGCCAGGCAGCGGGGCGTGGAAGAGCCCCCGCGGCGGCCGGGCCACGCAGCGACCTAACCCCCTCTCTGCGGCCACTCCCCTGGCGTGCCTGCGGCCACCGACGGCCGGGCCACAGGGCGTGGAAAGGCGCCCGCCGCGCGCGCCCGTGCGGCGCCGGTGCGCGCCCGCCGCGCATGGTCCCGCCGCGCGTGCGGCCGCCGCGGCCGCGCCGCGCAGCGACCTAACCCTCTCTGCGCGGCCACTCCCCTGGTGTGCCGACGGTTCGCCGCCGCGCGCGCCCGTCCGGCGCGCCATTCGCGCGGCGCGCCATTCTCGGCCCGAGCCTACTGAGCCGAAGGAAGCAGCCTCACGTAATCGGCCAGCGCGTCCCGCCAGTTTCGCAGCGGGCCATCGGGCAGGGGCGTCGGCTCGAGCACTCCCCAGGCCGGCGGCGTTGAAGGGCGCGGCCACGTGGCCATCGGCACATCCTCGGTCGGTACGTCCAGGCCCGCCGTTCGCAGCACTTCGCGCGCCCACTCGGCCCGGGAGGCTCGGCCGGAGTTGACAATGTGATGTATCCCTCCGAGGCCGCGCCCGCCTTCCCGGTTCGACTCTCGCAGCAGCTGCACGATGGCCGCCGCCAGGTCGCTGGCATAGGTAGGGCAGCCGACTTCGTCCGACACGAGCCTGAGGGTCGATTCATCTCGGCGCGCCCGGGCGGCCGCGGTGAGGATCTTCTGCGGGAAGTCCGAACCGGGAAGCCCGAACAACCAGGCCGTTCTCACGATCGCCAGGGCCGGAATGGCGCGGTCGCGATCGGTCCAGGCGTCCAGCGCGGCCGCGGCAAAGTCGTCGCCGGTCGCCTCGAAAGCCGCGCGGGCGGCCTGCTCGCCGGCCAGCTTCGCCCGGCCGTACGGATTCGGAGGGTTCGGGAGGTCGGTCGCCCGGTAGGCCCCGCCGTCGTCGCGCCGGCCGTCGAAGACTTCGTTGGTGGACAGCAGGATGAGCGCGGCCCCGGAGTCGACGCAGGCCTGGGCCATCTCCCCGGCGGCGACGCCGTTCCGCCGCATGGCCAGGGCCGGATCGCGCGCGCAACCGTCGACGTCGGTCCAGGCGGCGGCGTGGATCACCGCATCGGGATGGTGCGTGGATACGAGCCGTCGTGCCGACGCCGGATCGTCGAGGTCGTGATCAGGCAGATCCCAGGCCAGGACCCGGCGCACGAAGGGCGCTTCGGTCAGACGAGCCACCAGCGCGCTGCCGAGCCGCCCGCCTGCGCCGGTGACGGCAACGCGCATCAGTGCGGCGACCTCATTTCCGGGCCTCGCGCGAGCCGGCGAGACGGGCACCGTACTGGCGCTGGTAGTAGTCCGTCCATGCCCCGGACTTGATCGATCGCCACCAGCCCTCGTTATCGCGGTACCAGCCCACGGTCTCGGCCAAACCTTTCTCGAACGGCATCCTGTTGACCCAGCCGAGGGCCGCGAGCCTGGAACCGTCCATGGCGTAGCGGCGGTCGTGGCCGGGCCGATCCTCCACCTGCCTGACGAGGGTCCAGGGCTTGCCCAGGTAGTCCAGGAGCGCGGCGACCACCTCGCGGTTGGTCCGCTCGTTGTCGCCCGGGACGTTGTACGTCTCCCCGGAGATGCCGTGCTCCAGTACGTGGCGGATGGCTCCTGCGTGGTCGGAGACATGGAGCCAGTCACGGCGCTGCAGGCCGTCGCCGTACAGCGGCAGCCGTTGATCGTCGATAGCGTTCGTGATGAAGAGCGGGATGAGCTTCTCGGGGTGGTGATAGGGCCCGTATGTGTTCGAGCCGCGCGTCACCACCACGTCCAACCCGTACGTGACGAAGTAGGAGCGGACCAGCAGCTCGCCGGCGGCCTTGGCCGCGGAGTACGGCGAGCGCGGCTCGAGACGATCGTCCTCGCCGCTCCGGCCGGTCTCGACGGAGCCGTAGACCTCGTCGGTGGAGACCTGAAGTAGTCTCGGCGCGGCCGCGCGCTCTCCCCTGGCGGCTCGTTCGTGCTCGAGGCGGCTCGCCTCCAGCAGGACGTGGACGCCCATGACGTCGGTCCGGAGGAAGGCCTCGGGATCCAGGATGGACCGGTCGACATGCGACTCGGCCGCGAAGTTGACGACCGCGTCGACCTCGGCCAGGAGCGGTCCGACGACCGCGGCGTCGGCGATGTCGCCGACCACGAAACGCAGCCGGGCAGCCTGATCGGGATCGGCCTCGGCCGGCTCGAGGTTCTTGGGGTTGCCGGCGTACGTCAGCTTGTCCAGGACGGTGATGTGCGTCCCGTCCCGGCTGGCGAGGACGTCACGGACGAAGCAGGAGCCGATGAAGCCGGCGCCGCCGGTGACCAGGAGCCGGCCGAAGCGCGGGCCCGCGCCTTCGCTCACGCGGTCGGCCTGGCGGGCGGGCCGGCGAGGCGGCCGGCGCGCGATTCCTGTTCGGCCAGCTCGGCCGCCCGAATCAGGGATGTGACGGTGCCGGCGTCCGTCCACAGGCCGTTGAAACGCGGGGCGTAGAGGCCGCCGGGCAGGTAGTGGTTCAGGAGATCGGTGATCTCCAGCTCACCGCGGCGGGAAGGGACGAGCTGGCCGATGACGTCGAAGGCGGTTGGGCGCAGGAAGTACACGCCGATCGGGATGAGGTTGCTCTTCGGCCGGGCCGGCTTCTCCTCGAAGCCCACCACGTTGCCGGCGGCGTCGAGTTCGGCGACACCGAACCGCTCCGGATCGCCGACCTCGTACAGCAGCGTCCCGGCGCCCCAGGGCCCCGCCTCGAACTCGCGCGCGACCTCGGCCAGCGGCGGTCCCAGGAGGACGTTGTCGCCGAGAACGCAGCAGAAGGCCTCGTCGCCGACGAAATCCCGGGCCAGGCCCACCGCGTGGGCGATTCCCAACGCCCCGCGCTGGTAGCGATAAGTCAGGTCCAGGCCGAAATGCTCACCGTCGGCCAGGAGCTCCAGGACGTCTCCGACGCTCTTTCCGCCGACGATGACCATGACCTCGCGCACGCCCATGCCCGCGAGGGTGGCAATGGGGTAGTAGATCATCGGCCGGTCGTAGATCGGCAGCAGGTGCTTGTTGGTGACGATGGTGAGGGGAAAGAGGCGAGTGGCCGTGCCTCCCGCCAGAACAAGACCCTTCAATCTCACTCCCTGGGCATCACGGCCGTGAGCGTAGCAGGTTTGCAACGCCCGCCCCAATCATCTCCGGCGACGCGAGGTCGATGCCTCGGCCTGCGACGGGGCCGCGGCTTGGACTCCGCCGCGTTCCATGTCACCCGCGCGAGTGCGGCCCGGCTAGGGCTTCGCCGAAGGCTTTCCGGACGGCGACGCTGAGGTGACCGGAACGCACGAGCCGGCAGCGCCGGGCGAACTGCCGGCCGATCTGCCGGCGCCGGCGGAGCTGACCACGCAGGGCGGCGGCGTCGACGGTACCGGCGGTCCGAACCCACCCTGGTAGTTGGTTATGACGAGGAGAAAAGTGGCGTCGGTGAGGTGAGCGGCGGGGCTGATCGTCGCGCTCTGGACGACCAGGTTCGGGTCGTTCGAGACGCTGGTCACGGTGCCGATCAGCAGACCGGGCGGGTACGGCGACGTGTCGTTGGTGCCCGGCAGCGTCTCGCCGGCCGTGTAGACGATCGCGCCGGTGGACAGAGTCGCGCTCTTGTCCACGTACATCATCTGCAGCTGGCCGCTGACCGAACCCGTGATCGTGCCCGTGGCCGGGATGGCAGGGCTGGCACCGGGACTGGGCCTGGCAATGGCGGCGGCCGTGGCGGCCGTGGCCGTACCGACAACGACCGAGGAGGGGTCGCTGACGAGCAGGATGGTCGAGACGGTCGCGTCCACTTGCTGGATCTGGCCGACCAGAGCCCCGCCGGCATCGATCACGACCTCGCCTACGACCAGGCCGTCCCGGCTGCCCTTGTTTATGACCAGGGTCTGCTGGCCCACGTTGGTGAGGTCCCTGACGATCACCCGCACCGGGGTCGTCTGGTATTGCACGCTCGCGGCCTCGGCGGTGATCTGCGTCCAGTCCTCGTTGAGCTTGGAGATGGCCCCCATCCGATCGAGCTCTTCCTGGAGCGTGAGGTTCGCCTGCTTGAGTTGTTCGTTCTGGGTCCGCAGCCGGTCGATCTGGGTCAGGGCCGACCAGTAGGAGCCGCCCGTGTCGGCGGCCTCGTTTAGTACCGTCTCGATCGGCATGACGGCCCAGTTGACGGCGGACTGCAAGTCCTGGGCGGTGCGCGTGTCGGAGATACCCATCAGGCCGACGCTGATGATCAGGAGAATGCCGAACGCGGTCCACTCCCGCCTGATTGTCCGCCGAGTTGCCGAGATCGCGTTCATGCGGCCGCCGCGGCCAGGCCCTGCGTCAGCGCGCCGGGCGGGCGTACGTGTCCGCGACCAGCACTTCTTCCATCAGATCCAGTTCCTCGAGCACCACGCCGCACCCTCGGACCACGCACGTCAGCGGATCGTTGGCGACGTGGACCGCCATCTGCGTCGCCTCGGCGATGCGGCGGTCGAACCCGGCCAGCAGCGCTCCACCTCCGGCCAGGACGATGCCCTGGTCCATGATGTCGGCCACGAGCTCCGGGGGCGTTTCCTCCATCGTGTCCTTGATCGTGTCGACGATGAGGCTCAGCGAAGGGTCGATCGCCTCGCGGATCTGCTCGCCGCCGACCTCGACGCTGCGGGGCAGGCCGGTCAGCAGGTCGCGGCCGCGAAGAGTGACACGCTGAGCATCCCATTCGCCGGGACTGGCTGATCCAATCGCGATCTTGATGTCCTCGGCGGTCCGCTCGCCCAGGAACAGGTTGTACTCGCGCCGGGCGTAGCCGACGATGTCGGCGTCCATCTCATCGCCCCCGATCCGGATGCTCCGGGAGACGACGATGCCGCCGAGGCTTACGACGGCGACCTCGGTGGTGCCTCCGCCGATGTCGATGATCATGCTGCCCGTCGGTTCGTTGATGGGCAGCCCGGCGCCGATGGCGGCGGCCATCGGCTCTTCGATCAGGCCCGCCCAGCGCGCGCCGGCGTTCATTGCCGCGTCGCGGACGGCGCGCTTCTCGACCTCGGTCACGCCCGACGGAATGCCCAGGAGCATGCGGGGCCGTGGCACCATCCCGATCCGGTCGTGAACCTTGCGGACGAAGTAGGCGATCATCTGCTGGGTGACGTCGAAGTCGCTGATGACACCGTCGCGCAGCGGGCGTACCGCGATGATGCTGGCCGGGGTTCGGCCGACCATTCGCTTGGCTTCGGCGCCGACGGCCAGGACCTTCCTGGTCTTGGCCTCGAGGGCGACGACGCTGGGCTCGCTGATGACGATGCCCCGGTCGCGAACCCAGACCAGCGTGTTGGCGGTGCCCAGGTCGATCCCGACGTCGCGTGAGAAGAGCCCGAGTATGGAGTGCAGTCCGAACATGATTCGAGGCTGTTCCTTTTGTCTTGGCGCTGGCTTTCCCGGGGGTTGTGACGAGAGTGCCAGCCTGAGGACCCGGATGATCGAGTGGCTCAGCGGCCTCGGATTGTGACCGGGAGCCTCAATCCATCTTGCGGTAGATACGCTCGACCCGCCTCGATCCTGAAGAGCACGAGGAGTATACGCGCCCGATCCGGTACGGCTCGTCCAGCGGTCGGGCGAGCCCGGCAGGCTGCGGCAGTTTACCGCTCATCCGCAAGTAATGGCGCGGCCCGTCACCGGCTCGGGCCCGATGGGCGGGCCGCAGCCTCGGCTGACTCCGCCTCGTCCCCATCATTGGATCCGTGGCTCAAACACTCCGGTCGAAGGCCACACCGCGATCGCGCAGCGAAACGAAGCCGTCCCCGGCAACGATCAGGTGATCGAGCAGCTGGATGTCGAGCAGGCGCCCTGCGGCGAGCGCCTCGGCCGTCAGGCGGAGGTCGTCAGGGCTGGGAGTCGCGTCGCCGGAAGGGTGGTTATGGGCCAGGATGACGCCCGTTGCGCTGAGGCGGACGGCATCGCGAAAGAGCTCGCCGATCCGGACCAGGCTCGACGACACGTTGCCCTGGTAGACCGTCACCTGGCGCAGGACGACGTTGCGAGTGTTCAGGAGCACGACCCGGAGCTCCTCCCGCTCGAGGAAGCCCATCTGCGGCACGAGCCGCTCCCCGACGTCGCGCGGCGCGCGAACCGTCCACCTGTCCTGCGGCCAGTCGGTGACTACCCGGCGGCCGAGCTCGAATGCGGCGCTGAGCTGCGCGGCCCGAACCGGCCCGACACCCGGCACCGCCTCGAGTTCCGCGTCCGCGGCGCGGGCCAGGCCGACGAGTCCCTCGTGCCGGCGCAGCGCGTCGACGGCGGCGTCGACCGCCGAATGACCGCGAGTACCCGAGCCCCACAGGACGCCGATCAACTCCGCGGCGCTGAGCGCCCCGGCACCGTGAAGGGCGAGCCGCTCCCGCGGCCGTTCGAATCTCGGCCCGATGCCGGGGGATCCGCTCGGGCGCTCGGCCGATCGATGTGCTCCACCCACCCGGCGGCCGGAGCGACCCTGCGCGGTCGGCCCGATCTCGGAGGTCGCGGCCTGAGCGGCCCGCGCAGGCTGATTGTCTGGCCGACCCACGAACGGTTCCTCCGATCCGGCGGGCGGCTGGTCCTGGTTGTTCCCGAAGCCGAACGATGGAAGCCCGCCAATTCCTCCCGACATCCGGCTCCGGGAACGACGGGAGCCTATCGGACGCGCCTTACCGGCGGACCAACCGCGGCTTATCGGGGCTTTGACCGCGACACGCGGCACGGCGGCACGCGGCACGCGGCACGGCGGCACGGCGGCACGGCGGCATGCTCAGGTTCGGAGAGGGCAGCCGCGATACCTGCGAGAAGGGGCTCCGGCCCGGTTTGACCGGCGTTGCGGGAGCCGAGGCCGGGAGTTCATAAGAACGAGATGATCGTGATGAGGCCGTTGTAAGTGGCGTGCAGAGCGCCCGAGGCCAGGATCGACCGGCGGCGCATGTACAACCAGGTCAGGGCGATTGCCACGGGAATCCGCGCCCCGAAGTTGAACAGAGCGACGCGCCAGAAGACGCCGACATCAGTTGTAGCGGTGTTCAGGACGTGGATGAAGGCGAAGAAGAGCGAGCTCCTGATCATCGTGGCGCCGCGGCCGAGCGATCGGCCCCAGGCGTTGGTCGCAAAGCCGCGGAAGAAGATCTCCTCGCCCAGCGGAGCGACGATCGCCACGGCGATGAACATGAGGAGGCGGTCCAGGTCGGTGGTGGCGATGTAAGTCTCGGGTCCGGAAATGTCGGTGGTGTGCAGCCCGAGAACCTGCAGCATGGCTCCCGACAGGAGATTCGACGCCAGGATCAACGGGCCAACCATCAACAACGCAACCAGGATGTCGCCCAGCCGTCCCCCGGGGCTTCGCGCCCGCCACGACCCGATCGATTCGCCGGGCCGGCGAGTCCATCCCGGGACGGGCTCCAGGGCGTCCCAGTCGTCGGAGTCGGGGGCCAGCCGGGCGGGGCGAGCTATGTCCCGCCAGGCCAGGGCGTGAGGGCGCACGGCCAGGAAGTGAACCAGCCCGACGTAGGCGCTCAGGAAGATCATCACGAGCAGCAGCGTGGCCAGCCCGGACTCCACGTCGACCCGCGCTGCGTTCAGACCGGCTTCGAGCGGTATCTCGAAAGCCGTCACGATGGCCAGGAGAGCGGCCATCGTCGGTAGCGGCGAAGGGCCGGCGTAGTCGCGCCAGGCATCGGCTCGTCTCTGGCGACCCTGCGCCACGGCCCAGGCAACCGCGCCGACGGCCGCCGCGACACACGCGAATTCGAGGACGAGCCAGCGAGGCACGGGTCCGCCGGGCGGCTTCATGCCGGCACCGAGGGCAACCAGGTAGAGCAGCAACGCCGTGATGCCGGGCAGCCCGACGGCCAGCCCGAGGCCGTACAGCCGCGGGGAGGCGCGCCCCGCCAGGGACAGTATCGGTCGCCGCGAAGCGGGCGGATGGAACATGCCCGGCGGCTCCAGCACGGGCGCCAGCGCTGGAGGCCTCGTGTAGCCCCAGGGCACGTAGCCGATCGGCCAGGCGGCCGGCCGGAGAGCCCACGAGGCGAAGCCGGAGGGTGGAACGTAACCGGCCGGCGGCCCGCCGGCCCAGCTCGAGCCGTAGGTGGGCGGCGCCGGAACGGCCCCCGGCTGCCGCGTGCCCGGCCACGCCCCCGGCTGCCTCGCGCCAGGCCACGCCCCCGGCTGCCGCGCGCCAGGCCACGGCGCTGTAGCGGCCGGCCCGATCGGCGCCGCGGGCGCCGGAGGAGCGGTGGTGGCCTCGGTGCCGCCCGACCCGAGGGCTCGTGAGATCGCCTCAGGCTCGCCGTCGGTGCCGGTGCCCTTCCCTTCGGTGTCCTGCCGTTTGTCGGGCATGAGGCGTGGTGGGGCCTCCGAGCGCGCCGGCCTCAGCCGCGGATGGCGGGATTGCCGCTGGCGATGGCGCCGCTGGCCGGCCGCCCGGGGAGAACCTGGCCGGGTGCCTCGGAAATGGGGGCTCGGGCCCTGTTCTCGACGACCGCCCGCTCGGCTACGACGGAGCGCTCGAAGTCGTTGCCGCACCAGGCGCACAGAGTCCAATCGAGGCCGACCAGGCGCTCGCAGTTGGGACACACGCGGTTGAGCCGTGTTCGGCACCACGGGCAGATGATCCAGTCCTCGTTAACCCGTCGATCACAGCCTCGGCAGGTCCTGATGGTCTCGACCTCGGCCAGCAGCGCCTCTTCGGCGAGATTCCGCTCGTAGACGTCGCCGAGCCGCTCCGCGGGCCTGACCACTCGATAGACCACGACGCCCAGGACGAAGAGGAACGGCGTGGCCACGAGGATGAGCGCGGAGGCGAGGTAGGGCAGGACCGGGTTCTCGGTCCGGTCGTGCATGTCGCGGAACGCCCAGTAGGCGGCCGCCAGCCAGACGACGAAGAGATAGAGAACAGTCGAGTAGAGGACGACCTGGACTATCGCGCTCGAGAAGAACGAGCCGAACACGCTTCCGAGCTGGCTGGCGAGGTCGCTGGTCATCGGGCTTGGTTCTTTCTCGGCTCCGGCCTTCTGGGGCGTTTGCCGCCGGTCAGAAGGGCGACTGGCAGTTTATCAGGATGGCGTAGGGCTCCAGCCCGGCTGGCTGGGCTGTGACGTGGTTGCGAGGGCGGCGGTGACGTCAGGCGGTCCGTATCGCGCGACTGGCCGCGGTACGGTCCGTTCATGGACCGGGCATCGGTCGGTTGGCACGGACCTCCGGGGGAAAGAACGCTGTCACGATGGCGCCCGCGATCATGAGCCCGGCGCCCGCGACCAGGGCCAGCTGTCCCATGTAGATGCCCGGCCCGTATCCATCGGGGACGGTCATGTACATGACGACGACACCCAGATACAGTCCGCCCAGGATCATCGGCAGGATCAAGTCGGTCAGGCGGCCTATCACTGACGCGAGCCCGGGCAGGCGTTCCTGGGCCCGATCGCTGGCCGCGGCCGCACAGAGCACCGGCAGGCTCAAGAGGAAGAGGGGCAGGCCGGCCGGCATTCCCCAGCCCCACTGGTTCGGCGGTGGCGGCGAGCCGGCCACGCTCTCGGTCCCGATCCCGATGCCTGTGACGCCGGCCCACGGCAGGAAGAGGCTGACGATGCCGGCGAATGCGCCGGCGGCGACGAGACCGAACGCGACCAGCTCCGCCGCCGATTCCTTGCGATCCGGCCTGCCGGACGCATCCGCGGAGACCGCCGCGGCCGGAGCGGGAGCCGGCGGCGCCGCGAAAGGAGAACGCGGAACCGACGGCGCGACAGCCTCGTAGGGAGCGGGTGCCGCCTCGGGAAGAGCCGGCGTGGCCGGGGAGATCGACGGCGGGGTTGGCGGGAGCGACGGCGGGGTTGGCGGGATCGCCGGCACGGCCGAAACGCCTGCACCCTCGGCCGGCGGGGCCGCCGGGGGCAAGGGCTGAGGCACGTCGGATGCCGGCGTTCGGCCCCCCAGCGACATCGGCCGTGCCCCGACCCGCAGGCTCACGCTTGATCCAGGCGGCAGCCTGGATGGGGTCAAATTCGCCGGGGGCTTTGCCAGGGTCGAGGGGTCCAGTCCGGGGGACGGCGGTACGTAGCCGCCGGGGACCCGCTCGCGCGGGCTTCCGTCGGGCGCCGCCTGATCCGCGGGCGCCGCCTGATCCGCGGGCGCCGCACCGTCCGCCGGATCAAACCCGGGCGGCGGCTCGGACGCGGGCGCGGCACTCGCCTGTGACGCGGCCATGACGGTGCCCGCGGGCTCACCGCCCAGGGCCACGCCGCAGTTCGGGCAGTAGGCCTGACCGGGCAGGACGGGCGCTGAGCATCCCGGGCAACGCGGCTCGACCATCTGAACCCTCCCGTGATATGCCGGTGCAAATCCGGCGCGCACCGCCGAGGTTTCCCGCGACGGCCCGCTCAGTCAATCACCCGATCTCTCCGATGCGCACTCCAATAGTCCGGAACGGCCCCGCACCGAGTCCAGATCCGCCTCCGGCAGGGCCGAGATCGTCTCGCCTGTCATGGCTGCGCTGCGCCAAGCCGAAGCGACCCCGGAGAGAGCCATGGCGGCGAGCCAGGCCGAGCACAGGGCCGCCGCCGCCAGTATCAGCACGACCGGTCTGAAATCGCCCGTTGTGGCGACCGGGCCGACGCCCAGGGTCATCGAGATGGGCTGCTGGTTCCGGGCGGCGATCCGGCACCAGTCGAATGTCGTGGCGGTCGCGGCCATGGCGAGCGCCGTGGCCAGGATGCTGGCGCCGTATGAGAGCCCGACGGTCGCGGCCAGCGAGACCGGGCGGCGGACGAGTTGGACCAGGGCGCCGCCTATGGCCGGGAGCACGCCGATGTCAAGCAGGACGAGTCTCCGGACGGCGATCGCGCCTACTACCTCGGAGCAGAGCCAGACCAGCCCGACGACCAGTACGGCGTCCGCGGAGCCCTCGATCACGCGCAACGGCAGCGGCGTGGCCAGGTTCGACGGCGCCGTCAACTCGTCGTAGGCGGCGGTGTATATGCGCGAACCGGCCCAGACGATGGCCGCGGCCACGGGCACGAGGCAGGCGACGCGGACCCCCGCCATGTCGAGAATCAGGTAGAGGTCCGGCAGCGCTCGCCGGCGCGACGCAGCTCCTACATCGGGATCGAGCGCGGCGCCGATGAGCCAGACGTCGATCAACGACCCGACCGCCAGCGCCAGGATCAGCCACAGGGCCGCGATCGTCGAGATGATCGCCACGACCTCGTAGAGCCAGGGCGTGGGCCGTCCGTCTATGCCGAAGGCGTCGACGCCAGTGGCTCCCGCGATTCCGATCACGGACGGCAGGACGACGCTGGGCAGCAGAAGCGGAACGATCCCGCCACGCAGCAGGAAGCCCGCCAGTGCCACCAGGGCCGTGTCCATGTCGGCCAGACCGAAGGCCCAGGCCCGGCGTGTCCGAGCCGCCCAGCCCATCGAGGCCGGAGAATCCGTTCTCACGTCACCGACTGCACTGCTGCCTCGACCACCCCGCTGCGGCCGCTAAGGAGCGGGCGTCCCCAGCAACGTCTGGAGCTGCGTCAGCAGCTGCCCGACGATGTTCATCTCCTTCTGGTAGGTCGCCAGGTCGCCGTCGTGGAGGGCCGCCTGGGCGGCCTGATAGTGAGAGTTGGCCTCCGAGATCAACTGCTGAGGCGTGCCCGTCAGGGAGACGCTGGGAAGAGCCGTCGGGGACCCGACCTGCGTCGGGGTCGCCCCCGACGATGCCGACGGGGCGGGCGTCGCCGACGAGCCGGGCGACGGCGACGATCCGGGCCCGGTGGATCCCTGGCCGGCGTAAATCTGAGTGAGGGCATCCTGCAGTGTGTTGCCCCAGACGATCTGAGTCTGCGTCCCCACGATCACCTTCTGGAACACCGGCAGGCCGTTGCTGGAAGCCTTCAGGTACACGGGCTCGACGTACATGAGCGAGTTCTGGAGCGGTATCACGAGCAGGTTGCCCAGGACGACATTGCTGCCGACCTGGCCCCACAGCGTGATCTGCTGGCTGATGTCCTTGTTCTGGGCTATCAGCGCCTCAACCTGTTGCGGCCCGAAGACGTTGGACTGTCTTGGGAAGTCGAAGACGCTGACCTGCCCGTACGAGCTCGGGTCGTTGTGGGCCGCCACCCAGGCGATCATGTTCTGGCGACCCTGGGGCACCATTGGCTGCAGCAGGACGAACTCCGGGTTCGTCGTACCGGGGATGCGCATCTGGAGGTAGTAGGCCTGCAGGCCGAGTTGCTGAGTGCCGGTGCTGCCGCCTGTATCGGCGCTGGGCGGGAGGGACCAGACGTCGTTGCCCTGGTAGAAGACGCTCGGGTCGGTCACGTGGTACTTCGCGAACTGGGCCGTCTGGACGTTGAAGATGTCTTCGGGGTAGCGCAGGTGGCCCGGATCGGTAGCGTCGCCGCGGATGTCCACCGGCATGGCCGACATGGGCTTGAAGAGGCCGGGGAAGACACCCTCCCAGGCCTGGATGATCGGGTCGCTCGGATCGGCCACGTAGAACGACATCGTCCCGTCGTAGGCGTCCATGACTATCTTGACGCTGTTCCGGACGTAGTTGAACGAGACGTTCGACAGCCCGCCGGCCGGCGATCCGGTTGTCGGGTCGTAGGGGTTCGAGTCGGGGAACGCGGCGCTGGTCGTGTAGGCGTCCAGGACGTAGTCGAGGCGGCCGGTTGAAGTCACCACCAGGTACGGGTCTGAATCGAAGCTCAGGAACGGGGCGATCGCGGCGGCGCGTTCCTCGATCGAGCGGTTGTATAGCAGCTGGCTGCTGCCGGTGATCTGGCTGCTGATGAGCATGTTCAGGTCGCCGAAGCGGGCCGCGAAGAGAAGGCGGGTCAACGGCGTGTCGAGCTTGATGCCGGTGTCGCCGGTCCAGGTCGTGTACTGGTCGCCGCCGGTGCCGGTCGTCGACGGATAGTCGAACTCCTGGCTCGCGGCATCGACGATCACGTAGTTGCTCGGCTGCGTACCGAAGTAGATTCGCGGCTGGGTGATCGTGGGCGCGCCGGGCGTGGAGACCGGCGGGAAGTTGCTGATCAACAGGTTCGGCTGGCCGTTCGCGGCGACCTCGTTGACCGGGACCATGACCAGGCCGTAGCCGTGGGTGTAGGTGATGTGCTGGTTGACCCAGCTCTGGTCGCCCGTGGTCAGCTGGGCCAGCTGCGTCGGGTCGAGCTCACGACCGGCCAACATGACCTGCCGTACGCACGGCGGAGCTGCCGGCGCGCAACTTGCGGCGTCGGTGAAGACGTAGCGGTCCGTGGAGACGGTCGGGAACGTGTAGTACTGGCGAAGCACCTGCAGTCCGTCGAGGGTCTGCGAGAGCGGCGTGACGTCCCACAGCCGCACGTTCTGGATCGTCGACGACTCGGCCGCCACCGCGGCCGCGGTCACGTTGTTCTCGGGCGTGTACTGCGCCGTCGACCAGTTGTTGAGCCCGAAGGCCAGACGCGTCTCCGTGATGTTGTTCTCGATGTAGGGCGACTCCTGGGCCTGCTGGTTCGGTTCAACGGAGAACCGCTGGACCAGCTGCGGGTAGCCGACGTCCAGGACCAGGAAGGCGCCGCCCCAGAAGAGGAGAGTCAGGATCAATGGCGTCCGCCATTTCGTGATGCTGAAGCCGAGCACGAAGCAGCCGATGAAGGCCGTCAGGACGGTCATGACGTTGATCGAGAGCATCTTCGCGTTCGCGTCGGTGAAGCTCACACCCTGGAAGATGCCGCTCGTGTTGCTGTAGACGAGCTCGTAGCGGTCGAGCTGGTAGCCCACGGCCACCGACCAGAGATACAGGGCGGCCAGCAAGCCGAGATGCACCCGGGCCGCGGTCGGCATCGGAGCGCCCGAGACGACCGCGATCAGGTAGCGAACTCCGACCACCACGAGCGCCACCAGCAGCAGCACGTTCGCGGCCGACTGGATCAACCGATAGAAGGGCAGCTCGAACAGGAAGAAGCTGATGTCCTTGCCGAAGGTCGGATCGACCTGCCCGTAGGGGACACGATGCAGGAACAGCTGGATCGTGTTCCAGCCGCCGAGTATGAGACCGCCCATTCCGAGGGCTACCAGCGCAGCGATCGCCAGGAGGCTCCAGAACACGGGCCGTCCGACGTCCGGCACCTGCACGGTGGCCCCGGCCGCGGTCTGGCGCGGCTGCGACCTTCGCTGCCCGCCCCCGAAGGCGCCGCCGTCCATGTAGCGGTCGATGCTGAACCGGTCGAGCAGATCGTCCATCGAGAAGCGCCGCAGCGTCCCCCTCGGTATCAACCTTCCGGCCAGCCAGAGATTGAGCCACAGGAAGAGGAAGGCGATCCCGACTCCCGCGACGAAAAAGAGGATCTGGCTCCAGACCCGGGTCCAGAACACGCTGCTGAAGCCGACGCTCTGGAACCAGATCGCGTCCGTCGCGAAGCCGACGGTCAATCCGAAGAAGGACAGGAGCACGAGGATGGCCAGGACGAGCAGGCCGGCGATCACCCAGCCCCGCCCGATGTGAATCTCCGGGAGCTCGTTCGACGGACCGCCCGGATACCGCCGGTAGCCGCCGCGGGGGCCGCCTCGCCTGAAGATCGGGCTCGGGCGTTCTTCCTCGTCGTGCCCGCTGTCCCCAGGTTCGGGTCCGTCGGAACTCATGCTTGCATCCTCCCGTGGTCCCTCGTCAGATGGGCCGCTCGCGGCGTCGTCGGCCCCGCCGCCCGACTGCGCGTTGGCGTCGACCGGCCCGCCGCTCGGCTTTCCGGCGGCGGCCTCTCGCTCGGCCTGCCGCCGGCGCAGCTCCTCCATGAAGTCATCGAACATGTTTCGCACGGGCCGAGTCTAGCGGTCCGGACGGAATCGAGGTACAGGCGCCCCGGCAGACGGAGAGCGGCCGCCTGGACCCGAGGAGATACCCGGGGCCGCCGCGGCCCGCGGCGTACCGCCGATCAGTAGGAGAGTCTCCGGAGGGCGTCGCGAAAGGCCGCCAGCACCGTCTGGGCCAGCTCGGAATCGCGCATCGCCAGGGCGCGGGCCGGCTCGAAACGGAAGGCTGCCAGGACGGCGAGCGGCGCGTCCCACGGAGCCTCCTCGTCCGCCGGCGGCTGGCCGAGGCGGAGCCTCAGCTGCTGGCGGCCGTCCTCCTCGAGGATCAAACCCGACAGGGTTCCCGAGAGGCCCGGGCCGAGTCGCATCAGCGGCGAACCCGGCGGGGTGCCGTAGGCCGGAGCCAGGTCGTTGAAGATCGCCAGCGCGCCGTTCTCCTCGCACCACAGCAGCGTCACCCACCAGCCGTCGGCCATGATCCGCGGCTGCGACATGCCGACGCGCCGGGCGTCTCCGGGCTGGAGCTCCATCTCACGCAGGAATGACGGACCGGGAGAAGGCAGGCGTGATAGGGCGTCGGGCATGGCGGCCAGGATAGATGGCGATGGACTGGGCCGCCCGTCCGACCCGGGCGGTTTCGCGGGTCGGGGCGGCGCCGTGACGCGCCTCTACGGGTCGGAGGGCTCCGGATCCGCCGCGACCTCTCCGCTCCCCGCACCTTCGCCGGGGAGCGGCTCCAAACCGGCCGCTATCTCCGCGTCGAGGCGGGCCATCTCGGCCCTGAGCTCGGGGCTGGGCGGCCGCAGAGCCTCCGCGTCGCTGGGAGCGGGGGCGTCGATCGCGGCCGGGATGGGGGTGTTGCCGAAGATCATCTTGAGGAGGCTCGCCCGCTTCTTGCCGCGGCTGGCAGCCCGAGCGTATTCACGCAGGCTCGGGGGCACCTCGGTCAGGCCCGGTATCGGCACGTCGTCGGCGGCCGGCGCGTCCAGCGTGGCGCCGCAGTTCGGGCAGGCGGCATCTCCCGCCGGCAGGGCGGTCGAGCACCACGGGCAGGCGCGCTCCGGCGGGGCCTTCCGCCGGCGCGCGCGACGGCGCCCTCCCGCGGCACCGGGCGCCTGACTTCGATCCGCGGAGGGCGTCTCGACCCGGGCCGCCTCAGCCGCAACCTCCGGCAGGGCCGGCGCGGCGTCGCTCCCGGCGTCGATCCGCGTCTCCATCCGGCCCGCGGCGGACGGAGGCGCACCGACGTCAGGGAGGCCCACGGCCTGACCGGCCGCGGGATGACCGGCCGCGGTCGGGTCGATCGGCCCCGCGACGACCTCCGAGCCCGGCGCGGCGGGAGTCGGGTGGTCGGCCGATCCGGCCTCCAGGGCTGACTGGTGAACCTGGTCGCTGCCGAACCAGAGGCTCGCGGCGCCGGCCATGATGGGCAGACCGAAGGCGCGGCCGAGCTCGCTGGCCACCATCGCGGCACCGGTCATCACCATCACCACGGCCATGACATGGAGAGGGCGCTGGGGATCCGGCGCGAGCGTCGCAAGGGAAAGCGGCAGGGCCGTCACGATGGCCGCGATGGCGAAGACGCCGAGGACCACGATCCCCGGGATGCCGTACACGGTCGTCGGCGGCAGCGGGCCGTCGAGGTGGTTGATGCCGAAGAACTGGGAGACGACGAACGCCGCCATCGCCCCGATCGGTATCGAGAGCCATCCGCAGAAGATGGCCATTGCCCCGATGAACTTGCGCACCGTGTCTCCTGCGCGTCTGCCTGCGAGCTCGCCCCGGGTCAGCGCCGCGACGAGCCCGATCCAGGCTCCGTCGATCGCGGCGCCGGCCTGTCGGGCGGCGCCAGCCGCCGCTCCACCGTCTCTTCTCCCATCACTCCCATTCGATCGTGGCGGGCGGCTTTGAGCTTATGTCATAGACGACCCGGTTGACACCCGGCACTTCGTTCACGATGCGGGCGCTGATCTTCCCGAGGACCTCATACGGCAGCTTGGCCCAGTCCGCGGTCATCCCGTCCTCGGAGGTGACCGCTCGAATCGCCACGACGTTCGCGTAGGTGCGGCCGTCGCCCATGACGCCGACGGATCGCAGCGGCGTGAGGATAGCGAATGTCTGCCAGACGCTGCGGTACAGGCCGGCGGCCTTGATCTCGTCGATGAGGATCCAATCGGCTTCGCGGAGCGTGTCGAGCCGCTCCGCGGTGACTTCGCCGATGATCCGTATCGCCAGGCCGGGGCCGGGGAACGGCTGGCGCTGCACCATCGATTCGGGCAGGCCCAGCTCGGCGCCCACCGCCCGGACCTCGTCCTTGAAGAGGTACCGCAGCGGCTCTATGAGCTGGAAGGCGATGTCGTCGGGCAGGCCGCCCACGTTGTGATGGGTCTTGATCTTCGCGGCCGCCTTCTCCTTGTCCGAGGTCGCCGATTCGATCACGTCCGGGTAGAGCGTGCCCTGGGTAAGGAAGGCGATCTCGCCGAGTTTGGCGGCCTCCTCTTCGAAGACCCGGATGAACTCGTTGCCGATGATGTGGCGCTTCCGTTCCGGGTCGGTGACACCCTCGAGCTTGCGCAGGAACCTCTCGCGCGCGTCGACCACGATGACGCGGACGCCGAGCTGCTCGAAAGCCGTCCTGAGCAGCTCTGTCTCGTTCTTTCGCATCATGCCGTGATCGACGTGGACGCAGATCAGGCGCTCGCCGACGGCGCGATGGACGAGCGTCGCGGCGACGGCCGAGTCCACTCCTCCGGAGAGCGCGCACAGGACCTTCCCGTCCGTGCCCGTCGCCCGGCTGTGCTCGTCTACGCGGCGGCGGATCTGCTCCACGGTTGTGGCGATGAAGTTGGATGGGGTCCAGTTGCGGCGGGTCCCGGCGATGTCGACGAAGTTGCGCAGGATCTCGCGGCCGTGCGGGGTGTGGACGACCTCCGGATGGAACTGGATGCCGTACATCCGGCGCTCCGGGCAGGCGACGGCCGCGTAAGGGGTCGAATTGGTGCGGGCGCTCGTCTCGAAGCCGTCGGGCAGGCGCCGGATCGAGTCCCCGTGGCTCATCCAGACCTGCTGCTCCGCCTCGAGCCCGTCGAAAAGGCCTCCAGGCGCGACCAACGAGACGACCGCGGGGCCGAACTCCTTGCGCTGGAACGAGACCACCTCGCCGCCGAGGGCCTGCGCCATCAGGTGCATGCCGTAGCAGATGCCGAGGATCGGGATGCCGGCAGTCCAGAGGGCGGGGTCCGGATGCGGCGAACCCGCGTCGTATACGCTGCTGGGCCCGCCGGAGAGGATCACGGCCTTCGGTTTGCGAGCGGCGATCTCAGTCCACGGGGCGTCGAACGGGAGCAGCTCCGAGTAGACGTTGAGCTCGCGGACGCGGCGGGCGATCAGCTGGCTGTACTGGCTGCCGAAATCGAGCACGACGATCTCGTCGGCGCCCGACGCCGGGCCGTCCACCCTGTGCTCTGCCGCCGCGTCTCCGATGCCCGACCTGCCGGCGCTGCCCGCCGTGCCCTCGCTCACGTGTCTCCTCCTTGCCGCCTGCGTCAAGTCTACCCGGGCGGGGGCGGAGGCCGGGCTCCCGAGCATCCTCGCCCCGGCGACGGGAGCCGACCGGCCACTGGACCTGCGCCGGCGCTGCGATGTGGGGCGCAGGTCCAGGTCCGGGACGCCCGGGCCGTGCGGCCGCGCCGGGACAACCGCCACACGGAGACGAACCGGCTGGGCAACCGGCTCCTCCGGCGTCGTCACGAAGGAGGTGTGGTGCTTCTTTCGGTCGGGAACCCCTCGCTCTTCCACTTCTGCAGGCCGCCGTGCAGCTCGTGGGCGGTGAACCCGAGCGCCTCCAGCCGCTCGGCGGCCCTGGTGGAGGCGCTGCAGCTCTCGTTCCAGCAGTAGACGACGTACTCGGCGTCTCGGCGGAGGTGGGCGGTGGTCTGCGCGTCGATGGAGCGGACGAACAGGTTGATCGCGCCGGGAATGTGCTCCGCCGCGTAGCTCTCCGACCAGCGGGCATCGACGACGACAAGGTCTGAGCGGTCGGCCGCGAGGGCGGCGTGGACGTCGGCAGGGTGGCGGCGCATGGCGAACCTGCCCACCCAGAGCATCCGGGCCCCACCCCGGACGCCGGCGCCGGGCGTGCCACCGGAAGGCACGGGTGCGACCGAGCTCCCCGCCGGACTCAGCCAGGCGGAAGAGGCCTGGGCGGCCGGAAGCCTGTGGATGCGCGCCGTCGCCATGTGTCGTGCTCCGCTGGGGTCCTGTCAGCGAATGGTAGCCATGGCCGGCGCCCGCGGCCAGATCCCCGCCTAATCGTCGTCCAGGTTGGGAGCGAGCCAGCGCACGGCCTCTTCGGCCGGCCAGCTCTTGCGACGGGCGTAATCCTCGAGCTGGTCGCGGCCGATCCGGCCGACGCCGAAATAGCGCGCTTCCAGGCGCCAGAAGTAGTAGCCGGAGACCGACGCCGGCGGGAGCATCGCGAACGACTCGGTGAGGCTCATCCCGGCGCGCGCCTCGGCGTCGAGCAGCGCGAAAAGAGTCGCCTTTTCCGTGTGGTCCGGGCACGCCGGGTAACCCGGCGCCGGTCTGATGCCTTGATACTCCTCGGCGATCATCCCGGCCTTATCCAGCGCTTCATTTGGGGCGTATCCCCAGAGTTCGCGGCGAACCTCGGCGTGCAGCCACTCGGCCAGCGCCTCGGCCAGGCGGTCCGCCAGGGCCTTGGTCATGATCGAGTGGTAGTCGTCGTTGGCCGCCTCGAACCCGGCCGCCAGCTCGGCCGAGCCGAGCCCGGCGGTGACGGCGAAACCACCCAGGTAGTCCGGCTCCTCGAGCGAGCGAGGCGCCACGAAGTCGGCCAGCGCCTGGTTCGGCCGCCCGGGCGGCTTCTCCATCTGCTGGCGGAGCGTGTGGATGACGGCCCGGGCATGGGTCCGGCCCTCGTCCCCGTAGACCTCGATGTCATCGCCGACCGAGGCCGCCGGCCAGAAGCCGACCACGGCCCTCGCTCGAAGCAGGCCCTCGGCGACGATTCGTTCCAGCAGGCGCAGCCCATCCTCGTGCAGGCCGCGCGCCGATTCGCCCACGCGCGGATCGGAGAGGATTGCCGGGTAGGCTCCCTTCAGCTCCCAGGCCGCGAAGAACGGCCCCCAGTCGATCCAATCGACCAGGGCCCCCAGCGGAACTTCGACCTCGCGCGCACCGACGAACGATGGGCGCGGCACGGCCGCCGCGAAATCCACCTGTGTCGCGTTCCTCCGGGCCGCGCCGATCGAGACTCTAGCGACCCTCTCCCGCCTGCCCGCCCGCTCGACGCGCGTCCGCTCCTGGTCCTCGCGTACGCCGGCCGCGTACTCCGCGGCGCCGTCGCCCAGGAGTTCCGACACGACGCCGACCGCCCGCGACGCGTCGGCCACGTGGACGACCGGCGCCGCGTACCTCGGCGCGATCCTGACCGCGGTGTGAACCCGTGACGTGGTCGCGCCGCCGATGAGCAGCGGCACGGAGAATCCCTCGCGCTGGAGCTCCCCGGCGACGTGCGCCATCTCCTCGAGGGAGGGCGTGATAAGGCCGGACAGGCCGATCACGTCCGCATGCCGCCCTCTTGCCTCCTCCAGGATCCGGGCGGCCGGAACCATGACCCCGAGGTCCACGACCTCGTAGTTGTTGCACTGCAGGACCACGCCCACGATGTTCTTGCCGATGTCGTGGACGTCGCCCTTGACCGTGGCCATCAGGATCAGGCCGCGGGGACGGGAGTCGCCCAGCGCCGCCTTCTCGGCCTCGAGGTAGGGGACCAGGTGGGCGACCGCCTTCTTCATGACACGGGCGCTCTTGACGACCTGGGGCAGGAACATCTTGCCGGCGCCGAACAGGTCGCCGACCGCGTTCATGCCTGCCATCAGCGGGCCTTCGATGACATCGATCGGGTGGGCGGCCGCCAGCCGCGCCTCCTCCGTGTCCTCGACCACGAAGGCGTCGATTCCCTCGACGAGCGCGTGCCGGATCCGCTCGGCGACCGGCCGCTCGCGCCAGGTCAGGTCGGCCTCCGGCCGCGCCACGCCCGAGGCAGAGTACTTCGGGGCGATCGCGAGCAGCCGTTCCGTGGCGTCGGGCCGGCGGTTCAGGACGACATCCTCGACCCGCTCCAGGAGATCGGCGGGGATCTCCGTGTAGACCGCCAGCTGGCCGGGATTGACGATGCCCATGTCCATTCCGGCGGCGATGGCGTGGTACAGGAAGACGGCGTGGATCGCCTCGCGGACCGTGTCGTTCCCCCGGAAGGCGAACGAGACGTTGCTGATGCCGCCCGAGACGCGCACCCTTGGAAACTCGGCCTTGATGCGCCGGACGGCCTCCAGGTAGGCGACGGCGTAGCCGGCGTGCTCCTCGATCCCGGTGCCGATGGCGAAGATGTTCGGGTCGAAGACGATCTCGTCCGCCGGAAGGCCGACCCTCTCGGTCAGCAGCCGGTAGGCCCGCCGGCAGATATCCACCTTCCGTTCGACCGTGTCGGCCTGGCCACCCTCGTCGAAGGCCATGACGATGACCGCGGCGCCGTAACGGCGGGCCAGCCGAGCCTGGGCCAGGAACTGCTCCTCGCCCTCCTTGAGCGAGATCGAGTTGACGATCGGCTTCCCGCCGATGCAGCGCAGCCCGGCCTCGATGACGGACCACCTGGACGAGTCGACGACGATCGGGACGCGGGCGATCGCCGGCTCGGAGGCCACGAGGTTCAGGAAGCGCGTCATCGAGGCTTCCGAGTCGAGCAGAGCCTCGTCCATGTTGACGTCGATGGCCTGGGCGCCGGCATCGACCTGGGCCCGGGCTATCTGCAGGGCCGAGTCGAAGTCGCCCTCGAGGACCCGCCGGGCGAAGGCGCGGGATCCGGCCACGTTCGTGCGCTCGCCGATGTTGAGGAAGAGGCTGCCCTCTCCGACGTCCAGGGCTTCGAGGCCGGCCAGCCGCAGAGCCTCGGGCCGCGACGGGACGGCCCGCGGCCGGAGTCCGCGGGCTGCCTCCGCCACGGCAGTGACATGGGCCGGCCCCGTCCCGCAGCAACCGCCGACCACGTTGACGATCCCCGCCTCGGCGAACTCGCGCATCGCCGCGGCCATGGCCTCCGGCGACTCGTCGTACCCGCCGAACTCGTTGGGCAGGCCGGCGTTGGGATGTGCGGCCACGAACGTGTCGGCCAGGCCGGAGAGCTCCTCCACGTGGGCGCGCAGCTGCCGGGCCCCGAGCGCGCAGTTCAGCCCGACGATCAGAGGCCGGGCGTGGCGTATCGAGTTCCAGAACGCTTCGACGGTGTGGCCCGACAGCATTCGGCCGCTGGCGTCGGTGATCGTGCCGGAGATCCAGAGAGGCACCTCGAGGCCGGTCTCCTCGAAGACTCCCTGGATTCCGAACACGGCGGCCTTGGCGTTGAGGACGTCGAACACGGTCTCGACCATGAGCAGGTCGGCGCCGCCGGCGATCAGCCCGCGGGCCGCCTCGGCGTACGCCTCCGCCAGTTGCTCGAAGGTCGCGGAGCGCGCCGCCGGATCGGCCACGTCCGGCGAGATGGAGGCGGTTTTGTTCGTCGGTCCGATCGACCCGGCGACGAAACGAGGCCGGCCCGGCTCGCGCGCCTCGGCCGCGTCCGCGGCGGCCCGGGCGATCCTGGCCGCCGCGACGTTGATCTCGTAGGCCAGGCTCTCGAGCCCGTAATCGGCCTGGGCGATCCGAGTGGCGGTGAACGTGTCGGTCGTGATGATGTCGGCGCCGGCATCGAGGTAGGCGTCGTGGACCGCGCGGACGATGTCCGGCCGGGTCAGGCAGAGAAGGTCGTTGTCGCCTCGAAGGTCGCGCGAGTGCTGCCGAAAACGCTCACCCCGAAAGTCGGCCTCGGTCAGGGCGTAGCGCTGGATGAGGGTACCCGTGGCTCCGTCGAGCACGAGGATCCGCTGCCGCAGCAGAGGTCGGAGCCGGAGCAGGCGCTCGTCGCGCGTCCGGGAACTGCCTGCCGGCGCGGCTTCGCGCGCTCTCGCCGGCTCGACTGGGCCGATCTCCGCGGGCGCTGTCGACTGGACGTGAGTCTCGGTGGGCCTGCCTCCTTCTGTGCGAAGTGTATCGATCGATCCGAAAGCCGCGCGAGCTTGTCGTCCCGGCGATCCAGCGGCGCAACGTCTCGGGCACTCGCCGACGCCGTCCGTTCACCGGCGAGACGGGCCCGTCCGGAACGCGCGGAATGGAGCCTCGCGGATTCTCCCGCCTGGCGGCATCATTGGAGCATGAGCGCAGCCAGTGAAATCGACGGAAACGTCCCGCCGGACGGCGAGGCCGTTCGGGTGGTCGACTGCGCCGTCGTAGGCGGCGGTCCCGCCGGGCTTTCGGCGGCCGTCAACCTGGCGCGCATGCGCCGCTCCGTCCTGGTCATCGACGACCGCGACGGTCGCTCGCTGTGGAGTCAGACCAATCGCAACTACCTCGGCTTTCCGGATGGGATCCCGGCGGCCGAGATCCGGCTCCAGGGCCGGCGCCAGGCGGCCCGATACGGGGCCCGCTTCCTGCTCGGGCGCGTCACCGCCGCCGATCGCGACGGCGACCTGTTCCGGCTGCTGGTCGAGGGCCACGAAAGCGGCGACTCCGGGACCGACGCGGCCGGGACGGAGTTCAACGTGGCCCGCGACGAGGAGCTGGGCCGTTCTCTCGGCGAGATCCAGGCCGGCTCGTCAGAGGAGCTGCTCGCGCGGACCGTCATCCTGGCCACGGGTGTCCGCGATCCGTTTCCCAGGTTCCCGGGCCGCGACGAGTGCGTCGGGCGGAGTCTCTTCTGGTGCATCGCCTGTGATGGCTACGAGTCGATCGACAGATCGGTCGCGGTGGTCGGCCACGACGAGGAAGCCGTCGAGATGGCGCTCGACCTGCTCGAGTTCACCGCGAAGGTGAGCATCGCCGCGGGCCGGGCGGGGGGTTTCACCGTGCCCGTGTCCAGGCTCGCCGACCTGGCGGCGAACGGCATCGCCGCCTACCGGTGGCCGGTGGCCTCGTATCCGAACGAGAACGGCCAGATCGAGGCCCTGGTCCTGGACGATCCGAGGAAGACCAGGATCCCGGTCGAGATGGTCTTCACGAGCCACACGCCGAGAGCCCGCAACGAGATCGCTGGACAGCTGGGAGTGGAGCTGAACCCGCTGGGCCAGATCGTTGTGGACACCGAACAACACACCAGCGTCCGCGGGGTGTACGCCGCCGGAGATGCCACGAGCGTCCACGATCATCAGGTCAGCGCGGCGGTCCACGAGGGCAACCAGGCCGCGTGCGCGGCCAACTACCATCTCTACCGCCCGGTTCAGCGGGCCCCCGACCAGGAGGAGTGCTGATCGCCGTCGGGCGGCCGATCCCTTCGTTGCCTCCTGCGCTCCTCGCTCACGCACCCTGAGGTGCGCTCGCTACGGTGCTCGTCGGCGCCTCGGCCTCGGCGCGCCGGACGGCGATCGGGATCCGCGGCGGCTCGGTCGGGCGGCCGATCCCTTCGTTGCCTCCTGCGCTCCTCGCTCACGCACCCTGAGGTGCGCTCGCTACGGTGCTCGTCGGCGCCTCGGCCTCGGCGCGCCGGACGGCGATCGGGATCCGCGGCGGCTCGGTCGGGCGGCCGATCCCTTCGTTGCCTCCTGCGCTCCTCGCTCACGCACCCTGAGGTGCGCTCGCTACGGTGCTTGTCGACGCCTCACGACCGGTTGGTCAGGGCCCAGAGATGAAGTCGGGGGAAAACCGAGCCAGGTTGCGGATCGGATAGATCTGGCCGGCCGCCCGACGCGTAGTTACGGTAGGCGGCCGTCGCAGGCGATAGGGGGCCAGGTGAAGCATCTCAAGTCGAGGCGGCTCTGGGTCGTTCTCGCCATCCTCGGTGGGCTGTTCCTGTTCGGTCGCTGGCTCGACCGATCACAACCAATCGAGAGCTACCGCGTCATCGACGTCCGGACGATCGCCGTCGAGGTCGATGCGAACTCTCCGCAATGGACCCGCATCACCGGCGTTACCGAGACCTGGGACCGGGTCGTCGTCAGTGTCGGTTCGTTCATCTTCCCCTGGCCTCAGGGCCCGGAAGCAGGCGTTGGGAGGAGCGAGGAGCTGCTCGTGACCCTGAGTCAGCCGCTCGGCAGCAGATCGGTCGTCGACGGGAATACGGGCGACACAATCGAACAGGTCCAGTGCTCGTGGTCCATGTGGTCACAGGGAAAGTGCGCCGGGCAGAGCAGCCCGCCGTAGCGCCCGGCCGTCCTTCTCCCGGTGGTCAGATGCGCCCGAGGAGATAGGCGATGGGCAGATTGCAGTGACGGGGGTGACATGAAACGACTTTGCCGGTGGACCGCGGCCGCCGCTGCGGTAGCCATCTTCGCGGCGGCTTGCGGCGGGGCGGCGAACACGGCCACTACCCACGGGAGCGCCGGTTCCCTCGCCTTCGACTATCCGTCCGACTGGACGCTCACTCCAAGCAGCAACATCCAACACTATTACAGTGTTCTGGCGTTCCTCATCTCACCGACCGCACATGCGTCCGAGACATGTGGTCCCGATCACATTGCGGGTCTGGGTAGCTGCTCGGACAGCTATGACGTGCCCGGGGGAGCCGCGGTCGTGCAGCTGTCCGAGTGGGATGGCCCGCCGCGCCAGGCCGGCGCGAGGACCCTCGTCGCCGACGACATCGCCACCGGCTGGCAGCCGCTCGTGGTCGCGGGCCAGTCCGCGGCCTACCTTGCCGTCCCCGGAGGAGCCTCATCCGAGACGACGCTGACGTGGCAGATCGTCGGTCCCGAGGCGGGCGGCTGGGTGACCTACGAAATCCGAGCGATGATTGGCCCCGGCACCTCCAACCTCACCGCCACCGTCGAGGCCATCGTTGCCTCGCTCCGCATTACGCCGCAGACGCCGTGACGGGATGAGGATTGGCGGGCACGAGCCGCTGTCAGTGGCGAACCGGAGACGACGGATCTGGATTCGCTCGCTCCTCTACCCGGAGCGGGGTCGCGGACGGTTGGGCCGGTCGGATCGCCGGGCCAGCACGAAGACCGAGGGCCCGGGTGTGATCGATCCGAGCGGCTCCTGTATGAGCGCTTCGATCCGGGCGAGCGTCCGAGGCGCCACTCGGCGGGTCAGGCCCGGAACCCGGAAGAGGGAGGCGGCTCGCATCCGCTCGATCGTGAAGCCGGCCGCCAGCAACGCCCGACGAACGCTGACGGGGGCGTGGTCGTAGTGGAAGGGGCGGTACTCGATCGCTCCCGGCCGGAACGGCGACCAGCTCTGTTCGCCGAGCGCCCGGCGCGCGATCGACTTGAGGTTCCGCTTGTTGGCGTACTCGAGGACCAGGACGCCGCCCGGTCGAACGACCCTGCCGATCTCGGCCAGGGCGGGCCCGGGGTCGCTGAAGTGGTGCAGAACGCGGACGCAGACGGCCGCGTCGAATACGCCGTCGGCGTACGGCAGCGCCGTCGCGTCTCCCAGCGTGACGCTGTATCTATGGTCGCCGCCGAGCGTCTCGATCGCCGCCGCCACGTGGACGACGGATGAATCAAGAAGAACGACCTCTCCGTAGCCGCGGTACTCGCGGGCAAGCCGACCGAACCCGGCGCCGACTTCGATCAGACGGCCGCCCGTTGCGGGCAACAGCGCCCTGAGCGCAATTCGGTCGCACGCGTCTTCGTAGGTCCGGGACGCCCAGAAGACGTCGCGATACCCGAGATCCTCGTAGGTGGCGAGCGGCTGGACGGACGAAGCGGTGTCAGTCACCGGTCGAGCGTCGCGAGCCGAAGGCGCCGCGGTCTCGTCGCGCCGGCCGATCAGGAGGGACTGGCGGCGCCCACCGCGCGACGATGGACGGCGAACTCGTCGGCGTTGCCGGACCAACCGCAATCGCAGCGGACGACATTGGTCCGAGCGTTGTACTCCTCGATCAGGTGCGACTTCACCGGCCGGAGAGGGTTCGGGGCGACCGCCGTGCGGACTGGCCGAGCCATTGTTCCTCCTCCATCTCCCATCTCGGGCGCTGCCGCCGCGACTGGTCGCCAGGCGACCGCCGATAGACGGATCCGTGGGCACTCGGACACGGCCACGCCAATTTGGGGAGCAGAGCCCATTCTAGCAGACCGGCGCCGCGGCCCCGATTCGATCGTTTCGCGACCTGGCAGGTGAGTCCGCCCGCGGCGCCGTTGACGGTGCGCAACACGTGGCCCCGAGAATGACTCACCGGTCAACAGTTCACCTCGCGGCGCCGTAGAATCGCCCTGGGCGGGGGGATCCATCCAGGGAGCATGCCGTGCTCGTGGTGTTGCTGGTTGCCGTCCTCCTGTTGAGCGCCGCGGCGAATCTCGTGTTGCTCGCCGGGCTGACGCGCGCCGCCGATGCCAGGCGTCGAGGACGGCGTAGTCACGGCCCAGCCGCCGATACGGCACGAGCCCGCCCGTCGGAGGACGCCGCGGTCCACCGGCGGAGGTCGCTCTACGTCACCCAAAGCCCGTACAGCCGCGAACCCGCCGCTTCGCCGTCGACTCCGGGCTCATCCGTGCCGGGCCCGTTGACCACCCGGCCGCCGCTCTCCGAAGTTCTGCCGCCGGAGCTCGAGGACCTCGTGTCTACTCCGGCGAGCATCGCCCTGGAAGTGGAAAGGGCCGCGTCCTCCGAGCCCGTCGAGGGCGCAGACTCGAAGGAAGGTTCGGATGATGAGGGATTTTCGGGGGATCAGGGTGGGGCCGGCGGCCTGGCGCCGGTGCCGGCTCAGGCGCACGCTTTTGCCTTCGCGCTCGACCCGGTGACTGGGCTGGAAGGTCCGGCCGCCTGGAACCGCTTCATCGAGCTCGAGAACGCCAGGTTCCTGCGATACCACCGGCCGGTGACGGTGGTCATGGTCGAGGTCGAAGGCCTGCGACGTCTGGCCGAACAGTCGGGTAACGAAGCGGTCGAACGAATCCTGCCGGTCATCGCGGATGCCTTCCGCCGCGAGGCTCGGGCGGCCGATCTGGTCGCTCGTATAGGCGGCGGCCGCTTTGCCGCCTTCCTGCCCGAGACGGACGAGATCCAGGCCATCAACTACATCGAGAGGGTCCGGCTGGTATGCGAGCCGTGGCTGGCCGCGTCGGCCCTGCCGCTCCGTCTGACGATCGGCTGGTCCGGGCCGACCGTCTCGTCGGACGTTGAGTTCGCGCTCTCGCGGGCCGAGGAGCGGATGTACGCAGATCGCCGCCCGCCCGGCACATCGACCAGGGTTGCGCGCGGCTACCCGACGAAGGTCGCGTCGGTGCCGCGAGAGGGATCCGCCGCGAGTGGCTCGGCCGGCTCCGAGGGCGGCCCGGTTTCACCTGCCGAAACGGGCAGGTGGGGAGACTGGATCGGTCCCTGGACGTCACCGGATGAGGTGGCCGGCCGAGTAGCGGACGTTTCGCCGCGAAATGGTCGCCGTGAGCGGTCCGAGGTGGTTTCCCGTCCCGATCGCCGGAACGAGAGATAGACCGCGGTCCGACATCGGTCCGAAGTTAGCGATACCTATCTGGTCAGGGTTAGTACCGCGGTGTAGGCTGCGCGTGTTCTCATCGGCCTCGGGACCCGTCATGCAGGCCGAAAGGAGCGTAGAGCCAGGCAACCCCGGCGAAGGACATAGCCGGTCCAGTTTGAGAAGGAGGCTCGACTCGTGCTACAGGAAGTCTGGGCAAAGATCTCTGCCCGGGACCGTTTCGTCGTCTACGGTGCGGCCGCGGTGCTCGTCGGCTGGATAGTCGGCGAATTCATAGCCACCATCAGCCCGTGCGCTGGCACGGGCTTCAACTGCGGCACCTACAGCTACTTCGCGGCCGGCAATGCCGGTACCTTCGCGATCCTCGGCCTGCTGCTCGCCATCGTCGCGGCTGTGATCGTCTACCTCAAGGTCGCGCCGAACATGAACATCACCTGGCCGATGCCCGTGGCGCAGATCCTGCTCGGCGTCTGCGCCGCTACGCTCGTATGCGGCGTTCTCGTAGTCCTCATGCAGCTCTCCTACGGCCTCGGTAGCGCACCGGTGACCATGTGGCTCGCCGATGTAATCTTCGTGGGCGGCGGCGCCGTCATGGCCTGGTTCTCATACCAGGAATACCTGACCGGCAAGGCCGCGTAGCCACTCGCACACAAAGCGGCGGTCGCCCTCGGGCGGCCGCCGCTTTCTATTTGGCGAGCGGATGGGGAGAGGGGCGGCCGCGACGCCTGCGGCAGCGGCGGTTGTCCCCCGAAGGGCGCCAGGACGGGCCGGTTCAGGCGCCCTGGGCGTGGACGACCCTGAAGCAATCGGAGCAGTACACGGGCCTGTCCATGTGCGGCTTGAAGGGCACCTGGGCCTGATTGCCACAGCGCGTACAGATCACGGCGAAATACTCGCGAGGACCTGCGCCGTTGAGACCGCCAGCGCGACCCGCGGCCTCGCTGCTATCCCTGGCCGACCGCCGCTCGGCCCGGCACCGTGGGCAGCGCTTAGGGTCCGAGGCGAACCCCTTCTGCGTGTAGTACTCCTGGTCCTCGGCCGAGTGGACGAACTCGGCGCCGCAATCGACGCAGGTCAGGGTTCGATCGACGTAGGTCACGATTCTCCTCCCGGAGCCGCAGGTTCCGCGCCGACAATCCCGGGAAGAGGCCAACCCCGAGCCGGCCGGACCGCCCTGAAAATACGGGAGGGTGGGTAATCCGGACGACAGTGGTTCTGAGTGCCTGCCTGGGACGCACCGGCAGGGCGGCAGGATAGCAGGGCGTCCGGCACAACTGAAGGGGCGTTCCGGAGAGTCGGACAGGGCCCGACGAAACCGGGCGCGCCGCGGTCGAACGGGCGTATCGGGCCCCTCCGAACCTGGCACAATCGGTCCGGCGGTCGTCTCCGGCGGCTCTCTCCGGCGGCACTGGCCGGCGGGCAGCGCCGCCGTGGCACCTGCCGAACGCTCCGGTCCTGCGGCTCGCCGCGAGCGGCCGCGGTTCCGGCGCGCGGTCGCATGTCGGAGCGCACGAGGAACAACCCGTCCGATGCTGCGGTTGCTTCACACGGCCGACGTACACCTGGGTGCCAGGCACACCGACCTGGGCGAGCGCGCCGCCGTCCTGCGTGAGCGCCAGTTCGCGGCATTTCGCGCGTCTGTGGACCTGGCGATCGCCGAGAGCCTCGACCTCTTCCTGGTGGCCGGCGATCTCTTCGACTCGAACACGCAGCCGCGCCGATCCGTGGAGCGTGTCGCGGCCGAGCTGGGGCGCCTGGCCGGGGCCGGCATCCGCAGCGTCATCCTTCCGGGCACGCACGACGTCTACGACGGTGCCTCCATCTACCGCTCGTACGACCTGGCCGCCATGGCCCGGGTCACCGCCGATTGGGTCGTCGTCCTGACGCCCAGGCTGTCGGAGGTTTTGTTTGCGCCTCTCGACGCGATCGTGTACGGCCGGGTCTTCGACACGAAGCGCTCGCCGCGCAGTCCCCTGGCCGGCCTCGACGCCGCGGCGGACGCGCGAGCCACCTGGAAAATCGGCATGGTCCACGGGGCACTGGCCATACCCGGTCGGACCGATACGGACGCGGTCGTCGTCACGGCGGAGGAGATCGCCCGGACCGGCCTGGACTACCTGGCCCTCGGCCACTGGCACTCGACCCTGGAGGGCCGGGCCGGAAACGTTCCCTACGCCTACTCCGGAGCGCCCGAGCCGGTCGCGGTCGACCAGGACGGTGCCGGCCAGGTCCTGCTCGTCACGCTCGACGACGCCGGCGGGCAGCGCCGCGTTTCGATCGAGAAGAGGCGGGTCGGGCAGACGCGTTCCGAGAAGCTGGACCTGGACGCCGGCGGCGTCCACAGCCAGCCGGAACTGATCGAAGCTCTGGGTCGCCGCGCCGACTCCGACCTGGTGCTCGACGTTCGGCTGACGGGCCTGTTCCCGGACGACCTCGACCTCGACCAGGACGAGGTCGAGCGGGCGCTCGCCCCATCGTTCCTCCGTTTCCGTATCCGAGATCTTGCGATCCCGTCGTCCCCAGGCGGAGCCCCTCCGCCGCCCGATACCGTCCTGGGCGCCTTCGTTCGAAGCCTAGAAGGCCGGATCGCCGAACTCGAGCGGCTGGCCGGAGCGGCCGGAACGGGGCCGCCGGCCGAGCCCTCGCCGGCCGAGCCCTCGCCGGCCGAGCCCTCGCCGGCCGGGTCCCCGCGGGGCGGTCCCGGGTCGTCCGGCGGCGCCTCGCCGGGGCTGGATGCGGCCGAGGAACTGGCCGACATGCGCGAGGTCCTGAGGCTGGGCAGGCACCTGCTCGAAGGCCGTCAGGTGATGCTGTGAGCGGGCGGGCGAGCGGATGAGGATCACTCGCCTGCAGTTGAGGGACCTCGGCCGGCACAGCGACCTGGACATCGAGATTGCGCCGGGTTTCACCGTCATCCACGGTCCCAACGAAGCCGGCAAGTCGACGATCCAGCGCGGCCTCGAGCTGGCTCTCTTCCGCAAGCCCACGGCGGCCACGGGCGAGCTGGAAGCCCTCCGGCCCTGGGGCGCGCCGGCAGATCGCCGCTCGACCGTTCGCATCGAGTTCCAGACGGACGACGCGGCCGGGCCCGGCGGTTGTCCCGGCCGGGGCGCTCTCGAGAAGGAGTTCCGAGGCGCCCGCGGGCGCGTCTCGCTGGATGTCGGAGGCGAGACCTACACGGACCCGGCCAGGGTCGAGGAGATCGTGGCCGACCTGACGGGCGTACCGAATGAGTCCTTCTTCCGGTCGACCGCCTCGATCCGGCACGAGGAGATCGACGACCTGGACCGCGACGAAGGCGCCCTGCGCGACCGATTGCAGGCCAGCATCGGCGGGGGCGACAGGGGTTCATCGCAAGCTCGCGCTCGCCTGGAGGAGGCCATCCGCGTCCTGAAGTCGCGCGGCGACAGGAACCCCGGCCGCCTGAAGATCGCCGAGGAGGCGGTCGGCCGCGCCGCCCAGGCGCTCCAGAACGGCGAGGCCGCGCTGGCGAAGCTCGAGAAGGATCGCGACGACCTGGCCCGTGCCCGCGACGCCCGCCTCCGGGCCGAGGCCGAGATCTCCGAGAGCATGAACATGCTCGAGGCCGCTCGCCAGGCCGAGCGCCTCAGGGTCGATCGGTCGGTCCTCGCGGAACGGTTCGAGCGCTACCGCCAGGCGGCCGCGGCTCAGCAACGCCTCGGCGATCTCGGGGCCGTGCCGGAACGATCTATCTCCGCTCTGCGCGACCAGCTGGATCGGCTCCGGACTCTGCAGAGCCGGGTGGCGATCCTCCAGGAGACGCTGCGCGCGGAGATGGGGCCTGAGGTCGGGCCGGACGAGCCGGAGCCGGCCGGGCCCGGCACGGCCACGGCGGCCCTCGCTCTCATCGGGCTGGTCGCCGCCGTTGCCGCGATCGCGATAGGCATCGCCGCTCCGCTCGCGCCGATGATTCTTCTCGGAGCCTTCCTGCTCGCGTTCGCGGGTTACATGGTTCTTCTGACGTCCCGCCGCCGCTCGCTGGCGGCCAGAGTTCGCCGCGACAACCAGGCCCGCGAGCGCGATCGGACGCTGCGCCGGCAAGGCCGGGTCGGCACCGAGGAGGGCCTTCGGGTCGCCCAGAGCGGGTTCCAGAACCTCCTCAAGGAGATGGGAGTCTCCGACGCCGCCGAAGCCGAGAAGATGCTTGCGGCCGAGCAGGCCCGGCGCCAGGAGATGGCAACGTTGCAGGTCCAGGTCGAAGCCCTGCTGGCCGGCCAGAGCGGCAGCGGCGGGCTGGAACTGCGCGATCGGGCAGCTCTCGAGATCGAACAGAAGACCGCCGCGCTCGAGGCCCTGGGTCCGATCGCGCACGATGCCCGTGCTCGGGAGCGCCTCGAGGCCGAGGTCCGCGAGCGACAGGCGGCATTGGAGCGTGCCCGCGATGCCGAGGCGGGCGCGCTGGCCCGGGTCGAGGCCAATCCAGTCGACGCCGAGCAGGTCGCCGGCGAATCCGAGCGGCTCGTCCTCTGGCAGGCGCAGCTGGCGGCTCTTAGACGGAGGCTTCGGATCTACGAGAGAACGCTGGCTGAGATCGAGGCCTCGGAGAGCTCGACGATGCGCAAGGCGACTCGATTCCTCGAGCAGCAGGTGGCGCGTGATCTCGCCCGCCTGACCGGCGGCCGCTACGATCGAGTGAGGATCGACGACCAGACGCTCGACATAGAGATCTGGAGCTACGAGCGCGGCGACTGGGTCGCGGCCTCCCGGCTGAGCAAGGGCACGATTGACCAGGTCTTCCTGGCGGCGCGCCTGGGCCTCGTCCGGCTGGTGACGCAGGGCCGGCGCCCACCGTTGATCCTGGACGATCCGTTCGTGACCTTCGACGATGTCAGGGCGGCTCGCGCGGCCGCGCTGCTGCGCGAGCTCTCATCCGATTTCCAGGTCATCTACCTGGCCTGCTCGAACCGATACGACCGACTGGCGGATGCCGTCGTCGAGCTGCCCGGCCCGACCGGCGGCGGGCCGGTCTCCGCCGGCGGCGAGGCGGTGCCGGGCGGCACCGGCCAGTTGTCGGCGTCGCAGCGGAGCCCGCACGTGAATACCGGCGTGGAATAGGAGGAGCCAATGGCCGACGAAGTGCCCGATGGCGTTGCCGTCGAGCCCATCTGGGTAGTGGAAGCCGCATACGGCCCCGACGCGGCGACGCGACGGGGGCGCGTCCGGCGAGAGCATCTGACCCGTATGGCCGAGCTTCGCGATGCCGGTACCGTCGTCGAAGCCGGCGCCTTCGCCGACATGTCGGGCTCGCTCCTCCTGCTCCGGGTTCCCAGCGAAGCGGCGGCCCTGGACCTGGTCCGGGCCGACGCGTACTTCCGGTCCGGCGTCTGGACCGAGTTCCGGATCAGGGCGTTCGGTCACGTCGTCCGGACCGGCGAGCTCCCGACCGACTGACCGGGGTCCCCTGCACCGGGCGCGTTTCGCCGCGGCATGCGCGCGGCCGACCGAGCCGCTCTCTCTCCCGCCCGCCGGCGAGCCGGCGTGCCTGCGGGCCCTACGGGAACCAGATCATCGCCGCCAGACGCGGTCGCCCCGCGTCGGCGCTGGCATCGAATAGCGCCAAGGTGTAGGTCTGGTGGGCTGCCA
The DNA here is from genome assembly GCA_963713795.1 of uncultured Chloroflexia bacterium. Classification (GTDB taxonomy): domain Bacteria; phylum Chloroflexota; class Limnocylindria; order Limnocylindrales; family CSP1-4; genus Fen-1039. Next base: position 71,654 of record CAVQNC010000003.1, read on the forward strand.
CGGCGTGCGTGTATGCCGGCGAGATCGAGCCGGCGGAGCGGTAAGTGACCGTGTCGACCGTGACCGGATGCGCCCCCGAGACGTCGCTCAGGGTAACGGTCGCGTCGACCGTGGCCGGCGGCCAGGCCGCGCTGAGCTTCAGCTGGCCCGCGGCCCGAGTCATGAACGTAGCGGTGAGCGAGCGAAGCGAGTCCGGGTTCGGGGAGCCCTGGAAGCGGCCGCCCTCGACGAAGATGGACGGATGGTCGGTGGGCCAGCTGAAGGCCACGTCCACTGTCGGCGTGCCTTCGTTCGCGGATGAGACGGAGACGATCCAGTTCGAATGAGCCGTGGTCACCGGCAGTGTGAAGCCGGGGGTCGCGCCCGAGGCGCACTGCTCGGGCGAGGCATCGACCGCGACACAGAGCTTCGTCGTCTCGAGCGGCGAAGTAGCGACGATCTCCGCGGAGACAACGCCCGGGCCGTCGCTGGTGAACGAGAAGGTTTGGGCGGACGCCTTCGGGTCGGTCGAGGAGTCGAGCAGCAGGTCGTTGAACGTGATCGTGGCCGCCGGCGAAACCTGGGATGGGAGCGCCGTTACGGGCGGCGTCTGGCTCGGTTCGGGCGCAGTCGGCGACGTGCCCGGCGTGCCTGAGGGCGAGTTGCTCGCCGATGTCATGGTCGCGGTCCGAGCGGGTCCGCTGCGCGTGGCCGACGCGGTGGGAGTCTCGGACCGGCTCGGCGTCTGGTTCGTGGCCAGTCGCGCGGCTCCGCTGAAGCCGAGCACCAGGGCTGCCGCCAGAACCAGTCCGGTCGCGCGTCGACGCCAGCGGCCCGGGCCTCCCGACGCGAGGGCCAGCCGCAGCCGGTTCGGCCGGCCGGCAGGCTCCCCGGATGGCGCGGCGCTCGAATCTTCGCGGCCTTCGAGGGCCGTCTGGTCGCCCGGTAGCGGCTCGACCGCGGCACCCTCGACACCTTCACCGCCGGGGCCCTGCGCAGGCAGATCGTCCAAGCCTGGACCTCACTCAACGAGTCGAAGCGGACCCGAGGTATCGATCGCGCTCCCGCCGCCGGGGCAGCTCTCGGTTCGGGTGCGGGCTGCCGGCGGCTACGGGAATATGACCTGGGCGGTCAGATCCGGGCGCTGGCTGTCCGCGGACGAATCCCGCAACTCGACCACGTAGGTCTTCGTGGGATCCACGTTGGCTGTGAACGCCGGGTTTATGTAGGTGACCGCGCTATACGTCCGCTGATCGACCGTGACGGGCGGCGGGGTCGTGTCGTCGAGAAGGGTCATGCTCGCGTCCGCCGTGACGGCCGTCCACTGCGCCTGGACGTTGACGACGCCGCCGACTCGAGGTTTGAACGTGGCGGTGAAGCCGTTCAGGGCCTCGGAGACGCCCGCGCTAGAGCTCCCCTGGAAACGCCCGTGGCTGAGCGTGATCTTGGGGCTGGCCGTCGGCCACGTGAAGGAAACGTCGACGGTCGGCTTGGAGGCTCCGTAGCCGACCACGGTCGCGGTCCACGTGCTGGTGCCGGGGTCGGACCTGGCCTTGGGGAAGGCGGGCAGCTTGCCGGCGGTGCCGACAAGGCAGCTGAACGTGCCGGTGTCGACCTTCAGGCACAGCTTGGCCGTGCCCCCGGCCGAGATCTTGGTCACGGCGACGACCACCGAGCCGGCGCCGTCGCTGACGAACTGGAAGGTACGCGCTGTTCCGGTCTTGTCGCTCAGGGCGTCGAGGCCGAGGCTGTTGAAGGTGATGGTGGCCGGGCTGACCGGACCTTCCGTCGGAGTCGGCCCGGCGGACGTGCTTGGGCTCGCCTGCGCCAATCCGGATGGCGACGCCGTGCCGGCCGAGGGCGCCGTCGTAGCCACCTGGCTCGTCGAAGGTGCCTGTGTGGCCCCGCTCGAGGAGCCCTTATTCCCGACGATCAAGAGCGCGCCGGCCACGCCGATGAGCAGCGCGCAGACCACACCGAGAACGATCGAGACGTTCTTCCAGATCCTGTCGTCCACCCGTGATCCTCCTGTCGGATTCCATCGACCGTCGGTGATGGACCTGCGAAAGATACCGCCTGCGGGCGTTCCTGGGAGAATCCGGCGGGCCGGGAGGGCCGCCGGGAGACCGGCCGACGCCGTGCGGCCGCGCGGAAGCCTGCTCGACGGGCCGCGAATGCGCCGGGTCGTACGATGCGCGCGCCGGGTCTGCCGTGAGCTCCCCACTCAGATAGGCTGCCCGGGTGAACGACCGACCCGCCCCGGACTGGCGTCCCATCCTGGCCATGTACTGGCTCACCTCCTTCGTCGAAGGGCTCGGTGTGAACCAGATCTATGCCTTCCTGCCGAACCGGCTCAGGGAGGTGGGGCTGGCCGCGGCCGACGTCCCGCACTTCGTCGGCCTGCTCGGTTCCTTGTTCTTCCTTACGGGGCTGCCGCTGATCCCGCTCTGGGGTGTCTGGGCCGACAAGTACAGCCGCAAGGCGGTGATCATCCGCAGCGCCCTCGTCGAGGCCGTCGTCTTCGGGGTGATCGCTGCCAGCCAGACGACCTGGCAGCTCGTCCTGGGGATGCTCCTGGTCGGATTCCAGCTGGGCAACACGGGCGTGATGATGGCGGCGATCAGAGACGTCACGCCGCGCCACAGGCTTGGACTGGCGATGGGCATATTCGCGGCCAGCAGCCCCCTGGGTTTCGGGGCCGGGCCGGCCATCGGCTCGTTCATGATCGACCAGCTCCGGCTCTCCAGCGCCTCGGTCTTTGCCCTCTCCGCGGCCCTGTCGATCGCCGTGGCGCTTCTGCTCGCGGTCGGATCGAGGGAGGTGCGGCCGGAGGTCGTGCCGACGGGGGGGACGGTCCGCCTCGCGTTCGGAGCGGTTCGCGGCGTCATGTCCGACCCGATCGTGCGCTGGCTATTCGTCGCGTACGGCCTCGTCTTCGTGGGGCGCCAGATGTCGGCTCAATACCTCTCTCTCTTCGTCCACGCCGTCGAGCACACGTCGCTCGAGGTCGCCGGCTCGGTCGGCATCGTCCTGGGGCTGGCGGCGATCGTGGGCGCGGCGCTCTCGCCCCTGGGGGGCTGGGTCTCCGACCGACTCGGCTTCAGGGCCGTCCTCGTGGCCGCCACCGCAGGCACGGCCGTGGCCTTCGCGCTCCTGCCGCTCGGAACGACCGTGGCCTGGCTCGCCGTGACCTACAGCCTGGCCATCGCCTCCCAGACCGTCGTCGGAGCGATGGTCTCGGGGCTGCTGGCCACAGAGATACCGGCCGAGCGGCGCTCGGCGACACTAAACCTGATCTACCTGCCGCTGTACATAGGCGGAATAGCCGGGCCCGCGATCGGGGCGACCGTCGTCACGGACGGGCTTCGGGCGGTCTTCTTCGTGGCGGCGGCGGTGCTCGCCGGGGCGACGGTCGTGACCGTCGTCTTCGCCAGGCGGACGGGCGGCAGGTTGCCGGATACGCCGCTCGCCGGCTCGGCCGGGGCGCGGCAACGCTGAGCCGAATTGCCGCAAGACTCGACTGAGCCGCCGGCCGGCCGCGCACTCGCGCGGATGAAACCTGTCGGGCGCCCGCGCCCGCCCGAGATCGGGCTATCGGCTGAACGTGGGAACGTCCATCTCCGCCGGTCCGACGTAACGAGCGTCGGGCCGGATCAGCTTGTCGGCCGAGGCCTGCTCGATCGCATGGGCGCTCCAGCCGGCCATCCGGGCCAGCGCGAAGGTCGACGGGAACAGATCCGGCGGCAGGCCCACGCCCTGGAGGACGGCGGCGGTGTAGTACTCCACGTTGGTCTTGATGATGTGGTCCGGTTTCAACTCACCGAACACGCGCAGGACGACGTCCTCCACCTTCACGGCGGTGTCCAGCCAGTCCGCCATGTCGGACATGCCCTCGGCGACCTTGCGGAGCGCGGCCGCTCGTGGGTCGTAGGCGCGGTAGACGCGGTGGCCGAAGCCCATAATCTTGTCGCCGCGAGCTATGGCCTCGCGGACCCACTGCTCGGCGCGGTCGGGAGAGCCGATCTCGTGAAGCTGGCTGACGACCTCCGCGGGGGCACCGCCGTGGAGCGGGCCCTTGAGGGCGCCGATCGCCCCACAAACGGCGCTGGCGAGATCCGACCGCGTGGAGATGATGACCCGGCAGGTAAACGTGGACGCGTTGAGGCCGTGCTCGGCACCGACGATGAAGTAGGCGTCCAGTGCCCGCTCCATGGCCGGATCCGGATCCTCGCCGGTGAGCTGCTGGAGGAAGCCCCCGGCCAGCGACAGCTGGAGGTTCGGCGCCACCGGCTCGAGGCCCTCACGGAGCCGGTAGAACGCCGCCAGAGCGGACGGAGCGAGAGAGGTCAGCTCGCGAGCCTGGTCGGCGGTGGGTGGCCAGTGAGGCCGACGCCACGCGCCCCAGACGGAGACGGCCGTGCGCAGGGCGTCCATCGGGTGCGTATGCCGGGGCAACTCGCGGAGGGCTCGCATTACCGGCTCGGGGACGACGCCGGGGACGAGGCAGGCCGACTGCCGCCACTCGCCGGTCCAGAGAAGCTCGGCGACTGCGCAGTAGCTGCCCCGTTCGACGAGCTGGCCTATCGGATAGCCGCGATACAGCAAGCGTCCGTTTTCCCCGTCGATGTAGCTGATGGCCGTCTCGGCCGCGATCACGCCCGTCAGACCTGGGGAGTAGGGCTTCTCGACAGCGGGCCGGGCCTTCGCGGCGGCCGGGGCCTTCGCGGTGGCCGGGGCTCCGTTCGGCTCTGCCGTGGCGGCGGCACCGGTATGAGCGCGGGACGTAGCGGGATCACCGGAGTTGCTGGTCGTCATCGTCGCCATCCTTCTCGTCTGAATGGGAGGGCCGCTGGAGAGCCCGGGGTGGAACCATGCCCCGAGGAGGCCGAACGCGTGGTGGCGGCATCGTACCGCGATCCTGGATAACGGCAACGGTCATGCCAAATCCGCCCATCCTCACGAAACGAGTAGGGCGATCGAGAGCGGTCCGGGATCCGGTGGTTGCCTCGCCGCCTGCTCGATCAAGAAAGGCTGGACGCGGCCGCCCCGATGCCGGTCAGGGACGCCAGGGCCGGTCCCGGCGCCCGCGACGCCGGTCGTCGGACTCGAGCGCGTCCAGGATGAGCCGGATCACGATCGCGCCGAGGAACGCCACCAGCAAGGCTCCGAGGAAGCCTCGTGTGCTGTCCATGTGGAGTTCTTCAGTCGCGAACCAGCCGCCGAGGAGCCCGCCGAGGATACCGACGAGGGTGTTGGCGAGGCAGCCGTGCGGACCCCGCTCCAGGACCGCTCCCGAGAGCGCGCCGGCGAGGAAGCCGACGACGATCCAACCAACGATGTCCATGTGCGGCATTGAGTGCTCCTGGCGGGCTGAGCTGTCGAGGTCGGACGCCGGCCCGATCATATCGCCGAAGCAGTGCCCGGAGGGTCCGTCGGCCGCACGATCCGGGCTCAGTCTTCGGACCGATGGTCCCGCCGTCGCGGGACGCGAAGAAGGCCGCCGGATCGCCCGACGGCCTTCGCGCCCGGGATCGAGCCGGCGAGAGTTCGAAACGAGCTCAAACCCTCGACGGCGACCAGTGTCAGAAGGCGTCCTTCCAGGCCGGCATCGTCTTCATGTAGGCGCGCGCCTTTGCGCGCGCCGCTTCGTACTCGAGACCCTCCTGGGTCATCGTCCACTGCGTGAACCTCTCGAGGCGTTCCTCGGCCGGCGGCAGCGTGCCCTCAGGGGCGCAATAGAAGCAGTACGGGATCGTCGCGTCGGACAGGGCATGGTCCTCGGCGCCTGCCAGAGGCATGCCGCAGGATTCGCACGTCGCTGAAAGCGTCATGTCGGGTTCCTTTCGATCGAGTGGGTGGCCGGCGGTGCGGCCGCGGCCGGTTTCGATGGATCGGCGGCGGCGAGCAGCTCGAAGCCGCGGACGACGGTCGCTCGCTCCTCCGGAGACAGGGTCGCCATGACCTGGGCGATGAGGTCCGGGGCCAGGACCTGGCCGACCCTGGAAACGACGTCGCGCCCCGAGTCGGTCAGCCAGACGAGGACTCTGCGCTCGTCTCGCTCGTCGCGGACTCGGGCTACGAGCCTTTTCGTCTCGAGGCGCTGCAGCAGCTCTGAGACGGAGTTACGTCGCAGCCCGAGATGCTCGGCCTGCTCGCCGACGGTCAGCGGGCCGCTCGCCGAGAGATGCTGCAGCACCTCCAGCGCGCGGCGGGTGACCGGCAACTCGCCGCCGTGGACCCGATTGGCCCAGTGGTAGCGCCGGTACACCTCCGGAAACAGGCGGGCAACCCGCCTTGCCGCCGTGACGGCATCGGGGCCGGCTTCGCCGGTGGAGGGCGGATCGGCCGCCGTGCCGGTCCGGGGGGTCTTCCGGTTGGATCGGTCGGGCGCGAACATGTCGGAGCGACTATCTCCGCGGCCGCGGCGCCCGTCAACGGATCCGACCGATCGCTACGACATATCGGGCACGCCGCGGCCGGCGCCCGGGTGCGGTTTCGTGGTGGTCGCGTCCATGCTGCCGGGCCCGACCCCGGCCTGGGGTCCGCGCTGGGCAGGTTTGATCCACGGAACGGTCGGTCCAACGCCGGCCAGGCCGGTCGTGCCGCGCCACAGGACAGGTTCTCGGAATCGCCCCGCGGGCCTGAATTCCGTGCATAGTACTGCCTGAACGGGTGGGTTCAACGTGCGGCGGCCGCCGTCCGGAGGCCCCCCTCGGACTCGGGAGTCGGATGCGTCGTCGGGGTCGCTGGTTCGTCGTCGTAGTGGTGGTCCTCTTCGTCGGCGGTGTCGAGGCCCTGAGCGACACTGTCTTCGACGCCGTCCTGCCATTCCCGTTCCACACGCTGTTCGTCCTCGCGGTCGTGGCCGCGGTAGTGGGCACGGGCGCGCTGTATGCCTTCCGCCAGATCGATCGGCTCACGAGCGATCTGCGCGAGCGCAATGCCGTGCTGGAGGCGCGGAACGCGGTCCTCGGCGCCGTCTACGACGTGAGCCTCGCCGTTTCCGGTCAGGCCGACCCCGAACAGACAATCGCCTCGATCGTCGACCACTCCCGCTCGCTTCTGCGAGTCGACGCGGCCCTGCTGGCCCTCGACGGCCCCGCGGGTGAGCTGCGTCTCCGTGCCGCGAGTGCGGCCCCGGGGGTTCTGGTGGGCGGCGAGCAGGGGGTCGGCGTCATGGCCCAGGCAGAGGATGACCTGGGCTGCTACCTGCGGTCGGGCTACCAGATCCGGCTCTCCACGTCCGTGGGCCACGGTGACAAGAGGATCGGGATGTTCGGCCTCGCGGTCGCCGCGGGCAACCCGCGCCGGTTCGACGCGGCCGAGGTTGAGACTCTATCCGCCCTGGCGACCCAGGTGGGGCTGGCTCTCGAAGCAGCCCGGCTCCGGAGCGAACTCCAGCTGCTGGCCGTCCAGGGCGAGCGCGAGCGCATCGCCCGCGAGATGCATGACGGCCTTGCCCAGGTGCTCGGCTACGTCAACACCAAGTCGCAGGCCGTCGAAGAGATGCTCGCCGACGGTCGCGTGGCCGAGGCCCGGCGTCAGCTGGCCGAACTGGCGGAGGCCGCCCGTTCGGTCTACGTGGACGTCCGCGAGGCGATACTGAGCCTGTCGACTCCGGTTCAGGACGATCGGGGAATGGCGGCCACGCTCGAGGAATACGCGGCGCTGTACGCGGAATCCTCCAAGCTGGCGGTGCGATTCCATGCCAGCCGCGAAGCCGCCCGCGCCCATCTCTCGGCCGTTGCCCAGGCCGAGGTTTTCAGCATTGCCCGGGAGGCGTTGACCAACGTCCGCAAGCATGCTCGGGCGCACCGCGTGAGCCTGGGCCTGGCCCTGGAGGGCAAGGAGCTGGCGCTCCGGATCGAGGACGACGGCGTGGGCTTCGAGGCGGAGCTGCTGGCGGCAGGGCCTGAGAGATGGCCCCATTTCGGCCTGGCCGGCATGCGCGAACGCGCCGAATTGATCGGTGGCCGCATCGTCTGGCACAGCCGGCCGGGGGCCGGCACCGTTGTCGAGCTGCACGTTCCGGCCGGCGGCCCCGCGTGGAATCACGCACCCATTGACGCGGCTTCGTCGGGCGGGACGGAGCATCCCACGCCGCAGCACCAGGCGGTCCGATCGCCTGCTGCGACCCTTCCGGAGGCAGACTGAAGCCATGAGAACCCTGCTCGTCGACGACCACGCCCTCTTCCGCGACGGTGTCGCGTCGCTCCTGCTGGCCTGGGGGCACGAAGTGGTCGGTCAGGCCTCCGACGGCGGCGAAGCGATCGAAATGGTCGACCAGACCTCGCCCGAAGTGGTCTTGATGGACGTCCGCATGCCGAACGTGTCGGGCCTCGAGGCGACCGCCCAGATCAAGCAGCGGCATCCCGAAGTGGCGATCGTCATGCTGACAGTCAGCGAGGAGGAGGCCGACCTCTTCCGCGCCATCAAGGCCGGCGCCCAGGGTTATCTCCTGAAGAACCTCGAGGCGCCTCAGCTCCGGTCCATGCTCGAAGGGGTGGCTCGGGGCGAACCGGCGATCACGCCGGCCACGGCCGCCCGCATCATCGACGAGTTCCTGCGAACCCCTGAATCCAGTCCGCGAGCGAATCAGCGACTGACGGAGCGCGAGCTGGAGGTTCTGAAGCTCGTGACCGACGGCCAGCGCAACCGCGAGATCGCGGTCGAGCTCGGCATCAGCGAGAACACCGTCAAATTCCACCTCAAGAACATCGTGGAGAAGCTGCACGCGCAGAACCGCGCCGAACTGGCGGCGCGCGCCGTCCGTGAGGGCCTCGTGCCGGATCCGCCGCGCGACCTGGTCACTCACGATCGGCGCCGCAGCGACCTGGCGCCGCGGCGCCGCTGAGCCCTGCCGACGGCGTCCGCTCGGGCACGGTGGGTGGCTACCTCAACCACCCGGCCGGGTAGGACGAATCCTTTCTTCCGGCAGATGTTGTAGGCCGCCCCCGGACGCATCCTCTGGTCGAGCAATCCACACGGCCGAGGCGTCCCCATGGGTTACCGGATACAGATCGAGAACGGAGGGTGCCTGAACTGCGGCGTCTGCATGGACGTCTGCCCGGTTCAGGCTCTCGACATGAGCCGGCCGCAACGGCCGGGCGTGGAGGGCTCCGGCCTCTTCGGAGCTCCCTTCGACTGGATGATGGAGTACCCGGTCCAGGTCGGTGAGTGCATCGGCTGCGGCATCTGTGTCCGCGAGTGCCCCACCCACGTCGTGAACCTGGACAGTCTCGCCGGGGCCACGCCGCTGGTGGCCCGTCAGGGCCCTGTCAGCCGGCCGCTCGAGCAGGCCCCGGCCTGGCAGCCCCTCAGCGAAGTCACCCGCGAGTCGCTGAAGCCGGTCCGCGTCTCTCCCTGGGGCAACCTCTTCCAGTGGCGGACGAGCGAGCGGCCCCAGGACTGGCAGGTCTGGCGGTCGATGGTCACCGACTCGCGCCAGGACCCCATCGCGCCCTGCCAGGAAGCCTGTCCCGCCGGAACGGACGCCGGGCGGTACGTCGGGCTGATCGGCCAGGGCCGGTACGACGAGGCCTACGCGGTCGCCGCCGAGGTCAACCCGTTCCCGTCGGTCTGCGGCTGGATCTGCACCGCGCCGTGCGAGGCGGCCTGCCGGCGAGGGACGCTCGACGAGCCCATCGCGATCCGCCGCCTGAAGCGCTTCGCCACCGAGCGCGGCAAGCTTCCGCCGGCCGCCGCTCCAAAGGACCGGCGCAAGGAGAAGGTCGCCATCGTCGGCGGCGGTCCCGCCGGCATGTCGGCGGCCTACTACCTCGCCAGGCTCGGCTACAACGTGACCGTCTTCGAGGCGATGCCGGTGCCGGGCGGCATGATGGCGATCGGCATTCCCGAGTACCGCCTGCCCCGCGATGTGCTGCGCGACGAAATCGACCGGATCATCGGCCTGGGCGTGGAGCTCAAGCTCGACAGCGCCATGGGCCGCGACTTCACCTTGGCCGACCTCGAGGCCGGATACGACGCCATCTTCCTGGCGACCGGCGCGTCTCGCAGCCGCAAGCTGGGCGTGCCGGGCGACGGTCTCCCGGGCGTCGTTCCGGCGACTTTGTTTCTCAAGCAGGTCAACCTGGGTGAGAAGCCGGTCCTGAATGGCGCGGTCGTCGTGGTCGGCGGCGGCAGCACCGCGATGGACGCGGCCCGGTCCGCGCTCCGGTCCGGGGCCACGTCGGTCTCAGTTCTCTACCGCCGCGGTCGGGCGGAGATGCCGGCCCAGGCGGAAGAGGTCGAAGCGGCCGAACACGAAGGCATCAAGATCCTCTTCGAAGCGGCCGTGACCGAGGTCAAGGGCACCCAGAAGGGCGTCACCTCCGTGACCTACATGAGCCAGCGGCCCACCGGGGCCTTCGAAGGCGGCCGTGCCGTCTACGAGCCGATCCCCGGCAGCGATCGCGCCATCGACGCGGCGACGATCCTGGTGGCCGTGGGCGAGGAGCCGGATCCGTCGATCCTGCCGGCGGGCGCCGGTATCGAGACGAGCGGCTTCAAGGGCATCGTGGCCGACGCCGGCCAGGCGACCGGCCGCAAGGGCGTCTTCGCCGGAGGCGACGTAGTCTCGGGCGCGAAGACGATCATCCATGCCGTCGGGGCGGGCCGCCGCGCCGCCGGCTCGATCCACGAGTACCTGTCCGGATGCCGTGACGGCGAGGCCGAGATCATGGCTAGGGTCCGGGTGCCGAAGGCCCCCGAGCCGGTCCTGACGGTCGACCTGGCGACGCGGCCGCGCGTCGGCATGGAGCTGCCGGCCTACACGCCGGGCTCCTTCGCGGCCACCCAGCCGAGCATCGAGCCGGCCGCGGCAGGAGCGGAGGCGTCGCGCTGCTTCAGGTGCGACGCGGTGTACCGCTGCGCGCAGGTGCACGTGAAGTCCGGGCGCGGGCCGAGGGACGGCCCTGGCGCGCCGGCCGTGGAATCAATGCCGGCGCGGAGTGGCCGGCCCAGCCAAGCCGAGTCGGCAAGCACTCCTCCGTCGATCACAGGAGGTCGAGACTGATGGAATCACCGGCGTTCGGCGCAGCCGAGCAATTCATCGAAGGGACGATAGCGGCCGCGCTGGTTGCGCTGTGGCTGCTGGCCGTCGCGCTGCATCTGGCGCGGCCGTACATGCTGGCCCTGACTCGCAAGTTCACTCTGCGGCTCGGCGCCGACCTGTGGTGGACGATCTACGTCGGGATGCGGGACATCTTCCTGCTCCAGGTCTTCCTGGGCAGCTTCATCTTCTTCTACCCCGACGTCGTCAAGGGCAATGACCTGCCGATTACCGGCGGGCTGGCAGCCGTGTGCGCCTTCGGCGCCCTCCTGTTGAAGCTGACGACCAGGGCGGACGCCGACCAGCGCAGCTTCAACGCCCAGACGGCACTCATCGGCCTCGGGGCGACTCTCTACCTGGTGCCGTACCTCCTGGGAGTCCAGGTCACGACGGTCGGCAGCAGCATCTCCAGCCAGCTGGCCTCCGTGCTCGTCTCCTCGCAGAACCAGACCATCGCCCTGTCCCTGTGCTACCTCTCGGCACTCCTCGTCGGGATCATGGGTCTGGCTGCGGTGCTATACAACCTCCGCCTTGCGTCGCCTTCCCCACGCAAGGCCGATGCCGGCGCTGCCAGCCAGCCCGCGGCGCAGAGCTAGGAGATCACGATGGATCAGCAAACAGCTCTCGTCCAGGGCACCCAGTACTGGGTCATTCTCTCGGTTGCCGCCGTGCTTCCCATCCTCTGGGCCTTCACGCTGTCGCTCCACTTTGCCCGGCCGTACGTCGTTCGCTATCTGCAGGGCCTGACGCTCCGCTTCGGCGGCGACGTGTGGTGGCTCAGCTACATCCTGATCCGCGACGGACTGCTCGTCGTGACATTTGCCCTGAGCGCCATCTTCCTCTTCCCCAACATCTACATGAGCGCCGACCTGGCCGTTCCGATCACGGCTCCGCTCGCCGCCCTGGTGCTCTTCTGGGCCCTGCTGGCCAAGCTGACCGGCGATGCCGACGACGACGCGAAGACGTTCCGCATCGTCTCCGTCCTGCTGGTCGTGGCGTCGATGCTCTACATCATTCCGCAGGTCTACGGCGTCGAGGGCGGCGACGAGGTGGATTCGCTGAACTCCATCTCCACCGCGCTGGGCGGGATCCCGAACGCGCTCGTGAGCGGATCTAACCCGAGCCTCTCCTACCCGATCCTGAACATCAGCCTGCTGGGTTTCGCCGCGACCGGGGCGGTCATCTTCCTCTGGTTCATGCGCATGACGAAGTTCGAACCCGCCGAGATCGCCTAGCCGCGACTCCGCCGGCACCCTCCCCGAACAACCGACCGCCGTCCTTCTGGGCGGCGGTCCTTCTCTGCCGGCCGAGCCGGTCCACACCACGCGGGGGCCCGCGCGACGGAGCCGGGCCCTAACGGCGCAGATCCGCCGGGATACGGACCGCCGCGGCCTCGTCCACGATCCACGTCGCGCCGGTGCGCCGTGTGCGCTGGACCGGCCAGAGGCGGCCGTCGCGCACGTCGCCGAAGACGTGGCCGAGTGCCTCCGCCTTCTTCGCCCCCCAGGTCACGACCAGGACCGGAGCCGCTTCGAGGAGCCGCGGGTTGATCGTCACGCGGGGCAGATGAGGCCCGATGTGCGTTGGGGCCGGCACGCCCATGGCCCAGGCCATGCTGTCGAGAGCGGGTGAGTTGGGGAAGCAGGAAAGCACGTGGCCGTCGTCCCCGACGCCGGTGAGGATCAGGTCGAAGGCCGGCCAGTTGCCGTCCACCATGGGAAGCTGGGCGGCGAGTTCCTCGGCGTACCGCGCCGCGCACCAGTGCGTGTCGCGGTGCTCGGCCAGTGCCCGATTTACCGGGAACGGGTGGATGTTGGACGGGGGCAGCGGCGCTCCGCCGGTCGTGTCCGCGCCGCCCAGCAGGATCTGGTCGAAGGACGTCACGCACGACTCCGGGCTGTCGCGCGGCACGAAGCGGTCGTCGCCCCACCAGAAGTGGACATGCTGCCATGGGACCCTGTCGACCATCGGGGCATGGGCCAGGAGGCGGTAGATCGGGGCCGGCGTGCTGCCGCCGGTGGTGCAGAAATCGGCCCGGCCGCGCCGATCGACGGCCTCGATCAGGGCCCCCGCGATGCGCTCGGACGCGCATCCCGCGGCGGCTTCGGCGCTCGCCGTGACGACGAGTTCTGGCTCGCCCCGGTTGGGCGCCGGCAGGGCGGATGTGTTCGTTCCGGTCGGTGTCTCCGGTGCCGGAGGAAGGTCCGGTTCCTGGTCGTTCATGGCCGTGGCTCCTGTGCATTCGGGTGTCGCGTGATGATCCCCGGTCCGCCCTCAGCCGGTGCGTCCGGGGGCGCGTCGCGGCACGCGGCCCGCGAGGTCCCGGTAGAGAGTCTCGACGCGAGCGAGGCCCAGGGCCTGGTCGGCCCGTTCGACGACGATCCGCCTGGCCCGCGAACCGAGGTCGGCCCGCTCGCCTGGACTCTGGGCCAGGACGCGCAGCACCGCCGCGGCGGTGGCCTCCGGATCGTCCACGGGAACGAGAGAGGCCGGGTCCAGCTCCCAGAGCCACTCGCGGACGCTCGGCAGATCCGAGGCCACGACCCGCTTCTCGCAGGCGAGAGCCTCGAGCAGGACCGCGGCCGTCGAATCCGACTCGGGGATCGATACGACGACGTCGGCCAGCCGGTAGAAGTCGGCCATCTCTGCCTGCTCTATCTCCGGCAGCACGGTCACGCGATCGGCCAGCCCCAGGCTCTCGGCCTTTCGCTCGATCGCTTCCAGGTCGTCCGGACGAGCGCGGAAACGCGACATCAGGACCACCACGTCCGGCGGCAGATGGGCCAGCGCCTCCACCAGGACGCCCTGGTGGTAGAGCGGGGCAACCGGGCGTGGCGAGAAGACCACCCGCTTGCCCTGCAGGCCCAGGCGAGCCCGAATCACGGCCGGATCCGGGCCGGCCGTGAATTCGGTGAGATCGACCCCGAGCTGGACCACCTCGGTCCGCTCCGGCGGGGCGCCGAGATCGAGGGCTCCCAGGCGAAGCGCCTGCGAGTTGGCGGTGACCAGGTCGGCCGATCGCAGCGTTGTGCGGGCAAGGAGCCTGACGACGCGCCACTTCTTCGGGGCGATGAAGACGTCCGATCCCCAAAGCGACACGGCGTACGGGTGGAATCCGGACAGCCAGGCGTGCCAACCGTTGACGGTGAGGAAGTGGGCGACCAGCACGTCCGGATCCACTCGCGCCACGGCCTTGCGGATGGACCGGCGGGCCAGCACGAGACTGGCCGGCGGAAAGCGGCCGTGGGCGGAGATGGGCGTGAAACGTTCGATCGCGATCCCGGCCGGCAGCCCCGGGTCGATCGGCCTGCCCCTTCCTGCCAGGAGGGTCACGCGATGACCGCGCGCCGCGAAGCCGATCATCCTCCGCCGCAAGTGCGGGCTGTTCGGATCGCCCAGGAAGGCGAGGTTGAGCGGCTCCGCGTCGGGCGCCGTCGAAGGGGCGTGTTCAATCATCGCATCGGTAGGGGAGGATGCCGGCCCGCTCTCCGGCGCGGCTGACACGGATCCTGCCATGGCGCCCGGCGACCTCCGGAGGATGCGGCTCGCAAAGCGGACGGTGGACGGTAATCTCGCGGCCGGAAGCGGTTCGAGTGCCCCTCTCGGTCGGGATCGCCGCGCCGATAGGGTACCATTCGCGGCGTCCTTCGGACCGCAGGAAGGAGCCGGACGCTGTCAGCGATCGTGGCCGTCACCGGAAGCGAGGGCTTCATCGGATCCCACCTGGTCGAGGCGCTGGTCAGGCGCGGCGACCGCGTCCGGGCGATGGTCCTCTACAACTCGTTCAACTCGTGGGGCTGGCTCGAATCCCTGCCGGCCGACGTGCTCGAGTCGGTCGAGGTACGGCTGGGGGACGTGCGCGACATCGCGTCGGTGACCGATCTGGCCGACGGGGTGGACGTCATCTACCACCTGGCCGCCCTGATCGCGATCCCGTACTCGTACCGCTCGCCTCGTTCGTACGTCGACACCAACGTCTCCGGCACGCTCAACGTGATGGAGACGGCCCGGCGCCTCCGCACCGCGCGCGTGGTCCACACCTCCACCAGCGAGGTCTACGGCACCGCTCGGAGCGTGCCGATCTCGGAGGATCACCCGCTCCAGGGCCAATCGCCCTACTCGGCCTCCAAGATCGGGGCGGACAAGATCGCCGAGAGCTACAACCTCTCGTTCGAGGTACCGGTGGTGACGCTGCGCCCGTTCAACACCTACGGTCCGCGCCAGTCGACACGTGCCGTGATCCCGACCATCCTGTCACAGCTGGCGGCCGGCCAGCGCCAGATCCGCGTCGGCGACGTCCGGCCGACGCGCGACTTCACCTTCGTCGCGGACACGGTGAGCGCTTTCATGGCGGTCGGCGATGCCCCCGCGGAGGCCGTCGTGGGCCGGACCTTCAACGCCGGGACGGGCGTGGAAACCGCGATCGGCGAGCTCATTGAGCTGATCGCCGGCGCCGCCGCGCGTGAGGTCGAGGTCGTCCAGGAAACCGAGAGATTCCGGCCGGCCGGGTCCGAGGTGATGCGCCTGGTCTGCGACAGCTCGCGCCTGCAGGCCGCCACGAGCTGGAGGCCGGCGGTGAGCCTGGCCGAAGGGCTGGCGGCCACCGCCGAGTGGTTCGGCCGGCCCGAGAACCTGGCCCGCTACAAGTGGGCCTCGTACACCGTATGAACGCCCGATGAGCGAACGCCACGCCGTCATCCTGGCCGGCGGCAAGGGCACCCGCCTGCGGCCCTACACGACGACCATTCCGAAGCCGCTGGTTCCGATCGGTGACGAATGCGCGATCCTCGAGATCGTGCTGCGCCAGCTCGCCCGGGACGGCTACCGGCGGATCACCATCGCCATCGGCCACCTCGGCGAGCTGATCCGGGCCTACGTCGGCAGCGGCGGCCAGTGGGGCCTCGAGGTGGACTACGCCACGGAGGAGAGGCCGCTGGGGACGATGGGCCCGGTGGTCGCGATCCTGGACCGGCTCCCCGAGCAGTTCCTGGTCCTGAACGGCGACATCCTGACAGACCTCAGCTACTCGGCCCTGCTGGATGCCCACGCCGCTTCCGGCGCCCCGCTGACCATCGCCACGTACCGGCGCCGGGTCGACGTCGACTTCGGCGTGCTGACGGTCGAGGCGGGGAAGGTGGTCGGGTTTGTCGAGAAGCCTGGCCTCGACTACGAGGTCAGCATGGGCGTCTACGCCGTCTCGCGGTCGACCCTGGCGGGATACCAGGTCGGCGAGCCTCTTGGATTCGATCGCCTGGTCCTGGACCTGCTGGCTGGGGGAAGCAACCCGGCCTCGTACGCCTTCGACGGGTACTGGCTGGACATCGGGCGCCCGGAGGACTACGACCGGGCCAACTCCGAGTTCGCGCAGCTTCGGTCCGTCTTGCTCCCGGAGTCCTGAGTGGCACTCGCCGTCGTCTTCGGAGCGAACGGCTTCATCGGCCGCCATGTCGCCGGTGCTCTGGCGGCCACGCCCGGGATCGAGATCGTCGGCGCGGGCCTGGGTCCCCCGCTGCCGGGCCTCGAGCGTGGGTGGCTGGGCCTCGACCTGCTGGCCGACGACGGCCGGCTGGAGGCCGAGCTCCGGGCGGCGAGCCCGGAGATGATCGTCAACTGCACCGGAGCGACCGGCGGGACACCCGCCGGTCTGGTCCGCCTCAACGTCCTCACGACGGCGATTCTCCTCGAGACGGTCTCACGGTCGGGCGTGCGGTCCAGGCTGGTCCACCTCGGGTCCGCGGCCGAGTACGGCCCTGGCCCGTCCGGCCGGCCCGTGGCGGAGACGGACGCTCCGCGGCCCCTGACTCCATACGGCATCAGCAAGCTGGCGGCGACCCAGCTCGTGGCGGCGTCAGCCGCCGCCGGCCACGATGCCGTCGTTCTGCGTGTCTTCAACGCGCTCGGCCCGGCCATGCCGCCGGACTCGATGCCCGGCGCGGCGCTGCGACGCCTGGCGGAGGCCGTGGCGAACTCCGCGCCGCGCATCGAGATGGGGCCGCTGGGCGCGGTCCGCGACTTCGTCGACGTCCGCGACGTGGCCGCCGCCGCCGTCGCGGCCTGTCTCGTGCCGCGCCTCGAGGCCCCCATCGTCAACGTCGGCTCCGGGGTGGGCCACTCCGCCCGCGAGCTGGTCGAGGTACTGGCGGAGCGCCTTGGCTACTCCGGCCAGATCGGGGAGGCCGCGGCGGGATCGCCGCGATCGTCGGACGTTCCGTGGCAGGTCGCCGACATAACGGTGGCCTCTCGGCTTCTCGGCTGGCGCCCCGTCCACGATCTGCGTTCGGCGGTGAAGCTCCTGAGCGCCTGAGCGCCGGCCGGCTCTGATCGACGGCCCGGCCGCGCGGCCGGGCGGCAGCGCGGTGTGGTGGAGTGCGTGCGGCGCGGCGGAGGCTCGGGGGACGAAGGCGGCCTCAGCCGGCCAGCAATCGACGGGCCATTGCCAGGGCGCGCGACGCGACTGGGTCCGCGGCGCCCTCCTCAACGGCAAGGCCGAGCAGATCGACATCCGTCAAGCGGGGCGAGAGGTAGCTGCGTCGCACGCGTTCGCGGCCGTCCTCGCGAACCGAGACCTCGACCGTGCGGTCGCCGGCCGCGACGCTGCCGGTCAACTCGGTGCCCCTGAGCCGGGAGACGATCTCGACCCGAACGGTCGACCCGGCGTCCAGGTGGGAGGACGCCGGTCGCAGGACCACTTCCACCGCGTGGTCTTTCTGGCGGAGGGTGGCAACTCGCCGGCCCTCGCTCTCCGGGCTGATGGGTTGAGCGACGGTCATGCCCAGACGGGAGGCCAGCCAGGCGATGTGGTAGAGCGGCCGGACGACGTTCGTGGTCCCGGCCGGGTCGTCCGGCTGGGCGGCCGCGTACTCCACGTCGATCCGGCGAACGGCGCCGAGATGAGGCCGCAGATCCGGCAGGTCGTAGACCGACGCCAGGGCTTCGCGCCAGCGCCCCTGCCGCAGGAGGGCCCAGTCCACCACGACGAGGTTTCGCTCCTCGGCCACCGTCGCAAGCTGAACGACGAAATCCAGGCCGTGTCCGGACCAGGCCGCGCCGTCGACGATCAGCCGGTCGGCGATCGGGAGAAGCCGCTCCGCCCGCCGCGAGCCGAAGGGCGGATCGGCCGGCCACCACAGCGCGACCGGGAGATCGTGGACCAGGAGCGGGACGATGATCGAGGCCAGGTGCCGGCCCGTCTCGCCGCGCGCGGTGACGTAGATCGTCTCGGCGCCCGCCCCGGCTCCGCCGGCCGCCGGCGACGCCACTGCCTCGATTCGGGCCTCCAGACCCGCGGGACCGTCCGGGTCCGTCGCGGAGAGGATCAGCGATCTCGAGGCGTGGCGGCCGGCCGTGTCGGCGATCACGGCCGCGCACCGCTCGGCGGTCGATTCGTCGCCGGCCAGGACCACCAGGTTGAGAACGCTGGTCCGGGCGGCTACGTGGCTTCCGCCGGCATCGCTGGTCTCACGGGCGGCCGCAAGAGCGGCCGCGGCGCGAGCGGCGGCCTCGGCCTGGGCCGCGATGAGGGCCGACTCGGCCCTGGCCGCCTCGGCCCGTGCCAGCGCCGCATGCGCCCACAGCTTGCCAAGCTGGCCCTCTATCTCGGCGACGGAATGGGCCACCGGCCGAGTCGGCATCAGATCCTGCGCCACCGTCGGCCTTCCCGTTCTATCAGCTCGTCGGCCGCCTCGGGTCCCCACGATCCGGCGGAGTAGCTCGGGAAGCGCGGCGGGGGGGTCTCCGCCCAGGCGTTGATTATCGGCGTGACGACCGCCCACGCCGCCTCGACCTCGTCCGCGCGGGTGAAGAGCGACGCGTCCCCGAGCAGCGCGTCGAGGATGAGCGTCTCGTAGGCGTCCGGCGAATCGACCACGAATGAAGTGTCGTAGGCGAAGTCCATGTTCACGGCCCGGACGTCGAGGCCCAGGCCGGGCACCTTGGCCGCGAAACGCAGCATGATCCCCTCGTCGGGCTGTATGCGCATGGCCAGCACGTTCGGCGCCGGATCGGCGGTCGAATCGCGGAAGAGCCGGAGCGGCACGTCCTTGAACTGGATCGCGATCTCGGTGGCCCGCTTGGGCAGCCGCTTGCCGGCACGCAGATAGAACGGGACGCCGCTCCAGCGCCAGTCGTCGATCGTGAACCGGCCGGCGACGTACGTCTCCGTCTCCGACTCGGGATCGACCTCCGGTTCCTGGCGGTAGCCCGGCGCCGGCTCGCCGCCGACCCAGCCCGGGCCGTACTGGCCGCGAACCACGTTGCGGCGGACGTCGTCCGGATCCGGCGCGGCGATCGCCCGCAGGACCTGCAGCTTCTGGTCGCGCAGCGCGTCGGCCTGGAATGAGGAGGGCGGCTCCATGGCCACCAGCGTCATCAACTGCAGGAGGTGATTCTGGAGGATGTCGCGGCTCGCGCCGGTCTCCTCGTAGAAGGCGCCGCGCCCCTCCACGCCGATCGATTCGGCCACGGTGATCTGGACGTGGTCCACGTAGCTTCGATTCCAGACCGGCTCGAAGATGCCGTTGCCGAAGCGGAAGACCATCAGGTTCCGGACCGTCTCCTTGCCTAGGTAGTGGTCGATGCGGTAGACCTGCGACTCGCGGAATACCTTGTGGACTTCGTGGTTGAGAAGGCGCGCCGAGTCGAGGTCGCGCCCGAAGGGCTTCTCGACGATCAAACGCCGCCAGCCGGCCCCTCTGATCTCCTTGTCCATGCCGACGCGGCCCATCTGGCGCACGATCTCGGTGACCTGCGACGGCTGGGTCGCGAGGTAGAAGAGCCGGTTGCCGGTCGTGCCGCACAGGGTGTCCAGTTCGTCGAGCTTCGCGCCGAGCCGGTCGAAGCCGGCATCGTCCGAGAAGTCGAGCTGCTGGTAGTAGATGCGTTTGGCGAGCTCTTCCCAGGCCGCCTCGTCGATCGGCCGGACGCGCGAGTACTTCTCGACCGATGCCCGAACCTCGGCCGCGAACGCCTCGCTCGTGTACGGGCGCCGGGCCACGGCCACCAGGCTGAACTCGGCCGGGAGCAGGTTGGTGCGCCACAGCTGGTAGATAGCGGGGATGACCTTGCGGTGGGCCAGGTCGCCGGTGGCTCCGAAGAGCACGAAGGCGCACGGGTCGGGCACGCGCTCGAGGCGCAAGCCCTGCCGCAGCGGGTTCACGTCCATCTCCTGGCGGCTGCGGCGCCTGGCCGCGGCCGCCGCCTCCCGCATCTGGCGCGCGGTCCGGGCCGCCGGCGGCGGCGCCGGGGTTCGGCCGGGACTCATCTGGTCATCTCCTGCTGCCGGATGGCGCGCATATCTACTCGGTCTTCACGGCGTGACCGCCGAACTCGTTACGCAGCGCGGCCAACACCTTGGCCTGGTAGCTGTCCTCCTGCCGGGACCGGAAACGGTTGAGCAGGCTGAGAGTGATCACCGGCGCGGGGACGTCCAGGTCGATGGCCTCCTGGACGGTCCATCGGCCTTCGCCGGAGTCCGCAACCCAGCCCTTGAGATGCGTCAGATCCTGGTCCTGCGAGAAGGCCGAAACCGCCAGCTCGAGGAGCCAGGACCGGACGACCGAACCGTGCATCCACAGGTCGGAGATGGCGGCCAGGTCGAGCTTGTAGTCGGACGCGTGGAGAATCTCGAAGCCCTCGGCGTAGGCCTGCATCAGGCCGTACTCGATGCCGTTGTGGACCATCTTGACGTAATGCCCGGCGCCCGGGCCGCCGGCGTGGAGGTAGCCGTCCTCAGGCGCGAGCGATCGAAAGATCGGCTCCAGGCGCTTCACCGGCTCCGGCTCTCCGCCGACCATGAGGCAGTAGCCGATCTTGAGGCCCCAGATCCCGCCCGACGTCCCGGCGTCGATAAAGCTGAGGCCGTGGGTCGCGACCTTGGCGTGTCGCCGGACGCTGTCGTGGAAGTTGCTGTTGCCGCCGTCGACGATCGTGTCACCGGGCTCGAGAAGCTTGAGCAGCTCGTCGATCATCGCCTCGGTTGCGTCGCCGGACGGGACCATGACCCAGACGGCGCGCGGCTTCTCGAGCTTCTGGACGAGTTCCGGCAGGGAGAATGCGCCTTCGGCGCCCTCGGCCATGATCTCCCGGGTCTTCTCCGCCGTGCGGTTGTAGGCGACGATCCGGTGCCTGTCGAGAAGAAGGCGGCGGACCATGTTCGCGCCCATCCGCCCGAGTCCGATGAAGCCGAGGTCCATGGCGTCAGACCTCCTTGAGGACCGAGTCCAGGGCGCGCGCGAGGACGGTCAGCCCGGCGTCCGGGTCGAGTCCGAGGTTGATCCGGAGTATCGGCAGATCGTGGTCGCCGATCGTCCTGGCGTCGCCGATGGCCTGGGCGTCGATCAGCTGGCCGAAGGTGTACGACTTGCCGGGTATGGCTCGATCTTCGGCATGCTCCGAAACGAGCTGCAGGAACCAGCCGATGGGGGCGCCGCCCTTGTGAAGCTGCCCCGTCGAATGGAGGAAACGAGGGCCGTAGCCGATCGTCGTGGCTCGCCTCGTTCCGTCGCGCAGCCGCGTCCGGATCCGGGACAGGGCTTCGTCTCGCGCCGGAGTCTGGGCGACGTATGCCTGGATGGAGGCGTAGCCGTTTGGCTTGAGCTTGCCGAGGTGTGCCTTTAGCGCCGCGCCGAGGGCGGCTTCGTCGGCGACCTTCACGGCCGAGTCCTCGCCGCTCCCGCCGGCCTGGCCGGCCTCGAACGCGGCCAGCACGGCCCGGGTGTTCACCTTGGCCTCCTCGACGTTGGGCTGGTCGAACGGGTCGATCCCGAGGACGGCGCCGGCGAGAGCCGTGGCCACCTCCCAGCGGACGAACTCGGCCCCGAGCTCGATCTTCGAACCTACGTCGATGCGAATGATCGGGTGGCCGGCGGCGGCCAGTTCGGCCAGGCGCGCCTCGACGTTCGAGGCCGTGGTGTGCTCCGGCCCGACGGATCCGGCCAGCGCGATGCGGACGAAGACGCGGTCGCTGCCGTAGGAGTCCGGGCCGGCCAGATGCTCGCCGACGACGGGCACCACCCCCACGCCGTGTTTGCCGGTCAATTCGGCGATGAGCTGCTCGACCCAGGGCCCGAAGGCGGCCAGCTCGCTGTCGATGACGAAGGTCAGCTTGTCCCGCCCGGCCCCGGCGAAAGCCCCCATGGCCAGCCCGAGGGCAAGGCCGGGGTTCGCGCCCGGGTCCGAGACTCCGCAGGCGACGACCATGGCCCGTGCCTTCTCGAGCAGCGCGTCGAGGTCGACGCCGAGCAGCGCGCCGGGCACCAGGCCGACGTAGGTCAGCGCCGAGTAGCGGCCGCCCACGTCCGGTGGGTTGATGAAGAGCTCTCGGAGCCGATCGTGGTGGGGGATCGCGGCGAGGCTCGGATTTGGATCGGTGATGGCGGCCATGAAGTCGCCCGGCTGGGTCGGCCGGCCGATACCGGCCTCGCCCAGAGCGAGGTCGGTCCGCTCCCACTGGTAAGCCTGGAACGAGAGCGATTCCGCGGTGGTGCCGGACTTGGTGGAGACGATGAAGAGCGTCGCCGTCGGGTCGAGATCGTCGAGAGTGGCGGCCACGGCCGCCGGGTCGGTGGAGTCCAGGACCCGCACCGGGATGCCGTCTTCCGCCGCGCCGAAGACGGCCGCCAGGAGCGCCGGGGCCAGGCTGCTCCCGCCCATTCCGCCCAGTACGGCTGTCGTGAAGCCCTCGTCCCGGATCGCGGTGCCGAAGGCCTTCAGCTCGCCGGTCTCGTCGGCGAAGTGGAACGGCGCCTCGAGCCAGCCCAGCCGCGTGGCGATGGCGCGTTTGACGATCTCCTGGTCGGTCCAGACCGACGGATCCCGCCGGCCGATGGCCCGGTCGGCCCAATCCTCCTTGACGGCACGGTCGCGGGCGGCCGCCAGAGCCGATTCGAGCTTCGCATCCTCGAGCGTGAGGTCCAGGGCGAGTGTTCTTGAGGTTCCGGGGTCGGTCATTGTGGCGGCCTCTCGACTGGCTGGGTCTGGGCGACGAACGGATGCTCCGGGTGTGTCATCGTTTTGGACCACGCCCCGGCGCGGCCTCCATGCGGGCGGCCTCCATGCGGGCGGCCTCCTCTTCGATGGCCTGGATCTTGCCCACACGCCGGATGTGTCGCGGCGCGCCGCTGAACCTGGCGGCAAGGAAGCTCTCGGCGCAGGAGACGGCCGTTTCCACGCCGATGACGCGTGCGCCGAGGGCCAGAACGTTCATGTCGTCGTGCTCGACACCCTGTCCGGCGGAATAGGTGTCGTGGCACAGCCCGGCGCGGATGCCGGGCATCTTGGACGCCGCGATCGACGCGCCGACGCCGCTGCCGCAGATCAGGATGCCGCGGTCGGCCCGGCCGTCGAGGATGGCCAGGGCCAGGGCTCGGGAGTAGTCGGGGTAGTCGTCCTCGGCGTTCGAACCGTCGCCGCCGAGATCGATCAACTGGTGGCCGAGCGGGGCGAGGCGCGCCAGCAGCTCCGCCTTGAGTTCGGCGCCGGCATGATCCGCGGCAAGAGCGACGCGCATTTCCGCTCCTCTCAGCAGGTTTCCGGGCCGCGCTCGACGGTCCCGACGCGGCCGCTGAAGCCGTCCCGTACGACGGACCGGCCGATCTCCGCGACCCGCTCGACGGTGAAGCCGAAGCGGCGCAGTACCTCGTCGCCGGGCGCCGACGCACCGAAGTGCTCGATACCGATGATCGCTCCGTCCGAGCCGGCGTAGCGCTCCCAGCCGAACGGGCTGAGGGCTTCGACGGCAACTCTCTTGCGGGTGGCCGCCGGCAGGACCAATTCACGATAGGCCGCATCCTGGGCCTCGAAGCGCTCCCAGCAGGGCAGGCTCACCACGCGCGTCCGAATGCCCTCCTTCTCGAGCACTTCCGCGGCGCCGACCGCGAGCTGAACCTCCGAGCCGGTGCCGATCAGGATCAAGTCCGGCCTCGCGGCAGCACCCGAGGCGTCGCGCAGTACGTAGCCGCCGCGGGCCACTCCGGCCCGGGCCTTCTCCGCTGTGCCGGCCAGGATGGGCAGCTTCTGGCGGCACATGATCAGGGCGGTCGGACCGCCCTGCCGCTCCACGGCACAGGCCCATGCCGCGGCGGCCTCGTTCGCGTCGGCCGGCCGGATGACGTCGAGGTTCGGAACGGCCCTGAGCGTGGCCACCTGCTCGACAGGCTGGTGCGTCGGCCCGTCCTCTCCGACGGCCACGGAGTCGTGGGTCCAGGCGTAGATGACCTGCAGGCAGCTCAGGGCGGCCAACCGGACCGCGCCGCGCATGTAGTCGCTGAAGACAAGGAAGGTCGCCGTGTACGGTATGAAGCCGCCGTACAGGGCCATGCCGTTGCCGATGGCTCCCATGGCGTGCTCGCGTACGCCGAAGCGGATGTTGCGGCCGCCGGCGTCGCTCGCCTCGAAGAGGCCGCCGCCGGCGACGTCGGTCAGGTTGGATTCGGAGAGGTCGGCGGAGCCGCCGAAGAGCTCCGGCACAGCCGCGGCAAGGGCGTTGATCGCATCGCTGCTGGCCTTTCGGGTCGGCAGGCCGTCGCCGGCGGCGTACGTCTTGAGGCCGCGATCCCAGCCGTCGGGCAGGCGGCGCTTCCAGCGCCGGTCGAGCTCTGCGGCCTCGGCCGGGAAGTCGCGGGTATAGCGTTCCAGCTGTGCCTGCCACTCGGCGACGAGTCGCTCGCCCGCCGGGACGGCCTCGCGGAAGCGGGCCAGAGCCGCGTCCGGAACGTAGAACCGGAGGTCGGGGTCCCAGCCGTAGGAGAGCTTCGCGCCGCGGATCTCGTCCTCGCCCAGCGGCGCCCCGTGGGCCTTCTGGGTGTCGTGCTTGGTCGGGGCGCCGAACCCGATGTGGGTTCGGACGGCGATCAGGCTCGGCCGATCGTCCGCCCGCGCCGCCCCGATCGCCGCACCGATCGCCTGGATGTCGTTGCCGTCGTCGACCCTGGCCGTGTGCCAGCCGTACGCGTCGAAGCGGTCGACAACGCTCTCGGTGAAGGCCATGGAGGTTGGCCCGTCGAGCTGGATGCCGTTGTCGTCGTAGAGGAAGACGAGCTTGCCCAGGCGCAGGTGCCCGGCCAGCGAGGCGGCCTCAGCCGTTATGCCTTCCTGCATGTCACCGTCGGAGCAGATGGCGTAGATATCGTGGTCGATCAGCTGGTGGCCCGGCCGATTGAATTCCTGCGCCAGGCGGCGCTCGGCGACGGCCATGCCGACGGCGTTGGCGAAGCCCTGGCCCAGGGGCCCGGTGGTGGCCTCGACGCCGGGAGTCATTCCGTGCTCGGGGTGGCCCGGGGTCCGCGACCCCCACTGCCGGAAGGATTGGATCTCCTCGAGAGTCAGCCCGTAGCCGGTCAGATACAGGAGGGAGTAGAGGAGCATGCTGGCGTGGCCGGCCGACAGGACGAAGCGATCGCGGTTTGGCCACGACGGATCGGTGGGCGCGTGGCGAAGGAAGCGCGTCCAGAGCGTATATGCCATCGGGGCCATGCCCATGGGCGCACCCGGATGGCCGGAGTTGGCTTTCTGGACGGCGTCCATGGAGAGAGTCCTGATGGTGTCGACCGCCAGCTGGTCGAGGTTCTCGGCCGCGTCCGTCATTCGCTTTCTCTCCACTTGCCGGCGCCAGTTCCCGGTGCGCCGCTTGGTTTGTACCCGGCGGCAGCGCGCGCTCGCGCAAGCGCGCCCGCCGGGACCCTGACTATGCCGTTCGAAGTCCCGGGCGGAGCCAGGCAGCTCGGCCGGTCCCGGCTCTCGAAGCGGGCACGAGGGTGGGAACCCCGCGGGGATCGACGCTCCGGGCCGGATTGCGAGGCCATTCTACGGCCCGCCGCGTATCCATCGAAGCGACGAGGCCCCGATGGCCGGCGCGCGGGCCGAACCGCCCGGTCTGGTTCGCCGGGGCGGATGCGCGGACGCCGCCGGAGATGGATCGTTGCGGCGTCCCGGCGGACTGCTACACTCGCCGCGAGGCGTGGTCCACACCCGAGGGGTCGGGTAGCGCCCGCCGGCAACAGGCCCTGCGGGCGGTTCGCCCGTCGGCCGGGACAGTGCGAGGAAGTCGGATGCGGATCTACGACGGCAGTCCGCGGCAGAACTACGAGGAGGTGCTGCGGTCCATCGGTGCCTTCCTCGACCAGCGCGGCATGCGCGAAGTGATGCTGGTGGAGGCGCCCGATGGTTTCATCGTGCAGGGCCTCGTCGTAGAGACGGCCGCGGCCGGCGCGTGGTCGGAACACCTCGGCCAGCAGACCAAGGAGACCTTCACCTTCCTCGACGATGACATCGCTCGGTTCATGGAAGAGGGCCAGGCCAGGCGCGACGAGGAACCCCGGGCTGTCGCCTGGGGTCAGGCGGGCTACTATGAGCAGGCGTTCCGTGTCGTCGGCAAATACGTGGACGATCAGAAGCCGCGCGACATCTTCTTCTTCGAGCAAGACGGCGCCTTCGTGCTCCGGCTTCTCATGGGTTCGCAGACCGGTAGTCGGCACGTCATCGCCGAATTCATGCGGGACGAGGTGGAGGCGATGATCGCCCGAGCCCCGGAATTCCGAGGCCCGAAAGCAAAGCCCGGAGCCTGAGCCGCGGGCAGGCGGCGGCGGGCGGGCAGAGAGGTAGGACGATGAAACTGTTCAAGATTATGGCGGCGGTCCTCCTGGTACTGGTCGCCGCCCTGGTCGTCATCCCTCTGCTCGTGCTGGGCGGGCTCTTCATCTGGCTGAAGCTGACCGAAGAGGGCGACGAGGAGTCGCTCGAGCTGGACCAGGAGAACATCTAGCCGGAGGTCGTCGATCCAGGGGAGGTCGCCCGGGCCGCGAGGTCCGGGCGATTGCGTTTCGGCCGTGACTCGTCGAGCAGTTGGGCCGAAGCAGCGATACGCGTCTCTCCGGCGCCGGGTGGAGAGGTCGTGCGGCCGGACGGCCCGCAACGGCTTGCCGGCGCCCGAGTCGGCCCCCGCGCGCCGGCCCGGACGGCACCGCTCGGCGCGACTCGTTTGCGGTTAGCCCGTCACGTCCGTAGAATTGGAAAAACCCCCGGAGGAGCAGAGCGCCATGGCGAAGTATGTCTTTGTGACCGGAGGCGTCACCAGCTCTCTCGGGAAGGGCATCACCGCCGCCAGCATCGGCCGCCTCCTCAAGGCCCGCGGCCTGGCCGTGTCCGTCCTGAAGCTGGACCCCTACATCAACGTCGATCCGGGGACGATGTCGCCGTACCAGCACGGCGAGGTCTTCGTCACGGACGATGGGGCCGAAACCGACCTGGACCTCGGGCACTACGAGCGCTTCATCGACGAGAACCTCTCGCAGCTGTCCAACGTCACGACCGGCCGCATCTACCAGGCCGTGATCGGCAAGGAGCGGCGCGGCGACTACCTCGGCGGCACCGTGCAGGTAATCCCGCACATCACCAACGAGATCAAGGAGCGCATCCAGCAGCTGGCCAGGGACGGCCGGCCGGACGTGGTGATAGTCGAGGTCGGCGGGACGGTCGGCGACATCGAGTCGCTGCCGTTCCTCGAGGCCATCCGGCAGATGCGCAAGGACGTCGGGCGTCGCAACGTGGTCTACGTCCACGTGACGCTTCTGCCGGCTCTTGCCGCGACCGGCGAACTGAAGACCAAGCCCACTCAGCATTCCGTGAAGGAACTGCGCGGCATCGGCATCCAGCCGGACGTGATCGTCCTGCGGTCCGACCATCCGGTCAGCCAGGAGATCCGGGACAAGATCGCCCTCTTCACCGACGTCGCCAGCGAGGCGGTCATCCCCGCGGAAACCGCCTCCACGATCTACGAGGTGCCGCTCCTGTTCGAGGAGTCGGGTCTCGGGTCGCTCATGGTTCGCGAGCTCGGCCTGGAAGAGCAGGCCCAGGCGCCCGACCTCGAGTCCTGGAGGGAGCTGGTCGACCTGATCAAGCGCCCGAAGCCCGTCATCGAAGTCGGCCTTGTCGGCAAGTACATCGAGCTGCCGGACGCCTACATGTCGGTCATCGAGTCGCTCAAGCACGCCGGCT
Source organism: uncultured Chloroflexia bacterium (assembly GCA_963713795.1). Classification (GTDB taxonomy): domain Bacteria; phylum Chloroflexota; class Limnocylindria; order Limnocylindrales; family CSP1-4; genus Fen-1039. Next base: position 99,672 of record CAVQNC010000003.1, read on the forward strand.
GGGCCCACGAGGTCGACGTCAGGATTCGCTGGATCGACTCCGAGGGCCTGGCCAGGGAATCGGTCGACGGGCAGCTGGCCGGGCTGGGCGGCATCGTCGTGCCGGGCGGTTTCGGCCACCGCGGCATCGAGGGCAAGATCCTGGCCGCGCGGTTCGCCCGGGAGCGAGGCGTGCCCTACCTCGGCCTGTGCCTGGGCCTGCAGTGCGCCGTCATCGAGTTCGCCCGCGACGTGCTCGGCACCGAGGACGCCAACTCGACCGAGTTCGACATGTTCACCGAGCACCCCGTGATCGACTTCATGCCCGACCAGCGGACGATGCAGGAGAAGGGCGGCACCATGAGGCTGGGCCTCTATCCGGCCCGCCTGACGCCGGGCTCGAAGGCCGCGGCCGTGTACGGATCGGAATTGATCTACGAGCGCCACCGCCATCGTTTCGAGGTCAACAACAACTACCGCTCGCTTCTCGAGGCGGCCGGCATGATCATGTCCGGCCAGTCCCCCGACGGCCGGCTGGTCGAGATAATCGAACTGAAGGACCACCCCTGGTTCGTGGCCAGCCAGTTCCACCCGGAGTTCCGGAGCAGGCCCGACCGTCCGCACCCCCTTTTCGACGGGTTCATCGGGTCGGCCGTGGCCATCTCCGAAGGACGCGAGCCGGCCTACCGTGGGCCCGCCCCCGAGCCGCCCTACAGCGGAGCGCTCCTGGGGGTCGCTCCCCGCGAGTAAGGAAACGGCTTCCGCGGCCGTCTCTCCCACGCTCGGATCGACCCACGCCGGGTCCGGCCGATCGAGGTCGGGCGAGGCTCCGATGGTACGATCGGGCCGAAGGACGAGCCAGGTGCGCGGGCTCGAACCACGGAGCCCGGGCCCGTCCCCCCGGCGAGCCAGGAGCAGCCTGATGGAGATCTCGGGAAGCCGCGTGCCGGCCGCCCGGCCCGGGCGCCGGGATCGGACGGCGGCATGAGCGGGCCGCGCTCGGCCGCCCGTATCGACACGGCGCCCCCGGAGTTGCTCATTCTGGCCGGGGCCCTGTCCGTCCAGTGCGGCGCCGGCCTGGCAACGACGCTCCTGCGCGAGTACGGGCCGCTGCCCGTCGTCTCGATGCGAATCGTCTTCGGGGCGTTGCTCCTGCTCGCCTTCCAGCCGGTCAGCCTGAGGGGCGCGACTCGCGAGGCGCTCGTCACCTGCGTCGCCCTCGGCCTGATCCTGGCGGCCATGAACTCGCTCTTCTACGTCGCGCTGACGCGTATCCCCCTGGGCGTCGCCGTCACGATCGAGTTCTGGGGTCCGCTGACGGTCGCCGTGCTCGGCTCGCGCCGCCCGCTCGATCTCATCTGGGTTGCGCTCGCGGCCGCCGGCATCTACACCCTTGCCGGTGGGCGACTCCAGGCCGACGACGCCGTCGGCATCGCGGCGGTCTTCGGTGCCGGCGCATGCTGGGCGCTCTACATCGTGACCGGCCGGCGAATGGCACGGTACTGGCCGGATGGTCGGGGCCTGACGCTGGCCATGGTCGTGGCCTCGGTCGTGGTCCTCCCGGTCGCCTTCGGTCTCTCGGACTTCGGGCCGCTGGCGGCCGCGCCGCTGGCGATCGGTGCCGGCGTCGTCATCGCGCTCTTCAGCAGCGCCATCCCGTACACGCTCGAGATCGCCGCTCTCCGCCGCCTGCCGGCGGCCACGTTCGGAGTGCTGATGAGCCTGGAGCCCGCCATCGCCGCCACGGTCGGCTTCCTGCTCCTCGGCCAGGTCCTGCACGTCTCCGACCTGGCGGCGATCGCCTGCGTGGCGCTTGCGAGCGCGGGGGCCAGCGTCTCCGCCCGGCGTCAGCCGGTCGCCGCGGGTGAGCTCGAGGCTGCCTGAGCGGCCGGCTTCGGTTCGCCCCGGGCGCGGATCTGAGAGTGTTCACCGGCCGCGGCCGGGCGCGCCCCCGGCCTTTCCCGCGGGTTGACGCCGATCCCGGGTTGACGCCACCCTCACAGGCAGGTATTCTCCGCGTCGCCCCGACCGTGTACGCCCGCAGCGGAATGATTCCGCGCGAACCCGCACGGCACCCTCCCGACACGAGCGCAACCTCCATGCCCCCCAACGGTCCAGACCAGCATTCCCGCAACCGCCGCCCTCGCCGACGCCCCGCCGGACGAGCGCCAATGGCCGAATACGACGATTTCCAGGATGGCGACGGCCGCGACCTGGACATCAACGAGCTCATCGGGATGAGCGTCAACGAGCTGGAGACCGTCGGGCGCGACCTGGAGATGGAGGCCGAACCGGCCGGCAAGGAAGAACTCGTCGACCGGATCCTGGCCCGGCAGAGCGAGCTGGCCGGACACGGCTACGCCACCGGCATCCTTGACATCGTCGAAGAGGGCTTCGGTTTCATGCGCCGCCACGGCCTGATGCCGACGCCGGACGACGTGTACGTCTCGTCGAGCCAGATCCGCCGCTTCGGCCTGCGCATCGGAGATCGCATCAGTGGCTCGGTCCGGGCCCCGCGCGAAGGCGAGAAGTACTGGGGCATGATCCGGGTCGACCGGGTAAACGGCGTCGACCCCGACACCGCCCGCCGCCGCCCCAGGTTCGAGGACATGACGCCGGTTCACCCCGACGTGCTGATCAACCTCGAGACCGATCCCAAGAATCTCAGCCAGCGCCTGATCAACCTGGTGAACCCGATCGGCAAGGGCCAGCGCGCCCTCATCGTCAGCCCGCCCAAGGCCGGCAAGACGATGCTCCTCAAGCACATCGCCAACGGCATCAGCACCAACTACCCCGAGATCCTGCTGATGGTCGCGCTCATCGGCGAGCGGCCAGAGGAAGTGACGGACATGCGCCGCTCGGTCAAGGGCGAGGTCATCAGCTCCACCTTCGACGAGCCGACGGAGAACCACACCCACGTCGCCGAGATGGCTCTCGAGATCGCCAAGCGCCAGGTCGAGACCGGCCGGGACGTCGTGATCCTGCTCGACTCGATCACCCGGCTCGCCCGCGCCTACAACCTGGCCCTGCCGCCCTCCGGCCGAACTCTTTCGGGCGGCCTCGACCCGATCGCGCTCTACCCGCCCAAGCGTTTCTTCGGCGCCGCTCGAAACATCGAGGAGGGCGGCTCGCTCACGATCATCGGCACGTGCCTGGTCGACACCGGTTCCCGCATGGACGACGTCATCTACGAGGAGTTCAAGGGCACCGGCAACAGCGAGCTGATCCTGGACCGAAAGCTGGCCGAGAAGCGCATCTTCCCGGCGATCGACGTCCAGCGTTCCGGCACCCGCCGCGAGGAGCTTCTCCTGGAGGAGCCGGTTCTCAAGATGGTCTGGACGATGCGGCGAATGCTCTCGGCCGTCGGCACGAACGAGGGCATCGAGCTTCTCCTCAACCGGCTCTCGAAGACGGACAACAACGTCTCCTTCCTGGCCACCCTCACCAAGTCTTTGGATCAGTAGCGCCTTCCCTGGCGGGCCATGCCGTTGTTGGCGCCTGCGGACCTCCCCTCACGCACGTATGGGTGCGCTCGGGTCGGTTCCTCGTCGCCGCCTAGGCCTGACCTCGCCAGGTCGGCGCGCTATTGGTTCTGGCCGGACCGCCGGCGCTATCAGGTTCCAACCCCTCCGGCCCGGCGCGCTATCGGTTCGCCGGCTCGGCGCGCTATTGGTTCTCGCCGGACCGCCGGCGCTGCCAGGTTCCAACCCCTCCGGCCCGGCGCGCCATCGGTTCGCCGGCTCGGCGCGCTACTGGTTCACGCCGGACTTGCCGGCCGCGCGCGTGACGCGTGCGAGAATTGAGACATGTTCCTCGATCGAGTTCGAATCTTCGTCCACGCCGGCGACGGCGGCGACGGCGCGGCCACGTTCCGGCGTGAGGCGCACGTGCCGCGCGGCGGCCCCGACGGCGGCGACGGCGGCCGCGGCGGCTCCATCTACCTGACCGTCGATCCCGGCGAGACGAGCCTGCGCGACTACCGCCACGCCCACCACTTCAAGGGCACGTCGGGCGGCCGCGGCGCCGGGCAGCGCATGCACGGCAAGGCCGGCCACGACCTGATCCTCAAGGTGCCACCCGGCACGAGCATCTTCGAGGACGAGGCCGGCGGCCTGCTCGGCGATCTCGTCGGGGCGGATCAGACGCTGATGGTTGCCCGCGGCGGCAAGGGCGGCCTGGGCAACGTCCACTTCGCGACTTCGACGCACCAGGCCCCCCGCCACGCCCAGAAGGGCGAGCGCGGTGAGGAGCGCTGGATCGTCCTGGAACTTCGGCTGATCGCCGATATCGGCCTGGTCGGGCTGCCCAACGCGGGCAAGTCCACGCTGCTGGCGGCCCTCACCGCGGCCACTCCCAAGATCGCCGACTACCCGTTCACGACCCTCGAGCCGAACCTGGGCGTGCTCGATCTGGGCGGCGAGGACGGGCGCCGGCCGACCATCGCCGACGTCCCCGGCCTGATCGAGGGCGCCAGTTCCGGGGCGGGCCTGGGCCACGCCTTCCTGCGCCACGTGGAGCGGACCCGCATCCTGGTTCACATGGTCGACGGGGCAGACCGCGACCCGGAGTGGAGCTACGACATCATCCGCGACGAACTGGAGGCCCACGACCCGGCCCTCCTGGCCAAGCCGATCCTCGCGGCCTTCAACAAGATGGACGTGCCGGCGGCCCGCGAGGCCTGGCCGGCATTCGCCCAAGCCCGCCGCGCCCAGGGGGTTCCGGTAGTGGCGATATCGGCGACGGACGGCGAAGGGCTGGCGGAGTTGCGGTCGAACCTGGCGTCGCTGCTGCCCGATGCAGCCGAGCTGTCCGAACCGCCACGGTCCGAGGGCGTCGTCGTCCACCACATCGAGTCCGTCGGCGACTCCTTCCGGGTCGACCTCGAGGACGGTATCTTCGTCGTGCGCGGCCGGAAGATCGAGCGGCTGGCCAGCCAGACCAACTTCGAGGTCGAGGAGTCGGCCGAGCGCTTCCAGCGCGAGCTGGCCCGCCTCGGCGTCGACGAGGAGCTGCGCCGGCAGGGCGTGGTTCCCGGCCGGACCGTGCGAATCGGCGCCACCGAACTCGAGTGGGAACCGGACGACTGGGAAGAGCGGTGACCGAATCGAGATCAGACGGCCGGTCGACGTCGGGTGACCGATCCGGCGCCGACGCGGTCCCCGCGATCGCGTCTCGCGACCTCGAGAAAAGCGCAGCCGTCACCTGGATCGAGCCGGGCGACAGGCGCGTCGGCATCCTGGGCGGGACTTTCGACCCGATCCACTACGGCCACCTGCTCATCGCGGAACAGGTCCGGGAGGCGCTGCGGCTGGATCGAGTCCTGTTCGTGCCGGCCGCGGTGCCGCCCCACAAGCTGGACGATCTGATCTCCCCGGCCGCCGATCGCGCCGCCATGGTGGAGCTGGCCATCGCCGACAACCCGGCGTTCTACCTGTGCGAGATCGAACTGCGGCGCGCCGGTCCCTCTTTCACGGTCGACACCCTCGCGGAACTGGCGGCCGAGGCCGTTCGACAGCGCGTGGACAGGGAATTCCACTTCATCCTCTCGTTCGAAGCCCTGGCCCAGTTCGAGAGCTGGCATGAACCGGCCAGGCTGTTCGAGCTGGCCAGGCTGGTCGTGGTCGCCAGGCCCGGCGCGCCGGCTCCGGCCCTCGGCCGGCTCGCATCGCTGCTGCCGGGCGGGGCGGCCTCTCTCGAACGCGTGGAGTGGGTCGACACCTTGCCCGTTGCCCACTCGGCTTCGGACGTGCGGGCCCGGGTGGGAGCCGGCCGATCGATCCGCTACCTGGTTCCGCCGGCCGTGGAGGCCTACATTCGCGAACATCGGCTGTATCGTTCCGAGGATCCCAGGAGGACCGCCTGAAGTGACCGACTCATCGCCATCGACCGAAACGACTCCCAGCCCCGACGGCCTGCCCCGCCGGCGCAAGCCGCCCGCCCGGCCCGCCGTCGACGAAGCGGCGCTGGCCGACGCGCTGGAGGCTGCCGTCGAGGCTGAAGCCGGCACGGATGAGGCTCCGTCGGAGCCCGAGATCGAGGAATCGCTCCGGGCTCGCGGCGCGCGTCTGAGCCCGCTCGAGATCGCCCGCAAGATCGTCGACGCGGCCGAGGACAAGAAGGCCGCCGAGATCGTCCTGCTCGACGTCTCGGAGCTGACTTCCATGGCGGACTACTTCGTCATCTGCTCCGGCGGCTCCGAGCGGCAGCTCGGCGCGATCGGCGACGGCATCGCCGAGAAGCTTCGCGACGAGGGCGTCAGGCCGATCGGGCGTGAGGGCGGCTCCAACTCCCACTGGACGTTGCTCGACTTCGGCGCGGTCATCGTTCACGTCTTCGCCCCGCCGGAGCGCGACTATTACCAGCTGGAACGGCACTGGGCCAGGGCAAAGACGATCCTTCGAGTCCAGTAGACGGCGGTCGCGCGGAGGATCTCGGGCGCGCCCGGCGAGTCGGCCGGGATTGTGTAAGCGCGGCGGCGCTCAATTCCGTAGACTTGACCGGCTGAAGCAGCCCATCGCCAATCGAACGAGTCTGGAGAATCAGCCACGACCACTCCATACACCGCCGAGAGACGCCCTCACCGCGCCCCAACGATCATCGACTTCGTCAACATCCGCTGGGTCGATGAATGGTGCAAGCGCTGCAACATCTGCGTCGAGATCTGCCCCAAGGACAGCCTCGTCCTGACCCACGACGCCATCATCGAGGCCACCGACTGCATCCGCTGCGGCCTGTGCGAGCGCTATTGCCCGGACCTCGCGATCGAGGTGCTGCCCAAGCGCGACGCGAGCGGCCGGCTGCCGGAGGCGACGGAGGCCGAGGAAGCGTTGTCCGCCCGGCAGACGGCGACGCCCCACATCCCGGACGTCGCCCGGGGCCCGGCCGTCGCCGGCACCGACCCACATCGCGGCATCACCGACACGGAGAGCGCTCCGGACGTCGACCGCGCCAACCCGACCTGATCGGACAGGACATATCGATGACCAAGCGACTTGTCCAGGGCAACGAGGCCGTCCTGCTGGGCGCCGTAAAGGCCGGGGCGACCTTCTTCGCCGGATACCCAATCAGTCCCTCGTCCGAGATCCTCGCGCAGGCTTCGGTCTACGCGAGCAGCCACCCCGAGTTCCGCTTCCTCCAGGAGGAGGACGAGATCGCCAGCGCCAACGCGATCCTGGGTGGCAGCCTGGCCGGCGCGAAGTCGTTCACGGCCACGTCTGGGCCGGGCTTCAGCCTGATGCAGGAGGCGATCGGCTACGGCCACAAGGTCGGCGTCCCGTGCGTGATCGTCAACGTCATGCGCGTCGGGCCGGGCACCGGCATGCCGACGATGCCCGGTCAGGGCGACCTGAACCAGGCGCGCTACGGCTCCACGGGCGACTACACCAGCATCGTTTTCTACCCGTCGACCGTGGCCGAGTGCTACGAGTACACGATCCACGCTTTCAACGCGGCGGAGGAGAGCCGGAGCCCGGTCGTCCTCCTGTCTGACGCGTTCCTCGGCCACCTGAACGAGGTCGCCGACCTGGACCAGGTCGACATCCCGATCGTGCCGCGAACCCTGGAGCCGCTGGCCTCGGGTGGGACGCGGCTCTTCTCCGGCGTAGCCACGTACGTCGACGGAGAACCGGCCACGGCCGACGCCGACGAGTTCATCAGGCAGTACTACGAGTCGCGCAACCACCGTCTGGAAGTGGCGGAGCGCTACGCCTTCTACGAGTACGGCTGGAACAAGGAGGCCGAGACGCTCGTGATCGCCTTCGGCATCACCCGCCGCATCTCCCAGCCTCTGGCGCCGCATTTCGCGCTCTTCCGGCCGATCCGCATCTGGCCGACGCTCGACAAGGAGCTGACCGAGATCGCGGCCCGCTACGAGAAGATCATCGTCATCGAAGGCAGCGACGGGCAGTACGCCAACGTCGTGGAGCGGATGCTCCTGCGGCGCGTCGAGCGCGTTCCGTTGCTGGGCGGCCGCATGAGCATCGAGGCGATCCGCGAAGGCCTCGCCGCCATCGGCATGCTTCCCGCAGAGTCCGCTCCCTCCGGCTCCGAGTCGCCGGCCGGCAGCCGCGCAGCCCGGGTCGGCTGACCCGCGTCCCCGAAGAGGTTTCATCGCCATGGCAGTCAAGGACAAGCTGAAGACCGATCTCTTCCCCACGATCTGGTGCCCCGGCTGCGGGATCGGCCTGATCATGCAGCAGCTGGCCACCGTGATGGACGATCTCGGCCTGGACAAGAGCAACACCGTCCTCGTCACCGGGATCGGCTGCACCGGACGAATGGGCGCCTACATGAACTTCGAGTCCGTGTACACGCTCCACGGTCGAACGCTGCCGGTGGCCGAGGCGATCAAGATGGTCCGCCCGGAGCTCAAGGTCATCGTCGTCTCCGGGGACGGCGACACGGCCTCGATCGGCGGCAACCACCTGCTCCACTCGATCCGGCGCAACCCCAACATCACGGTCATCTGCAACAACAACGAGATCTACGGCCTGACCGGCGGCCAGGCCGGACCGACGACGCCGCAGGGCACGAGCACGATCTCGTCGCCGGCGGGTTCGGCCTACACGCCGATCAACCTCCAGGGTCTCGTCAACACGAACCCGAACGCCTATTACGCCAAGTCAACCGTCTACCACCAGGGCCCGATGCGCAAGGCGATCAAGGAAGCCATCGAGTGGCCGGGCTTCGCCTTCGTCGACGTCGCCAGCCAGTGCATCGAGAACAACGGCCGGCGAATCGGGTTCGCCAGCGCCAACGACATGCTCCAGCACTACCGTACCGAGTACAAGGCCGCTCCTCCCGGCTCGAAGCACCTGGAGCCCCACCAGCTGGGCATCGTCAAGGGCGAGCCGGTGCCCGCCGGCGCCGGATCCGGCAACGGATCGGGCCAGTAGGACCGGGCAGGCGAGGAGGATCGGTATGTCTGGCAAGTCAATCGTCATCGACGGGGTCGGCGGGCAGGGCGTTCGCGTCATCGGCAGCACCATGGCCAGCCTGCTCTCGGTCATGGGCTACGAGGTGACGCTTCTCTTCGACTACGACTCGTCGGTCCGGGGCGGCATGAGCGAGGCGTTCCTGCGCTACGACAGCCAGCCGATCGACAACTTCGTTGTCGAACGCGCGGACGTCGTCATGCGTCTGGCCGACCGCGGGCCGGTTCATCTCAGCGCCGACTATGTCATCGCGGATCTCGGCCTGACCAAGCCCGGCGAGAACGGCGAGGAGATCCCCTTCCTGCAGCTGGGGGTCGACAAGTTCGGACGCGACCTCTTCGGCAACATGATCGCCCTGGGCAGGCTGCTGTGCGTCTGCGACGTGGACTTCACCGACCGGCATTTGCGCGAGGCGCTGCCGAAGAAGTACATCGAGGAGAACATCGCGGCCATCAAATTCGGCTACGGCCTGGACCGCGGCTCCATCAAGGAGATCGTCGCCGAACAGGCCGCCAGCACCTTCGCCGCCCGCTACGCCGAAAAGGTCCTGGCCGGCACCGCGCCGGCCGAGGCCGTCGAGCTGGCCTCGGCTCGAAGCTGACCGGCCGCTCATGAGCCCAAGGCGGCGTCACGGACGCGGACCCGGCGGGGAGCCCGTGGCCGCCGCACCCGGCACTCCTGCTGCGGCCATTCCCGACGGCGACGCGGTCGTCGGCGTACAGGGCGCGGCCGCCTCCGCGAGCGCCCCGCGCGGATGGATGGGCGCGTCTCCGCCGGCCGGTCGTCCCGCCGCCGCCGTCGGCTCCAACGCCCAGCGCGCCAGCTCCGCCGCTCCTCGCCACCAGCCCAGGCCACGTCCCGAGGCCGCCGCCGAGGGGGAAGAGGCCGTCGCCGGCCAGAAGTCCGGATGCACTCTCGCCCAGATGCGCCGCTTCATCAAGAGCCGGCCCTACGTGCCCGTCCACGAGCTCCGCCGCCGCTTCCTGATCGAGGGGATCGAGGACGAGGTCAGCCCCATGGCGACCGGGCAGGGCACGCTCTTCGTGGGTCTCCCCGAACGCGAAGCGTCCTTCCTCGGCGAACTCGTCAAAGCCGGCGAGGTCGGCTGCGAGCTGCTGCTCGACCCGACAAGCCCGGCCGTGGTGGGCGTCTTCCCGATGAGGCCCGTCACCCGCCAGTAGGCTCGGGCGAGAACGTCGGCGGGCTCCGTCAGCCCTGCCGAAGCCCCAGGAAGTGGCCGTCCGGATCGCGGAACCAGGCGCCGCGCGCGGGCCCCATCTGGGCGATGTGGCCTGTCGTGCGGAGCGGCCCTTCGGCGTAGTCGACGAACACGACGCCCCGCGCCTCCAGGTCGCGAACGGCGGCCTCGATGTCGGCCACCTCGAAGTGGGCCAGCGTGTGCTCGGCCACGATCCCGGGGCGCTTGAAGACCGAGAGCTCACTGCCGGAACCAACCTGGAACCGGATCGAAACCGGGTTCTCCCAGAGGAGCCGCAGCCCGAGCGCGTCGCGGTAGAAGGTCCTGGCCTGGTCCAGGTCGCCGACCGGCAGTGTGGCGACCACCATCGTTGCACCGAGCATCGTCAGTCTCCATACGAAGTTCGACGTCCGGTCGGCCGCCGGCGCCCACCAAGCGATTGAGCGCCGGTCAGTCCGGGTCGTATGCCTACCTTGCATCGCAGGCAGCCGCGACAGAGGAGTCGATGCGACAGGTGACGCGGCAGTTTCGGCAGGCGCGGCGCGACGCGCCTGCCAAGCCGCGGCGCGGCTGCCGCGGCGACGTGGGGCCGCAGGTCCGGCGCCCCGAATCAGATCCGGGGCCGGCGGGATGCCAGGCTAGGCGCGGTTCGTGAACCAGATCGTCGGCGCGCCCTGGACACCGGCGGAATGCATCGCCTCGCGCAGCTCGGCGCTGCCTGCGAACGCCTGGGCCGCCGCCACCGTGGCGAACTCGTGCGTGACGGTGATCTCGTTCGGATCCTCGACGGACTGGTAGACCGCGGCATCCAGAACGCCGAGCTTCGTGCGCGTGGGCGTGAACTCGTTGTACGTCCGACGCCACGTCGCGTAGTCGGCCGCGTGATGTCGAACGAACAGTGTCGCCATGGTGCTGTCTCCTGGCTCGACGGGGCGACGACCGGGACGAGTCGCCTGTCCCCCGGTAGTCAGCTCAGTCTGGGCTACGTCGTGTTCCTGTACGTCTTGTCGCAATCCGTGTTCCGAGAACGGCCGCCCGCGGAACGCGCCCGCGCCCGTCCCTTGACAGGTCTACGTCGTAGAGGTAGATTTCTACGCGGTAGAGTTCGACGATGTAGAGGACCACTTGAGATGCTCGAGATCAAGGGCCTGGCCAAGGCATACGGAGAACACGAGGTCCTGCGCGGCGTGGACCTCGACGCGGATTCCGGCGAGATCGTCGGCCTTCTCGGGCCCAACGGCGCGGGCAAGACGACCCTCGTTTCAATCGTGGCCGGGCTGCGGCGGGCGGACGCCGGAAGCGTCATGGTGGATGGCGCCGATGCCCTCGCTCATCCGGATCGGGCCCGCGCGGTGCTAGGGCTGGCTCCACAGGATCTGGGGATATACCCGGTCATGTCGGTCGAGCATAACCTGGCCCTATTCGCCGAACTGTCGGGCCTGGACGGCCGCCGGCTGCGTGAGCGGATCACCGACGTCGCCGACGCCCTGGACCTGACGCGGCTGCTCGGCCAGAGGGCCGGCACCCTCTCGGGCGGTCAGAAGCGGAGACTGCACACGGCCATGGCGCTCGTCCACGAGCCGAAGCTGCTCTTCCTGGACGAGCCGACGGTCGGCGCCGACGTTCAAACCAGGAACCAGATCCTGGAGGTAGTCCGACGGCGGGCGGAGGCGGGCTGCGCGATCGTGTACACCTCGCACTACCTGGCCGAGATAGAGGACCTCGGCGCGACCGTCGCGGTCCTCGAGGCGGGCCGCATCATCGCCCGCGGGTCGCTGGCCGGCCTGGTCGCCGAGCACGGCAGCCCCGCGCTGCGGCTGACCTTCGAAGGTTCGGCGCCCGCGCTGGACGGCTTCGAAGTCGCCGGTTCGGTCGCGACCCTGCGAACGCCCGATCCCGCCCGGGCCGCGGCCGTCATCCTGGCTCGCCTCAGCGGCTCGACGTCGAAGCTTCGCAGCGTCGACATCGTCCGTCCGAGCCTCGAAGCCGCCTACCTGGCGCTCACCGGGCGCCGCTCCAACGAAGAATCCACCGCGGGCGCAGCCCGTGTCACGGAGGTCATCGATGGACTGGTCGCGTAGCCGGGTCCTGATGCGCCAGAACTGGGCTCTGCTGATGGCGGATCCCGCACCGATCGTGCTTCTCATGGCGATGCCGATCGTCTTGATGACCTTCCTGCAGGGCACTGGGCAGGCCGTCCTCCGCAGCGCGGGCTACCCGCATGCCAGCGGCGCCGAGCTCGTCGTGCCCGGGATGGCCGTCATGTTCTCGTTCTTCGGGGTCGGCTACATCGGTACCGCGTTCTTCAGCGAACATGGCTGGGGGACGTGGGATCGACTGCGCGCCAGTCAGGCTACGACCATGGAGATCGTCCTCGGGAAGATCCTGCCCTCGGCGGCGTTGATGCTCATTCAGCTCGTCCTGCTGTTCGCCGTCGGGATAGTCATCTTCGGGATGCGGGTAAGCGGCTCGATGGCCGGCATCGGCGTGATGATGCTCGCCTGCGTAGCGCTTCTGGTCGCCTTCTCGATGCTGCTGACCGCCGTCCTGAGGACCCAGAACCAGATGATGGCGGTTGTCAACCTCGCGGCCATGGTGCTGGCCGGCATCGGCGGGGCGCTGGCCCCGGTCGACGTCCTGCCGGGCTGGGCCCAGGCGATCGCGCCGGCAAGCCCGGCCTACTGGATGCTGGAGGGCTTTCGGGCCGTGATCCTCGAAAAGGGGGGCGTGGACGCTACCATCGTGCCTGCGGCGGCGACGCTTGCGTTCGCGGCCGGAATGTCCGCGATCGCGACCTGGCGGTTCTCGATGACCGATGAGAAGGTCTGGGACAACTGATGGCACAAGGGACATCCGAGCCGGACGGCCGGGCAGCTCGGCCCGGCACTTCGACCCGCGAACACCTGACCAGGCCGCGGGTCGTCGCCGCCGCGCTGGAGATCGTCGATCGGGACGGGTTGGAGGGGCTGACGATGCGGGCCCTCGGCCGCGAGCTGGGGGTAGACCCGATGGCGGCCTACCACTGGTTCCCGAACAAGCCCGCCATCCTCCAGGGCGTCGGCGAGGCGATCCTGTCGGAGATCGACCTGCCCGACGTCCATGCGAGTGTCTCCTGGATCCGGGTGGCGATGGAGATGGGTCGCGCGTACCGGGCCGCGCTGCTGCGCCACCCCAACGCCCTGCCGGTGGCCGCGACGCAGCCGGTCATGACGCCGCGTGGTTTCGAGCTGATCGAGCGCACCTCGGCGGCGCTGGTCGCCGGCGGGCTCACGCCCGGTGCCGCGCTGGAGGCGATCAACACTGCCGCCGCCTTCGTCATCGGGACGGCCCTGGTGGAGGCCGGCGTCACGCCCGGAAGCGAGCCGGTCGAGCGGGGCGCGATCGAGAGCGCCTACTCGAGCATCGACCCGGCGCGATTCCCGACACTGGCCGCGGCGATGAGCGAAGCCATGACCCTGCTGGCAGACGACGAAGCCCAGTTCGAGACCGCCTTGGACGCGCTGGTTCGCGGCCTGGCGGTCAGCTTCAGCGAGCGGGGGCTCTTGGCCTGAAGCTCGGCCGTTCGGGCACGGGCGGCCACCCTGGCCCGGCCTCCGACCGCGCGGAAGCGCGGCAGGTCCGCGCAGACACCGATCCGCGCCGGCCGGGCGTGGCTTTCGTACCGGAGGGCGGGGCGCCCCGGTCTGCCGGTGCGAGGGGAGCGGCGGCAGGTCATGATCGCCGCTCATGGACCTGGTCGCGTTCCTACTGGGCATCCTGATCCTGGCGCTGGCCGCCTGGGATCTGTTCGAGACTATCGTCGTGCCGCGCCCGACGGTGGGCCGGTTCCGCATCGGACGATATGTGGTCCGCGGTTCCTGGCGCATCTTCCGGGCACTTGGCCGCCGCCGTGGTGGCAGTGCGCGCGACACCCTTCTTGGTCTCTTCGCCCCGGCCGCGACGGTTCTTCTGCTCGTGGCCTGGCTGGTGGCCCTGATCATCGGCTTTGGGCTGGTGTTCTTCGCCTTGCGCGATCAACTCAGTCCCAGCCCGCAAGATCTGGGCACGACCATGTATTACGCGGCCGCCTCCATCCTGACCCTTGGATCGGGCGAGATCGCGGCCACGGGTCCGCTGGCCCGCGCGATAGTTGTCGTCTCGGCAGTAAGCGGCCTGGGAGTGGTGGCTCTCGTCGTAACCTTCCTCTTCTCGCTCTACGGCTCGTACCAGTGGCGGGAGGTCCAGGTCGTCACGCTCCAGGCTGCCGCCGGGGCGCCGCCCTCCGCGGTGACGCTGCTGGAGACGTACGCCCGGCTCGACCTCACTGGCCGCCTGCCAGACTTCTTCGCCGAATGGGAGCGCTGGGCCGCCGAGGTTCTGGACACCCACGTGGCCTACCCGCTGCTCGGCTTCTTCAGATCCAGCCACGACAACCTGTCCTGGATCAGCGCGCTGGGGACGGTTCTGGATGCGGCCAGCCTGGTTCTGACGACGACCGAAGGCCTGCCCCGGGGCGAGGCCGAACTCTTCAGGCGCGTCGGATCGCACCTGGTCGAGGACGTCGCCAACCTGGGTTTCCAGAGCGGCGTGGCGGCTCCCGCAGGTGCATCCCAGGTCGCGACCGGCAACGGTGTGGATCGGATGGCCTTCGACGAGGCCTGCGCCGGGCTCGCCGAGGCGGGCTATCGCCTGGCCCCGAGAGAGGTGGCCTGGCGGGAATTCGAAGCCGCGCGAGCGGCCTATGCGGGTCGCCTGCAGGCGATGGCCGCCTACTGGGCGACGCCGACCAACTCCTGGCTCGAACCCGAGACGAGCCTTCGGTCCCCGGCCCACCGCCCGAGCGGGGACGATGACCAGCCGTCAGTCGCGGACGCTGGTTCCCTCGATAGCCAGCAGGGCGCGCTTGATGGCGAGGCCGGCCCGACGATCGGCAAAGGTTGAGCCGCCGTACCCGCCGAGAGTCCCTCCCGCCCCGACGACGCGGTGGCAGGGGATGAGGATCGGGACCGGATTTCGGCCCATGGCCCCACCGACCGCCTGAGCCGCGCCGGCCCGTCCGATGTATCGGGCAAGCTCGCCGTAGCTCGCCGTCTCGCCGTAGCCGAGCCGGGCGGCGCCGCCCAGTACCAGGCGATCCCAATCGGAGACACGCAGGTCGATCGGCACGTCGAAGCCGCGGCGCTCACCCGCGAAGAACTCCCCGATCTGCCGAACCGCGGCTGTCAGGGCCGTTCGCCACTCTGCCGGCACCCCGCCGTCCTCGGCGGGCAGGACGGTCCCGTGGAGCCGCCGGGCCAGCCCATCCACGAAGTCCGGCGTCTCGTCGTCCAGGCCGACGGCCACGATGCCGGCTGCGGTCGTGGCGACGTGGAGGGTGCCCCACGGCGCCGGGCACGTCGTGAAGGCCGCGATGGGTGGCGTCATCGCGCAAGTGTGCCGTACCCAGGCCGGTCGTGGGGGACGGGCATCGTTGCCGCGGCCTCCGGTTCCGTGTCGGCCGCCTCCGCGGTCGCCGTTGCATCCGCGGCCGCCGACGGAGTATGGTTTCCGGCTCCCCGGTCGCCGTTGCCGCCGGAGTGGCCACCGAGGTATACTCCCCGGGAGTATGCAGACAACCCAAACCGTCGCTTCAATCGCCCCCGCCCCATCCGCCGAGATCCAGCTGCCGATCGAGGGGATGAGCTGTGCCGCGTGCGTGAACCGCATCGAGCGGTTCCTGCGCAAGACGCCCGGCGTTGCCGAAGCCAGCGTCAACCTGGCGACCGAGGTCGCCACGGTCAGGTACCTGCCGGAGATCGCCGGGCTCGACGAACTGGCACGGGCGATCGAGGCCGCCGGCTACGAGGTCCGCCAGCTGCCGAAGTCGGTGGACGGGACGCAGGCGAGCCTGGTCGACGAGGCCGACGCGGAAGCCGCCGACCGCGCGCGCGAGCAGCGGTCGCTCGGCCTGTCGGCGGCGGTGGCGCTGGTCGTGGCCGCGGCCACGATGGGCCTCATGTACGCTCCCGGCGTTCCGCTGACGATGGAGCAACTGGCCTGGGTTCTGATCGGGCCGGCTACTTTCGTCCAGTTCTGGGCAGGCCGGCGCTTCTATCGCGCGGCCTGGCGGGCGGCAATTCACGCCTCGACGGGCATGGACACCCTCGTGGTCGTCGGCACGACGGCGGCCTGGGCCTTCAGCGTTTTGGTGACGGTCGCTCCCGGCGTCTTCCGAACCGCCGGGGTCGCGCCGCAGACCTACTTCGACAGCTCGACCGCCATCGTCGGCCTGGTCCTGATGGGGCGCTGGCTGGAGGCTCGGGCGAAGGCCAGGACAGTTGGCGCCGTCAAGGAGCTGCTGGGGCTGCAGGCTCGATCGGCCCGGATCGTGCGAGCGGGGCGCGAGATCGACGTGCCGCTGGAGGAGGTTCGAGTCGGGGACCTGGTGCGGGTTCGGCCCGGGGAGCGCCTTCCGGTCGACGGGCGCGTCGTGGAGGGCGCGTCGGCGGTCGACGAATCGATGCTCACCGGCGAGCCGGTGCCGGTCGAGAAGGGCCCCGGCGACCAGGTGATCGGCGCGACCATGAACGGCTACGGGACCTTCCTCTTCCGGGCGACGAGAGTCGGGCGCGACACCGCCCTGGCCCACATCGTCGAGCTGGTCCGCCGGGCGCAGGGCTCCAAGGCGCCCATCCAGCGGCTGGCCGACCGGATCAGCGGCGTCTTCGTCCCGATTGTGCTCGGTTTGGGCGCCCTCACCTTCGGCCTGTGGTTCGTCCTGGGCCCCGACCCCCGGCTGACGCACGCCCTCGTGGCGTTCATCACGGTCGTGGTCATCTCCTGCCCCTGTGCGATGGGCCTGGCGACCCCGACGGCGATCATGGTCGGGACGGGCAAGGGCGCCGAGGCCGGCATCCTGATCAAGGGCGGCGAGGCCCTGGAGCTCGCGGCCGGGATCGACGCCATCGTGTTCGACAAGACCGGGACTCTCACACGCGGGCGGCCGGCCCTGGGCGAGGTGGTCGCGGCGCCGGGTTTCTCCCCGGACGAGGTGCTGGATCTCGCGGCCTCGGTAGAGCGGGGCAGCGAGCATCCGCTGGCCGCGGCCATCCTCGCTCGGGCCGATGCGGCCGGGCTGGGGCAGCGGGCGGTCGAGGGGTTCGAGGCCGTGGCCGGCCGGGGAGTACGCGGCCGCGTGGAAGGCCGCGATGCGATGGTCGGGACGCCCGCCTTCCTAGAGGCCGCCGGCGTGGATCTGACGCCCCTGGGCGCCTCCGCCGACTCGAGTTCCGCTGTCACCTACCTGTCTGTCGATGGGCGCGCCGCCGGCGCGCTGCCCACCGTGGACGCCGTCAAACCGGAGTCGGCCGAGGCGGTCCGTGGACTGCAGGCGGCCGGCCTGGAAGTCTGGCTGGTCACCGGCGACGCGGCACGGGTGGCGCGCTCCGTCGCCGCGGCGGTCGGCATTCCGGCGGAGCGTGTCCTGGCTGAGGTGCCGCCGGCCGGCAAGGCCGACGCTATCGCCGCCATCCAGGCCCGCGGCCTGCGCGTGGCGATGGTCGGCGACGGCATAAACGACGCTCCCGCGCTGGCCAGGGCCGACGTCGGCATCGCCATCGGGACGGGCGCCGACGTGGCCATGGAGGCCTCCGACGTGACGCTGGTGGGCGGCGACCCGCGCGCGGTGGCCGCGGCGATCCGCCTCTCGCGCCAGACGAGGCGAGTGATCCGCCAGAACCTGGCCTGGGCCTTCGGCTACAACGTCGTGCTCATCCCGGTGGCGATGGGCGCCCTGTATCCCATCTTCGGCGTCACCCTGAACCCGGCCCTCGCCGCCGGTGCGATGGCCCTGTCGTCGGTGAGCGTCGTCTCTAACTCGCTGCGACTGCGCGGTTTCTCCCTGGGCCTTCGGTCGGGGCAGGCCGCGACGATCCAGCCCGCGGCTCAGGCGTCCTAGCCCTGCGCCTCAGATCGAGTAGGCGACCACGATGACGCCGATCAATCCCAGCGCGGCTCCGCCCACGGCCGACCGAAGACCGGCCGATCGGCCGAACCCCAGCGGCGAAGTGACCTGTCCGATCAGGGTGCCGGCGACCGCCACGGGAGCCGCGACCGTGATGGCCACCAGACCAAGCGGGAAACTGCGCCCCAGCGGGTGGACGATGACGGCGTCGCGAAAGACGAGCGAAACCAGCAGGAAGACGTCGGCGGCCACGAAGAGGGCAGCGACGACCCCGAGCACGGCCTCCCGCCGGGTCGCGGCCAGGAAGGTCGGATAGGCGACCGCCAGTATGCCGAGGCCGACCACCGCCGGAGTCAGGATCAGCGAGGTGTCGAGGCCGTTCGGGAGCGTGAGGCGCGGTGCGGGCCGGCTCAACTGAAAGGCGACGAGCGTGCCGACCGACAGCAACGCGGCCACGACGCCGGCTTCGAAGCCGCGTCGCATCCAGAGTGGGACTAAGCCGGGCCGCGCCACGCGTGGATCGTACACTGCCGGACCGAACCGGCCCTCCGCGTTCTCCTTCGGTCGCGGCCGGACGGCGCCGCTCCGGCTCTGCCGGGCCCGCAGATCTCGAAACGAGAGGCTACGCCTCGAAGGCGAGGGCTAGACCTCGAACCGGCGGAAGACCGTCACCGCGTTCTGGCCGCCGAAGCCGAAGCCGTTGATGATCGCGGTGTCGACCTTCTTGGCCCTCTTGACGTTCGGGATGTAGTCGAGGTCGCACTCCGGGTCCGGGTTGCGAAGGTTTGCCGTCGGCGGCATGACGCCGTCGCGGATCGCGCCGATCGCGGCCAGGCCGCTCACCGCGCCGGCGGCCCCGAGCAGGTGGCCGACCATGGACTTGGGCGAGCTGATCGCGACCTTGTAGGCATGGGCCCCGAAGGCGGCCTTGATCGCGCGGGTCTCGGTCACGTCGTTGAGCGGAGTGGAAGTCCCATGGGCGACTATGTAGTCGACCTCGTCCGGAGCGATCCCGGCGTTGCGCATGGCCTTGGTCATGGCGGCCGCCGCACCGCGCCCGGTGGGCTCGGGTGCGCTGATGTGGAACGCATCAGCCGTCATGCCGCCCCCGATCACCTCGCACAGGATCGTCGCCCCACGGGCCATGGCGTGCTCGGATGATTCGAGGACAACGACCGCCGCCCCTTCGCCGAAGACGAACCCGTCTCGCTCGCGATCGAACGGCCTGGAGGCGTGGGTCGGGTCGTCGTTCCGGCGCGACAGCGCACCCATGTTGCCCAGCGCCGCGAAGGCGATCGGCAGGAGTGATCCCTCCGAGCCGCCGACCAGGGCCACGTCGACCTCGCCGTCTCGGATCATGCGCATGCCATCGATGAAAGCGATCACGCTGCTGGCGCAGGCCGCGACCTGGCAGATGACCGGACCGGTGGTGCAGTACTTCATCGAGATCTGGCAGGCGGCCATGGAGCCTGACAGCGCCGGTATCGCGAATGGCGAGACCTGGCCCGGGCCCTTCTCGGCGATGACCCGCGTGCCTTCGAGGACCTGCTCGAGCCCGCCGCCGCCGGTGTTCATGCAGACGGCGACGCGATCCCTCTGGTCCTGGTCGTACGTGGAGAAGTCGATGCCTGCGTCTTCCACCGCCTCGGTCGCGGCGGCGACGGCCAGGTGTATGAAGCGGCTCATTCGCCGCGCCATCTTTCGGTCCATCGCGACGCTGGGGTCGAAGCCCTTCACTTCAGCCGCGATCTTGACGTCCAGACCAGACGGATCGAATTGCGTGATCGGGCCAACGCCGGAAGCGCCGGCAAGGAGGCCGTCCCAGTAGGCCCTGGCGGTGTTTCCGATCGGGGTGACGGCCCCGAGACCGGTGACGACGGTACGACGAGCAGGATCCCTGGTGGGCACGGGCCATCTCCTAAGACGTCTGGCAAGCGGAGGCGACCACCGCCGGCGGCGCCCATCTCATCTGGCCCGGCGGAACGCAACGGCGTTCGCCGGTGGGACGGCTGCCGGAGCCGCCGAGCCTCACGCGGCGAGGCGACTGCCGACCTGCGGATTGTAACCGGCTCGGCGCCGCGGAGCGCTTCAGTGCCGCTCGGGCTCCTCTTCGCGCAGGAGGTCGATGAGCCGGCGCAGGAAGAGGCGCACCGCCTGCCGCTCGGGCCCGCCGAGGGGATCGAGGGCCGCGGCCACCGCCCGCCCTCGCCAGCGATACGCCCGCTCCACCTCATCGATCTTGGCCGGGTTGAGTCTGACTCGGACGACGCGATGATCGTCGTCGTCTCGCTCGCGAATCGCATAGCCGGCCGTCTCCAGCTCCTCGACGACCCGGCTGGCCCAGCCGTAGGAGATGCCGAGGCCGCTGGCCAGCTGGCCGACGGTTCGGTCGCCGTGCTGGTACACGTGGATCGCCGCCCTGACCGCGTGGGAGGAAAGGGCGGCGGACGCGGTTCCATGGGGTGCGGCCGAGCCATTCGCGTGGTTTCCGTCTTCCGGGTCCATCTCCAGGCGGCGGGTGGCATACGCGGCGTGCAGAAACTCGACCAGGAGGCGGCTGGTCTCCAGTGTCGGGTCGGAGACCCGCCTCGACGACAGGTACGGCATCACGACCGGCGACTTGTCAGCCATGGCCGGACTATACCATGACTGCTCTAGTAAACGTTGCTCCGCGCAAGGATAGGCCGAAACGCGACCGTCTGGCCTCCCAACAGAGGGCGCTGAGTCCGCGAGCCGTGGATCCGCGAGCCGCGGATCCACGATCGGGCAGGCACCAGTTCTAGTCGCCGGTGTAGCGCTTGAAGATCACGGCCGCGTTGTGGCCGCCCAGGCCGATGTTGTTCGACATCGCGTAGCGCAGCGGCTTCTCGATCGTCTCGGTCGCGACGTTGATGTTGCACTCGGGATCGGGCTCGACGTAGTTGAGCGTTCCGGGCACGGTCTGGTGGTAGACCGACAGGACCGTGGCGATGCCTTCGAAAGCGCCGGCCGCGCCCATCATGTGGCCTGTCAACGACTTCGTGGCCGAGACCAGCATGTTCGGGGTGTGGCTCCCGAAGGCGGCCCAGATCGCCTCGCTCTCGCGCTTGTCGCCGACGGGCGTGGAGGTGCCGTGCGGGTTCATCATGTCGATTTCGTCGACCGGTACGTCTCTTCGCTCCAGGGCCATCTTCATCGCCCGGGCCGATCCCTCGCCGCCGTCGGCCGGCGCGATCATGTCGAAGCCGTCGGCGGAGGAGCCGTAGCCCACGACTTCGGCGTAGATCTTCGCTCCGCGCGCCTTGGCCAGCTCCAGGTCCTCGAGGATCAAAGCCCCGCCGCCCTCGCCGAGCACGAAACCGTCCCGGGTTCGGTCGAAGGGCCGGCAGACGCTCCCTATCGGCTGACCCGGCAGCGGCGTGCCCATGCCGCGCATGTTCGTAAATCCGATGTGGACGAGTTCGAGCAGCGGCAATTCCGCCGCCCCGGCGATGACCGCCGTGCAGTCGCCCCTGCGGATTGCCTCGGCGGCCTCACCGATGGCCAGCGTGCCGGTCGAGCAGGCGGCTACCGGGCAGTAGTTGTGACCTTTGGCGCCCGTCTCGATCGCGATCGTGCCCGAGCTTGCGTCAACCAGGCCGTTGGCGATGAAGAACGGGCTCACGGCGCGCACGCCCTTGGTGTGCCAGATCTCCTGGTTGAGGATGAAGAGGGCCTGGCCGCCCCCGCCTGAACCGTAGATGACGCCGATGTCGTAGCGGTTGTCGTCGTTGATCTCGAGCCCGGAGTCGGCCACGGCCATCTTGGCCGAGGCGACGGCGAAGTGGACCGTTGTCTCCGTTCGACGGGCGTCCTTGAAGTTCCAGAACTTGGTGACGTCGAAGTCGTGGACCTCGCCGCCCGCCTTGTGCTCGTAGGGCGTTGTGTCGAAATGCGTGATCGCGCCGATGCCGGACCGGCCGGACACGAGGTTCTGCCAGACGGTGTCGAGGTCGTTGCCTATCGGGCTGACAACCCCCATCCCCGTGACGACAACTCGCCTGGAGTAGTCAGGTTTGCGCACTTTGTTGCCGCTCCTCCGGATCTCGACCCGGCAGCGATCCCGCCGCCGGTGGCTGGGCTAGTGACCGACGGCGAGGCCGTCGCTAAAGGGAACCAGAAAGCCGCCAGGTGACGCCGCGTCGTCGACGGCGACGGCGTCCGCTTCGGGCGCGATGCGCTTGATCAGGCCCGTGAGAACCTTGCCTGGCCCGATCTCGACGAAGGTCGTGACACCGTCGGACGTCATGCGTCCGACGGCGGCGACCCAATCGACGCCGCGCGTGAGGTGATCTATGAGTTCGGCGCGCGCACCCTCCGCGGTCGTGATCGGCCTTGCGTCTGCGTTGGAGAGCAGCGGGACCGCGGGGTCGCTGAATGCGATCGGCGCCAGGACGCGGGCCATGCCATCGGCGGCTTCCGCCATCAGCGTCGAATGCGCGGCGACCGAGACGGGCAGGAGTATTCCGCGGCGTCCGCCGAGATCCTTGACGCCGGCCACGGCGGCCTCGACGGCCGCGCGATCGCCGGAGATCACGACCTGACCTGGGGAGTTGCGGTTGGCAACGGTGACGCTGCCGTGGCCTTCGCCCAGCGCCAGGAGCTCCGGGATGCGGGCGTCGTCCAGGCCGATGATCGCCGCCATGGCGCCCGATCGACCCTGGCCGGAAGCCTGCATCTGCCGGCCGCGCTCCCGGACCAGCCGAACGGCGTCGCCGAGGGAGATGACGCCGGCCGCCACCATGGCGCTGTACTGGCCCATCGAATGGCCGGCGGCGTAAACCGGCTCCGGCCCGGCGATGCCTGACCCGGCCCAGCGCTCGCGCAGGGCGGCCAGGTAGGCGATCGATACGGCAACGAGGGCCGGCTGGGCGTTGACGGTGAGGTCCAGCTGCTCGGCCGGCCCGTCGAAGGCGAGCCGGCTGATCGACTCGCCCAGAGCGTCGTCGGCTTCGGCGAGGATGGCGGCGGCTGCCGGCGAGGCCTCGACCAGGGCCTTGCCCATGCCCACCGATTGGGACCCCTGGCCGGGGAACACGAAGGCAATGCGATCCATGTGCTGTGTCTGGTCTCCATCGGCTCGCCTGCGCACGCCAGGGCCGGCGTACCTGGCAGGGCCGGGCTGTGGATTTGTCAGAGCGGACCTCAACTGGTCGGGCTCGCGGCAAAGGTAAGTCTGACGCTCCCGGCCACGAGGGAAAACGTGTGCAGGTTTGCATGGACAGGGGTGATTGCGTACCCTGAGGCGATGCCTCAGTTCAGACCCAAGCTCCCCAACCTCGGTCCGTGGTCCCCGCAAGGCGCCGCGACGGATCCGGCGCCGCCGGACTCGCCGGCCCCGGCGGAAGCCGAAACGGTGTCGCCGACGGTGCCCGAGCCGGTCTCCGCCGTCGGCGCCGAGCCCTCGGATCCGGCCGTCAGCGTGGCTTCGCGGCCCCAGACATCCGGCGCCCGGCCCACCGGAGCGGCGCGGCTCCGCATGCTGCGTGACACGCCGCGCCCATTCCTCCACATGCCGTCCCTGACCGTGCCGAGCCGCTCGGCCGTCGAGTCGGCCGCCCGGGAGTTGCTCTCGGCGCCTGTCGAGGCGGCTCGCCACCGACTCCAGAATCCGCGCGAACTCTCCGACCGGATCGCCATGGGCCGCGCCATCTGGCGAGATCTGGTCATCGGCTTCGCCGCTCAGCTGGGCGAGCTGAACCTGGGCTTCACGCAGCTTGCCGCGCTGTACGCGCTGGCCGACAGCGGCACCATGACCGTGGCCGACCTGGCCGATACCCTCGGTCGCTCGCAGTCGGCGACGAGCCGCCTCGTCGATGGCCTGGTCCGGCGCCAGTTGATCGAGCGGACCCAGGACTCGGAGGATCGCCGCCTGCGGACGCTCACCCTGACGGGCCGCGGCCAGGCGCTCCTCGGCCTCGTCGACCGGGCCCGCGCCCAGGAGTTCCTGTCGATCGTTCGGCCTCTGCCGACGGCCGAGCGGGCACTCGTGGCGATGGGCGTGGCGGCCCTGTCGACGCACGCCATCTCGCGGCGTGGACGGCTGATCAAGCAGCGCCCGCGGTAGGACGCGGGCGGCAACCCGATGGTCCGATACCAGGGCCCCGATTGACTCGGACGGCGCCCGCCGCCGGGCGCACGCCGCCGAGAGTCAGCCCCTGGCGGCCTCGCTCGCGTCGGCGACCGGAGGCAGTCCGAGGGCGGCTCGGGCTCGCGCCTCGTCGTCGACCGCGAAGGCCCATGTGGCGACGCCGTTGGCCCGGCCGATGACGCAGAAGCCGTGGAGCCCGACGTCGGCCCCGAGGAGCCGATCGTTGATCTCGCTGAAGGCGCAGGGCGTGTCCTCGATCTCCACCGTCAGGTTCGTGTGGGCCACGAACGGATAGCCCATGCCGCGCAGGACATCCTTCGTGTCGTCGTCGCAGCAATCCGTGAAGATCTGGGCGGAGGTGATGTCGCCGGCGGTGCTCTGCTGGATCTGGACGATGTTGACGCCGCGCGCGCACAGTGCCCTGGCCAGGTGAGAGAGCTCGCCCGGGCGATTCGGCAGCTGGACCACGAACTGATTACTCATGTCTCCCTCCCGACGACGGCGTCAGGCAGTTTCGAGATGGACCCGGGCCACGGTAGATCATCTCACGCCCGTTGCGCGTAGACGAGGCCGGAGGTCGATCGCACCATTCGGCGCTGGTAAGGCTATCGACGGCGACCTCCCCGGCGCCGTGCCATTGGTCCCGGACGGTCCGGCCCGTTCGACATCGATTGCCGCGAGTCGCAGCCCGCCGGGCGGCGTACGCTCGATCACGATCTCGGGTCCGGCGGCGCACGTCCCGGCCGAAACCTCGTCCCAGGCGTTGCACGGCTACCTCGCCCCGGCCTCGAGGAGGGCGATCACGGCCTCTGCCGCCGCCGGGACCGCGGCCGCGACCTCCGGGCTCAGCTCCTCCCCGAACTCGTCGGTCCGGCGGGCCTGGACGGTCACCGCGTAGATGCTGTCCGGAAGATCGGCCCCGAGCCGCCTGCCCAGCGCAAGGGCCGTGCGGAGGGATGCGTCGTGCGCGGAGTCGAGATGGCCGGCCGCAAATTCCGCCAGGTCCTCGAACGCACAGGATCGGACCTCGCCGATCGGCCGGTCCGGGAACTCGGCCGCGTCCACGAGGATGGCCGACGCGTAGCCGGTCAGACACTCCATCAGGCGCAGCCCGCCCACGCCCAGCCGCTCGATCCGGACGTCGGGGCCGGGGCCACCGCCGGCGGCCGCGGCGAGCAGCCGGCCCTCCACCTCGTCGGCGACGCGCCAGCCCACGCCGTCGTCGCCGAGCAGGGGATTGCCCATTCCGACGACGATCGTTCGAGGCCGCGAGTCGCCGTGGAGCGGCGAGGGACGCCTGTCGGCCACGGAGTATCCGATCTAGCAGTGCTGCTTCAGAACCTCGATGACCTCGCCGTCCGAGTTGCGGATGGCAACCTGGAGCGGCATCTCACCGGGGAGCGAGTGGGTGGCGCAGCCGAAGCACGGATCGTACAGGCGGAACGCCATCTCGACGCGGTTCAGAAGGCCCTGATGCACGATCGTGCCCTTGTGGATCAGACTCTGGGCGGCCTTCTTGATCGACATCGCCATCGGGGCGTAGTTGTTGGTGGTCCCTACGACCAGGTTGACGCCGGTCAGGATGCCGCGCTCGTCGGTCCAGTAGTGGTGGGTGAGCGTGCCGCGGGGTGCCTCGACGGTGCCGACGCCTTCGGTCGGCTTCTCGGTGGGAACCGTGCGGACGTTCGTCGAGGTGATCTCCGGGTCGGTAGCCAGCTCGACTATGTGCTCGGCGGCGTAGAGAAGCTCTATCAGGCGCGCCCAGTGGGTGGCCAGGCGGTGATGAACCAGGCGCTTGCCGCCGGCCTCAGGATTGGGGGCGAGCGTGTCGTAGAAGCGCTCGTAGGCGGCCTGGGCGAGCGGGGTGGCCATGCCGTCGGCGGTGTTGAGCCGCGAGAGCGGCGTGGCGCAGTAGACACCGGAGTCCGGGCCGTCGACGAAGCCCTTCCAGCCGACCTTCTTGAGGTAGGGGAACTTGAGATAGGTCCAGGGCTCGACGTGCTCCGCGATCCAGTCGCGGTAGTCGGCCGGCGCGTAGGTGCCAACGCGCTCGCCGTCGGGCGACATGATGCCGACCCGACCGTCGTAGAAGTTGACCTTGTTGTTGGGGTCGAGCAGGCCCATGTAGTAGGTGCGATGGGTGTAGCCGTCGGAGAGGATCATCGCCTTGTAGGCGTCGTTGCCGAGGACGATCTGGTCGAAGATCCCCAGGCTGAACTGCGCGAACTCGATCGACCAGCGTCCGATCTTCTCGATCTCGGCCCGCTGCTCCTCGGTGATGCCCTGCGTCATTCCGCCCGGCACCGCGGTCGCCGGATGGATCTTGCGGCCGCCGATCATCTCGATGACGTGGTGCCCGTTCTTGCGAGCCTGGATGACCTGGCCGCCGATCTCCATTCCCACCTTGGCCAGAACGCCGAGGATGTTGCGTTCCGCCGCCGGGGCGTCGGGCCCGACCACGAAGTCGGGGCCGCCCAGGGCGTAGAAATGGGTGGTGTGGTCCGTGACGTAGAAGGCGCTGTAGAGCAGCTCGCGCAGGAGCCTGGCCGGTCGCGGCGGGTCGACGTGGTAGACGGCGTCGGCGGCCTTGGCGGCGGCCATGTGGTGGGCTTCCGGGCAGACGCCGCAGATGCGGTTGGTCAGGGTCGGCATCTCCTCGACCGGCCGGCCGACACAGAAGCGCTCGAAGCCGCGCAGTTCGGGGATCTGGAAGTAGGCGTTGGCGACCTCGCCGTCGGGATCGAGGAAGATCTCGATCTTGCCGTGGCCCTCGAGCCTGGTGACGGGGTCGATCGTGATTCGCTCCATGCTCTTACTCCCCGTCGTTCTGCCAGGCCGAGCGGCCGCTGCGGAGCAGCGAGCCGGCAAGGCTGAAGCGATAGAACTGGCCGACCGGATCGGGGAGGCCGTCGAGCACCTTGTCGATCTCCTCGGGCGTGGTGGCCTCGACGACCGAGGCGTAGGCGGACATCAGGCGGGCGCCGTAGTCGATGACTCCCTCGGCCGCGCCGTAGCAGCCTATGCACGGCGCCGAGACGGCCGGGCACAGGGCGCCGCAGCCGCTCCGGGTCGCCGGGCCGTTGCAGGGCAGGCCCTGCTCCAGGAGGCAGATCTCCGGATCGAAGTGGGCGACCTGCTGGATGCGCACGAACTCGCTGATCTTCTTGACGTCGCGTTTGCGGGCGCACTCGTCGCAGACTGTCGAATCGCCGGCGCCCAGGACCGAACCCTTCGGCGGCAGCGGCCCGGTGCCGTTGAGGGCCTTGACCACGGCCTCGAGGGCCGCCCAGATCTGGGTCGACTCGGGCGGGCAGCCGGGGATCGTGTAGTCCACGTCGACCACCTGGTCCAGGGTGCGCAGGACGGGCTCGAACTCGGGCAGGTGGAGGACTCCCTCCGGCACTTCGTACTCCCAGGTCGGGCGGAGGTTTTCCGGATTGTCCGTGCTGGACGTCGAGAAGGCCGTGTCGATGATCTGCCTGCGGCTCGACAGGTTGGCGAGGCCGGGGATGCAGCCCTCGCTGGCGCAAGACCCGAACGAGACCACGAACTTCGACTTGCGCCGGAGGAGCTTCGCCAGGTGGACGGTCTCGTCCGTCCGCATGCTGCCGGAAACCAGGGTGACCGTGATCTCGCCGTCGGCCAGGGCTTCGATGTCGCTGTACTTGCCGTCCATGACGGTCGGCCAGAGGACGATGTCGAACGCCGCCGCGACATCCAGGATGTGCTCGTGGATGTTGACGATGGCCACGTCGCAACCGCCGCACGAGGCGGCGCCGAAGATCGCGAGCTTGGGCTTCGACGGAGCCTCGGGCTTGCCGTCGGCACCTGCGACGGCGCTCATCGGGCCACCTCCGCCGCCGGCTCGGCCGCCAGGCCGTCCGGGATCTCGGGCGGTCCGGCCTCGTCTCCGCCGGTCGCCTCCCAGGCCGCCTCAAGGTCGACGCCGTCGATGTCCACGATCTCGCCGGCCGGCCAGTTGAGCGGACCCAGGGCTCGGACGTCCTCGGTCACGCGGGTGATCTCGCTGGCCAGGCGAACGCCCTCGGCGGCGCTGGCCCAGACGAGCTGGAGCCGCTCCGGCTCGATGCCGAGGGCCTCGACCGTGCGCCGCAGCAGCTGGAACCGCCGCAGGGCCTTGTAGTTCTGCTCGATGTAGTGGCATTCGCCGGGGTGGCAGCCGGTTATCAGGACCGCGTCCGCGCCCTCGGAGAAGGCCTTGAGAACGAAGGTGGGATCGAGACGGCCGGAGCACATGAGCCTGATGAGCCGCACGTTCGGGGCGTACTTGGTCCGCGCCGTGCCGGCCAGGTCCGCCGCTCGATAGCTGCACCAGTTGCAGGTGAAGCCGATGATGACCGGCTCGAAGGGGGTGGGGGCGGCTCCCTCGACGGAACCCGCGGCGACGGGTGCTTGCGCGCTCATGCTCGCACCGCCTCCTGGATCGCATCATGGCTTGCCGCCGGGAAAGCCGTCCGCTTGAGCGGCGTCCCGTCGGCTCCGAACTTGAGCAGGCCCTCGATCTGGGCCATGACCTGCTCGTCGCTGAAGCCCGTGCCGGAGATCGCCCCCGCCGGGCAGGCGGCGACGCACGTGCCGCAGCCCTGGCACATCGCGGCGTTGATGCTCGACACACCCAGCGGCGCGTCGAAGCTGATGGCGTTGTATGGGCACATGGTGTTGCAGATGCGGCAGCCCGAGCACTGCTCGGGGTGAACCGTGGCCTTGATCGGCTCGAGGTTCATCTGCTTCATCTGGATCCGGCCCAGTACGCGAGCCGCCGCCGCCGCGCCCTGCGCCACCGACGTGGGGATGTCCTTGGGGCCGCTGACGCAGCCGGCGATGAAGACGCCTTCCGTCATCGTGGCGACCGGGTCCAGCTTGGGGTGCTTCTCGATGGCCCAGCCGTCGAAGCTGCACGAGATGCCGAACCTCTGGGCCATCTCCTTCGCGTCCGCCCGAGGCTGCAGCCCGACCGAAAGAACGACCATATCGACCGGGATGCGGCGCTGGCGCCCGGCCAGCGTGTCCTCGACCTGGACGATGATCTTGCCTTCCTCGCCGGGCAGCCGCCCGGCCTCGGTGACCTCGGCCGGCTTGCCGCGGACGAAGAGCGTGCCCTCCTCCATGACGCGCTGGTAGAACTCGTCGTAGCCCTTGGCCGCGGTCCTCATGTCGATGTAGAAGTTGTAGACCGTGGCGTCGGTGTGCTCCTTCACCAGATGGGCGAACTTCAGGCTCTGCATGCAGCAGATGGCGGAGCAGTAGTTGTTGAAGTTGCGGTCGCGGCTGCCCACGCAGTGGATGATGCCGACCGTCTTCGGCTCGGTCACGCCGTCGCGGCAGACGATTCGGCCGTTCGTCGGCCCCGCGGAGTTGCTCAGGCGCTCGAACTCGAGGCTGGTGAAGACGTTCGGCAGCCGGCCGTAGCCGTACTGCGCGATCTGGCGGGCGTCGAAGATGTCATAGCCCGTGGCCAGGATGATGTTGCCGACCTTGAGGGTGACCTCTTCGTCCTGCTGGTCGAAGCGGATGGCGTCCTTCTCGCAGAACTTCTCGCAGGCCTTGCACTTGCCGTTGATGAAGTAGGTGCAGTTCTCGCGATCGATCACCGGCGTCCGGGGGACGGCCTGGTCGAACGGCGTGTAGATCGCCTTTCGATAGCCCAGCCCGGCCTCGTAGACCTCGTCGATGACGTTCTTGGGGCACTTCTCCTGGCAGACGCCGCAGCCCGTGCACAGGTCCGAATCGACGTAGCGGGCCTTC
Source organism: uncultured Chloroflexia bacterium (assembly GCA_963713795.1). Lineage (GTDB taxonomy): Bacteria > Chloroflexota > Limnocylindria > Limnocylindrales > CSP1-4 > Fen-1039. The sequence continues at coordinate 129,577 of CAVQNC010000003.1, forward strand.
TTTCGGACGGTGACCGTGAAGTTGCCGACGAAGCCCTCGACGTGGGTGACCTCGCTCCAGGTCATGAGCGTCACGTTCGGATGCGTGCCGGCCGAGACCATGCGCGGCGTCAGGATGCAGGCCGCGCAGTCGAGGGTCGGGAAGGTCTTGTCGAACTGGGCCATGTGGCCGCCGATCGAAGCGTCCTTCTCGACCAGGTAGACGGGGAAGCCCGCGTCGGCGATCTCGAGCGTGGCCTGGATGCCGGCAATGCCGCCTCCGACGACGAGCGTGGCCGGGTTGATGTCGACCGTCAGCGCCTCGAGCGGAGTGTTGCGACGGACCCGCTCGACGCCGCCGGCCAGGATGGCCTTGGCCTTGGCCGTGGCCGCGGCCTTGTCCGTGTGGACCCAAGAGTCCTGCTCGCGGATCGAGACCAGCTCGCAGAGGTACGGGTTGAGCCCGCCGCGGGCCGTGGCAGTCCGGAAGGTGTTCTCGTGGAGGTGAGGCGAGCAGGCGGCAACGACGATGCGGTTCAGCCCGAGGTCCCGGATGTCGTCGGTGACCAGCTCCTGGCCGGGGCTGGAGCACATGAACTTGTACTCGCGGGCGACGACGACGCCCTGATCCTTCAGCGCCTCGCCGGCCCAGCGGGCGACCTCGACGACGTCGACGGTGCCGGCGATGTTGCTGCCGCAGTGGCAGACGTAGACGCCGATCCGGATCTCGCCCTCGCTTGGAAGGTGGTCGTGGGCGCTCATCGTCGGACCTCGCCCGTGGAAGCTGTCTCGCCCCCGGGCATGCTCGGCATGGGCAGGGCTCGTTTGTCGGGTCTCGGCCGGTGAACCGGTCCGGCCTCCGCGGCGGCCGGCTCAGGCTGCCGGCCGACCTTCTTGAGAGCCTCTCTGGCGTCCGTAAGCTCGCGCCCGAAACCCATGGCCCTGGCGTCGAGCCCGAAGGCGACGCCCATCAGCTGGGTGAAGAACACGATCGGCATCTTGTGCTTGGTGTGGAACAGGGCGTTCATCTCGCCCTGGTAGGCGTCGATGTTGATCTGGCACATCGGGCACACGGTCACCATCATGTCGGCGCCGTGGTGCTCCGCCTCGTCGACGAGGCGCCTGATCAACTCCAGGCCGACCTTGGGCGCGATCTGCGTCATGTGGCCGCCGCAGCACTCGGTCTTGAGCGGGAAGTCCACGACGTCGGCGCCGAGGGCCGCGAGCAGCCGGTCCAGGTCGTCGGGGCGCTCGTGGTTCTTCCAGCGGTGGTCGGGGTCGGGACGGGGCAGCATGCAGCCGAGGTATGGCGCGACCCGCAGGCCGGCCAGCGGCTTGACCACGGTCGCCCGCACCTGATCGAGGCCCACGTCGTTCATGATGACTTCGAGCAGGTGGCGAACCTCGACCGAGCCCGGATCGTAGTGGAGTCCGCCCGCGTCGAGCGCGACGTTGACGCGCTCGTTGAGGAGCGGCCGCTCCTTCATGTAGCTGTCGGCCTTGGCAAGGTTCAGGTAGCAGGCGCTGCACGCCGCGACGAGCGGCTCGCCCTCCTGCTTCGCGTTCGCCGCCAGGGCGAGGTTCCGGGCGATCAGCGCGTAGGCCGGGCTGAGGCTGACGCCGACGTATTCGGTGGCGCCGCAGCAGTTCCAGTCGTCGATCTCGGCCATGGTCAGCCCGAGCTTCTCGCACACGCCGATCAGCGATTCGCCGTAGGCTCGGCCGCTGCCGTCCATGGAGCAGCCCGGGTAGTAGAGGTAGCGGCTCATGAAACCTTCTCCAGCTCGTCCGCGCGACTCAGGATTGCGTGGAGCTGCTGCCTCTGGCGAATGCGGTGGGGCATGATGCCGATCCGGCCGCGCAGGAAGAGGCCGATCGCCATCGGCGTCATCCTTGGCAGCCTCAGGATGTAGTGGCGCATGTAGTGGCGAGCGGTCAGGCCCAGCTCCCAGCTTCGCCCGAAGGTCTCGACCTGCCCGACGAAGACGCCCGCGAAATGGGGCGGCGTCTTGTCCCGGTATGACTTCGCCTCCTCGGCCATGCCCTTGAGGGTGTACATGACGTCGGCGATGTGGACGCCCTGGGGGCATCGGACGACGCAGTGGTAGCAGGACACGCACATCCAGGGAGTGTTGCTGCGCAGAGCCTCATCCTTCATCCCGGCCCGGATCAACGCGAAGAGCATTCGCGGCGTGTGATCCATGTCGTCGGCGGACGGGCATGACCCACCGCACGTGCCGCACTGGATGCACATCTCGAGGCGGGAGACGCCGGCCGTCTTGGCGCTGACCTCCTCGAGGAAGCGAACGCTTGAGTTGGCCGTCACGGGCGGCTGGACCTGAGTCACGACCATCCGATTGCCCCTTTGGTCTGCCTCGACTCGCTTGGGCCAAGCAGGCCTCAGACCGCATACCCGACCGGACGTTCGCGCCTTCCATGTGCACGCGCGCCGGGAGTCAGCGGGCCGGGGCCGGGTCCACTGCGGGCCGGGCCGGTATTGCGGTGCGTAGCGGGACGCTACTTCGCCCTGATCCGGGGGCGCCCGGTGCCGGCTTCGGCGGCAACGTTCCGAGTCCGGCTTGACGCTTCGCTTGGGCGCAATCCTCGTTGCCTGTTTGGATTCTCGGAAGCAACGGCACCCGACGATAGGGCCGCATGACCCGGCCTGCCGGGGGCCAACCCGCCCGCGTTCTCGGGCTGTTGGGGCATGGCGCCGGTTTGGCTTACGAAACTGTCGGTGGGACGCGACGTTTCCCTTCGAAGATGGTCCGGCCGGCCCGCGTCGCCCGACCCGAATACGGAGGGCGATCTCCGTCCCGGCTTGATACGGCCGATCGGTGGGGCGGCCGGCACAGTGTGGGTTCCGCGATTCCGGTCGATCCGGTGCGATCCGGTGCGGTATGCCGGGGCCCGACGGCGCAGGCTCGCCGGTCGGATGCTCTCGTTCGAGCCGGAGCGCTCAGCCGCAGAAGCGGGTCACCGCGTCGTGCAGCACGGGCAGTCCCCAGCGCAGCGCCCCCACGGCGACGCGCTCGTCGTCGCCGTGCATCAAGGCCAGCGGGTTGTCGCGCCCGTCGGTGCGGAGCGGCGCGAAGCCGTAGGTCGGGACGCCGATGCGAGCCAGGTGCTTGGCGTCGGTGGCGAACGGCGCGAGGAAGGGGAGAGGCACGCCCGAGGGATCGTGGGACGCCACGACCTGCTCCAGCAGGCGATAGAGCGGCCCGTCCGAAGGAGCCGCGACGGACGGTCCGACCTGCAGGCAATCGACCTCGACGCGGCCCCACAGTTCGTCGCCGATTCGGCGCCGAAGCTCCGCGCGCATCGCCGGCTCGTCGGTGCCCGGCAGGGTTCGGCAGTCGAGTTCGATCTCGGCCGTGCCGGGGATGACGTTGTACTTCAGGCCGGCGCGGAGGATACCGACGGAGGTCGGGTCGTGGATCATCGCCGAAAGGGTCCGGGCCAGGACCGGGTCGCGCATGCGTCGCAGGCCGGCGTCGAGCAGGCCGGGGCGGAACCTGGCGGCCAGCCGCAGGCCCAGCGAAACGGCCCCGGAACCGCGCCCGACGACGGCGGGGATGGCTCGGGCCAGCGATGCGCTCGTCGTCTCCGTGAGCCGGGCGCGGCCCGGCCTTCCGAGGCGCGCGACGATCCGCCCGGCCAGGACCGCGGCGTTGTCCTGGGTCGGCACGGAGCCGTGGCCCCAACGGCCCTTGACGCGGATCCTGTAGACCACGAAGCCCTTTTCGGCGACCTGTATCGGGAGTACGCGGGTGCTGCCGAACGGCATCGACATGCCGCCGGCCTCGTTGAGCGCCCCGGCGGCGCGAATCCAATCCGGATGGTTGTCGACCATCCAGCAGGCGCCCTGCCAGCCGCCGGCCTCCTCGTCGGCGGTCGAGCAGAAGATGACGTCACGATGCAGGCCGGGGATCGGGTCCGCGGCCGGGTCCCGGCCCGCCGCCCGCGCGGCGCGAGCCAGGCGGCGCATCACCTGGATCTCCATCGCCACCATGCCCTTCATGTCGACGGCCCCGCGCCCCCAGACGTAGCCGTCGGCCAGTTCGCCGCCGAACGGGTCGTGGGTCCAGCCCTCCGGCTCGGCCGGGACCACGTCCAGGTGCGACAGAAGAAGCAATGGATCTCCGCCGGTGCCGTCGCCGCGGAGACGGGCGACGATCGAGCCGCGGCCGGGAAACGGCTCCACGACCGATGACGGGATCCCGTCGTCGGCCAGGACCGTCTCCACGTAACGCGCGGCGAGGATTTCGTCTCCGGGCGGGTTGGCGCTCTTGATTCGGATGAGCGACCTCAGGAGCTCGACGAGCTCCGCGAGCTCGACATCGCTCATCTGGATTTCGCCGGTGAGTTCGCCGCCGACCTCTCCAGTCACGCGTACCTCCACAGCCGCATCGAATTGGCTGCCGGTGATCATGACCGAGATGCCCGCATGGTGCGGGCTGGTCCGGCGCGGCCCTGACCACCACTCCTCCTGCGCGACGGCTGGCCGCCGCGGGCCGCCGTCGGGCTATGTCGGGGGTATGTGCAACGCCTCGCGTACAGGCCGCCCGGATGAGGAGCCGCCAGGCCTCGTCTTTCGACGATACGCGCCTCAGGCCCTGCGTCTCCGGGCCCTTGCGGCGGGTATCGCCGGGCTCGACGAGGTCATAGGGTGGTCCGCCCGGCGATACGCAACTTCGATCGGACTCGCCGGCGTGACGGCGTACGCCTACAGGTGCTCGATCCTCGGCCGACGGGCGCCGGCCGGCCCGTCGATCGCGGGGCGAGCCGACAGCGAACCAGCGAGGTTCGAGCGAACCGGGACGGTGGCGGAGCCCGACGTCCCATCCGCGGGTCGCGGTCGTCGGCCGGAGACACCGTCTCCTCCGCGCCCTGGTTCCCTACCGCTCCAGTCGCTCCGTCAAGCGCTCGCCGGTGGTGACGGCGCCCAGGGACGCGGATGAAACCATGGCCGCGTACTTGGCCATGACGCCGCTCCTGTAACGCGGGGCCGGCGGCGTCCAGCGGGCGCGCCGGGCGGCCAAGAGATCGGGCGGAACGTTGAGGTCCAGGGCGTGGCGATCGACGTCGATTACGATCTCGTCGCCTTCCTCGACCAGGGCGATCGGGCCGCCCAGCGCCGCCTCCGGCGCCACGTGGCCGATCATCAACCCGTGCGTGCCGCCGGAGAAGCGGCCGTCCGTAAGAAGGGCCACGTGCTCGCCCATCCCCTCGCCCGACAGCGCTGCGGTGACCGAGAGCATCTCCTGCATGCCGGGCCCGCCGACCGGACCCTCGTATCGGATCACGATCACGTCGCCCTCCTTGATCCGCTGACCGCGGACGGCGTCGTAGCAGGCGTTCTCGGTGTCGAAGACTCGGGCCGGACCCCTGTGGAAGCGGCGCTCGTGGCCGGCCAGCTTGATGACACAGCCGTCGGGTGCCAGGCTGCCGTGGAGGATCGTCAGCCCGCCGGTCTGCTTGAGCGGAGTCTCGATCGGCACCACGACCTTCTGGCCTTCGGTCTCGAAGACCGCGGCCGCCGCTTCGGCGATGGTGCCGCCGTCGACGTTCGGAGTGGACCCGTCGATCAGGCCCTTCTTCAGCAACTCGCGGGTCACGAGCGAGAGGCCTCCGGCCTCGAACAGGTCGGCCGCCGCGTAGCGCCCGCCCGGCACCAGGTCCCCGACGATCGGCGTCCGATCGGCGATCGCGCCGAACTCGTCGATCTCGAGCTTGAGCCCGTATTCGTGGGCGATGGCCAGCAGGTGAAGGACCGCGTTGGTCGAGCCGCCGGTGGCGGCGACGCAGGCGATGGCGTTCTCGATCGACACCCGGGTGACGAACTCCTTGGGCCGGACGTCCCGGCGGATGAGGTCCATGACGACCTCGCCGCACCGGTAGGCGGCCCTGTCCTTGTCCGGGTGCTCGGCCGGGATGCCGTTGAGGCCGGCCGGCGACAGGCCGAGTATCTCGAGAACCATGGACATCGTGTTGGCGGTGTATTGCCCGCCGCACGCCCCCGCGCCGGGGCAGCTGACCGACTCGATCTCGTACAGCTCCTCGGCCGACATCTTGCCGGCGCGGTAGGCCCCGATCGCCTCGAAGATCGTCACGATCGTGGCGTCTCGCCTGCCCTTGTACATACCCGGATAGATGGTGCCGTTGTAGAGGATCACGCCGGGCCGGTCCAGGCGACCGAGGGCGATCGCCGCGCCGGGGATCGTCTTGTCGCAACCCACCAGGCAGACGACGCCGTCGAGCATGTGTCCGCGGACGCACAGCTCGATAGAGTCGGCTATGACCTCACGGCTTATCAGCGAAGCCTTCATGCCCTCGGTGCCCATCGAGGTCCCGTCCGAGACGGCGATCGTGCTGAACTCCATCGGCGTCCCGCCGGCCGCGCGGATGCCCGCCTTGACGTGCTCGGCCAGCCGCCGCTGGTTGTAGTTGCACGGCATCGTCTCGATCCAGGTCGTGGCCACGCCGATCAGCGGCCGGGCCAGGTCCTTGTCGTCGAAGCCGATGGCCTTGAGCATGCCGCGGGCCGCGGCGCGATCGGGGCCGTCGGTCAGGGCCGCGCTGTGGCGCTTGTCCGGGTTGCTCGGCAGGTCGTAGGGCAGGGGACGGGGGGCGTCGTTCGACATCGTGGGTCTCTCCGCGGGGCTGGGCGGGGCTATCGGTCGCCGCCAGTTTACGGCCTGCCGGACGGCGGACGCGCACGGGCCGGCGCTCGCGGCTCGAACTCCCGAGCCGGACCGGCCGGCCGGCCGCCGACTACAGCCGTGAGATCAGCCAGCCCAACGCGGTCCCGGGGCTCGAGGAGAGACCCGTCTGGATCGCGACGGCAACGGCGGTGCGCCGTCCGCCGGGTCCGGAGGCGACGGCGACGACCCACCACTGGCGGTACGGCGGCAGCTTCGACAGGTCGATCGGATGCGCCGCGACGGCCGCCGGTCCGGTCGCGGATGGGTCCACCACCACGAACGGGCCGTCCGTCGCTGCCGGCCACAACTCCACGGTCACAGCCCCGGTCGCGGCCGGCTGGACGATGTAGTCGTAGGTGCCGTCCGCCCTCTGGTCCACCGTCAGCCGGTCCTCGGCCGCCCCCGGCGCGAGGGGCGTGCCCGGCGTCCCGTTCGGGTCGTAGGCGAAGATCCGGGCGGCCGGCAGCAGGATGATCGCCAGGACGATGGCGACGGCGACACCGAGGCCCCGCCACGTGTACGAGCTCTCGTTCTGGTGTTTCGGCCGGAAGGTGCCGGCGACGAACGCGAACGGCGCCGCCAGCAGGGTCGCCACGACGAGGCCGTCCTGGTAGCCGGGCAGTACTAGGGCCACGAGGAGCACGGCCGCGGCGCCGCCGAGGGCCCAGCGTTTCCGCAGCGTGGGGTCGCGGTGGCGGCTGATTTGAGCCAGGTACCCCATGCTCAGGCGACCCGCGGCGAAGGCCCCGATGCACAGCATGACCGCCATCTGGTTGGTTGCCCATTCGGCCGAGGTGAGCACCACGAGGTGCAGGCCGGCCAGCCCGGCCGCGACGGTAGCGATGTCCGCGAGACCGGGCGAGACGACGAAGACGGCCACCGAGAGAGCCAGCCAGATGACGACCTCCCCGGCGAACTCGATGGCCGCGCGGGCCCTGGCGCGGTCCAGGCGGGCCTTCGTGTGCTGCGCCCTCCCGATGCGAGCCGCCAGGTCGTGGACTTCGCCGAGGCCGCGGATTGCCTCGGCGGTCGCCGCTTCGGCCTCGAGCCCCCCGAGGCGGAGCGCCGCCGACGAGTCTGCCAGGTGGTCGGCGATCTCCTGGCGAACCCTCTCCGCCTCGATCCTGGGCAGGTCGAGGCCGGCCCCAAGATCGCCGGCATAGCGGGCGACGGCCGCGCTCCCGGCATCGTCGCGCTCCCTTGCCGGCTGGGCCGGCCCATCGGCCGGCTCATCGGCCGGCCGGCCGTCCTCGGTCGACCCCGGAACTGCGCCGGCGTCGCGATCCCGGGCGGCGCCGGGGAAGACCGCGGTCGCAGGCGCCTCGGGCAGCGGCGGCAGGAACCACGAGCCACTCTCCGGGTCGGGGCTGATGGCCCGGTCGGCCCGGCCGAGTTCGTTGCCGCGTTCGCGGCCGCCGCTCTGCGTGCCGCGCACGGAGGGCGCCGACGCGGCGTGCTCGCCCAGCCAGTCGAGGGCTGCCACGGTGGGCCGGTACTTGCGCCTGGTTCGCTCGGCTTCGTGCCAGTCGCTCAGGAGCAGGCCTTCGGCCTCCAGCCGGTACAGCGTGGGGTAGAGGTCGGTCTCGTCCAGCAGCCCCGAGGTCCCCGGCTCCGACCCGAGCCACCGCCAGATCTCGAAACCCGAGAGCTCCTGGCCGTTCAGGGCGCCGATGATCGCCCAATCGACTCTCGACTGGTGCGTCACGAGGCCGTTCCAGCTCAGTTCTTCCATCTGCGCCTGCGGCTGCGGTACGGCTCGGCTTCGGGCTGGCGCCGCCCTCAGAGTGTAGCCTCGCCTCCCGACTCGAACGCCCGGCGGTCCGGCCGGGCCCCGGCCGCTCGCCCACGGAACGAATGTCTACCCGGCGCCCGCGAGAGTGTCGATGCGGGCCGGGTGGCCGGCCTCCCAGGCTTCGATCTCCGGCAGCCGGGCCAGGACGTAGCCGATCTCGTCGGTGCCGGCCAGGATCATCGTCCGGGCGAACGGATCGATTTCGAAGGCGAAGGAGTCGCCGCCGGGCAACGTCACCCGCTGGGCCTCGAGATCCACCGTCCATTCGGCGTCCGGATCGGCCGCGACGAGCGCCTGCAACGTCGCCAGCCGCTCAGCCGACACGACCACCGGGAGAAGGGCGTTCTTGAGGGCGTTGCCTTTGAAGATGTCGGCGAAGCTGGTCGAGAAGATCGCCCGGATGCCCCACGCTCGCAGGGCCCAGGGCGCGTGCTCGCGCGAGGAACCCGAACCGAAGTTGTCGCCGACCAGCAGGAACTCGCGTCCGGCGTTGTGCGGCTCGTCTATGAACGAGGGCGGCACCCTGCGCGCGCCGTCCGGCGTGAAGCGCCAGTCGAAGAAGAGGGCATCGGCGAGGTTGGCCTTGTCGGTGATCTTGAGAAACCGCGCCGGGCAGATCTGGTCGGTGTCGATGTTGGCCCGCGGGATCGGGATGACGCGGCTGGTGGTCCGGACGAAAGGCTCTGGCATGTCAGTTGGCCTCCACGGCCGTGCTCTGCGACGCGACGCCGGGGAGCGTCCGCGGATCGGTGACGACGCCGGAGACGGCGCTGGCGGCGGCCGTGAGCGGCGAGGCCAGGAACGAGCGCCCGCCCTTGCCCTGCCGCCCCTCGAAGTTGCGGTTCGAGGTGCTGATGCCGTACTGGCCGGGCTCGAGCTGGTCGCCGTTCATCGCGATGCACATCGAGCAGCCCGATTCACGCCACTCCGCGCCGGCCGCCTTGAAGACTTCGTCGAGCCCCTCGCTCTCGGCCTGACGTTTGACCTGCTGCGATCCGGGCACGACCAGGACCCTCAGGCCGGGGGCCACGTGGCGCCCGCGCAGAACGGAGGCGGCTGCCCGCATGTCCTCGATCCGGCCGTTGGTGCACGATCCGATGAAGACGACGTCGAGCTTCTGGCCGGCGATCGGCGCCCCGGCCTGGAGGCCCATGTAGTTCAGGGCGCGTTCGAGGTCGGGGCGGGCCGCCGGCTCGAGGTCGGCCGGTGAGGGTATCCGGCCGCTGATCGGCAGGCCCATGCCCGGGTTCGTGCCGTACGTGACCATCGGCTCGAGAGCCGCGCCGTCGATGACGATGGTTCGGTCGTAGGTGGCGCCCTCGTCGGTCGGAAGCTTTCGCCAGCGGGCGACCGCCTCGTCCCAGGCCGCTCCCCTGGGCGCGAACTTGCGGCCCTCGAGGTAGTCGAAGGTCGTCTCGTCCGGGGCCACGAGGCCGGCCCGGGCGCCGCCCTCGATCGACATGTTGCAGACGGTCATCCGCTCTTCCATCGACAGGGCGCGAATCGCCTCGCCGGTGTACTCGAAAACGTGGCCCGTGCCGCCGCCGACGCCGATGCGCGAGATCAGGGCCAGGATGATGTCCTTGGCGCCGACGCCCGGCTGCAGCCGCCCGGTGACCTCCACCTTGAAGGTCTTCGGTTTGCGCTGCAGCAGCGTCTGAGTGGCCAAAACCATCTCGATCTCGCTCGTCCCGACTCCGAACGCCAGCGCTCCGAAGGCGCCGTGGGTGGCGGTGTGGGAGTCTCCGCAGACGATGGTCATGCCCGGCTGGGTGAGCCCGAGCTCCGGCCCGATGACGTGGACGATGCCGCGGCTGGGCGAGCCCTGGCCGTGGAACGGGATCCCGAACTCGCGGCAGTTCTCGGCGATCTGGGCGAGCTGCTTCGCGGCGAGCTCGTCGAGGATCGGCAGCGAGGGATCGAGCGTGGGGATCGAGTGGTCGGCCGTGGCGACGGTCTGGCCCGGCTTGCGGACCTTGAGTCCGCGCTCGCGCAGGCCCGTGAATGCCTGCGGGCTGGTGACCTCGTGGACGAGGTGTAGATCGACCGCGAGGATTGCGGGCGCGCCCGGGTCGGACGCCGTCACGTGGTCGTCCCAGATCTTCTCGACGAGGGTGCGCGGTCTCTCAGCCATTGTTCTCTCGCGATTCGATGGGCCTCGCCTCACAGCGGACGGGGGTGTTCGAGGTTACCAGACCGGGTCAAATGTAGATCCCCGGCGCCGATCTGGATCGCCCGGCGGCCCCGCCGTGGCCGGGCGGTGGCCGAGTCGCCTGCCGCGGGCCCGGAGCCGGCCCCGTCGCGGGCCGCGCGAGCGGGAACCGGCCATCGACCGCCTACGCCAGCTCGAACTCGCGGCGCAGGCGGATGTCGCGCGACGACCGCCCGACCTGGACCTCGAAACGGCCCGGCTCGATCCGCCAGGAGCGGCTGGCCGTGTCCCAGAAAGCCAGGTCGCGGTCCTCGAGCGCCATTGCCAGCTCGACAGTTTCGTCCGGGGCCAAACGTACGACGGCGAAGCCCTTGAGCTCGCGGGGCGGCCGCGGCACCGAACTCTCGAGGTCCGCGACGTAGACCTGAACCACTTCCTTGCCGGCGCGCGGCCCGGTGTTGCGGAGCCGGACGCTGAGCTCGAGGGGCTCGCCAGGGATCCGGCCTTCCGACGCCAGGTCGAGCGACTCGAACTCGAAGGTCGTGTAGCCGAGGCCGTGCCCGAAGGCGAAGCGCGGCTCGACGCCGGCGTCGTCGAAACCTCGATAGCCGATATTGACGCCCTCGCGGTAGACCAGCTCCCCGTGTGGCCCCGGAGTCGTGTCGTAGGCGGGGTAATCGGCGGCGTGCCGGGCGATCGTCACCGGCAGCCTGCCGCCCGGCTCGGCCATTCCGAGCAGGACGTCGGCAAGCGCGTTGCCGAATTCCTGGCCGGGAAGCCAAGCGTAGATGACGGCTGCCACCTCGTCCGCCCAGGGCAGATCCATGGGGCAACCGGCGTTGACCACGACGATTGTCCTGTGGTTGACGGCCGCGACCCGCTCCACCAGTTCGTTCTGGCGACCCGGCAGCGTGACCGTCTTGCGGTCCCGGCCCTCGCTTTCCCAGGCCTCGTCGTTGCCTACCACCACGACTGCCACGTCGGCGGCGGCCGCCGCGGCTACGGCCGACGCCATCGCGTCCGAGGCGACCGGCGCGGCGCAGCCCAGGGCCAGCAGGCTCGGCCTGGAGTTGGTGGAGTGTGCTTCGGCCGTTATGAGGACGCGTTTGCCGGCTTCGAATTCGAACGTGCTCCGGTGTTCACTGCCCTCGAAAACGGCGGTCGGGATGTCCACTCCGGCCGGGGCATCCCACTCGCTGGCGGCAAGCTGCCCGTCAACGTAGAGGCGGCGGCCGCCGACCCCGCGCATCGAGATCCGGTACGGGCCGCCGGCTGCCGGCGTGAGCCAGCCGGAGAGCCGGACGAAGCAGTCGTCCTGGGGCACACCAGCCGGCACATCCCCGAACAAGGTCAGCCTGCTCGATTGAACGCTGTACCGGGATATTGGATCGCCGGCCGGCTCCTGGCCCGCCCAGAACTCGATCGTCAGGCCGGGCTGCCCGTCCAGGTCCGTCACATCCATCCGGGTCAGGGGCGGCAGGAAGAAGTCGATGTCGCAGCCGGGCTCGTGGACTACATCGACCCCCGCCGGAAGCGCCGCCCGCAGGCCCTCGAGCGGAGTGACCACGTAGGGCGCATCGACGTGGGCGGCACCGCCGCTGTGGGTGCAGGGAGTGGCCGCGTTCGGGCCGATCACAGCCACTCGACTGAGATCGGCGGCCGCCAGCGGCAGGACCCCGTGGTTGGAGAGGAGCACGAACGAGTCCGCCGCGGCCCGTCGTACCAGAGCTGCGGCTTCCGCGTCGGAGAGTAGGACCGGGGCCTCAGGATGCTCCCGGGCGCCGTCCGGGGCGATGGCCTCGCCCACGCCTCGGCCTTCGGCGCTCAGGGCGCCCACCCTGGCCGCGAGCGTGAGCATCCGCGCCGCGGTGCGGTTGAGCGTCTCCTCGTCCACTTCGCCCCGCCGAACCGCGGCGGCCAGGCGCGGCCCAAAGTGGCGCGGCGGGCCGGGCATTTCGAGATCCAAGCCGGCGGCCGCCTCGAGCGTGGCATCGCTGGTGGCAAACCAGTCGGACAGCAGCACGCCGTCCCAGGCCCACTCGTCGCGCAGGATCCGGCCGATGAGCTCAGAGTTGCCGGTGCAGTGGAGGCCGTTGACGCGGTTGTAGGCCGCCATCATCGACCAGGCCCCGGCCGCGGCCGCAGCCTCGAAGGGCAGCAGGTACACCTCGCGCAGGGTTCGTTCATCGACGACGCAGTCGACCGTCGTTCGGTGCGACTCCGAGTCGTTGGCCACGAAGTGCTTCGGGCAGGCGGCCACCCCCTCCGACTGCATGCCCGCCACGTAGGCGGCGCCCAGCCTGGCGGCCAGGACCGGGTCCTCCGAGTAGCACTCGGAGTCGCGGCCTCCGAGCGGTGAGCGAACGAGGTTGAGGACCGGCCCCAGCACGCAGTGGACATCGGCGCGCCCGGCCTCCGCGCCGATGCGGGCGGCGACCTCCGCCACCAGTTTCGCGTCCCACGTCGCGCCGAGGGCCGTGCCGCACGGCGTGCAGGTCGCGCTCGAACCCTCTGGGAAGACCACGCTGTGCACGCCGTTGGGGCCGTCGAGTGTCAGCATCCGCCCCAGTCCGATGGACTCGAGCCCGGCCGTGTGCCAGGCGTCGACGCCCGCCGTCAGACGAGCCCGCTCGTCGACGCTGAGCGACCGGACCAGTTCGTCGAGGCTTTCGCCCGAGAGGGAGATCTCCGGGGCGGGTTCGTTCGGCGGCGTCATCTCGTCCTTCCGGGGTTGTGGGGTTGGTCGAATTGTAGCGCCGAACCGGGCGGCCGGCCCCGCGTTCCACGGGCCGGCCGGCGGTGGCGCCGTGACATAACCTGTGCCCGTGCAGCGGACCCGACCGGTCGATCCGGCCCGGGTCGACGCGGGGCGCACCAGGGGGCGGAGGAAGTCATGGCAAACGGAAGCTCCGGGCGACTGGGGCGCAAGACGGAGGCATGACCGTGACCACCGGCGAAGTCGCGTCCGGGCGAGCGCGGTCGCGCGAACCCGGCCGCGGGAAGCGCCGCGAGGCCCTGCTGCTCCAGGTCCTGACCGACGCCGGCCTCGCGCTGGGCGGCGCGCTGGCCGTGGCCGCCCTGGTCCTGACCGTCGGCGACAACGGCGGCCTCGGCTACGACACGCATGCCTACTGGCTGGCCGGTCACCACGTTCTGGACGGGGCACAGCTCTACCAGGCGGACCCGTATTCGACCCTGTCCCTGTACACGTACCCGCCGATCTTCGCCCAGCTCTTCGTGCTGATCGCGCTGCTCCCTGAGTTGCTGGTGGCCTGGGCCTGGCGCATCGGCGGTGTCCTGTGCCTGAGATACCTGGCGGGGTCGTGGCGCGCCGCGGTCGTGTGCTGCGCCTTCGTCCCGGTCCTGACCGAACTCTCGATCGGAAATGTCACCCTGCAGGTGGCCGCGGTCATCCTGCTCGCGATGCGGGACAGGCGGGGCGCTTATCTGCTGCCCTGGGCTGCCCTGCTCAAGTTCGGACCGGCCCTGATCGTGCCGTACCTCTGGTTCAACAGGCGCGAGAGCCGTCGCCCGCTCGTCATCGGCACGCTGGTTCTCGTCGCCGCCTGCCTTGCCTCGATCGTCGTTGCGCCGCGGGATTGGTCGGACTACCTGGCCATGCTTCGCTTCGAGAACGTGGCAACGCTCTCCGGTGGCCAGGTCATCCACCTCGTCCCATCGAGCGGCGGCATCGACTTCGCGGTCCGCTTCGCCCTGGCCGGAGTCGTGGCCTTGCTGGCGGCCTACTGGCGGCGCGGCTGGCTGGCCTATGCCGCCGCGGCCGTCACGTGTCCCGTCATGGCCTGGAGCCGCCTCGCGCCGCTGGTCGGCCTGTGGCGATTCCGGCCGGCCGGCCGGCCGGGCGCCGACCGGGCCGTCGAGACGGGGTCGCCGGCCGTCCCGCCGGCAGGCGCGTCGGCGGCGGTCTCGCCGTGACCGCCTCGGCCGTGCCGCCCTCGCCGGGAATCCCCGCGACGCCGGGCCTCCCGGCGGCGGCATCCGGGATCAGCGCGCGCCTGTCGCTCTACCGGAAGCCCGCGATTCTCGGGCTCTCGATCTTCGGCTACCTCCTGTTCGCGTGGCTGATGCTCGTCGTTCCGGGCCGGCCGAACTTCAACAGCATCGTCGGTTTCGACTCCTTCGCCTACTGGAACGTCGACCCGTTTCATCCATATACGGCGGCCCTCGGGACGATCGGCTCCTTCACCTACTCGCCCGCCTTCGCCCTCGTGCTCAGCCCGGCGCACCTGCTCCCGTTCGGCCTCTTCTTCGTGCTGTGGGACAGCTTCCTGATCGTCAACCTGGTCTGGCTTACGCGCCGGATGGCCCTCGTCTGGCTGGTCTTCCTGCCGGTTCCGCTCGAGCTCTTCCACGGCAACGTCCACATCCTGCTGGCGACGGTGTGCGTCCTGGGGTTCGAGTACCCGGCGCTGTGGTCGTTCGGCTTGCTGACCAAGCTCACGCCCGGCGTCTCTCTGCTGTGGTTCGTCGTCCGCCGCGAGTGGCGTTCGCTGGCCTGGGCTCTCGGCACGGCGGCGGCGATCTCGGCCGTCTCGTTCGTGATTGCCCCGGGCGCCTGGTTCGACTGGGTCAAGTTCCTGGGCACTTCTCAGGCCACGGGCGCCGGCGCGAACGACTGGTACGACTTCCTGTTCCCGCCGCTGTGGCTGAGGATCGTGGCGGCGGCGCTGCTGGTCGTCTGGGGTGCACGCACGGACCGTCGCTGGGTCGTCCCCGTCGCGACGGCCGTGGCCATGCCGGTGATCTGGATCACCACTCCCGCGATCCTGGTCGCGATCCCGAGGCTCCGACATGCCGCGAAGGCGGCGGCCGGCCCGGCCGTCCAGGACCCGGACGCCCCCATCCGGCCCGGCCCGGCCGGTCTTCGCCGGTCTCTCCGGCGAGTTGGTCTTCTCTAGCGGCCGTCGCCCGGGCGCCCTCCGAGACAGGCTCCGATACAATCCCGATGCGTTCCCGCCCTCTCGACCGCTCCCCTGCCGGGAGCCATGCGCGGTGGAATCCAGATGTTCGATCGGCTCGGCCGGCTGGTGCTCCGGCTTCGCTTCGTCTTCGTCGTCGGCTGGCTGGTCGCGGCCGCGCTCTTCGGAGTCCTGGCCCCGTCTCTCTCCCAGGCCGGCTCGGCGGACGAGACGAGCTTCCTGCCCAAGGACTCCGAATCGCTGTCCGCGCTCCAGGTCCTCGACAGGGCGTTTCCGAGCGACTCGGCCCAGACCACGGCCCTGATCGTGTTCTCCCGACCGAGCGGACTGACCGATGCGGACCGCCTCGCCATCGAGGCCCTGCAGGGCTACTTCACCGGCAAGGGCCATCCTGACACGGTCCAGAGCTACATCACCGCTGAGAACACCCCGTCGCTGGCCTCGATGTTCCGCAGCTCGGACGGCGTCGTCGAGCTTGCCCAGGTCGACATGAACACGCCCTCGTTCCTGCCGCGGACCAACGCCGCCATCGTCGCCATCAGGGCCCACCTGGCCGAAGCGGGTGTCCTGCCGGCCGGCCTCGTGGCCCAGGTCACCGGCCAGGCCGGCATCGGCCGCGACTACCTGCAGGCCATCCAGGACGGCACGAGCCGGACGACCGTCGTGACCATCATCCTGGTAATCCTCGTTCTGCTCCTGATCTACCGCGCGCCGCTCGCCGCGCTGGCGCCGCTCATGACGATCGGGTCGGCCTTCCTGGTCTCGCGCGGCATCCTGGGCTTCCTGGCCCAGGGAGGCTGGCAGCTCTCCTCGATCCTGGATTCGTTCATCGTCGTGCTGGTCTTCGGAGTCGGGACCGACTACACGATCTTCTTCATATCTCGCTTCCGCGAGGAACTTGGCCGGAACAGCACCGATGACGCGGTGAAGGTCACCGTGAGCCGCATCGGAGCAGTCATCGCCGCTTCGGCGGCGACGGTCATCGTGGGCCTCACGTCGATGGTGGTGGCGCGGTTCGGCATGATCCAGACCACGGGTCCGGCCCTGGCGATCACGATCTTCGTCACTCTCCTGGCCGGGTTGACCCTCACGCCGTCGCTGCTGGCGATCTTCGGGCGGCATCTCTTCTGGCCCCTTCACGAGCGGACCCGGACGGCGTCCGACGAGGACCGGGGATACTGGGCGGCCCTGGCTCGCCGGATCACCGCCCGGCCGGGCCTCGTGGCCGGCGCCGTCCTCGCCGTCCTCATCGTCCCGGCTTTGTGGCTGCCGCAGCTCAAGGAGAACTTCGACGTCCTCAACGAGCTGCCGGCCACCGCGGAGTCGCGTCTGGGTTTCGAGACCCTGAGCGCGCACCTCGCGGAGGGACAACTCATGCCGGTGAACGTCCTGATCAAGGTGCCGGGCACCTCGGCCACGATCTTCACTTCGCAGCAAGGACTCTCCGACATCGGCACGCTGGAGACGGCGATCGCCGCCGTGCCGAACGTCCAGTCCGTGCGAAGCCTGGTCGATCCACTGGGCCAGGGGGCGGTTTCGGACCTGCTTCGGCCCTCGGTCCAACTCGCCGACACGGCAGCCTCGTTTCGAAAGCCGCCCAGCACGGACATCAACGTCCAGCTGGGCGACGCCAGCCTGTCCGGCGTCGAGTCGGCCGCGAGCTACGTCGGTGGCCTTGCGGCCGCCTTCCCCAAGCTTCCGTCGGGCGCCCTGAGCGGGGCCGACGCGGACCTGGCGACCCTTGAGTCCGGCCTGGTCGCGACACGGACGCAGGCCCTGGTGACCAACCAGCTCGACTCGATCGTCAAGCAGCTCCAGGCCGCGGCCGCCGCGCCGGCCAGCTCCGACGTGGCCGCGCAGCTCGCCGCCCTCAAGTCCTACCTGGACGAGCTTGGCGTGGCTCAGCCTGTCGTGAAGCCGCTTTCGTCCTACCAGTCGGCCGAAGGCGCCGTGGCCGCGCTCGCCGCGAGCTCCAGCCCGATTGCCTACGCGCAGCTCCTGGGCGCGCTGGGCGATCTCTCGACGTGGTTCAGAGACCAGCCGACACCGTTCTACTTCTCGCCGACCTCGGTCGCCCCGAGCGCGGCGGCGCTGGCGACCCAGCAAGCGCTGGCCGCCGCCCGGGCCAGGATCCCCGGCGAGCTCGACGAGCTGGCCGCCGCCTTCACCGCGGCCGACCTCTACGCGCCGCCGAGCCTGCGCTCGGCCTACGTGTCCGCCGACGGCACGGTGACCCAGCTGTACGTTACGACCTCTACCAACCCCTACGACACGAAGTCGTTCAACACGGTACGGGATCTGAGGACGCTCCTGGCGACCAACCCCGGCCACTTCGGTGCGGGCGCGTCCGGGGCCGGCGCCGCCGCGACGACCGCCCTTGCGGCGACCGGCGCCGGCTCGACGGCCGCCGGGACG
This sequence comes from uncultured Chloroflexia bacterium, assembly GCA_963713795.1. Lineage (GTDB taxonomy): Bacteria > Chloroflexota > Limnocylindria > Limnocylindrales > CSP1-4 > Fen-1039. The sequence goes on from CAVQNC010000003.1 coordinate 147,558, forward strand.
GCGGTTCAGTCGTACGTCGGCGGGGCCACGGCCCAGTACACGGATGTCCAGGACACCATCTCCGCCGACTTCCTGCGGGTAGCGGCCATCACGATCGTCGGCATCCTGATCGTGCTGATCCTGCTGCTGCGGGCGGTTCTCGCCCCGCTCTACCTGGTTCTGACCGTCCTGCTTTCGTACGCGATGAGCCTGAGCGTGTCGGCCCTGATCATCCAGCACATCTTCGGGCAGCCCGGGCTGAACTACTTCATCCCCCTGATGGTGTTCGTGTTACTCGTCGCCCTCGGGTCGGACTACAACATCTTCCTTATGTCCCGGGTCCGGGAGGAGAGCGCCACACGAGAGCTTCGGCCGGGTATTCGCGTGGCTTCGGCGCGAACCGGCACGGTCATCACCTCGGCCGGGCTGATCCTGGCCGGCACCTTCGGCGCGCTCGTCACCTCGCCTCTGCAGCTGCTGGTCCAGGTGGGCCTGACTGTCGCCCTGGGCGTGCTGATCGACACCTTCGTCGTCCGCAGCCTGCTCGTGCCGGCCATCACGGCCGTCATCGGCGAGTGGGCCTGGTGGCCCTTCCACCGTCGACGGGCATAGCGGAGCGATCCCTCCCGCGGTCCCGGCCGGACCGGGCCGGTCGCGCTCTGCCGGGCGGGGCCTACAATGGGCCGGCCGGACGGGGCGTCCCCCGGCCCTCAGGGCTCAACGCCGCGGCTGTCGGAGGTTGGATTCATGCCCGGGTTTGGTGAAGCGACGCCCTCGCGCGAACCAGATTGGCTCACTTCGTGAGCTCCGGCGCCGCCGCCGAGAACCTGCCCCGCGATCCGCAGCCTGCCCGACCCGGCCGTCTCCTGGACTGCATCGTCCTGGTCAAGCAGGTCCCCGACGTCTCGAACATCCCGGAGGGCGCATGGGATCGGGAGAAGGGGACACTGCGCCGGGCGATGCTCGACAGCATTCTGAACCCGCTGGACCTCCAGGCCCTGACCTTCGCCCGCCGGATCACGGAGGCGGCGCCGGCCTCCCGCACCATCTACCTCTCGATGGGCCCGCCACAGGCCAGACAGACGTTGATCGACTGCCTGTCCCGTGTTCCCGGCGATGCCATTCTCCTCACCGATCGGGCTTTTGCCGGCGCCGACACCGTCGCCACGGCTTATTCGCTCGCCTGCGCGATCCGGCGGATCGAGCGGGAAATGCTGGGCGGCCGGCGCGACTACGTGATCGTCACAGGCATGCAGTCGGTGGACGGAGATACCGCCCAGGTGCCGCCGCAGATCGCAGAGGAGCTGGGAATCGAGCACATCGCCTACGCCGAGGCCGTCGAGCTGGAGCCGGAGCTCCGCGTCCGCCGGATCGGCCCGCAGGGCCCCGAGGTCGTCAGGCCGCTGCGCTACCCGGTGCTGGTGACTGTCACGGCCTGCATGGATCCTCTGTACCGCTCGTTTCAGCAGGAGCGCGAGGCCCGCTCGGGTCCGATCCTCGAGTGGAGCGCAGCGTCGGTGGGGGCAGACCCGCATCGCACTGGCCTTGCCGGATCGCGGACCCAAGTCTACCGGATCTTCTCGCCGAGTGAGGAGCGGTCCAAGGCGTGTGAGTTCGTCCACGAGCCGGCCGATCTGATCGAACGCATCAAGACCCGCTATCAGGCCCCCGATGGCCGGGCTCGAATCGTGGAGGACGAGCCATACAGCCTGGGTGGCAGGACGCCGACCTACTCGGGCGAGTTCTGGGTCCTGGCGGAGCGCGAGGGCGACGGGATCCGCTCCGTCTCGCTGGAGCTGCTGGGCAAGGCTCGGGAGCTGGCGGCCGGGCTCGGCGCCCTCGTCGGCGCGGTCCTGCCCTGCGACGACGCGGGCCACATGCCCGAGGATCTGATCGCCGCCGGAGCGGACAAGGTGTACGCGATCGAGCACCCTCTGCTCGGGGACTTCCTGCCCATCCCGTTCAAGGAGGCCATCTCGCCGCTGGTCCGGAAGCTGCGACCCCAGGTGATGCTGTTCGGGGCAACGCCGATGGGACGCGAGCTCGCGCCGCGAGTTGCCTACGCCTGCGACTGCGGGCTCACGGCGGATTGCACGAAGCTCGAGATCGGCGATCACGCCAAGGGCGGCCTCGAACTCATCGGGGTCCTCAAGCAGACCCGACCGGCCCTCGGCGGCAACATCATGGCCACCATCCTGACAAAGGATTCGCCGACCCAGATGGCGACCGTCCGACCGGGCGTGTTCCGAGCCCTGCCGGCGGATGCCTCCAGGTCGGGCGAGGTCGTACGGCTGACCGCGGACCTGGATGCGCGGGAGTTGGGCGTGCGCTCGGTCGCGGTGGACTCCATCGCCAGCCATGTCTCGATCCGCGACGCCGACATCGTCGTCTCGGGCGGCCACGGCCTGCGCTCGCGGGCCGACTTCGAACGCTATCTCAAGCCACTCGCGGACGGCCTGGCCCGCCTTCTCGGCGGCGTTGCCAAGGTCGGCGCGTCGCGCATCGCCGTGGAGGACGGCTTCGCCACGCACGACCGCCAGGTTGGCCAGACCGGCCAGACGGTGCAGCCCAGGCTCTACCTGGCGATCGGCATCTCGGGCGCGGTGCAGCACATCTCCGGCATGGCGGGTTCTGAGATCATCGTCGCGATCAACAAGGATCCCAAAGCGCGGATCTTCAACTTCGCCGACTTCGGTATGGTCGGCGACATCGAGGTCATCCTGCCGGCGCTGATCGGCCAGCTGGACGGAGGTCTACCATCAAGCCGATAGACGTCCTCGTCGTTGGCGCCGGTCCGGCCGGGCTTGCCGCCGCAATCCGCGTTCGCGAACGCCTGGACAAGGACGGGCGCGACGCTTCCGTAGTCGTGATCGACAAGGCCCCCGAGAGCGGCTACCACAACCTGTCCGGGGCGGCGTTCGAGCCCTCCTGCCTGGAGGAGCTGCTGCCCGGCTGGCAGAGCGAACGCAGCGTGCTGACGGACCATGCGATGCCGGTCGAGCGGGACGAGATGTACTTCCTGCTGGGCGGCGCCGCGATCCGGATCCCCTCGTTCGTCGTGCCGAGCCGGATGCACCACCGCGGCGACGTCACGATCTCGCTCTCGCGGCTGGTCCAGTTCCTGACCCAGCAGGCCGAGCGACGGGGAGTGGAGGTCTACCACGGCTACTCGGCCAGTGCCCTGATCGTGGAGGCGGGCGCGGTGAAGGGCGTGAGGCTCACGGAGGTGGGCCTGGACCGCGGCGGACAGAAGAAGCCGAACTACCGTCCCGCCGAGGAGATTCGGGCAAAGGTCACGATCCTTGCCGACGGCACTCGTGGCGTACTTTCGACTCAGTTCGCCGACACCTTCGGTGGCGGGCGGAACCCGCAGATCTACTCGCTGGGCGTCAAGGCCCTGGTCCAGTTTCCCGGCGAGAACCCCTTCGGCGCAAACCGCGTCGTGCACACGCTCGGCGCTCCGAGCCCCAACAGCGTCTTCGGTGGCGGTTTCATCTACAGCCTGGGTCCGAAGACGGCCGCGGTCGGCCTGATCCTGGGCCTCGACTGGAAGTACGGCGATTTGAACCCGCAGCGCGAGTTCGAGCGGTACCGCGCCCATCCATTCGTGGCCCGACAGCTCAAGGGCGCCGTGACCCTGGCGACCGGGGCGAAGACGATCCCCGAGGGCGGCTACCTGTCGATCGGCCCGCTCAGCGCGCCCGGTGCGCTGGTCGTGGGCGACGGCGCCGGCTTCGTGAACATGGAGAAGATCAAGGGCATCCACTACGCCATCGGCTCGGGCATCTGCGCCGCGGAAACGATCGCCGACGTCTTTGCCTCGGGAGACTTCGGGGCGGGGCCGCTCTCGTCATATCGGGACCGTCTGGCTCAGCGCGGCGTCCTGGCCGAGCTGGAGCATGCTCGGAACTACCGTCAGAGCTTCCGCTGGGGCCTGTTCGCCGGTACGCCGCTCTCGCTCATCCAAAGCCACCTGCCGGTGCGCCTGGCGACCCGGCCGGATCATCTTGGGACGAAGCCCGGCAAGAGGCTGGGCAGGACGGATCCCGGCGGCATGGACCAGACGACCTTCGTCAGTCTGACGGGGTCGATCCACCGGGAGGACGAACCGTCGCACGTCACCGTCCTTGATCCATCGAAGTGCGCCATCTGCAAGGACCGTTTCGCGAACTCGTGCACCCACTTCTGTCCGGGTCAGGTCTACCGCTGGAGTGGCGAGGAGATCATGCTCAGTCCCTCGAACTGCCTGCACTGCATGACCTGCTCAGTAAAGTGCCCCTACGAGAACATCCGCTGGCTGCCCCCGGAGGGCGGCGAGGGCCCTCGCTTCAAGGCGATGTAGCCCGACCCCGGAATTGCCGTCGATTCCAGTACCGGCCGCGTCCGGCGATAACTCTCCCGTACCGTGAGCCGAGCCCCCCGAATAGGCTATGGCGCACGGCTTGACCGCCCCTGATACACTCGCCGGACACCGCGGGTCCAGAACCCGTAGTGCGCCAGCTACGGAGAACCAGGTTGGGCCTCTTCAACAGCCGGAACCGCCGCCACGTCGCCATCATGATCAGATCTGATGGTCGCCGCGTGCAGGTTCCCATGGAAAACCTCGGCCTGGTCGACGTATCCCTCCTCGGTCTACTTCGCTCGCTTGAGCTGGGTATTGAGCGCGTATTCGTACTCATTACCGGCTCCCGGCGGGAGACTGGACGCAGGGACAAGCGCTAGCGACGCAAACCCGAAACGACCAGAACCCTCGCCGGAAGGCGAGGGTTTTTTCGTGACCGGACAGACCAGGGATCGACGAGCCAGGCCGGAGACCCCGGGTTCATGACAGGAAGGGACGCAGCGATGGGCACCAGCGACGACGACCCGGGTCGTTCGGGAACGGTGACTGCAGCCGGGAGGCCGGCGCAGCCGGCCTCGGCCCCCGGTCCGACCGGCCTGCCGGCCAGGGCGGCGACGGCGGCTCCGGCGGCAGGCCCCGGGGCGGGCGGGCGCGAGCGCATCAACCACATGCCCGGCGCCGGGACGGCCGGCGCCGCGGCGATCTCCGCCGGCCGCCGCGAGATGCTCAACGACTCGGCCCGCAAGGAGCTCAGGAGCCTCGCCGAGCGCGGCGTGAAGCGGCCTCGGATCGGCGCCGACGCGGTCTGCGAAGCCCTCATCCGGCAGTCGACCGATGTCGTCTTCGGGTTCCCGGGTGGAGTTCTGCTGCCCCTCTACGATGTCCTCGGGGATTACCCGGAGCTGCGCCACATCCTGGTCCGCCACGAGCAGGGGGCCGCCCATGCCGCCGACGGCTACGCTCGCGCCACTGGCCAGGTCGGCGTCTGCCTGGCCACGTCCGGGCCCGGGGCCACCAACCTCGTCACCGGAATCGGCAACGCCATGCTCGATTCGGTTCCGATGGTAGCCATCACCGGCAACGTCGTCTCATCACTGCTCGGGAAGGACGCCTTCCAGGAGATCGACATCACCGGTATCACCCTGCCCTGCACCAAGCACAACTACCTGGTCCGCGATCCCAACGACATACCGCGCGTCTTCGCCGAGGCGTTCCACATCGCTCGCACCGGCCGGCCGGGTCCAGTCCACATCGACCTGACCAAGGACGCCCTGATGGGCGCCTGCACGGCCGCGCAGCCCGAGAGCGTGGATCTGCCCGGCTTCAAGCCGACGCTGGAGGGCCACTTCCGCCAGATCAAGCTCGCGGCCGGCGAGATCGCCCGGGCCGAACGCCCGGTGATCCTGGCCGGCCACGGCGTGCTCATCTCCGAAGCGACCGAGGAACTGCGGGAGCTGGCCGAGAAGGCCCAGATCCCCGTCGCGCATACGCTTCTCGGCGTCAGCGCGATGGACGAGACCCACCCTCTTTCTCTCGGCTTCGTCGGCATGCACGGCTGGAAGCACGTGAACCGGGCCATCCAGTCGGCCGACCTGCTGATCGCCCTGGGCATGCGCTTCGACGACCGTGTCACCGGCCACGTGCCCACCTTCGCGCCGTACGCCCGCATCGTCCACGTGGACATCGACCCAGCCGAGATCGGCAAGAACGTGGCCGTGGAGATCCCGATCGTCGGAGACGTGAAGCGGGTTCTGCGGGCGCTCCTGCCGCAGGTGGAACCGGTCGAGCCCGGGCGCCGGGCCGCGTACCTGGCGGAGATCGCCGAGTGGCGGGCCGAGTCGGAGAAGGCGCCGTGGCACGGCGCCGGGGCGTGGCGCAACGGCCAGCTCTCGGCCGACTACGTCGTCACCAAGATCGGCGAGGCCTCGGGGCACGACGCCACCATCGTCGCCGACGTCGGCCAGAACCAGATGTGGGCCGCTCGCTACGCCGGGTTCCGCCGGCCCAAGAGCCACATCAGCTCGGGCGGTCTCGGGACGATGGGCTTTGGCCTGCCGGCGGCCATGGGCGCGGCGATCGGCCGGCCCGACAAGGAAACCTGGGCCATCGTCGGCGACGGCGGCCTCCAGATGACCGTCCAGGAGATGATGACGCTGGTACAGGACAACATCCCGGTCAAGATCGCCCTGCTCGACAATCACAAGCTCGGCATGATCCGGCAGTGGCAGGAGCTCGTCTATGCCGGCAACTACCACTCCTCGCATCTGCTGGGCCCGGACTGGTGCAAGCTGGCCGAGGCCTACGGGATGCCCGGCTTCCGCGCCACGACACCGGAGGAGGTCGAGGGCGCCATCGCGGCGGCCCGCGCCGTGGGCGGCCCCGCTCTGGTCCATTTCGTCATCGCCGAGCAGCAGAACGTCTTCCCGATGATGCCGGCCGGCAAGGGCCTGTCCGACCTCCTCGAGGAACAGTTCGAGGAGCCGAAGCAATGACTCCCACCGGCACGCCCGGTCCCGCGCCGGACGGGGCGGCTCATGCCGTCCAGCCCGCTCATCCCGCGCCGGCAGGCGCGGCCCACCCCACCCAGTCCGGCCACCCCGCGCCGGCCCACACCGCGCCACCCGCGCGGGCCCTGCCCGGCAGCGGCGAGTCGCACCGCCACGTGCTGGTGGCGATCGTCCTGAACAGGCCCGGCGTCCTCAACCGCGTGGCCAGCCTGATGCGGGCCCGCAACTTCAACATCGAGACCCTGGCCGTCAGTCACACCGATCAGCCGGAGGTCAGCCGCATGACGATCACGCTGCGCGGCGACGACGTGGCCGTCGAGCAGGCGGCCAAACAGCTCTACCGGCTCATCGACGTGCTCAAGGTCCAGGACGTCACGAGCGACCCGACCGTCGAGCACGAGATCGCACTAATCAAGGTCCGCGCCGACGAGCGCAACCGCGGCGAGGTTCTGACGATCGCCGAGATGTACAAGGCTCGCGTCGTGGACCTGGCGAACGAATCGCTCATAGTTGAGGCGACCGGCACGGAGGCGGAGGTCGACGCCTTGATCACGCTCCTGCGCGGGTTCGGCATCAAGGAGCTGGTTCGCTCCGGTACCGTCGTCATGTCCCGGGGCGCCGGGTCGATCGAGGAGGCTGTAAAACGATGACCGCTCGCATGTACTACGACGTCGACGCCGATCCGAGCGCCCTGGCTGGACAGAAGATCGCCATCATCGGCTACGGCAGCCAGGGCCACGCCCACGCCCAGAACCTGCGCGACTCCGGTCTCGACGTCGTGGTCGGCCTCCCCTCGACGTCACGGAGCCGAGCCCTGGTCGCGGAAGCCGGACTGGCGGTCGCGGACATCGAGGACGCGGTCAAGGTCGCCGACGTGATCATGATCCTGGTCCCGGACACCATCCAGAAGAAGGTGTTCGAAACCTCCATCGAGCCGAACATGCACGCCGGTCAACTGCTCATGTTCGCCCACGGCTTCAACATCCGGTTCGATCTGATCAGGCCGGGCGCGGGGATCGACGTCGGCATGGTCGCGCCCAAGGGCCCGGGCCACCTCGTCCGCTCGGTCTTCGAGCAGGGCGGCGGCGTGCCGGCCCTCTTCGCCGTCGAGAAGGACGCCACCGGGACCGCCCGTGCCCGCGTCCTTGCCTACGCCCGCGGCATTGGCGCGACGCGTGCCGGCGTCCTCGAGACCACCTTCAAGGAAGAGACCGAGACCGACCTCTTCGGCGAGCAGGTCGTCCTCTGCGGCGGAGTCACCAGCCTGATCAAGAACGGCTTCGAGACCCTCGTGGAGGCCGGCTACCAGCCCGAGCTGGCCTACTTCGAGGTCATGCACGAACTGAAGCTCATCGTCGACCTCATGTACCGGGGCGGCATGAACTTCATGCGCTTCTCGGTGAGCGACACGGCCGAGTACGGCGACTACGTATCGGGCCCCCGGATCATCGACGCCCGGGTTCGCGACGAGATGCGCCAGGTCCTCCGCGAGATCCAGGACGGCAGCTTCGCCGCGCGTTGGATCGCCGAGAACGAGGCCGGTTTGCCCGAGTTCAAGAAGATGCGCGAAGCCGGCCGCGACCATCAGGTCGAGCAGGTAGGTGCCCGGCTGCGCAAGGCCATGCCGTTCCTCAACCCGGTCGAAGTCGTCGACGGCCAACCCCAGGCGGCCGCCGCCTCGAAGGGCTGACGCCCGAAGGGGGAAACCGATGAGCGAGAACGCACCCGCGAACGTATCCGGCCGGGGAGTCGCCCCGGGCGCCGTACGCATCTTCGACACGACTCTTCGCGACGGCGAGCAGGCGCCGGGCGCCGGGCTCACCGTGGCCGAGAAGATCGAGGTCGCCCGCCAGCTCGTCCGCCTCCGCGTCGACGTGATCGAGGCCGGCTTCCCGGCTTCCTCGCCCGGCGAGTTCGAGGCCGTGCAGGCCATCGCCCGCGAGACCCGTGACGTGGCCGTGGCAGCGCTGGCCCGGTGCAAGGACGGCGATCCGCAGCGAGCCGTGGAGGCGATTCGCAGAGCCGAGCGTCCTCATCTCCACGTCTTCATAGCCAGCAGCGACATCCATCTCAAGCACAAGCTGCGCATCTCTCGGGACGAGGCGCTGCTTGCGGCCGCCAGATGGGTCGCGTACGGGCGGCAGGCCCTCGGGCCGGATGCCGAGATCGAGTTCAGCGCGGAGGATGCGACCCGGACGGACCCAGACTTCCTGATGAAGCTCTACGAGGTCGCCGTCGACGCGGGTGCGAGCACGCTGAACATACCGGACACCGTCGGCTACGCCATCCCGGCCGAGTTCGGCGGGCTGGTCGGCCGCGTCGTCGAGCGGTTCGGCACGGCGGCAACCGTCTCCGTCCACTGCCACAACGACCTCGGCCTGGCCACGTCCAACACCCTGGCCGCCCTGCAGAACGGCGCCCGCCAGCTGGAAGTCTGTGTCAACGGCCTCGGCGAGAGGGCCGGCAACGCCTCGCTCGAAGAAGTCGTGATGGGCATCAAGACCCGCCCGACGCAGTTCCCCAACCTGGGCACGCGCGTCGTGACGGAGCAGATCACGCCGGCCAGCCGCCTGGTCAGCTACCTGACCGGGTTCGCCGTCCAGCCGAACAAGGCCGTCGTCGGCGCCAACGCCTTCGCCCACGAGTCCGGCATCCACCAGGACGGTGTCATCAAGAACCCGCTGACCTACGAGATCATGACGCCGCAGTCGGTCGGACTCTCCGGCAGCCAGCTGACCATCGGCAAGCTCTCCGGCCGGCGCGGCCTGCGGGAGAAGCTGCACACGCTCGGCCACGACGTGGACGGAGAAGCGCTCGACGCCGTGTACGCCCAGGTCATCGCCCTGGCCGATGCCAAGAAGGAAGTGACCGACGCCGACCTGCTGGCCGTGATGGAGCAGAGGGCCACCGCGGCGCCGAGCGCGATCTCCCTGGGAGGCTGGAGCGTGACCAGCTCGCACGGCGGCCGCGCCATGGGCATGGTCACGCTCGGTGTCGGCGATCAGTCGCGCTCTGTCGAGGCCAACGGCAACGGGCCCGTGGACGCCCTCTACGGCGCCATCGACCAGGCCCTCGAGTCGGTCCTGGGCTGGAAACCAATTCTTAACGAGTACGAGATCAAGGCCGTCTCGGCCGGCGAGGACGCCCAGGGCCAGGTGATCGTCCGCGTCCACCGCTCGGACGACGAGAGCCCGGACGCCTTCGTGGCGACCGGCCACGGCCTCTCCACGAACATCATCGAGGCCTCCGTCGCCGCCTACCTGGCCGGCGCCGAGAAGCTCCAGCAGGACTCCGTCGCCCGGGCCGCGCTGCTCGAAGCCGCGCGCGCCTCCGGCCACACGCCCGAGAAGGTGGAGAAGCTCCCGTGACCGCAGGATCAAGCGCAGCGGCGGGAAACGCCGCTGCCGGCACAGCCTACAACCTCGTCTTCGTTCCCGGCGACGGGATCGGCCCGGAGGTCATCGCGGCCGGCCGCCGCGTCCTCGAGGGCGCGGGGCGGATCTTCGGGTTCGGCTTCAACTGGTACGAGATCCTGATCGGCGGCGTCGCCATCGACGCCTACGGCGTGCCGATGCGCGACGAGGACCTGGCGGCCTGCGCCGAGGCGGACGCGGTTTACTTCGGGGCCATCGGCGATCCGAAGTACGACGACCCGAAGGCCAAGGTTCGGCCGGAGCAGGCTCTCCTGGCGCTGCGCAAAGGACTGGGCCTGTACGCCAACCTGCGGCCGGTCACGGTCCAGCCGGTGCTGCGGGCCAGCTCGCCGGTTCGCGCGTCGCTGCTCGAGGGCGTCGACATGATGATCGTCCGCGAGCTGACCGGCGGCCTCTACTTCGGCAAGCCGTCGGAGCTGCGGGCGGGCCCGGCCGGCCGCGAGGTCGTCGACACGTTGACCTACACGGAAGGCGAGATCCGCCGCGTCGTCAGGCTGGCCTTCGAGCTGGCCCGGGGACGCCGCAAGAAGCTGACCAGCGTCGACAAGGCCAACGTCCTGTCGTCGAGCCGGCTGTGGCGGACGATCGTCGAGGAGGTCAAGCCCGAGTACCCGGATGTCACGGTCGAGCACCGGCTCGTCGACGCCTGCGCCATGACGTTGATCCAGCGCCCGGCGGTCTTCGACGTCCTGGTCACGGAGAACCTCTTCGGCGACATCCTGTCGGACGAGGCCAGCGTCCTGGCCGGGTCCCTCGGGATGCTGCCATCGGCCTCGATAGGGGAGAAGAAGACCGCCCACGGACTGCACGGCCTGTACGAGCCGATCCACGGCTCGGCGCCCGACATCGCCGGCAAGGACGTCGCCAATCCGCTGGCCGCGATCCTCTCCGGCGCCATGATGCTGCGCTGGTCGTTGGGCCAGCCCACCGCGGCCGAGGCGATCGAGCGGGCGGTGACCGCGGTCCTGAACGACGGCAACCGCACCGCCGACCTGCTCGCCACCACGGGCGACGCCATGGGGCTCAAGCCCGTCGGCACGCGGGCAATGGGCGAGGCGGTGCTGGCCGCGCTCGAGACGGCCTCCGCGGAAGCCTCGCGGCCCGCCGCCGGGACAGCCCGATGAACGACCGCGTCGTCCTCTACGACACCACGCTGCGCGACGGCACCCAGCGCGAAGGCCTGGTCGTCTCTCTCGCGGACAAGATCAAGATCGCCCGCCGCCTGGACGAGTTCGGCTTCGCCTACATAGAAGGCGGCTGGCCGGGCTCCAATCCGAAGGACGCCGACTTCTTCGCGGCCGCCCGGTCGATCGCCTGGAAGAACGCGAAGCTCGCCGCGTTCGGGTCGACCCGCCACCGCAGCAATCGCGCCGAGACGGATCCCAACATCCTGGCCCTGGTGGCCGCCGAGACGCCGGTCGTGACGATCTTCGGCAAGAGCTGGCTGCTCCACGTCCGCGACGTCCTCGGCGCCACGCCCGAGGAGAACCTGGCCATGGTGGCCGACTCGATCGCCTTTCCGGCCGCCGCCGGCCGCCACATGATCTACGACGCCGAGCACTACTTCGACGGCTACAAGGACGACCCCGCCTACGCCCTGGCCACGCTGCGGGCCGCCCGCGATGCCGGCGCCGGGACGCTCGTACTGTGCGACACCAACGGCGGCACGATGACCGACCAGCTGGTCGACATCGTGCGGGCGACCTCCTCCGCCATTGCCGCCGATGGGGCGGCGGAGGTGATCTGGGGAATCCACTGCCACAACGATTCGGAGCTGGCGGTGGCGAACTCGCTGGCGGCCGTGGCCAACGGCGTGCGCCACGTCCAGGGCACGATCAACGGCTACGGCGAGCGCTGCGGCAACGCCAACCTGGTCAGCATCATGGCCGACCTGGAGCTGAAGACGAGCTTCCAGCCCGTTCCATCCGGCCGGCTGGCCGATCTGACGGAGATGTCCCGTTACGTCGCCGAGATCGTCAACATCGCTCCGGACGACCACCAGCCGTACGTCGGAAGGTCCGCCTTCGCCCACAAGGGCGGCGTCCACGGCGCCGCGACGGCCCGGGCCAGCAGCTCATACCAGCACGTGGACCCGGCCGCCGTCGGCAACGTCATGCGCCTGGTGGTGAGCGAGCTGGGCGGCAGGGCCAATACCCAGCTCCGCGCCGAGCAGCTCGGGCAGCAGCTGGACGGCGTCGATCCCAGGGCGCTGAGCCTGGTCATCAAGCAGCTCGAGGCCGACGGGCTGGCCTTCGAGGGCGCCGAGGCCTCGTTCGAGTTGCTCGTCAGGCGCCACAAGGCCGGCTACCAGCCGCCATTCGCGCTGCGCGACTACACCGTCCTGGTGGAGCAGCGCGGCGGGGCCGAACTACTGGCCGAGGCCACAGTCAAGGTGGAGGTTGCCGGCGAGATACTCCACACCGCCGCCGACGGGAACGGCCCCGTCAACGCCCTGGACAGCGCCCTTCGCAAGGCCCTGGGAGCCTTCTACCCGGAGCTGGACGCCGTCCACCTGGTCGACTACAAGGTTCGCATCCTCGACAGCGAGGAGGCCACCGGCGCCCAGACGCGGGTGATCATCGACTCGTCGAACGGCCCCCTGGAGTGGTCCACCATGGGCAGCGGCACCAACATAATCGCGGCGTCGTGCCAGGCGCTGTGCGACTCGCTCGAATACGCGATCTGGAAGACGGGCGCGGAGGTGAGGCGGCGCGACGAGCGCCATTTCACGACCTCGGCCCAGCCCAACGGCACGGGCCCGGCCGCACGCCCGGCTCGCTCCCAATAGCCCGGCGGAGGGTCAGATGACGGCGGCGTCCGGCGGTCCTCCGAGTCCCGGGTCGCCCGGATCCGGCGACCCGGTTCGGTCGCCGCGGGTGGCGTTCCAGGGAGAGCCGGGCGCCTTCAGTGAAGAGGGCGTCCTGGCGGCCTTCGCCGACCCGGAGGCCGTCGCGCTTCCGACATGGCGGGCCGTCTTCGAGGCCGTCCACGACGGGTCGGTTCACGCGGGCCTCGTGCCCATCGAGCGGTCTCAGGGCGGCAGCGTCCGCGAGATCTACGACCTGCTCTTCAAGTTCGACGAGATCAGGATCGCGGCCGAGGTGACCGTCCCGGTCCATCTCGCCCTCCTGGCGCTGCCCGGCCAGGCGCTGAACCAGATCGAGCGGGTGTACAGCATCGCCCAGGCGCTCGACCAGGCCGACGAATTCCTGCGGTCACGGCCGTGGCAGGTCATGACCAGCTACAACACCGCCGGCGCGGCCAAGGCCATCGCCGACAGGGCCGAGATGGGAGCGGCTGCGGTGGCCTCCGCCCGAGTCGCGCCCCTCTACGGCCTGGAGGTCCTGGCGGGCGACATCCAGACCGGCGACGCCAATCGGACCCGCTTCGCCGTGCTCGCCCGCGACCCCGTCCCGGCCGAGTGGCTCCGCCCGGCCATGCTCGCCGGTCCGATGAAGACGACCCTGGTCTGGGCCGTCAGGAACGTGCCCGGCAGCCTGCACCGCTGCCTGGGCTGCTTCGCCGAGCGCGGGATCAACCTGTCACGGCTCGAGTCCAGGCCCAGCCGGGGCGTCCGCTGGGAGTACGTCTTCTGGGCCGACATGGACGCGGATCCGGACGGGCCGGACTGCGCCGCCGCACTGGCCGCGCTGCTCCGCGAAGCCGTGATGGTAAGGGTGGCCGGCGTCTATCACCGCGCCTCCGAGGAGTAGCGTCGCCGGGCGGGACCGCCGGGATCTCCGCGGCCCGAGCGCCACGCGAGATGGCGCGCCGGCGAGGTCGGTCTGCGCAGACGCCCGCGGAGTTTTCCTCCTAGCGCCGGGCGCGCCGGCTCTCCGCAGCCTCGCGCACGGTCCGACTCTCCGGCGCGGAGCGTAGGCCGGCGGACCGCCGGATCCGCTGCAGGGCGAAGATGTGCTTGATGATCCGATCCTGCGCGGCCTCGGGTATGGACACGAACTGGACGGCGATGAGCGTGCGCGGTCGCCTGGGCTTCGCGGCCGGCGGGAGGAGGCGCAGGTCGGGCCCCAGGTCGGTCGCTTCTTCGACACGCACCACCTCGGCCTCGGCCAGAACGGTGCCCGGACCGACCGCGACCCTGATCTCCAGGGCGTCGCCTTCGCGCACCGTCTCCGCGACCGGGGCATCGACCACGAACTGGAGCCCGCCGGCACCGATGTTGCGCGTCGTCCCAGCGCCGGTCAGGCCGGCTCCGCCCGCGTCGCTCTGGCTCACGACCAGGTATTCGACGCGGCACTCGGCATCGATCCGCAAGTAGGAACGGCGCTGGATGAGCCGGAAGTCGGTCGGGAACTCGACCGCGAAGAGTCTGGACTCGGTCGAGTTCAGGTGGCTCAGGAACGTCGACTCGGCGACCATCCCAGCCCCGTTCCGCCCGAATGTGAGCATGAGCGGGTCGCCGCGCCGGAGTTGTTCCAGGAGGGGATCCTTCTTCACCAGGCCCAGCCACAGGGCGGCCGGCATGAGGTGGACGACGACCGCGCGGAATCGAACGATCCTCCCGTCGATCTCGGCTTCGATGAGAGCTTGATCGTGAACCAGTGGCTTCTTCGCTGCTTCGATCATCCTGTCGTGGCCGCTCTGTTGGGCGATGGCTCGCCGGCCGTGGTGTCGGAACGGACCGCCGGTCGCGGCTCCCCCCGAGACGGGTACGTCGGGGCACCGCCGACGGCGCTGCCCGCAGGCCCGGAGGGTCCGTCAATCCGGTTGTCGGGCCTTGCGGCGACGGCCTTGAGCCCTACCAAAGATCTACCCGCGGGGCGCCGCCGGGGCCGATTCGGGCCCTACCCCGGTACCCCATTGGTCCTGTTGCGCCGTGGCCACGGCCGGGAAGCTGCCGGAGAGGGCCCCGAGATCCCTCTGGAGGTGCTCCCGAGCGGTCCTTGTCGGCCGTCGTCGCTCCCAACTTGACGTGACTAAGGTACCGCCCGCTCAGGCCCCGAGGTCCGGTTGTTGAGTAGTCCGAAGAAGGGTTTCATGGGCCCACCGCGATGGGCTCCGCGAAGTCATCCGGTGCCTCCAGGCATCGATGAGGCCCTCGCCAACAGCCCGGCCGGAGCGCCAGATCTCCGGCCCAAGGAAGGATCGGAGTATGGACATCTACGAGAGACCACAGCGAGAGTCCCGCCGCAGGCGGAGCCTGCTTGCTCTGCTCTTCGCAGGAACCGCACTCATCAGCGTCACCGGCGCCACCATGTCCCTGGCCCTATTCACGAGTTCGGCCTCCGCGGCCGCCAACGGATTTACGGCGGGGACCGTCGTGATCGGTATAAGCCCTGCCGCCACGATCTTCAGTTCCGGGATGATGATGCCGGGCGACAGCGTCCCGACGGGCACTCCGGGCCAGGCCGTGACCGTCAGCAACACCGGCACCGCGGCACTCCGCTACGCGATCACCGGCGTCGCCACGAACGCCCCGCTGGCATCGCAGCTGGTCATCACGATCAAGCAGCCCGACGGTAATGCCGGCTCGAGCTGCACGGCCTTCAGCGGGACGACCATCAACGACGCCGGCTTCACGTTTGTCGGGACGACGACGACCAACATCGTCGGCGATCCGACCCAGGGCGCTCAGGCCGGCGACCGCACTCTCGCGGCCAACACCAGCGAAACGCTCTGCTTCAAGGTTACGCTGCCGCTGAGCACGTCCAATACCTACCAGGGCGATACCACTAACATCACGTTCACCTTCAGCGCCGAGCAGACGGCCAACAACTAGCAAGCCAAGGCTGCACCGGCCCCGACCCGACCCGCTTCGGCAAGTCGGGTCGGAGGTACGGCCGCAGACGGAAGTCCAGGTGAGGACCGCATGAAGACAGCGCTGCGATGGATCCGCCGGCTGCTCGACCTCGCCCTGATCCTACTCGTCGTCTCTGTGCTCGGGCTGGTCCTGGCGGTCAACCTGGGGCCCGGTCTCGGCCACCAGCTGGTCGTGATCCGGGGCGGCTCGATGGCGCCCGCGATTCAGCTCGGATCGGCGACCGAGGTCTCTCAGGTCCAGCCGGCCGATCTTCACGTGGGCGACGTCGTCATGCTGAGGGAGCCGAGCGGCGCCCTGGTCTCACACCGCATCACCCGCATCATCCAGGGGCCCGCCGGGCTCTCCATCGAGACCAAGGGCGACGCGAACAAGTCGGTCGATCCGACGCTGACGCCGGCCTCGGCGATAGTCGGTCGCGTCGACTTCTCCGTTCCGGACCTGGGCTACCTCATCTACCTGCTGACGGTCCCGCTGGGCGTGGTCTCGCTCGTGGGCCTGGCCCTGACCCTGCTCTTCGCCATCTGGCTGCTGGAGGATCTCGAGGAGCCTTACGGCGAGCCTGTCCCGGTGGCCCTCGAACCTGCGCCGGTCACGTATGAGAGCCAGCTGGCCAGGGTTCTCGACCCCGGGCATAAGCACGGCGAGCCGATAGGCTGAGCCATGCGCCCACTCCGCTTCTGCGCCGTGCTGGTCCTGGCCGTGTCGGCCGCCTCAATCTTCTTCGCCGGAGCGGGCTCGAGCCTCGCCCTCTTCACAGCCGCGAAGTCCGCCGGATCGAACGGCTTCACGGCCGGCACTTGGGCGTACTACCTCCACAACAACCCGACGCCGCCGACGGCCAATACCACGGCCCAGTACAACCTGACGATGACGGCGACCGCCCCGACGGCGACCACGTTGTTCCGATACGACACGAACAACGCGAACGTGGCGGGCCGCGGTATTACGAGGGCTAATCCCCCGAGCGCGGGGCTCACCACCGCCTACCAATACGTGAACTGGCGCACGCCCGCTCTCGCCGCGACGCTCGCCCTGGGCACTTCGGTGACGGTCGACATCTGGTCCGAGACGAACACCGGTACCGGGGGACGAAACGGGTCGCTTATCGCGTACCTGCGCGACTACAACCCGACCGCCGGCACTTACGTCGAGATCGCCAACTACACGCGCACGGCCGCCTACGCCGCCGGGTCCACCTGGTATGAGACGCCGATCCAGGTGGCCGTCCCGTCCGGGACGACCTTGAGCGCCGGGCATATGCTGGAAGTGAAGATAGAGGCGCCCCGGGCGACCGCCCAGAGCAACATGGTCGTCGCCTACGACACGACCAGCTACCCTGCGGTGGTAAGACTCCGGTAGGCAGTCCACGCCGCGGTGGTTGTCCAGCAGCGAGGTGAGGGTGAGCGGCACGCTCTCGGATCAGGCGGCGGAGGTCCGCCGGCGCGCGGCAGACCTGGCCGGCTACCTCTCCCGTGCGGCGGCCCGCTCCGCGACGATCGCGCAGGAGCGAGCCTTGCTGCGCATGATCGGCGTGGACGGCCTGGACCGAGCCGGGCACCCTCTCGCGGCGTCGCTCGCGAAGAGCTACTTCGGCACGGATTCGGCTCGGCTGGCCCGCGGCATGATCCTCCCGTTCGTCGTGGCCATGCTCGAGTACGACCTGACGCCGCTCGAACTCGCCCTGGATGGGGCATCCGGCGCCGTCGACCTGGAGCTCGAGGCCGAGCTCCTGGAACGCCCCGACCGTCTTGTCGCGGCCGAGAAGAGGGCAACCGAACTGCTCGAAGCGGCCCTCGCCCGCTTCGACGCCAACCGGACCGTGACTCGCGACCTGCGCGACGTCCTGGGTCTCCCGCCCGAGCCCTGGCTGGGGGTCGCCTTGCAGGCGACGGAGGTGCGGGCGGCCGAGGCCGAGGTGCGGGCCGTCATCGGCGGCGGCGCCGAACTGGTCCAGGTCCGCGTGCCGGCGAGCCTGGAATTCGCCGAGGCCCGTCGCCAGGCCGGCCTCGACACCCCGGGGCTCTTCGTGTTCGAGGAACCGCGACGGGGTCGCGAGGCGCGCCGCTCCGATCGGCGGCGCCGCCCGCAGCCGCGGCCGATTCTCGAGCCCATTCCCGCCGGCAGCCAGCGCGGGCTCACCTCCTTGCGCCGGGCGGCCGACGAAGCCGCCGCGAGCCGCGGCCGCTACGCGAGCCTGATGACCATCACCTCCGCCTTCGCCGCGCCGGAGCAGGCCATCGTCGCCGCCTTCGAGCGCATCGACTGTGTCTGGGCGGACCCCATTCGAGAGATCGTCGAGGACAACGTCGATCCGGAGAGGACGCTCGCCGACCATGCCTTCGCCCACCGCCTGCAGGCCCGCGCGGGCTGCCGTGTCGTCGTCGGCCCGGGCCCGCTGGTCCTCGGCGCGGACGTCGTCAGCGGGATCCCCTCCGATGCGGCGACTCGGTCCGGACGCGCACTCGCTCTGCAGGCGCTCGGCGTGGAGCTGGCCCTCGCCGACGGGCTGCCGCCCGATCGGTTGCTGCTGGGAGCCGTCCCGGACTGGTCGGTCGGCGACGGCGACAGGTCCTCCGTGCTGCTCCAGGCCTGGCTGCGTCGAGTCCTGTTCCCCGGGTACCGGCTGATCCTGGACGGGCCGACCGGCTGGCTCACCTCGCCCGCGGGGTCGATCGGGGCCGTCTCCGCCCTCGTCGGCGGCGTCGATTCCGTGGTCCTCGAACCCGCCATACCCGGTTCAGTGACAGCCGCCGCTGCCGATCTGGCCGCCGCGGCCGGGACCGCCCGGGCCGTACGGGCCGCGCTGGGGGACGGTGCGCTTCACGGCGATGCCGCGGATCTGGCGGCCTCGACGCTTCGGGCCGCCGGGACAGTCCTCGAACGGCTGGCGGCCGAGGGCTGGGGGAGCCTCCTCGGTCCTCCCGGCAACGCGGCCGACGCCGGATGGCTCGGCGGATCCTCGGTCGTCGAGCGTGCCTCCGGCCGGACATCCGGGGCGAGGCTCCTTCAGGGGCTGCTCTAGAGGAGGGGTCGGCCGGCGCCGGGCCGGCGGCTCCCGGTCCGGAGGGTGAGTGCTAGCATGCCCGGGCTGGGGTCCGGACGGAGGAGAAGAAGCTGAGCAGTTCCACCGAGGGGCCGATCGCGCCCGCCGACCGGCGCGGGCCGGTCGTCGTTCTCCTCGGCCTTGCCGCCCTGGCCGCCGCCTGGGTCGGCATCGTCTACTTCGCCGAGCCCTGGGGAGCGACGCTTCTCCCGTCCGGCATGGACGCCCGCTGCTACTGGGTGCCAACGCTCGCCGACCCGTATCTCCACTCGAACTGGCTCGACCAGATCGCTTACACGTACTCGCCGGCCTTCCTGCAGCTGCTGGAGCCCATCCGGCTGCTGCCCTGGCAGGCCTTCATGGCCGTCTGGGCGGCGATCCTGATGGCTGCGATGGCCTACATGACCGGCCCGCGGCTGATCCTGCTCGGCCTGGTCTTCTTCGGCCTGATGGAGATATGGGGCGGCAACATCGAGCTGCTGGTGGCCCTGGCGATCGTGGTCGGCTTCCGCTGGCCGGCGGCCTGGTCTTTCGTCCTGCTGACCAAGATCACTCCCGGCGTGGCCCTGCTCTGGTTTGCGGTGAGGCGCGAGTGGCGATCGCTGGCCATCGCCGGCGTGGCGACGGCGGCCGTCGTCGCCGTGTCGTATCCCCTGATGCCCGGAGCGTGGCAGACCTGGCCGGAGGTCCTGGCCGACAACGCCGGCAAGAGCGGGACATGGGCGTCGGTCCCGATCCCTCTCCTCGTGCGGCTCCCCTTCGCCGTCGTCCTCGTGGTCTGGGGCGCCCGCACGAACCGGCGCTGGACCGTCCCGGTGTCGGCGATGCTGGCGCTTCCGGCGCTCTGGTACGGCGGCCTGAGCATCATGATCGCCACTCTGCCGCTGGTCGGGGCACGCTCCTGGGCCGACGTTCGGCGGGTTGCCGATGATGCCCGGTCCGAAGTCGCGGCCTGGGCCGCGGGAGCCCGCCGGTTGCGGCGCCGGCCCGCGCCGGGCGGATCCCTGCCCGGAGCGCGCTAGAGCGAGCACGGCCCCGATCCTCGGCGGCCGGGCCGACTCACGGGCGCGAGCCTCCGCCACGGCCGCGGCGCTGGTCACAGCCGCGGCGCTGGCTACAGCCGCGGCGCCGGCCCCGTTCGCCGCGATCGCCACGTTCGCCGTCCGTCTGACACCGGGCCGCGGAATTCGGCCGGCCCGGGCCTGAGGTTTCAGGCGGCCCGGCCCGACGGCCCGGGCGCGCTGAACGTAGGATTGCACCCACAGCGAAAGAGTCCGCATGAAGGAGGAGAATCGGTGCCAGACATCTCTCCATTGCCGATTTGCGATGCCGCCTGGCCGACGCTTCACGTCTCACGACACCCGGCCATCCTCCACAAGCTGCGGATCCTGCGGGACGAGAAGACGGAGCCGAAGAAGTTCCGCGAAGTCGTCCGCGAGCTCTCCTGGCTGCTCGGCTACGAGGCCCTCGCCGACGTCGAGGTAAAGCCCCTCTCGGTGACCACGCCGCTCGAGACGACCGACGCCGCGGAGCTGGGAGTGCGCATCGGGCTCGTGCCGATCCTGCGCGCCGGGCTGGGCATGGTCGATGCCATGCTCGAGCTGATGCCCACGGCCCAGGTCTGGCACCTGGGGCTCTTCCGGGACGAGCGGACCCTGCGGCCGGTCGAGTACTACAACAAGCTGCCCGATTCTGCGACCGTAGACTTGAGCCTGATCCTCGACCCGATGCTGGCCACCGGCGGCTCGGCCACGGCGGCGATCGAGGTCCTCAAGCGCTGGGGCGCCACGCGGATCAAGCTCGTGAACCTGATCGTCGCGCCCGAGGGCGTGGATCTCGTCACCGCGGCCCACCCGGACGTCGAGATCTACTGCGCGGCGGTGGACCGCCAGCTGAACGAGCACGGCTATATCCTGCCGGGGCTCGGCGACGCCGGCGACCGCCAGTTCGGCACGGGCCGCTCCGGGTAGTCAGGCGCGATCCTCATCCATCGCAGATACGAGGAAGCGGGCGGCCGACCGGCCGCCCGCTTCGTTTTGGCGATTGGTCGGTTCAGGCCGCGGCCGGCTTTGCCTCCCCGTTGCCCATCCCGAACCTGTTGAGGATCTGGTAGATCAGGAGCGCCCCGATGCAGGCAGTGCCGATACCGCCGAGCGAGAAGTCGCCCTGCGTGATGGCCAGGTTGCCTGCCCCCAGGGTCAGGGCCACGGCGGCCGTGATGAAGTTCTTGTTGTCGGTGAAGTCCACCTTGTTCTCGACCCAGATGCGGGCGCCGGTCGTGGCGATCAGCCCGAAGAGGACGATGGCCATGCCGCCCAGGACGGGCTGAGGGATCGAGAGGACGAGCGCCCCGAACATCGGCGAGAAGCCGAGCAGGATGGCGACGCAGGCCGCGATCACGAAGACGAGGCTGGAGTAGATCTTGGTCACGGCCATGACGCCGATGTTTTCGGCATAGGTCGTGACGCCGGTGCCGCCGCCGGAGCCCGCGATCATCGTCGCGACGCCGTCCGCGAAAAAGGCGCGGCCGATGTACGGATCCAGGTCGCGCCCGGTCATGGTCGCGACCGCCTTGATGTGGCCGAGGTTCTCGGCTACCAGGACGAGCGCGACCGGAACGATCAGGGTGATCGCGTGCGTGTCGAACTGCGGGGCGGTCAGGGCAGGCCAGCCGATCAAAGGAGCGCTCGTGACTGCGTTGAAGTCGATGTGGGTGCCGCCAAGATTGAGGACATTCGAGAGGAGTGCGTACAGGACGTAGCCGAAGATGCCGCCGATGAGGATAGGCAGACGCCGCAGCACGCCGGGCGCGTAGACGGCAACGACCGCGACCGCCAGAGCCGTGATCAGGCCCACCAGGATCCCGAAGTTGTCCGGGTGGCTGGCATCCGATCCGATCATGTAGTTGATCGCGGCCGGGGCCAGGTTCAGGCCGACCACGGCCACCACCGCGCCCGTCACGATCGGGGGCATGAGGAACTCGACCCACTTGTAACCGACGGCCATGACGATCAGGCCGATGATCGCGTATACCAGGCCGCAGGCGATGATGCCGCCCAGGGCGACCGGGATGTTGTGACCGCCGCCGATCGCTTCGGCCGAGAGAACGACCGCGATGAAGGAGAAGCTCGAACCGAGGTAGCTCGGGACCCGGCCCCTGACGAAGACGAAGAAGATCAGCGTACCGATGCCCGAGAAAAAGATGGCTGTGTTCGGGTTGAAGCCCATGATCACCGGAGCCAGCACGGTCGCGCCGAACATGGCGAAGATGTGCTGGACTCCCAGCGCCACCGACTGGCCGGCCGGCGGCCGCTCGTCCGGCGCGATGATGCCCTCGCGTTTGACTGTCCACTGGAACATGCTGCGGGCATACGCAAGTACGGCTGCCATGCTCTCCTCCTGCCTTGAGCGGGCGTGTGGTTTCACGGGCGTGACGACCGATCCCGCGAGCTGCCCGGCGCCCGACAAGCGTGGCAAAAACCGAGGCGCTTCGCTGGCCCTCCGCGCAGCCGAGTGTTACTAACGTGTGGACGAAGCGGCGGCCGGCTGGCGGCGAAGGCGCGGCGTCGGCGGCACGGCCGGCGCAGATCGCGTTCAGCCGGCCAGGACTCCTCGACTGGCCAGCGCCTCGGTCCAGTAATCGACCGATGACGCCAGGTCTTCCAGCACCGTGTCGTCGTCCTGCTCGAACGCCGGGATGATCTCCAGGACCAGGGCGAGGTCCTCGACGCCGCCCTCGCCGAGGGCGTCGATGACCCTGTCCGCCTCGATGCGGCCGCGGCGGTTCGCCTCGGCCGTGAACGGCCAGTGGTGGTCGCCGTCCGCGTCGGACTGCTGGAGCTGCACCTCGAACGCCGCGCGGCCCAGGTCGCGCAGCCAGGCGTAGGGATCGCGGTCGTCGCCGGAGGTGCCGGGCACGCACATGTGGCCCACGTCCAGCGCCAGGCGGATCGGAACGTGGGTCTCATCGCCGTCGGTCAGAAGGTCGCGGACCATGGCCATCGTCGATGGCTCTCGGGCCGCGGCCAGGTTCTCGACCAGGAGCGCCGCAAGGCCGCGGGAACTGGCCTCGCCGGCCAGGTCGTGCAGGTCCATGCGGAGGCTCTCCCAGCGCTCCTCACGCCGCGGGCTGGTCCGCCAGTCGGCCACCGAGAAGGCCCCCACGTGTCCGCCGGTGGCCGCCGCGCCCACTTCCGCCGTGAAGGCGATGGCCCGTCCGAGCCACGCCTTCGCGGACGCGCGCGTCCCCGCGGCCGGGGCGAGGAGGAGGTTGGAGGAATACGCGGCAAGCCCCGTGAAGGTGGAGTTGACCGTGAGCCCGGCCGCGGCCGTGGCGTTCAGCAGGTCCTGGGCCGCCCCGGTCGCGGCCCCGCCGGAGAGGTCCACGAGGTCGAACGAGTGCTCGACGAGCTTGAGCTTCAGCCGGTCGGCGACGATCGGCGCCCAGTCGCCTGGGCGCGGCCAGCGCTTGACCGCGAAGCAGGTGTTGATACCCAGGTGGAGCTTCATCGTCATGGCCTCAAGGTTTGGGCTGGGGTGGGCGTAACGTCGCGGCGGGCCTCACGTGTTCGGCCGGGGCGGTTCCGGTCCCGCCGCGGCCCTTCTTACGACCCGTGAGTCGGCGAGCTCGCGGTAGGCTCGATACGGCGCTTCGTACGCGGCGTGAGCGGCCGGCGAGGGCTCGATCGGCGGATCCGTTTGGACGCAACGCTCGATTGCCTCGCCGGCGTCGCGGTAGATCCCGGCCCCGATACCGGCCAGCATGGCCACGCCGAGAGCCGCCGCATCGCCGGAGATCGGCCGCACCGGCAGACCTACGACCTCGGCCTTGATGCGGTTCCACGTGCCCATCCGAACGTCGCCGCCGGAGACACGCAGCTCGGTGACGGGCGCTCCGGAGACGCGGAGGAGTTCGAGCTGGCCACGGATCGCGAACGCGGCCCCTTCGAGCATCGCCCGTGCCAGGACCCCGCGGCCGTGACGCTGCGAGAGGCCGGTGAACGCCGCCCGCAGGTCCGGGTCGGTCCGCTCGCCATCGCCGAGGATCGGCAGCGCCAGGACACCGTCGGCTCCCGCCGGAACGCTTGCGGCCTCCGCGTCCAGGGTCATGTAGTCGCGCCCGCCCGCCCGGCCCGCCCGCCCTCCGTAGACGAGGTCCGCGAGCCAGGCGACGGCCGCCCCGGTAGTGTTGATGCCCGTCTCGGTGGTGTAGATCCCCGGCACAACGTGCGGGTAGTGGGTGATGAGGAGCTCCGCCAGCGGTTCCGGCACGACCGAGTTGAGGCACGTCGAGGAGCCGGCCATCTCGCTGACCGGACCGGGCGCGACCACGCCGGCGCCCAGGGCGCAGGCCTGTGAGTCGGCCCCCCCGATGACGACGGGAACCGTTCGCTCCAGGCCGAACCGCCGGACCAGGGCCGGTCGCAGCTCGCCGATCACCTCGTCGGAGCCGGCGACCGGCGGGACGGCCCGGGCGTCGATCCCAAGGGCGGCCATCATCTCGGAGCTCCAGTCGCGAGCCCGCAGGTCGTACAGCAGGGTGGCCGCGGCGTGGCTGCCGTCGGTCGCGGCGACGCCGGTCAGCGCCAGCGCCGCGATGTCCCTCGGCTGGAGGAAGAGGGGATCGCGGGCCCATATGTCAGGCCGATGGCGGCGCAGCCACATCAGCTTCGGGGCGATGTGGAAGGCGGCGGGCAGGTGACCCGTCAGAGCGTGGATCCCCGCGTCGCCAAAACGTGCCCGCAGCTCCCCGGCCTCGGCCGTCGCCCGGTTGTCGCGATACATCATCCCCGGTCCGAGCGGCTCGCCGTTCCGGTCTACCGGAACCACCGACGGGCACTGCCCGGTCAGCCCGATCGCCCGGACCCGCGGACCCGAAGCGGCGGTCGTCCCGCCCACGGCGCCGAGTTGCCCGATCGCCCCGCCCAGTGCCGCCAGCGCCGCCGAGCGCCAGAGGCGGGCATCCTGCTCGGCCCAGCCGGGCCGGGGTGTCTCGATCGGGTAGCCGCGCCTGACCTCGAGCAGCCGGTGTCCGTCGAGGTCGAACGCGACCGCCCTGGCCCCGGAAGTTCCCACGTCGACGGCCAGCAAGACCTCGCCGACCCGTCCGGCTCCGGAGGCCGCCCCGCCCATCGTCAGCCCCTGACCAGCTGGTGGGCCGCGACCTTGTCCTTGTCCAGTGTTATGAGGGCGCCGTTGAGCGTCCCGGTGGAGTAGTCGCTGCCCGGATTGATGGCAATGGTGCGGCCGACGCGCCGGATCCCCGAGGACTCGTGGATGTGACCGTGGAGACCCAGCAGCGGCTGGCGTTCCGTGAGGAAGTCGCAGACGGCCGTGCTCCCGACAGGGGCCATCTTGACCTGGCCCAGGACCTGCTGGACCTGGAGGTTCTCGTCCAGGACGGGGGCCTCGTCCAGCTGGGTGCCGAATGGCGGGACGTGCACGTTGGCGATCGAACGCTCGGGATGCGTGAGGTCGGCCCCCATCTTCGCCAGAGACGCCGCCAGGGCCGGCTCATCCTGCTCGCGGTAGCTGTTCCAGGGCGTCTTGTTTGAAAAGCCCCAACTCATGATCTCGTGGTCGTCGTCAATCCAGAGAACCTTGCCCTCGTCGTGCTCGCCCCAGGGTGCCGCGTCCAGCAGCCGCGCCAGCGGCGGCGGGTCGTCGTTTCCGAGCATGAAGAGCAGGCGTTTGTTGAGCGGCCGAAGTCTCTCATCCGCGAGCGCCAACCAGCCGCTCAGGCGTTGCTGCATCAACTCGAGAAACAGGTCGTCGAGCGTGCCGGCGGCCTTGCGCTCCTCCAGCTCGCCCGGTTCGGCGCGGTAGGGATAGTAGCCGTGGTCCGAGATCAGCTTCTCGAGAGCGTCGAGGTCTGGACCGGTATCGACCGTGTACTCCGTGCCGATGAAGCTGCAGCCGTACTTGCCGCCGGGCTGATGGACGATCGACTGGATCGCCTTGCCGGCCACGTCGCCGCCGAGGACCATGACGTCGGCCTTGTAGACCGGCCCGGCGTTGAGGAACTTGCGAAAGCACTTGGACGAACCGTGCAGGTCCGTGGCGAAGTAGATCCGAGTCGAGCGAGCCATCGATCGCCTCAGGCGCCGGAGCCGGCGGCACGCAGCTTGCGCACGGCGTCCATCAACTCGTGGGCCCGTCTTGGGTCGACCGGATTCCAGGTGATGCCGTCGACCTTCAGGCTCGTCCCCACGATGGCCCCATCCGCGACCTTCATGATCTCGGCCACCCTGTCCGCGCGGACGCCCGTGTTGGCGACGATTGGCGTGTTCGGCGCCGCCTCCTTGGCGGCCACGAGATCGCTCATGGCCATCGGACTGCCCGCGGCCCAGCCGCTTATGAGGATCGCGTCCATACCCAGGAAGTCAGCGCCACGAGCTCGATCGGCCACCGACCGCGTCCCCAGCGGGCTGCTGAACTCCGGGGATATGTTGTCGAACAGGGCCACGTCGGCCGCGCCGATGGCGACTCGATAGGCCGAGATGTCGCCGATGTTGGGCTGGATGATGCCGAGGTCCGATTCGTAGACCCCCGTCAGGACCTCGCGGATGAACCGCGCCCCCGTGGCCCTGGCAACGGCCAGACTGGCCATCGGGTCCCACAGCAAGTTGACGCCGAACGGAATGTGGACACGCTCGCGCAGCCGGCCGATAGTGGCCGCCATCGCCGTCGCGACCTCGACGCCCACCTTCAGCTGGTAGGGGTAGTCCTTCTCGTTGCAGAAGAGCACGCCGTCGAAGCCGGCCTCCTGCAGCACGTCCAGGTCTCGGGCGACCGGAGCGAGGATGGCGTCAGGACCGCCGGCTACATCGTGAAGGGGCCTGCCCGGCAGGCCGGGCAGGTGGAGCATGGCGACGACCGGCTTGGGTACGCCGAAGATCTCGTCCAGGCTGCTCATGCTGATATCACGCCTCCATTCTTGGTTTCGTGCGGTGCGGTGGATTCGTCCGTCTCCGCCCCGGCGCCCCGTTCCCGCCCTTCCTGCTCCCGGCCCCTGGCCGAAGCGATGACGATCTCGATGCCCAGCGCTCGGAGAGGTTCCAGTTCTTTCTCGGGCGCGGTATCGTCGGTAACCAGGATCCCGATGCTCGAGGCCGGAGCAACCGCCGCCCCGGTGACGACGCCCAGCTTCGAGCCGTCGGTAATGACCATAAGCCGCGCGCTTCGCTCGATGGCCAGGCGATGGATCTCCGCCTCCTCGTCGTTGAGGTCCGTCAGGCCCCATCGAGCCGTTAGGCCGGCTGTGCCCAGGATGGCAAGGTCGAAGCGATAGCGCTCCAGGGCCGCCCGCGCACCCGGTCCCACGCAGCTCAACTCATCCCGGCGGACGGACCCGCCCAGCACCACGACGCGCGATGGTCGCGTTCCCAGCATGCTCGCGATCGGGAGCGAGCCGGTCACGACCGTCAGGTCGGTGCGGGGCGGCAGGTAACGGGCGAAGTGTTCTGCCGTGGTCCCGATGCCCACGAATATCATCTGCGCGTCGTCGATTCGCCGCGCCGCCTCCAGGGCGACGAGCCGCTTCTCACGGGCGTTCGCCAGCGCCCGGGAATTGAAAGCCAGGTCCAGCGAGCGAGTGAGGTGGGCCGTGGCTCCGCCGTAGGTCCGGCGCAGGAAGCCGTCGCGCTCGAGTCGCAGGATGTCGCGACGGATGGTCATCTCCGAGCAGCCGAAGTCACGGGCGAGGTCGGCGACCTGGATCGACATCCCTTCGGCGACCCGCTCGATGATCTTCACGCGGCGGTCGGCGGCCAGCGGCATCTATGAGCCCTCCCCCGGCATCTATGAGCCCTCCCCCGGTATCTGCTCGAGCCGAGGCTGGCGTCGCCCGGCATCGCTTCTCACACAGTCGCACATTGCGCATGACAATATCGCACATCAATTGATTGACGCCAACTGTGCGATTGTGTTTACTAGTCTCGGCCGGGAGGGATTGTCACGCGCGGGCCCCGCGGTGAGGCTGGGGCGGCAGCGACACCTTCGGCCGTGACTGCGACCTCCCAACGGGGGCCGCGATGGAGGTGACGAGTGGCAGGAGGCAGTCAACTCTTCGTCCGCCAGAGCACGGGCCTGGTTCGGGAGGCCAGCGCTCTCGACGCGACGATCTTCAACGCCGTCTTCTCGGCGCCTGTCGGAGCCACGCTGGCCTGGGGCGTGTTCTTCGCCCTGTCGGCGTTCCCGGGCTCGGACATCGTCACGGCGACCATCATCTCGTTCATCATCAACATCCCCGTCCTGCTGATGATGGCCCTGCTGGCGTCGAGCATGCCGCGGACGGGCGGCGATTACGTCTGGGTCAGCCGCATCCTGTGGCCGCCGCTGGCCCTGGTCTCCAACTTTGGGGCTGCGTTGTCGGCCACCATCGGCGCCACGTTCTGGGCCCGCTACTTCCCGGTCTACGCGCTCGGCCCGATCCTGGCCACTCTCGGCATCACGTTCAACAACTCGACCCTGCTGGACTGGGGCAACAGCTTCCAGACCAACTCCTACTGGGTGTTCGCCGGGGCCATGGTCATGGTCGTGCTCATGGGCCTGATCCTGGTGGCCGGTCTGCGCACGACGTTCCGCTGGCAGAACGCCTTCTGGATCATCGCCTCGGCCGGAACCTTCCTGGCCTTCATCGTCCTGGTGTTCGGCAATCACACGGATTTCATCAACAACTTCAACTCGATCAGCGACAAGTACAGCAGCCCCCACGCGTCCGCTCTGATCTCCGCTGCCGGGGTCACGGGGGCATCGCCGAACGCGGGTGACATGAACGCCACCCTGCCCTCGGTCTTCGTGATCATGACCTTCATGATGTGGAACTGGTGGTCGGTCTACCTGAGCGGCGAGCTCAAGAGCGCCGCCAACCGCGCCCGCCAGCTGTCGATCATGTTCGGAGCACTGGCCTGGGACGTGATCTTCATCGTCGTCGGCGTCGTGCTCCTGTTCAGGATCACCGGTTACGACTTCATGGTCGCCGTGAACTCGGCGGCCTCAGGCTACGCGATCCCGACAGGGCCCTGGTACCATTTCCTGGCGGCCCTCGTCTACAACATCCCGATCCTGACGTTCCTGATCGTCGGCTCCTTCCTGTTCTGGAGCCTGCCGGCCATGGTCGGCAACACGTACATGCCGATCCGGACCTGGTTCGCCTGGTCCTTCGACCGCCTGCTCCCCGAGAAGCTGTCCGAAGTCAATGAGCGCACGCACTCCCCGGTCTGGGCGATCCTGCTCGAGATGGTGTTCATCACGTTGATGCTCATCTGGAGCATCATCAGCACCACGTTCGGGACCTGGCTCGCTCTGGGCGTGCTGGCCGGCGTGGTCTGCGTCGTGATCGTGGCGGTGGCCGCCATGGTCTTCCCGACGCGACGGCCCGACCTCTACCAGGCCTCCCCGGCCAACTGGAAGTTCTTTGGCATCCCGGTCCTGTACATCGTCGCCCCGCTCTCCATCGTGGTGATGGCGTACCTGACCTGGTGCGTCTGGCAGTACCCGGCGCTCGCGATCGGCACCACGGACAACCGCTGGTGGATCCCTGCCTTCATGGGCATGATCGTGGTGGTCGGCCTCGTCGTCTGGGTCGTGGCCAAGTACTGGCGCAGGTCCCAGGGTGTGGACATCGATCTGGTCTACAAGGAACTCCCGCCGGAGTGATCCTGCCAATCTGTCGTACCCGGCGGCCCCGGCTGCAAGGCCGGGGCCGCTGCTGTTAAGCTCGAACCCGCCAAGCGCTCCGCGACCCGGCCCCAGGAGACAAACCCGTGCCCGACAACACGCTCATCCTTCCCGAGATCAGGGCGGAGGCTGAGCGACTCTCCCGGCTGGCGGTGGCCGAGGGTGTCCCGATGCGGCTGATGGGCGGGCTGGCCATCTGGCTTCGATCCCAGTCGGTCCGCAAGCCGCCGTTCGCCCGCGACTACGCGGACATGGACTTTGCCGCCAG
The DNA here is from genome assembly GCA_963713795.1 of uncultured Chloroflexia bacterium. Classification (GTDB taxonomy): domain Bacteria; phylum Chloroflexota; class Limnocylindria; order Limnocylindrales; family CSP1-4; genus Fen-1039. Next base: position 177,593 of record CAVQNC010000003.1, read on the forward strand.
CTCCAAGGCGCGCGGACCGCTGAAGGCTTTCCTGGAGCGCCAGGGCTACGTACCCGAGAAGCTGTTCAATGCCATCCACGGCGCCCAGCGACTCAACTATGCCGATCCTGACGGTCGCTGGACGATGGACATCCTGATCGACGAGCTGGCGATGAGCCACCGACTGGATCTTCGCGGACGCCTGGACGGGTCCGATCCGACCATTCCCCTGGCCGACCTGTTGCTGACCAAGCTGCAGATCTGGGAGATCAACCGCAAGGACTTGGGCGACGTCCTGTGCCTGCTGGCCGACCATCCGCTCGGCCGCGACGAAGGCGACTCCATCGGGCTGGACCGGATCGCCTCGGTCCTGGGTTCGGACTGGGGCTTCTATCACACCGTCGAGCGCAACCTGGGCAAGGTAGCCGAGCTGTGGGCCGCGGAACCGCTGGAGGGTTCACCGTACGACGTCGCGAGCCAGGTTCGGGGGATCGCCGGCGCGATGGCCGCGGGCTCCAAGTCGATGGGCTGGAAGGCGCGGGCCAGGGTAGGGGAGAGGGTGCGCTGGTATGAGACTCCCGAAGAGGTTCGGCACTAGCGTCACGAGGACGCGGTCGCCGGATGGGGCCGCCGGGCAAGCCACGGGTCCCCGCGCATAATCCCCGGTGTAAGCCGGCCACAACCGCTACATCGGGTGCGCGATGACCTCTCTGCCCGTTCCAGACAAGCCAGCTTCGCCGGAGCCGCGGACGCCCGCGGCAGGGTCGGCAGGTTCGGCCGGTGCCGGTGGCCCGGCCTCGAACAGCCCGGCCACGAGCGGCCTGGCCTCGACCGGCCCGGCGACCGGCCAGGCCCCGAGCGGCCTGACCTCGGCCGAGGCGGCTATCCGGCTCCGTCGCGACGGTCCAAACGCGCTCGGTGGGGAGGGCCGCCGCGGACCGCTGGCCGTTCTCGTCTCGCAATTCGCGAGCCCGCTCGTCCTGATACTCATCGCCGCCAGCGCCGTCAGCATCGTGGTCGGCGATCGCGTCGAGGCCGGCATCATCCTCGCCATCGTGGCCATGAGCGCCCTGCTCGGCTTCGTCCAGGAGGCCCGCTCCGAGGCGGCCGTGGCCGCGCTCCAGGCCCGCCTGGCGCTGCGCGCGACCGTGGTCCGGGACGGCAAGGAGCAGGAGATACCGATCCACGATGTCGTCGTCGGCGACCTCGTGAGCCTGGGCGCCGGCGACATCGTTCCGGCGGACGCGCGCCTGCTCGAGGCCAATCACCTGTTCGTGGACGAGTCGTCCCTCACCGGCGAGTCCGCCGCGGCGCTGAAGAACCCTTTGCCGGGCGATCTCGATCCGAGCAAGGAGAGCGATCTGCCGGGGCTGGCCTTCTTCGGGACGAGCGTCGTCAGCGGCAACGGCAGGGCACTGGTCACCGCGACGGGATCGAGGACCAGCTACGGGACGATCGCCCACCGCCTCGCCGAGCGCGCACCCGAGACCGATTTCCAGCACGGCGTCCGCGCTTTCAGTCTCCTGATCGGCCGCGTCACGATGATCCTCGTGGTCGGTGTCTTCGCCATCAACATCGCCCTCGGCCGCGGGCTCTTCGATGCTTTGCTCTTTTCCATCGCCCTTGCCGTCGGCCTGACACCGGAGTTGCTGCCGGCCATCGTGACCCTCAACCTGACCCGCGGAGCGCGCGCTCTCTCGGCCCACGGCGTCCTGGTCAAGCGCCTGCCGGCGATCCAGAACCTGGGCAGCGTCACGGTCCTGTGCACGGACAAGACGGGCACGCTCACCCTGGGCAAGCTGGAGCTGCTGAAGGCCGTCGGCATCGACAAGGACGACGACGAAGAAGCGACCCAGGCACTCGACTACGCGTACCTGAACAGCCACTTCCAGGGCAGTTTCCAGAACCCCCTCGACACGGCGATCCTGGCTGCCGCCAGGCCGCCCGCCGACCTGGCCTCTTACCGCAAGCTGGCCGAGCTACCGTACGACTTCAACCGGCGCATGCTGAGCGTGGTCGTCCAGCACGGCGACGATCCGCCGCTCCTGGTGACCAAGGGTGCGCCGGAGTCGGTCATGGCAAGCTGCAGCCAGGTCCGCGAGGACGACAACCCGACCGCTCCCGGCGGCATGTACGCTCGACCCCTCGACGGTGAGGGCGCCCGCCTGGCTGCCCTCGTCAACGACGCCTCGACCGACGGCTTCAGGCTTGTCGCCGTGGGCTCGCGCGGGCTTTCTGCCGACGAGGTTGCCGGCCTTTCGGACCCGGATGCGGCCGCGCTCGAGCGGGATCTCATCTTTGAGGGCGTCATCCTCTTCAGCGATCCACCCAAGCCGGACGTCGACGCGGCGATCGTCTCCCTGGCGAGCCAGGGCATCTCGCTCAAGATCATCACCGGCGACAACGACCTGGTGGCCCGCCACGTTGCCGGGCTGGTCGGGCTGAAGGTCGAGGATGTCCTGACAGGCGACCAGATGCGCAAGCTGACCCACCCCGCGCTCGTCGCCCGGGCGCCGCGGACGACGATCTTCGCGCGCGTGGATCCGGACCAGAAGCTCCAGGTCATCCGCGCCCTGCGCGAGTCGGGCCATGTCGTCGGATACATGGGCGACGGCATCAACGACGCCCCGGCCCTGCACGTCGCAGACGTCGGGATCAGCGTCGACAACGCCACGGACGTGGCCCGTTCCGCGGCCGACATCATCCTGCTCGAGCCGAGCCTGGCGGCGATCAGCCAGGGCGTGACCGAAGGCCGCCGGACCTTCGCCAACACGCTCAAGTACATCCGCATGGGCACGAGCTCCAACTTCGGCAACATGCTCAGCATGGCCGGGGCCGCGCTGCTGCTGCCGTTCCTGCCGATGCTGCCGAGCCAGATCCTGCTCAACAACCTGATCTACGATGCCTCTCAAACGGCCATCCCATCGGACAACGTCGACTTCGATGTCGTTGCTGAGCCGGCCCGCTGGGACGTGCACGCGATCGAGCGCTTCATGGTCATCTTCGGGCCGGTTTCGTCCATCTTCGACTACGTCACCTTCGGGCTGCTGCTGCTGATGCTCGGCAACAACGCTGATTCATTCCGGACAGGGTGGTTCGTCGAGTCTCTGTTCACGCAGATCCTCGTCGTGCTGGTCATCCGCACGCGTCGCAGTCCGTTCTGGCTGAGCCGTCCCAGCAAGCAACTCGGCCTGGCGATCATTGCGGCGCTGGCGGTGGCGGTGATCATTCCGCTCAGCCCTCTCGGGTCGGGCGTTATGGGTTTCGGAGCGCTGCCGTGGCAGTTCTGGCCGTTGATGGTTGTCATCGTCGTCGCCTACCTGACCCTGGTCGAAGTAATCAAGCGCATCTTCGACGTGCGCGAGGCCCGGCGGCCGGAGGCGATCGCGCGGCGAAAGGCGCTGAACCTCCGCTCTGCCGGGCCGTCGGGACCCGGCGCGGCGGACCCGGCCGGATCGAGGTCCTGACTCAGTTCGAGTTCGGTTATCGAGACGGCCTACCTCGGAGGTAATCGTGGAACTGAAGCTGGAGCCGTCCCGGACGGCGTTGGTCCTGATCGATCTGCAGAACGGCATCGTGTCGATGCCGGCCGGGCCGCACTCCCCGGCGGAGGTCGTCGGCAACGCGGCCCTGCTCGTCAAGGCCGTGCGGGCGGCTGGTGGCACCGTCGTGCTCGTGCACGTGACGCGGTCGCCGGACGGCAAGGACGGGCTCAAGCCGATCACCGACACGCCTCTATACCCGGGCGGCCGCGCCCTCGCGCCGGGATGGTCGGAGGTAGTCCCCGAGCTCGAGCCGGAGATCGCCGACGTCGTCATCGCCAAGCACCAGTGGGGCGCCTTCTACGGCACGGAGCTTGACCTGCAGCTCCGCCGCCGAGGCGTCGACACGATCGTCCTGGGCGGCATCTCCACCAACGTCGGCGTCGAGACAACGGCCCGCGACGCCTTCGAGCGCGGCTACCAGCAGGTCTTCGTCGAGGATGCGATGAGCGCCCGCGATGCCGGTGAGCATCGCCACACCGTGGAGACGCTCTTCCCGCGCATCGGCAGGGTTCGCTCGACCGAGGAGGTCCTGGCGGCGCTGAAGTAGGCGGGCCGCACCCGGCCCGACCCTCCGCGGGGCTGTCTCCGACGCGGAGGGGAGCGACGTCGGTCGAGATTCGTGAGCCTCTTACACTCCTCTTACGCTGTCGTGGTTGGAAGACCCGGCCCGGGAAGGGACAATCTGCCCGCCAGGCTGGGCAGGACGGCAAGGAGACACGTGGAATGACGCGGAGTCGCGCTCGGGCGGTCGGGCTCGTGGCAGCCGCCCTCCTCGCCTGTCTTGCCGCGGGCGGCTGTGGTCGGCACGAGGCCACGGCCGGGCCGACGGCCGCGCCGGTCAGCGCCGGGCCGTCGATCGGTCAGGTTTCGGCCTCGACCTCGGCCATGCCGTCCAAATCGGCGTCGCCCGCGGTCTCGGCGGCTCCGTCCCAGTCCGCTTCGCCCACGGCGCCGGCCGGCCCGGCCACCCCGGACCCCGTGGCCAGCGAGCTCGATCAGATCAACCAGTTGATCCAGGACATCAACAACTCGGTCCAGTCCTCGGACTCGTCGCAGCAGGGCGGTGAGTAGCGATGAGAGGCGCAGGGAGTTCGACGATGCAGGCACGACTAGGCCGGGGGCTACTGGCGGCGATCGGCGCCGTCGCAATTGCCGCGACGGTCGCCGGGGTGGCTTATGCGGCCGCGTCCGCTCCCGTGGCCGGCGGCCCGGCCGGTGCGGGCGTGTGCGCGGCTCAGGCCGCGGCGGCTCGATCCAGTGGAACCGCCGCGGCCCTGCGGGCCTTCGCAAACTGCGAGATCGACCGGCGCATGACTACGCTCGGGCAGCTTTCGTCGGCGCTTGGCGCCTCGAAAGGTCTCACCGCGTCCGACAGGGCGGCCCTCGCGTCGAAGATCGCGACGGACAGCTCCGGGCTGGCGAGCCTCAAGACGGCGATCGACGGCGAGTCCTCGATCGCCGCGCTCAGGCTCCAGGTCGTGGCGATCGTGGCGCGATACCGCGTCTACCTCCTGCTGGGGCCACAGGTTCGGCTGACCATCGCCGCCGATGATGTGCTCGCCCTCAAGCCCGACTTCGATCGGGTCTCGACGACCCTGGCGGCGCGCGTCGCCCAGGCCAGCGCGAATGGTCGGGACGTGAGCGCGGCCCAGGCCGACCTCGGGGCCATGAACTCGGCGGTTTCCGCCGCCGTCACGCTGGCAGCCCCGCTGTCTGCCCGGCTGCTGGCCCTGACGCCGGCGGAGTTCAACGCGGGCACGGCGTCACCCGTCCTGCAGAGCGTCCGAGCGGCGCTGCTCGAGGCTCGAGACGATCTCGTGGCCGCCTCGCGCGACGGCCGAAAGGTGCTGGCCGACCTCTCGTAGCGGCCGGCCGAAAGGCCCGTCGACCCGGGGCGGCCGCCGATGGAGCCGCTGCCCGACGCGCGTGGTTCCGGGCGCGGTCGCCGGGGCCGGCGCCACGGGCGCGGCAGGGCGCGGCGGTATGAAGTCGCGGCAATCCCCCTAGGCAAATACCCGGGGGTTGGATCTTCACTCGCGGGCGAAAGCGCCGACTCTTCAAACGGAGGGTTGGCGCACTTTCAAGGAGCCACGCGTGGACGGCGTCTCGTACGTGCAGCTGAACATGGCCGCGTTGGGCGGCGTCGGCTTCACTTCCCCCCAGTCCGGGCCCGGTCGTAGCAGTCCCGCATTGGACGGCGCGGCCACGGCGCTCGGCATGAGTTCGAGCGACCTGCGCACTGCGTTGCAGAGCGGCCAGAGTCTCTCGTCCATCGCCTCATCCAAGGGCGTCTCACAGGACACGCTTGTCGCCGCGATGGCGTCGTCGATCGAGCAGGCGAACCCGAACATCTCTGCCGATCAGGCGACGAAGATCGCGACGGCGATCGCAACTCGCACGCCCCCGGCCGGCGGAACGCAGCCGCCCGCCTCGAGCGGCCAGACCCAGGGCACGACCGGCACCACCGGCACCACCGGCACGACCTCGACGCACGGCCATCACCATCACCATGGCCATCACGCCGTCTCTGCGGCGATGGACGCTGCGGCGCAGCTGCTCGGCACCACTTCGAGCGATCTGCAGACCTCGCTCCAGAGCGGGCAAAGCCTCGCCTCGATCGCCTCTTCCAAGGGGATCAGCCAGAGCGACCTGGTCAGCGCGATGGCGACGGCTCTGCAATCGGCGAACTCCAGCCTCACCGCCGATCAGGCCAATCAGCTGGCCACGACTCTGGCCACGAGAACTCCCTCGGCGAACCAGTCTCAGCAGTGGAGCGCCGGGGCCTCCGGCACCTCGAACACCTTCAGCGTCACCGCCTGAGGTTCCGCTCCCGAAAATGAATGCAGCCGGCCGCGCGAGCGGTCGGCTGCTTCGTAGTTGGGGCCGTGCGGGCATGGGCACCGCCGAGTCCGCGCCCCGTCCGGAGCGGCTCGGGGCTGGACCATCCGAGCGGCGCCGAATCTACGCCCCGTTCGGGGCGGCCCAGGCCTCGACCGACGTGCGGGGCCCAACCTAATCCCCGTCCGGGGCGGCCCAGGCCTCGACCGACGTGGTTACCGGCTCGCCGCTCGCAGCCGCCGCCTCGACCGCCAGCGCCACTATGTTGTCCTGGCAGCCTTCGGCCAGCGGATACGGCGGCGCACCCTCGTCCCGGCACCAGGCCGTCGTCGCCAGCAGCATCCTGGCGATCGCGATCTCCTCGTCGTTGAGGCGCAGCCCGATGAACGGATTGCGGAACAGGATCGTGTCGCCGAGGCTGATATGGTCGGTCTCGAAGCCGTCGAGGTCGAGGTCGTAGCCGGTCTGACGGCGCACGAGCTCCGACCGGACGATCGTGCGGGGCCCGACGAGACGGACGACCTCGTCGTCGACGATCTCGCCCGCGGATCCGCGGATCACGATGCGGCGCGAGCGCAGCTGGTTGTGCCACTGGTTGTCGGTGAAGTCGTAGAGGCCCATGCCGCCGCCGAAATCGATCGTCGCTATGACCGTCTTCGCGTCGTGCGGCTCGTCGTCATCGGTCCACGCGTCCTTGACCAGCGGGTTGATCAGCGGCGCGACGAAGGTCCGGGCGTTCGCCGTGACAGGTTCGAACCTGGCGCCCAGGAAGGTTCGCATCAGGGCCACGGCGTGGTACATGTGCGTCGACGAAACCTGGACGGAGGTCACCTGGCCGATGGCGCCGCTCCGCGCCAGCGCCAGCCGCGAGGCGTGGCTCGGCATCAGCGCGTACTGCTCGGCGACCTGGACCAGGCCGCTCGGCCCGGCCGCGGCCCAGAGGCCCCGGAGTCCATCCAGGTCGGGCGCCGGCGGCGTCTCGCACAGGATCGGTACTCCCAGCTCGACCGCGGCCCGGGTCACCTCGGGCGTGACCCCCCACGGAACTGCGCTGACGATGAAGTCAGGATGGCGGCCGGCGACGAGGTCGGACAGGGAGCCGCAGGCAGGCAACCCCCACTGCGCGGCCGATTGCGCGGCTCGCTCCGGGTTTCGCCCGACGATCCCGACGACCTCGAGCTGTTCCGGCAGCTGACCGGCCAGGCGCAGGTAGTACCTGGCGCGCCAGCCAGTCCCAACAATTCCGAACCTGCCCGCCCTGCCGGCCATGCTTCCTCCAATGCTGAATTCCGCCCTAACAAGGCTACCAGCCGGCCGACCGCTGGCGCCGTGCTCCACGACTGCCGCGGGCGTGCCTATGACGCGGTCGAGTGTGGTCAGCCGGCCCGGAGATTCCCGAAGATCGGGGCGAATCGATCGAGCGAGGCGCCGGTCAGGGCCGGCAGCGAACTCGGATCGTCCGCCTCTCCCAGGTACAGCGTCAGGTGGCGCAGGCCGGCCGCGCGCATCGATCGCAGCGTGTCCGCGACCGCTTCGCGGGAGCCGCCGATCCAGCCCGGCCGTTCGTCTGCGGTGCCGTCGGGCCTCAGGGCCATCCGCCCCCAGCCCGTCAGGGCCAGCGTCGATCGGTCGCGGCCGGCGGCCGCGCAGGCCCCGGCGGCTCTCTCGTCGATCGAGACCACGTCGGCCGCGCTCGACAGCGGCGTGTTGACGTTGACCGCGTCGCCCCAGCGGGCCGCGATTCGCATCGTCCGCTCGCCCTGCCCCGCGATCCAGAGCGGGATGCCCGTCGGCCGCGGGCCCGGTGGGATCGCCTCGGCCTCGTCGGTCCGGTAGTGCTGCCCCTCGAACGTGACCGGCGGCTCGCGCAGCATGCGGGCGACGATCTCCACGGCTTCCTCGTACCTGCCGACATGGCGCTCGCTCTCGTAGCCGAAGGCGCGCCAGCTGGCATCGGTAGCCGGCACGCCGCTGCCCAGGCCGAGAACCACCCGCCCGGCGCTGACCTCGTCCAGCGTGGCGGCCATCTTTGCGAGCAGGGCCGGGTTTCGGAAACCCGTGCACGCGACGAACGGCCCGATCTCGATCCGGCTCGTGGCCTCGGCCGCGGCGGAGAGGATCGTCCAGCATTCATAGAAGCCGAAACGCGGCCTGTCCCCGACCTGGCGGAGGAGATGGTCCGGGGCCCACAGGGTGTCGATCCCGAGCGCCTCGACGTCGAGGGCGAGTCGCCGTATCGCCGCCCAGCCGGCGTTCACGCGGTCACGCCCCGGCCAGGTCGGCAGGCTCAGCCCGATCTTCAGACGCTCGGATTCCGGCATCGAACCCTCCTGGGGGCACCGTATCAGGTTGGGGAGTCGCAGTCTCCCCGATGTGGCGCGATCTCGGACGGTGACTACCCGGCCGCAGCCGAGCGCCGGGCCGGGCTACGGCCGAGCGCCCGTCTCGCCGCGCGGGCGTCGCAGGCGTCGCGGTCGGGGCCAAGGCAGCCGTCCCCGCGGGTTCAGCGGTGCAGGTTTCGCGCCGCCACGAAACTCAGGCCGTGCTCGGTCAGCGCCCGCGCCGTGTGGTTGGCCGCGTCGAGCTTGTCTGTGAAGTTGTCCTGCAGCGCGTCCCAGTCGCCGCTGCCGACGACCTCGGCCAGGTCCCGGAAGTAGTCCAGGATGTCGGACGGATGGGGTCGCGCGGCATCGACGGCCGGGTCGCCGCCTTCGTGCTTGGCCGATATGTTGGGCACGTGGTCGGCCAGCTCGATCAGCTCCTCTCGCCGGTCGTACGGCTGGCGCACGATGCTCTTCTGGGTTTCGGTGATGTGGTGCTCGAACCGGACGGAGTCCTCCAGGCCGAGCGCCCGCCGGAACCCGGCGGCGATCTCGATGGTCTCGTTGTCGACCGAGTTGCTCCAGTTCAGCCCGACGATGGGCGTGGTGCCGTCCTCGCGGGCGAACAGCCTGGCCGCCAGGAGCAGCCACAGCCCCGAGAACGGGTTGTCGGTGCCCATGAATACCGAGATCTTGAACTCGATGTCCACGCCCAGCCGGTGGAGGAGGTAGCCCACCAGCACGGTTCCGGCGTTGAGGTTCAGCACCTGGCGCACGCCGTAGGTCGTGTAGTAATGGAGGTATTCGTCGGCCCACATGAGCGGATGGGCGTTGGGCTGGCCCGCACCCCCGAAGTAGCCGGTGATCGTCGCCGGTCCGTCGAGGTGGACGTTGGAGCCGTCCGTGCCCTTGGTGTCGAGGGTCTCGACCACGCTGGCATCGATCATCCGCATAGCCGCCGCTACGGCGGCGAGATCGCCGTCCGCCTCCTGTTCCCTCATCTTGCGGACGCGGATCCAGCGGCCCGGCATCAACGACCTCTCGGCGATCGCCCGGCGGGCCGCGGCGATCACCCACGGGAAGTACTGGAGCGAGCTGACCTCGAGCGTCACGGCCATGTAGTCGCGGAAGGCGGTAGTGTCGGCCCGGTCGCCCAGGACCCCTCGCCGAAAGTCGGCCACGCTCACGAAGGCGCCGCGATCGCGCTGGTCGGCGAGCCACTCGAGATCCGCCAGGTATTCCGGGCGGGCTACCCGAACCCGGTCGAGCAGCGCGGGCAGCCGCCCCGCGTCGCTGGCTCGGCGATTGATCTCCTCCGGGGTGCCGTATCGCGCGACGACGGCCAGCAGGTCGTTGACGATCCGTGAGTCGGGATCCAGCAGGAATGCGTTGATGTCGTCGAGCCGGTCGCCGGGGATTAGGAGCCGGTGCCGCAGCTCGGCGTTCGGGTCCGTCGGCTTAGTCGAACTCACGGTTGCCTCCCTGTCTGCGATCCGACCAGTCAGAACATCTTGCTCAGCTCCGGCAGCCGTTTCAGAACCGGGGCGTTCACGGCCAACGCGGCGGCGACGGTCACCGCCACCAGTATGGCCGCCTTCACCAGGGTCGGAGTCGAAGCCCCAGCGGGAGGCAGGCGGGCCGGTATGTCGTGCGGCCGGCAGATGCCGAACGAGTTCGTCGCGAGCCTCCGCCAGGCTACGGATCCGAGTTCCCGCGCGCTGTACCAGTGTCAGCTCGCCGAGCCCGGCGCCTCCTCCAGTTGGGCCTTAGTTGTCCAGTTATCGGACTTAAGCGCGTGGATGATCCTCTGAATGCCAGTTGTGAACTATGTGAAGGCCCGTGCCCGAGCGTCACGAACACGGTCAGCCGCCCGATGGACCCCTTGACAACAGCTGGTAGCCTTTTGTCCAGGTTCTGGACTATTGAAGGTGGAGATGATCCGGCGACCGCCTAAGGCGACCATTCGTGACGCGCGGACGCACAACGAGCGTCTCGTCCTGTCGACGATTTACGAGGTCGGACCCGTGAGCCGAGCCCACCTCGCGCGTCTGACCGGACTGACTCGAACGACCGTCTCCGACGTCGTCGGCGATCTCCTGAAGTCCGGATTGGCCCGTGAAATCGGACCCGGCCCTTCCCGCAGGGGCAAGGCACCGATCCTGCTCGAGGTGCCCCCGGGCGCTCGCCACGTGGTAGGGATCGACCTTGGAGAGCGCGTCTTCAGGGGCGCGATCGTCAACCTCAACGGCGAGATGGTGAAGGTCGCCGAGGTTCCTTCCGGCGACAGCAACGGTGAGCGCGCGCTCGAGCGAATCGATCAACTGCTGGACCGGTTGCTCGGCTCCACCGCGTGGCCGGTCCTGGGGATCGGGATCGGGGCGCCGGGGTTGATCAACACCGAAGACGGGACCGTGGTTCAGGCCGTCAACATCGACTGGCGCGGCGTCCCTCTCGGCACCATCATCGGCGCGCGCTGGGGGCTGCCCGTCTACGTCATCAACGACAGTCAGGTGGCAGCCCTTGCCGAGCACTCCTTCGGTGCCGTCCGCAGGTCGAATCTCGTGGCCGTAAAGGTCAGCGGCGGTATCGGTGCGGGCCTCGTCCTCAACGGCTCCCTCTACCAGGGCGACGGCCCCGGAGCCGGCGAGATCGGGCACACGATCGTCGCGCCTTCCGGCCCACTCTGCCAGTGCGGCAGGCGAGGGTGCCTGCAGACCGTAGCGAGCACGCGTGCGGTGCTGGCCCGCATCGGCGAGCATCGGGGGACCCCGCCGCCGTCGCTGGAGGAAGCTGTTGGAGACTTCCTCGCGGGCGAGGAGCCAGTCGTGAAGACGGTCCTCGAGGCCGGCAGGTATCTCGGCGCGGCCATCGCCGGCATCGTCGGGACGCTCAACGTCCACCACGTCGTCCTCGTCGGGACGATGCCTTCGTTCGGGGAACGGTGGCTTGCGGCGGTTCGCGCCGAGATGTCAGAGGTGGCTCTCCCGGCACTCGTGCGGGACGTGAGTGTCGAACTCGGACAGGCGGACGACATCGTTATCGTCGGATCGGCCGCGTTGCTCGTTCAGCGAGAGCTTGGGCTGAACCTGCGTCTGCGCGGCGGGCCGAAGAAGCCGTCTCACGTGAGGGAGGCTCAGGGTCTGCCGGCGCTCCCCATCGTCTCGCCACCTTCATCGGTGGCCCAGGAAGCGTCGTAGCCGTGGCCATCCGCGACGGCTCAAAGCTCGATGCGTCGCCCTCAACAGTGACGATCTCGAATGAAGGAGGTGTGTTCTTCGCCAATCGCCGACATTCCAGTGAGGAGCGACCACCAACGGTCGCACTGCGCGCGATCTTGCAGGTACACATAGGAGCTGAGCGTGGCTGAAGTGGCCTCCTCGCCATTGATCGAGGTTCGCGGCCTCACGAAGAGGTATGGCGAGGTGTACGCGCTTCGGAACGTCAGCCTCGAGGTTGACCCCGGAGAAGTCATCGTGGTCATCGGCCCATCCGGCTCCGGGAAGTCGACGCTCTGTCGCTGTCTCAACAGGCTGGAGACGGCCGATTCCGGCCAGATCCTCTTCGAAGGGAAGCCGATCCCGGAAGAAGGACGCGAACTCGCCGCCCTGCGGGCCGAGGTCGGGATGGTCTTCCAGTCGTTCAACTTGTTCCCCCACAAGACGGTGCTGCAGAACGTCACGCTCGCGCCCATGAAGGTGCGCGGGCTGCCGCGCATCGAAGCCGAAACTCTGGCGCGGCAACTCCTCGATCGGGTCGGGATCGCCGACCAGGCCGAGAAGTATCCGGCGCAGCTTTCAGGTGGTCAGCAGCAACGCGCCGCCATCGCCCGAGCGCTGGCGATGCGACCGAAGGTCATGCTCTTCGATGAGCCCACATCTGCCCTGGATCCCGAGATGGTCAATGAAGTCCTCGACGTGATGGCCAAGCTGGCAAGCGAGGGCATGACCATGGTCATCGTTTCCCACGAAATGGGCTTCGCCCGTCGCGTCGCCGATCGCGTCGTGTTCATGGATCGCGGCGAGATCGTCGAGACGGGACGGCCCGCCGAGTTCTTCCAGAGTCCGAACAGCGAGCGCGCCAGGAGCTTCCTGGCGAAGGTGCTTCGCAACTGAACTCACAGCAGCAAGGAACAGAGGAGACACGGATGAGAATCTCCATTCGCGGCCGCACCCTCGGCAGGGGGGCCTTGAGACCGGCGTCGCTGGTACTCATCGCCGTGCTTGCGACTTCACTCTCGGGTTGCTCGTCATCGGCGACCACGGCGCCAAGCACGTCGGCGCCGACTACGGCCCCCAGCCAGCCGGCGTCGACTCCGACCGCCGTGCCCACGGCGGCCAATCCCGGCGGGATCTACGCAAACGCGCCGGTCGCGGCGGCGAGTGACATCCCGGTCGGATCGACGATGGACAAGATCAAGCAGCGCGGCGTCATGATCGTCGGTGGATCGATGGATGCGCCGCTCTGGTCGCAGATCGATCCGACCACCGGTCAGTTCACGGGCTTCGATGCCGAGATGGGCAAGCTCCTGGCTTACTACATCACCGGCAAGCCAGACGCGTCCCAGATCGTGAGCTCCGCGACCCAAACCCGCGAGGCCCTGCTCGGCGCCGGAACGGTGGACGTGGTCTTCCAGACCTACACCATCACCGTCCAGCGCGCGACGCAGGTCGACTTCGCCGGCCCGTACTTCACGTCTGGTCTCGTCATCGCCACGGCTAAGGGCCAGCCGACATTCACCACTCTGGCCAGCCTCGCCGGCAAGACCGTGATCGCGGGCGCCAGCACGCCGGCGATCGCCGCCATCCAGGCCGCTGCGCCGAGCGCAAACGTCGTCACCTTCGACACCGATCCTAAGTGCGTCCAGGCTCTCGAGCAGGGCCGCGGAGTCGCCTACGTCCAGGATCAAGGGATCCTGCTCGGCGACGCCATCTCCGATACACAGCTCCAGATCGACACGAACCCGCTGACCTCGGAGCCGTACGGCATCGGCCTCAAGTACGGCGACACGCAGATGAAGCAGTTCGTCGACGACTGGCTCCAGAAGATCTACGCCGACGGCGTCTGGGCCCAGGTGTGGAAGGAAACGATCGGCACGGTCGTCTCCGGCAACCCGCCGACGCCGCCGCAGATCGGCTCAGTTCCGGGATCCTAATTCGTCTTTTGACCACGTGAGTGAGTGCCGCGTTCCTCCGGCGCCTTCCCGGGGAGGCGCGGCTCTCGCTCTTTGCTTCCCCAAGCGCTGACGGGACCGCGATGCTATGAACCTTCTGCTGCAGTATCTCCCGCAATTCGAGAGCGGCATGCTGACAACGATCGCTCTGACGCTCCTCGGATTCGTCGGAGCGCTGACCGCGGGGATCTTCGTCGCGATCATGCGCGTCAGCCCTGTCCCCATCCTCCGTGGCGTCGGCATGGTGTATGTCGAGACTCTGCAGAACATCCCTCTCCTGGCCCTGCTCGTCATTTCCATCTTCGCCCTGCCCGAAGTGGGCCTCCAGGCGGGCCTCTTCACGACCGCGGCCCTCACGATCGCCGTCTACGAGGGGGCATTCATCGCCGAGGCGATCCGCGCGGGGATAAACACGGTCGCCCTCGGCCAGAGCGAAGCGGCCCGGGCACTCGGTCTCACGTTTGGACAGTCCCTTCGCTTCGTGATCATGCCGCAGGCTCTCCGCGCGGTGATCCAGCCGATCGGAACGCTCTTCATCGCCCTGACGATGAATACGGCCCTCGCGGCCGGAGTCGGGATCGTGGAACTCACCGCCGCCGCCAACCAGGTGGATCTGATCGAGGCGCAGCCGATCCCCATCTACGTCGGCGCTGCCCTCGGCTACATGGCGATCGCGGCCGTGGGCGCGTTCGTAACGGGTGCTCTCGAGCGCCGGATGGCGATCGTCAGATGAGCACCGACCGTCTCCTGTTCGACGTCCCGGGGCCCCGCGGCCGCCGGCAGATCAGAATCGCGACGGCCGTCTCGACCATCGTCGTCCTCCTTCTGGTCGCGGCCGGCATCCGCCAGTTCGCCGAGAACGGCCAGCTCGACTGGAACCGCTGGCAGCCGTTCACGAATCTCGCGCTGTTGCGGTTCCTCTTCCAGGGTCTCATCGGGACGGTCGAAGCGGCCGTCGTGTCCATCGTGCTCGCGATGGCCGGCGGGGTTGTCCTCGCGCTGGGCCGGCTGTCATCGCGGCGCTTCCTGCGGTGGCCCGCCTATGCCTACGTCGAGGTCATGCGGACGATCCCGGCGCTGCTGCTCATCTACGTGATGCTGTTCGCGCTGCCGCGGTACGGCTTCGATCTGCCGGTCTTCTGGAAGCTCGTCATCCCGCTCTCCGTCTCCAGCGCGGCCTCGTTCGCGGTCATCTTCCGGGCGGGGATCCTCTCTCTCGAGAAAGGGCAGGGCGAGGCCGGGCTCGCCATCGGGCTGACTTACGGGCAGACGATGCGCTACATCGTGCTACCGCAGGCTGTGCGGCGCCTGCTGCCGGCCATCATCAGCCAGTCCGTCGGGTTGCTGAAGGACACGTCGCTCGGCTATATCGTCAGCTACAACGAATTGCTCTTCAGCGGCCAGATAGTCACAAGCTTCACGCATCGCCTGATCCAGACCTACATCATCGTCGCGGTCATCTACCTGGTCGTGAATGGTTCCCTCTCGAAGGTGGCACGAACTCTTGAGGCCCGGCAGCAGTCGACGCTCACGGCCGGCCGGTCGGTTCGAGTCGATCCAGACGCCCTGTAGCGGAGTGATGCTGAGTGGACGGATATGCCCTGCTTGCTGAAGTGACTCGATCCGGTTTCACGGAGAGCCGCCACTTCGGCAGTCTCGTCGGGATCGACGCTCGCGGCCAGGTCGCCGTCGCCATCGGCGATGTCGGCGCCGCGGTTCTCCCCCGCTCAACCTCGAAGCCGCTGCAGGCGGCCGGCTCCCTGGGGGCCGGGGCGCGGGTCGCGGAAGAGCGGCTGGCTGTTGCGGCCGGCAGTCATACGGGAGAGGAGCGGCATGTCGCGGCGGTGCTCCGCATCCTGGCGGACGCCGGCCTGACCGCCGACGCACTCCAGTGCCAGCCGAGCTGGCCCGAGGACGAGCCGACGATGGCGGCACTCATCCGGGCCGGTGCCGGCCAGGCCCGAATACGCCACAACTGCTCCGGCAAGCACGCGGCGATGCTATCGGCCTGTGTCGCGAACGGCTGGTCGACGGACGACTACCTGGCGCCCGAGCATCCTGTGCAGCAGCACATCCGGGAGACGATGGAGCGTCTCGCCGGGGAGCCCATCGCCCACGTGGCGGTCGACGGCTGCGGGGCGCCGACTCTTGCGCTGACGCTTGCCGGGCTGGCGCGGGCGATGCGGGCGATCGCGATTGCCCGCGACGATTCGCCCGAATCGGCGGTCGCCGCGGCCATGCGAGCCCATCCCGAGTTCGTCGGCGGGACCGGCCACCCCAACACGGCATTGATGCTGGCGATCCCCGGGGCCATCGCCAAGGGCGGCGCCGAGGGCGTCTTCGCGGTCGCGACGGCGGACGGGTACGCGGTCGCGATGAAGGTCGTCGACGGCTCGGCACGAGCCTGCACCCAGATCGCATTGAGCGCACTCGCGGCGCTCGGAGTCGACACGACGCCGGCCGATGCACTCGCGACCCTGCCGGTGCTCGGGGGAGGTCGGCCGGTCGGCGTGATCCGCGCCAGCCTGTCCCTATGAGACGGCGCCAGGTCCAACACTTGAGGAGACCATGAAACTGACATATGAGATTTGCGTCGATAGCACCGCAGGTGCGATCGACGCAGCTTCGAGTGGCGCGAGCCGGATCGAGCTCTGCAGCGCGCTCTTCGAGGGGGGCATCACGCCGAGCCTCGGGCTCATCGAAACCACGCTCGCGGCCGTGACTTCGATCCGTGTCCATGTCCTGATCCGTCCTCGTGGGGGCGATTTCATCTACGACGTGGACGAGGTCACCACGATGGTCCGCGACATCGAGGCGGCCGGGGCCGCCGGCGCCCACGGCGTGGTCGTCGGGGCCCTCACGCCGGAGGGTCAGGTGGATCTCGCGACGATGGAAAGGCTCGTGGCGGCGGCCGGCTCGATGCAGATCACGTTCCACCGTGCCTTCGACATGGTTGCCGAGCCGCGCGAGACGCTCGAGACGCTGGTTCGCCTCGGCTGTCACCGCGTCCTTACGTCCGGCCAGGAAGGCAGTGCGCTGGAGGGCGCCCCGCTCATCGCCGACCTGGTCCGCCTGGCCGGCGATCGCATCATCGTGATGGTGGGTGGCGGAATAACCCCGCGGAACGCCGCACGGATCGCCGGCGCGACTGGCGCCCGTGAGATGCATTTTGCCGCGATGGTCCCGACCGCGAGTACCGCCGTCTTCCGCAATCCACGAACGTTCATGGGCGATTCGCTCCGCCAGTCCGAGTACATGCGGGCGGTCACCTCGAAGGAAGTCATCGAGGCGACGATGGCCGCGGCCTCAGCGGCCTCAGCGGCCTCAGCGGCCTCCGGGTCCGGCGGGCAGACCGTCGTCGACCGCCCGGTCTCCGAGCGCTGACGGCGGGACGCTGCCGAGATGGCCATCGCGCGTCCCGGAGCACGTGACCGACCGAGCCGCACCGGGCTGCGAGTCGGCCTGGTCGGCGCCGGGTTCATCGGCGAGAGGCACCTGGCGGCGTGGACAGCGGAGGGGATCGACGTCGTCGTCTTCGACGTGGACCCGGCCCGTTCATCCTCGCTCGCCGGGACTTTCGGCGCGACAGCCGCGCCGACGATCGAGGCCCTCCTCGCCGCGACGGACGTGGTGGACATCTGCACGCCGACTCATCTCCACGCACCGGTCGCTATTGCCGCGGCTCGCGCCGGACGCCATGTCATCTGCGAGAAGCCGCTTGCACGCACGCTGGCCGATGGGGAGGCCATGCTCGCCGCAGCCGGGCAGGCCGGTGTCCGGCTGCTGGTCGGCCATGTGGTGCGCTTCTTCCCCGAGTACGCCGCCGCCCGTCAGGCCGTCATGGCCGGGGCGGTCGGGGACCCCGCAGTGCTCCGCCTGACGCGAGCGAGCAGTCGGCCGCAGCAGCCGGCGGACCACTGGTTCTTCGACCACGCGCGGTCCGGCGGCATCATCCTCGACCTGATGATCCACGACCTCGACTTCGCACGCTGGGTGGCCGGCGAGGTTGTCTCCGTCGCCTGCAGATCCGCGGCCTTTGAGCGACCGGACGCAGGCCTTGATCACGCCGTCGCGATCCTGAGGCATGCCTCGGGCGCGATCAGCCACGTCTCGGCATCCTGGGCGTATGCGCCGCCGACGTTTCGGACCGCCTTCGAGATCGCCGGCTCGCACGGCCTGATCGAGCAGGACTCGGCCCTTACGGCTCCGGTCGAGCGATCGCTGCCGGACCGCGGCGCGAGCGGTCCCGCTACCTCGCTCGCCGAGGTGGCGCTCAACGGTGATCCGTTCCGCCTCGAGCTCGCCGAATTCGCCCGCGCGATCCAGGCCGAAGTCGAGCCCAGGACCGACGGCAGGGATGCTCTCGAGACTTTGCGGCTCGCCCTCGCGGCCGATCAATCGGCCCGGAGCTCCGGCCAGACGATCACGCTCGCAGCCGGGGCCGGCGCGTGACGGCGGCTCGAGCGCCGCGGCGCGTTCGGATCGGAGTCCTGTCTACGGAGCATCTGCACGCCGCTTCGTACATTCGGTTGCTCTCGGCGATGCCAGAGGTCGAGCTGGTCGGGATCTGGGACGCCGATCCGGCGCGCGCCGGCGCCGCCGCGAACCTCGCGGGCACGCGAGCATTTCCATTGGCCGAGGACCTGCTGGTGATGGTGGACGGCGTGGTAATCACGTCGACCAACGTGGACCACCGCGAGCTGGTCGAGCGAGCCGCGGCCGCCGGCGTCGACATTCTGTGCGACAAGCCTCTGGCCACAACCGTCGCCGATGCCGAGGCGATGGTCGCGGTCTGCGACCGGGCAGGGGTCCGACTGATGACCGCCTTCCCGATGAGATTCAGCCCGGCCATCCGCTCCCTCCAATCGTCCGTTCGGTCCGGCGCGCTCGGGTCGGTCGTCTGCCTGGAGGGGGTCAACACCGGTCGGATGCCCGATGCCCTCGCGCCGTGGTTCGTCGATCCGGCTCGATCGGGCGGCGGGGCGCTGATGGACCACGTCGTCCACCTCGCCGATCTCTATCGATGGATCCTTCGGGACGAAGTCGTCGACGTGTACGCGGTCGCCAACCGTATCCTTCAGGAGCGGTTCGACCGGGTCGAGACTGGCGGCCTGGTTATGCTCCGTTTCGCGGGCGGAGTCTTCGCCACGATCGACTGCAGCTGGAGCAAGCCGCGTTCCTATCCGGCCTGGGGCGGGCTTTCGATCCAGGCCATCGGTACGGCCGGCGTCATTCGAGCGGATGCCTTTCGACAAAGGCTCGCGATCTACGGTGGACCCGGGACCCCCGTCGCCTGGCCGTCATGGGGCCCGGACGAGGACCAGGGCACGCTCGATGAGTTCGTGGCGGCAGTGTCTGAACGGCGGCCGCCGGCTGTCTCTGGAGTCGACGGGCTGCGGGCTGTCGAGATCGTGGCGGCCGCATTCAAGTCGATCGATACCGGGGCGCCCGTGGGCCTCGCGACATGACCTCTGGCCGGCGGCTCCCGCTCAGCTCTGAATCACCGCAGGAATCCGTGGCGCCAGCTTCGTGCCCACCCTGCCACAGTCGGGGGCGCAACCGTCGCTTCTCGAGCCCAAGGATGCCACGGGCACGGCACGCACCAGGCCGCTGCAGACCCCGGCCCCAGCGGAGCGCAACATGAACGAACTGCCAGCCCTGGCCCCGCATCCGTTCAACATAATCGGCCGCGTCATCATCGTGACCGGAGCTTCGAGCGGGATAGGCCAGGGCGTCGCCCGCGAACTGGCCGTCCTGGGAGCGCGGGTCGTCGCGACTGCACCGACTCCCGAGTCAGTCGAGATCATCGCCGAAGACGCCCGCCGGCACGGGCTCGAAGGAAGGATCCTGCCGCGTCTCCTGGACGTGCTTGAAGTGCCGAGCATCGAGCGGTTTGTCCAGGACCTGGTCGCGGATCTGGGGCGCATCGACGTTCTCTTCAACAACGCCGGCCTGGGGTTTGCGCGGGCGCCCTTCGACGTGAGTGAGGCTGACTGGGACCTGATGATGGGCGTGAACCTTCGAGGCCTGTTCTTCATGAGCCAGGCGGTCGGTCGCGTGATGGTCCGGCAGGGCGAGGGCCGAATCGTGAACATGGCCTCTCAGGGTGGCGTTGTCGGGCTGCCGGACGCGGTCGTGTACTGCGCCAGCAAGGGCGGCGTCATCATGGCGACGAAGGCGCTGGCCATCGAGTGGGGCCGTTTTGGGCTCACCGTGAATGCCCTGGCGCCGACCTTCGTATACACGCCCGGCGCCGCGCCGATCCTGGACGACCCGGTCCGGAGCGCCGAAGTCCGGGCCAGGATCCCGGTGGGCCGGCTCGCCACCGCGGACGACATCGCCGCGGCCGTGGCTTATCTCGCCTCGCCGGCGGGCCGGATGGTCAACGGCCACGTCCTTCTCGTAGATGGGGGCTGGACCGCGCAGTAGACGGCATGGGCCCATCTCCGGCGCTGTCTACCAGCCGAAGCTGCCCGGGTCGCCCTTGAACGGACCGACTATTCGCGACGTGACCCAGCCGCCGTAGAACCGCCCCGGTTGTGGAGTGGCGCGCTCGTCGCCGACCCAAGCCTCGTCCACGGCCCAGGCGTAGAAGGCCAGGTAATCCCGAATCGCCACGTAGCCCGGCTTCGGCCGCGGGTAAGACCACGCCGCGTTGGCGATCGAACGGCCGGGCAGGGCCACTGTCCAGTAGCTCGCCTCTCCCTTGAACTCACACAGGCTTCGGTGAGGCGTCCGAACGAGCAGGTCGACGCGGACGTCGTCCGGCGGCAAGTAGTAGACGGGCGGTCCGGCCGTCTCGAGCACGCGCAGCGCCCGTGTGCTGTCGGCGGCGACGACGCCGTCGACGACGACCCGAATGCGCTCGGCCACGGGCTCCACCCTCGGGGGTCGCGGGTAGTCCCAGACCAATTCCTGCCCGGGATCCGGCACGGCACGGCCGCCGGGTGGAGGAACGCTGCCGGCGAAGGTGCGGCCTTCAGCGGGCGGGGGAGTGGAGGACTCGTCGTGTTCCATCTTGCGCCTCGGGTCGGTGGTCGTTAGGCGTCCCGGCTGATTCGGGCCGGTCAGCGGCGGCCGGTCGTTCTGCGTGCCACGCGCGACGCCCAGAGCGTGGCAGCGACGCACAGCCCGCCGATGACGGCGAAACCGGACGCCAGCTGCCCCGGGTTCCAGCCGCTTATCAGCACGCCGCGCATCGACTCCAGCACGTACGTCGTCGGGTTGAACGCGGCCGCGACCTGCAGCCAGCCTTGAAGCTGAGCGCGAGGCATGAATGTCGGCGCCAGGAAGACGAGCGGGAAGAACACGAAGGTGGCGGCCTGCGCCGCCGCGGCGTTTCCCGCCAGCAGGCCCGTGGCCACGGCATAGCCGGCGAACGCCATGCCCCACAACAGTGACAGCGCCAGCACGACCAGCAGGCCGGGCGCGCCGGTGGCGGAGGTCGCCCCGAGGAGCAGGCCGACGCCCAACACCAGGGCCGCCTGGGCGAGCACCAGGATGGCGCCGACGATCATCGGCGCAAGCACGATCGCCACTCGGCTGATGGGCATTGCCTGCAGCCGTCGGAGGTAGCCGGTCTCCATGTCGGTGACCAGGAGCTGCCCTGCGACCGAGCCCGCCAGCGACGCGTTCACGATCGAAACCGGCAGGATGAACGTCAGGAAGTTCGCCCCGATGAGCTTCTCGAAGCCGGGCGAACTGCCGAACGCACCCGTATAGACGGCCAGGAAGAACAGGCTTATGGCCAGGTTGATGTAGGTCGTCGGCGAAACGACCAGCTGGCGCAGCAGGCGCGCGAGCAGGATGCCGACCTGCGTGACGAACGAAGGCGACGCGGGCAGCAGCGTCGGTTCCGGGAACCGGCTTGCGGCGGCGCTCGTGATAGCGCTCATGCGGCCACCTCCTGTGGCTCGGACTGCTCGATGAGATGGCCGCCGACCACGCTGCGGAATACGTCGTCCAGGGTCGGTCGGGCCAGGGCCACGCTCAGCGGCTCGATACCGGCCGCGGTGAGGGTAGCCAGGGTGCGCGGCACCGCGGCACCGCCGTCGCGAACCGCCAGGGCGACCCGGCCACGGCCTTCGCCCCGGCCGCCCAGCAGGGTCGCGGCTCGCTCCTCGAGATCCGGCCGGACGTCGATCGTCAGCACGTCGCCGCCGATGCTTCGTTTGAGTTCCTCGGACGTTCCTTCTACGCGGAGACGTCCCGCCGCTACGATCCCGATCCGGTCCGCGAGAGCGTCTGCCTCTTCGAGGTACTGCGTGGTCAGCAGCACGGTCACGCCGTCGGTACGAAGCCGTCCCATGCGCTCCCAGAGCGCCTGGCGGGAGATTGGATCGAGGCCGGTGGTCGGCTCGTCGAGGTAGACCACGCTGGGTCGGCCGACCAGGGCGAGCGCTAGATCCAGCCGCCGCCGCATACCCCCGGAATAGGCCTTGAGCCGCTTCTCCGCCGCGTCGGCGAGATCGAACTCGCTCAGCAGCTCATCGGCCCGCCGTCCGGCCTCGGATCGGGAGATCCCGAGAAGCCGGGCATGCCTGGCGATGAGGTCGCGGCCGGTGGCGGCGGCATCGACGCCGGTTTCCTGGAGGGCAACGCCGATCCGGCGTCGAACGGCGACGGCCTGGTCGACGACGTCGAAGCCGGCGACGCGGACCGTCCCCGAGGTGGGCACGAGCAGCGTTGCCAGGATGCCGATCGTAGTCGACTTGCCGGAACCGTTGGGCCCCAGCAGGCCGTAGATCTCTCCCGGCCGAACCTCGAATGAAAGACCGTCGACCGCCGGCGGGGCGCCGGGAGCGTATCGCTTCACCAGGTCCTCGACGACGATTCCGGGCGAACTATGTGGGTCCATGCCTGTTCCTCACTGGGTTGCTTACTCCCAGTTCGAGAGATCCGCTCATTCGGATTGGGCGCAGATCAGGTGGGTTGGGAGCCGGACCGAGCCGTGAACGCGCAGGGCCGGCCCGGAGGTTCCGGGCCGGCCCTGCGGAGGTTGGGGAACCTGGCTCAGCGGCGGTTGCGAACCGTCGCGTAGCGCAGGGTGGCGGCCGCGGCCACGGCGAAGACGAGGGCCAGGAGCGCGAGGGGGAGGGCGGAGCCGCCGGACGCGGGCGACGTGGAGCCGTCAACCGTCGAGGTCGGCGGAGGCGTCGCGAGGAGGGAGGTCAGCGAGCCGATGGCGAAGATGCTGTAGGTGTGGTCGGCGGCCACGGTCAGGGCGATGTTCTGGAGCGGGCAGACCGAGTGGTCCGCGTGGGCGCAGACCTCCAGGTTGTAGGTGTTAGCCGGCAGAACGAGGTATCCGGTCGCGTTGGGGTAGCTCAGGTTGTCGAGGCCGGCATTGATGTCGGCGCCGGTCGAGGTCAGGACGTCGACGGCCGGAGTGTCGGAAGACAGGTGGTACACGCGGAGTTGCGCGCCATCGGTGGAGGGCGCCGGCGTGTCCGTGAACACCGTGGCCTTGATGCTGGCGAGCGGGCCGGATGCGGCGATCGTGTAGTAGGTCTCCGCGGTGAGCGTCAGAGAGGCGACCTGGATCGGGCAGACCGAGGCGTCGGCGGTGGCGCAGACCTTGACCGCGTAAGTTCCCTCTGGGATGTCGGCGTAGTTGGAAACCTGGCCGAACGAGAGGCCGGACAGGGCCGCGACCTTCGACGCGGTGGCCAGGGTCGCTCCGGCATAGACGTCTACTTCGGGCGCGTCGGGCGACCCGTGAACGACGCGAACATGCGCGTTGCCGGTCGCGGTCGTGGGCCCGGCGGTCGTGTCGGCGACCGACAGGGTGAGTTTCGCGGGGCTGGCCGCGGCCACGCTCCCGACGACGTTTAACAGAAGGGCTCCAGCGGCCAGGGCGGCCGCAAGTCGGCTGAATCGGGTTCCCACGAGCCTGTTCTCCTCTAATTGTCTGTCCTGGTGGACTCCGTGCCCCTGTGGGGCGGTTTCCGTTTGACGACCGCAGTTCGAAGCGGCCAGGCAGGCGGATGGGATTGAGCGAGCCGCAGCCCGCGTCGGCTCATGGAATGGCGCATCAGGCGCAACGTCGGCCTGCTGAGCACCACGGGCTGGAGCCATCCCTGGTGCGCCCTCCCGGGCTGTCGGATCGGGTTTGGCCCGCAGGCTCGACCCGCCGCGCCTGCGGGTCCTTCGCTAACCTCGGGATCGCGCCAGAGTCAGCCGGGGGTCAACCCCGGCAAGATTCCGATCGATCGAGTGTCGGCTGCAAACCGGCGACTCATGAGGCCCGGCCCGGTCTCGCGGATATACTCGACCCAATACGGCGGCCCTCGACTGCCGCCGGGATGTGAGGCGGTGGTGGAGGACGCTGAACTGCTGGCGCGGATCGCCGCCGGCGACCAGCGCGCCATCGAGAGCCTCCACGAGCGCTTCGCGCCCGGCATGTACGCCGTGGCCATGCGGGTCACCCGGTCGGAGCGGCTTTCCCAGGAAGCCGTGCAGGACGCCTTCATGGCCGTGTGGCGGGATCCGCGCAGGTTCGACGCCGCCCGTGGCTCCCTCGGACCGTGGATGTTTACGCTGACCCGCTACAAGGCGATCGACGCCGTGCGCCGCGAAGCGGCCGCCAAGCGCCACACGGCCGAGGTCGACCTCGAGCTGTACGAGGCGCCGGACGACGTCCACGACGAGGTCTGGCAGGGCCTTCGCCGCGAACGACTGAACGACGCCATACGGCTCCTCCCAGAGGATCAGCGACGGGCTCTCAGTCTTGCCTTCATCCAGGGGCTGACCCACGTGGAGGTCGCGGAGCGCGAGGGGATCCCCCTTGGGACGGCGAAGACGCGCATCCGGACGGCGTTGCTTCGGCTTCGAGCGTCGCTGGAGCCGGAGCTATCGGAAGGCGAGTCTATGAGCATCCCCGGCTCGCCGATCACCGGCGCGGATAGTCGCACGCGAGCATCCGAAACCAGAAGAGCACGCGCGCAATCCGGGTTGGCTCGATGATCGAACAGGCACTGGCAGTGACGCGGTTCGTGACGGCACCTTTCGATGCCGGGGCCCACGGCAGCGGCAGGAGGATCTAGATCGTGAATGACTCGCCGATGCCGGACCTTCCCGAGGTTCCGGCCCAGCTTTCCCCGGACGGAGACGTCGCGGCGCCCGAGTTCCTGGCTTCCCTGCTGGCCGACGGCGACGACGACATGGCGGCCTGGGTCATGGGCCAGGCCCTGGCCGACCGCTCCCGGGCGGAGGTCTACGACGCCGTCGTGCGACCGGCGATGGAGCTTGTAGGTACCCGGTGGCAGGAAGGCCGGTGGTCGATATCGGTCGAGCACCTGGCCAGCGTAGCGCTCAACCAGGCGCTCTCGCGCGTCCGGCCACCCGAGAACCCCGAGACTCGGATCGGGCCGACGGCCGTGCTGGCCGCGCCGGAGATGGAACAGCACGTCGCCGGCCTCGCCTGCCTGGCCCAGGTCCTCGAAGACGACGGCTGGCACGTCGAGAACCTCGGTGCGAACGTCCCGGCGAACGACCTCGTGGGCTTCATCGCGGCCCGAGACGTGGACCTGGTGGCCCTGTCCATCGGAACCGGCGATCGGCTGGAAGCACTCCGCCGGACTGTCGAGGCACTTCGAGCGGCGGGTGGGGCCAGGACCGATCTGCCGATCATCGTCGGCGGGCACGGAGTTGCGGGAATCGCGGAGCTTGGGGGGGCGAGCCGGGTCTGCCACTCGCTGGCCGGCGCGCAGCAGTTCGCTCGCTCGCTGGCCCTGGCTCCTGGCGACTCAGATCGCCGCTGACCCGTGGCCGGGAGGACAGGCCGGCTGAACTGGCAGGGCTGAACTCGCGCGGCGCCGGCCCGCCGGCGGTCAGTCTTCCAGGCCGCGCTTCTTCTCCAGGACGATCTGGAAGTCCTGTGTCAGGCCGGTCGCGAAGCCGGCTTCGCTGATCGCCAGGTAGTACTCCCACATCCTGATGAACCGATCGTCGAATCCCTGCGCGCGGACCGCGTCGAGGTTTGCCATGAAGCTGCTGCGCCATGCCCGCAGGGTGCGCACGTAGTCCGGCGCGATGTCGGTCACGCCGCGGACCAGGAGCCGGGTTCGGTGCAGCGACCTCTCGATGACCGAGAGGGATGGCAGCAGGCCGCCCGGGAATATGTAGAGCTGGATCCAGTTGGCCCCCCGCCGCTGCGGCTCGTACGCGACGTCCGGAAACGCGATCGTCTGCAGGCTCATCCGGCCGCCCGGCTTGAGCGCCCGATCGCAGGCGGCGAAGAAGGCTTCGTAATACTCGGCGCCGACGGCCTCGAGCATCTCGATGGACACGACGGCGTCGTAGGTTCCCTCGATCTCGCGGTAGTCGCGCAACGGTAGGTCCACGATATGCCGTAGTCCGGCGGCCTCGACTCGCTCCACCGCAAGGTCTCTCTGAGCCCTCGAGATCGTGACCGAGGTCACGCGGCAGCCCAGCTCGCCCGCGGCGTAGATGGCGAAGCCACCCCAGCCCGAGCCGATCTCCAGCACGTGCATGCCGGGACGAAGGCCGGCGCGTTCGGCGATGAGGCGGTACTTGTTCCGCTGGGCGTCGGCGAGCGACTGCTCCGGCGACTCGAACACGGCGCACGAGTAGGTCATGGTCTCGTCGAGGAACAGGCGGTAGAAGTCGTTGCCGAGGTCGTAGTGGGCGGCGATGTTCCGTTGGCTGCCCGGCAGGGTGTTGCGCCGCGATCGGTGCAGGAGAGTTCGAGGCAGCTGCGTCAGGGCGTGCCACGGCCCACCCGACAGGTCCAGTGATTCGCGGTTGAGCGCGGCCAGCGACAGGAGAGCGGCGAGGTCGGGGCTCGACCACTGGCCGTCCATGTACGCCTCTCCGGCGCCGGTCTCGCCGTGTGCGACCACGCGCAGCGCGGCGGCCCGATCGTGGACGCGGATCTCGGCCCGCCGATCGGAGGATCGGTCGCCGTAGACGCGGCGCCGGCCGTCCGGCTCCACGACGGTCAGGCAGCCGATCCGGACGCGCGAGGCCATGGACAGCGCCGCTCGCCAGGCCGCCGCTTCGAGGATCAAAAGGCCGGCCTGGCGCCGCCGCGCAACCGGGACCGGGCCCCGCGCGGACCCTTCCGCTCTGCCGGCCGTCCTGGTCCCGGTGCTCATCGAGCCGCGCCCGGTCCGGGCGGCAAGGTCCCGGCCACACTCGTCGCGTGGCCCCTCACCGACCCGTGGGGATGGAAGGCCGCGCCCTTCAGCCAGAGGCGCAGGGCGTGCCAGTAGATCGCGCCGATCGTCTTGAGCGTCACGAAGGGATAACGGATGAGGAGTCGGCCGAGGACGCGATTGGTCGCGGGAAGGCGCCGGAGGACGAGACTGGCCGTGAGCACGGGCGAGCCGTGCTCGGTCTCGTTGATCGCGATACGCAGCTCCGACGGACGGTCCCACGTCCGCACCGTGTAACCCGCGTCCATGTCTATGAAGGGCGACACGTAGAAGTCCTTCGCCATCGATGCCCTGTGCTCGTCGCCTCGTCGCTCCGG
Source organism: uncultured Chloroflexia bacterium (assembly GCA_963713795.1). GTDB lineage: Bacteria > Chloroflexota > Limnocylindria > Limnocylindrales > CSP1-4 > Fen-1039. The sequence goes on from CAVQNC010000003.1 coordinate 204,941, forward strand.
CCATAGCGTATACAGCCGCCGCTCGCCGTGGGTGTTGTTCACCTCGACGATCACCACGCGAAGCTCACCGCTGCCGTCACGGCAGAGGTAGAAGCTGGCCGGGTTGAAGAGGTGGCCCAGGATGCGCAGATTCGTGACGAGGGTGATACGCCAGTCCGCCGGGTCTACACCCTGGCTCGACAGGTGCCCCCGCACGGATTCCGCGAGCGATGAAGCCGGGGGAAGCATGTGGTCGCCGTCGCGGAAGGTCAGGACGTTGCGCCGGTTCCGGCTCACCAGCCTGAGCGCCGATGCGACCTCGTCGATCTCGTCCAGGTCGAGCGCGAGGTACCAGACGTCGTGCTCGAGCTCGTAGACGAGGGGGCTCGATCGGCGATGCCGGACCTTGCCGGCCAGCAGGTGCGACCTCATGCCGCGAGTTCCTCGACCGAGGCCGAGACCATTGCCGCAGCCTCGTAACCGGAGCGGCAGCCGTCCTCGTGAAAGCCGTAGCCGAGGTGGGCGCCCGCGTACCAGGTCCGGTTCCGGCCCTGGATGGCGCGCAGGTCCTGCTGGGCGTCGAGCGTCCGGAACGTGTACATGGGATGGCTGAACTCGCGGGCGACGATCACGCGGTCGGTAGCGATCTCCGTCCCCGGATTGAGCGACACGAAGTACTGCTCGGGGCCGGGCAGCGACTGCAGCCGGTTCATGTGGTAGGTCATGGTCACCTCGCCGCCCGGGCGGCGGCAGTCGGCCACGTCCACGTTCCAGGAGGCCCAGGCCCGGTCGGCCTTCGGCATCACCCGCTCGTCGGTGTGGAGCACGACCAGGTTCCGGGAGTAGTCGAAGCCGGAGAGCGCGTTGCGTTCGGCAAGGTCGGCGTCGCGCAGCACGGCCAGGGCATCGTCGGCGTGGGTGGCCATCACCACTGCATCGAACCGCTCGGAAGTCCCGTCGGCCGTGGTCACGGTGGCGCCGGCCTCGTTCCGCGTAACCGAGACGACTCCGCTGTCGAGGCGCACGGCGCCCTCGGGAAGAGTGGCGAGGATCTTCTTCACGTACTCGTCCGAGCCGCCCTTCACGACTCGCCACCTGATCTTACTGGGATAGCCGATGAGGCCGTGGTTGTCGAGGAAGTGAAGGAGGTAGTCGGCGGGGAAGTCGAGGATGCGGTCGGCGGCCGTGGACCAGACCGCCGACGTCACCGGGACGATGAAGTGGCTCCGGAAGGCCGAGCCGTAGCCGCCGCGGTCCAGGAAGTCGCCCAGGGTGTCGCGCGTCCTCGCCCCAGACTCGAGGCGCCGGCGGGCGTCGCCGTAGAAGCGCAGGACCTCACCGATCATCTTCCAGTGCGAGGGCCGGAGGACCGCGCCGGGCCGCGGGAACCAGCCGCCGGCCCCCCTGCTGCTGAACTCGATGCCGCAGCGGCCGCAGGCACAGCTGAACGACATGTCGCTTGGCTGCGTCTCCACGCCCAGCTCCGCCAGCAGCCGTTTGAAGAGCGGATAAGTCTTCTCGTTGTACACGATGAAGCCGGTATCCACCGCCACGGGTCCGCGATCGGTCGAGATCGAGACGGTCGCGGTATGCCCGCCCGGGGCGGGCTCTCGCTCGAACAACCGGACGTCGTGCTCGCCGTTCAGCACGTACGCAGCGGTCAGGCCGCTGATCCCGGAACCGACTACGGCAACCTTCATGCTGTCCATCGCTCCCTGTTCGAGGCGAAGGCGAAAACGGATGGGGCAGCCGTGGCGGCTCGTCGCGATCCGCCGAACCGGCGCGCGGGCCGGCCGGATCTACGCGCCCGGCGTCCGGACCGGCGTGGCGGGCGCGACCGCCTGCTCCGGGCCGGCGGCATCTTTCGCGGCCATCTCGCTCAGCGTTCTCTCCATTCCGGCGAGCGCGTCCTTCGCGATCTTCCGGAACGATCCGCCCAGGAACGGCTGGACGAGCCCCAGCAGGCCGCCGAGCCGGATGTCGGCCGTGTAGTCGATGTGCGTGCCCGTGCCCGATCGCGCGAAGCGGATCGAGTCGACGGCCGAGACGCCCGAGCCCGAACCCGTGAGCACGACGCGGCTCATCGGCTCCAGCACGGAAACCTGGTATTCCATCGGGGCGAACCGGCCGCCCATCCGAACGAGGAGCCTGTACCGCGCGCCCACTGCCGGCGGCCCCGGGTCGATCGCTTCGGACGATCTGACGCCTGGATCCCACCGACTCGAGTTCGCGAAATCCGAGACAAACGGAAATGCGACATCCAAGGGCAGCGCGGTTTCGATCTCTTCATGAAGCCTGGTCATCGACTATCTCCTGTGGGTCCCTGGCGGGACCGGGTGTTGAGAGGTACGAATTGGATCCGAGGAACCTTTTCGATTGGGGGCTCGAGCTGACGGTGATCGGCAGCTTCGGTCGTCCAGGACTAGTTCTCCGCCGGCGGCTGTTTGGATGGGATGCGCCGGCCCCGAATTCCATGGCGGGACGGACCGTCCTGGTAACCGGCCCGACCTCTGGGCTCGGGCGAGCGGCGACCGAGGCCCTTGCGGCGCTCGGTGCCCGGGTTGTCCTGGTCGGCCGGAGCCCCGAGCGGCTGGCCGCGCTTCGAGATTCACTGGTTCGCGAGCACGGCGACGATCGCTTCCCGGCCGTACCGGCCGACATGGGGTCGCTGGAGTCGGTAAGGGCGGCCGCGAGCCTGGTTCTCGCCGCCGAGCCGCGGCTCGACGTGCTCATCGACAACGCCGGAGCCATATTCCCGGAACGGACCGCCGGCCCGGACGGGATCGAGGCGACGCTGGCGACGCTCGTCGTGGGCCCCTTCGCGCTCGAGGCCGCGCTGCTGCCGCTGCTGGCCCGCACGCCGGGGTCCCGCGTCGTCGCGGTGACCTCAGGCGGCATGTACACCCAGCCCGTTCGCCTCGACGACCTGCAGTCCGAGCGAGAGCCGTGGTCCGGACCGCGAGCCTATGCCCGAGCCAAGCGGATCCAGGTGGCGCTGGCGAGGGAGTGGAACCGGCGGCTTGCAGGGGCGGGGATCGACATCACGGCGAACGCGATGCACCCGGGCTGGGCGGATACTCCGGGACTGGCGGAGGCACTGCCGATCTTCTACCGGCGCATGCGCCCGCTGCTTCGCACGCCGGCCGAGGGGGCGGATACGATCGTCTGGCTGGCCACGCGTGCGGCGGCGGGTGCCTCGCCCGAGGCCGACGATCGCAGCTCACCAGGGTCTCGCCGGGCGGGGCGCCGCGACGAGGGCGGAAGGCTCTACCTGGACCGGCGGCCGCGGCCGTTCGATCGCATTCCGCGTACCAGGCTCTCGGCCGCGGACCGGCGGGGGCTCTGGCAGGCCGCGCTGGAGCTGTCCGGATCGCCCGATCCGATACCCCGCCTAGCCGCGGCGGCACACGCACCGGCCATGCTCTAGTCAGTCGACCAACGGTACATCGGCAATCCGATCGCACCGGCGGGTGGAACCGCCCGATCAGGGCGCCGGAGTGGCCGTCGCGGCCAGGATCGCCTTGATCTCGAACGGCGTGGTGCCTGGGTGCTTGGCCCGGATGCGCGCCGCGTAGCCCGCGATGTGCGGAGCCGCGAAGCTGTTGCCCGTCGCCACGGTCGAAGTCCCGCCGCGCCACGCCACGCGGACGTCCGCCCCGCGGGCTCCGAACTCGACCGGCGGACGCGGGTTGTAATACCAGATCTCGGGATCGGGCTGATCGTGCGCCGCGACACTGAGCACGGAGGCGAAGAGGGTCGGGTAGCTGTTGGCGTGAACGTTGTTCGCGGCGCAGACGAGCAGGACATTCGAGAAGTAGGCGGCGTCGGCGAGTTCGTGAAGAAGGCCGAACAGCGAGTCGCTTCGCGACGAGAGCGACAGGTTCACGACCCCGGCGCCCTGCTTGACCGCCCACTCGATGCCCGCGGCGAAGACCAGGCCGCGCGTCCTGTTGTTCGGGCCGAGAACTCGAACGGAGACGATGTCCGCGCCGGGGGCGATGGCGTGGACGATGCCCGCGCAAGCCGTTCCATGACCGACGACATCGATGCCGTCCGGGTCCTCGCTCACGACCGGGTCGGCCTCGGGCTCCGGCCCGGCCTCGACCTTGACGCTTCGGACGAGCTTGCCGCCGACCGCGGGATGGCCGCGTTCCACGCCGCTGTCCACGATCGCCACCGTGACGCCGGAACCGTCGCTTCCGCCCATCGCCCAGCTCCGATCGATCGTCGTCAGCGCCGGCGCGCGTCTGAGGCCGTCGCGGGACCCGCCGACGAAGGGCTCGCTCCAGGCGGGGAGCAATCCCGACCGCTCGGTCATTCGTCCACCTCGGGTTCGGCGGTCGCGGCGGGGTGGCTCGTCCCGGCGGAGGGTCCGCTTGCGGCTCCGGCTCGGCCCGCGGCGAAGCGGGACCCGCGGCCTCGCGAAACGTGAGTCGCAACCGCGTCGAGCATCGCGTTTACGAGCGCCAGCTGGTCCGGGGCTGCGTGGCGAATCGCCGCTATCTGCTCGACCAGTTCCCAGAGCGGGTCGTCGTCCGCGCAGAGGCCGGCGACGGCCGCCCGGACGACTTCGTCGACTCCGGCCTGAGGCGCTCCCTCGGCGAGGCGGCCGACGATCGCGGCCAGCAGGAGCGCGGTGTCTCTCTCGATCCGGCTCGCCCTGATCGCCACCGTCGCCAGGTGGGCGAAGACCCCGGCCATCTCCACGTCCCGAAGCGAGAACGCGGGACCGTCGCGCTTGTCGAGCACCTCGAGGACGCCGATCGTGCCGTCTTCGTCGACGAGCGGAACCGCCACGATCGACTGCGGGACGTAGCCGGTCGTTTCGGCCACGCCGCGCCCAAATCTGGTGTCGTTCGCGATGTCCGAGACGGCGATCGCGCGTCCGCTCGAGAAGACGTAGCCCGCCAGGCCCTCGTCCGTTCGGATCTCGACCCCTACGACCCCCTGCCCGCGTTCGCCCGCGGCGACTCGGAAGATCAGCCTGTCCCGATCCGGGTCGAACAGCGCCAGCGACGCCGCCTCGGCCCCGAAGAGAGACGCGGCGGCTCCGACGATGGACCTCAGGACCGCGTCCGTCGGGCCGTCGAGGCGCTGTGCGATCTGCGATCTGACCGCGATGGCGGCCAGGGCCTGGCGAAAGGCGGAATCCGGCCCGGCCTCTTCGCCGGGACCGTGCGCCGGGCCGCTCATCGCTCCGCCACTCGCTCCAGGCGTTCGAGGTCGGGCACGACGAGCACGTCTCGTTCGATGCGCAGCAGCCCTTCATCGGCGAACCCGGACAGCATCCGGTTGACGGTGGGCCGGGTGGCGCCGATCATCGCCGCCAGCTCCGACTGCGAGAACGGCCACGGCAGTCGCACCTCGCCGCTGGCCGCCGGATCGGCCTCTCGTGCCAGGCTGACTATTCGCCGGGCCAGTCGTGCGGGCAGGTTGAGGAAGTGCATCTCGTCGACGTGCCGGGTCAGGCGGCGCAACTCCGCGGCGACCGCTTCGAGCAGGGCGACGCGCAGTTGGGGCCTGCTCTCCATCAGTCCCTCGAGGTCGGGGCGGTTCAGCCGGTAGGCGGTCGTCGCCTCGTGGGCTATCGCTGTCGCCGAACGCTCGGCGCCGTCGACCAGCGCCAGTTCGCCGAAGGAATCCCCCGACCGAAGAGTCGCGATGATGGCTTCCTCTTCCCCGCCTGGCGACGGCAGCACGATCTTGACCGCGCCCGACTGGATGACGAACAGGGCATCGCCCGCGTCGCCCTGGTGGAAGATTGTCTCGCCCTTGCGGTAGCGGCGAAGCCGGAGAAGGCCGGCGCACCGGGCCAGGGTCTGATCGTCCACGCGAGCGAACAGCCGGCACCCGCGCAGGGCGCCGTCCAGGTCCCGTTGGGCACCGAGCAAGCCGTCCTCCTGGTCTCCGCCGCGAACCGCGGACCGGGCCGGATCAGCGCTTGGGGCGCGCTCGCTCCCTGGCCGCGGCGATCAGCGGCTGTCGCGCGGAAGCCGTCTTGATCTCGCGCTCACGCGCTCTGGCGAGGTCCAGGGCTACGCTCGTGGGCATGTACATGAAGTGGCCTTCGACGTCCTCTTCGTCTTGCGTCGACGGCGGCGCGGGCTTGGGGTTCTTGGGCTCGGTGGTGGGACGCTGAACCTTCATCGGGGTGGTCTCCTAACGAGGTTGGTGACGCGTGGCTGTTCCGACAGATTGAGGCTCCGTCGCCGCCTGGCCTATGGGCGGCCTGACGGCGTGGCTGTGATTTCGGTTACTTTCCCTGCGACCGGGCCCGAGCCCGAGCCGAAACGGGCTGGATCTGCGCGATCGCCGCGGCTCACCTCGGCGTCCAGACGCTCCAGGAATGGACGCGCCTTGAGCCGGAGCAGTATTTCGCGACCGGTTTCGACTGCCGCCCGGACCTCCGGCTCGGACGGGTCGAGAAGTGCTGCCATCGAGACGGAGCAGAGGGCTTCGTCCCAGGCCAGACCGAGATCGCGCCAGAGGCGCATCGACTCTCGATAGAGACTCAGGGCATCTCTCGGGCGCCCCTCCAGGGCCGCGATGCCCGCCCTGATCGAAGCACGATCGGCATCCTGGGCCCGGCCCCGCCACGAGGTTCGCTCGACGATCGCGAGATCCTCCTGGGCGGCGGCCAGGTTCCCGTCGAGCAGGTCGGCGCGAGCCGCCAGCAGATGCGACGTGGCGATCATCTCCGCGAACGCAGCGGCGAGCCGATGGCACTCTCGCCGCGCCTCCGCGAAGCGGCCCGCCGCGAACGCGGCCCACGCCCGTGCCTGGGACACCGCCGTGACGTAGACGGAGTCTCTCTCGTCGGTGGGCAGCTTCTGGATTTCGACCAGGAGCTCATCCACCGGCTCGCCGCGCAGAGAGCGCATGACGATGAGGTCCGACAGCGCGACGAGGCTCACGAACCTGTCGTCGGCCCCGCTCCGCTGGGCCTCGATCTCACCGAGGATCCAGTCCCACTCCCCGACGCGGACGGCTCCGCCGAAGGCGTTGTCGAGCAGATGCGCGTCCTTGCGCCCGAGCTTTCGGGACAGGGCGAGCCCCTCCCGAGCGGCGGCGAGCGACGCCCGCGGGTCGATCTCGACCTGGAGCGAAGCCAGGTTGTTGAGCGCCCTGATCATCGTGCCGGGCAGGCCGTGGTCCGCGGCGATCCGCTGACCGGTCTCGATCGTACCGATGCCCTCGTATCGGCGGCCGATGTTCACGAGCGCCGACCCGCGCGTGACCAGGGTGTCGGCGACTATGTCGACGAGGTCCAGCCTTTCGGCGGCCTCGAGCACGCGGTCCGCCGTCGAGATGGCGCTGGTATGCTCGTCGGTCAGGAAATAGGCCCGAGCCAGCTGGCCGGTGAGACCCACGAGGGCGGGGTCGTCCACCAGGTCGGCGAACCTGGCGGTCGCCGACGCCAGGAGGCCCTGGGCCTGCCCGTACCGGAAAAGGTCGAGCAGGATGCGAGCGTAGGCGAGGGTCGTGGTGGCCTCAGCCGACCGATCGCCCAGCGTGGCCCGCGCATCGAGCGCCGCCTTGAAGTGGGCTTCGGCGTCGTCTACGCAACCCAGTGCAGCCGCGGATTCGGCCGCCCTCTCGTGGAGGACCGCCTGCTCCGCCGGATCCGGGGTGACGGTCAGGGCTTCCTGGTAGAACGACACCGCCTGCTGGTGGCTGCCCAGGGCCGCCGCGCGATCCCCCGCCGCGCGCAGAGCGACCCGCGCCTGCGCCGCCAGGGTGTCCGCCTCGGGCCCTTCGGCGGCGCTCCGGTAGGCCGCCAGGTAGTGGCCGGCGAGAGCGCCCGCCAGCTCGGTGCCGAGCGATTCGAAATGGCGCGCCGCGGCGAGATGGCGAACCTTGCGGTCCTTCTTCGCCAGCATGTTGTAGGCGACCTCGCGAATGAGGCCCTGGACGAACCCGTACTGGCCGCGCTCCGGCGAGCGGGGATCGCTCTCGAGGCGGAACAGCTCACGCCGGACCAGCGGCCGCAGGCGCGTCTCCAGACTGTCCGCGGGGATTCCCGAGACCGCCGCCAGCCCGGCCAGCGTGAAGTTCTGGCCGAGAACCGCGGCGTCCTGGACGAGCGTCCGATCGGCGGGCTCCAGGGCATCCAGGCGCGACGCGATCAACGCGGTGAGCGTTTCCGGGACGGCCAGTGTCGCCAGGTCGCCGGTCGGAATGTATACGCCGCCCTCGTGAACCAGCTTGCCCTCGACGACGAGCATCCGCACCGTCTCGACTGCGTACATCGGCACACCGTCGGCGCGTTCGACGATCGTGCGTACGGCGCTCGGCGGCAGGCCCGGTACCAGTCCCGCCAGCATGGTTCGCATGTCGGAGTCGGACAGCGGTTCGAGGTGAAGGCTCGTGAAGCTGCGTTTGCCGGCTCCCCAATCCGGTCGTCGATCTATCAGCTCCGGCCGGGCGAGCGTCAGGATCATGATCGGGAAGCTGCGGCTCCACTCCATCAGGTGGTCGACGAACTCGATCAGGCCCGAGTCGGCGTGGTGGAAGTCCTCGAAGACCATCACGACGGGGCCCGATGTCGCGAGCCGTTCGAAGAACAACCGCCAGGCGCTGAAGAGCTGCTCGGAGCCCAGGCCGTGCTCCAGGCCCAGGAGGGTGAGGATCGCCGACTCGATCCATCGCCTCTCCGTTTCATCGGCGACGTGCGCGGCCACCGTCTCGGTGACCTTCGTTCGGGTCGTGGCTGCGTCGTCCGTCTCGAGCAGGCCGCATCTGCCGCGGACCATCTCGCCCAGGGCCCAGAACGTTATCCCGTCGCCGTAAGCCGGTGAGCGGCCGGCATGCCACCAGACTTCCTGGACAAGGCCATCGACGTACTTGAGGAACTCCCAGGCCAGACGGCTCTTGCCGATGCCCCCAGGTCCGATGACGGACACGAGCCGTGCCCGGCCCTCTCGGCTGGTGGCGTGGAACAACTCCTTGAGCAGGCGCAACTCCTCGTCGCGGCCTACGAACGGCGGTTCCAGGGCCCCGGCGCCGCTGCGTCCGCGCCTCATGGCCACCACTCGGAGCGCCTGCCAGGCCGGAACGGGCGCTGACTTGCCCTTGAGCGCGTGCTCACCCGCGCCTTCGAATGTGATCGCGGCGGAACTCGCTCGCATCGTCGCTTCACCGACCAGCACGGATCCGGGAGCGGCCACGCTCTGCAGCCGCGAGGCGGTGTTGACCAGGTCGCCGGCCACCATGCCCTGGCCGAGCGCTCCGATCGTCACCGCGGCCTCGCCGGTCATGACGCCGGCTCGGGCCATGATCGAAGGCCCGAGGGAGCGGACGGCCTCGACCAGTTCGAGGCCCGCTCGAACGGCTCGCTCGGCGTCATCCTCGTGCGCCGTGGGCGTGCCCCAGACCGCCATGACCGCGTCGCCTATGAACTTCTCGATCGTCCCGCCGTACATGCCGATGACGCCGCGGGCGAGATCGAAGTACCGGGAGAGGAGATCTCGTGTCTCTTCGGCGTCCTGGTGTTCGGTGAGGGTGGTGAAGCCGACCAGGTCGGCGAACAGGACGGAGACAAGTCGCAGCTCGGCGGCCGGTGTGACGATCGGAATGGCCACCGCCGAGCGAACGGCGCCGGCGCCGTTCGCGGGCGACGAGTCCGGCCCCAAAGGCATGCCGCACTGGCCGCAGAACGCGGCGTCGGGCTCGTAGGCCGCGCCGCACGACGGGCAGCCCAGCGAGAGGCGGGCGCCGCAGCGCTTGCAGTACCGGGCCCCTTCGGGATTGTCGCCCCCGCACGAAGAGCAAATCACGCCGTACCCATCCTGTGGATCCGCAGCCGGTGTGTCGGACCTTAGCCCAAGACCCGTTGGACGCGGCAATTCCAGGGCAAAGGTTCCGGATGGCGCGCCACCTGCCCGGGTAGGCGTACGGTCGGGTCGCGTCGAGTGACGCCGCCCTGCGCGGTCTGGCATTACTCTGCCTGTTCCGAGCGGGAGTAACCCGATCGGCAGAGCCTCGCCTTCCCCAGGGCGACCTTCCGCGGCAAACCCGGCCCGGTGCGAGCAGGCGGCAAGCCGGACGCCGTCCGCCTGAGTCCCCGGCTGTTTCCGAGCCGTCAGTCGCGAGGCCCGACGCTAATCAGGAGCTTCCGGTGCCGAACTTGCGTACGCTCTCGACCGCGCGGCGCCAGCGCTCGAAGCCGGAGTCGCGCGCGTCCGCCGACAGGCGTGGTTCGAAGGTGGTCGTCTCGCCCGGCAGCCGCGGGAGCGAGTCGAGCGACGACCAGACGCCGGCCCCGAGGCCCGCCAGGAGCGCCGCCGCACGCGGTGTGGTATCGGTGAACGCCGGCCGTTCTACCGGGAACCCGAGCCAGTCGGCCTGGAGCTGGCAGGCGAGGTCGCTCGCGCTGATCCCGCCGCCGACCTTGAGGCGCGTAACCCGGACGCCAGTTTCGGCGGCGACCTCGTCCGTGATCGCGCGGACCTGGAAACCGAGCGAATCCAGGAAGGCCCGCGCTACTTGCGCCCGGCTGCTGCCGAGCGTCAGTCCCAGGATGGAGCCGCGTGCGTCGCTGTCGAGGTAGGGGACGTTGAGCCCAGTGAAGGCGGGCACGAACATGACGCCCCCGGCGTCTTCCACGGTCGCGGCCAGCGGGCCGATCTCCTTCTCGTCGTCGAGCAGGCGGGCGGTCTCGCTCAACCAGCGGATGACGGCCCCGGTGACGGTGGCGTCGCCTTCCAGGCAGTAGGTCCGGTCCAGGGGGCTGCCGTCGCCCGGACGTCCGGAGCGGGGCAGCGCCCAGGCGTAGTAGGACTGCATCCGCTGCGCGGCCGGAGCCGTCGAGCCCACGCACACGTCCACGAAGGTTGCCGTCCCGTGGGTGCACTCCGCGTCGCCGGGAGCGCGGCAGTCATACCCGAAGAGGGCCGCCTGCTGGTCGGCGAGCATGGCTAGCACAGGCACGTTGGCATGCTCGCCGTCGCGGCTCTCGACGCGCAGGGTCCCGTAATCGTGGAGACTCGGACGGGGCTGGGGCAGAATCTCGGGTGGGATGGCGAGCCAGTCGAGGAACTCAGGCCAGTAGCGGTCCTCGCGAATGTCGAAGAGGCCCTGCGAGTCCACCAGCGAGTAGTCCATCGCGTGCTCGCGGGGGCTTCCCAGCGCGACCAGCAACCACTCGGCGGACAGGCCGAACCGGATGCGCCCCGCGCGAGCGGCGCTCGCGAAGGCGGGATCGTGGCGCATCCGCCAGCCGAGGTGGACCGAGGCGTTCCAGGGACCCGGCCGCTGGCCGAGACGCCGGAGGGATTCCGACCAGATCGGATCGTAGGCGCGCAGCTCGCGCAGCAGGTCCCCGGTGCGCAGGTCCTGCCAGGAGATGGCGTTGACGAAGGGCAGGCGCGTGTCGGGTTCCCACGTGAAGCCACTGTTGCGCTGGCTGGCGATCCCGACTGCCGCGATCTGGGAAGGCCTGACGCCGGCTCGGTCGAGCGCCTCGCCGATCGCCTCACGGACGCCGGCCGCGATCGCGACGGGGTCCTGCTCGGTCCAGCCGGATTGCGGGTGCAGGCGGCCGACGGCTCGATAGCCGGTACCGAGGACGCGGCTCGCCTCGTCGAGGACGAGAGCCTTGCTGCCGCTGGTGCCCTGGTCGATGCCGAGGACGAGTGGCCCGCCGTGGCGCGCCGGGCCCGGCGGACCGGCTCCCTCGACGCCGCGGCCGCCCATCAGAGTGCCTGCTCCAGGAGATCGCCGAGGTCGCGGAAGACGTAGGTGGGTTTCACCGGACTCGCCTCCACCTGGTCGCGCGTGGTCGCGCCCGTGAGCGTGAGGGCGGCGCCCATGCCGGCGTCGAGGCCCATCTGGACATCGGTTTCGAGCCGGTCGCCGGTGATGAGGCAGCGGCCGGCGGGGACGCCGACGAGATGCAGGATCGCGTTCGTCATGTGGCGCGAGGGTTTGCCGACGATCGCCTCGCAGCGCGTGTTCGTGCACGCCTCGATGGCGGCGATGATGCTCGCGGCGTCGGGCTCGCCACCGCCGGGCACCGGGCAGTAGCGGTCCCCGTTCGTGGCGAAGAAACGGGCGCCGGCGCGGATCGCGTCGAAGGCGATCTGGAGCTTCCGGTAGACGAAGGTCCTGTCGAAGCTGGCGATGACGGCCTGGATTGCCGCCGCATCCTCCACGAGTTCAAATCCGGCGCCGGCGAGGACCTCGCGGAGGGGTTGTTCGCCGACGACGAAAAGACGGTTGATGCCGTCCGTCTCGCGCAGCCGCGCGAGGAAGTCGACCATCACCATCGACGAGATGACCACGTCGTCGACGGGGGTCGGCAGGCCGAGTCGCGTCAGCTTGGCGCTGTAGTCGGCGGCGGTATGAGTGGGGTTGTTCGAGAGGAAGATCGTCCGGCGGCCGCGTTCACGTATGGTCCGGATGGCGGCGCCGGCGTTCGGCAGGAGGGCGTTGCCCAGGTAGACGGTCCCGTCCAGGTCAAAGATGTAGGCGTCGTAGGCAGGCATCGGCCGGATGATTGTATAGACCTCGAGGCCAGCACCGCGCCTGCGACCAGACCTGGGAGCCGACCGACGCACTGCCGCGCGGCGGCCCCGACCGCGGGCCGACCGTTCGGGAGCGGCGGCGGCGTACGCCGGCGATCGAGTCGCGCCCTCGACGGGAGGTTCGTGCCCGAGCCGCGCGGCTGGCCGGCGATCAACCGACCCAGCGGATCTCCGGCTCGTTTCGAGAGGTGGGCGGTATCTCCGCCTTCGGATAGCCGACGATGATCGGCGCAACAGGAACCCAGGCCTCCGGGAGGCTGAGAGCAGCCTTCCCTTCGGCCGTGTTGAGGTAGCTCTGCGAGAGGCCGATCCAGCAGCTGCCCAGCCCCAGGGAGTACGCGGCCAGCATCAAGTTCTCGGCGGCGAGCGAGCAATCCTCCACGACCCAGGGCTTCTGCGACCTGCCCGATATCACGATCAGCGCAGGTGCGTGGTAGAAGAGCTGGAAAGTGGCGTCGGTGAGACTGGCCCGGCGACGGTCGTGCTCCGGACCGGCAGGCAAAGTCGCCAGCAGATGCGACTTCGCGGCGGCGGAGACACGATCGAGCAGGGCCTGATCGCGAACCACGGTGAAGGTCCACGGCTGCCCGTTCGAGGCACTCGGCGCAAGCACGGCCGCGTCGATGAGACGCCGGATCGTCTCGTCATCGATGCCGTGGGCCGTGAAGTCGCGAGCAGCCCGGCGCCCCGAGATCGCCGCGTTGATATCCATCGATCAGTTCCTCTCTAGCGGACTCACCCGCGGAAACTATGCCGGTGCCGTCGCACGGAGCGCGTGGCCTGTCGACGCCCGGCTTCCTGGCCGGTCCTCCCAAGCGTACAGGCTCGACGACGTGCCTCGCTGCACCCGTCGGACGTGGCCGATCCGGGCCGGAGGATGTCTAGAGCCACTCTGCCGCGGTGGCGAGAACAGGATGGGCAGAGACCGATTCACCAGGGGCTGCTCCCTGCAGCGCAAGGTGCCCGCTCGGCCCGCACCGCCGCGGCTCGGTCGGTCGAGAGCAGGTATCAGCCGGCGTCGAAGCCTAAGCCCGGATCCACCGATGAGCCGCCGCTGACGGCTCGGGCCTGCCCATTCGCAGGGCTCGACAGGCGAGCGACGACCCGCCGAGGTCCCGGTAGAACCGATGAGGCGTCGACGGTGGGCCAGTGATCTCGGATCCGACACCTCCGATGAACCGCAGCCGATTTCTTCGCAGGCTCCCGCCAGCCTCGGAGCGACGGACGAGTTGTGAGAGGTGGTCAGGCGAGGATCGGGATCGCCCGGAGCTGCTCGAGAGCGGCGGTGAAGCCGATCGCCCATGACCAGCGGGCCGGCAGATGGAGCGTCACCCGGCGAGCCGAGCGGGTGAGCCGACCTGGCAGGCTGAACAACCGGCGGCGAAGCGTCTTTGTCGTGACAATCCCTTCGCCGAGTCCGATCCTGGCGGTCCAGCGGGCGAGGTTGTGGGCGATCACCTGTACGGCGAGCCAGGCGGCGTTGGCAGCGAACTTGCCCGACGGCAGGTGATTGAGTCCCAGCCCGTACTTCAAGTCCCGGATCGCGTTCTCGATCTCGGCATGGCGACGATGGTCGGCCTCAAGCTCCAGGGTCTCGCCGTCGCGGTCGGTGATGAAGGCGTGGTAGTCGTATAGGGCGAAGAGAGCGAGTTGAGAACCGGGCGTCGGGCGCACCCGCCGGACGATGAGCCGGAAGCTCTTCGCATCCTTCTTGTCCGCGAAGGGAATGTACGTCGTCTCGGCCACGTCGGCGCCGCCCGGCAGCCAGTACGGGATCGGCGCCCAGGCGGTTTCGGGGATCGCCTCGATCAACCGACGCACGCTCGGCTGCTGGCGGATCGTGATGGAGAAGCGCACACCAAGCTTCCGGCAGACCGCCACGACCTCGTGGGCATAGAACCCGGAGTCGGCCCGCATCGTGAGTGCACCGGCGGCCCCGGCATATCGGACCCGGCCGATCGTCTCGGTCAGAAAGTGGGCGGCTCCACGAGCCGTGTTGGCCCGACCCTCGCGCAGACGCGCCATGAGCACGTCGCCGGTGCCGGCGGCGACGGCGAGGAGGGGGTGATAGCCCCGGACACCGGTGTAGCCGTGGTGGAGCGCACCCTCCTTGGCCAGGCCGTATGTCTCGCAGATCGTCGAGTCGAGATCGATCGTGAAGGGTGTGACTCCCGGTCCGGCCCCGGCTTTCCAGGCTCGAGCCAGCAGTTCCCGACTGACCGCATCGAGCTGACGGGCATGGCCCCAGCGGAAGCTGCGCAGGAACGTGCCGAGAGTCGAGGGAGCCTTGAGGGCGAACCCGAGGACTCCTGCCGTCCCGCCGGCTCGAAGCGCGGCTGCGTCATCGATGCAGTCGCCGCCCGCGAGCGCCGACATGACGAGGCTGAGGAGCTTGTCCCCGACGTTCGCCCGGCCGGCTGCGCGGCCGAGGTCGAGATGGCTCTCGACCAGACCCTTTAGATCGAGGTGGTGGGCCAGGGTGGCCGGCAGAAGAAGCCCCGCGTCGGCCACCAAACGATCGTCGTCGAAGACCGTGTCGAGCCGGTCCAGGCTGTGCGAAGATCGCATCTATCAGGTGCTCCTCTTGCTGGGTGCGATGGGTGATCTCAACGCCATCTTCCCAGTTCAGAAGGGCACCTGATTCGTCGTTTCAGCGCCCCTCAGGCCGGAGGCCATCGGTGGATCCGGGCTTACCAAAAAGGTGACGCTCGGCGCGACATCCCGCTCAACGTCAGTCTGCGCCCGGCCTCGCTCAACACTAGCCAGCTCGAGTATCTTCAGGGGTTGGAGGGACTCATCGAGTCGGTCTTAGTCGCTTATTCCCGCAACTAGGCATCGAACGGAGGGTTCTTCGAAGTCCCCCTCTCCGAGTGGGTCGGAAGCGTCCCGGGATGCCCGGACGTCCACCGGCCGCTGGACCCTACGCTACGATTTCCTTGAGAAGTTTCAGGGCGTTGATCGCGGTGGGAAACCCCGTGTACGGAACGGTCTGAATGATTATCTCCTCCAACTCTTCGGCCGTGAGTCCGACATTGAGGCCGGCAAGGATATGGATTCGCAGTTGCGGCTCCCGTCCACCCAGCGCCGTGAGAACGGCGACCGTGACCAGTTCGCGGTCGCGCAGACTCAAGCCGTTTCGGCTGATGATGTCGCCGAACGCGAACTCAACGATGTACCGACCGAGATCGCCGAGGGGCCCAACCACCTCCTCGCCAGCCGCGCCTTCCACTTCGGCCAGTCTTGCCATTCCGCGCTTGTACCGAGTTTCGTCGAAGTCGCTGCTCACTGGTTACCTCACGTTCGGACCGTGGTCCTCTGTGCTCGATCGCAGGTGCGTGGCCTGCGGGATCTGCGCCGTCGGCGGTTTGATTTGACGTCGACGGCCGAGGGCGCGCCATTTCGCTTTTGAATGTGGCCGCAGAGCTTGTCGCCCGACCGAAGCTCCGGACACCCCAGATCGAGCGCCCGGCCCTCACCTCGATCAACGACTTTCGGACACGGAGCCACCCGGGAGGCGCGGCCGTCAGGCCCTAGGAGCCTGCGTCCGTAATCGCGGTCCGGAAGCGACCGAGACGTGTAGTTGATCGGGTCGACAGACGTTTTCGGGTCGCAGGGCTGAAGTGGGACCGCGGGAGCGGTTGGGCAGACTCCTCGCTGGCGTTATCCGATGGCCCAAGCTGTCCGTGCGGCGGCTGGCGGGTTCCAGCCGGGCAGCACCTTGTCAGCCCTGCCGCTCCTGAATAGCTTGCCGATGTTGTGGACGGCGCAGACGAGCTGCCATTCGCCGGTGGCCGAGCCGAGACCGCGCAGGCTGAAGCGCCGGAAGCCACCCGCCTCCTTGATCTGGCCGAAGACGGGTTCGACGATGGCCTTGCGGCGGGCGTAGTGGGCGTGGCCGGCCTTGGTCGATAGCTTGCGAGCCATCCGCTGGATGGGCGTCAGACCGGACGGGATGCGGCCCCGGGGTGATGAGGGGCTGGCGGGTCCGTGGCCCTCGCGCCCTGTGGCGATGTAACCATCGATGCCGGCGCTCTTCAGATGGTCGATGTTGTCGTTGCTGGCATAGCCGGCGTCCGCGAGGACTCGCTTTGGACGCCGACCGGCGTTGGCCTCGACCGCATCGACCAGGGCGGGCAAGGAGCGGCTGTCGGTCGGATCGGCCGATAGGGTCGTGGCCACGATGACCTGGGCTTTCTCGTCCACCACCGCGCCGGC
This sequence comes from uncultured Chloroflexia bacterium, assembly GCA_963713795.1. Taxonomy (GTDB): domain Bacteria; phylum Chloroflexota; class Limnocylindria; order Limnocylindrales; family CSP1-4; genus Fen-1039. Next base: position 221,659 of record CAVQNC010000003.1, read on the forward strand.
GTTGTAGGCCTGGACCCAGCCTTCGGTCCGGCTGCGCATGATCTTGGACTCGGGATCGGTGAAGTTGCGCTGCGATCTGGGGTCGGGCGTCGCTTCTGGGTCCCCCGTCCGCTCCCTCGCCTCGCGTTCGAGAGCCTCCTTGGCCTCGCGGATCTTGCGCAGGCGGCCTTCCCGTGTTCGCAGCTCGGGCGGCAGCTCGTCGCCCCGGGCATCGCCATAGAGCTTGTCCTCGGCCGCGTCGGTGGCCTCGGCCTCGCGCAGGATGGTGTTCACCTGGGCCGCGAGCTCGGTCTCGCGGGTCACCATCCGGCCATAGCTCATGGCCCGATGCTTGCTCGCGTTGGCCCGGATCTTGGTGCCATCGAGAGCGACCCGGCCGAGCTTGACCAGACCTGCCTTGTCGCACAGGGCCAGCACCTCCAGGAAGAGCGACCGAAAGGCGGCCAGGTGGCGACGGCGGAACTCCCCGATCGTCTTGTAGTCCGGACGGGCCTGGCCGGCGAGGAACATGAAGTCGACGTCGCTGGAGAGACGTTCCTCGATCCGGCGGGAACTGCGGACTCCGGTGGCGTAGCCGTACAGGAGAACCTTGAGCATCAACGCGGGGTGATAGGGCGGCATGCCCCGTGGTTCGTCGTGGGCGGCCAGGAAGGGAGCGAGATCGAGTTCGTCGACGAGATCGCTGATGAAGGCCGCCAGGCCGTCGGGCTTGACCCAGTCACGGACCGACGGCGGCATCAACAGGAGGCTGTCTTGGTCGTATGGCCGGAAGGTCTTGGTGCGCATACCAGATTCTCGCACCCCCACGAGGACCCGGCTAGCGATTAGTGACGCAGGCTCCTAGAGAGCGTACAGACGCTCGGCGTTGCCACTCAGCATCTTTGCTTGCTCGATCCTGTCGAACCCGGCCTCCGCGATGATCGCGCGGTAGGCATCGACGGTTTCAAGGTATGTGGCGAATAGGATGTCGACCGGCCAGTTGGTGCCGAACATGACGCGGTCCGGCCCGAAGGCCTCGATGCAGTGGAGCACGTACGGCCTGAGCGAGTCGACGGTCCACGTGTTGTCGGCCATCCCCAGGCCGGATACTTTGCAGGAGACGTTCTCTGCCGCCGCCAACTCCGACATCTCACGCTTCCAAAGCGCGAAGTACTCCGGGTCTCGCTGGACCGGAAAACCGGCATGGCCGAGGATGACCCGGGTCGCCGGCTCTGCCTTCGCCAGCGCCAGGCCAGACAGTAGCTGGCCCGGCGACGCATTCAGCTCATAGGAGAGCCCAAGGCGGCCGAGCGCCCGGTAGGCGACGAGGAAGATTCGGTCGAAAGGGTCTGCGGGGTGCTGACGGATCCTGACGCCTCGGACGAGACTCGAGGCGGCCAGGTGGCGCTCGAGTTCACCCTCGGCTCCGGCCTTCTCCATGTCCGTGAAGACGACGAGCGCGTTGGGAAATCCGAACTCCTTCGCGACTCCGTCCAGCCAGACCGTTTCCTGTACAGGATCGGGCGCCGAAGAGTCGCCCTCCACGTGAACGCTCTTGGTGACGTTCGCTCCGTAAAACTCGCGGAAGAACCGGCGCGGAGACCCGATAGTCGACCGAATCATCTTGTAGTCGCCGAGCAGGGCGTTGTGGCCGGGGTAGCCGGGATCCTGGAGCCACTCGTACCGGAACCGGCCGAGTTCCCACAGGTGGTGGTGCGTCTCGATGAACGGAATCGTCCGGTCGACTGGCTTCAAGGTCCTGCCTCCCTGGAGGGGTCTACTCGAGGATCAGTTCGCGAAGAATCAGTTCCGCGAAGGATAGACGGCGCCGGTTCTGGACTGTATACTGCGCCGACGTTGAGTGGCAGGTGGTATGACAAGTGGACTGTACTACAGTGCCGCACGGCCCATCCCTCCACCTGACGGCTTGACAAGACTGCCAGAGGATGAAGTCCACCAATCGGGCTTCGCCGCCATCTGGCCATCAAGGAGGCAAGGGTATGGGGCTCCAGTTTAGGAAGACTCTGGGCCTGGCTGTCTGCGTCGGCCTGGCAGCTACCGCCTGCAGTTCGTCGGCGACGCCCACGCCGGCTCCCACCGCCGCGGCGACGGCGGCTGCCACAATGGCCGCGACGGCGGCTCCCAGCAGCGCGGCGAGTGCTGCCGCCACGTTGTCTGATACCGGATGGCCTTTCACCGGCAAGCTGGCCGATGGAAGCACATTCACGCTGGCTCCCAGCATTGCGGCCAAGATCAAGGCGCACCAGCCGATCAACTACGTCGAGTCCTACCAGGGACCGAACGTCCCGCTGTTCAGCCAGCAGTACCAGGCCGGCTTCGCCGCGTCGCTGCCGGTGGCCCAGAAGATCTACCCGATGAACGGCTCGCTCATCGGACCGGTATCTGCGTCCGGAGTTGATCCGGCAGGCCAGATTGCGCAGATCGAAGCCCTGTATAACACGGGCAAGATCGACTGCATCTCGGTGGAGCCGATCGAGACCGACTCGTTCACGAAGGAAGACAACAAGCTTCTTGCCGCAGGCATCCCGGTCTTCACCATCGGGATCACGTCAAACGACAACGCCCTGACCAACTTCACGCAGGTCCCGGCGAAGGAAGGGGCTCAGGCTGCCAACATCGTCCTCCAGTGGATGAAGGACAACAACAAGACCCTTACCAATTTCGCGGTCAGCAGCGGCGACCCGGGATCGACCTGGGCGTCCGGCCGAATGACGTCGTTCTATAACACGATCATGGCCGCCATCCCGAACGCGAACTTCATCACCACCCCGACCAAGGCCCTGACTGTGCCCTATGACACCACTCAGGCCTACAACGCCGCCAAGGCATTCATCATCGGGCACCCGAACGTCCAGTTCATCATGAACGCGGACATCGGCGCCGAGTACATCGATCGCGCCATTCAGGACACCGGCAACGCCGGCAAGATCTTCACGATCGGCTGGAACGTCAGCGTCGGCGAACTGGACGCGATCGACTCGGGCACCCAGGTCGCCGCGCTCGACCAGAAGTGGTCGGACCAGGCTGGCTTCGGCGCGCTGGCCTGCGCGAACCTGTTCGCGAAGGGCGTCGTTCTCCCCAACACCCAGCAGCTGTATCCGGTCACGAAGGCTAACTCCGCACAGGCCCGCGCGGACCTCAACGCGCTCCTGAACGGCACGCCCGCTCCATCCGGCTCTTAGCTCTCCGCATCCCCGGTGGGAGCTCGGGTACTTCCCCCTTTGCCCGAGCTCCCACCTCTTCGCATTCGCGTGACGTCGGTGGAGCCACCGAGCCGGAGATCTCAGGCCCGGCCGATCTGATGGGATCAGGTGACGAAAGCAATGACAGAACCGATGGCAGACACATCCACCACTTCCGGTCCGCCGCAGACCAGTCCGGCCACATTCGGGCGTCTGGCCCGCGCCGGCGCCGGCCTGCTTCGACTTGGCGGCCTCATCCTTTCGGTCATTGCCGTCATGCTGGTGTTCGAGGTTCTGTCCTCCGGCGCCTTCCTGGGCGTCAATAACCTCCTTGGCATCCTGCGGTCAACCTCCACCGTGGCCATCATGGGCCTCGGCTTCCTGCTCGTCTGCATCGTGGGCGAGATCGACCTCTCGTTCGGTTTCCTCTACGGGCTGTCCGCGTCGCTGGTCGCGGTCGCATGGACTGAATGGGGCTGGCCAGTCTGGGCCGCCATTGGCTTCGCGTTCCTTGTGGCGGCGGGATGGGGTGCTTTCAACGCCTTCTTCACAACTATTGGCCGGCTGCCCTCCTTTATCGCCACGCTCGGGTCGGGCACCCTGATCTTCGGCCTGACGCTTCTCATTACAAACAGCAACTCCTTCAATCCGGCGTACGCCAACCCCCCGGTCGACAGTAACCAGCTGAACGTCTTCAATGCGCTGTCCAATCAAGCCCTTCCCTTTGGCTTCCCGATGCAGGGCGTCTGGCTGATCGTGGTGGCGTTGATCTTCTGGTTCGTGCTTAGTCGCACGATCTTCGGGTTCCGCCTCACAGCTATCGGAGGCAACCCGGCGGCCGCTCGCATCGCGCGGCTCCCGGTTATCAAATACAAGTTCGCCGCCTTTATCGGCTGCGCCATGATGGCCTGTCTGGCTGCGGTGTTGGACTTCTCCTTTATTGGGTCCACGCAGCCAAACGCCGGTCAGGACATGCTCTTCCCGACCTTCGCCGCGGTGATCATCGGAGGAGCGAGCCTGTCCGGTGGCCGCGGCACCGTGGTGGGGACAATCACTGGGGCCGTGCTGCTGACCGTTCTCGTGAACGGCATCGCGGTGCTCGCGGCCGGTCCGTTCGTCCAGCAGATGGTCGTTGGTGCCGTCACCATCGGTGCTGTCACGATCGACCAGTTGACCCATCGGCGGGCGACGGCGTGAGCGCGCAGGTGGCTTCGGCCGATGCCGGCGTAGAACTCCGCCGCCTACGCAAGTTGTACGGCGACACCGTGGCGCTCGCGGCGCTTGACCTTCGCGCGCGGCCTGGCGAGATCTTGGGCATTGTTGGTCCCAACGGCGCCGGCAAGAGCACCATGGTCAAGATCCTGGCGGGTGAGACGAACGCCACGGCCGGAGAAATTGTCGTCGATGGCAAGCCATGGTCGGCTGCGTTCGGAATGCGGCAGGTTGCGGTCGTGCACCAGGAGCCGCAGCTTTTCCCAAACCTGACGGTCGCCGAGAACATCATGATCGGCCGGGAAGGCACGAGCGGCCTGCGCCGGAAGGCGAGCCCGAACGAGCTGGCGGTGATGAAGGACCTGGCCCTGGCGGATGTCGCGGATCGTCAGCTTGAGGACCTTCCCCTGGCCTCCCGGCAGCGCACGGAGATCGCGCGTGCCCTTGCGCAGGATGCGCGAGTCTTCCTCTTCGATGAGCCGAACTCGGCTCTGACCGCGGACGAGTCGGCCGACCTGTTCCGCCGGGTTCATTCGCTGGCTGAGGCGGGCCATGTCGTAATCCTGGTGTCGCACCGCCTGGCCGAGGTCGTTGCCCACTGCGATCGGGTCGCGGTGATCCTCGACGGACTGTGCCGCCGGGTCATCGACAAGACCGACGTTACCCAGGAGTTGCTGGCCAAGGAATTGGTCGTAGGCCGCTCGGCGGCCGTGGCCGATACATCCCATCAGATCGAGGGGGGCGTGTCGCTGGAGCTGACCGGGTGGTGCCACAGCCGCAGCGCGTTCTCCGATGTAAGCCTGCAGTTGTGCGCCGGTGAAATCGTGGCGATCATGGGCGTCGAGGGCTCGGGAGCACGCGAACTGGTCCGGTCGATCGCGGGTTTTGAGCCGGGCCGGGGCCAGTTCCGGTTGGGCGGGAACCAGAAGGCCGCCGCCTCAGGGGGCGAAACAGGCTTCGTTGGCGCGGATCGGGCTGCCGGCCTCTTCGGGAACCTTGGGATCGGCGACAACATCGTTGTACGCCTGCGCCGGGAGATCACCGGCTTAGGCGGGACGCTGCAGCGCGACCAAATGAAGTCGATTGCGCAGAAGGCCAAGGATCAGTACCAGATCAAGACGGCATCGTTGGCCCACGCCGTCAGCTCGATGTCCGGCGGCAACCAGCAGAAGCTCGCCATTGCTGAGGCCATGGTGCAGCGGCCCAGGGTCCTCGTGCTCGAGGAGCCGACTCGTGGCGTGGACATCGGATCGAAGAGGGAGATCTACAGGCACCTTCGCGACTACGCCTCGGAGGGCCAGATGGTAGTGATGTACTGCACCGAGGTCCCCGAGGTCTTCGAGGCCGCCGACCGGGTCCACGTTATGTCTGATGGGCGGATCTCCCCGCCGCTGGCCGTCGCCGACTATCACGAAGTCGAGGAGATGGCGGCCGACATCACAAAGCTCGAGAGGCATCACGTGCGCGGTCAACAGGCCGCGGCGCAGTAGTACGGGTTCAAGCAAGAGCAAAGCAATCGTTCGGGATTTATCTAGGAGGAGATCTGGTGGTTGACCTCGCCGCTCTGACCGCGGCCGTTGAAGCTGGTGACCGGACGACGGCGGTCCGTCTCACCAACGAGGCCATCGAGGCTAAGTTGTCCCCTGAGACGATCCTGGACGCCATGACTCAGGCCATGCAGGTGGTCGGGGGCCGGTTCCAGCGAAACGAGATATACGTCCCCGAGATGCTCATCGCCGCCCGGGCGATGAAGGAGGCAACGGCAGTACTTGAGCCGGTCCTGGTGGGAGCGGGCATCAAGCCCGAGGCCGTGGCGATCCTCGGCACCGTGAAGGGCGATCTCCATGACATCGGCAAGAACCTCGTCGGGATGATGTGGAAGGGCGCCAACCTGGAAGTCGTGGACCTGGGGACGAATGTGCCTGCAGAGCGTTTTGCGGCCGCTGCGGTCGAGCATAACGCGCGCGTCGTGGGTGTCTCCGCGCTTCTCACGACCACCATGGTCGGAATGCGCGACGTCGTCGCAGCCATTCGGGCGGCCGGGTTGGTGGACACCAAGATCATCGTCGGGGGAGCTCCGGTCACGGCCGATTTCGCGCGCGAAATCGGGGCCGATGCTTACGCGCCCGACGCCGGTGCCGCAGTCGAAGTGGCCCAGGCCCTGCTTCATGGATAGGACCGGCGCATGCCGGGAGCACGCTTGGTGTCCCGGCCTCGCCGGCTGACGCCCAACTGAGCGGCGCTGCGGCGCCACCCTGGGAGGTGCAGAGTGCTACCGAAAGAGCGCGTCATCGCGGCCCTGCAGCATCGCGAGCCCGACAGGGTTCCGGTCGGCGAAATGGCTATCGACTTCGAAATGACCGAGATGGCCCTGGGGCACCCGACGCTCTATCGGTCGAAGTGGTCGGAGTACACCGCGCTCTGGGCCGGCCGGCGCGACGAGATCGTTCAGAGCTACGCTCACGACATCGTCGAACTGGTCCGGCATTTCGATCTCGACTACCTGGCAATCCCGCTCGTCCCGGCTCGCCAGGATCACTACGCCCAGCCGGAATTCGTGGGCGAGTACATGTGGCGCGATTCAATCGGGCGTGTCTGGCAGTACTCGCCCGAGTCGGAAGGGCATGCCATGTGCGTCGAGCCCGTGGACATGGGTCCCGACGACATCGTTATGCCCCCGGATCCGGCCCCAGTCGACTGGTCCCGTCTCGAGCATATCGAGTACATCGTCAAGGAGCTCGGCAAGACCCACTTCATCATGGGCCGCGTGCCCGCCGGGCTCTTCCCGTGGCAGGAGACGCTCGGGACCCTCGACGGCTTCCTGCTCAAAATGTACGACCAGCCCGAGTTCGTGGAACGCGCCGTGGAGGCGCAGACCCGAGAGGCGATCGCCTACGCGCAGGCCATGATCGAGATCGGCTGCGACGCAGTCTCGCCGGACGGAGACGTCTGCGACAACCGCGGCCCGACGATGGGCCCGAACCTGTTCCGTCGTTTCTCGCTCCAGTCGATCAAGCGCGTGGCGGGCGCGATCCACGCCAAAGGCGGGCTGGACGTCATGCACAGCGACGGGAATACCTGGGCCGTCCTCGAGGACTACATCGAGGCCGGTCTCGACGGCTGGCAGGGTATCCAGCCCCGGGTGGGGATGGATCTGAAGCTCCTGAAGGACAGGTTCGGAGATCGCCTCTGCTTCTTTGGCGGCGTTGACGTCGACACGCTCGTTGCCGGCACGCCAGATGACGTCGCGCGGCAGGTCGAGTACGCGATCCGGAACGCCGGCCGTGGAGGCGGGCTCGTGATCGGTTGCGGCAACACGGTCATGCCCGGGGTCAAGCACGAGAACTTCAAGGCGATGCTCGCCGCAGCGCGAGCGTTCGGTACGTATCCGCTCAAGGCCTAGGACAAGGCACGACGTTTCCCCGAGGAGTCGATCCGATGAAGAGATCTGTTGAGATCCTGGCTGGCGGGCTCGGTCACCCCGAAGGTCCGGATATCCTGCCCGACGGCCGCGTCGTGATGGTGGAGACATACACCTCCCGCATCGCGGCATGGTCCCCGGAGCGCGGCATTCACGACTACGCGCTGTGTGGCGGTGGACCGAACGCCTGCCTTCGCGGCTCCGACGGAGCTGTGTACATCACGCAGAACGGCGGAACCGTGGGAGTCTGGCGGGCGGAGAAGATGGTGGCTCCCTCGATCCAGCGGGCCTGGCCCGACGGCCGGGTCGAGATCGTGGCGACGGAAGTCGCCGGCATCACGCTTCAGGCGCCGAACGACCTCACGTTCGGACCAGAAGGCCAGCTGTATTTCACTGATCCGGCGGATTTCCTGCCCGATGACCCGAAGCCGGGCCGGATCTTCGTTCTCAACCCGGACGGAACCGGTGCCCTGCTTGTGGAGGTGCCGAACGCGTATCCGAACGGGATCGTCTGCGAGCCGGACGGCACCCTCGTATGGGTCGAATCGTATGCCCGCCAGGTCTTCCGGATGAAGCCGGGCCAGGCCCCGGTCCTTCTCCACCAGCTCCCGGATGGGCACGTGCCAGACGGCTTCAAGATCGACGAGAGCGGCAACTTCTGGATCACCACTTTTTCGTCGCACGGCGTCGACATCGTGTCACCGGGCGGGAAGGCCCTCGACTTCCTGGAGACCGGCGGCGTCCCGCTCAACTGCGTATTTGACGGCGACGCGCTGATCGTCACCAACTACGGTGATGTCGAGGGCGTCCCGGCCTCAGCGCCGATGGAAGGCTGGCTTCAGCGGATTCCCGTCGGCGTGAAGGGCATGCCGCTGTTCCGCGGCGCGATCAACTAACCCCCGGTGGAGCCCGGGATCCGGACGTGAGGTGGCGAAGTCATGAACGAACGAGAGCGGATGCTGGCGACGCTCCGCGGCGAGCCGACGGATGCTCTTCCGTGGGCGCCACGGATGGATCTCTGGGCAATCGCGCAGAAGGCCCGGGGCACTCTCCCGGAGCGGTTCAAGGGTATGAATACGGCCCAGATCGCGGACGAACTGGGAGTGGGTTGCCACGCGGTCAGGGCCGACTGGACTGTCACAGCCGATGGCCGCTCCGCCGAGGACTTCATGTTCCGGGCCTTCGGCTTCGAAAACCACCCGGACTTCCCGTACCGGCTCGAGATGCATGAATTCCCGACCGAGTTCACGTTCGAAGAAGGCGGTCGGCCGGGTGGCGTACGCGGCGTCTACGGCACCTACCACACCGTCATTCACGCGCCGGCTGGCGACGTAGAGACCTTCATGGAATACGACGAATCCATGGCGCGATCCGGGATAACCAACCCTGAGGTCAAGAGACACGTGCTGGAGTCGCTTGATGACCTGGAACCGGTCGCCCAGGTCTTCGAGCACTTCGAGGTCGTGCCGACGCCCGATGCGTACTGGTCGTTCCACGAGCGGATCGGCGAGCGGGGCCTGGCGCTGGCCCAGGGTCCAGTCTCCGCCTCCCCGGTCCACGCGATCCTGCACCAGCTGATGGACATGGAGAAGTTCTTCTACGCCTACATGGACGAGCCCGATGCCCTGCGCAAGTTCGGCGAGCGGCTGACGCCTTTCTACGAGCGTGTGCTCGACGTCCTCTGCGAGTGCCCGGCCGAGGTCGTCTGGTGGGGCGCGAACTACGACCAGAGCACTACCTGGCCGCCGTTCTTCGAGAAGGAGATCGTGCCGTGGGTGGCCCGGGTAGGTGACCGCCTGCGCCGGAGCGGCAAGTTCATCGCCAGCCATTGCGACGGCGAGAACGACAAGTTGATGCCTTACCTCCCCGACTGCCGGTTCGACGTCGCGGAATCGGTCTGCACCGAGCCGATGACCAGGCTGTCGCTCAAGGAACTGCGTCTGGGCATGGGCAAGGCGACGACCATCTGGGGAGGGCTGCCGGCCGTGGCCTTCATGCCGGGCCCGATGGATGACGTCGCGTTCGAAAGGCACATGGACAGGGTGTTCGGCGAGCTTGGGTCGGGCAAGCGCCTGATCCTCGGCGTCTCCGACAACGTGCCGGTGGACGCCATCATCGAGCGACTCGACAAGATCACCGATCGAGTCCGGGGCTTCGGCCCTGTGGCTCCATCGCCGGAGGGACAGTTGTGAGGGCGATAGTCCGCTTTGCACCATCCCCCGGATACCTCGGAACGGTTTGAAGGAGGCCTGTCGCACATGGAATCAGCACGACGCCAGGACGTGGCGACCGACCGCCTGCCCGGCCGTGACCTCCAGCGGATCGTGGGCAAGGGTGCGTCGATGACCAGTACGCGGATGACAGTCGGAACGGCGCACTACTCCGACGCGGCTGGGCCCATGGCGCCGCACCAGCACGCCGAGGAGACGGTCTTCGTCCTGGACTGTCACAACGCCAGCGTCAGGTACGGGCCCTCTGCAGACGATTTGCCGCACACGATAGAGCTGGAGCCCGGCCTGACGCTCCACACCCCTGAGTGGGAGTGGCATGTCTTCACCTGGGACAAGGACGGCTTCGCCGACGTGATCGTCATATACGGTCAGGTCGACAACATCCGGCCGGAGGACGTGGCCGCCGAGGCGGCCGCCCAGGACGGAGCGCAGGCATGACAGGCTCGCAGCTTCCAACCGTCGGGTTCATTGGGCTCGGGATCATGGGCCGGCCGATGGCCGATAACCTGCAGCGCGCCGGATACCCCCTGGTCGTTCACGATGTGGTCAGCGACTCGACGGTTGAGTTAGTGGCCGGTGGGGCCGTCGTCCTCGGTTCGCCACGCGCGGTGGCGGCTGCCTGTGACGTGCTCGTCACGATGCTGCCTGATTCACCCGACGTGCAGACCGTCTACTGCGGTGTAGACGGGGCTCTCGAAGCGGCGCGCCCGGGCTGGCTGGCGATCGACATGAGCTCGATCTCACCTACCGTGGCACGTGAAGTGGCCTCGAAGGCATCGGCACTCGGTTCGGAGATGCTCGACGCTCCTGTCAGCGGTGGCGACAAGGGGGCTATCGCCGGCACGCTTTCCATCATGGTGGGCGGAACGGCGAGTGCCTTCGCGCGAGCGCTCCCGATCTTGAAATGCATGGGCAAGACGATTGTCCATGTGGGCGATTCGGGCGCCGGCCAGGTAGTCAAGGTCTGCAATCAGGTCGTCGTGGCGGTTGTGATAGAGGCTGTCTCGGAGGCACTGGTGCTCGGCGCCAAAGCCGGCGTCGATCCCGCTCGGATCACCGAGGTGCTCCAGGGCGGACTGGCCGCGACGCGTGTCCTAGAACTCCGCGGTTCGAACATGCTGCAGGGCAAGTTCGAACCCGGGTTTCGCGCTCTTCTGCACCGAAAGGATCTCAGGAACGCAATAGAACTCTCGCGCGAGGTTGGAGTCGTCCTGCCAGCCACGGCCGAGGTTGAGCAGATGGTCGAGCGAATGTGCATCGCCGGCCGGGGTGGTTACGACCATTCCGGGCTCATCACCGTGCTCGAAGACCTGGCCGGATTCCGTGTCAGCGAGGCCACGACCGCCACCAGTTCGCGAGGTTGAGGCAATGACCGCCGGCTATTTCCAACGTTTGACTGCGGAGACGCCTACCCGGGTGTGGGTCAACAACCCAACCTCCGAGGAAGTCGCCCTCGCGCTCGCTCAGGGCGCGGTGGGGTCGACCACCAACCCAGCCTTTGGGGGTGGCCTGCTGCGGCGGGCGCCGAACGAGGTTCTGCCGGTCGTCGACGAATGCCTGGAGGTTTCCGACGATGACCTGACCGTGGCCGATGTGGTTCAGCAACGGCTCGTCGGCAGGATCGCCGACCGTTTCCTGCCGGTCCACGTTGCCAGCGGTGGAGGGCTGGGTTTCGTCTCGATCCAGGGTTCGCCCGACAACGACATGGACGGCGAGCGTATCTGGGAAGAGGCTCAGGCGGGGCACGCGATCGGACCAAATGTCGCCCCGAAGCTTCCGGCGACGATCCCTGGTTTCATGGCCATGGAGCGAGTCGTTGGGGCAGGCTGGCCGGTTATCGTGACCGAGGTCTTCAGTGTGGATCAGGTCATAGCGGCTTGCGACTTGTACCTCAGGGTTACGGGCACGACCGGTGTCAGGAGCCCGTTCTTCATGAGCCCGATCACAGGAATCCTAGGCGACCACCTCAAGAAAGTGGCCGCTCGTGACGGGCTTCAGATACAGGACGAGGTGGTCGAGTTAGCCGGGGTCGGGCTGGCGAGGCAGTGTGCTTCCGTTGTCGCCGAACGCGAGTATCCGGTGACGCTCCTGTTCGGTGGTTCCCGTACTCAGTACGACCTGACGGGGCTGGTTGGGGCCGCGCATCACGCGACGATCAACTGGAGCACTTTCGCCGAGTTGATCGCCAGCGAACCGCCCGTCGAGCGGACCATCGACCAGCCGCTGGATCCAGATATCGAGCGGATCCTGCTGTCCACCTTCCCAGAATTGTGGAAGGGCTGGCAGGAGGGTCGGCTGTCATTGGAGGAGTTCGAGGATTTCGGGCCCGTACAACACTTTCGAGACAGCTTCCTCGCTGGCTGGCACTCGGTACTGGCGATGGTCGCCGACCGTCGTGCGGTCGCATTAGCTCGCTGACCAGCTGATCGTCGGGCCTAGAGCCGGGATCAGGCCGTTATCGCGTGCGTGCAGTGAAGCCTCGACCCGGAGCATGCAGCGGGATGTTCGGCTCCGGCCGGATTGTGGACGGTGGGCATCATGGCTTGTCGGATCCTCCATCGCGCAGCCTGACCATTGGGCGATCGCAGCGGGCTCGTGTAACGAAGGACGCTGCGAATCCACCGCTTCTCCCGCTCGTCTGACCGAGCAGCGGCCGCGTGGGACGGTCGAGCGTGTCCTCGGGCGATCAGCCCAGTTGGTCGCCGAACCTGCCGATCAACATCAGGAGTGATGGCCATGGCCCTCATAGATCTTGTTCGCCGCCACCCCGGTCGGCTCGTTGTGCCGCTGATGGGGTATCCAGGCGCAGAGTTGACAGGTTCGACTCTCAGGCAGAACGGCTTCAACGCCGAGCTTCACTTCCGCTCCCTCTACAAGCTTGCCGACCTTGTAGCGCCGGACGCCATTTTCCACATGATGGACCTGTCGTTGGAGGCGGGCGCCGTCGGGCTCCAGGTCAGGTACCCGCTGGACGAGTCGGCAACGGTCGAGTTCCATCCCGTCCGAACAGTCTCGGATCTGGACCAGTACAAGGTTCTCGATCCCCTTTTCGACGCTCGTCTCCGCTCTTACCTGGACACGACCCGCCTGATGGCCGAGCGTATCTCGGGCCCGCTCGTAGGTGCGTACGTGATAGGCCCGTTCACGCTGAGTGGGCTGTTGATCGGCGCCACGGAAATCGCCATGGCCACGATCGAAGATGCGGACCTAGTCCTGGCCACCCTGAACTTCGCCGAGGACGTGATCACTCGCTATGCCACCGAGCTAGTTCGCGCCGGCGCCGACCTGGTGGCGATCCTGGAGCCCACGGCGACATTCCTATCGCCGGCGGCCTTCACAACCTACTGCGGCAACTACATCTCGCGTCTGGTGCGCCGGCTCGACACCATGACCATCCTGCACATCTGCGGAAACACGACCAGCATCGTTCCAGCCATGGCTGCGACCGGGGTCCAGGGGCTCAGCCTCGATTCGTTGGTTGATCTAGCCACAGTCGCCGGGCGAGTTCCGTGCGACGTGGTCCTGATCGGCAACGTCGACCCCGTGCGCGTCATGCTCCGGGGTACGGTCGGCGAGGTCCGAGGCGAGGTCAGGAGCCTGCTCGAGGCGATGGCTCCATTCCCCAACTTCGTAATGTCCACCGGCTGCGACCTTCCCCAGGAGACTCCGATGGCCAACATCCTCGCCATGGTTGACGAAACCAGGAAGTGGCACGCGCAAGGCGTCGGTGGAGCGAGTTCTTCGCCCCAGCTTTGACGTCGGCAAGTTACCCGCGCCCTGTATCGTCCCGCCGGCGGCTGCTACTCTCCTGACGCCCGGCCCACTCGAGGCGACAAGAGTCGGCCTGGTTAGTACATCAAGTAGCCACCACTGACGTTGATCGTCGAACCCGTGATGTACCCGGCGTGGTCCGACGCGAGGAAGACGACCGGGCCGGCGATCTCCTCCGGTTCGGCCACGTAGCCGAGTGGCGTCTGGGCCTTCATGCCCTCATAGATCTCGGGCTTGAGATCCTTCATCAGCATCGGCGTATGAGCTTGCCCGGGGGAAACGGAGTTGACCGTGATCTGGTGCGGTCCAAAGGTCCTGGCCAGGCCTCGCGTCATGGACACGACCCCGCCCTTCGAAGCTGCATAGACGACTGATCCACCTAAGCCGCCCGTCCACCAGCCCTGGGACGAAAACGTGATGATCCGGCCACCCTGACCCGCCGCGATCATCGCCTTGCCGGCGGCCCGGCAGAGGAAGAAGACAGCCTTCAGGTTGACATCGTGCTGGAAATCCCAGTCGTCCTCGCTGATATCGAAGACACTGTCGCGGCGGCGCAGCACGGCAGCCAGGCTCGCCAGAACGTAAAGGTTTCCCAGGTTCTCGACGGCGCGAGCGATGAGACCTTCGTGGGTCGACAAGTCACGCAGGTCGGCCGCCACGCCGATATGACCGCTGCCCTCCAGGCCGGCGACAAGCTCATCCAGCGCTGATTGATCGAGATCCACCGCCATCACTCGAGCGCCGGTCGTGGCGAAGGCCTTGGTGACGGCCCTGCCGATCCCGCCCGTGGCGCCGGTGACTATGACGCCCTTCCCTTCAAGGCCCGCTCCAACACTCCAAGTCATAACCAGGTCCCTTCTTTTGGCCGCGCCGCCCTGGTTTTCAGAGCAGAGCGCGCATGGGTCAGTTGCATGGAAAACTGGCGACTGCCGTGTTAGACGCTTGCCTACCCTCCTCGCGACTCAAGGCTGACGAGTGGGCGCCCAGGCGTCAGCGACAACGGTCTGCGCCGGGCCGTCGGGCGCAGTCCGCGAGGTGCCGCCGGGCGTGCTTCCGCCTATAGGCTCGGTCGGTTGGGTGGCCGACAGGCGGGCCACGATGTCCACGCCCACGTCCCCGACGTGGCTCCGAACGGCCTCTTCAATGGCGATAGGATCACGTGTCCGGACCGTCTCCAGGAGAGACCTGTGGCGACGGACGACTTCGCCAGCGTCGGGCTGGTACAAGTCGCTATACATCAGGAATCTTCGGCTATCGGTCTGGATTGCCGCCAGGTGCTCGAGTAGCAGCGTGTGACCCGACAGTGCAGAGAGTGCAAGGTGGAACTGTATGTCCGCCTCGACCATGGCGCCGACGTCGGTAGTTCTGGCTGCCTGCACCAGAGTCTCGTGTCGTGATTCGAGGAGCTCCATCGCGGCAGCGTCGATGCGCCCGTCTTCGGTTGCCGTCCGTGCCGCGAAAGACTCGAGCAGCGCGCGGAGCGTATAGATCTCTCTCGCGCGGTCCGCAGTCAGCTTCGTAACCGACGCGCCCCGATGGGCAGTGAGGGAGATGAGCCCCATGTTCGCCAGCACGCGCATCGCCTCGCGGACGGTGCCACGTGAAGTACCCAGCGTCTGCGCGAGCGTGGCCTCCGCAAGCTGCTGCCCGGGCTCGTATCGCCCGTTGATGACGGCTTCGCGTATGTAGCCGACGACCGCGTCAGTCAGGCTCTGGGGCCGCGCCAACTTCTCCTGTTCTTGCACGCCGCTCCTCACGGATGAGTCGATACGGGCATCCTATCGGACTGTCTGATTGTCCGGCAATAGGGCAGTCAGGACTTGACTGCTTGTGCGATTGTACTACCATATGCACGCCGCCAGGCGGTCACTCATCGTTGAGGGCGGGCCTGCCGGGTACGAGTCTCTCGTCCAAGGAGCCTGATGCCCACTGACGCCAGGGATCTCGCCGATCGCCGGCGACTGGCCGATGGACAGATCTCGGAGCTTCCGCCCAGCGTCGCCGGAGCCCAATTGGAGGCCTATCAGATGGCAGTCAAGCTGCAGTTTTTCGGCACGGCCGGGTACCGCATCGTCACCGCGTCGGGCAAGACCATACTCATCGACCCATATCTGGACGAGAATCCAGTGTGCCCCGTCGCGGCCGCCGATATCGAATCTGCAGATGTGTTGCTCATCACTCACAACGCCTACGACCACTTCGGCGACGCCCCATCGATCGTCAATCGTCTGAGGCCGCTGGTCGTATGCGCCAAAGACGTCGCCCACAGTCTGACAACCGTGCACAACGTCGACCCCGACCTGATCCGCGTGACCATCTGGGGGCTTCACATGGATGTTGCCGGCGTGCATATCGTCCCGGTCCCCAGTCAGCACTGGTCCTTCGGGGTCACGCCGTCGGGTCAGTTGCTGTCTGGCCCCGCTGTCGGCTACATGATCGACGCCGGGCCCGGGGTTCGCATCTACCATCCCGGCGACTCGGCCCTGACCGGTGATATGCGCCTGTGGGGCGAGCTCTATCGACCAACTGTCGGCCTGATGGTGATGGCCTTGCCGGAGAAGTCACTCCCGCACATGGAGTGCTACAGCTCGGGTGAAACGACCGCGTACGAGGCATTCCTGGCAAGCCAGTGGCTGGGTCTTCCGCACGTCATTACGAGCCACTACCAGAGTCCCGACCATCCCGACGTGCAGGCGTTCCTGAAGTTGACTCGCGCCTCCGCCGAGGCTCACGGGTACGCCCCCAGGGTCACCACTATGCGCCCCGGCGAGTCAATCGAGCTTTAGAGACACCGACAGCCAGGAGGCTGCCCAACTAGGAGAATTCAGATGGCGCAGCGGGTCACCGACGAAGAGAACTGCGAAGCCCTCGCAGCTTTCAAACGAGACATTCTGTCGGAACTCAAGGCTCCCGAGGGTCTTGGTAGAGCAGAGCAGCTCGAGATCTACCGAAAGATGGCCCTCATTCGCGAGTTCGATAGCTCGGTGAAGGGTCTGTGGAAGCAGAACCTGATATACGGGCTCGCCCATTCCTACGTCGCAGCTGAAGCGATCGCGACCGGAGCGTGCGCGGCCCTGCGGCCGGGCGACTACATCACAAGCACGCACCGGGGCCACGGCCACACGATCGCCAAGGGCGCCGACGTGAAGCTCATGATGGCTGAGCTGATGGGCAAGGCGGCCGGGTATTGCCGTGGCAAGGGCGGCTCGATGCACATCGCCGCAGTCGACACGGGAATGCTCGGAGCAACAGGGATCGTGGGCAGCGCCATGCCCATCGCAGTTGGCGCGGGGCTTACCGCCAAGACTCTCGGCAAGGACTTCGTGACGGTATGTTTCCACGGCGACGGCGCCACGAACCAGGGTGTCTGGCACGAGTCCCTCAACCTGGCGGCGGTCTGGAACCTGCCGGTCATCTTCCTCTGCGAGAACAACCAGTGGGCTATCAGCCTGCCATATGCCCAAGCAGCGAAGAACCCAGTTGTCGCCGACCGAGCCATCGGATACGGGATCCCCGGTGTCACGGTCGACGGCTTCAATCCATTCGCCGTCTACGACGCCGTCAAGCAGGCGGCAGAGCGGGCGCGGCTCGGCCAGGGACCGACCCTGATCGAGGCTCGTTTCTACCGCTACATCGGTCATTTCGTTGCGGACGATGAGCGCTACAGGGACGTCAGCTGCAATGAGCCGTGGACTGAGTTCGACCCGCTCAGACGTATGTCGACCTACCTGCTCTCATCCGGTCTGGCCACCGAGGAGACAATCGCCGCGATCGACGCATCGGTCAGGGAGTTGATCCAGGAGGCGATCGAATTCGCGAAAGCTGCCCCCGAGCCCGAGGCGACTCTCGCCGTGCTGTACGACGGGCTCTACTCTCCCGAGTTCATGGAAGCGCAAGGCAAGAACCTGTGACCCAGACTCAGAGCGCCGATCCCGCTGCCAGACCGGTTGATATCCCCGGTCCCAGTGCCCGCGTCATAACGATCAAGCAGGCCCTCAACGAGGCCATGCGCGAGGAGATGCAGCGCGATCCGACGATCATCATCCTGGGCTGTGATGTGGGGATCAGGGGGAACCCGTTCGGGGTCACGAAGGGCCTCTACGAGGAATTCGGCGCCGGCCGCGTACTCGATACGCCCATCTCCGAGGCTGCCATCATCGGCAGCAGCCTCGGCGCTGCGGCTACCGGTCTGCGCCCAATAGCCGAGATCCTGTTCTCCGACTGGATCACGATCGGCATGGACCAACTCGTGAACCAGATCGCGAAGATCCGCTACATGTTCGGCGGGAAGATCCAGGTGCCCCTCGTGATCCGAGCTCCAGTCGGCGCCGGAGGTGGGCAGGCGGCTCAGCACTCGCAGTCGTTCGAATCCTGGTTCAGCAACGTGCCTGGCCTGCAGGTCGTGATGCCCATCACTCCCTATGACGTCAAGGGATTATTGAAGACATCGCTGCGCTCCAACGACCCCGTCCTATTCTTCGAGCATAAGCGCGGCTATGAGATCCGGGGAGAGGTCCCCGACGGCGACTACGCGATCCCCTTTGGCCAGGCGGTGATCGCCCGAGAGGGTACCGACGTCACGATCGTGGCGATCTCCATCATGCGTCACAAGGCCCTGGCCGTGGCAGAGGAGCTCAGCGCGATTGGGATCCAATGCGAGGTCATCGACCCTCGCACCATCTACCCATTCGACTATGACACCGTTCTGCGCTCCGTGGAGAAGACTCATCGACTCGTCGTCACTCACGAGGCCAACCGCCGCAGCGGCATCGGGAGCGAGATAGTCTCCCAGGTGGTCGAGCGGGGCTTCGATCTGCTGCAGGCCAAGCCCGTTGTGGTGGCGGGGCTGAACGTCCCGATGCCATATAGCCGGCCTCTCGAGGCGATGGTGATACCCAACGAGGACAAGCTGAAGCGTGCGATCCTTGACCTTGTGGGTCGCTGATGTGTCGGGAGTGAACTGACCGTGGCAACTTTCTTCGCGATGCCGAAGCTCGGGATGAACATGGAGGAGGGTGTTGTCCTCCATTGGCTCGTACCCGAGGGGACAGAGGTCAAAGCCGGCCAATCGATCCTCGAGATCGAGACTGACAAAGCGAACGCCGATGTCGAGGCGCCGGTAGACGGCGTTCTCGCGCGGATCGTCCGACGTGAGGGCGAAACCGTTCCAATCAACGGCGTCCTGGCGGTAATTCTGGCTCCGGGTGAGGAGATGCCGCAGGAGGTTCCCGAGACGGCCATCTGAGGCGTCCGCTCGGGAGCGGAATCGATCCCGGTCGATGAGTGCAAGCTGGCGCTCCCGACCGTAAGCGTGGCTATCCGGGACGTGCGGATCTGCCTTTCTATGCGCCACCGGCGCTCAAGATGTCGGGAGTTCGAGGATCATGGTCTTGCAGTCCGAACCAGCGGTCGATATCGCAGAAGCGACACGATCGGC
Organism: uncultured Chloroflexia bacterium; assembly: GCA_963713795.1. GTDB lineage: Bacteria > Chloroflexota > Limnocylindria > Limnocylindrales > CSP1-4 > Fen-1039. The sequence continues at coordinate 240,913 of CAVQNC010000003.1, forward strand.
CCTTGACTATCCAAACATCCGCGCCGTTGACGACAAAGTCGATCGGGTGGCCAAGACCTCGAAGCGGACGCTCGGGCTTGCGCTGTTCATGATCCACACGATCCGGTACTTCGAGCGCTGGCTCCTGGACCACGCGGAACTAGTCCACGGTCCACTTCACTCCAGCATCGGCCAGGAGGCGGTCGCCGCCGGAACGGCCCTGGCTCTTCTCCCCACGGACAGGCTCACGTCGACCCACCGAGCCCACCACGACGTCCTGGCGAAGCTCATCGCCTACGCATCCCCCGAAGATTTCGATCCCTTCACCGCCGGCGACGTCCCCGAGGCAATTGCTGCGGCCGTGCTGAAGACGCTGGCCGAAATCATGGGTCTGGATCAGGGCCTTTGCCATGGCCGTGGCGGATCGATGCACCTGGCCGATCGGGATGCTGGAATCGTCACCAGCGCGATCGTGGCCGGTGGTCTTCCTCCGGCCGCCGGCGCGGCGCTCGCGGCCAAGCTGCGTCGGACCGGCGGTGTCGCCGTAGCCGCCTTCGGCGACGGCGCAACGTCGATCGGCGCATTCCACGAAGCGGCGGCGCTATCGAGAGCCTGGGGACTGCCGACGATCTTCCTGCTGGAGAACAACCAGTACTCGGTCGCCACGTCACTCCGCGAAACCGCCGGGTTCGACGAGCTAGCAATTCGGGCGGCCGGCTACGACATGCCGGCTCTCATCGTGAACGGGATGGATCCGCTTGCCGTGATGGCCGCGGTCGCAGGCGCCCGAGTTCACGCCTCGAGCCAGGGCCCAGTGCTGATCGAAGCGATCACTTACAGGTACTTCCACCAGAATGGCCCGCTTCCGGGCAGTGCATTCAAGTACCGCACCAAGGAGGAGGAACAACGCTGGGCCGCACTCGACCCGATAACCGTCTTCCCTCAGCGGCTTCTTGAGTCGGGACGGGTATCCCAGGCCGAGGTGGACCACGCCACGGCCCTGGCGCAGGCGCTTCTGCAAAGGTGCGTCGCCGCCGTTACTTCGGAGACCCCGGATGGCCTGAGAGTCCCCCTGGAGTTCTACCCCGCCACCACCGACGTCCCGCGCGGTGTGCTTGGCCCTGGGCTTCCGCCACTGGCCGAAAGCCGCTTCGACGCAACTCCGGCGCCGGATGCCGAAAGGGTGACCTATCAAGCTGCGGTTTCGGGCGTCATTGCCCATTGGTTGGACATCGACCCGGACGTCTTCGTCCTGGGCCTGGAGGTCGGGCACCTCGGCGGCGGCGTGATGGGGCTGACCAAAGGCGCCCTTTCAACGGCGCCCGACCGCGTCCTGAGCACGCCGATATGTGAGAACGGGTTCTCCGGCGCGGCCTACGGGGCGGCCCTGCAGGGTATGCACCCGATCGTGGAGTTGATGTATCCGGATTTCGCCCTCGAGGCCGCCGACCAGCTGTTCAACCACGTGCCGAAGGCGCGCTACATGTACGGCGGCGTCCACGAGGTGCCGCTGGTGGTGCGGACGCAGATCAGCCGCGGCCGCGGCTATGGCCCTCAGCACAGCTGCGATCCGGCAGCCCTCTTCTCGATGTTTCCAGGCTGGCGGATCACAGCGCCATCCACCGCGGCTGAATACGTGGGCTTGTTCAACGCCGCAATGCTCAGTCGCGATCCGGTCCTGATCCTCGATGACCACCGACTCATGAAGATCTCCGAACCGCTCCCACTGGCGGGCATGGACTACGTCATTCCGCTCGGTCGCGCTCGTACCGTCCGGGCAGGCAAAGATGTAACGGTGTTGGCCTGGGGCCACGCCCTCCAGCGCGTCGCGGTGGTCGCGGATGTTCTGGCGAGCCGCGGTCTCGAGGTCGAGATCGTCGACCCACGCTGGCTCGATCGGGCCACGTTTGACCGAGGTACGGTGCTGGAATCCGTCAACCGGACGGGCGCGCTGGTGATCGTGGAAGACGCCATGCACAGCATGTCGATGGGCGGCCTGATCATCGATTACGTGATGCCGGATCTGTTCAGCTGCCTGCGCGCGGCACCTCTTCGGGTAACGGGCGAGGATGTCTTCTCGCCCGTATCCAAGCCGATTGAGACGTTCGTCCACCTGCGCGACGAGAACATCGAGCAGGCGATAAACGCTGCGGCGCGGGCCGCAGGAAACGCGAGGGAGTAGGGACCACCGATGCCAACACCTGTCAAGCTGCCGAATCTGGGCGTGGACGCGTCGGAGGCCAGGATCGTCGCATGGCGGCGCAATGCCGGTGATCACGTTACGGCCGGCGAGCTCCTGGTCGAGATCGAGACCGAAAAGGCCAACGTGGACGTCGAGGCTCCCGTTTCCGGGCGTCTCTCTGAGATCATCGCGGCAGAGGGCGCCGAGGTGCCCGTAGGAACCGTCATCGCGATGATCGAGGATGTCTGAGGGCGGCCTCCGGCGGTCGACACCGGCCGGAGATGGAACCCTGGTAGTTCCTAGCCGATTGCGCTCCGCAGTCGCTCGCCAGATGTCCGCGAGCAAGCGGGAGATCCCGCACTTCTACGTGAGCACCGAGGTCGAAATGGATGCGGCGTCGGCCGAGCTGCGCCGGCTGACCGCCGAGGATGAGGCCGGGCCTCGAGTCACGATGTCGGCGATGCTGGTTCGAAGTCTGGCCCTGACATTGCGGGAGCAACCGGCCTTCAATTGCCTTGCGACGGAGGAGGGGTTCGTAGTCGTCGACTCCGTCAACGTCGGAGTTGCCATCGCCCTGGAAGGCGGGCTAATAGCCCCAGCCTTGCTCGAGGCGGATCGCATGAGCGTCGTGGAAATCGCTGCCGCGCTTAGGGACCTGGTGGCGCGCTCGCGAGCGGGAAAGTTGCGGAGCACCGAGCTCCTGGGCGCTACGTTCACGCTCAGCAATCTGGGCATGTTCGGGGTGACGTCCTTCGCCGCGATCATTCCGCCGCCCCAGGTCGGCATCCTCGCTGTGGGGCGCAGCCTTCCGCGGCCGGTTGTGGAGAGCGGCACGGTCGTCGTCCGCGAGATGATGACCGCCACTCTGGCGGCAGACCACCGAGCGGTTGACGGGGCACAGGCGGCACGCTTCCTGACCTCGCTGAAGAGTCGGCTTGAGGGCCTGCAGGCCGACGGCGAGGTCGCGTAGGATGCTTGGTCCCCGGTCGCTGGACTAACGCCGCAGGCGGCTGCGGTCGGCTTGTCCGAGTCGGCGCTTCAACGCTCCGGACTGGTCTCGATGAGAGCCCGCGGCGGCGCTGATTCGCTGGCCCCCTCAGCCGGCGCTTCAGGCGCGCGCGAGCCGTGCCGGACGACGATGGAAGCCTCGGTGGTGCCGTTGGCCTCCCAGCTCGAGGCGGCTTCAGCTGGGCGGGGCGCCGTGAGTGTCTTGACCTTTCGCCAGGCTACGAGGACATCGTCCAAGTGTTCTTGCATTGCCGCTCGGGCGCCCGCTCCGTTTCGAGCGCGGATCTCCTTCGCGATCCGACGGTGAGAAGCAAGGGCAACAGAGGATCGGTCGGTGACCGTCTTGAACGTCTCAAGCCTGATCTCGGCAAGTGGCTCGGTAAGCGCGTCCAGAACTACTAGGAACAACTCGTTGCGTGTGCCCCGCGCGAGCGTGCGGTGGAACTCGATGTCGGCAGACGCGGCCGCCTCGGAGTCGTCCAGGACCGCCGCCAGCTGTTCGCAATCCGCGTCGAGGCGGTCCATGTCGGCATCCTGAGCTCGCTCCGCGGCCAGACCGGCGACTTCGGTCTCTAGGAGCGCCCGAACCTCATGGACGCGGGCGTAATCGAGAGAAGGTCGGCCCTGAAGGAATAGTCGCATAAATTCGCGCACGGCCGACGGCTCAACCCGGGCCACGCGAAGTACTCGGCCCTGGGCCATCTCGACTACACCCTTGCCAGCGAGCGACCTCAACGCTTCGCGCACGACGGTCCGTGACACGCCGAACTGCTCCCCGAGAACGCGCTCGGAAGGGAGGGCATCGCCCGGGCTCAGTGAGCTGTCCACGATCACTTCCAGAATTCGGCTGGCGACCTTGTCGGAAAGCCTGGTCTCGCGAACAACGCGGCTGAACATCGGAACGACGCTCCCTCGAAGCCTCTCTAAGGCCCTAACCTCGCCCTTTGGCTGTCAAGCTCGCGGTCTGGACGAGTCTGCTGTCACTGCTTCTATTCTGTACCAAACGAGAGGATCTGGCTATACTGTACACTGGTATTACAACATACTATCATTCCTGTGTACGGCCGGTCCTCTCCAGAGTGGAGGGTGAGCAGCCAGTCGTCTGATCGACCTCGCAGCCGCCACACCGGGCAGTGCATATGGCCAACGAGTCCCTGGGCCTTCACGTCTTCAAACATGACGATCGAGATTCGGCCTGCCGGACCCAACACTGTCAACTCCCCCGGGCGCCGCTTCGCTCGGTCGCACGCTCGGCTCCCGGCCCCGTCCGCGATGCACCGAGGATAGAACTCGTGACCATCGGCAACCAGACTCTCGACTCGTTTCTGGAAGAGCTCGGCTCGTCCGCGCCCGTCCCCGGCGGGGGAGCGGCTTCGGCAATTGCTGGAGCCCTAGCCGCCGGCCTGATTGCCATGGTGGCCGAGTTGTCCGCGAGCCGGCCGAAATATGCGCCGTTCGCCGCCACGATCGAATCCGCCCGCCGCGACGGCCACCGACTGGAGAAGGAGATGGTCGCCTTGGCCGACCAGGACGCTGCTGCCTTCACCCGCTTCATGGAGGCGTCCGGTCTGCCGCGAGCAACCCCTGAAGAAGCGGCGTTACGCAAGGCTGCTCTACGTTTTGCGGCTCTGGTCGCGATTGAGCCGCCACGGCGGATCGTTGCTGCTTGTCGCGAAGTGGCCTCGGCGAACGAGCGGCTAGCCGGCCGGAGCAACCTCGGACTCGCGAGCGATCTCATCGTCGCCTCGCGCCTGATCGAAGGGGCGGCTCAAGGGGCGGTCGAGAACGTGCTGGTCAATCTGCCATGGATCGGAGACGACGCTGCCGCGGGGGCCTTGGAGGCGGAAGTGCGAATGGTGGCGCGCTCGGTTACGCGGCTTGCTCGTGCGACCCGGGCACATGTGGCCAGGCGCTCTCTACGTGATCCCGAGCGATCGCTCGACAAGCCGGAGCGAGCGACCACACGGGGCGCTGGGAGCGCCCGATGAACCCCGCCGAACCCGGTCCTCGCCTCCTGCGCGGCGCTCCCATCGCCGCTGCCCTGCGCGAGAAGATCGCGGCGGACGCCGCCGACTTCTGTGCCACACACGGCCGCCTACCCGCTCTTGCGGTGGTCATAGTCGGCAGCGACGCGCCATCGGCCGTGTACCTCCACAAGATCCTCGACGGCTGCCGTCGCGTCGGCATAGGCGACCGTCTCATTGAGCTGGGTGCGGACGCGACCCCGGAGCACCTGCGAGACGTGATCTGCGAGCTGAACGGCGACCCGGAAGTGGCTGGGATCATCGTCCAGATGCCGCTGCCGCCGACGATCCCGCTGCGGACGGTCATCGATGCCATCGACCCGGCCAAGGACATCGACGGCATCCACCCGCTCAACGCGGGGCTGCTCGCCCTCGGCTACCAGGGCTACCTGCCAGCCACTGCGCACGCAGCCGTCGAGATCCTGACCGCCTCGAGGATCGAGCTGGCGGGCAAGCATGCCGTCTTGGTGGGCCGCTCCAACATCGTGGGCAAGCCGGCCGCCCTGCTGCTTCTGGCGCAGAACGCCACTGTCACGATCTGCCACTCCCGCACGGTCGACCTGGCGGACGAAATCCGGCGCGCCGACATCGTGGTCGTGGCCGTCGGCCGGGCTGGCATGGTGACCGGCGACATGCTCAAGCCGGGTGCCGTCGTCGTAGACGTCGGGATCAACGTGGTAGGAGACCGTGTCGTCGGCGATGTCGCCGAGTCCGCCTATGCCGTCGCCTCGGCCATCGCCCCGGTCCCCGGTGGTGTGGGGCCGCTCACCAATGCGATCCTGCTCTCCCATCTTATGCACGCCGCGCGAGACCAGGCCGAGGGGCGACGCGCCCTGGGCGCCGGTGTTGCGATCTACGCCGCAACGGAGACCCCGCGATGACGCCAGCCATCACGACCACGATACCGTCAGACCTCGACATCGCCCGAGCCGTGAGGCCTCGCCCGATCATCGAGGTCGCCGAGGACCTCGGCATCCGCGACGACGACCTGGAGCTGTACGGTCCGGTCAAGGCCAAGGTGAGCCTTGGGGCCATCGAGCGTCTTGAGCGGGCCAACCCGCGTGGCAAGTACGTCCTGGTCACGGCCATCACGCCGACGCCGCTCGGCGAGGGCAAGTCGACCACGACGATCGGCCTCGTCCAGGGCCTCAACCTGATCGGCCACTCGGCCGCAGCGGCCATTCGCCAACCATCACTCGGCCCGGTATTTGGGATCAAGGGCGGCGCCGCTGGCGGCGGCTACTCTCAGGTCATCCCGATGGAGGACTTCAACCTGCACCTGACCGGCGACGTCCACGCCATCGGAGCGGCGCACAACCTCGCGGCCGCCTTCGTCGACAATCACCTCCACCATGGCAATTCGCTCGGAATCGACCCGCTCAACATCCTGTGGCCGCACGTCGTCGATATCAGCGACCGGTCGCTCCGGCAGGCCGTCATAGGCCTCGGCGGCCGGGAAAACGGCAGGCCGCGCGAGACCGAGTGGCAGATCACCGTGGCCAGCGAGGTCATGGCAATTCTCGCGCTCGCGACCGACCTGGCCGATCTGCGCTCCCGCCTCGGGCGTACCGTGCTGGCCATGAGCCGGGAGGGCACGCCCGTGACCGCCGAGGATCTCGGCGTGGCCGGCTCGATGGCGGTCCTGCTCAAGGACGCCCTCAAGCCCAACCTGCTCCAAACACTCGAGGGCGGGCCTGCGTTCGTCCATTGCGGTCCCTTCGCGAACATCGCCCACGGCAACAGCTCGATCCTGGCCGACCGCCTGGCCCTGGCCACCAGCGACATCGTCTGCACCGAGGGCGGCTTCGGCGCCGATATGGGCGCCGAGAAGTTCTTCGACATCAAGTGCCGCGCGTCCGGCCTGCGACCCGATGCCGCTGTCGTGGTCGCGACGATCCGTGCTCTCAAGATGCACGGCGGCGTCGGGCGGATCGTGGCCGGCAAGCCGCTCGACCCCGCACTTCTCGAGAACAACCCGGAGGCCGTACGGCGCGGCGCCGCGAACCTTGCCGCCCAGATCGAGGTCGTCCGCCGCTACAACGTGCCGGTCGTGGTCTGCATCAACAACTTCCCGACCGATACCGACGCCGAGGTCGAGGCGGTTCGGGAAGTGGCCCTCGAAGCGGGCGCGCGCGACGCGGTCGTCTCGACGCACTGGGCCCAGGGTGGTGCGGGAGCCAGGGAGCTGGCCGCCGCCGTCTGGGAAGCGGCCGAGGAGGGAGCGCCGAACTTCGCCCTCCTATACCCGGACGACCTGCCCCTGCGTGAGAAGATCGAGGCGGTCGCCGTTCGGATATACGGTGCGGAGGGCGTCGACGAATTCCCGGCCGCGAGCAGGGCCCTGGCCACGTACGAGGGTCTTGGCTTTGGCAACCTGCCGATCTGCATGGCCAAGACCCAGTACAGCCTCTCGCATGACCCGGCCCTCAAGGGCCGCCCTCGTGGCTTTCGCATACCCATCAGGGAGGTCCAGCTCCGCGCCGGAGCCGGCTTCATAACTCCCCTGGCCGGAGATATGCGCACCATGCCGGGCCTGCCTTCCCATCCGGCCGGCGAGAAGATCGATATCGACGCCGATGGCAACATCCAGGGACTCTTCTGATGACCCTCGACGAGCTGACCGCGACCAGCCTGACGAACCTCACTCTCGAAGCACTGGGTAACTTCGTCGGCGGCGCTATGCTCGTGACAGGGATGGTTCTGGCTTGCCTACCGTCGACAAGAACCGCGGCCAGGCGAGCCTGACCGCGGTTCTGCACCAGGGAGATACGAGCTTGTCCGAGTCAGCACCAGCATCCCAAATCGCAGCCGACGCGAAACCACGCCTGCGCGACCTGCTGGCCGAATCGGACGGATCCGTCGTAGTGGCCGAGCTGGTGCCCTGGGCCGGCGCGCTCGAGGATCCCGCCGGAGAACGCGCGCGCCGCCTCGCAGGCGAGCTCGAGGCCGACTCCCGGATCAGCGCCATGAGCATTACCGACAATGCCGGTGGTCACGCACGCCTGAGCCCCGAGGTGCTGGCGGGGGAGCTGGTGGCGCGCGGCCGCCGGGTCATCGTGCACGTCACCTGCCGCGACCGCAATCGCAGTGAACTGCTCAGCCTGGCCTGGCGCCTCCAGGGCGCCCACATAGAGGATCTTCTCGTTCTCTCGGGCGACTACACGAGCTCGGGCTACCTGGGCGTGGCCAAGCCCGTCTTCGACATCGACTCGGTGGCCCTGCTCCACCTCTACGATCGGCTCAATCGGGGGATCGGCGGCACGGTGGTGGCCCGGCCGATCGCCCGCGACAGCGACCGCGACATCGAGGAGCTGGGCCCCGCCCGCAATGCCGGCGACCCGGCCCGGACGGACTTCTTCCTGGGCGGGGCCGTCAACCCCTACAAGATCGTGGAACGCGACCAGGTGCCCCAGTACCTCAAGCTCGAGAACAAGGTCCGCAACGGGGCACGCTACGCAATCACGCAGGCCGGCTGGGACATGCGCAAGCTCGGTGAGCTGCGCAGCTGGGTCGCCGATCGTGAGGTGCCGGTCACCCTCCTGGCCAGCGTTATGGTATTGACAAGAACTACCGCCCGGATCGTGGCCGCCGGGGATGTGCCCGGTGTGGTCATCCCCGCGGGCCTGCTGGACACGATCGAGCGGCAGGCCGCCTCGCCCGACAAGGGCAAGGCCTTCTTCGGAGACCTGGCTGCCCGCCAGATCGCCATCGCCCGCGGCATGGGCTACGCCGGCATCTACCTGGGCGGCTCCACCAAGTCGGAAGACTTCTCCCGTATCCTGCAGAAGGCCGACGAGTACGGCCGCGAGGACTGGCAGTCCCTGGTTGCCTCGACGACGTACACCGTACCGGGCACCTGGTATGCCTACCGGCCGGATCGAGCCACCGGCCTGAGCGCCCCGACGCCCACGCCTCTCACGCGCAAAGGCGGCGGCGTGCGCACCCGGGCCTGGTACGGCTTCAACCGGGCGGTCCACGGCCTGGTCTTCGACCCGAAGGACGCGCCGCTAGCCCCAATGGCCCGCGGCTTCTTCGGCGCCATCGAGCGGGCCCACCTGGGCGGCGCCTTCCACGTCTTGGAGCAGGCCGTGAAGATCCCGATGTACGACTGCCGCGACTGCGGCGACTGCTCGCTGCCCGACATCGCCTATCTCTGCCCCGAGAGCCAGTGCGTCAAGAACCAGCGCAACGGTCCCTGTGGCGGCAGCAGCGCCGGCGAGTGCGAGATCCCCGGCAAGCGCTGCATATGGGCTCGGGCCTATCAGCGCCTGGCTCCCTACCACGAGGCCGAGACGATGCTGGAGCGCCCGGTCGTGGTCTGCGACAACGCGTTGCGACGCACCAGCGCCTGGAGCAACACGTTCCTGGGCCGCGATCACGCCACGCGCCCGCCCATCCGGGCGGAGGACGAGAAGTGAGCAGGTCCCCGTCCAGCGGGGCAGAGAGGAGCAGGTAAGTGCGGACGACGCGTTCGGGCGGCCCCTTCACCATCATCGGGGAGAACATCCACGCCACTCGGACGCTGCTGAGAAGCGGCCGGCACGTAGTCACACTGCCCGACGGCAGTGAGGCCATCCGCTTCGAGACCCCGGACGGCGAGCGATACCTGCCCATCCCGGGCGCGGTGCGTGATAGCGCGGATTTCGCGGCGGGCAGGCTGAAGCACGTCGGCGCGGCGCTGCTGGCCATGCTACGAGGGTCAAGTTCCGAGGCCTCGGCCGGACGCTCCTACATCGAGACGCTCGCCCGCCGGCAGATGGCGGCCGGCGCCGACTACATCGACCTGAACGTCGACGAGGTCGCGCAGGACGTGGAGACACAGCATACGGCGATGAGGCTGCTCGTAGAGACGATCGAAGCCCTCGGGGCCGTGCCGCCGTCGCTCGACTCTTCCAAGGCCTCGGTCATCCGGGCGGGGATCGAAGCCAGCGCGAACCCGGACCGGCTCCTCCTCAATTCCGCGTCCGCGGAGCGCCCGGACGTGCTCGACATGGCCGCCTCAGCCGGTTGCGCCGTGGTCGTCACGGCGGCCGGCGAGGGCGGGCTCCCTTCCGGCGTCGAGGACCGGCTGGCGAACGCCGAAAGGATCGTGGAGCTGGCGCGCGCCCGGGGGATCGCCATCGAGGCCATGCACGTGGATCCGCTCGTGCTCCCCGTCGCGGTCGATCCGGAGGCCGGGGCGCAGTTCCTCGGGGCCGTCTCTCGCATCCGCGCATCGCTCGGCCCCAGGATCCACATCGGTGGCGGCCTGTCGAACGTGTCGTTCGGGCTGCCCGGACGCCGGCTGCTCAACGACGTGTTCATCGATCTGGCGGCCGAGGCCGGGGCCGACAGCGGCATCGTGGACCCGGTGGCCAACGACATGGCCCGGGTCTTCGGCCGCGACCGATCGAGCCGGGCGTACAAGCTTGCCGCCGAGATGCTGACCGGCGCGGATATGTACGGAGTGGAGTTCATCTCCGCCTTCCGGGCCGGCGAGTTGGCGGGTGACGTGTGAAGATGCGAGCGTCACGCCGCTCGTGCGCGTTCGCTTACTGGGGACCTGCCTGATGCCTCTACGGCTCAAGGCCATCAGCTGCGAGGTGCTGGCCCGCCCGGTCTACCTGTTCGCCGCCCGCTCGCCCCACATGGTGGACGTGACGTTGCTGCGCCGCCGCCTGCACGACACTCCGGAACTGCTTCGACGGCGGCTGCAGGACGAGATAGACGCGGCCGCCGAGGCCGACCCGCCCTACGACGCGGTCGTGCTTGCCTACGGGCTCTGCGGCGGAGCGAGCGCAGGGATCGCTGCCACCGGCGTTCCCCTGATTGTGCCGCGGGCCCATGATTGCATCACTCTGCTGCTCGGGAGTCGCGATCGCTACGAGCGCGAGTTCGCCGCCCATCCGGGCACCTACTGGTACGCCCCCGACTACCTGGAACGCTCTGGGGGCGACGATGACGGCGCGGGGACCGGCCTGGTGGGCCTCGGGGCTACGACCGACGAGTCCGAAGCCGCGGCGTACGCCGACTACGTAGCCCGCTTCGGCGAGGACAACGCCGCCTACCTGATGGAAGTCACCGGCGCCTGGCACTCCCACTACGACCGCGCCGCCTTCCTCGACACTGGCATCGGCGACACGTCGGGCGTAGAGGAGAATGTGCGCCGCGACGCGCAGCGCCGAGGCTGGCTGTTCGAGCGGCTGGCGGGCGAACTCACCCTGATGCGCCGATTGCTCTACGGCGACTGGGAGGGCGACTTCCTCATGCTGCAGCCGGGCCAGCGCCTGGCCATGAGCTACGACTCGGAGATCGTGAGACCTGACGGTCCCCAGAAGCCTGCCGCGCGACCCGAACGCGTCAGGCCCGAGTGAGCGCAATCGTGCCGGCATCCCCGATCCGGCGAGGGGTCGTGCGTGGGTGAGCTGATCCACGAGAACGAGCATCGGCCGCTCGTCGTTGGCAGAACTCTCTTCGACGCAGCCGAAGAGATGACCCTGCGGGTCCCTTCCTCGTGCCGCCGAACCGGTCGGTGCCGCGAGTGCGTCGTGCAGGTAAGCGACGGCGCCGAGGCGCTGGGCCCTCGCACCGAGGCCGAGGCCTTCCTGCCGACGGGCTTCCGCCTGGCTTGCCAGGCGGCAGTCTTGCGCGACGACCAGGACGTCCGCTTCTCGATCCTGCGCCGGCGACTGCGGATCCTGGCGTCGTCCGAGCCCGAGGCGGAGTCCACAATTGAACTCGACCCGGTGGTGACGCGCGACGGCGACCTGGCCCTCTACAACGACGAGGTCATCGGACCGGAGCCCGGGCGCCTCCTCGGGCTCGCGATCGACGTAGGAACGACCACGGTCGTGTTCGAGCTGGTCGACCTGGAGTCAGGGGTCTCAATGGCGGTCGCTGCCTTCGAGAACCCGCAGCGCTTCGGGGGCAGCGATGTCATGAGCCGCATCGGGTACGACTCCGAGCGTCCGGGCGAACTGCGGCGGGCCCTGAGGCGCGCCCTGAACCGTGAGCTCCAGTCGATCTACCTGCGACTCGGCGTCGATCGGCACGAGGTCTGCGAGGCCGTCGTGGTGGGCAACCCCACGATGCGCGATCTCTTCTTTGGTCTCGACGTGGGCCCGCTCGGTCGCTCGCCCTTTCGATCGTTGAGCGAAGCCGGAGTCCGCGAGGGCAGGGCTGCCTCGACTGCCTTGCTGGTCCGGGCCCATGAGCTGGGTCTGCTTATCCACCCCCAGGGCCGCATCTATGGCCCGCCAATCATCGGCAGCCACGTCGGCGCGGACATCGCTGCCGATCTCGTGGCGACGAATTTCGCGGCCCAGCCCGGTGTCTCGCTTCTCATCGACATCGGCACCAACACCGAGATCGTCATCGGAGACGGACGGCGCTTCATCTGCGCCTCGAGCCCTGCGGGCCCCGCTTTCGAAGGCGGCGGAGTGAGGCACGGCATGGCCGGCGCCGATGGGGCAATCGAATCGGCGTGGTGGTCAGACGGAGCCTTCGCCTGGCGGACCATCGGGGATCTGCCGCCGGAGGGGATCTGCGGGTCGGGACTCGTGGACCTGCTGGCCGAGGCGAGCCGAACCGGATTGGTCCTGCCAGACACAAGTTTCGCGGGCGGGTTGCCGGCGATCGACGTCGCCCCGGAGCACGGTATCGATCTCAGCCGATCCGACGTCAGCAACCTGGCCCAGGCCAAGGCTGCCAACGCGGTCGGGCAACTCATTCTCATGCGCCAGCTCGGCGTGACGCCCGAGCAGGTGGACAGCTTCTTCCTGGCAGGGGCGTTCGCGAACGCACTCGACGTCCCGAATGCGATCGCCATCGGTCTCCTGGCGCCGGTTCCCCGCGGGCGGATCCGGCAGGTCGGCAACGCGTCGGTCCGGGGCGCCAAGGCGCTGCTTCTGTCGGCGCGACGCCGCCGAAAGCTCGAGTCGTTCATCGCGGGGATCGAGCACGCGGAACTGGAGACCGAGACCGACTTCTTCGAGCTGTTCGTCGACGGCTGCCGGTTCGATCCGGGAGAGCAGAAGGCCACGTAGCGGCTCTGGGCCTCGTGTTGAAGGCCCGGGCGCGACTCTCTATGGTCGAGAATGGGACGTCCGAGATCGAGCTTGGGCCGACCGGGGGCTAGAGCAGACGCGATCCTGGACTGAGGTGCGGCTCGCTACTGGCGGCGCTGACGCGAGCATGCCATCCACGGCGGACCTGATCTCGAGCCTGATCGTTCGGGTTCAAACGTGGCAGCGGGATACGGAACTCGAGGCTCGCTCAGCTGCCAGCCGGCCCCGGCTGCTCATCCCACTCGTCTTCCGGCAGTTCAGTCCACAGACTCCGGGCAGCGTCGAAGGAGGGGCATGTGAAGCGGTCCTGGCCCGTCTGGATTCGAAACCGATCGTCCGGCCGCTCTCCCGGCGGCCAGAAAGCACAGCCGAAGACCACGACGTCGAGAGTTCGGATGCAGTCGTGTTGGGCCCGGGCGACCCGCTCTCGCCCGTCGCTGAATCCGACGCACCAACGCCGCCACGTCCCGTCCGCCTGGCGCCAGTTGTACTCGCGATGGAGGATTATCGGACGATCTCGGGAGGCCCCAGGATCTTCGCGGTCGAGCCTCGGCGCTCCACGTCCGTGCCCGTGTGCGGGAGGGATGATGTCGGCTGGGTCGACCGTCACCGAGAAGCCCCGACTGTCCGGCGAGTAGCACAACTCCCAGTCTGTCATACCCGCAAGGCTAGCACCAGCGACCAAGTCGGCGGGACGGCGGAACGGGTGCATCTCTCCGTCGGTGAGGATGACTCTGTGTGTAGTGATGCGATCGGAACCGCGTGCGTGCGTGGCAACACGCCGGCTGATCAAACCGGGCCGAGCGCCTACGCAGCCTATTAGAACGAGACCAGCATCTGCCAAATGAACATCGCGCCGCGGGAGTCCGCCGCCTCCCACACGCGTCGCGCAAGGTCCTCGCTACCCTGAATCTGTTCCGCCAGGTCCGCCTGGTGCTCTTCCCACGAGACGCACACGCCCGGCTGATGCCGCGTCGCAGCCGGAAGGCCGGCGGTGGTCGCGATCGTCTCAGGAGCGACCCGTAGCGGCTCTGGGACAGGATCCGGCGAGTCGTATTCACCGAACTCGCGCGTCGCGTCGACCAGTGCCCGCATGTTCGCGGGCGTCGTGTCGTTTTGCATGATCGCACTCGCGTCCATGATGTAGCCGCCGTCCTTGCCCACCGTCTCGATGAGCGTCCTCACCTCCTGGCGCACCTGCGCAGGCGTGCCGAACGCGAGCGTCACGTTGTTGACGCCGCCGCTGAGCGCGAACTTGTCGTGGAGCTTGCGGTGGGTCAGCAACGGTGTGCCGCGGTCGATGTGAAAGAGGATGCTGCGGTCCGGCAATTCGCGAAACGAGTCGAGGTGCGCGTCCCAGTTGCCCTCGGCGTAGAACATGGTCTGGTGGCCGTTGCGCCACAACTCTTCGACGATGGGTTTGACTGTCGGCCAGTAGTGCGACGCGAATTGATCGGGGCGGACGAAAGGCACACAGCCGCGGTGCATCCAGTACCCGATCGGCGCCTGCGAAGCCGGGTCGGCCGTGGCATTCGCAAGCCAGTAGAGGTGCGGCATCAGCGCGTCGCATGCCCTCAGCACTTTGTCGGGCTGCGTGAACATGTCCATCGTCAGCCCCAGGTAGCCGCGCAGCTTATCGCCGATGATGTCGAAGGGCGCCTTTAGGATCCCGGCAATTGCGCCTGGGACGCCGGCCTCGCTGCGAAGCCGCTCCACGTGTGGACCGAACGCGTTGAAGTATTCGGTCATGGCTTGCGCGGCCGACACGAGCGCCACGTTGTGGCGGAAGGTCGCGGGCTCACCAGCTGCGGCGATCTTGCGAGTCGCGCGCGGCAGCCACGCTTCGTAGAGGAAGGCGACGGGATCGTCGATCAGGCGGTCGTACTCGTCCTCGCGCATGAACGAGTGTTCTTCGGGCGGCTCTCGATACTGGAAGCCAGTATTCGGCGGCACGTCGATGCCCGGCACGCCGTAGTACTTGATCGTGACCGCATCGGTGATGCCCGTCCAGACGTAGACCATGCTCGCAGGTACGGCATCCCAGTCGTAGTCCTTGCAGCACTGGACCATGGCCTCGAAGGCGTCCGGGTAATTCTGTGTCAACTGCTGGCAGGTGTAGCCCGCGTGGCGTCCGGTGAACTCCGCCACAAAGGGCCGGATCGGCACACAGTCTGGCTTCTTGTTGTTCAGTGCCGTAACGAATCGCCGCAGCCGCGCCTGGTATAGAGCTTCCATTTCCTGGCTCATGTCACCTTCAGGTCTCGTGCCAGCTGACACATTCAGGTTGCCCGCGAGCCGACTCGCGAGTGTTGCGGCTGCTCCAGACTCACGCGGTATTCTAGAAGTCCCGGTGACGCGGAGTGGACGACGCCGCCATTCTGCCGCCTGGGAAGATCAGTGACCGCATTTTGCTGCGCCAGCAGTGAACCAGGTGGCAAATGCCCAGGCGCCCAATTCGGCCGCATGCGATCGCAACGACAACTCGGCGCAGGGCCGACCTATCATGGGGTGATCGCACTTTGGCGGCGAAAAGAGGTCAACTTTCAACCGGCGTTGACACGCTTCGCCGCGGCAATCGACGAGAGGTTGATCGAGACCCAACGCACAGAAGCCGGAGTACCGCGCCAGACGCCGACCCGCCGGCAATGTAGAAGCCGTGCCACGACTGGACGCCCGCCCCGAACGTGCCGGCATTCATGCCGCAACGCTAGCCTCGGGCCGCTGTGATCCCGCCCGTCGCGTTCGGCGACACACGAATAGCCAGTCGGTGAAGTCCTCGACCAGGCTGGATCGCCGAATGCCCGACCCCATGGCCAGTAAGTGCGCATCTGGTCGGCCACGGCGCCGGAGTTCAATCGACGACCCAGTCCAGGGCTCATCCGGAACGCTGCGACAACCACGTACGATGTGGCCTCATGTTAACCATTCTCTTTGACTGGGACGGGACGATCGTCGACTCGATGCCGGCGATCCTGCAGACCGAAGCCGCGATCTGCCGGCATTTCGGCCTCTCATTTGATGAGTCGATCTTCAGACGGACCTACTCCCCGAACTGGAGCCTGACGTACCGCTCGCTCGGAGTTCCAGAGGATCGATTTCAGGAGGCGGACCAGATCTGGGCGACCACCTTTCACAGCGAGAAGATGCGGCCGTTTCTGGGTGTTGAGAACGCCCTTGCTCGACTGGCGGCGGCGGGCTACGCGCTCGGGATCGTGACGAGCGCCGACAGAGCCGAAGTCGAGCCCGTGCTGTCTCGGCTCGGCCTCGATGAACTACTGAGGGTGCGCGTCTTTGGCGACGACACGGAGGAAGCCAAACCCCATCCCCGACCACTGCAGCTGGCGCTTAGGCGGGCCGGGGTCGCCAAACCGGAAGATGCCCTCTATGTCGGGGACGCGCTCGACGACATGCGGATGGCCGCCGCGGCCGGCGTTCCTGGGATCGGGATCGTTTCCCTAGTGGGCACGGCCGACGATCTCCTCGCGGCTGGTGCCTCCGACTCGGCCGACTCGGTGGTCGAATGGGTCGATCGGCTCCTGGATGAGACGACCCCCCAAGCCTGACCGAGGCAAACGGCTCTTGGCTGGCCGGACATAAGCTTGCGCGTCCCAAGCAGGTTCCCCGTGAGACGATGACCACAGAGCAGCCGCGAGCGGACATTAACGGGAGCGGGGGGGTAGCAGGCAGAGCCAAGCCGTAAGCGATGCTGAAATCGGCCCTGAGGGTATACCGATATTCCGCTGCGCTAAGCGGAGCGTGTTGCGTCACTCGACAAGGCGGCCGTCTCACTAGGAGGCGCCAGACCTACTTTGCAATCTCGACCCTGGTACCTGCATCGCTGGTCTGGAGACGATGCCTCGTGGGAAGAGCGTGGGCTTCGCGGGTGTCACGCGGGAACGGTCCATCCGCACCACCAGGCCGGCCGACCAGTCGGCTCGACCGGCCGACCTCGTGGGGCGAACCTTTGCCGCTCCGGCTCCGAACCGCCTGTGGGTGGCCGATCTGACCTGCGTCTGGACGATCGCGGGCTTCGCCTACACGGCTTCGTCATCGATGCATTCAGCCGTCGGATCGTGGGCTGGCGAACGGCGGCGAGCCTGCGAACGGACCTCGCTGTCGACGCTCTCGAGATGGCCATCTTTGCGAGGGGTACCGACCTCGCCGGGTTGGTCCATCACAGCGACCGTGGGGTCCAGCCCGGCATCTGGCCATCAGATACAGCGAGCGCCTGGCCGAAGCCGGTGTCGTCAACTCGGT
Organism: uncultured Chloroflexia bacterium; assembly: GCA_963713795.1. GTDB lineage: Bacteria > Chloroflexota > Limnocylindria > Limnocylindrales > CSP1-4 > Fen-1039. Next base: position 258,408 of record CAVQNC010000003.1, read on the forward strand.
GGGGAGCAAGGGTGACAGCTACGACGGCATGATCGAGTCGCTCTGGAGCCGGATGCAGGTCGAGCTGCTGGACCGACGAAGCTGGCGGACCCGGGTCGAGCTGGCCAACGCGATCTTCGAATACCTCGAGATCTTCCGTAACCGCCAGCGCCGTCAATCTGCGCTTGGCATGCTGACCCCAGTCGAGTTCGAAACTCGGCATCAGACCGAGACGGTGGCCTGATTTCCAGAAACGCGACTCCACCAAACCCAGGGCAGGCCAGAGTCTCCACGGAACCAAGGGCGGTTCACATCAGTCTTGCGCGGCAACGGCCGGCGGGACGTTGACGGTTGCGAAACCGAAAGGAACCAAGGGCCGGGCGCTTTCGCGAACGATGAGCTCAGGCTGCAGCAGGGTCATTTCGGGCCCAGCCTGTTGGGAGTGCCGTGACTGTCTTGCCTGGCCGATGAGCCGATCGATCTCCTTGACGGCCAAAGCGCCGGCGTCCCCGAGGGGCTGCTGGACCGTGGTCAAGGGCGGCCAGAAGTGTGATGCCTCGGCGACGTTGTCTACGCCCGCAACAGACAGCTGGTCCGGCACGCGCCGCCCCATGCGATGGGCCGCGTAGAGGACGCCGAGGGCCATCTGATCGTTGCCGGCAAAGACTGCGTCGATCTCGGGACACTTCTCAAGAAGGCGATACAGACCCTGTTCGCCGCTGGTGACCGTCCAGTCACCCTCGACGATCAGGCTGTCCGAAGCCTCCAGCCCGTGCTTTTCGAGCGCCTCGCGCCAGCCTCGGAGGCGCTGCTGCGCCTCCCACCAGCTCAGGGGGCCGGTGACGACCCCGACCTTACTGGCGCCCCCAGCCAGAAGATGCTCGGTGGCAAGAGAACCGATCGCAGCATTGTCGATGCCGATCGAAGGCAGGAGGGGCCGGCCGGCCATCCCACCGACGAGTATGACTGGGACAGGCAACTCCGAGCCCCTCGTCCGAGACCAAGCGCGATTGTCGCCGATCTCGGGGATGGCCCAGATGATACCGTCCACCTGGCGAGCGGCCACGGCGTCGAGTACGTCGTCGACTTCGCCGGCCTCGGTCTCGAGGAGGAGGTTCAGCGTTATGGCGTAGCCCATCTCGGCCGCCTGCCGTTCGATCGCCGTCAGCACGCGAGATGGTCCGAAGAACTCGAGCCCGAAGGCAACCACGCCCAGCGTGTGGCTGCGGCCCTGGATGAGGCTACGGGCGAGCATGTTGGGCGCATACCCCGTCTCCCTGATGACCCCCCGGACGCGCTCCAGCGTCTCCGGAGCGACATCGGGGTGATTGTTGAGTACGCGCGAGACGGTTTGGGCCGAGACCCCAGCCGCGGCGGCGACGTCCCGGATCGTCAAGCGCTTTCTCTGGGCCATCGATGTTGATCCCTCCTCGTTCTGGAGAGTCGATCTCGCAGATACCTTCCGGTCATCCCGTGGAGTGTTGACTCACATCTGGGGCCCGTGTAGCCTGTTATCGTTCCCGGGAACGCTCCCAGGTACTGATCCGGCACGCAAGGCGACCCTTGCCGGGGCCGACAGCGGCATCCGCGACGCTGACCCGGGCCCCGCATGCCACATTCAAGATCGAGCGGGTCGTCCAACCGAACCCGGTTGCGAGAGATCTGTCTCGCTCCGCCAATCTTACGAGGGCAGATAGCCTGGGAGTGGGTGAATTGGATGCTCTCGGCGATCTCGAGGTCTGGTTCCTGACGGGGAGTCAGGACCTGTACGGCGAAGAGACGCTCCGCCAGGTGGCCGCCGATTCCGAGCGGATCGCGGTCGGCTTGGACGCGTCCGCCTCCATCCCGGTTCGAGTCGTGTTCAAGCCCGTCGTGAAGAGCGCGGAATCGATCCTGGCGACCCTCATCGAGGCCGGCACAACGGACAAATGCGTCGGCGTCATCGCGTGGATGCACACGTTCAGCCCGGCGAAGATGTGGATAGCCGGACTGCAGGCCCTCCGGAAGCCGCTACTCCACCTGCACACCCAGTTCAACCGCGATCTCCCGTGGGCCGAGATCGACATGGATTTCATGAACCTGAACCAGGCCGCTCACGGCGACCGCGAGCTCGCCCACATCGAGACGCGCTTGGGCGTGGCCCGCACGACCGTGGCCGGTCACTGGCAGGATCCGGTCGTTGCCGGGCGCATCGGCGCGTGGAGCCGTGCAGCCTGCGCGTGGCACGAGGCCCATCGTCTGCGGGTGGCTCGCTTCGGCGACAACATGCGCCAGGTGGCTGTGACCGAGGGCGACAAGGTCGAGGTCCAGGTTCGCCTCGGCGTCGCGGTGAACGGCTTCAGCGTCAGCGACCTGGCAGACGCCGTGCGCGCGGTCGCCCCGGCGGCGATCGAGGGGCTGATCGAGCAGTACCAGGGTGAATACACGCTGGCACCCAGCCTGCGAGCCGAAGGCGCCGAGCGCGAGGCGCTGCGCGAAGCCGCCCGGATCGAGATCGCCATCCGCGCGTTCCTCGACGAGGGCGGATTCGGGGCCTTCACCGACACCTTCGAGAACCTCGACGGTCTCAGGCAGCTGCCCGGCATCGCAGCGCAGCGCCTCATGGCCGACGGCTACGGCTTCGGCGCGGAAGGCGACTGGAAGACGGCGGTCATGGTCCGGCTGCTCAAGGTCATGGCCCGAGGCCTCTCCGGTGGAACGTCGTTCATGGAGGATTACACGTACCACCTCGACCCGGCCGGGCCGCTGGTTCTGGGTGCGCACATGCTGGAGGTCTGCCCTTCGATCGCCGGCGGCAAACCCAGCTGCGAGATCCACCCGCTATCGATCGGTGGCCGCAGCGACCCGGTCCGCCTCGTCTTCGACGCGGCGCCGGGTCCGGCCATAGTCGCGGCCCTGATGGACATGGGCGATCGGCTCCGGATCGTCGTCAACGAGATCGACCTAGTCAGCCCGCCGCAGCCGATGCCCCGTCTCCCCGTCGGTCGAGCCGTCTGGAAGCCGCGCCCGGACTTCTCGACCGCCACCGAGGCGTGGCTCATGGCCGGCGGCTCCCACCACACCGTCCTGAGCCAGGCCATTGGCACGGAGATTCTCGCCGACTTCGCCGAGATGGCCGGGATCGAGTTCCTGGTCATCGGCGCCGGCACCACAATCCCGGCATTCAGGCAGGAGTTGCGCTGGAACGCGGCCTACTACCACCTGGCCCGGGGCCTATGAGCCCACCTTGAGCGCAGGGAAAGCCGTGTCGAAGCTGCTGCCCGAGCTTCGCGAGCAGGTCTGGCGGGCCAACCAGGCGCTCGTCCGGGCCGGGCTGGTCACTCTGTCGTTCGGCAACGCCAGCGGCGTCGACCGTGCGGCGGGGATATTCCTGATCAAGCCCAGCGGCGTCCCATACGAGCGGCTGCGGCCCGAGGATCTGGCGGCGGTCTCGCTCGACGACGGCTCGGTGATCGAGGGCGGTCTGCGCCCCTCTTCGGATACGCCTACCCACCTGCTGCTCTACCGGCGCTTCAGCGCTATCGGCGGCGTGGTTCACACTCACTCGACCGCGGCCTCGGCCTGGGCCCAGGCAGGTCGCGCCATCCCGCCGCTGGGCACGACCCACGCCGACCACTTTCACGGCCCGGTACCGGTGACCAGGCCACTCCGCCGCGAGGAGGTCGAGGGCGACTACGAGCGCGAGACAGGCGAAGTGATCGCGGCCACCTTCGAACGTTTAGGCCTGGTCCCACTCGAGATGCCGGCGGTCCTGGTTGCCGGCCACGGCCCGTTCACGTGGGGCCACGATGCCGAGGATGCAGTCGCGAACGCCACGGCGCTGGAAGCCGTGGCCAAAATGGCTCGGCAGACGTTCGAACTCAATCCGAACGCCGAACGGATTCCGTCCTACCTTGCGGAGAAGCACTACTTGCGCAAGCACGGCCCGACCGCCTACTACGGGCAGGGCCACCGAAGACCGCATCACTCGCACGGCCCCGCGGCCGAGCGGCTACTCATCAAGCGGTGGAGGAGGGGTCGTGGCCTGAGCCCAGCTACACCATGGGCGTGGAATTCGGAAGGGACAACGGTGAGGTCCGCCTCGGCAGCGCTGGCGGCGGACATGGCCGGCGGGGGCCGAGGAGGATCCGGTGAACCAGGAGCAGGGATACGCGCCGCAGCTGATCCGGTCGGGCCGCGCCATCCTCGGGATCGAGTTCGGCTCGACTCGCATCAAGGCCTCTCTCATCGCGCCCGACACGACGCCGCTGGCGTCGGGCTCGCATACCTGGGAGAACCAGCTCAAGGACGGCGTCTGGACGTACGACATGGAGGACGTCTGGACGGGCCTGGCTGCCTGCTACGCGTCGCTCGTCGAGGACGTGCGGGCCCGCTACTCCCTGGAGCTTGGGACTGTCGCGGCCATGGGCGTGAGCGGGATGATGCATGGGTACGTGGCCCTGGACGCCGAGGGGAAGCTGCTCGTGCCGTTCCGCACCTGGCGGAACAACATGACCGGCAGGGCCTGCGCCGAGCTGACCCCGCTCCTCGACTTCGCCGTGCCGCAGCGCTGGAGCATCGCCCACCTGTACCAGTCGGTCCTGGAGCTGCAGCCGCACGTGCCGCGCATTGCCCACCTCACCACGCTGGCCGGCTACGTTCACTGGAAGCTCACCGGCGAACACAAGATGGGCGTGGGCGAAGCCTCGGGCATCTTCCCCATCGACCCGGGCACATGCGACTGGGACACCGATCGAATGGCCAGGTTCGACGCTCTGATCGCGCCGCGCAAGCTCGGCTGGAAGCTGCGGGACATCCTCCCCGCCGTGCTGCCCGCCGGCCGGGCTGCCGGAAAGCTCACCGCCGAGGGTGCGAAACTGCTCGATCCTGCGGGCAGGCTCCCGGCCGGCCTCCCGATATGTCCACCCGAGGGCGACGCGGGCACGGGCATGGTGGCCACAAACGCGGTGCGCCCGCGCTCGGGCAACGTGTCCGCGGGCACATCGGTGTTCGCGATGATCGTGCTGGAGAAGAGCCTGTCGTGCGTCCACGAGGAGATCGACATCGTCGTCACGCCCGACGGGAAGCCCGTAGCCATGGCCCACTCCAACAACGGGTCGTCCGACCTCGATGCCTGGATAGCGCTCTTCGGCGGGGTCGCCAGGGCGTTGGGGGCCGAGGCGACGCTCGATGACCTGTACGGCAAGCTCCTGCCGCTGGCAGTGCAGGGAGACCCGGACGCGGGTGGGCTCCTCTCGATCAACTACGTGTCCGGCGAGCACATGACCGGCTTCACCGAGGGCCGGCCGCTGTTTGCGCGAAACCAGGACAGCAGGTTCACCCTGGAGAACTTCGTGCGAGCGATGCTCTACGCCTCCCTGTGCGCTATGCGGACCGGCATGGACATCCTGACCGAGGAAGAGGGGGTCGTCATAGAGGAGATCCGCGGCCACGGCGGCTTCTTCAAGGGCGGCGACACCGGCCAGCGCATGATGGCCGCCGCGCTCAACGTCCCGGTCAGCATCTCCGCCACCGCCGGCGAGGGCGCCGCCTGGGGCGTGGCCGTGCTGGCCGCCTACATGCTCCGCGCCGACGCCAACCAGTCGCTGCCCGACTACCTCGACGAGCGCATCGCCAAGAGCATCGGCGAGCCCGTCCAGCCCGACCGTCGCGACGTGAAGGGCTTCACCGAGTTCTTCGCCCGTCACAAGAAGGGGCTCGCCATCGAGCGCGAAGCGGTCAAGGCGCTGAGCTGAGCGTCCGTGCCCACGTGAACCGATGAGGCGTGACCGGGACTGGGTGGGGATCCCGCACCCCTGGCACGCCGGGCAGCCTCGTCACCGTAGCATCCGATACCACGCGCGGCAGCCCTCGACCCGGAGCGTCTACCAACTGCGCCACGGATCTGGACCTGCGCCTGCGGCTGGAGCGGTAGGGCCTCGTGCTCACCCGCCCCAGCCTGATGCACCTATATTGCGACGACAAGTTCGCCGCCGACAAGCTCCGCCGGCCCGGGCTGGCCGACGAGACCGGGGCCCCCTGGCTGGCTGCAGGCGCGGTGACCCCACGCCAGGCCCCGAAGACCGTGGGACTGGCCCGAGGATTGAGAGCCCCGGACTGGCTCGCGCTTCGCCGGAGATAGGTGGATCAGCACGGTGGCCGCAGAGGCCGCTCACCCGGTCAAGTCCACGACCGCGCGAGCGGCGCTGGCGCCCGCCCCTGAAGCCTAGATCGAGGCGCGCGCCGCTCAAAGACGGATGCCCTTGTCCGTCACGAGGGTAAGGGCATGCGAAACGAGCGGGACCAGATGCCCTAGGCAGGCAACGTGAGCCGATGGGGCGCTCTCACGGCGCTGTGGCCGGTGCCGAGGCGGGCGCGGGAACGCCACGCCTCATTGGGGTAAACAGCCGCAGCGAGAAGACCTGCACGAGTGCGACTGTTGCGATGGCTCCGAGAAACGCCGGCCCGATCCCCCAGGGCGTGAGCGCCCACGCCACCACGGCCAGGAACGCGGCGGTCCCGAAGAGTCCCGCAAGGATCCCCCGCTGCACTCCGACGCCATCCTGGGGACCCCCGGTTCGCTGCGCGAACACGGCCAGAATCGTCCCGATGATCGGCAGCATGGGAAGAAGGCCGCTGACCGTCGGGCCCACGTACGGGGCGATCGCGGTGACGACGACGACCACCATCGCTCCCACCGCCATGCGGACAGCGATGTCGGCGCGTCCCGCCGATGCGTTCGACTCCGATGGAACGGCCGTGGGAAAGAGCCTCAATGCGGCCGCCGTGGCGGTCACGACAAGCGCCAGAGTGGCGGGCACCAGCCACGAGGACGAGGCCTCGGCGAGGAAGGCACCGGCCAACCAGCCGGATGCGGCGACCGACATTGCAACGAGCCAGCCGCGATGAGCCAGTCGTGAGTACATGAGGCAGTAGGCCGCAACTGCCAGGCAGCCGGCCAGCGAGGCATGCGCCGCTGTCGCCGCGAAGGCCGGTCCCCGATCGAGCGCCAGCAGGAATACCACCGGCCCCGAGGTCAGCGGCAACGACACGATCCAGCCACCGGCCATCGGTCCCCAGCGCCGGGCACCGAGACTGGCTGCGCCGACGAGGAGGGGCGTCAACAAGAGCTTGAGCGCTAGGAGTGCCATTCCGGTAAGGGTAGCCGTGAATCGGACCAGCGAGGGGTGTGGAGACGAAGAGGCCGAAGTGAGGCGGGTGGCCCCGGCTCCGGGCCTCAAACCCGAACACGACGTCCTGCCAGCCGATCGTCGCCGGAGCCGTCCACGTGGACCTTGCAGGCGCAAACGCGCGCGCCGGAGAACCGCGTTGAAGCGGCCGCCCATCGGTACCAGCTGGAAGATGAACTCGGAGGTCTTCTCCGCGATCGACCACGCCCCCGTCAGTTGCCTTCCAGGCCCGAAAGGCCGGAGTCGGGTTTCTCGCGGGCGAGGATCACACCTAGACCACCCTCGGCCCGAAACAGCGGACCACTCGCAAAGGCTCAGTGCCCGCCCGAACCCGGATCCCAAGGCTGGCCGGCAAGGCGTACGTCTCGCCCTTTCTGATGGCCGTCCTGCCGAAGTCGCCCTCGATCGATCCGTTGCCCGATACGACTACGGCAATTGAGAAGCGGCCGTCGTCGACGTCGATTTCGTCGGCGACTTCGAGCGCGGTCGCGTCGAAAAAACCCAGCACGTCGTCCTGGAAGAGTCCGACCTCTCGCGATCCGTGGCTGGTCCGCCGGACTCTTGGCAGCTGGCGTGCCCGAGCAAACGTCGCCTCCGCGTTCGTGGAGCCGTAGTCGATCATATCGAGGGCGAGGTCCCAGCCGAGACCCATGGTCGCGCCTTCGTCGTCCGACCCGTCCGTCTCGGCGATGACTATGTGGTCGCTCGGCTCCTGGACTTCGATAAACGAGATTCTCGGGCCGAGATAGTGGGGCACGCCCGCGTGGGCCACGTAGACCTCGCCAGGATGAACGTCGGTCCGATGGAGGGCGCCTCGAATTGCGGCGTTGTCGTGGCGGCGTACGGCCTCTGCGAACCAGCCCGGGTCGATCCCGGGGCGGAAACCGACTCCCGCATAAGCAGGCTCGGACCCGTCGCCGGGCGCATCCAGCAGAATCCATGCCTCGGTCTTGCCGTAAGGCGAGTTGAGGTGCCGCTTCGCCCACTCGCGCGTCGGGTGTGCGTGGAGCGGGACCTGTCCGGCCGGGGAGAGCAGCTTCACGAGGACGCCAGTGATCGGGCCCCACTTGTCCGCGAAACGGGCCCCGACCATCTCTTCCGGGAGCGCTTCTATTAGGTGCGACAGCGGCATGGCGCCGACGCCCGGCAGCTCGACCGAGCTCGGCCCTTGCGGCTTTCCGTCTGGATCGCCGTTGTTGGCAGCCGTGCAGGATCCGACCCAATCCTCGGACCACCAATCGTCGGGGCGGTCCGGCAGGCCCCGGAATTGCCTGGTGAGCGAGCCCCCTTCGTAGAACCTGTACAGCGGGTGATAGGCGAGCTCGAGAGGCCTGGTGATGCCCTTGCGGAGGGCATCGAGATTGTGGGCCATCGACTTTCTCCTCACTGCCCCGCCGGCACGCGAATGCGAATAGAACAAGTATGCCCCGCCGGGGATACGGCGCCGCGGCTAATGCTCGTTCACTTGCAAGGTCTTGTCCCACGCCGGCACGACTCTTCCTTGTGCCGGGCCGAGGCCAGTTGAGGTTCGCCCTTCTACGCCTCCCGCTGACCAGTCGATCCACCCGCCAGATGACCCGATAGACTCCCGCACTATCCGCACGTTGGATCGACGTAGCCGGGCAGTCGACCGTCATTCGGCCGGCCGGCAGCTCCGCGCGAGCGCTCGCCCGAGCTAGCCGTAGCTGCCAACGCACCGATCTGGTAGTTACCTCCGCGACGTGACGCTAGAAGCGTGGCGGGCCGGCCAAGATGCGGTCGCGCATGACCTTGAGCGGCCCACGCTAGGTGGCGTTGATCCGCTCCGTCCACCACGTCGCGCCGGCCTCGGCGAATGTCTGGGCCGTCTCGGCGGCCCGGGCTCGGTCGTCCGCGGGTGTGATGCCGGCGACCAGCACCTCGTAGGGCCCGGTGGCGAGCCCTGCCGGCAGCCCGGCCGCCTCGCGTTCCTCGCGGATCAGCGTGCACACATCACGGATGTCATCGGGCGACAGCAGCTGGCCGGAACCGTCCGGGGCGCGGCGAATCGGCCAGGTTCCGTCCCACCTAGCGGCACGCCGAAAAGGCGCTTTGACCGGCCAGGTCCCAGCGAGCCAGATCGGGATCCGTGGCTGCTGGACGGGCACAGGGAGGAACTCGACGTCGTGGAGCTCGTAGTAATCACCCTGGAACGAGAAGGGGCGCCCGCTGAAGAGCCCGTCAACGATCGTCAGCGCTTCATCCAGCTTGGCCGCCCGGATACGCAAGTCGGCCTCCTCCCCGAACGCGGTGAACTCGCGAACCGGGCTGCCGTTGCCGACGCCGAGTACGAACCTGCCACCGGACAGGACGTCGAGCGTTACCGCCTCGCGGGCCACCAGCCACGGCCGCCGCCGCGGCAGAGGCGTGACCATGGGGCCAAGGCGCAGCCGCCGAGTTGCGAATGCGACGACGGACAGCAGCACCCACGGATCGGCATACGGCACTCCGGCGTCACGCTGGACGTGATCCCAGACCCATATTGCGTCCCACCCGGCTTCTTCAGCGTCGTGGGCGATCTCCGCAGTCAGCCTTGGGTCGGCGAAGTCGCCAAAGTTGGGGATGTCGATGGCGTATTGCATCGGTTGGGCGCCTCCATCCCGAGGTGGTCGTGGGCCGAAAACTTGCCGCCGAAGTCGATTGTGCTCCCTCCGCGCCCGGCCCCGAGAGAATAGCCGTCACTGCGCTGGTCTTCCCGACGCTGCTGTCTGCCACTCATCTCTCAGAACAGGTTCCAGGCGGCGCCGGGGCCGGGGTGTCGAGGCGAAACGCATGGAGGTGACCCATGCCGTAACCCAAGCGCCGCCTGTTCATCAACGCGATACGGTCCGAGTTCGGAATGCCCGAGCTCGGTATGGATGGGCCAGCACCCGACCAGCGGGAGGTTGACGCGACCGCGCCCATCGCGTAGACCGCTTACCGCTCGCGGCAGCGGAACGTCACCCTCTTGGAGTCGAACCTGGAGTAGCTTGAGCTCGGGAATCCATCCGTCCGGGCGCATTCTTGGCGTCACGGGTGGTGTCGTCAAGTTCGGCGCCCTGAGTTGGCTCGACGGGCACCACGGCCGATCCAAGCGGACCGCCTCGCCCGGGAGTCTGCCTGGTACGCGATCATCTTCTCTTCCACCCTGGTCCTCACCCTGGCCCGGACTCCAGGGTTCGACTCGCGCGCAGTTGGCCGTGTCGACTTCGACGTTGACATTCGCCCCTTCAGCCTGAGCTGCGGGCGTCTGGGCCACCTCGGCCGGTCAACCTGGCGCCACCTCTCCAGTGCCGGCGGATCGCACCGGCATACGCCCGACGATCACGAGCGCAACCGCGGCAGATGCTCCGAAGAAGGCAGTGCCTGCCATCGCGATCGGAAGGCCGGCCGTCACCGATATCACGCCCATCAGCGGCGGGTAGGCCAGCGACCCCGCGATTCCGGCGGCCGAAAGGATGCCGCTCATCGCAGCCGATCGACCAGGAAACCGCTCGCCTCCGATCGCCATGACCAGCGGGTAGACAGGACCGGCCGCGAACCCTGCAAACGCGAACAACACGATAGAAAGTTCCAGCGTAGGCGCGAGGACGGCGGCAAGGACGGCTGCCGACGTTGCCGCGGCCGCAACAATGGCCAGCCTCACGTGGTCGAAGCGGTCCGCGATGGCGGCCGAAACCAGGCGGCCGGCCATGAGACCAGCCCAGAAAAGTGAGAGTGCCAGGGTCGCCGTGCCTCCCGGCGCCGACCCCAGGAACCTCACGAGCCAGTTGGAGACGCCGGTGGAGAAGGCTACGTAGCAGCCGATCGCCACGGCCAGCACACCCAACGGCAGGACGAGAACGCTCGACTGCACGGCCCGTTGATGGGCCCCGGCGTGGTGCCGCCCGCCCACCAGTTCCGTGACCGCGAGCATCAAGACCAGAGGAACGGTGGCCAGCCCGGTCGCGGCGACAACCAGCTGCCAGGAGAGCCCAAGCGACGTTCGGAACGCCAGCACGAATGGTGCCCCAACGGCGCCCAGGGCATAGAAGAGATGCACAAGGCTCAACGCCCGACCCCGCGCGCTGCCGAATAGATCAACGATGAGACCGTTCACGCCCCCGTCGATCCCTCCCGCGCCGAGCGATCTGACTACTCCCGCTGCCAGGACCGCGGCCCAGCCGGGAGCCAGGCCGAGACCCACGAGTCCTGCGGCATGGAGCGCGGCCGCCAGCACCAGGACGGGCCTACGACCCACCCGCTCCGTGGCCATCCCGCCCAGCACCGAGCCAGCGGCGTATGCCGCCGCAGCCACGAAGTAGAAGATCCCCAGGCCCACGTCGGTCTGGCCGAAGTCGACTTCGATCTCGCGCGCAAGCGACGGGACGAGCAGGCCGCTCCATCCGATGAGAAGGAAAGCAAAACACGCGAGGCCGGCGGCGAAGGATCTTCGCCGGATGAGGATGGGGATCACCGGCGGATCATACCGGGGAGGTAGCCCTCGAACTGGACCCGCATGTTGAACGTATCGCGACGCGGGTGAAGTCTGCGACCCTCGTTACGGGATGCCATATACTCCGAGACTCGGGACTATACATAGAGCTGGAGTGTTTAGTGTCCGAATGGTCTTCCGACACCCGTCGGGTCCTTCGCGCCTACCTGCGAGCGATCGCAGTGGCCGAGCCGTTGGAGCGAGAACTCGCTCGCCGCTACGGCGTGGCACTCGGTGACGTACATTCGCTGCGGGTCCTGCGTGACCTAGGAGAAGTCCCGATCAGCCGCCTGAGCGCGGCCTTGTGTATCAAGGCGTCCCGTGCCACCAACCTGGTCGACCGGCTCGAGGTAGCGGGGCTCGTCGAACGCGCCGCTGATCCCGCCGATCGGCGGGTCACCACGTTGCGCCTCACGGCTCGGGCCCAGGAGGCGCTCGGGGACCGGGCGCTCTTCGAGTCGAGCGACCTCGTACGGCACGTCGAAAGCTTGACGCCCGACGAGCGCGTGCTCCTGTCGACCCTGCTCGAGCGCATGCTGGAACACCGCCCCGAGGACGCCGGAGGAGGGGAGGCGGTCGCGGAGGCGCCGGGGACTCGCCAGGCAGCGGCGACTGCAGGCGCTGCTGCGCGCAGTGGCTCAGCCAGGTCCGAGGTCACGCGACGATGAGCGCCTCGCCGCGCCGGCCGCGCCTGGCCCACATCGAGTACAAGTGGGTCGCGCTCTCAAACACCACGCTGGGCGGGCTGATGGCCGCCATCAACGCCACCAGCCTGATCATTGCGCTACCGGCCATCTTCCGAGGCATCAACCTCGACCCGCTCGATCCCGCCAACTTCTCGCTCCTGCTGTGGGTCCTGATGGGCTATCTGCTGGTCACCGCAGTGGTCGTCGTAACGCTCGGTCGGGTGGGCGACATGTTCGGCCGAGTGCGGATGTACAACCTGGGGTTCGTGGTCTTCACGGCGGCCTCCATCGGGCTGTCGGCGACCTGGAGCACCGGTGCCGCCGGGGCGGTCGAGATCATCGCCATGCGCATGATCCAGGCGGTCGGGGGTGCTCTGCTGATGGCCAACTCGGCGGCCATCCTGACCGACGCCTTTCCCTCGCACCAGCGAGGCCTGGCCCTGGGTGTCAACCAGATCGCCTTTCAGGCCGGGTCCTTTCTCGGCCTCATCCTGGGCGGCGTGCTGGCAGCTGTGAACTGGCGCTGGGTCTTCCTGCTCAACGTGCCGGTCGGCGTCGTCGGGACCATCTGGGCGTACCTCGCCCTGCGCGAACTCGGCGAGCGCCATCCGGCGCACATCGACTGGGCAGGCAACGCCACGTTCGCGGCCGGCCTGGGCCTGCTCTTGATCGGCGTCACCTACGGCATCGCGCCGTACGGGAATTCGGCAATGGGTTGGGGCAACCCGTTCGTGATCGGTTCGATCGTGGCCGGACTCGCGCTGCTGGCCGTGTTCATCGCCATAGAGCGGCGGGTCGCGGCGCCCATGTTCAACCTGGAGCTCTTTCAGATACGCGCCTTTACAGCCGGCAACCTCGCTGCCCTCCTCAGCGCGGTGGGCCTGGGCGGCCTGCAGTTCCTGCTGATCATGTGGCTGCAGGGCATCTGGCTCCCTCTGCACGGCTACTCGTTCGAGGACACTCCGCTGTGGGCGGGCATCTACATGCTGCCCCTGACGGTCGGGTTCGTCGTAGCGGGGCCGGTGTCGGGATGGCTCTCGGACCGGTTCGGAGCACGGCCCTTCGCCACCGGCGGGATGCTCCTCGCCGCCCTCTCGTTCGTGTTTCTCATGGCCCTGCCCGCCGACTTCGCCTACCCCGCCTTTGCGGGGGTGATCCTCCTCAACGGCGTGGCCTTCGGATTGTTCGCCTCCCCCAATACGGCGGCCATCATGAACAGCGTGCCACCAGGGTACCGGGGGGCCGCCTCGGGGATGCGCGCAACCTTCCAGAACACCGGCATGCCGCTCTCGATCGGCGTCTTCTTCACGCTCATGATCGGTGGGCTCTCGGCCAACGTCCCGGGCACCATGTACCGCGGCCTCACCGCCAACCACGTCGCCCCGGGCGTCGCCACGTCTCTCTCCCATCTCCCGGCCGTCGGGTACCTGTTCGCCGCCTTCCTGGGCTACAACCCGCTGGGGACGCTGCTCGGACCGAAGGTTCTCGGGGCGCTTCCCCCCGCAGACGCCGGGCGGCTCGTGAGCACCAGCTTCTTCCCCTCACTCATCGCGGGTCCATTCCACGACGGGGTCGTGGTGGTTTCGATCTTCTCGATCGTCATCTTCCTCGTAGCGGCCGCTGCCTCCTGGCTGCGCGGGGGGCGCTACGTGCATGATGAGCTGGAGGCCGAGCAGCTCGAGGCCGGACTGCTGGCCGGCGAGGCGACGGCCAGGCACAATGCCGAGGCGCCAGCACATGCGAGCCAGCCGATCGACCCGGCACCCGGAAGGGAACGCTGACGCGAGTCGTCCACCTGCCGCGGCGAGGGCCGAGAGTCCGACTCAGCCTGTTGCTGCCTCGCAAATGCTCGCTCAAGCAGGACGAACGCACCATGAAGGGGTCCCTCGGCTCTTCAGATCCGGGCGTCTCTGCGCAAGAATTGAGGCCGGCGCGAGAGCCCATCTGCTCTCAGGTCCGGGTGACGTGTGGAGGCGTCCGCCGACCTCGCGATCGTCACGAGCTGCGACGGACGATGGCGCGATGGAGACTTCCTTCGGCTACCTGTTCGCGATGGCGCTGATCCTGGCCGCCGCGTTTGTCGCCTACGATCTGGGCCGGTCGGCCGAACCCCCGGTCTGTCCCGCCTGCTCTCACTGCCGCGATCGTCAGCTCGAGCGTGAGCAGCAGATTCGGGCGATGCATGCCGACGAGGACCGGCTGCGCACGGCTTTGCAGCGCCTGGCCGTGCCGGATCGGGACCAGGTCGAGGTCACCCCTGTACGACACCACGGGCCGCGCGCGCCGCGCGGCGGCGGCAGCGGCGCGGCTTTACGGAAGATCCTCGTGGGATACGACGGCAGCGCCACTGCCAGACGCGCGCTCGACATGGCCCTGGAACTCGCCGGCGGACTGGGCGCCAAGCTCGCTGTGATCAGCGTCGTGCCGCTTAACTACGGCCGGGTGCCGATCGACCCTTGCGACGACCGCGAGGTCCACGCCCAGGAGCTTCTCGAGGCCAGGGAGATCGCGGCCCGAAACGGCCTCGAGGTCGAGCTCGTGGAGCCGGTCGGCGACCCTGCGCAGTCGATCGAGCGGACGGCCGAGATCGGCGGCTTCGATGCCGTGCTGGTCGGCGCGGGCGACTCCCCGGGGTGGCTGCGCTCCCTCCGCGGCAGCGTCTCGAAGCGCCTCGCTGTCCACAGCGCCAGGACCGTGATCATCGTCCACTGAAACTGCGGGGTCGCGTCGTTTCGTCCGCCGTTTCGCCGTCATGAGGAGTCGTACTGGCGCGAGGTTTCGCGGATCTTGAGGGCCCGGAATCTCGGTCTGTGCCCCAAGCGCTCCGTCGACCTGAGGCCATCACGTTGTGCGCTCTTGAGTGGCCCCAGAGCAGGGCCCCACTGCTGCGTCCGGTCAAGTCCCGCGACGTGGTGTAACAGCGCGTCATCTTCGCGCCTGATGTCTTAGCTGGCCATGAGCTGGGCCGGGTTCACCTCCTCGTCCTCGATGACGTCCTCGTCGATCAGAGCCATCGACTCCGGGCTGAAGTAGCGGCGGCCGTCCTGCCACTCATCGTCCTGCTCGGCGAGGAACGTCCCGACCAGGCGGATGAGGCTGGCTCGGTTGGGGAAGATGCCGACCACGCTAGTTCGGCGCTTGATCTCCTTGTTGAGTCGCTCGAGGGGATTGGTGCTGCGGATCTGGCGGCGGTGCGATGCCGGAAAGTCGAAGTGAGCGAGCAAGTCGACGGTTGCGCCGTCGAGCAGCTCGGCGACCGCCGGAAAGCGCGGCGCCAGGCCTTCGCAGACTCGGCGCAGCTGCTCTCGAGCCGACATGCCCGATGGCTGCTCGAAGATCGAGCGGATGACCGTGGCCACCATCGAGGCCGAGGTCCGCGGCACGAGAGCCTGGGCGTTGCGGGTGAAGTGGACCCGGCAGCGTTGCCAGGCGGCTCCCAGGAGCAGTTCGTCGATCGCCCGCACCAGACCGCGGTGGGCATCGCTGATCACCAGGCGGACACCGGCGAGACCGCGCTCGACCAGGCGGGAGATGAACGGCGCCCAGGCGTTGCCCTCGTCGTTGCCCGCGGCAAGCTCAAGACCGAGCACGCGGCGCTCGCCGGTCGAGGCGACGCCGATCGCCACGAGAGCCGCCATGCTGACCACCCGGCCACCATCGCGAACCTTCACGTAGTAGGGTCGGACCAGGGCGCGGTGGCCGCCTCTCGGCCACTCCGTCTCCCCGGTCCGCCCTCCGAACCGGACGTGCGCGTTGCCACGCATCCGGCTCTCCACGACCTCATGTCGCTGGGCAAAACGCTGATCCAGGCACTCGCTCGGTCCACGGCGAAGGGATGTGCGTGCTCCGATAGCGGTACCGGCTGACCGTCACCGCGCCCGGATTGAATAGCACCACTCCACCGTCCGCCGGCCACCACCAACCCGAGAGGTAGCGGCGACGGAGCTGCTTCCAGTTTGCCCGGCGGTTCTTGTGACGGAGCCAACAGATCACCCGGCGCCAGACGAAGGCGCGCAGGTAGCTGAAGGTCGCTTTGGATACGCCGTGGCGGAAGTAGGCGGTCCAGCCTCGAAGCACCGGGTTGAGCCGGTGCAGGAGACTCATGAGCGATAGGTCCGTCGCCCCTTGCGTCATCGTCCGGACCTTGGCCTTGATCTCGGCGAGCGAGTTCTTGGCCGGGTACGTGTAGATGGCGCGCTTGTCTGAGCCTCGCTTGTGCTGACGCACCACACGAAAGCCCAGGAAGTCGAAACCCTCGTCGATGTGGGCGATCCTCGTCTTCGCCTCCGAGAGGCGCAGGCCCATCGGGGCGAGCACCGCCTCAACCTCGGTCCGCAATGCCTCGGCGTGTTCGCGGGTGCCGGCGACGAGGACGACAAAGTCGTCCGCATACCGGACAAGCCGATATGTCGCGCCACCCTTGAGCCGTCGCTGCTGACGTGCCCCCGAATTCGCTCCCATCGCCGCCCAGGCCAGAACGAAATGCTCGTCGAGAACCGAGAGGGCGATGTTGGCCAGAAGCGGTGAGAGGATGCCGCCCTGCGGGGTGCCGGTCGCCGTGTCCCGCTCGATGCCATCCTCACCGAGGATGCCGGCTCGCAGGAACGCAGCCACCAACGCCAGGACGCGTTTGTCTCCGATCCGGCGACGCACCCTGGCCATCAAGGCCCGATGGTCGATTTCATCGAAGCAGGCCGAGATATCCGCATCCACCACCCACTCATAGGAGCGGCTGGTGAGAAAGTGGATCTCAGCGATGGCGTCCTGGGCTCGTCGCCCGGGCCGAAAGCCATACGAGCACGGCGCAAAGTCCGCCTCGAAGATCGGCTCGAACACGAGCTTGAGCGCGGCCTGGACCACCCGGTCCCGGACGGTCGGGATGCCCAACCGGCGGCGCTTGCCACCAGTCTTGGGGATCATCCGTTCGCGCACCGGAACCGGCCGAAACGTGCGGGCCCGAAGGTCCGCCCGCAGGTCGGCGAGGAACGCTTCCTCGCCCCGTCCGGCTTCGATCGAGTGGGCCGTCTGGCCGTCGATACCCGCCGTTCGAGCGCCCCGATTGCCCCGCACCCGGCGCCATGCAGTGAGCAGGAACGCCGGGTCAGCGACAAGGTTGAAGAGGTCGACGAACCGGCGTTCCGGATCGTCGGTTGCCCATTGGTGCAGCTTGGTCTGCATCCGCAGTACCCGAGCTTCGGCCTCCGACGGCGTCGGCCACGATGCGCCGGTATTCACCGACGACCTCCTGCCCCGCATTCACCAGCACTGCGAGATCGCTGTCCGCCTTCGCCCTGTGGCCGGCTTTCCCGGCCTCCGACTACTCCGCGGACTCCGCCCCATCCGGGGGCCATCGGCCGACGACGGGCCTGCCCGCGTGCGACCAACGATGTCGCGCGAGAGGGCAGCCTTCGGATGGTTCCCACGTTCACCTCACGACCGATCGACGGGGGTGGTGCCCAGCTTTTCCCCTGCAGCCTTCGCCACCGATACGCCGCAGGCCTTCTCGGTGGCCTCCGGCCGGACTGGTATCCGGCCCGACCGGAGCCAGTTGCCGGCTACTCCGACGACTGACCAACTGCTGCCCGGCCCAGATCCGCCAGGTTTGGAGCCGGTGTTTCCCGCTTGAGGGGGTTCCACCACTGGTTCAGATCGCCTTGCACCTTTCCGTCTTACTTGCCGGACCCGGGTCGTCTGGCAGTGCCGACCCGTCCCGTCGTTGTCGGGGCTGCTTCCCGCCCTCGCCTGCGTCTCCAGGTTCAGGCTGCCCCCAGCTTCGCCGAACTGCTGCGACAGCCCGGCGGTGGACCCTTCCAGCCCACTCGGTCGAATGGCGCCTCGTGGCGCACGGTCGCGTCTAACCAGAGATAGGGGTAGAGCTCGCCGACAAGAGAGCGCGATCGGAAGGTCTCGACCTCGGCGTCGAGGGCGGCGCACATCCGGCTGACCTCGCTCTTGGAGAGGGACGCCACGCCCAGAGCGGCCACGAGATCCTCGACCCGGCGGGTGGACACACCCCCGACATAGGCTTCGCACACGACCGCGAGCAGTGCCCGCTCGGCTCGTCGACGAGGTTCGAGAAGTGAGGGGAAGTAGCTGCCGTCGCGGACCTTGGGGATGGCCAGATCGATCGTGCCGACACGGGTGTCCCAGCGGCGCTCTCGATAGCCGTTGCGGTTGGTCAGGCGTCGATCGGGCGCTCGCTCGCCCTTGGGCACGCCGGTCAGCTCGGTCACCTCGGCCTCCATGAGCGCGGCCGCGAGAACTCTCACGCCTTCACGCAGGAAGTCGACATCGCCGTCCGCTCCGAGCTTGCGCAGCATCTGCAGCACGGCCATTCTGTCTTCGGCCATCGTGGTGTTCCTTTCGTCGTCGGTTTCTGACTCCAACGACGCGAGGATGACGCGATGGCCGTTCTCCTGGTCGGCCTGGTTCAGCTGTTACACCACGTTAGGGGACACGACCGATGGCGGACGCAGGGAGCCGAAGCTAGACATCCGACTGTGGCCCACAATTGGGCCCGCTCGGCACGTTGAGGCTACAACCCGCCTGAGCTAACATGGGCGCCTGCCGAGCGGGAGTAACTCAGCTGGCAGAGTGTCTGCTTCCCAAGCCTGAGCCTCCCGTAGCCGCGGCTCCCATCGTGGCGACCCCCTTCGTTCCTGACCCAGTTATGCGCTGTCTAGTTCGGCACGATAAGTGTGCCGTGTCTATTAGCCGCGCCATAGCGGCACACTTCTTGACAGACAGGCCGTTCTCGCTAAAGTGTGCCGTGTCAATTATGTTGGCGTAAGCGGCACACTTTCTGTCGGTGGCGAGAATGGCAATCACCAAGACCGGGCCCGGGCGTCCCAGCAGGGCCTTCATCCTCGAACAGGTCGACGTGGGCATGACTGACCTCGCCCGGACGGGCGGCTTGCCCAGCCCGGATGAGAACGAACAGATCTGGCGCGACATCTGGTTCGAAGAGGCCCACAACTCCACTGCCATCGAGGGCAACACGCTGGTCCTCAAGCAGGTGAAGACCTTGCTTGAGGAAGGCCGACCCGTCGGCAACAAGGAACTCTGCGAATACCTCGATGTCCAGGGTTACGCGCGGGCCGCCGAGTGGGTATACAGCCAGGCCCGCTCAATCGAAGGCTGGGGACAGGCTGGTGCGATTTCCCAAACTGAACTCCGGGAGATCCACAGGCTCGCCGTCGGGCTCGTTTGGGATGTTTGCCCTCCACAGAGTCCGCCGCTGGACGCTGGCGAACAGGCCGGCAGCTTTAGACGACACGATATCGCCCCGTTTTCGGAGGGCATGACGCCACCGCCATGGACCGAGGTCGAGGCGCACGTCACTGACTGGTTGAAGTTCGCTGCGGCCGATCCGGCCGCGGGCGAGCACCTGTTGGTGCATCTAGCACGTGTTCATGCCACGTTCGAGTGCATTCACCCCTTCCGCGACGGCAACGGACGAGTGGGACGATTGGTCCTCAACCTCCTCTTGGTCCGAAACGGATATCCGCCGGCGGTCATACGAAAGAGGGACCGTCCTCGGTACCTCCGCTCTCTCCGCTCCGCCGACAAGGGGGACGTGTCTTCGCTTGCGGAGATTCTGGCGCGAGCGGTCAAGGAGAGCCTAGACCGCTTTCTGCTCCCGAATCTCGCTGGCCCCGCCAAACTCCTGCCGCTGAGCGCGCTCGAGCGGCCCGGGCTAAGCGTTCGCGGTCTGAGGGCGGCGGCCGAAAAGGGTCGCCTCAAGGCCAAGCAAGACGTTGGTGGCCGCTGGCTCAGCACAGGACGCTGGGTGGACGACTACCTCAAGGCGCGGCCAATCGGTCGCCCCCGGTCGGGATCAGACCAGCCGAGACTCCGACCCGGTCGATGAGTCCGTCCCCTTGCCACGACGCGCCGGCACCTACAGCTTGTCGCCCGGGCTCAGCCGCTTGCCCACCTCGGTGGCCCGCTCGGCGGCCGCGGACGCCGCGTAGCGCGAAACCATCGTCCGCGAGCGCCAGCCTGCGAGCGTCATCAGGTCGGTCTCGTTCATCCCTCCGGCCAGCATCTTGTGGGCATAGGTCCGCCGAAACATATGCGGGTGGACATGATCGCCGAGGCCTGCGGCCACACCCCGCTCATGGATCATCTGTCCCATCCCCAATTCGGTGAAGGCGCCCCTGGGCCCGAGCCACAGGTTGGGCAGGTGCGCGGCGTGGTGTGGTCGGAGCGACTTGCCATACCGACTCCCGCCGTCGCGGTACCGAAGGTAGCGGTCGAGTGCCCTGACTGCCTCTCGGCCGATGACGACGACACGCTCCCGCCTGCCCTTGCCCAGTACCCGTAGCTGGCGAGCATCCAGATCCACGTCGTTCGTATCAGGGTTGTCGGGCGTCCAGCGCAGGCCCGCGATCTCGGCTCGGCGAGCACCGCTGTCGAGGAGCACCCGGATGATCGCCTCGTCGCGCCGGCCCGCGAACGTGTGGTCCTCTGAACAGACGCGGAGCAGGGCCCGCAGCTGATCGTCATTGAGCATCGGGGCCAACAGCTCCCCGACGATCGGAGGCTTCATCCGCTCCATCGGCGAGGCAGCGATCAGCTCCTCCTCGAGGGCCCACTTGAAGAACGCCTGCAGGCTGCGGTAGCGGTTGTGGGCGGTCGCGGGCCGGAAGCGGTCGAGTTGGACGGAGATGAAAGCCTCGACGTGCACGCGCCTGATCGCAGGGAGAGCGGCGGTCAGACCCTGGCGAACGAGGAACGTCTCGAACAGGAGCGCGGCGTCGATGTACGTGCGCTCGGTCTTGGGTGAGAGGTTCCGGGCCGCCATGTGGCGCCGGAAGCTGGCGATGTCGGCCGCGAGCGCGCTCGTTGCCTGCTCCGGTCGGACGTCGTTGTAGGATGAGCGCCGCTCGGTCGGTCATGTCGCGAGACTGGCCGCGGGGCTGAGCTGGATGGCTTGTGCATCTCGCACCTCCGCACCAGTTTTCCGCTCTGCGGCAATCGCGATGGGCCCTTCCGGAAGGCAGACGCTCCCTGGGAGCGTGATTCGAGCGGGAGTAACTCAGCTGGCAGAGTGTCTGCTTCCCAAGCAGAATGTCGCGGGTTCGAATCCCGTCTCCCGCTCCAAAACACCGTTTCACGCTCCGAGAGCCCCTCTAGCTGAGGGGCTCGACGTTTGTCAGGCCAGAGACAATGCTCTTCGACACTGTGAATGGGCAGATTCTCGGAGAGCCCAAAGTGGCCCCGAATGCCCCCGGCGCCGCCCCTGGACCCACTCTTGCCGGCCTGGCTGCTCCCCATAACCGACCGATAGTTGCTTACTAGGAACAACGTCCACGAAGTTCGCCACGGTAGGTCAAGGGACATTTGCAGTCATGGCTACCGTGAGGAAGCGTGGAAACGATCCCCCCGGGATGGACGTCCCCTGTTCTCCTGAAGGGCGGCTGTTGCGCCGCCATTTCCTCAACCATGTTGATTGCAGCACAGTTGAGGAAACCCTCACCGGCGAACCTCAAGCAGGCACTTCACGTTCTGCCCGGCCACGTCATGGTCTTGGGGTCCCAGACGCCACGGGCAGTGCCCTGCAGGACCGGGTCGACAAACGCCCGAACAGTGGAAAGTGCGGAGTCGAGGTCGCGCTCGGCCAGGTCCGGGACGTCCCGCGCGACCCTCGCATAGCCCGATCGCCAGGAGCCGGTGGTTGGCGTCGGGAGCGTGGTCGGCAGCGATAGTCCGCGCCGGGTGACCTCGGACATCAGGGCGACGCGCAGATTCGCGGTAGCGATCACCTCGCGGTGGGCGATGACGGCCAGATCCGCGAGATCGCGGTATCGAGTGCTTCCCTGGCTGGCGCCATCTGGGCCCGGATGCCTCTCCAGGAAGGCGACGATCTTGTCGGTTACGTGATCGGCGAGTGGGTAGATCCGGTAGTGAGCGCTCTTGAGACCCAGCGGCTCGACGGCCACAAGAGGACGGCCATCATCTGGTTCGCCGGCCATTGCGATCCCAACGATGACATCGACGTGGAAGCTGGCGAACTCGGTCGCTCCAAGGAAGGCGACGACCGGAACTCGTCTCACCGCGCCGGTTTGGGCGACGGGTCGTCCCGGGCTGAGGGTGAACCGGAAGAAGTCGCCGACCTCGAGCGCGGCGGCCACGCGTAGGGCAGCCTCCGCGTCATCCAGCCCTGACTTCTCGCGGTAGAGATCGAGATCGAGCGTGTGGCGGGCGCGGGCATGCAGGCGGGCGAGAAGTGCCGCGGCGCCCTTCAGCACCCACCGCTCGCGATCGGGCGCCAGAAAGACACGGGTCAGGAACCGATCGTAGGCAAACTGGCGCTGCAGGTCCGTGAGCTGCAGCTGCGGGTCTTCGCGGACAAGTACCCGGAGCCGGGCATTGATCGCCTGACGCAGTGCCGCCGGATCGGCATATCGACCCTCCGTCATCGGCCGGTCGCCTCAGCCAGGATCCGGTCACGATCGGGATTGCCGGCTCTGAGCAGGAAGTCGTCCAGGAGCCCGACGCCGTCACCCGCCCGCAGACCGAAGCGTGTCGCGTAAGGCGCGAGGACATCGGCGACGACGCGTGGGTAGTCGAAGATTCGAGCAAGGACCTCCGACGTGATCTGGGCAACGGCGTCTGGATCCACCCGGTCCTCGAGCAGTTCACCGATGATCCAACCTGCGCGCCTGACTGGGAGGCCATGGAGGATGAGTACGTGCTCGGCCGGCATGTGACCTCGGTGAATGCGGACGTCGGGCCTTCGAGTCTGGCGGCGCCGGGGAAGCGTGAACTCATGCACATCAGCCCGCAGGTCACCGACGCCGTACATGGCTGCCGCCGACGCATGGGATACGACAGCCACTTCGGGATCGTCCAGGCGCTGCCATGCTTGGGGGCCAGGGTCCAGCTGAAGCCAGGCGGCGCGAAGCGCCAGATGGTCTGGCTCGGGGGCGCCGCGAAGCCGGTACACGCCGTGAGCAACTCGGTCCAGCAGCCCCGCCTCCACCTGCCGCGCGAGCGACGGCCAGGCGAGTCCCGCTGTTCGGGCCTGTTGCAGGGTGACCAGGCCCCACTGGCCCTCGGCGATGTCCTGAAGACGCGAGATCGGGCTCGGCATGCTGCGAAGTATAACGCTAGAATGATACTTTGCAGTACGCGAGTACTAAGTCGAGCAGGCACGGACGGAACTGCTAACTTCGTCCGCGGTCAGAGTGCGCCCCTGCCGCCGACGCGGGCCGCCGGCGGCCCCGGATCGCACATGCGGCGCCCCGAGGCAGGCCCGGCCGACGGGCGCACTTACTCGCCGCGCCGGGATCGCTGCCTCTGCGACCCAGCCCGGACCTCGCCGCCCCGTCGGCTCCCGACCTGTGTTCCGGTTGAGGAGCGGAGCTAGTGCCGCCCGGCCGCCGCGTCGTATTGCAGATAGATGACGTGGGTGCGCGTGTACTCGAGCACGCCGTGCTTGCCGTCCGCGCCTCCGATGCCGGACTTGCGCCAGCCCGCATGGAAGCCCTGCATGTTCTCCATGTTCTCCCGGTTGACGTATGTCTCGCCGAACCGGAGCTCGTTGCAGGCCCGCATGACGACGCTGACGTCCTTCGTGAAGATCGAGGACGCCAGGCCGTAGATCGAGTCGTTCGCCCAGGCGATCGCTTCGTCCAGGTCGTGGAACGTGACGACCGGCATCACCGGCCCAAAGATCTCCTCCCTGACGATCGCCATGTCCTGGCGGCAGTTGGCGATGACGGTGGCGGGGTAGAAGTTGCCTTCGGGCCGATCCGTCGCCCGCTTGCCACCGACCACGATCTGTCCTCCGTCGGCCACCGCCCGATCGACACGTCCGCTGACCGCCTCGAGCTGCCTCGCGCTCACCAGCGGACCCAGGTCGCGGCCCTCGTCGACGAGCGCGTTCCCGTACGTTGCCTGGCCCATGGCCGTGGCCAGACGGTCGGTGAACTCGTCGCTGACCTTTTTGTCCACGTATGTCCGGTCTGCCGCGCCGCACACCTGGCCGGTGTTCAGCAGGCGGCAGGCCTTGATCGACTGGACGGCCAGATCCAGGTCGGCGTCCGGCATGATGATGACCGGGGCGCTGCCTCCGAGCTCCAGGCTCACCTTGGTGATGTTCCTGGCGGCGAGTTCCATGACCCGGGAGCCCGTCCTGATGCTGCCGGTGACGCTGACCATGCCGATCAGCGGGTTCGAAGCCAGCTCCTCTCCGACGATCGGCCCATATCCGCAGACGAGGTTGACGACGCCGGCAGGCACCTCGGCCTCGTCGAAGATGCGCCCGAGTTCGAGCGTGCTGTTGGGCGTGATCTCGCTCGGCTTCACGACGATCGTGTTGCCTGTCAGGAGAGCCGGCGCCACCTTCCGCGCGAGCACGTACAGGGGGAAGTTCCAGGGCACGATCCCGCCGATCACCCCGATAGGCTGTCGCAGCAGCAGCTCCATCTCGTTGGGCCGGTCGCTCGGGATGACCTCGCCCTCGACCCGGCGGGCCCATTCCGCGGTGTAGTCGAAGTAGTCCGCGGTGCCGTTGGTCTCGCCCCGGGCCTGGTCGAGGGGCTTGCCCTGTTCCTCGGACAGGACGCGGGCGAGGTGTTCGGCATCCTTTCGGATCCCCGCGGCGATGCGGCGCAGGTACCCGGCTCGCTCGATCGGCGCGAGCTTCTCCCAGGTGCGCTGGGCCTTTTCGGCGAGCGCGATTGCCTCGCGCGCGTCCTCGGCCGACGAGTCCGGGACCTCGGACACGACCTGACCGGTGGCCGGATTCCCGACCGTAAGGATCTTGCTTCCCTGCGCGTCGACGAACCGCCCGTTCACGTAGTTCTGATAGCGGCGAGTTGCGATGACCATCGTGATCCTCCGAGTTGACCGGCCGCGCGACGAGGCGCGGGAAGACGTCGGGTGGCAGGGCGCGTGGCCGTCAGCCTTCGGCTGGCCGCGCGCCCGCCACCAAGACCGCTGGCACCGGCACCTAGCCGAGCGCGAGCACCGCCACGCTCAGGTCGGCGTGAGTGGGAATGCCGGGCACCGCGCACCCCTGCTCGCCAAAGGCGAGATAGCCTACCCAGGGCACGTGCCCGAGGGTGTGCTCGAGCTCGCCGGGTATCTCCCTGACGCGGTCGCCGAGGGCGATGGCCCGGCCTCCGCAATAGACAAGCACGATGGCCTTCGGGTGACCCACGCCCTGAGCAGCCATGTGAGCGGCGTTGCCCGCTTCGGCGATCAACCCGTTGACCGAGTTCTCGCCGAGCTCCAGGACCATGCCCGGGCTCATCGCCGCGCCGAAGTCCATGGAGCCGTCGGCGTTGCTGTTGACCGGATGGGCCGAGTACGTGATCCCGTCCTTATGGAAGAGCAGGGGATACTGCACGCTGAACGACACGAGGGCCCCGCCGCCGATCTCGGCCTCGGGCTTGCCCACCCATTCCGTGTACACGTCCATGGCACGGCGGCCGTCGAACTCGTACGCCGTCCGCCCAGAAGCCTTGGTGACAACGGTCGTCCTGCCCGTGAGCCGGTAGCCATTCGAGAACGAATAGCCGATCGGGCCGCCAAGGGCGGCGATGGCGAAATGGTTCTTGTAGGCATGGCCGTTGGCGAATTGCTGGAACTTGCCATCGGGCGAATGGTCCGATGAGCTGCCGCCGACCACCGGCACGCCCGGGGCCACCTCGGCGATCCCTCGCAGGATCTCCTCTTCCGGCCCCATGTATGCGATGGTCATCAGGACGCTGGCCTCGCCACCCAGCTGCTTGAGGGCCTGCCGTGCGGCGTCCTTGCCGGCCGCGTAACCGTCGCCGTCGGCGACGGCGGCTACACCCACGCCGGCCGCGCGGTCGGCGATCAGCATCAGGCTGGCCCCGCCGCCGTCGCTGGTAATCCAGCCTGTGTCCTGGAATACGCCGGTTGACGACGATCCGCCCCAGAGGGGTACTTCACCCAGGAGCCGGGAGACCCCCGCGACGAGGCTCTCCGTGTCGTACTGCGTCGTGGCCAGCAGGATCGCCAGTGTCGGCTTGCCTTCGAGCCCGGCTTTGGCCCGCTCGACCAGCTCGGCTGCCGCAGCCGCCGCGTCCGTCTTCGTGGTGAAACCGGTGCCAATTGCGCTCACGAGACCGCCTCCTTGTCCCTGATGAGAGGGACCTGACCGTGACCGGGCAGCCGCCCCGACTGATAGATCCGGCCGAGCATGGCTGCCCCGAGCATCGAGGACTGATCCTGGTAGACGTACTCGAACGCGCCGGTCCAGCGGCGCCTTGCTTCGAGCATCCCGCGCACCGCGGCCCCGCCGCCCGAGATCCCGACCCGGCGGCCAAGGCTCACGAGTTCGCCGACCTTCTCGAGGTGCGCGCCGAGATAGGCCGCATTGCCACGGATGAGACTCAGCAGGAGATCGTCGCGCGTGGTCTCGAGGCTCATGCCGCTGAACCCGGCCGTGAGCCGTTCGAGGGAGTAACGGCTGCCACCCAGGTACGGTTCGTAGGCCGGCAGGTCGGCCTCCCGCTCTTCCCGGCCCGGGTCCTCGAGGAATGCCGCCAGCACGCCCGGGACGTACTCATCGTAGAACTGGCCGTCGCTGAGCTCGCGGCAGAACGACGCGTGGAACCAATCGAGCGCAGCGCCTCCGGTGTTCAGCACGAAGAACGTGAGCCAGAGACCTGGGACCACGTGACAGCGCACGTTGAAGTCGGGCGAGGAGACCGGGGCGTCGGTGCAGACGCTCGCGATGTCGCAGGTCCCGCTGATGATGTTGATGTCGCCGGGCTCGGTCAGGCCGCCGGACAACGCGGCCAGGACGGCGTCGTTGCCACCGCACAGCACAGTGCAGTCCCGGGGCAGGCCGAGTTCGGCGGCGACGGCGGGGAGGATCGCCCCTGCGGGGTCGAAGGATTGGAGCAGGGGCGGCAGCTTGTCCTCGAGGATGCCGGCCAGTCGAAGGACGTCCTGGTTCCAGGTGAGGTCGTTGCGCGCGGTGTTGTAGAGGCCGGTGATCGAGACGGTCGACGGATCGATCGCCCACCGGCCCGTCATCCGCTTCACGAGGTACGTGTTGCAGTGGCCGAACCTGGCCGCCTCCGCCCACACCTTCGGTTGCTCGTCGCGGAGCCAGAGGATCGACGACAACGACGAGCCGCCCGATACCGGCAGATTGCACGTCTCGGCGAGGAACCGCTCCTCTCCCACGATCCCGCGGATGGCCGCCGACTGCGCCTGCGACCGCCCGTCGAGGAAGAGGATCGCGGGACCGAGCGTAGTCCCGTCCGCGGCCATCGGCGTGAGCCCCGGCGTGGTGACCGACAACGCTACGACGCCGACCTGGCCAAGGCTTAGCTTCAGCTCCGCGCAGCCCGACTTTAAGGCGCGCCACCAGATCTCGGGCTCGATGTCGGCCTTGCCGCGGTCGTACAGGTGGGGCTCGTAATCGCGTTGCGTCTCGCACCGCTTCTCGAGCTCCGGGCTGAAGACCCCGATCTTGAGGGCGCTCGTGCCGACGTCGATGGCGAGGATGTCGCGAGTCACGGGAGCAGCCCCTCGATCGTGAGGAGCTCTCTGAGCGCGGCGAGATCCGCGGCCGCCAGCGGAAGCAACGGCCGGCGGGGAATGCCGCCCACGAACCCGGCGAGGTTCATCGCGGCCTTCACTCCGGCGACGCCGTGGATTCCGGAAATCGCCCCGTTGATGCGACTCACCCGAGCCTGCAGCGGGACGCCGGCGGTCTCGTCGCGAGCTCGGCCGGCCTCGAACAGATCAAGGGCAAGACGGGGGAACGAGTTGGCGAGAGAGACCGTGCCCCCGAGCGACCCACCCATCATCGCCGGGAAGAGGAAGTTGGCCGAACCCGCCAGCACGTGGAACGACGGACTCTCCAGGGGGAGGAAGTTCTCGATCCCGCTTGCCGCGCTGTCCTTCATCCCCACGATGTTGGGATGCCCGGCCAGACGGCCGACCAATTCGGGGCTGAGCGTGATGCCGCAGAAACCCGGGGCGTTGTAGAGGAGGAGCGGGATGCTCGCTCCATCGGCGAGAGAGAGGAAATAGCGGAAGAGGAGGTCGTCCGTCATCTGCTTGCGGAAGTAGCCCGGGGACAGCACCAGCCCGAAGTCGGCGCCCAGATCTGCCGCCGCGGCCAGGAAGCGTTCGGTGTCGCGCTGCGCGTCGTACGCCGCGCCGGCCATGACCACCTGCCCGAGGCGCTTGTTGCGCACGACCACGTCGAGCACGCGCAGCCGCTCCTCCTCCGAGAGACTGCGATTCTCGCCGTTGGAGCCGAGCGCCAGGTAGCCGAGGATCCCGCTGGCCGCGTAACGGCTCATGTTGAAGCGCAGGGCCTCGTAGTCGACGTCCTCGTTCTCGGCGAAGGGCGTACAGATCGGGGCGAACACCCCAGCGACGTGTGCCTGGAGGTCGTCGGATCGCGTAGGTCGCCCCCTGACGCGTCGCGCTCGAGCCGTGGTCGGGCGCCTAAACGGGGCCATTGCAGACAGCAAGCAGGTCGCGCGCGGAGATGACCCGCAGGCAGTTCAGATTATGGCCGCCGGCCTCAGGCGGTCAATGCCGTTCGTCCCGACTTCTCCGGTCCGGCCCTGTCGCCGGACCTTGTCGCCTTGAGCCTCGTCGGCGTAGCCTCGAAACCTTTCGCGCCGCCGCCAACCAGTCGCGGCCGGCGGCGCGGCCCACCTGTGCCGGGCGCGATCAACCCTCGTCCGCGGGGCCCCGACCGGCCAGGGCCGCCGTGATCGCCTCGGCGGCGCGGCGCTTCATCTCGGCCAGTGATTCGCGGCTGTAGAACGCCGCGTGTGGGGTGAGCACGACGTTCGGCAGGCCCAGGAGTGGATCATCGGGGGCGATCGGTTCTCGCTCGAGGACGTCGAGCGCGGCTCCGCCGAGGCGGCCGGATCGGAGGGCTTCGACCAGCGCCGCCTGATCGACCACACCACCCCGGGACGTGTTGACCAGGTATGCTCCGGGCTTCATCCGGGCGAGCGCCGCGGCGTCCAGCAGGTGGCGCGTGGACGGATCGAGCCGGGTGTTCACGCTGACGATGTCGCTGGTCTCGAGCAGCTCTTCGAGCTCGACCAGGCGAACGCCCTCGACGGCGGGCCGACGTGGATCGGCGGCCACGACCCGGAAGCGGAGCGCGAGCGCCCGGCGGGCGACGGCGGTACCTATCAGACCCAGGCCGATGACCCCGACCTGCCGGCCGCTCGCGCGGCGGAGTTCGCCCCCGCCGCGGAAATCCCAGGTCCCGGCGTGGACTGCGCGGTCCAGCGTCACGATGCCGCGAGTCAACGCGAGGATGAGCCCCACGGTGTGATCGGCCACCTCGTCCACGCCGTAATCGGGCACGTTGACCACCGGGAGTCCGCGTCGCGCCGCGGCCGGCAGGTCGACGTTGTCCAGGCTGGCGCCGTAGACGCCGATCACCCGGACGGACGGGAGCGCCGCCAGCACCGCGTCGGTGATCGGCGCGTACTGCGTGAGCAAGGCGACCGCCCCTCCGCCGGCCGCGATGACCTCGCCGGCATTGTGGCACCGGGCGAGCTCCACCTCGTAGCCGGCGCGAGCGAATATCGCCCGCTCGATCTCGATTGCCGGGTGGTCGCAATCGGTGATGACGATCCGGCTCACTTCGCGCCGCTCATCCGAGGCTCCTCGGCACGAGCCGGAGGGTTGACCTGGCCGCTTCGGGCGACACCACCGTGCCGACCATGGCCGGCCCGTAGCGGTCGTACTTCGCGTGGTAGGCCGCGTGGAGGTCGGGGTCCGCGGCGGCGTCCGGCTCCTCGAAGGCGACGTCGCGTTCCACGCCGCCGGCGCGGATCCGGCCCTCACCGGACGACAGCGCCCGCCGGAACCAGCCGTTTTCCCGACCATAGGCCGAGCGCACGTACACGTCGTCGCCCGAGCGGACGACCCAGATGGTCACGAACGGTCTGAGCGAGCCATCGCGGCGTCGCGAAGAGATCTGGAGCTCGGTGGCCCTTCCGATCCTCGCGAGCTCGTCCGGCGTCCAGGCAGACATAGCGCGAACCTCCCTCCTCTTTGCGGTTACAGCTTGCCGAGATACTCGGCGTCGGTGACCTGCTCGCCCCACTCGGACTCCGGGCCTTCAGCCGGCGCCTCCCACATGGCTATGTGGGTCATGAAGTGGTCTGGCGCCGCGCCGTGCCAGTGCCACTCACCGGGAGGCGTCTGGATGGTGTCGCCCGGGTGGATCTCGATGACGTCGCCGCCGCGGGCCTGGATCAGCCCGATGCCCTCCGTCACGTGCACCGTCTGCCCGACCGCGTGGGCGTGCCAGGCGTTGCGCGCGCCCGGGCCGAATCGAACGACGTTCACGCGGATCCGGGATGGCTCCTCGCCACGAGCGATGACGTCGTACCAGGCGTTGCCGGTGAACGTCTCGGCCGGAGCCTTCACCGTCGGCTGCTTCTTGAGAACCTGCATCTCGTCTCCTTTGATCCATCTGGCGGCGTCGCTCGGCGCGCCGGCGGTCACTGCCCGGGTGGGATGTCTGTCGAAGCGGCAAGCTCAGTCTGCGCCTCGAAGGCCGCCACACGCGCCCGGAGTACCGCGAGGGTATTCCTCAGCGCTTCGGATCCCAGGATCATGCGCAGGGGAGCGGGCTCCCGGTCAAGGCTCTCGATGATCCGGGCCGCCATGCGCGCCGGATCGCCCGGGGCGAGCCCGCTGCCGGGATCGAGCATCCGCAGAAAGCCGTGCGCCGGGGTCCCGTCGTAGACGGGCATGCGGTCTGCCACCTGGGCACTGCGGTAGCGGAACTCGGTTCGGGCGCCGCCCGGCTCGACTATCGTGATGCCGATGCCGAACGGGGCGACCTCCTGCGCGACCGACTCGCAGAAACCCTCGATGCCCCACTTCGAGGCATGGTAAAGCGAGTTACCAGGGTAGGCCACCTGCCCGCCGTAGGAGGAGATCTGGATGATGCGCCCGCCGCCCTGCGCGCGAAGATGGGGCAGGGCGGCGCGGATGAGCCGGATGGAGCCAAGGAGATTGGTGCCGATGACGCGCTCGATCTGGTCGTCGGAGAGCTCCTCGGCGGCGCCGAAGAGGCCGTAGCCGGCGTTGCTCACGACTGCGTCGATCCGCCCGAGTTCGTCGAAGCTGCGGTCCACGACGTCGCGGATCGCGGCGCCGTCGGTCACGTCGAGCGGTTTGACCCGGAAAGTCTCTGGATAGCGCTCCACGATGCCGGCGACGCTCTCGAGGCGGCGGACGGTGCCGACCACCCGGTCGCCGCGCTCGAGGAGCTGGCCTGTCAGCTCGCGGCCAAAGCCGCTGCTGACGCCGGTGATCAGCCAGGCGCGAGATGGCACGGTCGTCGTTTCCTCGGCACGAGCTGTCGGGGCCGGATCGGCGGCGCTCACGGTTTCGCCGATCGCCATCAAATCACTCCCACGCGCACGAGCGACTTGATCGCCCGGCGCTCGTCCATCGCGGCGTACCCATCGGCAACGTGGTCCAGGTCCGTCTCGAAGTCGAAGACCCGGCCGGGGTTGATGCGCCCGGCGAGGACGTCCGTCATCAGTTCAGGCAGGTACGTGCGAGCCGGTGACACGCCGCCGCGCAGCCCGATGTTGCGGAAGATCACGGTCTCGATCGGGACGACGACGCCGTGAGGGGCGCCGATGGCCCCGACGATCGAGCCCGGCCTGGTGACCGCGAAGGCGGTTGCCATCGACTGGTTCGTGCCGACGCACTCCAGGGCTGCGTCGACGCCGATGCCCCCGGTCATCTCCATTACGGCGGCGGTTGCTGCGTCGCCTCGCTCGGCGACGATGTCCGTGGCCCCGAAGTCGCGCGCGAGCGCCTGGCGCGCCGGATTGCGGCTGAGGGCGATGATCCGAGCCGCACCGAGGCGCTTCGCCGCGATGACCGCGCGGAGGCCGACGGCCCCGTCGCCGACGATTGCGACCACGTCCCCGGGCTTGACGCCGGCACTCACGGCGGCGTGGTGGCCGGTGCACATGACATCCGAGAGCGCGAGGAGCGAGCGCATCGTCTCGTCCGAGTGGCCCGTGCCCGGCACCTTCACCAGCGTGGTGCTCGCCAGCGGAACCCGGACGGCTTCGCCCTGGCCGCCGTCGATTCCGTGGTTCCCGAAGGAGCCCCCGTTGGAGCACTGCGACGTGACCCCGGCCCGGCAGTGCGGGCAGGTGCCATCGCTGTACGTGAAGGGCGCGACCACGAAGTCGCCCTTCACGAGGCCCCGCACATCGGCCCCGACTTCCTCGACGACGCCGACGAACTCGTGCCCGATCGGGCCGGGCTCGTGCGGGGAATCGCCGCGGTAGTACCAGAGGTCCGACCCGCAGACGCAGCCGAGGACGACCCGGACGATGGCGTCGGTCGGCGCGGCGATAGCGGGGTCGGGCCGGACGCCGACATCGATGCGGTGGGGCCCATTGAAGATCGCAGCTCGCACGTCACTCCCTCCGTGGGGTGTTGTCGTTCGTCATGTCGAGAACATCCAACCACGTCGGGTGAGCCAGGAGAAGGCCCGCGTGATAGGGGTACTGCGAGTACCTGCCAGTCGGCGCGATACGCGCGTACCGTAACCACGACATGACCAATGCAGATGAGATCCGGGACTTCCTGACCACCCGCCGCGCCAAGCTCACACCCGAACGCGCGGGACTTCCCACGTTCGGCCGGCACCGCCGGGTGTCGGGCCTCCGGCGTGAGGAAGTGGCGCTCCTCGCAGCGATCAGTGTGGAGTACTACACGCGCCTCGAACGCAGCAACGCGCGCGGCGTGTCCGACGAGGTGCTCTACGCAGTCAGCCCGGACGCGGCGCCTGCCGGCCGGGCTCGCCGATCCACGCTCGGGTCACATCACACCGGATGGTGCCCGTGAGCTAAGCTCCTCTGACGCCCGGCGGCCGGAGACAGAAGCAAGGGATCTAGAAGAGGACGTGATGGGAGCGCAAGCATCAGCGGGCAAGCTCAAGGAGTTCCTCGCCCGCTTCGCCGAGACGCCCTGCTGCGCCGCGATCACCACCGATCGCAATCTCGAGCCGGCCCTGGCGAGCGGGGTTTCCGCCTTGTTCATCCTGCGCGGCGACGGACTCCAGCTTGGGCCACTCGTGCGGCGCATCCACGCCGCCGGCAAGCTCGTGGCGGTCCACGTCGACCTCGTCGACGGCCTCCGGCCCGAACTCCCGGCGATCTCCTGGTTGGCCGGCGCCGGCGTCGATGCGGTGATCAGCTCGCACGGGCAGCTCATGCCGGCCATCCAGCGCGAACGCATGGTGGCAATCCATCGCCTCCTGCTGGTTCGCCTGAGCCTCCTCAGCTCAGGCCTGGCCGCGGTCCAGCGCTCCGACGCGGATATCGTCGAGATCCTGCCGGGAGTGATTCTCCCCGACGTGAGCCACCTCCTTCCGAAGCTTGACCAGCCGCTGCTGGCGGGCGGCTTCATTCGCACCGAGGCCGAGGCTCGGAGCGCTCTGGCGGCCGGGGCGGTGGCCGTGACCACCAGCGCGGAAGGCCTCTGGGGAGCCAGGCTTGTCTGAGCTACACACGACCCCTCACCTGCCGAAGTACTTCGTGGTCGGCTCCGGCAAGGACCCGCTGGCCGGCATCGGCCCGAGGTTCGGGATCCTTCTGCGCGACCTCGACCTGACGACGCTCGCAACCCTGACGCGCGACGCCAACGATCGGCTCGCGGTGGACATCGAGAGCGTCTCCGGCCTCAAGGCCGACGACGCCGGAGCGATGTTCGTCGTCGAGCGGCTGGGGATCGGGATCGTCCTGACTCGCCGGCCGGCGCTGGCCGCGCTGGTTGCCGAGGCCGGCGGGCTGGGCCTCTTGCACGTGCTGGCGTTCGACTCGACGGGACTCAGACGCGCCGTCGAGAACCATGTGGCACGGCCGGGTGTCGGCACCGTCGTGTCTCCCGGCCCTGTGCTGTCGCACTTGACGGCCCAGGAGCTGGCTCTGCTGCCCAGGCCGATCATGGCCGACGGGCTGATAGACACGCCCGAGCGAGCCCGGCGGATCCTGGCCGTGGCCGACAGCATCGTGCTGGGCCCGGAGGTCGCCCGGGTCGTGGCAGCCGAGCTCGAGGACCGGCGCTGACAGGCACGTACAGAACCGGCCATTCGTCTTGACAACGGCATCGGCGCGGTCCTACGATCAGCCTGCCTTTTTCCGGGACTACGATTCGGGAAAGTCCCGCCTCGGCGTATGTCGGGGCGGGTTTTTGTATGCCGGCGAGACGGCGGAGGATCGTCCCGATGGTCCAGGAACTCAGGTACGCACGGTCCGAAGCCAGTTCCTCGGGTGTCGCGGCGCGGCGTGAGGCCGGCCCCGGCGGCCTCGCGGTCTCTCGTGAGACCGATCTTCCGGCGGACAGGCAACCCGGCCGTCGCCGGGTTCTCGTCGTCGAGGACGAGCACGAGCTCGCGACGCTGCTGCGGCTGTGGCTGGAGCGCCACGGCTGGGAGGCCGGGACGTCCGGCGATCACGCGGACGCGCTGGCAATACTCGAGCCGCGCCGGCGAGGCATCCTGCTGCTGGACATAGGGTCTCCGGGTCTGGACGGCTGGCATGCGCTGGAGACAATTCGGGCTACCCGAGACCTCCCGGTCCTGCTCGTGACCGCCCTGGGAAGCGAGACGGGACGAGCGCACGACCCGAGCCTTGAGGCAGACGAAGACGCCGCAGATCCCCTGGGCCTGCCCGATCTCATGGCGAGGATCGAGGCCGCGCTGTCCGAAACGCATCCTGTGGACGATCCGGACGGGACGGCGATCCGATGCGGACGGCTGGTCGTCGATACGGTCCGCCATCGAGTGGAGGCTCTGGGCACGGAGATCCACCTGACGCCGACGCAATTCCGGCTGCTGCAGTACCTCATCGAGCACTCGGACCGCGTGGTCCGCCATCGCGAGCTGCTCGGGGCGGTCTGGGGCTCCGGCTACCAGGACGAGATCCACCTTCTCCAGGCTACCGTCCAGACCCTGCGCGCCAAGCTGGCGGCGGTTATCGGCGACTCGGCCATCGAGACTGTCTACGGGACGGGGTACCGCTTCGTCGAGAGCTGATTCACGGAGCCCGGGGCCGTCGCGCGGGGCCCTGCTCGCACCGGCGGTCAGAGTCGGCTCGAACCGAGCTTCTCGGGCGGCCGCGTCGGGCGCCTCAGCCAGCCGACCAGGGCCACCGTCCCCCCGCTGAAGATGATCAGGAAGGCCACGCCGACCATCCCGGCTCCGAGGCCGGCGAACCCCGCGATAAGGCCCATCAGCGGTGGGTACGTGATGGCCCCGAGGACGCCCGCCGACGCCACGATGCCGGCCACGGCGGCCGAGCGATGCGGGAAGAGCGATCCCGCGACGGCCATGATCATCGGATAGACGGGTCCAAAGGCAAACCCGGCCGCCAGGAAGAGACCGATCCGAGCCGGGCCCGTGGCCAGGCCGACCGCGGCGAGGATGGCCGTGCCGCCGGCCCAGGCGCACGACGCGGTGAAGCGGACCGGGTCGAACCGGTCCGCGAACCGGCTCGCGGCCGCGCGACCGGCGGCCATACCGATCCAGAAGAGGCTGAGCGCCAGCGTAGCTATCGTCATCGGCTCGTCGGCCAGGAAGCCCACGAGCCAGCTCGAGACCCCCGACTCGGCCGCCACGTAGCAGGCGATGGCGAGACCGAGCCCCGCGAGCGCGATCCGGAGGCCCGTCAGCTTGACCGGCTCCTGGTCGGTGGCCGTGGGCATCGCCGGCGGCCGATGCCGCGGTTGGACCGCCCCGGCGCGAGAGAGCGGCTCGGCCAGCGCGAGCCCGCCAAGACCGGTGGCCACCGCGATCAGGCGCCAGCCTGTGCCCACGCTGATCAGCGTGCCGATCGCCACCGGCGCCGCAAGGGCGCCCAGGCTGTAGAAGAGGTGCAGGCGGTTGAGGCCGGTGCCGCTTCCCGCGGCCGACAGGTCCATGACGACGCTGCTGCCCATCGCGACGATCGCACCGCAGCCGGCTCCCGCGAGCCCCGCCCCTGCCAGGAAGACCGGCCAGGACGGCGCGAACGCCTCCAGCGCCATCCCGCCGGCGACCAGCAGCGCTGCGGTCGCGTTGACGCCGCGCCGGCCGATCTGCCCGGCGATGAGACCCGACGACAGCGCCCCGCTGGCAGACAGCAGGGCGCCGACCAGGTAGACCAGCCCAAACTCGGCGTCCGAGCGGCCGAAGTCGCCCTCCAGGACCCTGAGGAGCGAGGGGATGAAGAGGCCGGTCCACCCGACCAGGATGAAGCTCGAGTAGGCGGCGAGGATGATCCCTCGTGGCTCGGGCGCTCGGGAGGTTGTCGCCAGTCCGTCGGCGCCCGGCCCGTCCTCGCTCACCGCGGTTCGGCGCGGCGGGTCGCCGGCCGCGTTCCGGGCAGAAGCCGCCGCTCCCGGGCCGCCGGGCGCGTGCCGGGAACGGTCACGGGGCCGGCCGGCGGAATCGGGACCGCGAGCGGCGACGGCACTTCCGCGCCGACTTGCGCCTTTGTCGCCGCCGTATCCCCTGCGTCGCCCCGGTTGCCGGGCATCCAAGCCTCCACTCTGTCGCTGAGCCCAATCGGCGGCGCCAGGTCATGGTACTTGAACCTGGGTGTGCGCCGTGCCGGGCAGCCGCCGGGCGCCGCTCATGCAGAGGACTAAGTCTGCGACTATTGCGCGCCGTGCTACTATCGTACTGATATCACTTAGATAGCGGGAGATCGACATGATCCAGGAGCGGAAGGCGCGGGCGCTCAACGGGTTCCCGGTGCTGTTCGTATTGCTCGTGGCCACCGTGGTGCCCATCGGCGCGGTCGTTTTCAAACGTGACCTCTGGAGCCAGGTGTCGAACGGCCCGGGATATCTCCACATCGGGATCATCGCGTACGCGGCGCTCGTCATCCTGTGCTGGGAAGGCCTGACGGTAGTGAACCCCAACGAAGCGCGGGCTCTGGTCCTGTTCGGTCGATACGCGGGCAGCCTCAAGCAGCAGGGCTTCTGGTGGGTCAACCCGTTCACCCACCGTCCTCGCATCTCGATCAAGGTCCGCAACTTCGAGAGCCAGAAGCTGAAGGTCAACGACCGCGACGGCAATCCGGTCGAGATCGCGGCGGTCGTGGTCTGGCGCGTGGCCGACACCGCGGAGGCCCTATTCGAGGTCGACGATTACGCGCAGTTCCTCAAGGTCCAGACCGAGGCGGCGATCCGCACGCTCACCACCTCGTACCCTTACGAACCGCACCGCGACGAGCTGTCGCTGCGCGGCAACCCGCACGAGGTCGGGGAGCAGCTGCAGGCGGAGGTGCAGGGCCGCCTCCAGAAGGCCGGGATCGAGGTGATTGACACCCGCATCAGCCACCTCGCCTATGCCCCCGAGATCGCCAACGCGATGCTGCGGCGCCAGCAGGCGAGCGCGGTCATCGATGCCCGCACGCGAATCGTCGAAGGCGCCGTGAGCATGGTCCAGATGGCGCTCGACCAGCTCTCGGAGAAGCACATCGTCGACCTGGACGAGGAGCGCAAGGCGACCATGGTCAGCAACCTCCTGGTCGTGCTCTGCAGTGAGCACGAGACGCAGCCGGTCATAAATACGGGCACCTTGTACCAGTAGCCGGCCGCGAGGGCACGCCGATGGAGCGTAAGTCGTTCCTGTTGCGGCTCGATCCCGCCACGATGGAGGCGCTGCGCGCCTGGGCGGGCGACGACCTGCGCAGCCTGAACGGGCAGATCGAGTTTCTTCTTCGCCGCGCTCTGAGGGACGCCGGCCGCCTTCCCGCGGCCAGAGGTGCGCGTCATGGTGAGTCCGATGGCACCGAGCAGACAGACGCGGACTCTTCGACACTCGAACGCGCGGCCGTCGCGCCGGAGGAGACATGAACACCGAGCACAGTCTCGAGCTCAATGGGATCTCGAAACGATACGGGGAGACGGTCGCGGTACGAGACCTGGGCTTCGATGTCCATGCCGGTGAGTTGTTCGGCTTCGTGGGGCGCAACGGCGCGGGCAAGACCACCACGATGCGAATCGTGCTCGGAGTCCTCGCCGCCGACGCGGGCGAGGTGCGATGGAATGGCAAGCCGCTCGACTTCGCGGCCCGCAGGCGGTTCGGGTACATGCCCGAGGAGCGGGGGCTGTACCCGAAGATGCGACTGGCCGAGCAGCTGGCATACCTGGGCGAGCTTCACGGCATGACCGGCTCGGAGGCCCGGGTCTCGGCCGTGCGCTGGATTGATCGGTTCGGCCTCAAGGACAGGGCCGGCGACGATCTCCAGGCCCTGAGCCTGGGCAACCAGCAACGTGTCCAGCTGGCCGCCGCGCTGGTCTTCGGTCCGGACGTCCTCGTCCTCGATGAGCCGTTCGCCGGGCTCGACCCGGTCGCCGTCGACGTGATGGCGGAGGTGCTTCGCGAACGGGCAGACGCGGGGGTCCCGGTAATCTTCTCGAGCCACGAACTGGAACTGGTCGAACGGATCTGCGACCGGGTGGGCATCATCGACCGCGGCAGGATGGTAGCCATCGGCACAGTCGCGGAGCTCCGGGCCGGGGGGCAGGAGCGCCGCTGGATCGACGTGCCCTCGGCGCCGGTGGGCTGGGATGCGGCGGTGCCGGGCGTGCGGCTCGTGCGGGCCGACGGCACGCGGCGGCTGTTCGAGCTGGATCCGGGCGTCGACGACCAGGCGCTGCTCCAGGCGGCGTTGGTCACCGGACCGGTGCGCGAGTTCGAGCGCGTCGAGCCCACCCTCGGTGAGATCTTCCGGAGCGTCATCGAGGAGGCGGCGGCATGAACGCCCGGTTCCCGAGCCTCGGCGGAACCCGCCGCCTGCCGACCACCTTCCTCGTCGCCCGCCGCGAGGTCCGCATGCGTCTGCGCTCGCGCGTCTTCGTCGGCGGCACAATCGTGATGACGGTCCTCGTCGTGGTCGGCATCGTGGCCGCGTCACTGCTGGCCGGCAAGACCACCCCGGTGCGGGTGGGCTTCAGCGGCGGATCGCAGGCGCTCGAGCGTTCGTTCACGGCGACGGCCGCTGCCCTGGGTGTGAGTGTGACGGTCAGCGACATCGCCGACGTCGGCGCCGGGAAGACGCAGGTAACGGCGGGCACGCTGGACGTGCTCGTGACCGGGTCGTCGACCGCGCCGACCGCCGTGGCGAACGCTGCGATGCCATCTAGCGTCGAGTCCGCCCTGTCCCTGGCCGCGGAGGCCGCACGCCTTTCCGACGCCGGCCTTTCGCCGGCGGCGGTCAAATCGGCCATGGCCCTGGTCCCGGTCCAGCTTCTGGCGCCCCCCAATCCCAAGGACACGCAGAACCTGCTCGCCAGCCTGGCCCTGGGAATCATCCTCTGGATCGCGCTCGGCCAGTACGGCAACATGGTGTCTCAGGGCGTGGTCGAGGAGAAGGCGACGAGGATCATGGAGATCCTTCTCGCCACGATCCAGCCGACTCGTCTCCTCGCGGGCAAGGTCGCCGGGGTTGGCCTCGTCGGTCTCCTGCAGCTCACGATCGTGGGCGCGGCCGCGCTCGTCGCGGTCCACGTGACGAACCTCGCCGCGATCCCGGCCCTGGGCGCGGCCTCGATCCTTGCCGATATCTGCTGGTTCATGCTCGGCTTCCTCTTCTACGCGACCGCCTACGCCGCGGTCGCCTCCCTCGTCTCGCGCCAGGAGGAGATCCAGAGCGCCGTCGCGCCGATCTCGGTCTTCCAGATAGCGGGGTACCTGCTCATGTACGCCGCGCTGCCGAATCCGAGCGGCCCCCTGGCCACGCTGTGCTCGCTGCTGCCGCCGTTCGCCCCCATCCTGATGCCGGTGCGGATGGCAGTCACCGACGTGCCGATATGGCAGGTCGGCCTGGCAATGGCGCTGATCGTCGCATCCATCGGCGGCCTGACCTGGCTGGCCGGCCGCATGTATACGAACGCGGCGATGCGCATCGGGGCCCGGGTGCGGTTCATGGATGCGTTCCGTGGGTAACGGTCGTGGCTCCAGGTTCAGCATGTTCGGGCCCCGTCGGCCCGCAGCGATCGAAGGAGGAATCAGATGCCGCCTCGTGTGAAGGCCCATCCATTCTTGACCCTGATGGCGGTGGTCTCCGCGATCCTCATCGTGGTCGGCCGGGTCAACAGGGACATGTGGTGGGGCAACTGGGTCTTTGCCGCCGGAATCGCGGTGGTCGCGGTCGGGGGCGCTCTCTTTCTCCTCTCGACGAAGAAGTGATCGAGACGACCTCGTTGCGGCGGAGGTCGTGCTCGCGATTGGGCCTCCTGCTCGCCACGGCAGCCGGCTTAGCGGCGCTCGCCGGCCGGGTCTACACGAACGCCGTGCCGCGCTCGAATCCTTGTCTCGCCGCGGAAGGCGCCGCGAGTCAGCTAGACCGGGCGGCGGTCGTGTTGAGCCGCCCTTGAAAGGAAAGAAACGAGTATGGGATCACACGGAGCCACCCT
The DNA here is from genome assembly GCA_963713795.1 of uncultured Chloroflexia bacterium. Lineage (GTDB taxonomy): Bacteria > Chloroflexota > Limnocylindria > Limnocylindrales > CSP1-4 > Fen-1039. The sequence goes on from CAVQNC010000003.1 coordinate 299,144, forward strand.
GCTCTACCTGATCGTGATGATCGCGGTCGTGGTCGTCGTGGACTGGCGATTCCTCAGGCGCGATTTCTGGATGCGGCTGGTCGTGAACGTCGGCATCGTCCTGGCCTTCCTGGCGGTCTACTGGATGTTCGTGCAGTAGCGCTGAGCGCCGCGGTGATACGGCGCGCCTCGCCGCGCACGTCTCGCGATCGTCAAGGCGCCAGGACCTCCGCTCCGCCCGGCGCACAGGTACTCCCATGACTTCCTCAGCGGTCGGCTCAGTCAGACAGCATCTCTCCTGGGTGGGCGTCCCCTGGCCCGTGATCCTGGTCGCCGGCCTCATGTTCGCGGGTCTGATGGTCGTGTCGGGCGCCTACGGTTTCCACGGCGACGAGATGTACTTCATCGTCGCCGGCCGGCATCCCGCTTTCGGCTACGTCGACCAGCCGCCGCTCACGCCGCTGCTCTCCGCCGCGTCGGTGGCCCTGTTCGGTGTTTCGCCGACGGCGGTACGGTTGCTGCCCGCCCTCGAGATGGGGCTCATCGTGGTCCTGGTCGCGCTCATGGCGCGTGATCTCGGCGGATCTCGACGCGCGCAGATCCTGGCGGCGGTCACGGCCGCGCTCTCCGGCTACCTCGGCGCCGGCCATCTCGACACGACGACCGAGCCTGATCTGCTCGCCGGGGCCGTGATCCTGTGGCTTCTGGTGAAGCTGCTCGCGGGCGGCGATCGGCGCCTCTGGCTGGCAGCTGGCATCGTGGCCGGGATCGCACTCGAGAACAAGGACACGATCCTCTTCCTGGGTGCGGGGCTGGCCGCAGGACTGGTCCTCACACGGCGCTGGGACATCGTCCGTTCGCCGTGGGCGTGGTCGGCGATCGGGATCGCGCTCCTGATCTGGTTGCCGAACCTGGTATGGGAGGCGGCGAACGGCTGGCCGCAACTCACCATGGCCCAGGCCATCTCCCAATACGCCGGCGACAACCGCGGCCAGATCGTGCCGCTCCTCTGGCTCTTCACCGGCCCGTTTCTCTTTCCGGTGACCGCGGCGGGTCTGGTCTGGGTCCTGAGGTCGAAGCCGGCGGCGCCGTGGCGTGCGATCGGGATCGCGGCTCTGGTCGGGCTCGCTCTCGTCGTGGTCAGCGGCGGAAAGGCCTACTACGCACTCGGCAGCGTGCCGGTGTTCATCGCGGCCGGGGCGATACTCCTCGACCGTTGGTTGGCCCGAGGCCACCGACGAGTCAGGGCCGCGACCTTCACGACGGCCGCCGTTTGCTCGGGCGCCCTCATCGCCCTTCTGACTCTGCCGATCCTGCCGCTCACCACGTACGCGAAGACCTCGCTTCCGGCCACGGTTCCCGATGTCGCGAACACGGTCGGGTGGCCGCAGTTTGTCGCGACCGTCGAGGGCGTGGTGGCCGCGCTGCCCGCGGGCGAGCGGTCCCGCGCCGTGATCCTGACCAACGATTACAGTGAGGCGAGCCCGCTCGAACTGCTCGGCAGGGGACTCCCTCCGGTGTACTCGTGCCACAACTCGTTCTGGGACTGGGGACCCCCGCCGGCCGACCGCACGGTCGTGGTCCACGTGGGAGACTGGAGACCGGCCGACCCGGACCAGTTCTTCGTCGGCTGTCACGTTGTCGCGACGATCGACAACGGGCTCGGCATCGAGAACGGCGAGCAGGGCACGGCCGTCTCGGTGTGCACCGGCCTGCGGGCCCCGTGGACGGCGATCTGGCCGGAGCTTCGGACCGTCAGTTAGAACCGGAAACCCGTGAAGGAGCATCTCGGTGGCCGACTTTGAGCAGCTGATCGATCAATTCCTGAGCGAGGAGTACGAGGAATCGCCGGTCGGCGCCAGCGCGCTCGGGCTGATCGAGTACGACGACCGGCTGGACGATCTCTCGGCCGAGTCGTTCGAGCGCCGGGGGGCGAGAGCGGCCCGATGGCAGGCCCGGTTCGCCTCGCTGCCGGACGCCGGGCTCTCCGACGACGAGCGCATCGACCGCGATCTGGCGATCTCGATGATGACCGGCCGGACCATCATGGCCGACTGGACCGCCTGGCGGCGCGATCCCGTGGTCTACAGCGGGCCGATCACAGGCGGCCTGTTCGGGCTCTTCCTGCACCGCCTCCGGCCGGAAGGAGAGCTCGTCGAAGCGGCCCTGGCCCGCCTCGCCCAGGCGCCACGGGCACTCGAGCAGGGCCGTGCCAACCTCGATCCCGGGCTCGCCCATCCACTGATCCTCGAGCGCGGCCGCGACGCCGCGCGGGGAGCGGCTCGGTACGTCCGAGATCTGCTCCCGGCCGAGGCCGGCACCGATCGGGATCGGTCGCGGCTCGCCGCCGCCGGGGAAGAGGCGGCCCGCGCCCTGAGCGAGTGGGCGGACCATCTCGACGAGCTGGCCGGCCGCGCGACCGGCAGCTGGCGGCTGGGTGAGGAAGGCTACACGCGGCTGCTGCGCGAGCGAGAGGTGCTCCCTTACGACGCCCGCTCACTGCGCGACCGCGGCCGCGCCGAGTACGACCGCCTCTCGACGGAGATGCGCGAGCTGTCACGCGGAGCCTGGTCCACCGACGACTGGAACGCCGTCCTGGAGCGGTCGAACGGCGATCATCCGGCGACGGAGGACGAGATGCGCCGGACGTACGCCCGCTGGACCGAGGCGGCCAGGGCGTTCCTGGTCGAGACCGGCCTGATCACGATTCCCGATGGCGAGTCCTGCGACGTCCTGCCCTCGCCGCCGTTCCAGCGCCCGCTGATCGGAGTGGCCTCATACATGCCGCCGCCCGCGTTCGCGTCGTCCCTGCGGGGCCACTTCTTCGTGCCGTACGCGCCCGACGGTGCGCCGTCCGCCGAGGTCGAGAAGCGGCTCGCGGCCAACAGCTTCGGCCACATACCCACGACCGCGGTCCACGAGGCCTACCCGGGCCACCACTGGCACCTCGTCGTTCGCAAGACGAGGGCCCGGCGATTGCGCCGGGTTCTCGGCACCCCGTACTTCAGCGAGGGCTGGGGCCTCTACGCCGAGCGCCTGATGCGCGAGCGCGGCTTCTTCACCGAACCGATCCAGGAGCTCAATCATCTCAAGGCGACCCTCTTCCGGGCCGCGCGCATGGTCGTCGACACGAGCCTGCACATGGGCGAGATGAGCTACGACGACGCGGTCCGTTTCATGGTCGAGAAGACGGCCACGCCCGAACCCACCGCCCGGGCCGAGGTCGGACGCTACTGCTGGTGGCCCACGCAGGCGTCCTCCTACCTGACCGGCTGCCTCGAGATCATGCGCATCCGCGACCGCTTCCTGGAGTCGCGCGGGCTGCCGGCGGGGTCGGGCGCATCGGCACCGGCCGGAGTCCTGCGTGAGTTCCACGACCGGCTGGTTGAGACCGGGTCGCTGCCGCTCGGGCTGGCCGAGCGCGCTCTTCTCGGCGCCGGGACGTGACCTCGCGCGAGCTTGGTTCCGCGTCGACGACGCCGTCCTTGGCGACGAACCTCGAGGGCTAGAGATCCCCCTCGATCCAGCCCTGCCGCTGGGCCACGCGAACCAGCGCCGTCCGGCTGGTCACGTCGTAGCGATCGAACATCCGCCGGAGCTGGCTCTCGATCGTCTTCAACCGAAGTGACAGACGTTCGGCGATCTCGGCGTTGCCCAGGCCCTCGGCCACCAGCGCCAGGATCTGGGCCTCGCGCGGCGTCGGCGCGCGCAGGGCCGCGCGCGCCGCCCGGCGGACGGCGTCCGGGAAGGCGGTGCCTCCGGCGGCGACCGTTCGGACGGCCTTGAGGATCTGCTCGATGGTCGCCATCTTCGACAGGTACCCCTTCGCTCCGCGCTCGACGGCAGCGACGTAGTAGCCGGGGTAGGAGTATGCGCTCAGCATGATGAACGCCGGACCGGGCGTGTGGTGGGCGAGTATCTCCAGCCCGTCCACCGTCCCGGTCAGGCGGATGTCGCAGAGGACGACGTCGGGTGACCTGGTCTCGATGAGACGGTCGGCCGCTGCGCTGTCCGGCGCCGTTCCGACAACAACCACGTCGGGCACGCCCCGCAGGAGCGCGGTGAGACCGTCGGCGATGGCGGGATGATCCTCGATGATCCCCAGCCGGATCACGGTCCAGCCCCCGACGCCGGCCGGGCATCGCCACGAGTTCTCGACTTGCCGATCGGCAGCCGGACGACGATCAGCGTTCCCTCGCCGAGGGTCGACTCCGCCTCGATCGTCCCACCGTGCGCGGTCACGATCTCGCGTGCCAGGTACAGCCCGAGACCCAGCCCGCCGGACGACTTATGCCCCAGCCGCGTATACGGCTTGAACAGGAGTGGCAGCTCCTTGCCGGCGATGCCGGGGCCGTGATCCTGCACTTCTACGACGGCGACTGATCCGGATCGGCGAATGGTCACGTCGATTGTCGGGGACGACGACGCGTGCTCGATGGTGTTGGACAGGATATTGACGAAGACCTGCTGCAGCCGACCGCTATCCGCGCGGATGAGGATCGGTCCCGCAGTCGGCGAAACCCGGATCGTCTGTGCGTTCGACATCATCTCGGCCACTTCGACCGCGGCGCGGACGACCGAAATGAGATCGATCCGGGCGGTCACGAGCTCGAGTCGACCAGCCTGGATGCGGCTCACGTCGAAGAGGCGCTCGATGAGTTCGCCGACCTGCCTGGTCTGCGCAAGCGCCCGAGCCGTATAGGTCTGGGCCTGGGGCGAGCTCTCCGGGCCGAGGCCCCGCTGGACCAGCTGGAGGTACCCGTGCAGAGCGGCCACCGGCGTCTTGAGCTCGTGGCCCGCAGCGGCCATCAATCGCTCCAGGCTGAGCCGCATCGTGCGCTCGGAAAGGTCCCGGATCGTCAGCACGCCGCCCCAGGTCCGATCCCCGGCGGTGAGAGGCTCCGCCACGGCCTCGAACCAGCGCCGCGTCCCTCCCGGCTGGGACAGGGCGAACTCCATGCGGAAGCGTTCGCCTCGGGCAGCGCGCTGCTGCGGCCGATCGGCCGGCGGAATCGGGAGCCCGGCCGCGTCTTCGGGCTCGATCGCGGACTCGGCGCCACCGAACATCCGATCGTAGGCGTCGTTGGTCGTCATGATCCGGCCCTCGTGGTCGACGGCCACGACCGCGTCCCCGATGCTGGCCAGGATCGATCGGATACGATCGTGCTCCTCCTGCGTGTTCAACCTCTCATGCTCGAGCACGACAGTCTGGGTGCTGAGCTCGTCGGTGCGCGTGGCGAGGTCCTCGTTGGCGACCCGGAGCTCCTCGACGCTGGCCGTCAGTTCTTCGTTGAGGGTTTCGAGTTCCTCGTTGGTGGCCTGGAACTCCTCGTTGACCGTCTCCACTTCCTCGCGAGTAGCCTGCGCGTCCTCGCTGGCCAGGAGCATGGCCTCGTTCGCCGTTCGCAACTCGGCGACCATGCCGGTCAGCTCCTCGTTCGCTCGAAGGAGCCGGCCGTTCGTGGCGACCGCTTTGTCGAGTCGCTCGCGTGTCCGGACACCGGCGCGACGCTCCTGTTCGAGCCTGGTCACGTCCGTAAGCTCGACGACGGCGCCTTCGATGGCACGACCCTCGACCCGGTACGGGCGGACGGTGGCCTCCACGAAATGAGTCGTCTCGCCGGCGGCATCCGTCGGCTCCACCTCGAAGACGGCCGTGGCGGTCCTGCCCGTCAGCGCGGAGTCGATGGCGGCCCGGACCGCACTGGGCGGCAGAACCTCCGCGAGATGGACGAAGTCCTGGTCGTAGGCCGCGCCGTGGATGCCGAGCATCTGGCGAGCCGCGGTATTGATCCGCAGGATGTAGTAGCGGGGATCCACGACGACGATGCCGACGGTCAGGTTGAGGAGCAGGCTGTTGGCCGACGCCGTCGATTCCTCCACGCGCTGGACTTCACGGTGGGTGACCCGGATGGCCTGGTCGAGCTGGGATTCCTGGCCCCTGCGCGGGCGGAGCAGCGTGCGTCGCAGGGGTGGGAGGGCGTAGCTCCCGGGCAGTCGTCGATAGATCCGGAGCCTGGCGTTCTCCTCTTCGAACGGCTCCGGCAGCGCCGCGACGGATTCGGACGTGCCGAGGGCCAGCCGACCGCCCGGCCGCAACGAGAACGCGAAGGTCTCGAGGGCGACCCGCTGCATGGGCGCGGCGAAGTAGATGAGCACGTTCCGGCAGAGCAGGAGATCGATCCGGGGGAAGGGCGCTCGCTCGCCGAGGTCGTGCTCGCCGAAGACCATGAGGGCGCGCACCGGTTTGGTGACGTCGTAACCGCCGTCCGATTTCGCGAAGTAGCGGTCCCGGACGCCCGGCGGCAGGCCCTTGAGAGCGGCTGCCGGATAGATGCCCCGTCGCGCGAACGCGATCGCCTCGCGGTCTATGTCGGTGGCGAAGATCCGAACCTCCGGCCAGGGAGCCGCGTCGCCGAGGGCTTCGGCAATGACGATGGCCGCCGAGTAGGCCTCTTCGCCCGTCGAGCAACCGGCCGACCAGACGCGGAGCTCCCGGCCCTCGCGCCGCGCCTCCGCAACGAGCTCGGGGACGACATGTTCGCGAAGGTACTCGAAGACCTGCGGGTCCCGGAAGAACTCGGTGACCTTGATCAGCAGGGTGTTGATGAGCCGCGCGTACTCCTCGGGATCGGACTCCAGGTAGGCGGCGTAGCCGGCGAGGGTCGGGCGAGATACGGCCTTCATACGGCCGCGCAATCGCCGCAGGATCGTGGCCGGCTTGTAGCTGCCGAAGTCGATGCCGCTTCGCTCGTGGATCCGCTCCAGCAGGTCTCGAAGCTCCTCGCTCGCGCTCTCCTCCTCCGGCGGCTTGCCGGCCGCCAGGAGATCGCACAGGATCGATCCGATCGAATCGACATCGGCCGTCGCGTCGACAAGGGACGCCGGAATCGAGCTCGGCATCGACGGGAACATCGCCGTCGCCGGGTTCTCTATGACGACCGTGCCGCCGGCCTCCTTCACGTGCCAGGCTCCCAGCGATCCGTCGGACCCGCTGCCGGTCAGGATCACGGCGATGAGCCCGGACCCGAAGAGTTTGGCCGCGCTCTCGAACAGCACGTCGATGGAGGGGGCGACCGCACCGGCCTTGGCAGCGTGAAGCCGGAGGTCGCCGTGGCTCAACTCGACGATCCGGTTCGAAGGAACGACGAAGATGACGCCGCCCTCCAGGGCCTCCCGCTCCTCGACCACTCGGACCGGCAGCGTGGTGCGGCGGGCGAGGATCTCGTGCAGGTGGCTGGGACGGTGGGGATCGAGATGCTGAGCGATCACGATCGGCGCCGGGAAGTCGGCGGGCAGGCTTGCCACGACGCGCGAGAGCGCTTCGATACCGCCCGCCGATGATCCGATCACGACGAGCTGAGATTCCGCGGGGATCGCCGATCGCGCCACGATGTCGACATTATGGCGGGCCGCCGAGGAGAAGGGCCATGGGTCTCTGACCGGCCCGCGGCCGAGCGCGGGCAGGGTTTCCATCCTCGCGGGATCGCACGCGGACGCCTACTTTGTGTGGCCTGGGCCGGTCTTGTCGAGCAGCCGGGACGAGTTCGAGGCCCAGGGCCTGCTCATGGGACTCATGAGCGCCTTACCTGGCATTCGCCGTGACGGTCGGCGTGGCGAGGAGGTCGGACATGACGACGATGGAAGTCACGGGGGATACCCAGGACGGCGAACGGAAGCCGTTCCAGGGTGCGCGAGCCGCGATCGATCAGGCAGGCACGGAGGTGTCCGGGGTTGTGGCGCACGTGCCGGCTATCGCAGGCGAGGCGCGCCTGCGCGCCGGTCAGGTCGCGGAGCGGCTCCCGGGGGCGTTCGGCCGCGTGAGATCGGGCGCCGAGCGCACCGTGACCACCCTCCAGGCTCTGCCCGACTCCGGGCTGCGCCTTCTGGCGGCCGCCTCTATTGGCCTTGGTGCCGGGCTCCGGTTCGCCGGCGCGCCGCGCCTGGTCGCGCTGGCCGGATTCGCGCCCGCGTCGATCTTCGGGTTCGCCATCGTGTCCCGCCCACGCCGATCCCGCGCGGCGCCGCATCAAGTTCAGCCCTAGCCGGCGCCGGAGCCGGGCCGATCGCGTTCCGGCTCGGATCGCCAGGCGTCGAAAACCCGAATCCCGACCTGGGGTTTTCATCCTCGCGCAGCGACACCGCCCAGGTCCACTATCGGATCACGACCGCGGATCGAAGGCTCCACCGGCTTGATAGCCGGATGCAGGTTCATCGTCCGTCGCCGGGAAGAAGACCACCGTGACAGTTCAGGAACAGCGGAGCGTCACTACCGACGCCCCGACCACCACCGAGTCCGGTGGCTTGAGCAACCGGACCGTAACCAGCCGACGGCTCGACTTTCGGCCCAGCAACAATGAGACGACCCGCCGCGTAGTCGTCCTCGTCTTCGGTCTGATCCAGATCGTGATCGGGCTGCGGATCGTCCTGCTGGCTGTCGACGCCCGGACGGGCAACCTGCTCGTCTCGATCATCAACAACGTGGGCGGGGTCCTGGTCGCGCCGTTCCAGGGCATCCTCCGCATCAGCGCCGTTTCCTCCGGCGGCTCCGTCCTCGATGTCGCCGCAGTCGTCGCTTTCGTCGGCTGGACCATCATCGAGCTGGTGGTGCTCTGGAGCCTGGCAATCTTCCGGCACGAGCCCGCGGTGGCTTGACCTAGCAGCACATAACGCAGCCTACGTCGGCCGGCTTCCGGCCCGTGCCTGCGAAGAAAGAAGGATTTCCGTGGACATTCCCAACATGACCCTCGTCGCCTGGGTCGTGGTCGGCGCGATCGCCGGCTTCTTCGCCAGTCTGATCATGGGGTCCCGCGAGGGCCTGATATTGATGGTCGTGCTCGGCATCGTGGGGGCCCTCGTCGGCGGATGGATCGCCAGCGATGTCCTCAAGGTCGCCAACGTGACCGGCATCAACGTCACGAGCATCGTCGTGGCGGTGGTCGGAGCGATGATCGTCATCTTTGCCGTCGGACTCCTGGGCGGCCGGCGTCAGACCCATTTCGGCTGGCACTGACCCGGGGCCAGCCACGACGCGCTCGACTCGTTCGTAACCATTCAGCAGGATCGGCCCGAAACGAAGGGCCGATCCTGCTGTTCCCCTCACCGACGCAAGAACAGGCAGCAAGGGTTCCAGACGTGATCGATATCTCGCACCCCGGGATTCAGCGGGTCGTCGCGGTCGCAGCTCGCAAGGGCGTGGCACTCGAGATCCGGCTCTTGCCCGCCTCGACACACACCGCCGAGGCGGCCGCAAAGGCCCTCGAGGCCGACCTCGGACAGATGGTCGCATCGCTCGTGTTCGTGGCTCCGCGGCCCGAGGGCAGACTGGCGGCGATCGTTTGCCTGGTATCCGGACGTAACCAGGTCGACCTGGGCAACCTCGCCGCGGTCACCGGCGAGATCGCCATCCGACAGGCCACTGCCGGAGAGTCGCACGACCTCACCGGCTACTCCATCAGTGGCATGCCGCCGTTCGGATACGGTCGTGACGTGCCCATCGTCATGGACCAGGATCTGGCGCAGTACCAGTGGGTCTGGGCCGCGGCGGGCACGGACAGGGCGGTCTTCCGCGTCGGTCCGCGGGTGCTGCGGACGCTGTCCAACGCCATCGTTGCCCCGCTGGCGCCCGCGTCGTGGATGCGCACCGGCGGCCCGTCCCGCTTCGAGCCCCGGCCTTCCCTCGGGGGCGGCTAGAAGGCCGGGCGCCCGGCGGGATTTCTGCCACCGTGTTGAGGGGTTTTCATCCTCGCGGCGTGTGCCGGATCGAGGCCAGACTGACAGAAGCAAACGCACGACCACTTTGACGTCGGGCTCGAGCTCCAATCATCGGGAGTCACGGAAATGCAGGAAAAGACCGAATTCCAGGGCAGTTTCAGCGAAGGCAGCGGCGGCGAGCAACGCGACCACGAAGGGCACCTCCTGAGGGGTTCCTTCGGCGACGGCAATTGCCCGGAGTGCGTCAACCTCGTAACCGGCCACGCACAGCACACCAAAGGCAGCTTCAGCGAAGGCACCAGCGGATTGAAGCGCGACGAAGATGGGGACCTCGCAAAGGGTTCCTTCGGTGACAACGATTGCCCCATCTGCCGCGCAGAGGCGACGGCGGCGAGCGTCTGATCCCGCCGCGCGACGCGACCGACGGTCTTGACCAGATCTCTCCGAGCCCGGCCGGGGCCGTCGGCCGCCTTGCGTCGCCGCGATCCCGTCGCCCGGGCCTGGATCCTGGGCGACGACTTCTAACATGGGGCCGCGCCCGGTAACCAGCAGCCGCTCGGGTCCTCCTGGAGGCTTGCCTGTCGCCGGGAAGGCCCGAGCCGTAGTCCGTGAACCAGGAGGACAAGATGCCTGCCCGCAAGACGAAGGGCAAGTCCGCGGCCGAGGCCAGGACCAGGGCCGCTGCGGAGCAGCTGGCCGAAGCCGAGGGCGCGGCGGCGGCCGCCACGATCGAGACGGCCGCCGGCGCGGTGGATCTGACCCACGGCCAGGATGAAGCGGTCGCCGCAGCCGCCTTCTCGGCTTCAGCCGACGCCGCGGCCAGAAGAGGCGCGCTCGATGCCGCCGAGGGCGCGGCGACCCTTTCCCTGGCCGACCAGGTTGCCGCCGGTGGAGAACTGGCCGCGGCCCTCAGCAGCGACGAGTTTCGCCGCGGCATGGAGCTGGCCGGCATCGCCGGTCAGATACAGGTGGCGGCTGAGCTGCTCGGGGGCGTCCAACAGCGAACTCTCGCGGCATTCCTGGGCCGAACGAGCCACCAGCTGCGCGTCCTGGCGGTGGAGGCAATCAGCCGGGCCACCGAAGGCGCCATCGCCGCCCACGGAGCCGAGCACCTCGCGGGCGAGCTCGCCGCGCTGGGACTGACCGAAATGGGTGAGGGCCGCGAAGAATACGCGACGTCCGAGGCGCTCGGTGCCGCGAGCGCCGACATGGCCGCGGCCGCCGTACGATCGGCTGCGGCCGGGGTGGCGGAACTCGCCGCCGCGCAGGCGATGGACGGCATGGCCGAGGCGCTCGCGAAGGACGGCGGCAAGCGCGGGGCCCGAGCTCGGGGAGCTGCGCGCCGCCGGACCGGCAAGGCGGCGGCCGTGCCCCAGGCGGCGGCCGTGCCATCAGGGCCGGCCGGGACGGCGACCCCTACGGCGGCCGCGCCGGCGACGCCGCCTGCGGCCGGACGAGCGCCTCGCAATCGAACGCCAAAGTCGTAGCTCGGCGCGACCCGGCCGGCCACACCTGCACCCGCAACGTGACGTCCGTGCTCGGTCGGCTGCGTGTGTGAGAAGGCGGCCGAGCGTGGCTGCCGTGCGCGCGGCGCGCGAGGCCTTTGTCGGACGCGAAACACGGTCTGGCCAGGCCTCCAGGGAGTGGAATCTCGTCGCCCGCCCCTGGGTCGTGGTGTCGATACCGGTGGTCATCGCCTACGCCGACCGAGGTATCCGTCGGGAGTGCCCAGGACCGCGGCTGACGCCGACGCCGTTCACGAAGCTTCGGATCGGAGGCGCACCGGCCCGCAGACGACTCTTGCGGTCGCGAACGAACTGGCCGCTCTGCCTAGCTGCGCTCGAAGACGAGCTCGCCCCGGATGAAGGTCCGCCGCACCTGAACCTGGTCGATCTCCTCCACCGGGACCGTGAAGATGTCGCGGTCGAGCTCGATAAAGCTCGCGTCGAAGCCGGACTCGATCTCACCGACGGCCGGGAAGGCGGCCAGCTCGCGAGAGCGACCTGTGTAGAGCAGGATCGCCTGGGGCACCGTGATCGCTTCCTCGGCGGTGATGTCCGCCCCGTCGTACGCGCGGCGAACGACCGCGCCCTTGATCGAAGTGAACACGTTGTCCGGGTCCGCCCATGTCGTGGCCGGGCAGTCCGACGACAGGGCGACATGGTCGAGAGACTCATAGAAAGTGCGAACCGGGTAGGCGCGGCGGTATTGCGCGGAGGAGAGGTTCCGGACGTAGCTGTCGTGCTCGGCGAAGAAGAAGATGATCTGAGTCGCCACGCCGAACTTCATCCGGGCACGACTGATCTGCCTGATCTGCCGGGGGCCGAGCATCGTGGCGTGGTCGAGGCGGACGGACGGTATGTCGGCCATCCAAGGCTCCTCGTCGTCGAAGGCGTCGATGACGTGCTGGATCGCCCGATCGCCCATGGCATGGAAGACCAGCTGTATGCCGTTCCGCCTTGCGTACGCGTGCGCTTCCTCGATGACCCCGTCCGTCAGCGTGGACATGCCGTACTCGTCGGAGCCCGGGTAGGGCTCCGACATCCACGCGGTTCGGTTGGATATCGAGCCGTCCATGAAGAGCTTGACGCCCCCGATCCTGGACGTTGCCGCTCCGGTCCGCCTCGGTGAGGTCGTCGATGGGCCGGGCCATCGGACCGGGCCACGTGTAGTAGAGGATGACTTGCTGCTTCAGGCCCAGGGCGGCGGCGTCGCGGAAGAGGCCCAGGTAGGGATAGGGCTCGACTTGCGCCATCATGTCGGTGACGGCCACGATGCCTCGTTCGTTGAAATGCCCGGCGGTCGCCGCGATCCGCCGTACCTCATGCTCGACGACGGCGAGCCCAACGGCATCCTCGTGGAGCACGCGGCCAACGACGTGGTGTTGAAGGCCCGGGGCGTCCAGGACTACGTATACGTCCTCCGGTCGGACTGCCACTCGGGCGTGTGCAACACCCGAGCCCTGGAGATCGCCGGCATCACCCGCGACACCCCGGACCCAGCGGGCGCCCGGTTCGGGCGGTACGGGCCGAGTGGTCGAGACCCGATCCAGGTCCCTGGTCGTCGGCGTTCGGTGCTCGGCCAGCAAGGACTCGTCGTAGCCCCAGCCCTCGATCCATATGTCGTCGTCGCGTGTCGGCGACCCGCGGAGGCGCTGGACCATCTCCTCGATGCTGCTGACGAGCGGCGGCGTGCACGGCACCGAGCCCAGTGTCGTGGCCACCAGGGCGGGATGTGTGTGGACGTCGATGAACCCCGGAAGCACAGTCCTGCCCTCCAGGTCTGTCGCGTCCTCCGCGGCGACATCGGCGGTGTGGCCGACCCAGGTGAACTGCCCGTGCGCCACTCGCATCGCCGTCGCGAAGTCTCGCTCGCCGCGACCCGTGAAGATCCTGCCGTTCACGTAGAACTGGGCCGTCATCATGCAAGTCCCTGGTGTCGTGCGGGCCGAGGAGACGAAGCCCTGGGGCTGCTCATGCGGAGGCGTCGAGGGAACCACGGCCGCGATCGGCCGGCCCGGTCTCCGTCGATCCTGACTCCCGGAACCCCGCTGATGCCCAGGCCGGGTTCGGGTACTTGTAGAAGCCCTCGCCGGTCTTGACGCCCAGGCAGCCGCGGTCGACGTAGGCCTTCACGAAGTCGGCGTTCTTCCGCCGCTGGGCGTCGCCGGTCCGCTCCGCCCACTAATGGGTGATGTCCCACACGGTGTCGAGGCCGACTCCGTCGAGCATCCCGAATGGTCCTACGGGCATCTTCATGATGCCGATCCAGGCCCGGTCGACGTCCTCGATCGACGCGATCCCGTTGGCTACGAGCGTGATCGACGCCTCGTTGATCGCGGAGTAGATCGCGTTGAAGACGTAGCCGACGCTCTCCCGGTGGAGACGGATCGGGATCTGCCCGATCCGGCGGGCGAAGGCGATCAGCAGCTCGGTCGTCTCGGGCGACGTGCCGGGATGCGGCATCACGTCGACGACGTTCGACGACCAGACCGGCGGGTGGAAGTGGAGAGCGGCGACGCGATCCGGCCGGCCCGTCGCGGCGGCGAACATCGACGGCAGCAACGTGGAGGTGTTGCTGGCAAAGATCGTCCTGGGCGGGCACAGGGCATCGAACCGCGCAAATACGCGCCCCTTCAGAGCGGGGTCCTCGGGCACGGACTCGCTCACCACGTCCGCCTCGAACGCGGCAATGGTCGGATCGGTCGTCGGGGAGATGTGCGCGAGCGCTCGCTTGCGCCCGGCCGCGTCGATCGCTCCGTCATCGACGAGCCCGTCTGCGTAGGCGCGGATGCGCACCATCCCCTTCTCGAGGGCCGCCGGATCGACGTCGTACAACGCGACCTGGTATCCGTGCGTGGCGCACTGCAGGCCGATCTGGAGACCCATCGTGCCGCTGCCGATGATGAGCACCCGCCGCACATCGTCGATCTTCATTGATGCCTCCAACGTCCTTTCCAGGTCGGATACGCGACCCACGCTGAGCCAGGGGTAGGGCAGCAGCTCGAGCTGCCCAGGGCGGGCCGCCGGACTCGAAGGATCCCGGGCCGCGGCGGATCCGACTTATGGAACGTCGATCAGCACCTTGCCGAGGACGCCGGCTTCGACTGCCTCGTGGGCCGCAGCGGTGTCGCGGAGAGCAAAGTGGTGCTCCGGCAGCGGCGTCAGAGCTCCGGCTTGCAGCGCCTGCGTGATCTCGCCGACAGCCTGCCCGATCATCGCCGCCGTCAGGTTGTAGACGAGCACGAAGCGCAGCGTCGCGTTGGCGGTCATCAGCCGCCGGACGGGCAGCGTCGGATCTGGTCCGTCGCTGGCGTACGCCACGATGACCCCGTGAGGGGCGATCACCTCGAGGTCGGTCGCGAGGTTCGCTCCGATCGCGACGTCGATCACCCGTTGCACCCCCGACGGGGCGGCGGCGCGAAGCTCCGGGACATGTTCTTTGGCCCGGTAGTCGAGCACGCGGCCGGCCCCTGCAGCGGCCGCCAGCCGCCCCTTTTCGACCAAGCTGACAGTGGCGATCACCTCCGCGCCACCCCAGCGGGCCAGCTGGATGGCCGCGTTGCCCACCGCGCCCGCGCCGCCCGTTACGAGCAGGGTGCGCCCCGCGACCGGTCCGTCGGCGAAGACGCAGCGGTGCGCCGTGATGTAGGGGATGCCGAGCCCGGCGCCCTGGGCGAAGGAGACGTCGTCGGGCAGGCGCACCGCCTGCTCCTGCGGGACGCAGGTGTACTGGGCGGCCGTCCCATTGGGGCGCCCGGCCGCCGCGTGGTAGACCCACACCCGCTGGCCTAGGCGGCCCGGGTCGACGCCGGCCCCGACCGCGTCGATCTCGCCCGCCCCGTCCTGGTTTGGGATCTGGCCCTCCGGCGGGAGCTGTGCACCGGCCGAACGTACCTTCCAGTCGGTCGGGTTGACTCCGGAGAGTCGTACGCGGACCCGGACCTCGCCGGGGGCCGGGGTCGGGTCCGGAAGCTCGACTACCCTGAGGACGTCGCGGGCCGAACCCCGCTGGTGATACACCGCGGCCTGCACGGTCATGACCTCCTGGCGAAATGTCGATGCCCGGCGACCCCGGGCAGGTCCTGGACGCCGGCGCCGGCTGCCCTCGGTCCGCTCCCGTCGAGCCGCGACCGGCGGTGGGGGCGGGACGCCATGGGCGGAATCATCGGGCGCCTTTCGCTGGCGTCGCCGCGGCAACCGATCCGAGGGTGGGCGGCGTACCGACGACGCGCCGGTAGCGCCTCCCGACGGCGGTGATGTCGAGATCCGCGCCGCCGGCCATGGCCTCCTCGAAAAGCTCGCGGGTCAGGGCCGTCAGCGGAACCGACGCGCCGGAGCGGTGGAAGAACTCGAGCGCCAGATCGAGATCCTTGCGGAGATCGCGCAGGGCGAAGAGCGTCGGCTCGTGCCGATCCTCCATGAAACCGGCGCGGCGGAGCTCCAGGGAGGGAACGAAGCGGGCCAGAACCCAGAAAACCTGCTCCCGGTCGAGGCCGGCGGCATCGCCCGCCGCAAGCAACTCGGCCGCGACCGTCGTTATGTCGGCGAGCATGCTGTTGGCCGCGAGCTTGAGGCGCGCACCGGACCCGAGCTCACCGATGTGGCGTACCTCGCCGAACAGCTCGAGCACCGGCCGCGCGCGGTCCACGTCGGCGGCGTCGCCACCGGCCAGGACGGCGAGCCCGCCCCTGGCGGCGACGGTCGGGGCTCCCAGGACGGGGGCGTCGATGAGTCGCGACCCGGCCGCCTCGACCTCCGGCGCCAGCTCGGCGACGGCGTCCGGACCCGCGGTGCTCATCTCGACGAAGAGCCGCCCGCCCTCGGCGGCGAGAGCCCCGTCGCGCCCCAGGTAGGCCGCCCTGACCGCCTCCCGGTTCGTGAGGCTGGTGATCACAAGCTCGGCGTCGCGGACGGCCTCAGCCGGCGACGGCGCGACGGCTCCGACGCCCACCTGCTCGGCCCGCTCGCGAGTCCTGTTCCATAGACTGAGTTGCAGGTCCGTACCGGCCGCTGCCAGACGGCGGGCAAACGCCGTACCCATCTTGCCCGTGCCGAGGATGGCGACGCGGGTGATCATGTGGACACCTCCCCACGCAGGGGCGCTCCCGAACGCGCCCATCGAGCCAGGCCGGCACGCGGTCGTGCATCTGGCGCCGCGCGGTCCTCGGCCGTGGGAAGTGTATGCTCGGGCGCGCCGGCCGGGGCCCCGGCGAAAGCCGGCCGCCACGCCGGACCAGCCACGGTCCGCCGGCCGCGCGCCCGCGAGGTCGTCGGGGCGCGGCGGCCCGTAGTCGCCGTGCTTCTCGGTAGCTGCACGGCCCGGGGCACCCTGGTGCGTGGTATCCCGGCGGATGCGCAGCATCCGAAATGGACGCCGGGCGGGCCAGGCGCCATTCGCGCGAATGACGTGCCTCGCGCGGCGCATCCTCCGCTTGACATCGACGGTCCGCCGCCCCAGCCTGATCCGACATGCAGTTCTTCGACAACGCCTACGGAGGCACGCCCACGTGGGACATCGGCCGGCCGCAGGGAGCCATCGTCCGCCTCGGCGCCGCCGGCCTGATCGAGGGTCCGGTCCTGGACGTCGGCTGCGGCACGGGCGAGAACTCCCTCTACGTCGCCTCGCTCGGCCACGAAGTTGTCGGCGTGGACCTGGCCCGGGCAGCTATAGACAAGGCCAGGGCGAAGGCGGCTCGCCTGTCAGCCGGCGCCCCGGTCGAGTTCCTCGTGTGGGACGCGCTGCGGGTAGGGGAGATGGGTCGATCGTTCGCGACGGCGATCGATAGCGGCCTGTTCCACTGCCTGGCGCCCGGCCAGCGGGCGCCCTACGCCAGAGGATTGCGAGAAGCCCTGGCGCCTGGCGGACGCGCCTACGTGCTGTGCTGGAGCGCGCGCAACCCGCTCGGCTTCGGCCCGGAGCGCATCCGCAGGTCGGACATACGAGCCGCCTTTCGCTCGGGCTGGTCGGTCGAGGCGATCGACGAGGAGTCGCTCGAAACCCTTATGCCGGTGAACTCCGTGCACGCCTGGCTGGCCAGCCTGCGACGCGTTTGACCAGGACGGAGTCGCCCCGAGAGCTCGGCCGCCGCGCGAAAAGGACCGACTTGGTCGTCGCCGCCGCGGCCCGATAATGGTCGTAGTCCGACGATAGGGCCCGGGCCAACCCCACCGCTGTCCCGGCGAATCTCCGTCGAGTGGCAACATAGGTCGGCAGCCGACCGGAGGAGCCTGGCCGTGGGCGTGGAAATCGAGCGCAAGTACCTGGTCCGTGACGCCGCCGTCGTGGCTGCCCTGCCGGGCACGCGCATGGTCCAGGGGTACCTGTCGGTCGATCCCGAGCGGACGGTCCGAGTCCGGGTGTCCGGGACGCGCGCCTGTCTGAACGTGAAAGGCAGCAGTTCGGCGAGCGGGACCAGCCGGGCCGAATTCGAGTACGAGATACCCCTCGCGGACGCCGAGGAGCTTCTGGATGGGCTCGCGCTTCGGCCGCTGATCCAGAAGACCCGGTATCGCATCGACGCCGGCGCTCTCACCTGGGAGATCGACGTCTTCGCCGGCGACAACGAAGGCCTGGTCGTGGCCGAGATCGAACTCCCCTCGGAATCGACCGCCGTGGTTCTGCCGGACTGGGTCGGCGAGGAGGTGACGGGCGACGCCCGTTACTACAACGCCAGCCTGGTGAGCTACCCGTACAAGGGCTGGGGCCGGCTGCCGCCTCTGGGGCGCCCACGGCGCGCCACACGGTGACCTCGGCAAGTGCGTGTTGGCTCTACCCCGGCGCGATATTCCCCTGTCCCGGGAGCCCGGTCCGCGTCATCATACGGATAGATCCTTCTGCCGACGTGGTCAGGTAATTCGGAAGGGAGAAGGGCATGGACGGAGTCCTCGCCGTTGTCCTGGCAGGCGGAGCCGGTGAGCGGCTCTCGTATCTGTCCGCGATCCGCTCCAAACCGGCCGTGCCGTTCGGGGGCAAGTTCCGGTTGATCGACTTCAGCCTGTCGAACTGCGTCAACTCCGGCATAGACGACGTGCTGGTCCTGGCCCAGTACAACCCCCGTTCGCTGATCGACCACATCGGAACGGGGCGGCCGTGGGATCTCGACCGGATGCGCGGCGGGGGCATCAAGATCCTCCAGCCGTACATGTCCAAGGATCACACCGGCTGGTACGTGGGCACGGCCGACGCGGTGCGCTACAACCTGCACGAGATCGACCAGGACGGCGCCGACCTGGTCCTCGTCCTGGCCGGCGACCACATCTACAAGATGGACTACCGGCCCATGATCGAGGCCCACCGCCGGACCGGAGCGGCGGTGACAGTCGCCGTTCGCACCGTGCCGCCGGCGGAGGCCTCTCGTATGGGGATCCTCTCCCTCGACGCCGACGAGCGGGTCGTGGACTGGGAGGAGAAACCGGCGGTACCGAAGAGCGACCTGGCTTCGATGGGCGTCTACGTCTTCAGCCGCACCGCGCTTCATGACTGGCTGGACGACTCGCACAGCGATTTCGGTCGGGATGTCATCCCGGCCATGCTGGTCGGCGGCGCCCCCGTCTTCGGCCACCGCTTCGACGGCTACTGGCGCGACGTCGGCACGATCGAGGCCTACTGGGCCGCCAATCTCGACCTGACGGCGCTCGTCCCATCGCTCGACCTGTTCGACCGCAGCTGGCTCGTGCACACTCGTTCCGAAGAGCGCTCGCCGGCCAAGATGGGTCCGGACGCAATCGCGCGCCATTCGCTCATAAGCCACGGCTGCATCGTCAACGGCATGGTGCTGAACTCGGTGCTGTCACCCGGCGTGAAGGTCTACGAAGGAGCCCTGGTCCGCGATTCGATAGTGCTCCTCGATAGCGAGATCTGTTCGGGCGCGGTGGTCGACACGGCCATCATCGACAAGTTCGTCGAGGTCGGCGCCGGCGCGGTGGTCGGATATGGGAACGACGTGGGGACACCGAACGTCGACGAACCTGAGCACCTCTGGACCGGCATCACCCTGGTCGGCGAGCGAGCACGGATCCCGGCCAGCGTGCGGATCGGACGCAACTGCCTGATCGCGCCGTCGGTCGTCGAGTCGGATTTCCCCGGCCCGGTGGTCGAGTCCGGCACGTCGGTCAAGCGACCGGACGGCGTGAAGAACAACCCGGCACAAGCCTGAGGCAACAGGAGGGCGGGCGGCCGGCTTCGCCCGGGAGGCCGGCGGCGCGGTTCTGGCCGGTCCCTCAGGCCGCCCTGCGCTTGACCGCCCCGTTCTCCGGCCGAGGCTCGGGACCCGCCGCGACGGGCGAGCCATCGCCGACCGATCGCGGGCCTTCAGGGTCGATACGGAACCGCGCCACGAGCGCCTCCAGGCTGGCGGCCATGGTCGTTAGCTCGGCCGCGGAGGAGACCACCTCCTGAGCCTGGGCCGCCATCTCCTGCGTGGCGGCGTTCACTTCCTCGGCGGCGGCCCCGTTCTGCTGGCTCACCGCGGCGATGGATTCCATGGCCGCCGAGACCGACCCGGCCGCGAGGTTCATCCGCTCCGCCGCAGCGTCCGTCTGGGCGGCGATGGCGGCTATCGCGTCGGTTGACATGACCAGTTGGGCGGTCGACTCGCCGATCTGCGCCAGCGCAACGAAGACCTCCTCGCCGGCGATGTCCCGTTCGCCCGAAGCGGTCTTGATTTCGGCCAGCGCGCCGGCCGACTTCTCCGCCAGGACCGAACCGGACTTGACCTCGGCGGCGCCCTGGTTCATCGCCGACACCGCCCGCTCGGTTTCGCCCTGGACCTCGCCGATCAGCGCGGCGATCTCCTTGGTAGCACGGCTCGAACGCTCGGCCAGCTTGCGAACCTCGTCGGCGACGACGGCGAAGCCCTTGCCCTGCTCGCCGGCCCGGGCCGCCTCGATGGCCGCGTTCAAAGCCAGGAGATTCGTCTGCTCGGCGATGTCGTCGATCGTCTCGACGATGGCGCCGATCTGATCGGACTTGGCGCCGAGCTCGGCGACGCGTTCAGCCGTGGCCTCGACCGCCGCCTGTATTCGGCGCATCCCGTCGGCCGTTCTTCCCACGGCTTCGAGGCCGTTGTCGAGAGCGGCGTTGACGCGCGCCGACTGAGTCTTCATTCGCTCGCCCGCTCGGTCGGCCCGGCCGACGGCCGCAGCCGTGGCCTGCACGGCACCGGCGGCCTGGTCGACTCGCCTGGTCGTCTCATCCGCGCCGGCCTCGACCTGGGAGATCATGGCCGTCAGCTCGTGTGCGCTGGCCGAGGTGTCGGATGCCGCTCGAGCCTGGTCGGATGCGCCCTTCGCCAGTTGCGATATGGTCCGGGCGATCTGCTGGGTCGCCGAGCCGGTCTGGTTTGAAGCGTAGTCCAGGTCACGGCTGGTCAGCGCCACGGAACCGGCGGCCGTGTGGACGTCGCCGATTACCGCCCGGAGGCCGGTCACCATTCGGTCGAGTGCCTGGTTCAGGACGTCCATCTCGGATTCGGGCTCGATTCGTGTCGTCAGGTCACCTTCCGCAACCTCGTCGGCGGCCGACGCGGTGGCGCGCAGGTACGCGACCGTTCTTTCGAAGGCGCGAGCAAGGTCGCCGACCTCGTCGCCTCGCTTCGTCTCATTGACGGCTACGCCGACATCGCCCGAGGCTATGGCGTCGCCGACTCGCGCGAGGCGGGTCAGGCTCCGGACCACCAGCCGGTCGATTAGCAGGACCATCACGACGAGAAGCAGGATGCCAACGAGGATCAGCAGCAGAATGATCGTGCCGATGCTCTGCTGGCCCAGGGCGTAGACATCACGCGGTTCCTGCGCCCGCAGCACCACGGCCGGCTTGCCCTGCAGGTCGTCGAGCAGCGCGTAGGCCCCAATGACGGAGTTGCTCAGCGGCCGCGAGCTCAGTTCGTCGCCGACCGTAAGGTCTGGGAGAACCGCGCTCACGTCGGAAGGAGCGCCGGGCTCCAGCGCTCCACCGCTGAAGCTGCTGATCGACAAGGACAGGTGGGTCATGCCGTCGAGGGCAGAGACGTCGGACGCGTTCAGGTAACGCCCGACGACCATCGTGCCCCGGCTGGGTCCCTGGCCCTCGCTCGTCAGGATGGCCCGGGACGACACCATCATGACGCCGCCGGACAGGTTCACCAGACCCTCGGTCGCGTCGGCGAGATTCTTGTGGGTGGCCAGCAATCCACCCGGCTCGAGGTACGCGGCAAGCCCGCCGGGCGGCGTGTTGGTCGGATTGCCGCCGGCCGGTCCGGCGGCCTCAGCCCAGACCACGTTGCCACGCAGGTCGGCAAAGACGACAAGGCTGGCCTGGAACTGGTCGAGCACCGTGCTCGGCAGGTTGGCGGCCACGTAGTCGGCGTCGTGGTCCTGCACGAACTGGTACGTGGCGTCCCAGCTGGACCAGTTGGCCATCGTCTGGTCCAGGGCGGCAATCTGGTCGTTCACGGCGTCCCGCGCGTGGGAGGCGTCGTTGGTCGCGCTTCGCTGTTCCAGCTTGACGAAGCCATCGGTAACAATCGCGCCGGCGGCCGCGTAGAACCCGGCGATCCCGAGCGCGATGCCGACGGCCACGACGGCTACGAGTCTCTGTCGAAGCCCCAGGCGAAGCTGCCGTCTTCCAGAACCAGGATTGTCGTGCGCAGGGCGAGTCATCAGGCTTCCAGTGCGGTGGTGGAGTTCACCGTGGGAGTCGGAGACGACACCGAGGTATTTGAGCCAATTCCCTGGGTTAGCTTGGATCGGGACAGGCCCGTGGCCGATTTGGCGCGTGTGCTCTGCCGAAGTCCGGGGCGAGTGCCGCTCATCCCCAGGCCCCCGGCGCGGCCCGGCGGGATTACCCGGGGACCCGAATCGGTCGCACAGCGGAGGCTATGCTTGGCCGATGGACCGCTGGCAGACGATCATCGAGCCGTTTCGGATCCACTCCGTCGAGCCCATCCGGATGTCCACCGTGGCCGAGCGCGATCGCGCCCTCGAAGCCGCGGGCTGGAACCTCTTCAACATCCACGCCGACGACGTCCTGATCGACCTGCTTACCAATTCGGGCACGGGCGCGATGAGCCGGGACCAATGGGCCGCCATCCAGCACGGCGACGAGAGCTACGCCGGATCGCCTTCCTTCTACGAGTTCAAGGAGGCGGTGCAGGCTCTCTTCCCGTTCCGGCACGTCATCCCAACCCACCAGGGCCGCGCCGCCGAGAAGATCCTGTTCTCCGTTCTGGGCGGCCCCGGGAAGGTCATTCCGAACAACACCCATTTCGACACCACCAGGGCCAACGTCGAGTTCACCGGTGCCGAAGGGGTGGACCTGGTCATACCGGAGGGCCGCGTGCCGGCGACGCTCCACCCGTTCAAAGGGAACATGGACCTGGACGCCCTCGAGGCCTGCATCGCGGCGGCCGGACCGGGCCGCGTGCCGGTCGTGTTCATGACCATCACCAACAACTCCGGCGGCGGCCAGCCCGTGTCGATGGAGAACCTGCGCGGCGTGCGGGCCATCTGCGACAGCCACGGCATTCCGCTCTTCCTGGATGCCTGCCGCTTCGCCGAGAATGCCTGGTTCGTAAAGGCCCGGGAGCCCGGCTACGCCGATCGGACGATCCCCGACATCGTCCGCGAGATCGCGTCGCTGGCCGACGGCATGACCATGAGCGCCAAGAAGGACGGCCTGGCGAACATCGGCGGCTGGCTGGCCATGAACGACGACCGCCTGGCCGAGCAGTGCCGCAACCTGCTCATCCTGACCGAAGGCTTCATCACCTACGGCGGCCTGGCCGGCCGCGACCTCGAGGCGATAGCCCAGGGCCTGCGCGAGGTGGTGAACGAGGACTACCTCCGCTATCGCATCCGCTCGACCGAGTACCTGGGCGAAAGCCTGGTCCGGTCCGGCATCCCCGTCGTCCGCCCGATCGGCGGCCACGCCGTCTATATCGATGCCAGGGTCCTTCTGCCCCAGGTGCCGCCGTTGCAGTACCCCGGCCAGGCGCTGGCCGCGGCCCTGTATCGGGAGGGCGGTATCCGCGGCTGCGAGATCGGAACGGTCATGTTCGGGCTGCACCCGGACGGCAGCGAGACGCCGGCCGCGATGGACCTTGTCCGGCTGGCGATTCCCCGCCGAACGTATACGCAGAGCCACATCGACTACGTGATCGAAGTGATCCGTTGGGTTGCCGAGCGAGCCGGCGAACTGCGCGGACTTCGGATCGTCGAGCAGCCCGCGCAGCTGCGCCATTTCACGGCCCGTTTCGCGCCGCTCTGATCGGTGGGGCCGAAGCCCCGGACCATGCGCCGGAGGCGCCGCGGGCCCGCGGACCTGTAGTGAACCCAGGGCGAGGTCAGTACCCGATCGAAGGCAGGTGGGCGCCTTCGGGCTCCTGATAGATCCCGGTCGTCATCATGTTCAGCACGAACCAGACCTTGAGACCTTCGGCCAGGCACCACTGGAACAGGTTGCTGTCACGGAGCGGAACCAGGAAGCCGGGCGTGCCGAAGTCCTTTGCCTCGCAGATGAGGGCCTTCAGGTCGTCGCTGGTCTCGGCCACGGAGTGGGCGAAGTAGTTGATGCCTGTCGTATAGCCGGTGATCCGGCCCAGCCGCTCAACAACGCGGGCGTCCCTGGACTCGATGGCCTCGTGGACCTCGCCCGGCCGTGTATGGCCGTGGACCCTGACCGAAAGTGCGTTGCAGGCCGGCTCGTCGGCGGGCGTGGCCGGCCGGACGTCGTAGCCGGCCATCTTTCGCGCGAGGGGCTTGCCGTACATCGCCCCGTAGGCGCCCCGGATGTCGAAGCCGAGCTTGGCGTAGAGGCTCAGCGATCGGTTGTGGAAGGCGAGCTGGAGCAGCCGGATGCCGATGGCCCCGCGAGCGCCCGCATGGTCCATGGCCGCCAGCATCAGCGCCCTGCCCACGCCCGCGTTCTGCTGGCCGGGCTGGACGGTGATCGGGCCGATCGCCGATACGGCCGACCGTTCGTCCATGAAGATGCTGCCGATGACCTTGCCGTCCCGGACCGCCACGGCGCCGTAGAAACGGGGGTGCTCGATCATCCACTTCAGCGGCAGCGCTGCGGCCTCCACCGACGGGAAGTCCGGCGGAAAGCCGTGCTCTCCGGAGACGGTGGCGAACGCGTCGTAGCAGATTCGGCCGGCCTCCTGCCAGTCATCGACCACCGCTTCGCGAATCGTGAAGTCCATCAGCCTCTCCCTAGCTCCCGGGGCGGGCGAGCCCCGAACCTGGACGGGATCAGTAGCCGCCCCCCAGCGTTCCCTTGCCTGCCGCCGCAAGCCCGGCCTTGCGGGCTCGGAAGTCCTCGATGATCGTCTCGGTAGCCGTGGCGCCGATGCGGGTCACTCCGACGTTCATGACCTCGAGAAGGGCGTCGAGCGTCCTGACGCCACCCGCGGCCTTGATCCGGATGTGGGGCGAGGTATTCGCCCGCATCAGCTTCAGGTCCTCGATCGTTGCCCCGGACGGCGCGAAACCGGTGCTCGTCTTGACGAAGTCGGCGCCGGCGGCCTCGCTCAGGTGGCAGGCCCGGACCTTCTCGTCGTCGGTGAGGTAGGCGTTCTCGAAGATCACCTTGACGATCGCGCCGGCGGCGTGAGCCACCTCGACGACCGCGCGGATGTCCGCCTCCACGTCGGCGTCCCGGCCGGACTTGAGGGCGCCGATCTGGAGGACCATGTCGAGCTCGGTGGCGCCGTCGGCCAGGGCGCGCCCGGCCTCGAAGACCTTCACCTCGGTGGCGTGGTTCCCGTGCGGGAACCCGACCGTGGTGGAGACGGCCACGTCCGTGCCCTCGAGGATCGCCTTCGCCCGCCGCACGTCGGCCGGCCGCACGCACACCGAGGCCACGTCGTACCTGGCCGCCAGGCGGCAGCCGGCCTCGACGAACGCGTCGTCGAGCTCCGGCCGCAACAGCGAGTGATCGATGGTCTTGGCGATGTCGCGCTCGGTGAGCGCGTCGATGGAGAGTGCCATAGGACTCCTGCCCCGCGAGGCTACTTGCAGTACGGCCGGAGGACGTCCCTCGCGATGAGGAAGCCCTGCTTGACCTTCTCGTCTGTGCCTTCGAAACGCCTGTCCTCGTGCTCGATGATGCAGTCGCCCTCGTAACCCTGGCGGTACAGCTCCGAGAACACGACGGACCAGTCGACCTCGCCGAGGCCCGGGATGCGCGGGATCTGCCAGCCCATGCCCATCGACATGATGCCGCGCTCGTAGAGGCCGTCGCGGTCGATCATGAGGTCCTTGGCCTGGTAGTGGAGGACGTGCGGCCCGAACTCCTTGAGGAACCGGCGCATATCGATCATCTGGAGGACAAGATGGCTCGGGTCGAAGTTGAGCCCGATCGTGTCGCCCCACTGCTCCAGGATCCGGCGCCACATCCGGGGCGTGGTGGCGATGTTGTGCCCGCCCGGCCACTCGTCGTAGCTGAAGATCATGGGGCAGTTCTCCAGCGTGATCTTGCGGCCGTGATCCTTCGCGAAGGCGACGATCTCCGGCCAGACGCGGAGCGCCTCCTCCCAGTTCTGGTCCTGGTTCTTGGCGCCGTCGCCGCCCATGAACGTGTTCACGAGCTGAACGTTCATCTTCTCGGCCGCGGTGATGACCTGCTTCAGGTGGCCGATGACCTGCTCGCGATGGGCCGGATCGGGGTGGAGGGGGTTGGGGTAGAAGCCGAGCCCGGAGATCGAAAGGCCCTTGCTCGCGAGCTCGTCCACGATCTCGGTTGCCTGCGCCGGCGACAGGTCCGCCACGTCTATGTGGCTCGTCCCGGCGTACCGGCGGGCGGGGCCGGAGGTGCGCGGCCAGCAGGCGATCTCGAGGACCTCGAAACCGGCGCCGGCGGCCCAGTCGGCAACCTCCATCAGCGGCGTGGCGGGGAAGGGCGCGGTCAGAAAGCCGAGCTTCATCGCGGATCAACCTCCAGGCTCGACAGGGTTTGGGATACGGCGCTCATTCGGGTCGGGCGACCTCGACCCAGCGGCCGGTGCGCGAGCTCTCCAGGACGGCATCGCCGACGAGCATCTCCTCGTGACCGTCGGCGAAGGTCGCGTAGGCGGGTCTCGTCGACGGGGCTCCGGCCATGATGTCGGCGTAGACCGCCGTGAAGGCGGCCCCGAACGTATCCGCGAAGCCCTCCACGTGCCCGCCAGGCAGCCGGGCCGCGGCGCTCCCGCCGGCGTTCATGAGCGCCGGATTTCGGATCAGGATCTCATTTGGTCGGTCGCGATGACCGATCCACAGCTGCTCGGGCATCTCCGATTCCCAAGCCACGGCCGACGTGGAGCCGTCGATCTGGTAAGACAGGCTGTTCTTCCGACCGGGGCTGAGCTGGGAGATCGCTACGCTGCCGCGCGCTCCGCCCTCGAGGCGCAGGAGGATCGTCGCAACGTCCTCGGTCTTGATCTCGACCGGGATTGTCTCCGCGGCGCGTTCGGTGGAGAAGGTGAGAACGGGGCCGGCCGGCTTCCGCCGAACCGGGATGAACGTCGTGAGGTCGGCCATGACCGCCTCGACCCGGCGTCCGGTCAGGAACGTCGTCAGATCGAGCCAGTGTGAGCCAATGTCGCCCACGGCTCGCAGCGCGCCGCCCTGGTCCTTCTCCAGGCGCCAGTTCCAGTCCGTGTCGTAGAGCAGCCAGTCCTGGAAGTACCGCCCGGTTACGAGCCGGACGTCGCCCAGGCCCCCCTCCCGGACGAGGCCGGCCACGTGCTGGTTGAGCGGGTAGAAGCGGATGTTGAAGTTGACCGCGTTGACCAGGCCGCCGGCCGCGGCCAGCTTCACCAGTTCCGCCGACTCCTCGGACGTCATGGCCAGCGGCTTCTCGCAGATGACGTGCCGGCCGGCCGCGAGGATCTCCTTGACCTGCGAGTGGTGGAGTTCGTTCGGCGACGTGACGTGCACCGCCTGGACCGCGCCGTCCGCCAGGGTCTCCGCGAGGCTGGAATAGGCCCGCGGAAGCCCCAGCTCCGCCGCGCGCCTGGCGCCCAGTTCCGGCGTTGCCTCGAGCAACCCCACGACCCGGACACCGATCCTGCGCAGTGCCTCGATGTGGACGGTGCCGATGAAGCCGCTGCCGATGACGGCGGCCCCGATATCGTTGTGCCTCATATCAACTCCGTCGGCCGCGACCTCATGCCGTGGCCGCGACCTCATGCCGTCGGCGGCCAGTCTCGCCGTCCAGCCTCGCGAGCGGCAATGACACTAACGGCCGAATAACTATCAGGACCGGCTGGCCCGGGATCGGGCACGTCTCCCGCCGACGGGCCGGCCCGGTGCGTCCACTTCCGTCCGATTGGCCCTCCGGCCGTCCGCGCCACGAGTATCATCCGATCCACGACCCGCGGCATCTCCGAAACCGTCCACGGAGGCGCCGGGTTCCGGGGAGTCTCGTGACCGTCTTCTTCTGGCAACTCGATCTCGATCCGGCGTTTCCGCTGTCCGTGCTCGAATACGAAACGTGCAGCGCGAACGACCCCATGCACTGGCACGATTACTACGAGATCGCATTGTGTCTGGAAGGCAGCGGGCGGTTCCTGTTCGGCCGCCGCAGCTATCCCGCGGAAGCCGGGGACGTCTTTCTGATCGACGACGCCGAGCCGCACGTCGCGGTCACGGATCCCCCCGGCCGGATGCGGCTCCTCCTCACGCTCTTCCGCCCGGAGCTCATCGCCGCGCCGGGTTGTCGCAGCTTTGATACCGATTACCTCTCACCGTTCCGGTCCGGTGGGCGGCCGTTCGCCAATCGCCTGCCCGCGGGCGAGGCGGCCGCCTCCGAGATCCGGCCGATCCTCCTCGAGCTCAAGGCGATCTGGGACCGGGAGAACCCCGTCGACAGGCACCTCCTGGACGCCAACCTGAGACGAGCCCTCGCCTTCCTCGTGCCCCACGCGCGTGCCGCCGAATCCGCGCCGGAAGAGTCGGCCCCTCCCGTCGACCCGCACGAGCAGGTTCGGCCGGTGTTGAGCTACGTCGAGCAGCACTTCAGGGAGAGCCTGACGCTGGAGCAGGTGTCGGAGCACGTGCACGTGAGTGCGTCACGTGTGCGGCACCTGTTCAAGGAAGTGACGAGCGTCGGGTTCAAGGAGTACGTGACGAACCTTCGCCTGACCGAGGCGAAGCGCCTTCTCCTGACGAGCGACACCTGCGTTCAGGAAGTGGCCAGCGCCGTCGGGTATACGAACCTCAGCCAGTTCTACAAGGTGTTCCAGCGGTACTCGTCGATGTCGCCCGCCGACTACCGGCGCTACTACCGCAGTTCGGGCGGGGCGAAGGTCGTCCTTGCCAGGATCTCGGGCTCGCGGCCGGGGCGGTCGGACGAGTTGGCCGACACGGCGGCAGGCCCAGGCCGCGTCGCGGTGGCCGTCGCTCGCCGCTGCTGACGCATGTCGCGCCGCGGCCCGCATCGCGGCGCTGCCCCGGGCCGCTCAGCCGCTCCTGACAGTAATTCGGCCGTTTGTGACATTGCCGCTGGCGATGGCCGGCGGCGAGACTGGCGGTGAGGAGCGCGCGTCCACCGTGCGTTCCGCCTCCGCCGCGGCTGCGACCCCAGCCGGACAGGGAGAGTCCCATGCCGTCATTCGCGAACCTGGTCACTCCGATCCGGCTCCTCATCGCGGAGCTGCCGGCGTGAGGAGATCGAGGCCGGCCCGGTCCGGCATGGAGCGGCCTGTGCGCGTCGGAGTCGTGGGGACGGGGTTCATCGGAGAGGCGCACGTCGCCGCATGGATTGCCGAGGGCATCCGCCCCTTGATCCACGACGTTGACGCCGGCCGCGCGGCCGCCCTTGCGGAGCGCCACGGGGCACTCGTCGCGGCATCGCTCGACGAGCTCTTCGGCGGGGTCGACATCGTCGACGTGTGCACGCCGACGCATCTTCACGCCGAGATCGCCATCGCCGCGGCACGAGCCGGCCGGCACGTGATCTGCGAGAAGCCGATGGCGCGGACCATGGCGGACGCGGAGGCCATGCTCGAGGCCGCCCGCGCTGCCGGTGTCCGGCTCTTCGTGGCTCACGTGGTCCGGTTCTTTCCGGAGTATGTCGCGGCACGGCAGGCCGTTCTGGACGGGGCCATCGGAGAGCCGGCCGTTCTCCGTCTCACCCGGGCAAGCTTCCGTCCGCTGCATCCGGCCGGGCACTGGTTCTTCGACCACGCGCTGTCGGGCGGGATCGTCCTGGACCTGATGATCCACGACCTGGACTTTGCGCGCTGGGTTGCCGGCGACGTCGTGGCGGTCCAGTGCCGGTCGGCCGGCCTGGCCATGCCGGACGCGGGCGTGGACCACGCCGTCGCGATCCTGACCCACTGTTCGGGCGCGGTCAGCCATGTCTCGGCTTCGTGGGGCTACGCGCCGCCGACCTTCACCACCGCCTTCGAGATCGCGGGCTCACACGGCCTGATCGAGCAGAGCTCGACGGAGACCGCGCCGATCGCGCCGTCGCTGCTGGCGGGCGCCGCCGGCGGCGGATCGACGGCGATGGCCGACACGAGCCTGGCGGGGGACCCCTTCCGCCTCGAACTGGCCGAGTTCGCCAGGGCGATCCGACACGGGACGGAGTCGAGGATCGGGGCTCTGGACGGCCTCGAGGCGCTCCGCATCGCCCTGGCCGCCGACGAATCCGCGCGAACCGGCGCCGTCGTCCGGCTGGCGAAGGCGGCCGGGTCATGATCGTCGGAACGGACGGCCGCTCGCCGGTGCGGATCGGCATCCTGTCCGCCGAGCATGTCCACGCGCCTGCGTACATCTCGCTCCTGGCGGCGATGCCTGGAGTGCACCTGGTCGGGATCTGGGACGAGGATCGGGCGCGGGCCGCCGCCTCGGCCAAACCCGTGGCGACGCGCGCGTTCCACGACGCCGGCGAACTGCTCGAGCGCGTCGACGGCGTCGTGATCGCCTCGGCCAACAGCCGCCACCGGCGGCTCGTCGAGACCGCGGCGGAAGCGGGCGTGCACGTCCTGTGCGAAAAGCCGCTCGCCACCACGGTCGAGGACGCCCGCGCGATCGTGCACGCGTGCGCCGTCGCGGGCGTTCGCCTCATGACGGCTTTTCCGACCCGCTGGAACCCGGCCGCCCGGGCCCTGGAATCCGCGGTGAGGTCGGGGTCGCTCGGGGCGCCGGTCTTCCTCGAGGGCGTCAACACCGGGACCATGCCGGACATCCACGCTCCCTGGTTCGTCGACCCCGCCCTTTCGGGGGGAGGTGCGGTGACAGACCACGTCGTGCACCTGGCCGACCTCTTCCGCTGGATCCTTCGCTCCGAGGTCGTCGAGGTCTACGCCGTCGCGAACCGGATCCTCCAGGAGCGGTTCCAGGGCGTCGAGACCGGCGGTCTCGTCTCGATGCGCTTCGCCGGCGGCGTCTCCGCCACCATCGACTGCAGCTGGAGCAAGCCGCGCTCCTACCCGACATGGGGCGGCCTCTCGGTCCAGGCGATCGGCACGGGCGGCGCGTTCGGCATCGACGCCTTCCGGCAGCGCCTGGCCGTGTACGGAACGCGCGAGACCGGGATATCGTGGCCTGCCTGGGGACCCAACTCGGACCGTGGGATGCTGGCGGAGTTCGTGGAGGTCGTCCGGGACGATCGAGAGCCGGCCGTGACGGGGATCGATGGGCTGCGGGCGGTCGAGATCGTCGACGCGGCGTACCGCTCGATCGCGGCCGGCGTGCCGGTCTCGCTCGAAGCGGCCGGGTCGTGACCCGGGCGATTCTCCCGGGGTCGGCGAGCCGAGCCGGGACGACTCCCGGCGCGACCGGCGGCGCCCGGGTGGCCTTTCAGCCGTGACGTCCAGCCGGCACCTCGGGCTGGATCTGGGCGGCACGCTGCTGAAGTGGGCCGTGGTCGAGTCCACGGACGGGAGCTGGAACCGTCTCGCGACCGACCGCCTCCCGACGCGCCTGGACGCCGGCGCCGACGGCCTCCTCGACCAGCTGGCGGAGACGGCCGCCGCCGCGGCCACGGCCTGGGGCCCGGTCGCATCGGTCGGCCTGGGGATCCCGGGACGCTACGACTCGGCCGGGGGTCGAGTGATCCTGACCCCGAACATCCCCGTACCCTGGGCGGGCACTCGAGTCACCGACCGCATCGAGCGGGCAGTGCACGTGCCGGTCCACCTGGTCAACGACGCGCGCGCGTTCACCCTGGCCGAGCTTCGCCTCGGCGCCGGGCGGGGCGCCCAGACGCTCGTCGGCATGACGCTGGGCACCGGCGTCGGCGGGGGTTTCGCGATCTGGGGCAGGCTGTATCTCGGCCGTGACGGAGCGGGCGGCGAGATCGGTCACCAGACGATCGACCCCGACGGTCCGCTCTGCAACTGCGGGAACCGCGGCTGCGTCGAAGCCTTCGCCCGGGCCGACGTCATAGCGGCGACCTGCGGGACGCCGTCGGTGGAGGAAGCGGTGCGGGCGGCCGCTGGCGGCGACGCCAGGGCTCTCGACGGGCTGGCCCAGGTCGGCCGATACCTGGGCATCGGCATCGCCAACATCGTGACCATCCTCACGCCTGATCGCGTGGTGATAGGCGGCGGCGTGGCCGCGGCCGGCGAGCTCATATTCGGACCCATCCGCGCGGAATTGGACCGGCGGGTCCGTATGACCGGCTCGGCCTCGGTCGAGCTGGTGCCCGCGGAGCTCGGGACCTGGGCCGGGGCGATCGGCGCGGCGATCCACGGCGCCGAGGCGGGCGCAGGCGCGACCGCCGAAGCCCGCGGGCGCGTCGGGGAAGTCTCCCCGCAGGCGCGGGGTCTGTCATGAACAGCCGAGGCCGAACCAGGAGGGTGAATCGATGAGTGACGAACGGCTCGTGCGAGGTCGACTCGTGCTGCAGGCGGGTGTCGAGCCAGGCCGCGTGGTCGTGGAGGGAGGCCGCATCGCGGCCGTGGAGCCGGATCCGTCCGAGGCCGGCGGCCCCTGGATCATGCCCGGCTTCGTGGACGTCCACGTCCACGGCTGGGGTGGGTACGACGCGATGGGCCCGGATCCATCCCTCGACGGCATGGCTCGCGCCCTCCTGCACCGCGGCGTCACGTCCTTCCTGCCGACCGCCGTAACCGCCCCTCTCGACGACCTGCGCGCTTTCGCCGACAGGGTCCGCGCCTGGATGCCCGCCGCGCCCGACGATGGAGCGGAGGCACTCGGCTTCAACCTGGAAGGGCCGTTCATCTCGCCCCAGCGCGTCGGCGCCCAGAACCCGGCGTTCGTGCGGGCGGCGTCGAACGTCGCCTTGGAGGCACTCGAGCCCCTGCTGGGCGGCTTTCGCATCACGACGGTCGCGCCCGAGACGCCCGGTGCGGTCGACTTGATCCGCTGGCTGGCGCAGCGCGGCGTCGTCACGGCGCTGGGCCATTCCGTGGCCACGGCCGCCGAAGCCCAAGCTGGATACGACGCCGGCGCGCGGACCACGACGCACCTGTTCAACGCCATGTCCGGAGTACACCAGCACACGCCGGGCCTGGCCGCGGTGGCCCTTTCTCGGGACGACGTCTATACCGAGCTGATCGCCGACGGCCACCACGTCGACCGCACGCTCTGGCCGCTGATCCTGCGCACGAAGCCGTCCGACCGGCTGGTCCTGGTAAGCGACGGGATCGCACTCGCCGGAACGACGCAGGAGCACGGCTCTCTCGGCGGCCTCGACGTGGAGGTTCGGGGCGACCGCTGCACGCTCGTCTCGGACGGCGCGCTCGCGGGATCGGTGATCGCGCTCGACACGGCCGTGCGCAACCTGGCCCGGTTCGGGTTGGATCTGCCGCGCGTCGCCGCCGCCGCCAGCGTAAACCCGCTGGCGCTCATCGGCGTGGACGATCGTGGGCGAATCGCTCCCGGCCTCCGAGCCGATCTTGTCGAGCTCGACGAGGCCTTCAACGTGCGCCGGGTGATGCGCGCCGGACGGTGGTTCGAGGGGCCCCGCCTCCCGTCGGTCCCGGCCTGATCCGTGCCCTCCAACGAACGGTCCACGAAGCCCACGCCCGCCGAGGCGGCGTCCCTCGGGCAGCTGGACGAGCGGCATCTCGTCCGTCCGCGGGTAACGCCCCCGCTCGATCCCGGGTTCCGACCGGCCGCGCCGGCCGCCGCCCGGTTCTTCGAGCGAGTCCGGCGGTCGCCGTCGGGCCGCCCGGTCTGGCTTGCCGTGGAGCAGCCGGGCGGGACGGTGAGCCACCACGAGTGCTGGGCAGTCGAGGAAGGCCCCGACGCGGCGCCCTCCGCCCGCTTCGTCGAACGGGACCTGAAGTTCCTGCTCTGGTCGCGGGGCGGCAGCCGCGTGTACTTGGACGGCCCCGCCGCCCTCGTCGCGGCCCTCACCCGTCATTTCGCGGCTGATCCGGCCGGCTCGTTCGATGCCGGCATCATGGGCCCGACGATCTACGGCGCACCGTTCGAGTTGGTGGCCGCGCCGCATTCGGAGTTCCCCGGCCAGTCGACGGCCTCCCTGGAGCTCGGCGGGCACCTCGACGGCTGCCGCATCGGCTTCGACCTGGGCGCCAGCGACCGGAAGGTCGCCGCGGTCGTCGACGGCGAGGTCCGCTTCAGCGAGGAAACGCGCTGGGATCCCCGGCACGAGGCGGACCCGGATTGGCATTTCCAGCGGATCGACGAGTCGTTGCGGCGGGCGGCCGCGCACCTCCCTCGAGTCGACGCGATCGGAGGCAGTTCGGCCGGCGTCTTCGTGGACAGCGAGCCGCGCGTCGCGTCGCTCTTCCGCGCGGTGCCGAGAGACCTGTTCGAGACCCGCGTCCGCGGGCTCTTCCGTGACCTGCGGCAGGCCTGGGGAGGCGTGCCCTTCGTCGTAGTCAACGACGGCGACGTCACCGCCCTGGCCGGAGCCATGAGTGCCGGTGTCGGGGCCCTGCTCGGCATCGCCATGGGCTCGAGCGAGGCCGCTGGCTACATCACGAGCGAGGGTCGGCTGACGTCGTGGCTCAACGAGCTGGCATTCGCCCCGATCGATCTTTCAGCCGCGGCTCCGCGTGACGAGTGGTCGGGCGATGCTGGCGTCGGGGCCCAGTACTTCTCGCAGCAGGCGGTCGCGCGACTTCTGCCCGCCGCCGGCATCGCCGTCCCCGACGACATGGACGAGCCTTCCCGGCTCGTCGAGCTGCAGCGGCTGATGGCCGCCGGCGACGACCGAGCCCACTCGGTCTACGCCACGATCGGTACCTACCTCGGCTACGGCCTGATGCAGTACTCGAGGTTCTACCGGGTCGAGCACCTGCTTCTTCTGGGTCGCGTCATGACAGGGGGCGGCGGCGAAGTGATCCGGGAGAACGCGGAGCGGGTGCTCGAGGTGGAGCGTGATCCATCGAGCGCCCACATCACGTTCCTGACGGCATCCGAGCGCGACAAGCGCCACGGGCAGGCCGTCGCCGCGGCGAGCCTCCCGCGCCTTCGGTAACCCGGCCGCGGGCTGCGGTCCGCCTCAGGACTCTGCCGTGACCCT
Organism: uncultured Chloroflexia bacterium; assembly: GCA_963713795.1. Lineage (GTDB taxonomy): Bacteria > Chloroflexota > Limnocylindria > Limnocylindrales > CSP1-4 > Fen-1039. The sequence continues at coordinate 333,764 of CAVQNC010000003.1, forward strand.
GGTGTAGGCGGCCGCGACGGCCACGATGATCGACCCGAACAGGATCTGCCGCGCGGGCTCCGGCAGCCCGAGCACGGTCAGCAGGGCCGTCAGGACCGTCAGGATGAGGGCGCCGACGATCGTGCCGCCGAACCCGCCACGGCCGCCCATGATCGACGTGCCGCCGAGAACGGCCGCCGCGACGGACGACAGAAGGTAGGGGTCGGCGAGCGACACGCTGGCGGTATTGGTGAAGCCGGAGAGAACGAGCCCGGCGATGGCCGCGAGAAGCGCCGAGATCACGTAGAGGACGATCAGGACCTGCCAGGAGCGGACGCCCGAGAGGCGCGCCGCGACCGGGTTGTCGCCGATCGCGAACAGGAGCCGGCCGAAGCCGGTCCGTCGCAGACCCAGCAGGATCAGGAGCGTCAGCGGGACGAAGACCAGGAGGCTGTAGGGAATGATGTCGAAGAGGGTGGTGCTCCCCACCCACCTCAGCTGGTCCGGCACCCCGGCGCCCGTCTGGAGCGTCTGCAGCTGCCAGACGTTGGAGAAACCCAGGACTACGAAGCTCATGGCCAGGGTCATGATCAAGGGATGGACCCGGAAGACGCCCACGCCGATGCCGGTTACCAGGCCGGCCAGGGCGGCCGCCACGAGGGCCACGGCCATCCCCTCGACCCACCCTCCCGGGCTGTGGACGAACGTCGCGGTGACGAACCCGGCCATCGAAGCTATCGAGGCGACCGACAGGTCGATCCCGCCGGTCAGCATCGTCAGCGTCTGGCAGCCGCCCAGGATCGCCAGCGGCACGGAGGCGCGCATGATCAGCCCGCACCACGGCAGGTTGACGATGCCGGGATCCGCGATCTGGATGGCGGCGACCAGGACGACGAGCAGTGCCGTCAGGGGGATCAGCGGCCGATCCCGGAAGAGATTGCGCCACGCGGCCGTGTCCAGCCGCGGGCTCGTGTGTACGGCGGCGCTCATGCCCGGCTCCGCCGCATCTGGACGAGGCTACCGAACATCACGACTCCGACGAGGATGAGGCCCTGGGCGATGTAGGCATAGTTGGTGTCGATGTTGAGGAAGGTCATGTCGGTCCGGATGAGCTGCAGGACGACCACGGCGATGATCGGGCCGAACAGGCCTCCACGGCCTCCGGCGAGGCTCACGCCGCCGAGGACCACGGCCGCCACGCTCATCAGCGTGTAGGGCCCTGGGACCGGCGTCCCGATCCCCGTGCTGGCGGTCAGCGCCAGTCCGGCGAACGCCGAGAAGAGGCCGGTGAGGGCATAGGCCGCGAACTTGGTTCTGCCGACCGGGACGCCGCTCCGGAAGGCGGCCAGCCGGTTGCTCCCGACCGCGTATATCGACAGACCCAGCCTGGAGCGGGATACCGGGACCCAGACGACGGCCACGACGATGGCCAGGACGACGGCCGACTGGGGGATCCAGACGCTGACCACGGACCCGAGGACCAGGTTCGTGAGCCACTGCGAGGCCTCGCCCCCCGGCGCCGCCGTCACCAGCAGCGCGCAGCCCGCCCACACGAACGACATCGCCAGCGTGACGACGATGTCCGGCACGCGGGTGAGGACGACCAGGGCGCCGTTGATCGCGCCCAGCACGAGGCCCAGGAGGAGCACGACCAGAACGACCACGACGCCGTACTGTTCGCTGTGGTGCAGCATCATCATGGCGCAGACGACGTTCGTGAGCGCCATCATCGATCCGATCGACAGGTCTATCCCGCCGCACATCACGACCACGGCCTGGGCGACGGCGGCGAGCGCGAGCGGAAGCACCCCGATCGCCAGGTACTGGACCGCGAACGAGTCGTAGCTGGCCTGGATCAGCTTCGTGTATATGAGGAGGAGGCCGAGGAACGTGACCAGCCCGAGCGTCCAGGCGTTGCGTCGCGCCCAGGGCGCGACGGCGTCGAGGGTCCGCCGGCGGGCGATCAGCGGGGCGGCGGTCACTGGCGCGCCTCCGGAAGTCCCGAGCCGGCGGTCGAAGCGCCTTCGGGTGTGGCGGCCTCGGAGCGAAGGTTGTGTGCCGCACGCAGAAGGGTGGGCTCATCGCCCTCCTCGGCACTGACCTCGCCCACCACGCGGCCGCCGAAGATCACGATCGCCCGGTCGCACACGAGCTGGACCTCCTTCAACTCCGAGGTGTAGAGCAGGATCGCGGCGCCGGCCTCGGCCATGTCCCGCAGCAGCCGATAGATCTGGGTCTTGGTTCGGATGTCGATCCCGCGTGTCGGGTCGAAGCACAGCATGGTCCGGACCCCGCCGGCGACCCAGCGCGCGATGGTCACCTTCTGCTGGTTGCCGCCCGAGAGCCGCCGAACCTCTCCGCCGGCCCGGGCGTCGATCTGGAGCTTGGCGACGGCGCCGTCAACCTTCTCTCGTTCGCTGCCCAGGTCGATCACACCCCAGCGCCGCAGACGGGTGCTGAACGGCAGGGCGATGTTCTCGCGGATCGAGCGCTGCATCAGGAGCGCCTCGGCGCGGTCGGCGGCGACGTAGACGAGACCGGCTCGGATCGCGTCGGCCGGGTGCCGGAACGAGGCGGGCTTGCCGTCGATCAGTAGTTCGCCGCCCCTGGGACGCTCCGATCCCGCCAGGATGTCGAAAAGCTCATCCTGCCCCTGGCCCTCCAGGGCGACCACTCCGAGCACCTCGCCCGGGTACAGGTCGAACGAGGCGTCCTGTAGCCTGGTGCCCAGGCTGAGCGAGCGCGCCGAGATGCGCGGCGTCACGCTCCGCGCCCGAGACTCAGAGGCGGGCTGGTTGGCCGCCCTCGCGGCGAGGCCCGCGACGTTCTGGCCGAGCATCAGCTCGACGATCTTCTCTTCCGATCCGGCGGTCACGTCGACGATGCCGACGGTCTCACCCTCGCGCAGCACGGTTGCCCGGTCGCAGACGGCGGCGATCTCGATCAGCCGGTGCGAGATGAAGATGACGGAGCGGTCTCCGCCGCGCCGGCCGCGGAGCACGTCCAGGACCCGCTCGGTGAGGTTCGCCGGCAGGGCGGCGGTCATCTCGTCGAGCATGAGCACGTCGGGCTCGATGGCCAGGGCGCGGGCGAGGTCGACGATCCGGAGCGAGGCCAGCGGCAGCCGCCGGGCCATGATCGACAGGTTCAGGTCCTCGAGCCCGAGTTCGGCGAGCCAGTGACGGAACGGCTCCAGCGGCGTCTCGGTCAGGCGCAGGTTGTCGCGGATGTCGAGGTCCGGGATGACGGACGGCTCCTGGTAGACGGAGATCATCCCGCCGCGCCGCGCCTGGGCGGGCGAGTGGGCCGTCCGCTCCTTGCCGCGAACCACGATCCGACCGGCGTCGGGATGGACCGCGCCGGTGAGGATCTTGACGAGCGTGCTCTTGCCGGCCCCGTTGGCACCCACGAGGGCGTGGATCTCGCCCGGGCGCACGGCCAGCGAGGCCGACTTCAGCGCCACGACGGCGCCGTAAGTCTTCGATATGCCCGTGGCCTCGAGCAGCAGATCGGTAGTAACAGTCATGCTTCCCTGAGGGTCGGTGGGGGACGCCGGTTCTGCCGGCGTCCCCCGAACTTGCTGGATGGCGTGGCCTGGACTACGAGCCGGTGCAGGTCGCGGGGACCTTGTTCGGATCGTAGGTGGTCCAGCCCTGGATGGAGAGGCTCAACGGCCAGAGCGGGTTGAGCCCCGGAACCGACTGCCAGGCCTTCAGCTGGGCCTTGCCCGTGTCGGTCAGGTTGTCGACCAGAACCGGGTCGAGCAGGACGGTGTTCGGGCGGCCTGCGCCGGCGGACTGGGTGACCGTCTGCCCGTTGAGGAGCTTGAGGGCCATGGAGACGCCCGCGCCGCCGACGGAGGCCGTGTTGGTCACGGCCGCGCCCTTGAGGCCCGGGTAGTCGGTGGGATCAAGGAGCTGGGTAACGAACGCGCCGATGTCCGCGTCGGCGATCGGCACGAACGGCTTGTTGGCGGCCTTGATCGCATCGACGATCTGCGCGCCCATGCCCGAGGCCCAGATGCCCTGGACCTTGTCGTACTGACCACTGGAGATGAAGTCGTTGGTCAGGTTGGTCGTGGTGGCCGGATCCCAGTTGGTGAAGACGCCCTGATTGCTGGGGACGACCTTGATGTTCGGATACTGCTTGAGGACGGTCTGGAACCCGATGTCACGATCGGAGTCGGCCGAGTTGCCGGCGATGCCGCGGGTGTACCAGACGGTGCCAGTGCCGCCCATCTGGTCGAACAGCCACTTGGCGCCGAGTTCCGCGTACTTGACCTGGTTGTTATACAGGTTCCACGTGTTCGGGTCGGTGACGTAGGAGTCAACCGCGACGGTCACGATGCCCTTCGAGTGGGCCTCGGCGAGGGCGGGGTCGAGGGCGTCGGGGTCGTTCGGGTTGAACACGATCGCGTTGACGTTCTTGGCGATCAGGTCGCGGATGTCGGAGAGCTGGCCCGCGGCATCCGTGTTGCGGTTGGTCACGGTGATGTTGGAAACCTCACCGGAAGCGGCAGCCTGCGCCTTGGCCGTGCAGATCTGCTCTTCGCGGAAGCCGTTGCCGACACCGCCGCCGTTCGAGTAGCCGATCGTGTACATCTTCGGGCCCGACGGCGCAGTCGTGGCGCTCGAGGAGCACGCTGCGACGATGGCCGCGGCCGCGGCCAGCGCTCCCAATCTGCGCAGCATTCCCTTATCGATCATGAGCCGAACCTCCCTACGATGACCGCGGACTCCTGGTTGGAGCTCGCCTTTGGGCCATTGACCGCTGCTTCGGTGACTCTCGCTACGTACCTCCTCCTCGCTGGGCCAGGGCTCGTACTAGCGACCGCTTCCCCGGGCGATCGCGACCATCTGCTTGTGGGAATAGGCCGGTCCATCGGGCCGCGTCAGCTGGCCGAGCACGTCCAGCGGGAGGTCGTTGACCACCGCGCCGTTCGGGTTGAACAGCAGGTGCTCGTCGACCGCCAGGCCGATGCCGGCTCCCTCCTTGACGGCGTGGTAGAGGTTCCGTGGCCTGATCGAGTCACCGACGTTGACGACGTGGAGGCCCGCCGCGCGAAGCTCCTCGAACAGCTCGAGCCTGGGCCGCGTGTGGCAGCCGACGATGCTGTCGACCGGGATGACCGTCTGACTGAAGTCCTTGCCGAGGAGGACGACCTCGCCCTCGCGGATCTCACGTACCGTCGTCTCGGTCAGGATCTTGACGGGGTGCTTGTAAGGCGGCGACTTGAGGACCTCGGCGTCGCCCTGCGCGTAGCGCTTGCGGGCGACGTACATGTGGATGACCTCGACCTCGGCGGCGAACTCGCGGTTCTCGGTGACGACGGTGACGTCCTTGCCGTGGCCGGCCAGGAAGGCGATTGTGTCGACGGCCGCGTAGTGGTCGCCCCAGACCAGCACTCGCTCGCCGAGCTTGTAGAGCTTGCGTGCCCCCGGATGGCAGTCGCAGGCGATCTTCGGGCAGGCCATCGCCTCCTCGAACGGGATCACGTCCTCCGCCCGGCCGATCACATCCGGCACGTACGAGATGGCGCCGGTCGCGTTCACGACGAAGTCGAAGCCACGCAGCTCCTCGACGGTCGGCGCGTGGTTGAGGCGGATGTCGACGTGGAGGTCGAGCAGCTGGTCCCGGATCCAGTCGAGATACCAGCGCATCTTCTCCTTGCCGGGCACCAGGCAGACGTACAGCATCGCGCCGCCCAGCTCGCCGGCATGCTCGAACAAGGTCACCAGGTGACCGCGCTCGGAGGCGACGCGGGCGGCCTCCATGCCGGCCGGTCCGCCGCCCACGACCGCGACGCGAACTGGCGAGGGAGACGGCCGCATGTGGGCGAAGGCGGTGTTGCCGCAGCCGGGGTTGATCGAGCAGGCGATCTCATGCTTGGACATCAGCGATTCCTGCCAGCAGCCGCCCAGGCACGAGATGCACCTTCGGATCGAGCGGACCCGGCCGTACTGAGCCTTCACCGGCCAGTACGGGTCGGCCAGCATCTGGCGAGACAGGCCGACCAGGTCCGTCTTGCCCTCGGCGATGATCTGCTCGCAGTACTCCGGGTCGCGCAGGGAGTGGCTCGTGATGACCGGGATGCGGATGGCCTTCTTGGTCGCCTCGGCGGCGTAGGTGGCCCAGCCCTGCGGGTAGGGCATCGGGTCGAAGCCCGCGCCCGGGCTCTCCTGGAGGCCCATGCTCAGGTCGACCGCCGCGCAGCCGGCTTGCTGGAGCACGCGGGCGATCTCGACGCCCTCTTCGAGCGTCCTTCCGTCCGGGATCCATTCGTCGAACGAGTAGCGAACGAGGACGGGGAAGCTCTTGCCGCACTTCTTCCTGATCTGGTCGACGATAGCCAGCGGGAACCGCATCCGGTTCTCGAAGCTGCCCCCGAAACGATCGGAGCGCCGGTTGAGCGCCGGGCTCATGAACTCCGACAGGAGGTAGCCGTGAGCGGCATGGAGCTCGACGGCGTCGAAACCTGCCTGCTTGACCCGCCACGCGGCCTCGGAGAACTGGTCGACCAGATCCAGGATCTCGGCGATGGACGCCTCCCGGATTTCCTTGCCCTTCTCCTCGGCGTTCTCGTAGATGATCTCGTGACCCGCCGACCACGGCAGCTTCAGGACGCGATCGTTGGCGCCGAGAGTGTTGTAACGCGGGATGGCGCACTGGCGACCGGGGTGCTGGAGCTGCACCGCGCATCTGGCACCGTATCGATGCATGCCCTCGGCCAGGCGGGCCAGTCCGGGCACGTAGTTGTCGCCGTCGGCGACCAGGCACGTTACCGTGGGGCGGCCCGTTGCCGCGTTAGGCGTCGTCGCGCCGACGATGATCAACCCAGCCCCGCCCCGGGCTATGTCGGCGTGGTGCTCGATGTCGCGTTCGCTGACTTCGCCGTCCGCGTGGGACGAGCTGATGTCGGTCGGGACGTGAACGACGCGGTTGGCCAGCTCGATGTTGCCGAGTTGGATCGGGCTGAAGAGGTGTGGAAACGACGCCATGACGACCCTCGTGACGGGCTAGGGATCACATGTGCGGGACACGTCTGACACCTGGTCGACGGGCCCATGGTGCGGCCAGTCTCCCGGTCGGCCGTCGCTCGCGGCAATGTCAATAGCGGCTGAGAAACTGGCAGGAGCGGCTGCCGCGGCTCGTGGCTCGGCGGCCCGGCCGGGAAGCGGACGCCTGCCCTAAGCTAGACGGCCTCGGGTGGCGGCAGGTCGAACGGTGTCCCGAAGCCCTGGCGGGCGATCTTCCTCCGGCCTCGCCTCACTCCGACCCTGTCAACAACAGTCGTTCTCGAGGTGTACCGATGCCGAATATCACGGTCGAGCTGTTCACAGGCCGGACGCTGGAGCAAAAGCGCGCTTTCGTGGCCGCGGTGACGAAGGACACCGTGGAGATCCTGAAAGTGCGGCCCCAGGCGGTGCGGATCCGGCTCGTCGAGATGGAGACGTGGGACCTGGCCAACGGCGGGCAGCTCGAGTCGGACCTCCGTGGCGTCGACGTGCCGGAGAGAGTTCGCACCCCGACCGGCCAGCGCTGATCCCGGCGGGCGCTCATCGCCCGAGCCGGCGATCGGCGTGCCGGCCGGCTGGCTGGCCGGCACGCCGGAAGCGTCAGGGTCGCAGACGGAACTCCGCGCGGAGGGTAGCCGCGCCCGGATTTTCCCGGATCGCGAAGCCGGCCTTCTCGGCCGCGCGGCGCGCTCCGATGTTGTCCGGGCGCAGGTCCGCTCCGATCCAGTCAAGGCCCTCGTCCCGAGCTACTCTGACCAGGCGTCCGAGGAGCTCGGTTCCGAGGCCGATGCGCTGGCAGCAGTCCGTGACCACGATCGCGAACTCGCCGCCGTTTTCGGTATGGCGCTTGCTGAGGCGGGCCACGGCGACGATCTCGGGGGTCCCGTCGTCGCCTGCTTTCTGCGCCACGAGCGCGATCTCCCGGTCGTAGTCGTTGAAGCAGACACGAACGAGCCGTTCGTGCGCCGTGCGCTCGTCGAGTCCGAGGGCGGCGAGGTAGCGCCCCATGACGGTGCGGTCGGAGAGGGAGGCGTGGAAGCCGACCATGAGGGGCTCGTCCTCCGGCCGAATGGGCCGCACGTCGAACACGGTCCCGTCGCCGGCGGTCCAGGAGTAGGCGTACTGGCGCGGATACGGGCGGATGGCCAGGCGCGGCAGGGCGGCCTCCGGGAGGTCGGCGTCGTGCAGGACCACGCGGGCGTCGAGCGCGATGAGGCGCTCCGGCGAGGCCAGCAGCGGGTTGATGTCGATCTCCTTGATCCAGGGTTGTTCGGCCACGAGCTGGCCGAACCGGACCAGGAGCTGCTCCAGCGCCGACTGGTCGATCGGCTGGCGTCCCCGGATGCCCTTTAGGGCGCCGTAGATCCTGGTCTGCTCGATCATCCGCCGGGCCAGGGTCGTCGTCAGCGGAGGCAGAGCCAGGGCCCGATCGCGGAAGAGTTCGACGAGCTGGCCTCCCATTCCGAAGAGAAGCACGGGGCCGAACTGAGGGTCGATGCTGCTGCCGATGATCAGCTCGTAGCCGCTGTAGTTGATCATCGGCTGGACGGTGACCCCGTCGAAGTGGCCGGGGCCCTTGCGTTCGAGGACCGCGGCCTGGATCGAGCGGTACGCGTCGCCGACGGCCGCCGCGTCGCCCAGGTTCAGCTGGACTCCGCCGACGTCCGTCTTGTGGGTGATCGTGTTCGAGTGGAGCTTGACCACCACGGGGTAGCCGATGGCGTCGGCAGCGGCCACGGCCGCGGCCTCGGTTTCGGCGATGCGGGTCTCGGTGATCGGGATGCCATAGGCGGCAAGAACCTGCTTGGACTCGAACTCGGTCAGTAGAGTGCGGCCCTCGCGCCGGGCGGCTCCGACCACCTCGCCCGCCACAGAGCGGTTCTGCTGGCTCTCGGCGTCGTCCTCCAGGGTCGGGGTCTCGTACAGGGCGCGCAGGCTCTCGTCGTAGCGCCACAGGTAGTTGAACATCGCCGCGGCGGTGTCGGGGTAGGGGAACGTAGGGATCCCGGCCTCGCGCAGGAGGGTCGCTCCGCGCTCCACGTCGGCCCCGCCCATCCAGCTGGCCAGGACCGGCTTGCCCGTGCTGTGGGCGAAGGGGGCGAGCATCTCGGCCGTGCGCGTGGGGTCGGTCATGGCCTGCGGCGTCAGGATCACGAGCATCCCGTCGGAGCCGGGGTCGTTGCCCGCGATCTCCAGTGCGCCGGCGTAACGCTCGGGCGGGGCGTCGCCGATGATGTCGACGGGGTTGTTGTGGCTCCAGACGGACGGCAGAACGGCGTCGAAGGACTCGGCGGTCGCGGCCGAGATGTCGGTGAGCTGGCCGCCGCCGCCGATCAGCGCGTCCGTGGCCAGCACGCCGGGACCGCCGGCGTTGGTGACGATCGTGAGCTTCCGCCCGCGGGGCCGGGGCTGCTTGGCCAGGACCTCGGACATGCCGAACAGATCCTCGATCTTGTCGACTCGGAGCACGCCCACGCGGCGGAACGCGGCGTCCAGGACCTCGTCGCTGCCGGTCAGCGAGCCGGTGTGCGACGCGGCCGCCTTGGCTGCCTGGGCCGTGCGGCCCGGCTTGATGACGATGATGGGCTTCGCCAGCGCGACCTCGCGCGCGGCCGAGAGGAACGCCCGGGCGTCCCCCACGGTCTCCATGTAGATGACGATGCTCTCCGTCTGGGGATCGTCGCCGAGGTGGTAGATGATGTCGCCCCAGCCCACGTCCAGCATGGAGCCGAGGGACACCACGGAGCTGAATCCGACGTCCGCCTGCAGGCTCCAGTCGAGGATGGCCGTCAGCAGGGCGCCGCTCTGGCTGACCAGGCCGACGGACCCGGCGCGCGCCATGCCGGCGGCGAAGGTGGCGTTGAGACCGCCGACCGGGTTCATGACACCCAGGCAGTTCGGCCCGACGACCCTGATCCCGCCGCGACGAGCCCGCTCCAGGACCTGGCGCTCGAGCTCCTCGCCCTCTGGGCCTATCTCCTTGAAGCCGGCCGAGATGATGATCGCGCCACGGACGCCGGCGGCGACGCACTCGTCGATCACGCCGGGAATCGTTGGCGATGGGGTCACGATGACGGCGAGCTCGACCTGATCGGGAGCGTCCGCGAGCGTGGGATAGGCCTTCAGCCCGAGGATGTTCGGACGCTTCGGGTTGATGGGGAAGACCGTGCCGCCGAACGGGCTGCTGATGAGATTCCACAGCACCGTGCGTCCGACGCTGCCCGGCTTCTCGGTCGCTCCCACCACGGCTACAGATTGCGGCGTAAAGATCGAGTCCAGTGGACGCCTCAGGGCGCCGAGGACGCCAGCGACGGACTCGCGTGTCCTCACGCTGTCCCCGATCCGTGTGTGTCCGGCCATCTTTCTCCTCGAGGAGCCACCCAACGCTGTGGGCTCGTCTGTTCTTGATCCTGGTGGTCACGGTCTGGATATGGGCGGATGCTACTCGACCTGCGCCAGAGTGCGCCGCGGACCCCGGTCGGGACGACGCCGGCCGGTGGGCCGTGGCTCGGCCCTCTAGCCCTCCTCGACGGAGCGGCCACAGGAGGACTGGTGGCAAGATGCAGGCACGCGGCCAGCAATGCCGAGGCCGCCAGACTGGAGTTCTCATGCGCGAGCTCTATCCACCGGTCGAGCCGTTCCGGACCGAGCGCCTCAAGGTCTCCGACCTGCACGAGATCTACCTCGAGCAGAGCGGCCGCCCGGACGGCCAGCCGGTCGTATTCGTCCACGGCGGCCCGGGTGGCGGGACCACGCCGCAGCAGCGCCGGTTCTTCGACCCCGCGGTCTACCGCATCGTGCTCTTCGATCAACGCGGCTGCGGCCGCAGCACGCCTCGTGCCAGCCTCGAACACAACACGACCTGGGATCTGGTCGAGGACATGGAGAAGATCCGGGTCCACCTGGGGATCGAGCGCTGGGTCGTCTTCGGAGGCTCCTGGGGCAGCACGCTTTCGCTCGCGTACGCCGAGGCGCATCCGGACCGCGTGACGGCGCTCGTGCTTCGGGGCATCTTCCTGCTTCGGCCGCATGAGATCCGCTGGTTCTACCAGGAGGGGGCCAGCTACGTGTTCCCGGACGTCTGGGAGTCGTTCCTCGCGCCCATTCCCGAGGACGAACGGGGAGACCTTCTGACGGCCTACCACAGCCGCCTGACCGGCGACGACCCGGCCGCCCGGGCGGCGGCCGCCAGGGCCTGGTCCACCTGGGAGGCGTCCACGATCCGGCTGATCCCGGATCCGGCGTTGATCGCGGACTTCGGCGAACCCGACGCCGCCGACAATCTCGCCCGCATCGAGTCCCACTACTTCGTCAACGGCGGCTTCTTCGACGGTCCGGACCAGCTGCTCGACGGAGTGCCGTCGATCCGGCACATCCCCGCCGTCATCGTCCACGGTCGCTACGACATGTGCTGCCCGGTGTCGAACGCCTGGGACCTCCACCGCCGCTGGCCGGAGGCTGCGCTCCAGATCGTCCCCGACGCCGGCCACGCCGCGTTCGAGGCTGGGATCGTGGATCGCCTGATACAGGCGACCGATCGTTTCAGGGTGCCGTCGGCGGTGAACGCTAGCGGCGGAGCCGGGCTGCCGAAGGGCGGCCGGGGACCGGGGCGGTCGAAGTACCGCGCGAGAGTTGCGTCGCCGCTTTCTCAGTGGACGATGATCACGGTCCTGGCGCAGTGGGCGGCGAGGCGCCTCGAGACGCTGCGGCGGAGGTAGCGCACTCATCCGCGGGAGTCGCCCGAGCCGAACCAGCACGGCATCGAAGCGCGGACGCTCTCCTCGGCCGCTCAGCGGGCTTCCGGCGGCGGTGCGTAGGCGGCCGCCCAGAGGCGGCGGTACGCGGCCTCCTCGGCCGCCCATCTGCCGTCGTCCCAACCCAGCTCGGACTGGGCGACCGCCCGAACTCGATCGAGTACTCCCGCTCCGCCATCCGGAAGCTGGATTCCGATACGGACGCGCCGCAGCAGGAGGTCGTCGAGGTGGACCACTCCTTCCGCCCGGGCCGCCCAGCGGACGTCCAGCCACGGATCGCGAGCCCCCTCGATCGTTGCGTCTTCGCCGGGTCGGGCCGCTGCGATGGCGTCGACCGCTTCGCGCCCATGGCGCCCGATCAGGCGCCGGATCGCCGCCCCATCCAGGGCCGGGTCCGTCGGCCCGCGGCGGTCGCGAGGACGTCGAGCGGACCGCCTCCCCGGCTCGATCGGCCGCCGAGCCGCGGACCAATCCTGCGGAGCGCGTCACGGGCGATGGCGTCGAAGGTGGTCAGCTTGCCCCCGGTGACGGTGATCAGGCCGTTCTCCTCCCACACGACGTGCTCGCGCAATTCCGCCGACGGATCGGCCTTGCCCGTCCCGATCACGGGACGAACGCCGGCCATCGAGGCCACGGCGTCTCGCGCGGACAGGGCCAGCGACGGGAAGGTGTCCGATAGCCAGGCCGTCAGGTAGGCGGTCTCGCTCGCCGAGATCCTGGGCTCGGCCGCCTGGTCGCCGGTATCGTCGACGTCGGTCGTGCCGACGATCGTCACTCCTTCCCGGGGTAGGCGAAGACCGGGCGTCCGTCGGCCGGGTGGCCGCTTCCTACCGCATGGGCGAGGGGGAAGCGTTTCACAGGAAAGAAGAGGTGCGACCCGCGCAGCGGCCTGATGCGAGGAGTGCCGCCGACGTCACCCCGGAGCCGATCGGCGGCGGCGCCCGTCGCGTTGATGACCACCGTCGCGCCGATCTCCGTGGTTCGCCCGTTCCCATCGGGGCCGCCGTCGCTCAGGGCGATGCCGGTCACCCGACCGGAGCCGTCGCGCAATAGCTCATCGACCCGGGCATAGGAGAGAGTGACGGCGCCGGCCGCGCGCGCGTCGGCGAGCACGCGCAGGACCAGGCGGGCATCGTCCGTGCAGGCGTCGCCGTAGCGAAAGCCGCCCGTGAGCCCGTCCATCCGGATGGGACGGGACCAGCAGGTTCAACTCCCGGGGCGAGAGATGCCGGTGCGTGCGCCGCCCGGCGAGGAGGTCGTAGGCGAAGAGGCCGGCCGTGAGGGTCGCACGCCCCGGCGAGGCGCCGTGGTACAGCGGCATCAGGAAGCCGAGTTCCTCGACCAGCCCGGGCGCGACTCGCAGCAGCGCCTCGCGTCCGGCGACGGAGTCGCGCACGACCCGGAACTGCAGGTGCGCCAGGTAGCGAAGCCCGCCGTGGACGAGCTTGGAGGACCGGCTCGAGGTACCCCAGGCGAAATCGCGCTGCTCGACGAGCGCGGTTCGAAGGCCGGCCCCTGCCGCCCGGCGCGCGATCCCGGCGCCGGTGATCCCGCCACCGATCACGATCAGATCCCAGGGCCCGCGAACCAGCGCCTGCCATGCCTCGTCGCGCCAGCCCGCGCGGAGTTCGGTAGTCATACGGCCATTCTGATCGCTCTCGACGGGCGTGGGGCGGCACTTACCGCGCCAGGGGGGCGGCGGCCGGGCCCGGCCCCGGCGATATATGCTGTCGGCCGGGGCAAGCCTTCAGCGCAAGTCCGAGGAGAGGGCGCGATGTCCAGGAAGGGCTCGTTCCGGCCCGCATGGCGAGAGGACGTTCCCAAGCCCGGCACCTACCGGACGATCTTCAAGTACGGCCTGGACCAGTTCGAGCATCCGAGCGCCGCCTGGGTTGAGATGTTCAAGGCGGAGTTCGGCATGAGCGACGACGACTTCTCCAGGCCCGGGCCGGGCGGGGACGAGATCGTCTCCCTCGACCGCCCGCCCCGCCTGGACCCTCGGCATCGGGCAGCGCTGGCCTCGATCGTCGGAGCCGACAACGTCGCCGACGACGACTACAGCCGGGCCAGGTACGGCAACGGCAAGTCCGTGGACGAGGACCTCGCCCTTCGACGCGGGGCCGCCGTGGATCTGCCCGACCTCGTGGTCCACCCCCGGCACAAGGCCGACGTCGTCGAGATCGTTCGCTACTGCAGCGCCCACAAGATCCCGGTGGTTCCGTTCGGGGCCGGATCGGGCTGCGTGCTGGGCACCCGGGCCGATCGAGGCGGGATCAGCCTGGTCATGAAGACGCACATGAACAAGGTTCTGGCCGTGAGCGAGGCGAACCAGACGGCGGTGGTTCAGCCGGGGATCCTGGGCCCCGACTACGAGGCGGCCCTCAACCGCGCCCCGGAACTGTTCGGCACGAGGCGCGCCTACACGTGCGGCCACTTCCCGCAGTCATTCGAACTCGCCTCGGTCGGCGGCTGGATCAACGCCCTCGGCTCGGGCCAGGCCTCGACCTACTACGGCGACGCGTACGACATCGTCCTGAGCCAGGAATACGTGACCCCGGTCGGCGTCGTGAAGACGCTCGACTATCCGAGCACGGCCACCGGCCCCAAGGTCAACGACATCTTCAAGGGAACCGAGGGGACCTTCGGGGTCCTCGTGGAAGCGACCCTCCGGATCTTCCGCTACGCGCCTCGGAACCGCCGGTACTTCTCGTTCCTCTTCCCCGACTGGGCCGCGGCGGTGGACGCTACGCGCGAGATCGTCCAGGGCGAGTTCGGCCTGCCGGCCGTCTTGAGGATCTCGGACGCCGAGGAGACCGAGCGTGGGCTCAAGCTCAAGGGGTTCGACCAGGGCGTCCTGAACGCGTTCTTCAGCCTGCGGGGTTTCAAGCCCATGAAGCGGTGCCTGTGCGTCGGCATCGTCGAGGGCGAGAAGGGATACGCCCGGCACGTCGCGGCGATGGCGTCCCGTATCGCCCGCTCGCACGGCGGCATGTCGCTCACGGGCTTCGCCGCCCGCCAGTGGGAGCACGGGCGGTACTCCGACATCCACATACGCGAGGACCTGCTCGACTACGGACTGGTGCTCGACACGCTCGAAACCGGCGTCACCTGGGAGAACCTGCACCGGGTTCACGAGGGAGTCCGAGAATTCGTCAAGAGCCGGCCCGGCACGATGTGCCTTACGCACGCATCCCACTTCTACCCCCAGGGAACGAACCTCTACTTCATCCTGATACTCCGCCCGACGAGCGGCGAGGAGTTCGTCGAGTTCAGGAACGCCGTGGTCGACAGGATCGTCGAATGCGGCGGGTCCCTCAGCCATCACCACGGAGTCGGCAGGATGTTCGCGCCCTGGCTGGAGAAGCACCTCGGGCCGGAGCAGATGGCCGTTCTCCGGGCCCTGAAAGCGCACTTCGACCCCGACGACATCATGAACCCGGGCGGGACGCTCGGGCTCGATTCGCGCGTGCGGACGAAGTAGCGGGCCGCTTTCGAGTACCCAGCGGGAGGAGTCGCCATGGATCAGTCGGGACTTCCCAGGGACGGCGAGCTGATCCTGTCGATCGATGCCGGCACCCAGTCGATCCGGGCGGCGCTGGTAGACCCGACCGGGGCGATCCATCACCTGGTCAAGACTCCGATCGAGCCGTACTTCTCCGAGCGCCCGGGCTGGGCCGAGCAGCGTCCCGACTACTACTGGGAGATGCTTTGCCGGACGACCCGGCAGCTGCTCACGGAGGACGCTCGACCAGGGATCGCGTCCGGGCGGTCACGCTGGCGACACAGCGGCACACGTTCGTCAACGTGGACCGGGACGGCAACGCGCTGCGGCCGGCCATCGTCTGGCTGGACCAGCGCAAGGCCGACATGGGCAAGGTGCTGCCGGGCTGGGGGATAGCCCTGGCCCGGGCCATCGGCCAGCACCAGCTGTTCGAGTACGCCACCGAATCCTGCCGTTCGAACTGGATCCGCCAGAACGAGCCCGAGATCTGGGACCGGACGCACAAGTACCTCTTTCTCTCGGGCTTCCTGACCCACCGCCTCACCGGTGAGTTCCGGGATTCGTCGGGCAACATCCTCGGGACCGTTCCGTTCGATGTCAGGAAGGCGGCCTGGGCCACCGGACGCGACCTCAAGCTGACCCTCTTTCCGATCGAGCCCGAGAAGTTGCCCGAGGTCGTACCGCCGGGCGCGCTGCTCGGCTCCGTCACGGCCCGGGCCGCCGACGAAACGGGCATCAGGGCCGGCCTGCCTATGTTCGCCGCTTCGAACGACAAAGCGTGCGACATCATCGGCGCGGGCTGCCTGACCCCGGACCGGGCCTGCATCAGCTTCGGCACCACGGCCACCCTGAACACGCAGATCTCGCGCTACGTCGAGCTCCACCCCTTCCTGGCCCCGTATCCCGCCGCGATACCCGGCCAGTTCTACACCGAGGCATCCCTGTTCCGTGGCATGTGGCTGGTCTCCTGGTTCAAGGAGGAGTTCGGCCTGCAGGAGCGGCAACTCGCGGAGGGGACCGGCGTGACGCCGGAGGAACTGCTCGAGAAGCTCATCCGGGAGGTCCCGGCGGGCTCGATGGGGCTGGTCTGCCAGCCTTACTGGACGCCCGGGCCGGAGATAGCGGCATTCACGAAGGGGGCGATCTTCGGCTTCGGCGACGTCCACACGAGGGCCCACGTCTATCGAGCCATCCTCGAGGGCCTCGTCTTCGCGCTCAGGGAGGGGGCGCAACTCACGGAGAAGAAGAACAAGGTGCCGATCACCGAGCTCCGGGCGACCGGCGGCGGCTCCCGCAGCGACTCGATCGTGCAGATGACCGCCGACATCTTCGGCTCTCCCGGTCATGCGGGCCGGCACGCCGGAGACCTCGATCCTCGGCGCGGCGATGGATGCCGCGGTCGGCCTGAAACTCTATCCGGACGTCGCGGCGGCGGTTCGGGGGATGGCCCGGGATGGTGACCTCTTCGTCCCGATCCCGGAGAACCAGGGGATCTACCGGGACCTGTACCAGCGCGTATACGTGAGGACCTACGATCGGCTCCGGCCGCTCAACCGGGAGATCCAGCGGATCACCGGGTATCCGCCACTGTGAGGCGCGCCGCTGCCGGCCGGCGATCACGGCCCGGCGTCGGGCTGGGTGCGCGGGGACGTCGGGTCGACACTTCAGCCGACGCAGATCCTGCTTTCAGCACTTTGGGTGATGCGCCGGCAGGCGGCGGGCATTATCGTCTCGTCGTGCCAAGAATCGCGGCCTCGTGATCGACGCCGGGGCCCTGGCACCTACGAGGCTGGAGGGACCACCCACCGATTGACCATGGGGGTGGCGGCATCTCCCCGACGTGGATGTCCCGGGAGACGAGTTCCGCGGAGTTGGCCGGGTCGGTTCGCGATGGGCCCCGTTTGAGTGACGATGGACGGACGCGAAGCTGGACACACCGATCGTGCAGGTCGGGTGTCGGTCGAGGGGTCAGATGCGGACGACCTGGCGGTACCCGGTCCCGAGTCTCGGGATTCCGTTCGGCCTGGACATACCGGCCGGAGCGAAGGAGATGCGGTTCGAGCTCAAGCTTGGCCGGCCCTGCCTGTCGGCCCGAGTGGAGACGGACGCCCCGCCCGAACGCCGAACCTTCCTCTGCGTCCGCACGCTCGATCCGCTTCCGCCCGGCGAGTTTCGGGTGATCGGGAGTGCCGTTCTCTCGGCCGGGCGCGACGTCATCCACCTCGTCGAGCTTCTGCCGCTGCCGGATAGCCGGCCAGGGGTCGCGCCGGTCGGGTCGGCTCAGCCGTGGTATGAGGTCGAAGTCGATCCGCGCGCCGTCTTCGGCCACGACGCGCACAACATCCTCACCGCCATCCTGGGTTACGACGAGTTCGCCCGCCAAGATCCCCCGGGGGAGGGCGCGGCCGGGGACCGAAAGGAACTCGCAGCGGCCCGCGGAAAGCTGGAGGACCTGGTTCGCGCGGCCCTTTCAGCCGCGACGATCGACGAAGCGGAGGCGTCGATCCTGCTGCGGGATGACTTCGATGCGGCGGGACTCCTCGCCTTCGGCATGGCAAGGGCCTCCGGCCGGGCCCGCCATGATCCGCCTCATCGTCGTCGACGATCACCCGGTCGTCTGGTTCGGGCTCGTCGGTGCGCTGGCAAACGAGCCCGACATCCAGGTCGTCGCGAGCGCATCGACCGTCGAGGCGGCGATAGGGCTCATCGAAACCGAGAAGCCCGATGTCGTCGTCGCCGACGTCATGTTCGAGAACCGTCCGCGCGGGCTCGAACTCGTCGATCACTTCGGGGCGATGCCCGGCGGCCCGGCGATCCTGCTCTTCTCGAACTACACGCCGCCCGCGATCGTGACGCTCGCCCTCGAGCACGGCGCGGCCGGCTATCTGCCCAAGGGGGCGTCGCCGGCCGAACTCGCGGGGGCCATCCGTGCCGTCGCCTCCGGCGGCGTCTTCGTCTCGAGGGAGATCCTGGCCGCGGCCCATGGCGCGCCCGAGCCGCCCGACTCCGCGGGAGCTCGAGATCATCGCCGGAATAGCGGGCGGCGCGACGAACAAGGAGATCGCGGGCGCGCTCGGACATCAGCTCGCGAACCGTCGAGACGCACCTCGAACGCTGTTTCGCCCGCTACGGCGTTGCGTCGCGGGCGGAGCTCGTGGCCCTGGCCATGCGCGAGCACTGGCTGGCCGAACCTCGCGTCCGGCGGGCGGCCGGGTCGGCCGCTTCCGGCCGGGCCCGTCCGGGGTCCGTGAAACGTCCGACGTGACGGTCCGGGCGAGGCACGATGGCGCGGGGCCGCC
Source organism: uncultured Chloroflexia bacterium (assembly GCA_963713795.1). GTDB lineage: Bacteria > Chloroflexota > Limnocylindria > Limnocylindrales > CSP1-4 > Fen-1039. Next base: position 352,314 of record CAVQNC010000003.1, read on the forward strand.
CCGGCGACCACAGTTGGGCCGGCAACGCCGGCAACGATGGATCGAACGAATGCCCCGCCGCGGCGACGGCAAGCTCTCGGAAGATCGGGGTCCATGGTCGGGCGTGCCGGCGGCCCGGCCCGCGGGTGTGACGCGCGGGCGGCGGGGGCCTCGAGTGCAGGGAGTCCGAACGTGGCCGTGTTCGTAGTGGGCGGCGATCCCTCCATCCGTTTGGTGGCGGCGCGGGTCCTCACCCGGGCGGGTCTCGAGGTGAGGACCTACGCCACCGCCGGCGCCGCCCTGCCCGCCATCGAGGCCGACGGCCCGATCGAGATGCTCCTGACCGACGTGGCGATGCCGGGGGAACTCGACGGCATCGCCCTGGCCGAGCAGTTGGCGGAGCGCCATCCGGAGACGATGATCGTGCTCATGTCTGGGGACGCCGGATCGCTCGTACGAGGGGGCGAGCTATCCGGCGTCTCGGCCACGCTTTCCAAGCCCTTCACCCTGCGTGAGCTCGACGATCTCGACGCGGCTCTGGGGTGCCGGCGGATCAGGTGAGGGCAGCCGGACACCGCCAAAACCCGGCGCCGCCGCGGGCGCCGATGCCGCCGATCGTGAGCTCCGGGTATCCCCGACTCTCAGGCGATGGACGCCAGCGGCGATGTGCCCAGCGGGCTGCCGGCGGCGTCGAGCGCTCGAACCGCCACGTACGGCTCCGTCGTCGTCACGTTGATCGCTGTCTCGAAGCCGGAGCGAGGCGCGGAAGCCGCGCGGGTCAGGCCCTCGCTGCTCGCCCCGGCCAGGACGTCCCACGACGCGACCTCGGTGGCGCCGTTCCAGCTGGCGTATACCGACAGCGTTCCTCCGTTGTTCGCGACCGCGACCGCCGGGGCGTCCGTCGGCCGCCCGACCCACGGGAAGCGATAGTCGCGATACGACTGCGAGGCCGTGAACGTCGCGTTCATCAGCAGGGTTCCGTCGGCCATGTACTCGCTGAAATGCGGCAGGCTGCCCCAGCCGACGAACACGTTGCCGTTGGGCAGGACCTGCATGTTGCCCTGGCTCGTGGCGAAGAGTCCCTGCGGCTGCTTGTACTCCCGGACGAGCGTGGCGGTCATCGCCGTCTCGTCGAGGCGCAGGACGATCCCGCGCGAGGCTCCCGGGCCGACGCCGTCGTCGAAGATCGTCAGGGTTCCGTCGGCTTGCCGGCGCGCGTCGTGCTGGTAACCGAAGGTCGCTCCCGGTCCCATGGCAAAGTCGCTGAGCTTGCCTCCCAGGCGCCAGATGATCTCGCCGGTCTGACGGTCGATCTTGTAGACGGCGGAGGTGTTCCGCGCCGACACGATGAGGTTTCCGTCCGTGTCGACCTCGATCGAGTTGGTGTGGACATAGTCGTAGACGGAGTTGGGCGTGGTCGGGGCGCCCACGGTCGACTCCTCGATGTCGATGTGATCGGCCGCGTGCCACTCGAAGAGCAGCGCGCCGGTCGCGAGATCGATCTCCTGGATGGCGCAATCCATGATCGGCCAGGGGGTGGGCGAGGCGCCCGCTTTCAGGCTCGGCGCCTGCGAGGCATCGGCGAATATGAGGGCCGTGTTGTCCGGTGTGAGCTGTAACTCGTGAAGGTCGGCCTGCCGGCCTTTCATGGCGCGGATCCGGGTGACTTCCTGGTAGGTGCTGTCGAGGACGATGTGCTCGCCGGAGCCGATGCCGCCGTTCTGAGTGCCCTGCCACCACGTGAGCACCGGTTTGCCCTTGTAGGTTGACACCCGCAGGTCCGTCATGAAATCGCCGTTGCCAGGGCGCATCCAGACGAGCTCGCCGGCGTCGTCCACGATGGTCGGTCCGGCCGGCCCGAGGCCGTCATTCGGGGTCAGGAAGATGAAGCCGCGGGCAACGGCACCACCGGGACCCGTCGCACCGATGAGCGGCGGTTGAAGGTCGGGCCGGGAGAGGAAGGTGTGGTGAGGCTCGGGGGTCGGGCTGGCGCCAGGGTTCTGCGCGAACGGGCCCTTCCGCATGATGCCGAGGGTCCCAACGGCCACCCCGCCGACGGCCACGGCGCCGACCGCCACGAGGAATTCGCGCCGCGTAACCAGGCGCCCTGACGTCCCTGAGCCAGGCATACGTGACTCCGGTTCTGCTGGTTCGTGAACCTGGATGGCCGGGCCGGCCTGCCGGCGAGTCCGGTGGCTTGGCGCGACTGGTCGAGTAGATTCGTGATCGTCGAGCCGTTGTTTGTATCTTAGCGCGGGGGGATCAGCGAGACGGCCGCGCCTGCGCGGTGACGTTCGCGCCGCAGGCCGTGCCAGATCGTGACGCGGCCGCGGCCCCAGACCCGCCACTCGTCGTCGCGGCCCACGATCGCGGTGTCCTCGTCGATACCAACCACGAGCGCGCCCTCCGGGGCGGCGAGGACGAGCGGGGCTACCAGCGTCTCCGGGATCGCGTCGTAATGGGGCAGGATCACCAGGCCGGGTACCAACCCGAGCGCGTCCTGCCAGCTCACTGGCAGCGACGGGAAGCGCAGGCCGCCGACCTGCATCTGGTGGCCGCCCAGAACCATCGCCCCGGCCGAGCAGCCCGCGATGACGGCGCCGCGGGCATGCGCCTCTCTCAGGGCAGCTCCGGCCGCGCTGTCCCGGAGCACCGCCAGGAGGTGGCCCGGCTTGCCGCCGGAGAAGTAGATGAGGTCGGCGCCCGAGATGTCGGCGACGGCGCGGGGGTCGTCGGCCGAGGCCCGGTCCCCGATCAGGACCGGCACGGGCGTCGCGCCGATGGCGGCGAAATGGGTCTCACCCTGGGCGGCCCATCGCCTGAAGACGACCTCGCCATCCGGCCACGAGGCCGTCGGCACGATCGCCACGCGCGGCCTCTCGCGGCCGGTCGCGGCCAGTAGGGCGCGGTCCACATCGTCCATTGCCGGGGTGAACTCCCCGGAGCCTACGAGCGCGATCAGTCCGTCCATGGCGGCCGAGTCTAGCGGAGCCGGAGAACCGGGCCCGCCGGAGATCCACCGCGTCGCAACGCGCGGCTCTCCGCACCGATTCCGTCGCCCCGCCGACGCGACCTCACGGCCGGCGCGGTGCCTATCCCAGTGGCCCGACCGCCGCCTCCACGACGTCGAGAATCTCGCCGGACTTGACCAGTTCCTTCATCAGGTTGTGGTCGGTGTAGAGCGGCCGGTCCTCCTCGAGGTGGGGGACATGCTTCCGAACGACCTCGCGAGCGGCCGATACTCCCCGGCCGAAGGTAAAGTCGCGGAAGTCGAGCGCCTGGGCCGCGGCCATGAACTCGATCCCGAGCACGCCGTAGGCGTTGTCCAGGATCTGGCCGGTCTTGATGGCCGTGTTCATGCCCATCGACACGAAGTCCTCCTGGTCGGCCGCGGCCGGGATCGACTGGACGGAGGCCGGCGCCGACAGGATCCGCTGCTCGACGATGAGGTGGTCGGCCGTGTACTGGCTGAGCATCAGACCGGAGAACATGCCGGCGCCCTTGGTCAGGAATGCCGGCAGGCCGACGCTCAGGGCCGGGTTGGTCAATCGATTGAGGCGCCGTTCGGAGAGGACGCAAACCATCGTCACGGCCGCCCCCACCATGTCCATCGGCAGCGACACGGGACTGCCCTGGAAGTTGGCGCCGGTCAGGGTGAGCCTGGCCTCGGGGAGGAAGATCGGGTTGTCGCCCACGCCGTTCAGCTCGATCTCGACCTGCCGGCGTGCCCATTCCACGGCGTCGAGCGCCGCCCCGATGACCTGGGGCGACGAGCGCATGGAGTAGGCGTCCTGGACCTTCGTCTTCATCTTGCCGGTGGCGAGGTCGCTCCCGTCTATGCAACGCATGATCGCCCGCGCGGACTGGATGGCGCCCGGGAACCCCCGTAGCTCGTGGAGGCGCGTGTCGTAGGGCTTCAGGTTGGCGATCAACGCCTCGAGCGACATGGCGCAGGCGATCTCGGCCTGCTCGAGCCAGCGCGAGATGTCGTAGAGCTCGATCGCGCTCATGGCCGTCAGCAGGTTCGAGCCGTTGATCGTGGCCAGCCCGTCGCGCGCCTGCAGTCCGGGGACGGGGATCCCCGCGCGGTCCATCGCTTCCCGCCCGGGCAGCCGCTCGCCTCGGTAGAACGCCTCGCCCTCGCCCATGAGCAGCAGCGCGGCCTGGGCCATCGGGGCCAGGTCGCCGCTCGCGCCCACCGAGCCCTTCTGGCAGACGACCGGCGTGAGCCCGCGGTTCAGCATCTCCACGAGCGTCAGGGTGATCTCCGGCCGGCAGCCGGAGTGCCCCCGCGCATGGACGTTGATCCGGCCGGCCAGCGCGGCGCGGACCGACTCGACCGGAGCCGGGTCCCCGATCCCGGCCGCGTGGTTGTAGATGAGGTAGCGCTGGAAGTCGCGGACCTGATCGTCCGACAGGACGATCTCGGAGAACTCGCCGATGCCGGTGTTGGTCCCGTACATGATCTCTCTGGCGGCGAGCTTCTCCTCGAGCATGCCCCGGCAAAGGCGGATGCGATCGAGGGCCGCCGGATCCAGCGCCACCTCCTCGCCGTGACGGGCGACGCGGACGAGGCGGTCGATGGTGAGCGAGGATCCGTCGAGGACGACGGACATGGCCGATCCCTTCTGGCCGGTGGAACCGCCGTGGGGAACGCGAAGGTCCCCGGATGTGGGCCCGGACGGCACCGGTTCTTGTTGATCGGATGGTAGGCCTACTCGCACCCGGCCGGGGCGGCGATTGACGATGCCGCCGCCCGGAATGGCAGACGGCGCCGGTGCCGGGAAGGCGCCCGGCTCGAAGCCGTCATCGGCGGCTGGATGTACGCTTGGCCGCGACCGGCACGTACCGCGAAAGGGCGAGCATGGTTCCTCCAGCTCAGATCGTCGTCAACGGGGTGGCGCGCGAACTGGCGCCCGGGCCGGACCGGAGCCTGCTGTTCGCGCTCCGCGAGGAGCTCGGGCTGACCGGCGCGAAGCCGGGTTGCGGCGAAGGAGTCTGCGGCGCCTGCACCGTGCTCCTCGGCGGCGAGGCGGTGAGGGCCTGCCAGACTCACATTTCGGAAGTCGCGGGCCGCCCCGTCACCACGGTCGAGGGACTGGCGCGGGACGGCCGGCCCCATCCCGTCCAGCGTGCCTTCGCCGAGATCGGAGCCTTCCAGTGCGGCTACTGCACGGCCGGCATGATCATGGGCACGGTCGCGCTGCTTGAGCATGATGCCGACCCGGACGAAGAGCGGATCAAGTCGGCCCTCGAGGGCAACGTCTGCCGCTGCTGCACTTATCCACGCATCCTCCGCGCCGTCCGCCGGCCGTCGGAGCTGGCGCGGGATCCGGACGGCCCGACCGGACTCGAGCCGCTGGTCGCCGGCCCAGGCACCCCAGCCGAGATGGCAAGGCCCCGGCAGCCGTGGGACCTCACGAGCCCCGAGCAGCGGGACTACTTCGGCCCGCTTCCCGAGGGGCTCGTCCTGGTGCGCGAACCGGGCCGGACGCGCGGCCGGCCGGAGAGGTCGGCCGGATGGTCGACCAGCACGGGCGCCTGGCTCCACGTCGGCGCCGACGGCGTGGTGACTACCTTCACAGGAAAGGTGGACGTCGGGCAGGACAACCGGACGGCGCTCTCGATGAGGGTCGCCGAGGAACTCCGGGTTCCGCTCGCCGCGATCCGCCTGGTGATGGGGGACACCGACGTCTGCCCCTTCGATGCCGGCACGTTCGGCAGCCGCTCCATGCCCGACGCGGGCGAGCACCTGCGGCAGGCCGCCGCGGCCGCGCGCGAATTCCTGCTGGGTCTCGCGGCCGCCCGATGGAACCTCGCGCCCGACGGGCTGGTCGCCTCCGACGGCTCGGTCCGGCAGTCCGACGGAAGCCGCTCCGCCACCTACGGGGAGCTCGTACGCGGCATGCGCCGGGTCGAGGTCGTCTCCTCGGACGCGCCGGTAACGCCGGGGCCATCCGAGCGAGTGGTCGGCCGGCCGGTCCCGCGCGTCACGGCAGCGGAGATCGTGACGGGCGCCAGGCGGTATCCCTCGGACATCTCGCGACCCGGCATGCTTCACGGGCGCGTCCTGCGGCCGCCCGCCATCGGCGCGACCCTGCGCTCGGCCGACGTCGCGAAGGCCCGGGTGCTGCCCGGCGTGACCGTCGTGCGGGAAGGCTCCTTCGTGGGGGTGACCGCCGGCGATCCATTCGGCGCGGGACGCGCGCTGCAGGCGATAGAGGCGCAGTGGGAGCATGCGCCGCAGCCGTCCGAGGCCGAGCTCGCCGGCCATCTGCGCTCGAATCCGGTCGAGGAGGAAGGGTGGGGAGGGGCGTTCCACCAGGAAGTCGGCGACCCCGACGCGGCACTTGCCGCGGCTCCGATCAAGCTCGACGCCACGTACGCCACGGCGTATATCGCCCACGTGCCTCTCGAGACGCACGTGGCGGTGGCCGAGTGGGAAGGCGGCCGCCTGACCGTGTGGTGCGGAACGCAGCAGCCGTTCGGCGTGCGCCGGGAGTTGGCCGAGGCGCTCGGCGTCCCCGAGGCCGACGTGCGCGTAATCGTGCCGGACACCGGCGGCGGCTTCGGGGGCAAGCACGGCGGCGAGATCGCGGAGCAGGCCGCGCGGCTTTCGCGAGCGGCCGGCCGCCCGGTCAAGGTTCGCTGGAGCCGCGAGGAGGAGTTCACCGGCGGCTACCTTCGACCCGCGGCCTTGATCGACGTCCGCAGCGGGGCGGGAACGGACGGCGCCATCACGGCGTGGGAGCTTCGGAACACCAACTCCGGCGTCTTCGGGGCCGTCGGCCCGTACGAGATCCCCAACCAGCGGATCGATTTCCAGCCCGCCAATTCGCCGATGGCCCAGGGTTCCTACCGGGCCCTGGCGGCCACGGCGAACCACTTTGCCCGCGAATCTCACATGGACGAACTGGCGAACGCGCTCGGCGTCGACCCGCTCGAACTTCGGCTCAGACACCTCCGCGACGAACGGCTGGCGGAGATCTTCCGCGTCGCGGCCGGCCGCATGGGCTGGGCGACCCGGTCGCGTGAGCCCGGCTCCGGTGTGGGCATCGCGGGGGGCGTGGAGAAGGGCGCCCGCGTCGCCACGTGCGTGGCGGTGCGTGTCGCCGGGGACCGGCGCCTCGAGATACTCCGTGTCGTGACCGCCTTCGAGTGCGGGGCGATCGTCAACCCCGACGGCCTGACGAACCAGATCGAAGGGGCGACGGTCATGGGCCTCGGCGCCGCGCTCTTCGAGGCGATCCACTTCGAGGCCGGCACGATCACCAACGCGTCGATGTCGGACTACCGCGTACCGCATATCGGGGACGTACCGCCCCTGGAGGTGGTTCTCCTGGACCGCCGCGACCTGCCTTCCGCCGGGGCCGGCGAGACGCCGATCATCGCCATCGCCCCGGCTCTCGCGAACGCGATCTTCGCCGCGACGGGGGTGCGTCTCCGCTCCCTGCCCCTGGTGCCGGACGGCGTCGTCCCGTAGCTATCCGGCTGCGCTCGCGCCTCCGCCCGCGCCCCCGTCGGGCCGGAGCGCCTCACGCGGCAGAGTGACGCTCAGCCGGCGATACGTGGCCCGGCGCTCGAAGATCGCGCTGCTCGCCTCGCGGGTCAGCTCGGCCCCGGCGATGACCTCGATCCGGCCGTCGGCCCGTTCCAGCTCGATCGACGGACAATCACCCAGGCGGTAGCAGATCGGCACCTGGCAGCAGGTGAAGGCCAGGCTCCCGGCCGGCAGGTCGATCGCGGATTCGGCGCCCGAGGCGTCGAGCCACCGGAAGGTGGACGAGCCGTCGGTGAACTCGCCGGGGTGCAGGAGCCGCGGCCGGAAGGTGATACGTCCGGCTGAAACCTCGACCCCCAGCTCGCCGAAGCGCGCCAGGATCTGCTCCTTGACCTGTCCGGTCATGCCCGGCTGCTGGGCGCCCTTGTGCCTCGGCGTGTGGGAGTACGGGTCGGTCGGAAATGCGCCGTACGTCGCCGGGGACTTCCGGAAGTCGAGGCCGTCCCGGATCTCGTCGTAGATCTCGGCCAGGGCCGCCGCCGCGGCGGCGCCGGCGGCGCGCCGTTGGCATCCCTGCACGGCCAGCAGGAGCTTGGCGACCATGTGCCAGTAGATGCTGCCCAACCCCTCGAACGCGAAGAAAGTGCCGCTGCGCCCCGTGAACTGGTCGTGCGAGAAGGTGGCACGCCACAGCTCCCGAACCTCGGCGGCCTCGCTCGGTGAAGCGTCCGCGAGCAGGAGCCGGTGGTCGACGTCGGCGATCGTGCTCAGATCGGCCTGGAAGTGCCACGCGCCCTCGCGATCCCGTACGAACAGCCCGGGATCCGTGATCGGAGGCGCTCCGGCGAGGGTGTTCCTCTCGAGGAACGGCGCGATCGTCCGGTCCGGGTATAGGAGGTAGCTGCGCTGGTCGGCGCGATACAGGTCGCTCGCCCGAAGCGCGCGCAGGAGGGCGGCCGCCTCGCCGTCGGCGAGGAGCCCGGAGTCGAGAATCGCGACCTGGCCCTCGAGCATCGGGCCGAGATGATCTACGCGGGCCTTCTCGCCGTCGATCCGGAGGAGGTTGTAGCTGTGGTACAGGCCGTCCGGCCTGCGGCTGGCCCGCAGCGTCTCCTCGATGGCCGGGGTAGCGGCGGCGACGAGGGCCCGGACGGCCCGGGTCGACGTCGGCACGTCCGCCCCGAAGTCCCCGGCGTAGACGGCGCGACGATGGGCCTCACCGGCGCGGCCCAGCGCGCCCATGACCTCGAAGCGCCGCGCGTCGTCGATGGGAGCGCGCGCCCCGTCGAAGATCTCCGTCACGCTCTCCAGGAGACGGGCGACCGGCTCCGAGATCGGGATCTCGCGATCGGCCGAGGCCAGGCCGCCCAGCAATGCCAGGTAGCGCGGGATCGCGCTCAGGGTCACGACCGAGAGGCCCCACCCGGCGAGAGCGTTGTTGGCGTCGTTCCACTCGGGCCGCTGGGTGTTCAGCCAGATCCCACCCCCCGGGACGAAGTTGGTGAGCTTCACGAGGACCGGGACGAGCAGCTTCTCGAGCAGGGTGACGAGCCTGACCTTGCCGTCCGCGTCACGGACGAGCCTGCCGTCGGCCCCCACGTCGAGGCTGGCCCGGAGCAGGGAGTCGTGCCGGGTCCGGTCGAACTCGATCGTCGCTCGGGGATCGGCCAGGATGGACGCAAAGTCGGCGATCCGGTAGGGCACGTTCGCGTACGAGTAGATCCGCTCCCCGAGCGCCGCGGCGAGGGCGCCGGGCTCGTGCCTCTCGAAGCTCTCCAGGAGCCGGAGCAGGTATACGACCTGGTGGTCTCCCCAGTAGCCGATGTGGCCCCAGGGATCGCGCGGATCCTCCACCTCCCAGTCGATGCCCGACCGGGTGATGCGGTAGGGGTTGTAGCCGTCGGCGGTGGAGGCGTTGAGGAAGACGCCGACGAACTGTCCCAGGTAGCCGGGGAAGCTCAGTCCGAGGGCCTCCCAGTTCTGGAAGATGTCGCGCCAGTTGCCCTCGTAGCCGAAGACGGGCCTGCCCGTGGCATCGCGCACCCGGATCGAGAACCTGTTCCACGGCCGGCTCGGGTCGCCGTGGCGGCGGCTGAAGGTCAGGGGCAGGTAGGAGCGTACGAGGCGGACCAGTTGCGGATCGTCGCGCCCGGCGGCCTCTCGCCACAGCTCCTGCAGGGTGAGGCCGGCCGGCAGCCGCTCGACCCAATGACGGTGGCGGGCGAAGAGAGCCCTGTTCTGCTCGCGCAGGTAGGACCCGAAGTCCTCGATCGATATCCGGTAGCCGTCCTCGAACGAGCCGCCTCTCATGATGTTGTACAGGACATTCGAGAAGTGGTTCGCGCCGGCCGCCTCGTCCGCCGTCAGCTGAAGACCGTCGGCTCCGGCGACGCGGCGCCGCACGCCCGCGCCGTTGGCCGCGACTGCCGCCTCCAGTTCGGTCTGCAGCCGCGCCGGCGCCGCGAGCAGGTTTCGCAGATCCCGGATGGCCGCATGGTCCAGGCCGGTGTCGGCGACCGTGTACCAGGCGTGCCGGCCGCCCGGGCCGAGCCGCACGACGTCCGCGGCGAGGTACGCGCCGAACTCTCCGCGGACCTCCGACTCGGCCTGCACGTCGGCGCCGCGACGGAACGATTCGACCTGGCGATCGCTCAACAGGATGACCGGGTTCTGGTGGCCGACAGACCAGGCCGCCGCCACGCGCAGCGACTCCGAGGGCTCCGGGCGGTCGGTGATCACGGCGTTCAGCGTGTAGATCCCGAGCGGAACTCCGGGCAGCCGCTCGTGGCGCAGGTACGCGGCCGCCAGGTAGCTGAACCGGGCGTAGGTCTCCTGGTCGACGCCGGGCGGGATGAGCTGATGCCAGCCGTCGAGGTAACGGATGCCGGCCGGCTCGCCCGCCGTCTCGTCGATCTGAGCGTGCCTGATGAGCCCGAACCGGTCGCAGGCGGAGGCGGTCCAGCGAAATCGGAGGCCCAGGTCGTGGTTGATCTCCTCGAAGAGAACGGCCGTCCCGTCGATTCGCTTGTACAGGTTCCGAACGATCCTGTAGACGCGCGGGCCATCGAGCCACGGCTCCCACAGCGACGTTCTCTCCCCGCGCGAGACGAGGAAGATCGTGCGGGCCCCGCTCGTCGTCGGGCCGCGGAGGATCTTGTCGACCGTCTGGTAGGGGAAGAGCGCTGTGTCCGGGCTTCGGCGGCCGGCCACGAACGGGCCGTTCGAGCCGATGAAGAGCCAGGCGTCGCTGTCGCTGGCGATGGTCATCAGGAACGGCGCCATCTGGTCTACGTTGGAGATGCGGACGTACCGCTCGCCGTCGATCGTCTCGAAGCCGCCGCCGACGGCGGCGAGATCGGGGACCTGGCAGACCGCGGCCCCGTAGTAGATCTCTCGTGCGGGCGGCGCGGCGCCGCCCTCCCTTCCCGCCCTCACCGCGAGCCCTCCGCGAGTGGACGCCGCGGCGTCAGGGCGGCCGCGAGGAGGCCGGCGAAGCGCGCGTTGTTGACGATCAGAGCGACGTTCGCCCGGACCGAGCGGCCTTCGGTGATCTCGGCCATGCGGGCCAGCAGCCAGGGCGTGACGGCCGGCCCCTCGATCCCGGCTTCCGCGGCGTCGGAGAGCGCCCTCTCGATCGCGGCGCGAGCGTCGGCGAGCGGGAAGGCGTCCGCTTCCGGGACGGGGACGCACAGGAGCACGCCCGACCCCAGGCCGAGGCCCATGTGAGTCGCCACGAGCCGCGCGGCCGCGGCCACGTCCGGCACGGATGCGGGGGCCGCGATGCCGCTCTCGCGCGACCAGAAGCCGGGGATTTCGCCGGCGCCGACGGCCACGACCGGGACGCCGCGCGTCTCGAGGTACTCGAGCGTGAGCTGAACGTCGAGGATCGCCTTCGGCCCGGCGCAGACGACGGCCACCTGCGTGCGGGCGAGCTCTTCCAGGTCGGACGAGATGTCGAGCGTCGGCGCGGCCGATCCCCCCGGCAGGCCGAGCGCGCCGCGATGGACGCCGCCGATGCCGCCGGTGGCGAAGACCCCGATCCCCGCCGCGTCGGCCGCGATCATGGTGCCGGAGACCGTCGTGGCGGCCCAGCCGCCGCCGGCCAGAGCGAGAGATAGGCTGGGCCTGGCCGCCTTCATAACGCCTCGAGCGGTGGCGAGCGCCAGGAGCTGCGCTTCGTCGAGGCCGACGAGGATCCGGCCACCCTCGATGGCGATCGTGGCCGGGACTGCCCCGCTCTCGCGAATGGCAAGCTCGGCCGCTCGGGCCACTTCGACGTTCTGCGGGTACGGCAGGCCGTGGCTGATGAGCGTCGACTCGAGGGCGACGACTGGGCGGCACGAGGCGATCGCGTCGGCCACCTCGGGGGCGACGGCGAGCCTGTCGTGGATACCGGCGAGGACGGACGAGCCTGGATCTCTCTTCATGGCGCGATGGTACAGGTCGGACGCCTGGCCGGACCGGTCGGCCGATGCCCCCGGCGGAGCTTCAGCCGAAAGTGAGCTCTTCGCGGGGGCGCCGCAGCTGCCGGGCCGCGAGACGGTTGCCCGCCAGCGCGCCGCGGCGGAGGCCGGCGGCGATCGAGAAGCCCGCCCGCAGGGAGGCCAGCCAGCCGAGGATGAAGCCGGCATCGAAGGCGTCGCCGGCGCCGGTGGTATCGGACGCGGCGACGGACCTGGCCGGGACCTCCAGGCGCCGGGTCGCGGCCCCGTCGCGATACACGACCGCGGCGCCCATCGGGCCGCGCTTGAGGACCAGGATCGGGGCCAGATCGAGCAGGCCATCCTCGTCGGCGCTGAGAGCCCCGGCCTCGGCCGTGGTCGCGAAGAGCAGGTCGGGTCGGGCGCCCCGGACGACCTCGAGCGCCGCCGTTCGTCCGAGGGCCAGCAGCGGGCCGGCCGACGACAGGTCAACCGTGACGAGGGCTCCCTCGGCGTGGGCCAGCTCTGCGGCTCGCCGCCCTGCGTCGCCGAGCGGGTGGTCAAGCAGCGAGTAGGTCGGTATGTGCACCAGCTCGGCCGACGCGAACCACTCCCGGCGCAGGTGCTCGGGCGCCAGGCGCAGGGCCGCGCCGCGATCCTGCACGAAGGAGCGCTCGCCTCCCGGGGCCACGAGGACGCCGATTCTGCCGGTCCGGTGACCGGGAACGCGGACGACCCGCGGCGTGACGCCGTCCCCCCGGATCGCCCCGACGAGCGCGCGACCGGCGCCGTCGCGGCCGACCGCGGCGATGAGCGCGACCCGGGCGCCGCCCCGGCCGAGCCACCGGGCGGTGGTCGTCGCCGAGCCGCCCTGGCGGAGCGTCACCCGGCCGGGCACGTCCGTTCCGATCGCGAGCTCCGTGGCGGGCGCGAGGACGACGTCGACGAGGAGGTCGCCGATGACCACGACTCGGGGACGATGCCTCTGCTCCGACATCATTCGCTCCGGTTCAGTGGGCCACGGCACGTGAAGCCGGCGCGGTCACGGCGGACCCAGGCTGGACGATAGCGGTAGGCGCGACCGCGACGGCCTATCCCTCCGGCTCAGGCGCCGGCTCGGGCTCGGGGTCGCGCGCCGGCTCCGGCTCGGGCGCCGGGATGAGCTCCGCCGCCGGCTCGGGCGCTTGCGGCGTCGGCTCGGGCGACGGCTCCGACTCGGGCTCCGGCTCCGGCTCGGGCGCGGGCGGGGCCGCCGGCGCTGGATGCGGCGAGGTTCGCCGTCGCACGCGCGGCCCCCGACTCTTGACGTCGGGCACTGGCCACCAGTCGCACTGGCAGAGGCCCTTCGGGCAGCCCTCGTGCGGAAGCCGCTGCGTCCGGAGCTCGTCGACGATGCGGAAGGCTCGCCCGTCGTCGCGCTTGCAGATCGCGCAGCATCGGCCGGCCACCAGCTCGACCTGCGCGCCCGATCCGGCGAGTGAGTGCAGCGCCGCCGCCGACCACTCCCGATGGAGTGCCACGACCTCTTCGGAAGGCGGGATGGCCGAGCCGGACTCATGAAACAGTGCCGCCGCCTGATCGCGCCTGATCCTGGCCACCTCGTCCCAATGCTTGTCACGGCGAGCCGTCCGCACGGCTCGTTCGGCGGCGGCCAGGTAGAGGCTCTTCGATGCCTCGACGACCGCCTCCGAGGGCGGCATCGCCCCCAGCCGCGCGAGCCGGTCTGCCGGTGCCGAGACCCCCCTGGCGAGGGCGAGCCATGTGGACCGCTCGCCGACCCAGACGTGCTTCTTGCTCTCGCGCTCGCGCTCGGCCTCGAAGACCTCGAGCGCCTCCTCGGTGAGGAGGACGTGCCTGCCGGCGACGCGGCGGACGATGATCCGGCGCCGGCAACGCGGGCACAGGCGTCCGTGCTCGGGTGCCGGATCCAGCAGGAGCGCACAGTACGGGCAGGCAGCGGGCGGCTCGCGTCGCGGCGCGGCCGCCGGCGGGGACGGCTCGGGGGGAATCACACTCTCCGAGTCGAAGGCCGCTCCGCCCCCGGCTTCGGGCTGAATCTCCTGGTTTGTCTCTGGTCGACCGCCCCCGAAGAGGCGCCTGAGGAAGCTGATGCCGATCTCCCGCGTGTTCGCTTGGCGACGACTCAGGTTAGCGCCTGACCGAGTCGCGCGCGCGCCATTCGGGGCAGGCAGGTATCGCCGATGACGGCCCGTCCCGGCGACGGCCGAGTCTCATCGCCGGCCGGCGAGCGGCTCCGGCGCCCGGTCTCGGCCGAGGACCCGGCGGCGGCGAGTGAGCTCCGCGGCAGCGGGCGAGCGCGGCCCTACCGCGCCGGGCCAGGCGACTCCCTCAGGCCCCGGTGGTGGGGAAGAAGCGCGGCAGGTGGGCCCGGTTGGCGTCCAGCAGCGCGTCGAGCAGGGGCACGGCCACGTCCCACTCAGCCACGAGCGGGTTCGCGAGGAGAGCGCGAAGCGCGGTCGTGCGGTCGCCGGAGATGGCCGCCTGGAGCGTCAGCCGCTCGTACGCTTTGAGGTGCTGGACGAGGCCGCGCATCTCCGCGGCGAGCGGCTCCAGAGGCAGGGGATGGGCGCCGTCCCGATCGACGCGCGCCGGCACCTCGACCACGTCGTCTGCCGCAAGGTCCGGCAGGGCGCCGGCGTTCCGGACGTTGACCACCTGGACATCGCCGGTGCCGGCGTGCAGCGAGGCCATCAGCTGAGCGGCCGCCTCGCTGTAGAACGCGCCCCCGCGCTCTTCCAGGAGCGCCGGCTTGACGTCGAGCGTCGGATCCCGGTACATCTCCAGGAGCCCGCGCTCGATCTCCATGACCTCCCTGGCCCGCGTGTGGCCAGCCCGCTCCTCGGCCAGGACCTCGGAGGTCCCGTAGAAGTAGCGCAGGTAGTAGGAGGGGAGCGCGCGGATAGTTCGCAGCAGCTGGATCGGGAAGTTAAGCTCCTCGGCCAAGGCCGCGGCCGCGGCATTGTCGTCGTCGAGCATCTCCGGCAGGATGTCGCGTCCGTCGACGCGCACTGCGCGCACCCAGGTCAGGTGATTCAGTCCGACGTGCTCGAGCTCCACGCTCTCGGGCGGGACGCCTCGCGCCGCCGCGATCCGGCGCTGGAGCGTGATGGCCACGTTGCACAGGCCGATGGCCCGGTGGCCGGCATCGAGCAGGGCTTGCGTGACGATCCCCACCGGGTTCGTGAAGTCGAGTATCCAGGCCCCATCCGCTGCCCGCCGGTCGGCGGCCTCGGCGATCTCCAGCACGACCGGCACGGTGCGCAGCGCCTTCGCAAATCCCCCTGGGCCCGTCGTCTCCTGGCCGATGCAGCTGTAGCGGAGCGGCAGCGTCTCGTCGACCAGGCGCGCCGCCTGTCCGCCGACGCGCAGCTGGATCACGACGAAGTCGGCCCCGTCCAGCGCCGCGTCTCGGTCGAGCGTGGTCGTCAGCCGGCCGGACCAGCCTCGGCGCCGGAGCATGCGCCCGGCCAGGCCGGCCACCACCTCCAGGCGCGGCCCGTCGATGTCCAGCAGGGCGAGCTCGTCGACCGGCAGCCTGTCGACCCGCGTCGCCAGGCCGTCGACCAGCTCGGGTGTATAGGTTGACCCCGCGCCGACCACCGCTATCTTCACGCCCATGTCGCCGTCCCCGCTTCTGGGCCGTGTTCCGGCGGCCCGCTCGATGATTACATATAACGTTATCATGATTGACCCATGCCACGAGATCGTCTGCAGCCCGGCCCGATCCCGCTCCACCATCAGGCTCTTCTGGACCTGAGCGCTGCCCTCGACTCGGGCGAGTGGAGGCCGGGCGACCGGCTCCCGACCGAGCGCGATCTGGCCGCCGACTACGGCTGCAGCCTCATCACCGTCCGGCGCGCGCTCGACGAGCTCGTGCGCGAGGGCCGCCTCGAGCGCACACGGGGCCGCGGCACCTTCGTCAAAGTGCCTCCCATCGTGCGAGACCTGATGGCGCCGGTCGGGTTCACCGACGAGATGCGTCCGCTCGGGCTCCGGCCGTACGCCGTCGTGGTCACGTCCCGCACGGAGATCGCGCAGCCTGCCGTCGCGGAGGCTTTGCGACTCCCCGTCGGGGCGTCGGTGCATTACCTGGAGCGGGTTCGCGGCGCCAGCGGCGTGCCCTATCTGCTCGAGCAGGCGTACCTGCCGGCCGAGCGCTTTCCCGGGCTGCTCGACGAGGACTACACGACGGCTTCCCTGTACGACGTGCTCGAGCGCCGCTACGACTGCCGCGTGACCCTGACCCGCGAGACGATCGCCGCCTGCGTTCCGACAGCCCGCGAGGCCCGGCTGCTGAACATGGCACAATCCCGCCCATCGCTATGGCTCGAAGGGATCGCGATTGCCCTGGAGGGACCCGTGGAGTTCAGCCGAACGATCGTCTCGGGGGTACGGGCGCGCTACTCGATAGAGACGGCCGGCGGCCGGTCGCGCTCAGCCGGGTCGATGCCCGGGCCGGGGACGTGACCGCCCGGGAGGCCGCCCTGCCCGACGGTGCGCATCGCGTGGCCCTGACCTTCGACGCCGAGCATCCGGACCGTCCCGGATCGCTGCCGGATGCGACGGACCGCCTCCTCGACGGCCTCGCCGCGGCCGGCGTGCGCGCGACCTTCTTCGTGCAGGGCCGCTGGGCGGAGGCGTACCCGGCGACCGCTCGCCGGATTCCCGCGGAGGGTCACGTCGTCGGCAGCCACTCGTTCTTCCACGCCGACTTCCCGCTGCTTTCCGACGAGGGGCTGATCGTCGACATCACCCGGGCGGAAGCGGCCATCCGCGCCGCGACGGGGGCCGACCCGCGTCCGTGGCTCCGCTTCCCCTTCGGGCACGGCGCCGACGACTCACGCCTCCTGGCCGCGATCGCGAGTATCGGATACAGGCACGTCGGCTGGGATGTCGACCCGAGGGACTGGGACCCGGAGCGCACGGCCGAGGAGATCGAGTCGGCCGTCGTGCTGGCCGCGACTTCACGCCCGAACTGCGTCGTGCTGCTGCACGGCTGGCCGTCGGCGACCGTGCCGGCCGTCTTCGGGGCGATCGAAACGCTGCGCTCGCGCGACGTCGAGTTCGTGACCGTGGATCGGCTGACCGATACCGAGAGGCCGGGCGGCTTGCCGGCCGAGCCAGCGAGCGTGCCATGACGCTGCCGTCCGCCGCCGTGCTCGCCGTGGACGTCGGCAACTCGAAGACGGACCTGGCCCTGGTCGGCCCCGATGGACGGCTGCTTGCGGCCGTTCGCGGGCCGTCGGCATCGCATCAGGCCGTCGGCCTGGACGCCGCCATGGGCCGCCTCGTCGATCTGTCGGCCGCGTGTGCGCGGCTGGCCGGACTCGACCCATCGTCTCGACCGCTGGCGGCCGCCGGCATCTTCTGCGTTGCCGGCGCGGACTTCCCCGAGGACCTGCGGATGCTCCGGCGGGGTCTTGCCGCGGCCCGGCTCGCGTCGGCCGTCGTCGTGGAGAACGACACGGCCGCGGTTCTGCGGGCCGGGTCGCCGGTCGGCTGGGGCGTCGCGGTCGTGTGCGGTGCCGGGATCAACTGCCTCGGCCTGGCGCCGGATGGGCGGAGCGTCCGCTTCGCCGCGCTGGGGGAGATTTCGGGCGACTGGGGCGGCGGTGAGTCGGTGGGTCTGGCGGCCCTCGGCGCCGCGGTCCGCGGCCGCGACGGGCGGGGGCCGCGCACTTCGCTGGAGCGCCTGGTCCCGGCCTTCTTCGGGTTCCGAACGCCCGATGCCGTGACGCGCGCGATATACCTGGGGAGCATCGCCGGGGCCCGCGTGCGCGAGCTGGCGCCGGTCGCGTTCGAGGCGTCGCGGGCGGGGGACGCCGTGGCCGCCGCCATCGTCGATCGTCTGGCCGACGAGGTCGTCGCCATGGCCGGCTCGGCCATCCGGCGCCTCAGGCTGCGCCGTGCTCCCGTCCACGTGGCCCTGGGAGGCGGGATGTTCCGGGGTCGCGATCCGCGTCTGCTGGGCCGGATCGAGTCGGGAGTGCATGCCGTCGCGCCCCGCGCGCTGGTCCGGCCGATCGACGCGCCGCCGGTCCTCGGCTCCGCGCTGCTTGGCCTCGACCTGCTCGGCTCGCCGGCGGAGACCGCGGCGCGTCTCAGGGAGATGCTGACGGAGGAGGCGATCGTCGGCGCCTGACAGGGCGAAGGGGCTGCGGCCTCCGGAGCCGCGGGCGAGGCGGCGGGCCGCAGGTGGCCGCCGGCGATGCAGCGGGAGAGCAGCCGTCAGCGGGAGCCCGGATGGCTCAGGGCATCGAGTCGGCCGCCAGGCCTGCTTCGGCGGCGGTCACGTGGCAGGCCGCGTCGTGCCCCGGAGCCAGGACGCGCAGCCGCGGAGTCACGCGGCCGCAGACATCGATGGCGAGGGGACATCGCTCGCGAAACCGGCAGCCCTCGCCGGGATTCACGACCTTCGGCGGCTCGCCCACGGCCGGCGACGCGGACACGGAGATCGGTTCTCGCGGGTCCGGCACGGCCGAGAGCAGCAGCTGAGTGTAGGGATGCCTGGGATCGGCCAGCACTGCCTCGGTCGGCCCGGATTCGACGATGTGGCCGGCGTACATGACGAGGATCCGGTCGGCCACGTAGCGGGCGCTGGCGATGTCGTGGGTGATGTATAGGATGGAGACGCCCTCTCGCTCGCGGAGATCGGCCATCAGGTTCAGGATCCCGGCTCGGATCGAGACGTCCAGCATCGAGACCGGCTCGTCGGCCAGGATCAGCCTGGGTCGCACCGCGAGGGCCCCGGCGAAGCCGACGCGCTGGCGCTGGCCGCCGCTCATCTCGTACGGGAACTTGCGGAGCATCTCGGCCGCCGGAGTCAGCCCGACCAGGGTGAAGACACGCTCCGCCTCCTCGAGGCGCTCGGAACGGCCCAGTTCGGGCCGATGCAGCTTCAGGTTGCGCATGACGCCGTGGGAGACCCGAAAGACGGGGTTCATCGAGCTGTAGGGATCCTGGAAGACCATCTGCACCTGGCTCCGGTAGCCGAGCAGGTCTCGACGGGAGTGGAGGGTATGAACCGAGCGGCCGCGGTACTGAATCTCGCCGCGCGTCGGCCGGTACAGCATGGCCAGGAGCCGCGCGATCGTGCTCTTGCCGCTGCCGCTCTCGCCCACCAGCGAGACGAGTTCACGCTCCCCGATGGTCAGGCCGACGTCGTCGACGGCATGCAGGACCTGGTTCGAGAAGAGCCCGCCGAGCCGGAAGTGGCGCGTCAGGCCGACGGTCCGCAACAGCGGCTCGCCCGATGTCGAAGTCGCCGGCGTCGCCGGCATCGTCGCGGCCGGCTCGGCGCCCGGCGCCGGCGCTGCCGTCGCGGTTGACGCCACGGGCGCGGCCGGCTCGGCGTCCGGCGCCGCGGTCGTCGGATCCCTGCTCTCCTGGTGGCTCGCCACGTCAGACCGCGTCCTTCGGCGCAGCGGCGTGGAGAAGGCAGCGGACCCTGGTGCCGCCGACGTCGTACAGGTCGGGATCCCTCGTCGAACATTGCGCCATCGCCACCGGGCAGCGGGGCTGGAAGCGGCAACCCGAGGGCGGCCGGGCCAGATCGGGCGGGCTGCCGGGGATCCCGGTGAGAGGCCGGCGCGGGCCGCGGATCGACGGGAATGCGTCCAGGAGGCCCCTCGTGTAGGGATGCAGGGGGTCCTCGAAGATGGAGCCCGTGCCGCCCAGCTCGGCGACCTGCCCGGCGTACATCACCATCAACCGGTCCGAGTAGTGGCGGACCAGCGACATGTCGTGGGTCACGAAGATCACGGCAAATCCCAGCCGCCGCTGGAGCTCCTTTATCTGGCTCATGAGCGAGCGTTGGGCCACGACGTCGAGCGCCGAGGTCGGTTCGTCCATGATCACCAGCTCTGGCGTGAAGAGCAGGGCCATGGCGATCATGGCGCGCTGGCGCATCCCCCCGCTCAGCTGATGCGGGTAGCTCTTGAGGTGGACCGCGTCGATGCCGACCAGGTGCAGCACCTCGGCCGATCGCTCGCGGATGGCGCCGCCGGACATCCTGGCGTGGGCCTCCAGCGTGTCCCGGAACTGGGCCTCGATGCTCTTCATCGGGTTGAGGGCATTCATGGCGCTCTGCATGACCACGGAGTAGTCGCGCCAGCGGATGTGGCGGAGCTCATCCTCGGTCAGCCGAACCATGTCCCGGCCCTTGAAGACGACGGTGCCGCCGGCTATCTCCGCCGGCGGAGATAGCAGCTGGGCGACGGCGAAGAGCAGGGTGGACTTGCCGCAGCCGGACTCGCCGACGATCCCCAGGAACTCGCCGGGCTGCACCTCCAGGTCGACCCGGTCGACCGCCCGCACGTCCCCGGCCTCGGTGACATAGTCGACGGAGAGGTTCTCCACCTTAAGCAGTGGGCTTGCCACGGCGCCTCCTCACCGGCCTGAGAGCCGGGTTTCCGATCTCGTCGAAGGCGTAGTTCAGGAGTGCGAAGCCCGTGCCGAGCAGGGCGACGGCGAGTCCGGGCGCGAGCATCCACCAGGCGTTGCCGCTCTCCAGGGCGCCGTTCTGCTGGGAGTAGTAGAGCATCGTGCCCCAGGTCAGCTCGGTGCTGTTGCCGAGCCCGAGGAACTGCAGGCCCGCGGCGAAGCCGACCACGAACACGGCCAGGCCGAGGAACGAAGCCACCAGCAGCGAGATCATGTTGGGCAGGATCTCCACGATGATGATGTAGGAACGCCGCTCGCCCCGGACCTTGGCCGCCTCCAGGAAGTCGCGAGTCCGCAACGACAGGCCCTGGGCCCGCAGCTGCCTGGCCGCGAAGGCCCAGCTGGTGGCGATCATGACGGCCGTGATCGTCAGCGAGCCGCTGGGCAGATAGGCGGTCAGGACGATCAGGAGCGGCAGCGTCGGCAGGACCAGGAAGACGTCGGTCAGCAGCGACAGCGAGCGGTCCGCCATGCCGCCGACGTAGGCGGCGGTCACGCCGATCAGGATCGAGATCACGGTGGCGGCCAGGCTCACGACCACGGTGATGATCAGGGTCAGCCGAGTTCCCCAGATGAGCTGCGAGTAGACGTCCTCCCCGATCTGGGTGGTGCCGAGGAGATGCTGGGCCGACGGCCCGGCCTGCTGATCGAAGATGGCCGCGTGGGGGTCGATGCTGGTGAAGAGACCCGGGAAGGCGGCGACGAACGAGATGGCGGCCAGGATGAGGAGACCGACGGTCGCCTTGCGATTGCGCAGGATGGCCTGGGCGAGGCGGCGGCCGGCGGCCGAGCCGCGCCCTACCGGGACCGCGCTCGGGGCGCCGGACTCCGTGGTCGCCGCAGGGATGGTCATCGTCATGCCCTCAGGAGTCCCGCGTCCGCGGGTCGAGGAGGGCGCTGGCAAAGTCGGCCAGCAGAACGCAGATGAGGATCGCCAGCGTGTACACGAGGAACAAGGCCGACTGCAGAGGCAGGTCGTGGTCGGTTGTGCCGGTGTAGAAGAGGTATCCGAGCCCCGGGTAGGAGAACGTGTACTCGACCAGGATCGAGCCGCCCAGCACGTACCCGAGCTGCATCGCGAAGCCGGTCAGGTTCGGCAGGATCGCGTTGCGGGCCGCGTAGTCGATCATGATCTGCCAGCTGGGCAGCCCCTTGGCCCGGGCCATGCGCACGTAGTCCTCGGCCAGCGTGGTCACCATGTTGTTGCGCATCGTGTAGATCCACGAGCCGGCCGTGACCACCACGAGCGTGGCCCCGGGAAGAAGAGCATGCGCGATCACGTCCCCGATGAACGAGACCGAGAGAGATGGCGTCGCGCCCAGATCGTAGTTGGACGAGAGCGGAAGCCAGCCCAGCGTCACGGCGAAGACGTACAGCAGGACGAGCGCCACGAAGAAGACCGGGAGCGTGGAGACGATGAACAGGAAGGGCGGGAGGATGCTGTCCAGACGGCCGCCCCGGCGCCAGGCGCTGACTATGCCGATCATCGTCCCGATCGCGAAGGCGATCACGGTCGTCACACCGACCAGGCCGAGCGTCCAGGGCAGCTTCTCCATGATGTCGTTCATTACCGGGACGCGGGCGGCCGTGAGGCCGAACTGCCCCGTCAGGCAGTTGCCGAGGTACTGGAGGTACGTGACGACGACGTTCTGGTCGGTGTTGATGCCGAACTCGACCTGAAGCGCGTGCAGCGCGGTCGGGTTGACGCCCTTCATTCGAGCCAGCACCGCCGTCGCCTCATTCCCCGGCATCAGCCGGGGAATGAGGAAGTTGACGGTCAGCGCCGCCCACAGGGTCAGGACGAACAGTCCCAACCGCCGGGCGACGTATCTCATGGGCGGGTCTCCAGGCCTCTACTGACCGGCGCGGCTAGTGCGTCGGGAAGAGGTGCGTGAGCACGACGCCGTTGTCGGGGGTCGCCCAGACCGGAGGCTGGGCGTACGGATCCTGGGGGGTGGGCCAGCCGCCGAAGTCGGTGGTGTCGTACTGGTACCAGTCGACTCCTTCGACCACCGGAATGACCGGCACGTCGTTGACCATGACCTGCCCGACCTGCTGGATGATCTTCAGCTGGTCGGCCGGGCTGGCCGAGGCGTACTGGGTGAACAGCGCGTCGGTCGTCGCGGAGTTGTAGCGGGAGTAGTTGGTCGATCCGATGTTGCTGCTCAACAGCATCTGGCGGAGCTCGTAGTAGGGGAGCGGTCCGCCGGTTTCCTCACCGTAGGCGAGCTGGAAGTTGCCGCCCTGGAGGTCCGGGACATAGACGCTGGTGTCCTCGTCCTGGATCGTCACGGCGATGCCCGCCGTCTGAAGTTCCTGCCGGATCACCGACAGCGACGAATCCCAGTCGGTGTAGCCGCTGATGGTCTTGATCGTGAACGAGAGCTTCTGGCCGCTGGAGTCCGCGTAGATGCCGTCCGAGCCCTTGGTGAAGCCGGCGGCCTCCAGCGTCTGGTCGGCCTTGGCAACGTCGAATGCGGTCGTGTCGATCGCCTGGTCGTACCAGGCGCTGTATGTCGGCAGGACGATGCCGGTCTGGTTGGCCGGCGGCTCATAGCCGGACTCGCCCCGCTTGGAGACGTCGGCGCGGTCGATGGCGAGGCTGATGGCCTTGCGGACGGCCACGTTGCCCAGCAACGGGTTGCTCAGGTTGGGGAAGAGGGACACGTTGAGAGTGGTCGGGAACCAGTAGTGGCGATGCGCCGGGTCCTTGGCGACGTAGAAGGAGTCGATGTTGGGGATGTACTGGGCGCCCCACTGCGCCTGGCCCTCGGCCAGTTCGAGGTTGGCCGGCGTGTTGCTCAGGAAGGCCGGATAGTCGAGCTCGGCGACCTGGGGCACCGCGTGGCCCGGCGTGCTCTGCCAGTAGTTCGTGTTTCGCAGGTACTTGATGTTGTTCTCGGTGCAGTTCGACATCAGGTAGGAGCCGGTGCCGACCGGGTCGGTGTCGGCGTACGAGTCGAGCTTCGTCTGATCAAGCGCCGACCAGATGTGCTGGGGGACGATCGGCGTCTGATCGGCGACGTAGTAGAAATACGTCTGGGCCGGGCCGGAGAAGGTGAACACCACCTGGTCGGTCCCCTGCACGGCGACACTCGTCAGCGGGCCGCCGTCGGCCGACCACAGAGCGTTCAGGTCGAGCACCGAGTCGCCCTTCATGGCATTGAAGGTGTAGGCGACGTCGGCCGCGCTGAACGTCTGGCCGTCACTCCACTTGACCCCGCTGCGGATGGTGAAGGTCAGGGTCTCGAAGTTGGAGCTCCAGGTGGATGTGGTCGCAAGCCACGGCGTCACCACGTTGCTGCCGTCCGCGTTGGTCTGGAGCGCGTTCACGAACTCGAGCGGCTCGTAGATGAAGCCGACCGACGTGCCGCTGACGGACGGGTTGAACGGGTTGAACTGGCAGGTCCAGGTGCCGCCGCTCTCATTGTCGATGACGAGCTTGCCACCGATCAGCCCGGTGTTGACGGCGGGACTCGAGCCGGGACTCGTGCCGGTCGCGCCCGGCGTCGAGGTACTGCTGCCGCAGCCTACGGCCATCACGCTGGCGGCGACCAGCAAAGCGAATAACCTGGAGCCTCTCATGGGTGGTCTCCCTTCATCCGCGGCGTGTCCTGCACCGCCGGGTCATCTCGTCCTCCTTGATTCTTCCACGCCTCGCTGGGGCCCGACGTGCTATGATGCATAGGAAGGTTACCTTAATATCGTCGAGAGTCAAGTGGACCGGGGCTTCGGCCAGGGGAGCGTGGCGCGCAGACCAGGCGCGGAGCGGCTTGACA
Organism: uncultured Chloroflexia bacterium; assembly: GCA_963713795.1. GTDB lineage: Bacteria > Chloroflexota > Limnocylindria > Limnocylindrales > CSP1-4 > Fen-1039. The sequence goes on from CAVQNC010000003.1 coordinate 376,457, forward strand.
CGGACTATCTCCGGAGCTAAAGGTAGGTTTCCTGAGGATCAAGAAATCGGAGGACGGCGATGCGGGCAAGGGAGGCGGCGCAGCCGAGTCTGCTCCGGGCCATAAACCTCCGAGCCACCTTCGACAAGGTCCAGGCTCTGGGGCCGATCAACGTCACTCAGGCCGTGCGGCAGACCGGCCTGTCCCGGCCGACGGTCGGAGACGTCATCGCCCAGCTTCTAGAGCTCGGGCTGATCCGGAGGGTAGGGCGCACCCGGGGTCACCCCGGACCGACCGCCCAGCTGTACGACGTGAATCCCCGAGCCGGCTGGGTGCTCAGCCTCGACATCGGGCGCCAGTGGGTCCGGGCAGCGCTGACCGACCTGACGGGCACCGTTGTCGCGCGTACGGCGACCAGGACCTCGGCCTCGACGGCGCCCGCTGTCATCGCCCAGCTTCGCCAGGCGGCCGATGCCCTCGCCCTGGAAGCGGAGATCATTCCGGCCGAGATTCACCAGGTTGTCGTCGGGACGCCCGGCGTGATCCGGCCGGGAGAGAACCACTTCTCGCTGGCCCCCAACATCCCCGGTTGGGAGACCCCCGGAGTCATCGGCGACATCCGCCGCACCCTGGGGGCCCCGGTCCTGTTCGAGAACGACGTCAACCTCGCCGCCGTCGGCGAGCACGTTGAGGGCGTCGCTCGCGGGGTCGACGATTTCGTCCTCCTCTCGATCGGGACCGGCGTCGGGATGGGAGTGGTCTTGAACGGCGAGCTGCACCGCGGCACGGCCGGTCTCGCCGGCGAGATCGGCTACCTCGCCCTGGACATGGACGCCGCGCCCTCGGAGCGAAGCGCCGCCTGGGGAGCAGGCCCCTTCGAGGCGCTCGTCTCCTCGGCGGGCATCCTCGGCCTCGCCCGCGCCTCCGGCGTCGCGTCGGCCGCTACCGCGGCCGACGTCTTCGCTGCCGCTCGATCCGGCGACGAAGCGGCTGCGGCCGTGGTTGCGATCGAGGCCCGCCGCCTGGCCCACGCCATCGCCGCGATCGCCGCGGTGCTCGATCCGCAGCTGGTAGTGCTCGGCGGCGGCATCGGTACCGGCGGCGGAGACCTCCTGCTCGGGCCGGTCGCCGAGGCCCTGGCGGCCATCTCCCCGTTCTCGCCGCGGCTCGCGGTGTCGGGCGTGGGCAGCGACGCGGTCATCGCCGGCGCCGCGGCCACGGGCCTGCGCCTGGCCCTGGATCGGATCTTCGAACGAGCGGCGGCCGGCGTCCTCACTCTCGACCCGGGCCTGGCGTCAACGGCTCCGACCGCCATCGACCTCGGCCCGGGGGATCTCGACGCCGCGGCGGGATGACGGCCGATCGGCACCTCCTCGGGGGGTGCGGGCCGCGGCGCCGGCGCGTCAGGGCGCGGAGGCGCCTGCGCCGTCGCGACTCCGGGCGTGAAGAGGGCCTCGGCGCCGGGTGAACGACGCCTGCGTCACTGGGTTCTGGTGACCTTCTGGATGTGGCGCGGGTGGTTCGTGTCGAGGTGCTTGGCCAGGGCCAGGTGGTAGGCGAAGAGCTGGCCCGGGATGATCGCGGCCAGCGGCGAGAGCCATTCCGGGGACTCGGGCAGCCGGAGGGGGATGTCCGCATAGGCGAGCGCGTCCGGGGCGTTCGAGGCGACCACGAGCCGCGCCCCGGCTTCCCGCAGCCGCTCCAGGACCGCCTCGATCTCCGGCAGGGTCGGTCCCTCGGCAGCGATGGCGTGGACGACGAACCCCGGGTCGATCATGGCGATCGGCCCATGCTCGAAGTCCGCCGTCGAGTAGGCGTCGGCGAGAACGTAGGTCATCTCCTTGAGCTTGAGCGACCACTCCAGCGCCGTGGAGTAGTTGAAGCCTCGCCCGAGCACGACCGCGCGTTGCATGCCGGCCTGCTCCCGAGCGGCGGACTCGACGGCCTCCTCGAGGCCGAGAGCCGCGGCGATCGCGTCCGGGACCGCCGCGAGTTCCCGTCGGGCCAGGGCGTCGTCGTTGAGAGCGGTCGAGAGCATGGCCAGGGCGGTCAGCTCCGCGACGTACGTCTTGGTCGCGGCGACGGCGCGCTCGGGACCGGCGTGGATGTCGATGTGGAACTCGGCCGCGTGGCTGAGCGGCGACCCGGGATCGTTTGTGACCGCGATGGTCGGGGCGCCCTGGCGGCGAGCCTCCTCGATGACGCCGACCACGTCCGGTGACTGGCCCGACTGCGAGACGCCGATGACCAGAGCGTTGTGGAGCCGGGGGACCACGCCGTACAGGGACTGGATCGATGGGGCGGCCAGGGCCACGGGCAGCCGGTTGTGGACCCCGAACACGTACTGGGCGTAGATGGCGGCATGGTCGGAGGTGCCCCGCGCGGCGATCAGGACCATCTCCACCGGGCGCGAATGCACCGCCTCGGCGACGGCGTCGATGACGGCGCGCTGCTTCTCGATCAGCGTCCGAGCGACTTCCGGCGCCTCCCCGAGTTCCGACCTCATGCTCACCCGGCCACCTCCTGAAGGACGCGCCGCGGCTGCGGCGATCGACCGCTGCCAGTGTACCGGCGCCCGGGGACGCCGGGTTTGCCGCGCGACTGGCGCTGGTTCTCGGGCCGTGCGGCCCGGCCCGGCGGCGCCGCCGCCTGAGCGTAGAATTCGGCCGGTATGAGCCTGACCAGACTTCGGGGCATCGATCCCGGCCGCATCGGCGTGTTCGCCGGTCCGCTCAACGGCCAGCCCGCCTCGGGCCAGCGCGAGTTCGCGCGCGAGATGGAGCGGCTGGGCTACGGCACTCTCTGGTACGGCGAGTCGCTGGCGCGAGAGGCGTTCGCGCAGGGCTCGATCTACCTGGCCGCCACGGAGCGGCTCGTGATCGCCAGCGGGATCGCCAACATCTGGGCCCGGGACGCGGCGGCCATGGCGAATGGCGGCCGGACCCTCGCCGAAGCGTGGCCGGGCCGCTTCATCCTGGGCATCGGTGTCAGCCACGCACCGATGGTCCGGCTGCGAGGCCACGACTACGCCCGGCCGTACTCTGCCATGCAGGAGTATCTCGAAGCCATGGGCGCCGCGCCGTGGCGCGGGCCGGCGGCCGAGATGCCGCCGATCGTGCTGGCCGCCCTCGGGCCGAAGATGGTCGCGCTCGCTGGGGAGCGCACGGCCGGGGCATATCCGTACTTCACGACGACGGCCCACATCCGCGAGGTGAGGGGCATCCTGGGGCCGGAACCGTTCCTCGCCGCCGATCTGCCGGTTGTCCTGGCCGGCGATCCGGCCGCCGCCCGGGCTATCGGCGATCGCCACCTCGACTATTACCTGGGGTCCGCCAACTACCGCAACAACCTGCTGCGGATCGGCTGGCCTGAAGCCGACCTGGAGAAGCCCGGCTCGGACGCGCTCTTCGACGTGGTCGTCGCCTGGGGCGACCTGGACCGGATAGCCGAGCGGGTCCGCCGGACCTTCGAGGCCGGGGCGGACCAGGTGGTTCTCAATCTCGTGGCCGCCGATCCGTCCGCTCCGCCGCTGGCCGAGCTGCGCCGGCTGGCCCCGCTCAATCGCCGGGGCTGACTCAGTCGATCACGCCGTCCAGATCGCGGTACAGGCCCGGCCGCCAGGTCCCGTCCAGCATGTCGCCCATGCACCGGTTGAGCAGGTCGGCGAACTCCGGGTCAAGGATGTGCAGGTCGCAGACGAGCAGGTCAAGGTTCGGATTCGCACGGTTCATGCGTTTCTCCAGGACGGATCGCATGAGCGAAGCTCGCTCCGACCACCCTGGATGCGACGGGTCGGGCGACCACGTCGGCCCGTCCCCATTGCCGGCCGCCCAGCCTCGCTCGAGCGTAGCTGTTTTCTCGCTCTGGTCGTAGGCAGACCAGCCTCGCATCGGGAGGAAGAACGCGGTCGGTCCACGGGTGTCGTTGAGTTTCCTCGCTATCTCCAGGGAGACCTGCTCAACTTCCGGAAGGGTCGGAAGGAGGATCGTCACCGAGGCGTTGTGCCGGTAGGGCATTCCGGTTCCCTGGTACGAGGGGCGGCGTTCCAGCCGGGTGTCCTCGAGGTACTCGGTCGGGACGGTGTGCAGCGGGCCCATGGCCCCCTGGTCCATCCCGCCCGGCGCGATGACCTGTGGAATCCCCATGGCCGCGGCCGCGGTCAAGCGTTCGCCTTCCCACGTCTTCGGGGTTCCATAGACACTGTGCAGGAGGTTGTTCGTCAGCTCGGCCGTGGTAAGGTCGATAAGCGCCGTGATCAACCCCGATCGGATCAGGTCCTCCATCGTGGAGCCGACACCGACGGCATGGAAGACGACGACGTCCCAACCCCTTTGCTCCAAGAAGCCAGCGCATCGCAGCACCGTGGGCGTAGTGCTGCCGTAGGACGTGACCGCGGCCAGGGGCTTGGAGCCCGGAGGGATCTCGGGGACCAGGGCCATCGCGACCACCGCCGCTGCGGCGTTTGCGACGGCCTTTCGAGTAATGACGTTTATCCCCTGTTCCGCCGTCGGGTTGACGATGTAGATGTCCTTGTTGCCGAGCCACATGCTGACGTCGCTCGACGCCATGTCCGTGAGCATCACTTTCGGCACGCCGAACGGCAGCGCCCGCATGACCTGGGTGGCCGTGGTCGTCCCGACTGACCCGGCCCACGAGATGATGCCGTCGCACCTGCCCGCGGCGCGGAGTTCCAGGATCTTGACGGCGCCGGCATGGCCAACCATGTCGATCGCCTCGGCCCGGGGCGCCGCGAAGACGTCCTCCATTCGAGTGCCGTCGGCCGCCAGGACCTCCGCCAGCGAAACGTCGGCCCAATCCACGGCCGCGCCCAGGCTGAGGTCCATGATGATGGGCTCGCCGCCCTGCTCGGCAACCTGTTGGGCAAGGAACCTGATCTCGGCGCTCTTCGTGTTGCACATGCCGGCGCAGACGATCGCTGGCTTGCTCATGCCGGTGGGCACCTTCTCACTCCTGGCCGGGCCGTTTGCGAAACCTGGTCGGCCCGAGTCCCCATTGTGCATGGTTTCGGCCGGCGGGTCGCCCGCGGTCGGTCTCAGCCCGGCCGCGGGGCGACCGCCAGGCTGCTCGGCCGCACGAAGGGAGAAGCCGCTCCGCGACGTAGAATCGCACGCGGGCCAGGCGCCGCCCGGCGCCCTGACCGGACGTAATTCGGCCGCCCGACGCGGCCGGGATCACCGGGCGCATCCGCAGGAGGCTCGCCGTGAAGGAGCTTGTCGAGACCCTGGCGGCCTGGCGAGCCGAGGGCGCCGAGATCGGCCGGGCCGTCGTCGTGAGAACCTTCGGATCCGCACCGCGCCAGGAGGGCGCGGTCCTGCTCGCGACGGCCGACGGCCGGATAGCCGGCTCCGTCAGCGGCGGCTGCGTGGAAGCTGCCGCCTGCGAGGAGATCAGACGAGCCCAGGCCACCGGCCGCTCTCGGGTGATCCGCTACGGCATCACCGACGAGCAAGCCTGGGACGTGGGGCTCGCCTGCGGCGGCACAATCGACGTGTTGATCGAGCCGCGCGTGGCCGAGCCGCTCGAGTCCGCGGCGCGGGCGGGGGCTTCCGCCGGAACGACCCAGGGCCGGGCCGTCGTCACGCCGCTTCCGGTCGATTCGCCCGGGCCCGAAGCGGGACCGCATCCGCCGGGGGAAGGCGAGCCGCCGGCCGGCGAACTGGTGGCCTGGGAAGACGGGCGCCTGGAGGGCGCACTCGGGGATGCGGCCTGGGAGGCCGAGCTGGTTCGGATGGCCCGGGAATCGCTCGCCCGAGGCAGGTCTCGAACCGTTCAGCTGGGCGGCCGCTGGCTCTTCATAGAGGCTTTTCCACCCCAGCCGCGGCTGATCGTGTTCGGCGCCGCCCAGATCGCGATGCCCCTCGTCTCGATGGCGCGCGCGCTCGGCTACGAGACGATCGTCGTGGACGCGCGCCCGGCCTTCGCGACCAGGGAGCGGTTTCCGGACGTCGACCGGCTCGTCGTGGGCTGGCCGGATGAAGTCGCGGAATCGATCGGCATGGGCCCGTCCGACGCCGTGGTGGTGCTCTCCCACGATGTCAAGCAGGACGAGCCGGCCATCGTCGCCGCTCTGGCCCGAGGCTGCCGCTACGTCGGCGCCATCGGGTCGCGCAAGAGGCAGGCCGCCAGGCGGGAGCGCCTGGTCGCCGCGGGGGCTCGGCCCGAGGATCTCGATCGCCTGCGCAGCCCTATCGGGCTGGACCTGGGCGGGCGCGAACCGGCTGAGACCGCCCTCGCGATCATGGCCGAGATCGTGACCGCCCGCTACGGCGGAACCGGCCAGGTGCTGCGCGACAGGACGTCGGGCGAGGCCGGCCGGGGATCCGCGGCGGCCGCCCCGGCCGCTGGTTCAGACAGTTGATGGAAGCCGGCCGGACCGCCGCGATCGTGCTGGCGGCCGGTGCGTCGTCGCGGTTCGGGCGCCCCAAGGCGCTGGCCAGGCTGGGGGACCGGCCCTTGCTCCAGCATGTCCTCGACGCCGCCGCGGCGGTCGGGTTCGCGGAGGTGGTCGTCGTCCTCGGCCACGACGGCGACGAGATCGAAGAGAGCCTGCACTGGCGGTCCGAGCGGCGTGTCCGCAATCCCGACCCGGACGCGGGCCTCTCGAGTTCCCTTCGGGTCGGTATCGAAAGCCTGGGCCCGAACAGCGAGGCCGCGCTCATCCTGCTGGGCGACCAGCCGCTGGTCCGGGCCGAGGTCATGGAGCGGCTTCTGGCCGGGTTCGAATCGACGGCGCGGCCCGTCGTGGTGCCTCGCTACGAGGATGGGGGCGGCCCGAACCCGCTGCTGATCCATCGGGCCGCGTGGTTTCTTGCCGGCGAAGCGCGGGCGGACCGGGGCCTGGGTCCGATCGTGAGAAGCCACCGCGATCTCATGGTCGAGGTCGACGTCGAGGGCTCGAACCCGGACGTCGACACACCGGAGGACCTGGCGGCCGTCGAGGCCCCGCCCGACCCGCGCCACGGACCGGCGCGGCCGGCCGGCCGGGCCGACTGATCCGCGGGGCGCCGCCGGCCCTGGCGCCCCGCCTCTCCGCGAACCTCCGCCCGCCGGGTCGGCGTTCATCTACACCTCGGCACGCCGGCACGGACCGCGGTATCCCCATCCTCGGGGCGCCGCCGCGGCCCATTGGCTAGACTTCGGACGACGGCAGATCCCGCGATCGGCGGCCCGACGCCGTGCCCATCGGGCCGAGCGGCGCCCACTTCCGCCCGCTCCGCCTCAACTCACCGAACGGCTCGCTCGCCGAGTACCGACAGGAGAACCGACACGGACGCCGGCCGAAGCTACCCAATCGCCTCAGTTCCGAACCTGCGCGACGTTGGCGGCCTGGCCACGGCCGACGGTCGCCGCGTCAGGACCGGCGTCCTCTACCGTTCGAGCGCCCTCGACCAGTTGAGGGGCGCGGACGCGGCCGAGTTCGACCGGCTCGGTGTCAGGACCATCTACGACTTCCGCACGGAGCCCGAGCGCCTGGCGCGGCCCGATCGGGTGGCGCCCGGCGCCGTGTACGTCGCGGCTGACCTCGTGGGCACCGAGGCGGAGCACACGCCGCTCCAGATCATGAAGACGATGAACGATCCGGCCGCGGCCCGGGAGGCCTTTGGCTCCGGGAAGGGCGCCGCCTTGTTCGCGAACCACTATCGAGAGTTCGTCAGCCTCGAGAGCGCCCGCAGTGCCTTGGGTCGGGTCTTCAGCGGCCTGACCGACGGACGGCGCCGACCCGCCCTGATCCACTGCACCGGGGGCAAGGACCGAACCGGTTGGGCGGCGGCCTCGCTCCAGCTCCTCCTGGGCGTGCCCGAGGAAGGGGTGATGGCCGACTTCCTGGCCAGCAACGCATACCTGGACGCGGTGTTCCAGCCGTTCTTCGAAGAGTTCGAGGCTCGGGGCGGCGAACCGGGCTTGATCCCTGATTTCATGTGGGTTCGCCCCGACTACCTCGAGTCCGCCGTCGACGAGATGCGCCGTTCATACGGCACCGTCGAGGGCTACTTCGCCGGCGGACTCGGGCTCGACGGCGGGGCGATAGAGTCGCTCCGGGCGGCCTTCATCGAGGGCTAGAGTCTCGATCCTCAACGGTGGGTGTGGAATTCGGGACGCGACCGAACGCTCGAGGCGGAGTGGATTCGGCCCCGACTTCGCGGAACGGGGCACCCGCGAGGGGCTCCGGCGCGGGTCGCTCGCCTGCCGGCGCGGGTCGCTCGCCTGCCGGCGCGCCTACCCCTTGACTGCAGCTTATCGCTTGACCGGGAACGCGGCCTTCTGCTCGATCAGCCCGATCAGGGAGCGCCAGGCGCTGATGAAGGAGTCGGTGCCCTGGTCCTGGAGCCGGCCGGCGAGTTCGGCGACGTTCACGCCGGCGGCCTCGAACCGGGCCAGCAGGGCCTCGTTTCCGGGATCGGGGCCGAACGGCAGCGTCGCCTTGACGGTGCCGTGATCGGCGAACGCCGCCAGCGTCTCCTCCGGCATGGTGTTCACGGTGAACGGGGCCGCCAGGGCCTCGACGTAGTAGACGTCCGAGAACCTCGCATCCTTCGTGCCCGTGCTCGCCCACAGGAGACGCTGCGGCCGGGCGCCCTCGTTGAGCAGCGCCTGCCACCGGTCGCTGTCGATGAGATCGCGATAGGCGACCCAGGTCTTCCGGGCCGTAGCGACTCCCAGCTGCATGTGGAGGTCGCCCGGCAGGTTGCCCGTCCCGGCGTCCCACCGGCTGACGAAGACCGAGGCCACGGAGGCCACGTAAGGATCCAGGCCGGCTTCGACGCGGCGCTCGATCGCCCGCGTGTAGGCGTCCGCGGCGGCCAGGTACTGCTCGGCGGAGAAGAGCAACGTGACGTTCACCGGTACGCCGGCAAAGATCGACTCCTCGATCGCCTTGAGACCTTCCGCCGTGCCCGGGATCTTGATGAACAAGTTGGGTCGCCCGCTCCGGTCGTGGAGGCGGCGCGCTTCGCGCAAGGTCGCCTCTGCGTCGTGGGCCAGCAGAGGGGAGACCTCCAACGAGACGAACCCGTCCACTCCGCCCGTCCGGCGGTAGATGGGCAGGAACATGTCGGCGGCCCTGCCCAGGTCGTCCAGCGCCAGCTCGAAGAAGATGTTCTGGCTGTCCAGGCCCTTCGCCCGGAGGACTTCGATGGCCTCGTCGTAGGCCGCCGAGCCCCCGATCGCCTTGTTGTAGATGGATGGGTTCGAGGTCAGGCCGGTCACGCTCAGGTCGGCGATGTAGCGCGCCAGCGTCCCGCTGGTCAGCAGGTCGCGCGTGACGTTGTCGAGCCAGATGCTCTGGCCCAGGTGGGCAAGCTGCTTGGTCCTGTGCATAGTGCCTCCGGCCTTGGTGGATCGCCTCAGCTGTTCAGGATATCTCCGCGGAACGCCGCCGCGTCCTCCAGCCTTCGCCGGACCGCGTTGAGGAACCGGGCGGCGAGTTCGCCGTCCACCAGCCTGTGGTCCGCGGTAAGGGTGAGCTTCATGATCTGGCGGATGCCGATGCCGTCGCCGACGACGATCGGCGTCGGAATGACGCTCGAGACGGCCAGGATCGCCGATTCTCCGGGATTGATGATCGCGCAGAACTCATCGACGCCGAACATGCCGAGGTTCGAGATGGTGAACGTGCTGCCGGTCATGTCGTCCGCCCCGAGCGTCCCGTTGCGAGCCGCCTCGGCGAGCTCCGCGGCCCTCGCGTGGAGGCCGGTCAGCGAACGATGGTCGGCGTCGCGGATGACCGGCACGACGAGCCCGTCCGGCAGCGACACGGCGAGGCCCAGATCGACGCGCCGGCGCGGCCAGACCGAGACGCCGTCCGTCCGAGAGTTGACGGTCGGGAACTCGACCAGACTCTGGGCCACGGCGGAGACGATGAAATCGGTGACGGTCAGCGCCGTGCCCGAGGCCTTGAGCTCGGCCCGGAGCGCGACCAGCTTCGTCATGTCGACCGCGATCGTGACCGTGAACTGGGGCACGGTCGTGGCGCTCTCGGTCAGTCGCGCGGCGATGATTCGCCGCATTCGGCTGAGCTGTTGAGGTGCCGCTGCATCTCCTTCGGAGTAGGGGAGGGCCGGCTCGGGCGGCCGCGCCGCCGCGGAGGCCGGTGAAGCGAGGGCCGGGGCGGGAGGCGCAGGGTGGGGCGGAGCGGCCGAAACCGCCGGCGCGGCCGCGGCGGCTTCCAGAGCGGCGCGGACGTCCCGCTCCGTGATCCGGCCGTTCGGGCCGGTGCCGTTGATCGTGCGGACATCCAGCCCGGAACCGGCGGCGAGCCGGCTGGCCCGAGGGCTGATGCGCAGGTGTTCCGCCGTGTCCTCACGCCGGCCCGGCAGGCCGCCGGAGGGTTCGGGTTCGCCCGGCGACTCGGCCTGGGCCGGCGCCGCCGCCGAGGGCACCGCGGCCGGCGAGGGCGCCGCCGCTGGGACCGCCGCCGGCGCGAGGGGCGCCGCCGGCGAGGAGGCAGCAGCCGCCGGAGCTTCCTGCGGTACCGCCTCTCCGGGCTCGCCGACGTAGGCGCACAGCGCGTTCACCGGGACGGCTTCGCCGGCCTCGACGTAGCGCTTGAGCAGGATGCCCTCCTCGAAAGCCTCGACGTCCATGTTCGTCTTGTCGGTCTCGATCTCGAAGAGCACGTCGCCCTTCTTGACCATGTCGCCTTCTTCCTTGTGCCAGGCGACGATGACGCACTCTTCGGTCATCTGACCGGGTTTCGGCATCAGGATCGGATGAGCCATCGGAGTTCCCCTTGGAGTTGGGCGGGCGGCCCGGCCTAGAGAAGCGCGGCCACCGCCGCGTGGATGTCGCTTGCGTTGGGCAGGAAGGCCCGTTCGAGACCTTCGGCCTGCGGCGAGATGCCGTTGGCGGCTCCGACGCGTCCGACCGGCGCGTCGAGGTAGTCGAAGGCTTCGAGCTGGATGCGGGCCACGATCTCGTTGACGTAGCTGCCGATCAGCACGGCCTGGCTGGCCACGACGCAGCGTCCGGTCTTGCGGACGGAGGCGAGAACGGTCTCCATGTCGAGCGGGACCAGGCTGCGCAGGTCGATCACTTCCGTCTCGATGCCCTGCTCCGCCTTCAGTCGCTCGGCCGCCGTCAGCGCGTCGAGCACTGCAGGGCCCCAGGCGACGATCGTCGCGTCCGTGCCTTCACGGATGACCCGGGCCACGCCGATCGGTTCCAGGTAATCGTCCTCGGGCACGACGCCCTTGGTGCTGTACAGGCCCTGGCTCTCGACGAAGAGGACGGGATTGTTCGTCCGGATGGCCGACTTCAGCAGGCCCTTGGCGTCGGCCGGAGTCGCCGGGTAGATCACGTAGAGCCCCGGGATGTGGGTGAAGACGCTCTCGAGCGACTGGGAGTGCTGGCCGCCGTAGCCCTTGCCGGCGCCCACGGAGGCGCGGATGACTAGCGGGACTTCGGTCTGGGCGCCGCTCATGTAGTGCCACTTGCCGGCCTGGTTGGCGATCTGGTCGGACGCCATCAGGGCGAAGTCCATGTACATGAGTTCGACGACCGGCCGAACGCCGGCCATGGACGCGCCGACGGCCGTGCCGCAGATGCAGGCCTCGGAGATCGGCGTGTTGAAGACCCGCTGCCGGCCGAAGGCTTCGAGAAGGTCCTTGGTCAGCTTGAAGGCACCGCCGTAATCGGCCACGTCCTCGCCGTAGACGATCACCCTGCGGTCGCGCAGCATCTCCTCGACGAGGGCCTCTCGGAGCGCGTCCTTGTAGCTGATCACGCCGTTGACTCGCTTGGCGACGGGCGGCGCGGCGTAGGTGACTACGGCTCGCTCGGCCTCCGGGACGACGTCCGCGGAGGTGTCGGTGTAGAGGTACTTGAGCAGGTCGGCCGTGGCCGGGTCGGTCGCCTTCGAGGCCCGGACCGCGGCGCGGGCGTTCCGTTCGTGGGCTCGCGACTCGATGCCGGCGAGGGCCGCTTCGTCAGCCAGCCCGGCGGCCAGCAGCTGGGCCTTGAGCCGCGCGATCGGGTCCACGGCACGCCAGGCCGCCTCTTCCTCGCGCGTCCTGTACTCGTTGCGGGGATCCGAGAGAGAGTGGCCGTAGTAGCGGTACGTGCTCGCCTCGATGAGGACCGGGCCGCCTCCGGCGCGGCAGATGGCCGCCGCGCGCTCGACGGCGTCGCGCACGGCCAGCACGTCCATGCCGTTGACCACTTCGGCGTGCATGTTGTTCTCGGCGAACCCGGCGGCGCGGCGCGCCAGGTGGTCGACGCCCATGACCTCTTCGTCGGTCCGGTGGGTCATGCCGTAGTGGTTGTTGACGATCACGTAGATGATCGGGAGGCCCGCCGCGTTCTCACCGGCCAGGTGGTTCGTCCACTGCTCCTGGGCGGCCCAGTTGAGCGACTCGAGCACGACCCCGTTGGCGTAGGCGCCGTCGCCGGCGAAACAGCAGACCACTCGATCGCTGCCGCGGTAGCGAAGCGCCATTGCCGCTCCGGTCGCGATCGGCACGCTGCCGCCGACGATCGCGTTCGCGCCGAGGTGGCCCGTCGAGAAGTCGCCGATGTGCATGCCACCGCCCCGGCCGCGGCAGTAGCCTTCTTCCTTGCCGAACAGCTCGGCGACGGTGCGGTAGACGTGCTCCTCAAGCGCGTCCGCCATGAGAGCCTCGTGGCTGCCCGCCTTCGACCACGGCACGCGGTCCCGAAGACTCTCGTCGTCCATGGCGCGGATGGCCGCGAAGCCCTTGGCAATGGCGTCGCCGTGGCCGCGGTGGGAGCTGGTGATGTGGTCATCCGGGCGGATGCCGTCGCACGCGCCGACCGAGGTTGCCTCCTGGCCGATCGAGACGTGGGTCGGGCCGCGGTAGTCGTAACCCGGCAGCGGATCGTAACCACCGGAACGGAGGCGCACGATCATCTCCTCGAGCTCGCGTATCGCGAGCATGTCGTCGAGAAGGTCGAGCGCGGCGGGGGCCGTCAGCCGCCCCGCGGCGATCTCGGAGCCGGCATCGCCGGCGAAGTCGAAGCCGCGGATCGACCCGGCCGACTTCTCGAACGGCGCGAAGTCCGGCCGTGTGTCGCTCTTGTACGCTGGCTCCGTGACCATCCTGTTCACCTCTTGGTTCGGTCTTGTCGGCGTCGCCGTACTGGGGCGAGCCGGGCTTGTCTTCATGCGGCGAGGAGCAGCCGAGCCGCCTCGTCGTCCGTGATCAATCGATGGATGAGCCCGCTCCGAAGGGCTGCGAGAATGGCCGGCGCCTTGGCGGCGCCGCCGGCGATGGCAACGACGTCCGGGACCGCGCCGAGCTGCTGCCGGCTGATGGCGATGAACCGGCCGGGCAGTCCCTCGACCTGAAGCTCGCCCCCGCCGGCATCGAGCACGGTCGAGCAGATGTCGGCGACCGCCCCGGCCGCGTCCAGGTCGGCGGCCAGCCGCTCGGGCAGCGACGCCCGGACCGTCGACCCGCTGGCCGTCCAGGCCCCGATGCCCACGACAGCCTTCGTCAGTCGGTCGAACATCTCGATGGTCTTGTGGACGTGCGGGTCCCGGCGGAGCGCGGCCGCCATCTCGGGGCTGTCGACCAGCAGCGGCACGTGCAGCGGGTACACCGGGCCGCCGGCGCAGTCGGCCACGCGCCGCACGAGCTCCAGGGAGTTGACGTCGAGTTCGAGCGTGGGAACGCTGCCCACGATTTGAACCACCGCGCAGCCGGGCAGCCTGGACAGGAAGCCGACCATCGAGTGGAGGGTCCGTCCCCACGAAATGCCGAGCACGTCATGCGCCTCGAGCGTCTCGGTCAGCAGTTCCGCGCAAGCGCGGCCCAGCTGAGCCCTCTTGAACTCCTCGGGTCCCTCGATGGCCCGGACGACGATCGCGTCCTTGAGGCCGTGGCGCGCCGCCAGCTGGCTGGACAGGTCCAGGTCGAATTCCGGCGGCCCGCCGATCTCGATCCGAACGACGCCGTTCCGGCGCGCCGCCTCGAGCAGCCGGGCAACCTTGAAGCGCGAGATGCCGAGCTCCTCGGCGATCTCGCTCTTGCTGGCTCCGTCGAGGAAATAGCGGCGCGCGGCGATCACGGTGTTGATCGCCTGAAGCCGCATCACCCCGCCATCCTGGCGACCCGACGAATCCATCCGCTCCTGATCTCAACGGCCGGCGGCGTGGAATTGCCTGTGGTCGCTCCTGCCGCGGACGCCGGCATCCTATCAGCTTCACATCTGAGCGGCAAGCGCTCACATGAGCGCTGGTTTATCTGGCCGCTGAACTCTGTTAGGGAAGCCGCTGCCACCGCCGGGTCCGAAGAACCTGCGCGCCGCCCGCTCGCATCGACCGGCTGGCTTGATCGGATATCCGAGGGCACGTAGAATGGGAAGCAGCAGCAACTAATCGTAAAGATCCGAAACCCGTCTGCAAACCGGAGCGGGCCGTCCTGGGTGGTCGCGCCTCGAGTCGGAATCACGCCGGGCGGTGGCGGTCAAGGGGAAGCGTGGACGACGGCGACAACGGGAGCGGTCACTCGGGTGCCGGATCGAGACGCCCGATCGTGAACACCCACGTCCACCTGCCACCCAACTTCTCCGCATTCGAAACGGCCGAGCAGGCGGCCCTGCTGGCCGCGGCCGAGGGTGTCTCGGTCCTCGGTACTTCGAACTACCACGACTTCGGTGTCTATCGCCGTTTCGCGGCGGCGGCGGCGGTATCGGGCGTCTATCCGCTGTTCGGCCTGGAGATCATCGCGCTCCTCGACGATCTGCCCGGCGGTGGAATGCTCGTCAACGATCCGACGAATCTGAACAGGATCTACCTGTGCGGCAAGGCGATCTGCCGCCTCGATCCACCGATCCCGTCCGCGGCCGCGAGGATGGCCGCCATGCGGTCGGCCAGCGACGAGCGGGTTCGCGAGATGACGGCGCTCATGGCCGCGCTCTTCGCCCGCGCCGGGCTCGACGGAAGCTGGACATCGGAGCGGATCGCGCAATCGGTCGCCCGGCAAAGCGGCGTCGCCATCGAATGGGTGGCCCTGCAGGAGCGACACGTCGCCCAGGCCTTCCAGGAATCGCTCTTCCGCGACGTGGCGCCGGCCGCTCGCCCAGCCGCCCTCGGCCGTCTGAGCGCCATGTCGCCGGGACTCGACCCGACCGATGCCGTGGCCGTCCAGGAATCCCTCCGCTCAAACCTGATGAAGGCCGGCCGGCCGGCCTTCGTGCCGGAGGCCGCGGTCTCGTTCGACGACGCGTACCGGCTCGTTCTCGAACTCGGGGGGATGCCCTGCTACCCGGTCCTCGCCGACGGCGCCACGCCGATCAGCCAGTTCGAGGATCCGCCGGAGGCGCTCGTCGAGCGCCTGCTGGCCCGGGGCATCTACTGCGCCGAGCTGATCCCGACGCGCAACCGACCCGAGGTCGTCGATCGCTACGTTGGTGAGCTTCGCGGCGCCGGGATCGTGGTCATGGCCGGCACGGAACACAACACTCAGCGCATGATTCCCCTCGCGCCCGCGGCCGTCGGGGGCCTTCCGCTTTCGGAACGGGCGCATGAGGCATTCTGGGAGGCCACCTGTATCGTGGCGGCGCACCAGGAGCTGGTCAGGTCCGGGGAGCCGGGCTACGTTGACGAGGATGGGCGCCTGGCCTCCGGCTACCCGGACGGCGAGGCCCGCATCAGGGCCTTTCGCCGGATCGGCGCTGGGCTGATCGCAAACCGAGCTGACGCGAGGATCCAAGCGTGAAGAGCCAATCAGGTTCAACGGGCCGCTCGATCGAACGGGGCCTGTTGCGGGAGTTGATGGAGCTGTCGCACCGGTTTGGCGAGAACCCCGAGTTCTCCCGAGGCGGCGGCGGCAACAGCTCCGTCAAGTCCGACGGGATCCTGTACATCAAACCGAGCGGAACCTCGCTGGCGTCGCTCACCCCGGAATCGCTCATCGCTCTCGACATGGAACCGCTGCTCGACCTGCTCGACGCGCCGCCCGCCCGCCCCGTGGCAGGCGGCACGGATGAGGTCTTCCAGGTTGCCGTCGAAGCCCGCGTCGGCGCGCCGGACGACAGGCGCCCGTCGGTCGAGCTGCTGTTCCACGCCCTCATGCCAGACCGTTTCGTCCTCCACACCCATCCAACCGCGGTGAACGCGCTCACCTGCTCGAGCGCGGGCGCGGAAACGGCCGAACGACTCTTCGGCGCGAGCGTCCTGTGGGTGCCCTACACCGACCCCGGACTGCCTCTGGCTCGAGCCATCCGCGACGCGCGGCGGAGCTTCGAAGAGCGTACCGGGGCGCCGGCCCCGCACACGACCCTGCTTCAGAACCACGGCCTGATAGTGACCGGCGACTCCGCGGCCGAGATCGAGGCCGCATCCGCGCAGCTGGTCGCGGCCATCGAGGCGCATCTCGCGGACCTGCCGCCCATCTCGTGGGGAGAAGTCGAGCGGCTCGAGGCCGAGCCGGCACGGCAGGCGTTGCGCGCGATCGGTCCCGCGCTTCGGGCCCTCCTGGCCACGGGCCCGCGGCTCAAGGTAGTGACCTTTGACGATTCTCCCCTCGCCGTCTCGGCGGCCGGCTCCGCGCTCGGGCGTGGCTTCGCGCTCGGCGGCCCGCTTACTCCCGACCAGATCGTGTACGCGGGCTCGTTCCCACTGGTCCTGGAGTCGCCGGCGGGCGTGGCTCCCGACCAGATGGCCGCCCGCCTGGCGAGCGCGATCGAGGCCCGTAAGGCGTCCGAGGCCGGGCCGCCCGTTGTCGTAGTCGTTCCGGGCCTGGGGATCTTCGCGGCCGGCGACTCCTACGCTCAGGCCAGCACCGCCCTGGAGGTCTACCTGGACGCCATCGGCGTCTCGGTCGAGGCTCAGCGCATGGGCGGCGTCCGGCCCCTGGCGGAGGGGGAGCGGCGGTTCATCGAGCGCTGGGAAGCAGAGGCCTACCGCCAGCGGGTCGCCGCCGGCGGGTCGGTCACGGGCAGGGTGCGTGGTCTCGTCGCCGTCGTCACCGGGGCCGCTCAAGGCTTCGGGCGGGCCATCGCGGCCGATCTCGTGGCCCAGGGCGGCTACGTCGTCCTGGCCGACATCAACGCCGAGCTGGCGGGGCTCGAGGCCCGGGCCCTGGCCGCCGAGTTCGGCGCCGGACGAGCCTTCGGCGTGGCCCTCGACGTCACCGACGACGCCTCGACGGCGGCCTGCTTCGATGAGGCCGTGCGCCGATACGGCGGTCTGGATCTGCTCGTGTCGAACGCCGGTATCCTCCGGGCCGGCAGCGTCACGACACAGGGCATCGGCGAGTTCGACGCCGTGACGCGCGTCAACTACAGGGGCTACTTCCTGTGCGTACGCCATGCCGCGCCGATCCTCGCCCGCCAGCACCACATCCGGCCCGACTACTGGGGTGACATCGTCGAGATCAACTCGAAGTCCGGGCTGGCCGGCTCCAGCCGCAACTTCGCCTACGCCGGCAGCAAGTTCGGCGGCATCGGCCTGACCCAGTCGTTCGCGCTGGAGCTGGTCGAGGACGGCATCAAGGTCAACGCCATCTGCCCCGGCAACTTCCTCGACGGCCCGCTGTGGTCCGATCCCGAGAACGGGCTCTTCGTGCAGTACCTGCGCGAGGGCAAGGTCGCGGGTGCGCGCACGCTCGAGGACGTGCGTCGGTACTACGAGGGCAAGGTGCCGATGGGCCGCGGCTGCACGCCGGCGGACGTTCTCGAGGCCCTCTACTACGTCGTCGCTCAGCAATATGAGACCGGCCAGGCCATCGCGGTCACGGGCGGCCAGGTGATGCTGAAGTAGCCAGGAGCCGAAGCTTGAGCGCAGCCGAGCCAGACGGGCGGCCGATCCCGGCCACCGAGCACGCCATCCAGATCGTCGACGCGGGCCGGGTACTGCACAACCGCGGCAAGGTCGTGCCAGTGCCGGGGCCGTACCAGGTCCTCGTTCGGATGGAAGCGTGCGGGATCTGCTTCTCCGACACGAAGCTCCTGCACGCCTTCGCGGATCATCCCCGCAAGAGCGTGGTCTACTCGGGGCTCGATCCCGCCGTGCTGGCCGAGATACCCTCCTACGTTCCCGGGCGCCTGCCCACTGTGCCCGGCCACGAGCCCGTCGGCCGAATCGTCGCCGCCGGCGATCGAGTGCGGCGGCACCGCGTCGGCGAGCGCTGCCTGATCCAGACCGACTACCGGCACCTCTCTACGACCGCCGCGAACGCCGCCTTCGGGTACAACTTCGAAGGCGGGCTCCAGGAGTACGTCCTCCTCGACGAGCGGGTGATCATCGAGCCCGAAACCGGCGAACGCTTCCTGATCCCGGTGGGCGAGGAGCCCAGCTCGTCGGCTGTGGCCCTGGTCGAGCCGTGGGCCTGCGTCGAGGCGTCCTACGTCCATCTGGAGCGCCGCGGACCTCTCGGCGGCGGTCGCATGCTGATCGTCGCCGACGCGGGTCACGCCGTCGACGGTCTGGCCGAGCTGCTCGCGATGGGCCGGCCGGCGCGGCTGACCGCCCTGGCCGTCGAGGCCGCGGCGCGGCAAGCGCTCGAAACCGCCGGCTTCACGGTGATGAGCGACGCCGGGCTGACGGACCTTCCCCGCCAGGGGTTCGACGACATCGTCTATTTCGGGGCGGACGCGAGCCGGATCGAGATCCTCCAGGACTGCCTGGCGTTCGGCGGCTTGATCAACGTGGTCACCGGCGGCCTCCTGGTCGGCCGGCCCGTCGCTGTCGACGTCGGCCGGGTCCACTACGATCTCACCCGCTGGGTCGGCACGGCGGGCTCGTCCGCGACCGCGGGCTACGCCGCGATCCCGGCTGACGGCGAGCTCGGAGCGGGGGACCGCATGGCCGTCGTTGGAGCGGCCGGGCCGATGGGCCTGATGCACGTCGCCCGGGCGGCCTCAGCCGGCCTGGCTGGATCGTCGATCACGGCCATCGACATAGACGACGCGCGCCTCGAGCGCCTGCGGCAGGCGGCCGGGCCGATCGCCCGAGCGCACTCGGTCGAACTCACACTCGTCAACTCGCGCAGTGTCACGGTCGTGCCGGGATTCAGCTACATCGCGATGATGGTGCCCGCGGCGGCGCTCGTCGGTCAGACCGTCGCCCTGGCCGGCTCGGGCTGTCGAATCAACATCTTCGCCGGGTTCGCCAGCGGCACGCGCGCGGAGGTCGACCTGGACGGCTACATCGAGCGCTCCTGCTACTTCCTGGGCACGAGCGGCTCGCGCATACCCGACATGCAGGCAGTGCTCCGCAAGCTCGAAAGCGGCGAGC
Organism: uncultured Chloroflexia bacterium; assembly: GCA_963713795.1. Classification (GTDB taxonomy): domain Bacteria; phylum Chloroflexota; class Limnocylindria; order Limnocylindrales; family CSP1-4; genus Fen-1039. The sequence continues at coordinate 395,655 of CAVQNC010000003.1, forward strand.
TAGACACGAACATCTCGCTGGACGCGGTGGCCGGCTTCGAAGGCGTCGCCGAAGCGCTCGCGGCCGTCGAGGGCCGGACCGCGACGGGCAAGATAATGGTCTATCCCTCGCTGCCCGACCTGGGCCTGGTGCGGCTCTCCGAGCTGGCAGACCGATTCCCGAGTGTCGCCGCGGCCCTCGAGGACGGGCGCTGGACGAAGGCGGCCGAGGAGGAGCTGCTGCGCGTGGCCGGCCGGGCCGAGGCAGAGGCGTGAAGTCGCTCCGGCTGCACGGGCCCGGCGATCTCAGGCTCGAAGAAGAGGCTCCGCCGCTTCCGGGCCCGGGCGACGAGCTGGTGCGGGTGACTGCGGTCGGGATCTGCGGCTCGGATCTCCACTGGTATGCGGAATCGGCGATCGGGGACGCCGTGCTGTCCAGGCCGCTGGTTCTCGGCCACGAGGCCGGGGGCTGCATCGAATCAGGGCCTCGCCGCGGCCAGCGCGTCGCCATCGACCCCAACATCCCTTGCGAAACCTGCGAGCAGTGTCGTGCCGGCCATGCCCACCTGTGCCTGGCCCTCCGCTTCGCCGGCCACGGAGCCACGGACGGGGCGCTGCGCGAACTCCTGGCCTGGCCCGCCAGGTGTCTCGTCCCTGTGCCCGACAGCCTCGACGACGCGGACGTCGCGATGCTCGAACCACTCGGCGTGGCCCTGCACGCGGTGAGGCTCGCGAGCATCCGGCCGGGCGCGCAGGTCGGCGTATTCGGCTGCGGGCCGATCGGGCTGTTCCTGATCCGGCTGGCCCGTGCTTCCGGGGCAGCCACGATCGTCGCCACCGACGTGCTGGCCCATCGCCTGGCGGCCGCGCGTGAGGCCGGCGCGACGGTCGCGGCCCCGGTAGCCGGCGGGTCGGAACGGGCCGAGCTCCTGGCGGCGACCGGCGGACGTGGCGTCGACGTCGCCTTCGAGGTCGCCGGCGAGCGGGACGCGCTCGAAACCTCGATCGCGCTTGCGGCCCCGGCCGGTGCGGTCGTCGTCGTCGGCATCCCCGCCAGGGACGAGATGGCTTTCACCGCGTCGACCGCCCGCCGCAAGGGCCTCACGATCAAGCTCTCGAGGCGCATGAACCGCGTCTACCCGGAGCTGATCCGCCTGGTCGTCGCGGGGCTCGTCGACGTCCGATCCGTCGTGACGGCGAGCTACCCGCTGGACCAGTTCGAAGCCGCCTTCCAGGCCGCCTCGATCCGCGAGGGGCTCAAGGTCGTGGTGCGGCCCTGACAGCGGGTCGGCCCGTCGCGTCCGGAGGCAACCGCCCCGGTTACACCAGAGTCGTCTTGACGCCGAAGGCGGCCACGACGGCCCGCATCTCGTCGATGGTCAGGCCTTCGGCCCGCCCGCCCAGGAGCAGGTCCATGTACTCGTAGTTGGCCGCCGCCTCCGCGTACTCGATCCTGTCCACGGCGCGCTTCACCGAGATGTCCGAACGTGCCATCACGCCGTGCTTTGCCCACACGACGATCCGGTGCGCCCGGAGGCTCTCGACGTTGGCTTCCATCAGCGCCGGGGAGCCGGGCAGCAGGAACGGCAGGGCCCCGATGCCGGCCGGCAGGTTGATGATCGTCTCCGGCTCCCAGCGCAGGAGACGCCGGTTGAGGAAGTCCTCGTTCCGATAGTCCGGGATCTGGCTCAGGTAGGTCAGGTGCCGCGGCTGGGCGTGGACGACGGCGTGGAAGTTGGTGCCGGTGCGCTCGACCGTGTCGTCGTGGACAGCCAGGTGCGAGTTCCACTCCGAGGTCAGGGTCTCGAAGAGCCGGGCCGGAGAGGTGTGGAGCGTGCCCGAAACGCCGTCGGGCGAGACTCGGACGACCCCCAGGTTGGCGGCGGCGTCGAGGTGGATCTCGCGCAGGCGCCGGCCGGAGCCTGTCACGATGACATAGCCGCCGGCGAGGTGCGGCGCCGGCAGCGGGAGCGTGATCTGCTCCGCGATCGGAAAGCGCCGGCGCACCTCGATCGGCCAGCCGACGTAGACGGAGATGTTGCCGGCCGCGCCCTCACTGGCCTCGAAGGCGGCGACATGGCTGCCGCCCGCTCCGATGGAGGCAAGGATCTCCTCCAGATCCGGGAATGGTTCGACGAGCGCCATTTGAGATGACCTCCTGCCGTGTGGCCCGCCCCTGGGGCGGCGCGGCGATGCTACTGGTTCAGTGGCCGCGCCCGTCGCGCGGGGCCCCGGCCCGGCAGGGCGGCGCCGCGCCGGCTCACCTCACGTCAGTCGAGGTGAAAGACCTCGTCGAGGCGGCGATGGAAGCCGGTCGCCGGGTCGATGCAGGGGTCGATCAGCGCCGTCATCTCCGCCTGCCAGCGGGTGTTGACCGGGGCGGCGTCCATCATGACACGGAAACGGGCGAAGTCGTCGACCTCGAGCACGCCGAAGAGGTCGTCGTCGTGGAGGTAGATGGAGTAGTTGCGAGCGCCGGCCGCTTTGAGGGCGTCGAGCATCTCGGGCCAGACCGCGGCATGGCGCCGCCTGTATTCGGCCTCTGCTCCGGGCAGCAGTTTCATCGTGAAAGCGACACGTTCCACCGCATCCTCCTGGGGCGCATCGCCGGTCGGGGACCGGCCGCAACCGGCGCGATCGTGGCCATCAAGTTCCCTGTCGAGAGAATCCGACCCCGGCCGGAAAGGCCGGGGTCGGCAGATGTGGCGAGAGACCGAGGCTAGAAGCCGAACGACGCCACGTACTGGTCGATGTTGTCCTTGTTGAAGACGAACGGGGGCCCGAGGACGACGACACTGTCGGCGCCGATCGTGTAGGGCTGGCCGCCGTTGAGGCTCGGGACGGTGAAGGTGTCACCGGGGTTGCCCTTGATCTGGCCGGTAACGAGGTCCACGGCCACCGCGTAGGCGAGGTAGCCGAGATCGGTCACGTTCCAGAGAGCGAACTCCGGCGAGACGCCGGACTTGACGAAGGCCTGCATCCCCATCGGGGTGCCGAGGCCGGTCACGAAGACCTTGCCGATCAGGTTCTGCGAAGTGACGACCTGAGCCGCGGCCACGATGCCGACGGTCGTCGGGGCGATGATCACTTTGAGGTTCGGATGAGCCGCAAGCATCGCCTGGGTCTGCTGGGTGCTGACGGTCGGGTCGTCGTTGCCGTAGTAGACGCCGTCGAACTTGAGGCCGGCGTACTTGGAGCCCTGCAGCGTGGTCTGCATCGCGGCGATCCAGGCGTTCTGGTTCGTCGCCGTCTGGGCGGCGGAGAGAACCGCGATTTCGCCCGTGCAGCTGGGAGCTTCGTCGCAAGCCATGTCGGCGAGGCCCTTGCCGATGCCGTTCGTGTCGGCCTGGTTGACGAACACGTTGTAGGCGCCGACGGCGGGGCTGGAGTCATAGCCGACGACCTTGATGCCGGCGGCCATGGCCGACTTCAGGGCCGGCGCGATCGCGTTCGCGTCGTCCGCGGAGACGATGATCGCCTTCGCGCCCTGGGTGGTCGCGGTCTGGATGAACGGGATCTGCTGGGTCGCGTCAGCGGCGCTGGGCCCGACCTGGGTCAGGGTCCCGCCGAGAGCGGTAGCCGCACTCTGGGCGCCCTTGAAGGCGACGTCGAAGTACGGGTTGTTGATCTGCTTCGGGATCATGACGACGCTGCCCGACATGGCCGCGGTCGTCGGGGCTGCCGTCGGAGACGGAGTCGACGACGAGCTGCAACCCGCCAGCACGAGTACGAGGGCCATTCCCGAGGCCAGTTTCGGCAAGCGATGGAACATTGACTGACTCCTCCTTCTTACGTTGCGGACCATTGAACGACTCAACAGGGCTTCTTGGATCGAGCCACTCCTCCCTTCGGCATCAGTGAACGACCTCGCCGGGAGCCGAGTGGTGAGCCGGGCGTCCTCGTTCTGGGCGGACGCGGCCGGCCAGCTGTCGGGCCTGGCGAGCCAGCAGGGGGGCTATCACGGAAACGATCAGAAGCAGGCCGATGGCCACGTTCTGGTAATCAGTGGAGATGCCGGCCTGGGTCAGGGCGCTCTTGAGCGTGGCGAGAATGAAGACGGCAAGGATCACTCCCGGGACGGTGCCCTTGCCGCCGTTGATGTCCACGCCGCCCAGCACCACGATCGTGACGACGGCCAGGGTCATGTTGAGCCCGTTGTCCGGGCTGGCCGTGGAGGTCCGCGACGTCAGGATGATCCCCGCGAACGCGGCCACCAGGCCCGAGACGGCGAACAACGCCGTCTTGAGCGCCGCGACCTGCACGCCGGAATACCGCGCCGCATCCTTGTTCTTGCCGACGGCGAAGATCTGGCGGCCTATCCAGGTCCGGTGGACGACGGCGACGGTGACCGCGGCCAGCGCCAGGAACACGATCAGCGTCCAGGGGACGAACGTGCCAGGCACGTAGCCATAGCCGAAGTTGGTGAAGCCTGCGGGGAAGTTGCTGACGACGGTCGAGCCGAGGACGACGTGGCCGAGCCCACGGAAGAGCGCATAAGTGGCGAGGGTCACGACAAGCGACGGCAGGCCCCATCTCGTCACGATCAAGCCGTTGAAGAGGCCGCCCGCGAGGCCGACCAGCAGGACGATCGGGATGGCCGCTTCGAGGGGCACGCCGGACGCCCACAGCCAGCCCAGGACGCAGCTCGACAGGCCGACCATCGACTCGACGGAGAGATCGATCTCGCCGGTGATGATGATCGGGGTCATGGCCAGGGCCATGATCGAGATCTCCATCACCGCCTGCGTCGAGAACCCGAAGTTCGGCCCGGTCAGGAAGAAGTGCGATAGCTGGACGCCCCACCAGATCAAGAAGGCCAGGATGATGACGAGGAATACTTCCAGCCGGGCCAGCGTCGACAGGGACCCGACGAGGCGGCTCAACGGGTCGCTCGAGCGACTCGTGGCCACGGCCCCCGACTCGGTTGAAGGCTCGGGCGTGTCGGGTCCGGCGGCCGGCCGCGGGTCTCCCGTCATCGCAGTCTGCTCCGTGCTTTGGCGCGCTGGGCCCGCACCTGCACCAGCGCGTCCGTGGCCACGGCGAGCAGGATCACGGCGCCGTAGATCACCTGGAGCCACTCCTGCGGCAGGTTGAGCACGACGAGCGCGTTGTTTATCAGGCCCAGGAACAGCGCTCCGATGGCTGCGCCCACGACGGTTCCCGAACCGCCCGCGATCGAGACGCCGCCGACGACCACGGCGGCGATGACCGCCAGAGACTCCCCGCTCGCCGACGACGCGTAGAGCTGCCCGAACTCGATCCCCCACAGCACGCCGGCGACGCCGGCCAGCATCCCGCTCAGGGCGAAGACCAGGAAGACGGTGGACCGGCCGCGCACGCCGATGGTCGCCGCCGCCTCGGCGTTGCTGCCTACCGCATAGATCTGGCGACCGAAGACGGTGTAGCGAAGGGCGATGCCGGCGACGACGACGACGGCGACGGCGAGGATCACGAAGAGCGGGAGGCCGAAAAAGGTCTGGCTGGCCGGATCCGTATAGCCGGCCGGGAGGTTGGAGATCGTTATCTCCTGGCCGTTGGCGACCCAGTACGTCAGGCCCCGGTAAATGCTCAACGTCCCCAGGGTCGCCACGATCGAGGGCACTCGGAAGACCGTGATGACGACCCCGTTGGCCATGCCGAGCCCGAGGCCGAGCCCGATGCCCAGGGCCCATGCCGCCGGGACCGGCATGTTCCCGCCTCTCAGCGCCTCCGCGACGACGAACGCGACGAGGCCCATCGTCGACTCGACCGAGAGGTCGATGTTCTTGGTGATGATGACGAGGGCTTCGCCGACGGCGGCTATGGCGATGATGGCCGTCAGGGAAGTCACCGAGATGAGGTTGGTCGAGGAGAGGAAGTTGGGTGCCTCGAGCCAGACGAGGAAGCCGAGCACTATCACGACGCCGGCCAGCGTCGCCTCGCGTGAGCGAGTCAGCCGGCCGACCAGGAGGCCGGCGCGATTGGGTGCGGGGGCGTTCGCGGGAACGCTAAGAGCCACTCTTCGTCTCCTCCGCGGTCTGCCCTGTCGCCGCAAACATGACCCGCTCCTCGGTCGCCTCGGCCCGCGGGATCTCGGCCGATATGCGGCCCTCGTGGAGCACCATGATCCGGTCGCTCATCGCCAGGACCTCGGGCAGCTCGCTGGAGATGAGCACGATCCCGAGCCCCGAGGCCGCGAGGTCGGAGATGATTCGATGGACTTCCACCTTCGCGCCGATGTCCACGCCTCTAGTCGGCTCGTCGAGAATGAGCACGCGCGGCTTCGTGGCCAGCCATTTCGCGATGACGACCTTCTGCTGGTTCCCGCCCGAGAGCGCCTCAATGAGCGCGTCCATGCCGGTCGCGCGGATGCGCAGCTGCTCGGCGTAGCCGGCCGCCAGGGCTCGCTCCCGGCTGGCGCTTATGAAGAGGCGCGGAAAGAGCCGCGGGATGATCGGCAGCGTCACGTTCTCGGCGATCGTGAAGCCCCCTACCAGGCCGTCGAGGTGCCGGTCTTCGGGGATGTAGGCGATGCCGGCTCGCAGCGCGGCGGACGGGGTCTTGAAGGTGACCCGCTTGCCGTCGAGCAGGACCTCACCGGCATCGGCCCGATCGATGCCGAAAAGGACTCGGGCGACTTCGGTGCGACCGGCGCCGACCAGCCCGGCCAGGCCGACGATCTCGCCCGTCCGGACCGAGAACGTGATGTCCCTGAAGGCGCCGACACGAGTTAGGCCCCGAACCTCGAGAAGCACGTCCCCGACGTGCGCGGTGCTCCTCGGGAAGAGCGACACGGCCCGGCCGACCATGTGCCTGACGAGGTCTCCGGCCGTGAACTCGGAGGTCGGGGCGGTGATCACGTGGCGACCGTCGCGAAGGACGGTGGCGCGATCGCACAGCTGGAAGACCTCCTCGAGTCGATGGCTGACGAAGAGGACGGCCACGCCGCGGTCGCGTGTCTGGCGCACGATGTCGAAGAGCCGCTCCACTTCGTGCGTGGAGAGTGAGGCCGTCGGCTCGTCGAGGATCAGTACGCGCGCGTCGATCGAGAGCGCCTTCGCGATCTCGATGAGCTGCTGGTCGGCCATCGAGAGGCCGCGCACGATCTCACCAGAATCCATGTGCACGTTGAGACTGTCGAAGATCCGGTCGGCCGACCGTCGCATCGCTCGCCAATCGACGCTGCCCAGCGCGCCGGCCGGCGTATGGCCCATGAAGACGTTCTCGGCGACGGTCAGGTCGGGGAAGAGGCGGGGCTCCTGGTGGACGACGGCGATCCCGAGCGAGCGCGCCTGCGCCGGCCCGTGGATCAGCGCCGGCCGGCCATCCAGGACGACGGTGCCCGCGTCGGGTTGGTGGATGCCGGCGAAGACCTTGACGATCGTGCTCTTGCCCGCGCCGTTCTCGCCGACGAGCCCGTGGATCTCGCCCGAGACCAGCTCGAGCGACACGTCCTGGAGCGCCTGCGTGGCCGCGAACCTCTTCGACACGCCGGCAAGCGCGGCCCGCGGTGGTTCGCCCGGCGTGGCGGGACTCGTCGTCGACTGGACGGGCCTGTCCTGTGTCATGCGGGCACGTCCTTCGAGCTCCGGGCCAGTGACCGTCCCGCACGTCGCTCCGCCGTCCTGCCGCCGCCGGGCGCAATGTGCACGGTTATACGCCGCCGGCGGAGTTCGTCGGTGATCTCCGTCGGAGCCCCGTCGTCGGTCACGACGGCGGTCAATCTGTCCGTCGCGCAGAAGGTCGCGAACGCTGAGCGGCCCCACTTGGTGTGGTCGATGAGCGCGATGACCTCGCTCGCCTCGTCGACGATCAAGCGCTTGATCTGCGCCTCGTCGTCCGTCGCGTCGCTCAGCCCCGTCTCGAGGGTGTACCCCGCGGCGCCCATGAACGCCTTCTGGATGTTCACGTTCTCGAGCAGCCCACGGCCCAGGGGCCCGACTACGGAGAGCGCCTCCCAGCGGACGAATCCGCCGGGCATGGCCACCGTGATGCCCGGATGGCCGGCCAGCTCGGAGGCGATGCGGAGGCCGTTGGTGATCACGGTCAGGTGAACCCAGCCGCCCCGCGCTTTCAGGTGGCGGGCCATGGACAGGGCGGTCGTGCTGGCGTCGAGTGCGATGCTCTCGCCGTCTACGACCAGGGTTGCCGCGGCCGCGCCGATTCGCTCCTTCTCGTCGCGCTGCAGACGCTCCCGGACTTCGAACGCGCGCTCCGGCCGGCTCCGTCCCGGTGCGAGCGCGCCGCCGTGCGCCCGGACGACCCGGCCCTCGACCTCGAGCACCCGGAGATCCTTGCGGATCGTGACCGCGGAGACGCCGAACCTGGCCGCCAGGTCGGCCACGATCGCGCGGCCGTTCTCCTCGACGATACGGGCGATGTGCTGCTGGCGCTCGCGCGCGAACACCTCGGGGTGATCGCTCGACTCCATCTGGTTCCCGACTCTCCTCGGCTCAGGCCCCCGGCGATGACGCGAACGATTGCGCATTCGGACCTTAGTTGAGAAGCAATCGAACTGTCAACAAGGAGATTGAAACAAATCGGAACCTGTGGCAAGCTGCGGAGTATCGCGGCCAAAGGCCGCCCGGGACTCGGTCGCCCGGGACCCGCCCCGACCCGGGAGCGCGCTCAAACCAGACAGGGAGGGATCCGACGGTGACCTCATCGATGACGGAAAGCAGCTCGGCAAAGGCCGTTCTTCGGACCCAGCGGATCGAACTCCCGTCATGGGCCTTCGGCAACTCCGGCACGCGTTTCAACGTCTTCGCGCAGAAGGGGATTCCGCGCACTCCCTACGAGAAGATCGACGACGCCGCGCAGGTCCATCGCTTCACGGGCGTCGCCCCCACCGTCGCCCTGCACATTCCCTGGGATCGAGTGGACGACTTCGCGGACCTGGCTCGACACGCCGCCGAGCGCGGGGTCGCCCTGGGCACTATCAACTCGAACACCTTCCAGGACGACGACTACATGCTCGGAAGTGTCTGCCATCCGGACGCGCGCGTTCGCCGGAAGGCGGTCGCCCATCTTCTCGAGTGCGTCGACATCATGGACGCGACCGGCTCACGCGACCTCAAGCTGTGGTTCGCGGACGGCACCAACTACCCCGGCCAGGATGACATCAGCGCTCGCCAGGACCGGCTGGCGGAGTCGTTGCAGCAGGTCTACAAGCGCCTCGGCCCAAACCAGCGCATGGTCCTCGAGTACAAGCTCTTCGAGCCGGCCTTCTACCACACCGACGTACCGGACTGGGGCACCTCGTTCGCGCATTGCGTCGCCCTCGGACCCAAGGCGAAGGTCGTCGTCGACACGGGCCACCACGCGCCGGGCACGAACATCGAGTTCATCGTCGCCTCGCTGTTGCGGGCCGGCAAGCTGGGCGGCTTCGACTTCAACTCGCGTTTCTACGCGGACGACGACCTGATGGTCGGGGCCGCCGACCCCTTCCAGCTGTTCCGGATCATGCACGAGTGCGTGAAGGCGGGCGCCCTCCAGCCGGAGAGCGGCGTCGCCTTCATGCTCGACCAGTGCCACAACATCGAGCCGAAGATCCCGGGCCAGATCCGCAGCGTCATGAACGTCCAGGAGGCGACGGCCAAGGCCTTGATCGTCGACCAGAAGGCGCTGGAGGCGGCGCAGAAGTCCGGTGACGTCCTCGGATCGCACGCGATCTTGATGGACGCCTTCGACACCGACGTCCGCCCGATGCTGCGAGACGTCCGAATGGAGATGAAGCTCGATCCGGATCCGATGGCGGCATTCGCCCAGTCCGGTTACACCGAGAAGATCGTCGCCGAACGAGTCGGCGGGCAGCAGGCCGGGTGGGGTGCCTGAGACTCCTGACGAGACGTCGCCCGGCCCGGCGTCGCCTCAACCTCGATTTCGGACGCGGCGGCGACGTTGCCGCAGTGACGGGCAACGTCGCCGCCGTCGATCTCGGCGCGTCTTCCGGACGCGTCATGATCGGCCGGGTCGGCCCGCGCACGCTCGAGCTGACGGAGGCGCATCGGTTCGCGAACGAGCCCGTCAGGCTGCCGGACGGCCTGCACTGGGACGTGCTGCGCCTCTATCACGAGATCGTCGAGGGCCTGCGCCGCGCCGGGCGGCTGGCGCCCGCGCTGTCGAGCATCGGGGTAGACGGATGGGGCGTCGACTACGGCCTGCTCGACCGGGCGGGGCGCCTCCTCGGCAACCCCTACCACTACCGGGATGGACGCACGGCCGCCGGCATCGAACTGGTCCGGGCGCGAGTCTCGCCGGAGCGCCTGTACGCCAGGACCGGCACCCAGTTCATCCCCATCAACACCATCTACCAGCTGGCGGCCGCCCTCGGGACGGCGGAGCTGGAAGCGGCGAACGGTCTCCTCCTCGTCCCGGACCTCATCGGATACTGGCTGGCGGGCGGTGTCCGCGGCGAGGCCACGAACGCGTCGACCACCGGCTTCTTCGACGCGATCGCCGGCTCCTGGGCGCTGGACATCGTGCGCCAGATCGGCCTGCCGGCGTCGATACTGCCCGACCTGGTCCACGCGGGCGATCCGCTCGGTGCCATCAGGCCGGAGGTGGCCGCCGAGACCGGCCTTCCCGCGAGCACGGCGGTGACCGCCGTCGGATCCCACGACACGGCCTCCGCCGTGGTCGGCGTGCCGGCCCAGGACGACAGGTTCGCCTATGTCTCCTGCGGAACGTGGGCGCTGGTCGGCGTGGAGCTGGGCGCCCCGATCCTGTCGGAAGCCGGCCGGCAGGCGAACTTCACCAACGAACTGGGCGTCGACGGCCGGATCCGCTACCTGCGGAACGTGATGGGCCTGTGGTTGCTCCAGGAATTGGTTCGAGCCTGGGAAGTCGAGGACGGCAAGCTGGACTTCGCGGCGCTGATGGCGGCTGCGGCCGACCTTCCGCGCGGCGGCAGCATCATCGACGTGGACGAGCCCGGGTTCCTCCCCCCCGGGGACATGCCGGCGCGGATTGCCGCCGCCTGCCGGGCGACAGACCAGCCGGTACCGGCCTCCCGGCCGGCATTCGTGCGCTGCATACTCGACAGCCTTGCCCTGGCGTTCGCGCGGGCCATCGCCGACTCGCGCAGACTCTCCGGCCTGGACATCCGGACCGTCCACATCGTCGGCGGCGGCAGCCGCAATGAGCTCCTCTGCCAGCTCACGGCCGACGCGTGCGGCCTGACCGTGATGGCCGGTCCCGTCGAAGCCACGGCGCTCGGCAACGTCCTGGTCCAGGCTCGCACCCTCGGCTTGGTGGGCGGCGATCTCGAGGCCCTCCGCGCGGTCGTGCGCGCGACCCAGCCGCTTCGCCGCCACGAGCCGGCAGCCGGCCCACCGGATTCGCTCGCCTGAGATGGGCTTTGGGCGCGACGGCTCCGGGCGCGCCGGGCCGCGTCTGCGCCGTGGCTGCCTTGACAGGAGGGGAGAGGCGGCCTAGCATCAACCGAAGTTTATATAAAGGCGCGTTGTTGCGACGGCGGTCTCGCCCCGGACTCACGCGGCCGGCTCTGGCTGGCCGGGGCCCTGGGGGTCATCTTCGCCGCCGCGGCCATCACCGCGCTCCAGAGAACCTGGCACGTCCGCAGGCAGCTTTCCAAAGAGGAGTAACGAGCAAGTGAGCGACAAGACAGACGGCGACGCCGCGACCGCGGCGGTCCCGGGGACCGGCCGGAGTCCCGAGAAGGGTAAGAAGATCCGGGTCGCGATCGTGGGCGTGGGCAACTGCGCGAGCAGCCTCATCCAGGGCCGCTACTACTACGAGAACGCGAGCGAGACCGACTTCATCCCGGGGCTGATGCACGTCAACCTGGGCGGCTACCACGTCCGCGACCTCGACTTTGTGGCCGCCTTCGACATCGACAAGAACAAGGTCGGCAAGGACATCTCCGAGGCCATCTACGAGAAGCCCAACAACACCTTCGTGTTCTGCAAGGTGCCCAACATGGGCGTCAAGGTCGACCGCGGCATGACCCACGACGGCCTGGGCAAGTACCTATCAGCGATCATCGAGAAGGCCCCCGGGCCGACCGCCGACGTGGCCGGGATCCTGCGCGAGCGCAAGGTCGACGTCCTGATCAACTACCTGCCGGTGGGCTCCGAAGAGGCCACCAAGTGGTACGTCGAGCAGGCCCTCTCCGCCGGCGTCGGCGTGGTCAACTGCATCCCGGTCTTCATCGCCCGCGAGCCCTACTGGCAGCGCCGCTTCGCCGAGAAGGGCCTGCCCATCATCGGCGACGACATCAAGAGCCAGGTCGGGGCCACCATCAGCCACCGCGTCCTGACCCGCCTGTTCATGGACCGCGGCGTCCGCCTGGACCGCACCTACCAGCTCAACTTCGGGGGCAACACCGACTTTCTCAACATGCTCGAGCGCGAACGACTGGAGTCCAAGAAGATCTCCAAGACCAACGCGGTCACGAGCATGCTCGACTACGACATCGACCCCGACAACATCCACGTCGGGCCGTCCGACCACGTGCCCTGGCTGCTGGACCGCAAGTACTGCTACATCGTCATGGAGGGCACGACCTTCGGCGACGTGCCCCTAAAGGCCGAGATGAAGCTCGAGGTCTGGGACAGCCCCAACTCCGCCGGCGTCGTCATCGACGCGGTGCGCTGCCTCAAGCTCGGACTCGACCGCGGCCTCAAGGGCGCCCTGGTCGCGCCCTCGGCCTACTTCAAGAAGAGCCCGCCCATCCAGCTCCACGACGACATCGCCTTCAACCGCGTCGAGGCCTTCATCCGCGGCGAGGACAACGAGACCCTCGTCGGCACCGAGACCCTGCCCAAGAAGGTCAAGCGGGCTGCCCCGCTGCGTGGCGGCAAGCCGGCCGTCGAGGCAAAGTGACCCAACGTTAACCGTTAAGGCCGCCGCCGGCCCCCGGGCACCGAACGCGCCCGGGGAGCCGGCGGCAGATACCCAGGCCAACGACGCCCCGGCCCGAGGCCGGGGCGTCGTTGCCGCGCTCCGAGGATAGACTCCTGGGGTCGAGCTCCAGGCCTGGGGGCACCTCTTGAACAATCGTCGCGCCGTTCTAGACCGCCCGTCCGAGGTATGGCTTGGTCTTGACGTGGGCACTCAGAGCGCGCGGGCGCTGGCCGTCACGGCGCGCGGAGAGGTCGTCGGGGCCGGGACGCGGCCGCTGGAGGGCCGGAGGTCGGGAACGCGTCACGAGCAGGACCCGGAGTCGTGGTGGCGGGCGATCGCCGCGGCTTCGTCCGAGGCGATGCAGACTCTCGGCGCCGCGGTCGTTCGGGGCGTGGCGGTCGACGGGACTTCGGGAACGATACTGCTCGTCGATCGCGCCGGGACTCCCATTACTCCGGGGCTCATGTACGACGACGCCCGTGCCGCCGGCTACGTCGACCGAGTCAACGCGGCCGGTGAGCAGGTCTGGGCCCGGCTCGGCTACGGCCGCATGCAGCCTTCGTGGGCTCTGCCGAAACTCCTCTGGCTGCTGGACGCATACCCGGAGCTGCCCGGCGGCGCCCGCCTGGCGCACCAGTCCGACTTCATCGGCCGCCGCCTGGTGGGCCGCGAAGTGCCGGCCGACCTCAGCAACGCGCTCAAGACCGGCGCGCACCTCATCGAGGAGCGATGGCCCGACGCGGTCATGGACTCGCTCGGCGTGCCCCCCGGCCTGCTGCCGGGGCTCGTTCGCTCCGGCGCCGTCATCGGAGAGGTCGGCCACGCTGGCGCGGCGGCGACCGGCATACCCGCCGGCACGCCCGTGATCGCGGGCATGACCGATGGCTGCGCGGCGCAGCTCGGCGCCGGAGCGGTGCGGCCGGGCCGGTGGAATTCGGTCCTGGGCACGACGCTCGTGCTCAAGGGAGTCACTCGCGAGCTCCTCTCCGACCCGCTCGGCGCCGTCTACTCGCACCGGGCGCCGAACGGAGCCTGGCTTCCCGGCGGCGCGTCGAGCTGCGGCGCCGGCATCATCGCCCGCGACTTCGCCGGCCGCGACCTCGACGCACTCAGTCGCGCCGCCTCCGCCCGCGAACCCGCCCCCACGCTGGCTTACCCGCTTGCGTTCGCCGGCGAGCGGTTCCCGTTCGTGGCGCCGGAGGCGCGGGGCTTCGCGATCGGCGGCGATGGCTCCGAGGCGGACCGGTTCGCGGCCGTCCTGCAGGGCGTCGGCTACGTCGAGCGGCTCTGCTGCGACTACCTGGACCTCCTCGGCGCGCCGGTCGGCGGAGACCTGCTGCTCACCGGGGGGGCCGCGAGGAACGAATACTGGTGCCAGCTCCGCGCCGACATCCTGGGGCGCTCGGTCGCCCTTCCCGAGGACTCGGAGCCCGCGCTCGGCATGGCCGTTCTCGCCGCCAGCCCGGGCCGGGATCCCGCCGACGTCGCGGCCGAGATGGTGCGCATCCGGGTGACGATCGATCCTCGCGCCGGCTCGGCCGGGCGCTTCTCCGCCTCGTACCTCCGCCTCGTCGACGAGCTCGAGGGCCGCGGCTGGCTGGGCGCCGCCCTGGCCGCACACGCCCGGGCCGGCGCCCGGCAATGACCAACATCTGCCTGGTCCGGCACGGGGAAACGATCTGGCACGCCGAGAACAGGTACGCGGGTGTGTCTGATGTCGGGCTGTCCCGGCTCGGCCGTGCGCAGGCGGCGCGACTCGCGGCCTGGGCTTCGTCGGCCGGCCTCTCCGCGGTCTGGGCCTCGTCCCTGAGCCGTGCGCTCGACACCGCGGCGCCCTGCGCCGATCGCGCCCGCCTGCCGTTGCAGGTCGACCCGCGGCTGCGCGAGCTCGACTTCGGCGATGGGGAAGGGCTGACGGCGACCGAGATGCGGGCGAGGTTCCCGGGGGCGTTCGCCGCCTTCGAGATCGACCCGGTCGCGAACCACCTTCCCGGGGGAGAGGACCCGGTGGCGGCCGTCGGACGGTTCGTGGCCGGCCTGGACGAGATAGCCGCGGACCACCCGGTCGGCCGTATTCTGGTCGTCGCGCACACGACCGTCATTCGGCTGGCCTTGTGCCACTTTCTAGAGGCGCCGCTCGAGGACTACCGGCGGCTGTTTCCCGTCATCCGGAACTGCGCCCTGACCGAGGTCCGGCTGGAAGGCCGGCGGGCCGCCCTGCTGCAGTTCAACGCACCGATCTAGCCCCGACCACTGAGGCGGGCCGTCCACTCGTCGCGTCTACGGACGATCTCCTGGGTCTGCTCCGGGACGCCCGAGCGGCTCGGCCGGCTCGGCCGGCTCCCACCAGTTGGCCGGCGAACGCAGCGGGTTCGCGCGGCCTATCAGCTCGCGGAACCCGGCCCGCGGCGGCGAGAATATGTCCACCACGAGGCAGGCTGTACCAAGCGTCCGGCCCGAGTGCGGGACGCTTGGCGGGATGACGTACAGATCGCCCCTGCGCAGCAGCCGGGTCTCCTGCCCGATGGTGAACTCCATCTCACCTTCCAGGACGAGACCGAACTGCTCCTCGGGGTGGTCGTGGGTTGGGAATCCCCGGTCGGGCCCGAACGTGACGTAGTTCAGGAGCAGGTTCTGCCCGAAGACGGGCCGGAACGAAACGCCCTCGGCCAGCTCATAGAGCGGGTGCGCCTCGCGAGGACCCATCCACCCGGCCGCCCGGCCGGCCGCGGGGCCGGCCGGGCGGCCGGGTGCCGACGCGGAAGTAGGGTTCCGCGTCCTTGTCGGTCACGGCAGGATGACGATCTTGATCGCGCCGCTCTTGGGATCGTTGAACGTGGCGATTGCCTGTGCGTATTCGCTCAACTGGAAGCGATGTGTCACGAGCTCATGGACGCGGATGCGGCCCTGCTCGACCAGCGGCATCACGCGGCGCATTTCGCCGGCCGAGGCGCGGCAGCCGACCAGCTCGAGTTCGTCCAGGACGAGCTTCTGCATCGCGATCTCGACGCCGACCGTTGGGATACCCACTGCTGCGCACCGTCCGCCGCGGCGGAGCATTCCCAGAGCCCACTGGACTGTGATCGGCACGCCGGCGCACTCGAGGACGACGTCGACGCCGAGGCCGGCGGTCATAGCCCGGATGGCCTCGACAGGATCGCCGGCGCCCGGGTCCACGGTCTCGAAGCCGAGGTCCGCGGCCTTCGCGCGGCGACCCGCGTTGGGCTCGACGACGATCACCCGCGCGGCGCCTCTGGCCAGGGCCGCGTCTCCGGACAGGAGCCCGACCGCGCCCCCGCCGGTGATCGCCACGTTGTCGCCTGGGGCCACTCCACCACGGTTCGCGACGTGCAGGCCAATCGAGGCGGGGTCGATTACCGCGCCGTCCTCGAAGCTGATCCCGTCGGGCAGCTTGAACACGGTCTTGACGCCCTGGACGACATAGGTCGCGTCCGCGCCCTGGATGTTGTGCCCGTACTGCTTGTGGAGCCCGGGCTTGCCGTAGTTCTCGCAGAGGTTGTAGTGGCCTTCGACGCACTTCTGGCAGAAGCCGCAGGCGTCGTGGGACGTTCCGGCGACCCGGTCGCCTATCGCCCAGCCATAGAGGTCTGAACCGGCCCCCAGCGCCACGATCTCACCGGCCCACTCGTGCCCGGGGATGAAGGGGAAGCTCGGCGGCCAGAAGCCGGGGTAGTCGCCCCGCACGAGGTGGACGTCCGTCCCGCAGATCGAGACGGCCCGGACTCGGGCAAGGATCTCGTTGGGGCCCGGAGTCGGAGTCGGCACGTCCTGGATCTCGACCTTGTTGGGCTCGAGGACCACGAGGGCCTTCATGGTCGGGGAGACATCGAGCATTGAAGCGACCTCCTAGATGACGGCGAGTGGGTCGACCATCGAACCCGTGGCACCACGAATCTTGAGCGGAAGAGCGACGAACAGGAACTCGTAGACCCGCTCGCGCGCCAGCTCCTCGAGATCGAGGCTCTCCATCAGGTAGATGCCGTTGTTGATGAGCAGAAGAGTGTGGACCGGCTGGGGGTTGCCCGTCGGGCCCGGGTCCGGCGCGGGCTGGACCTCGTAAGTCTCGGTGTCTGTGCCGCTGGCTACGACGCCGCGCTCGAGGAGCCATTCCGCCGCGGAAAGGTCGGGCCCGGCCGTCTTGTTGGCCGCCATCTTCTCGGCGTCGGGCCAGAGGCTCATGTAGCCGGTCCGGATCAGGACGACGTCCCATGGCTGGACCGTCACGCCCTCGGCCTTGCACATGGCCTCCATCTCGTCAGCGCCGACTGGCGAGCCCTTGGGCAGGTAGTCCAGGCCGCGATGACCGGCCGCGTCCAGCAGGATTCCGCGCGTGAAAAACGGCGGCAACTTGGAGGCGTCTCCGAAGAGCGGTCCGAAATCGGAGAGGTGCTCGTCCGGCCGGCCGCCTCCGTACCAGTGCATGTCCTCGCCGACGGTCATGTGAGCAAGGGCGTCGACGTGGGCCCCGGAGTGTGATGTCGCCATGATGTACTCGGCCATGTAGCCGAGGCCGGCGTCGTTGATGGGGCCCCAGGGTTTGGCCCCGGTCACGCGGATTCCTCGAGGCGTTCGGTAGTTGAGAACCTGGAACGGCGGATGACCCGGGAAGAGGGGCATGCCCGGGTAGCGGGTCGCAGAGAGCGAGTAGACACGCCCCTGGCGAACGAGCTGAGCTGCCTTGACCAGCTGACCGGCCGGAATCCCACCGATCGGTCCGACTTCCTTGCCGACTGTCATCGATCGTCCCTCCGGGAGGCTTGCGGCCCGTCGCGATCCTGAAGAGCCCGCCAGACGCGTTCGGGTGTCAGCGGAAGATCGCGGATGAAGACGCCCGTCGCGTCGCGGACGGCGCCGGCGACGGCCGCGGACACGCACAGCAGCGCTCCCTCGCTCATGCCTTTCGACCCGTATGGACCCGGCCCGTCGGCGTTCTCGATGGTATCGCTGCGCAAGTCAAGGGGCAGATCCATGCTCGTCGGAATTCGATAGTCGATCGCGCCGAGGTTACGGATCCGGCCCTTCTCGTCGAAGATGTAGTGCTCCATGAGGGTGTGGCCCAGGCCCTGGATCGCCGCTCCCTCGTCCTGCATCCGGACCTGGAGTGGGTTGAGGGCCGTGCCGACGTCTGAGACCGTGACGTGCCGGGCGATTGTTATGTCGCCCGTCTCCCGGTCGACTTCGGCCTCGATGGCGGTGCAGTTGAATTCGAAGAATGCGGGCGCGCCGCCCAGCGGATGGCCGGGCTCGGCCTCCTTGCGGCCCTCGCCGTTGCCGATCAGCTCGCCACCCAGCCGTCCGAGGCCGGGCTTGAGGACCTCCAGGATCGTCAGCTCCCGGTCGGGGAGCTTGACCCGACCGCGGTCGACCGAGACCTGAGATTCGTCGAGCCCGTGCAGCCGGGCCGCCATCGTCCGAAGCTGCGACTGGATGGCCCGGCAGGCCCCCAGGACGGCGTTGCCCATGAGCACGGTCGACCGACTCGCGGACGTCTGCTGATCGTAGGGCACTACGGCCGTGTCGCCCATGACGATGGTGACGGCGTCGAGCGGGGCCCCGAGTTCTTCGGCGGCAATCTGGGCGAAGATCGTCCGGGCGCCCTGGCCCATGTCGGACGTGCCGGCGAAGACGACTACGCTGCCGTCGGCCAGCAGGCGAACGGTCGAGTGGGAGAGGCCGGTTGTGGGCCCCGACTTGATGCCGACGGCGATGCCGCGGCCGTGCCCGGGCGCGAGAGGTTTGTCCCATCCGATCAACTCGGCCGCCCGTCGAACCGCCTGGTCCCATTCGCCGTCGGCGGGCGTGTCGAAGGGGATGAACGCGTCGCCCTTGTGCGCGAGGTTGCGCAGCCTGATCTCGAGCCGATCGATGCCGAGCGCCCTGGCCCCTTCATCGAGGTTCGACTCGACCGCCCAGTTGACCTGCGGGTTGCCGAAGCCGCGGAAGGCAGTCGACGGCAGCGTGTGCGACAGGATGCTGCGGGCGAGAATGCGGACGGCCGGCACGTTGTAGGGACCCGCGCCGCAGTAGCTGCCTTTACCGACCACGCGATCGGCGATATCGGTGTAGGCGCCGATAAGGTAGTCCGCCTTGATGTCCTCGAAGACCAGCCTGCCGTCTGCCGTGAAACCGGTGCGGACGTGGGCCTCGCAGGGCGCGCGGCGCGCGGCCTGAAACGACTCTTCCAGGCTAAGGATCAGGCGCACCGGCCGCCCGGCCTTGAGAGCCGCGAAGGCAACGAGCGGCTCGTACTTGGTGTGTTGCTTCCCGCCAAAGCCTCCGCCCGGGTCCGGCGCGTAGACCCGGACCTTCGAGAGCGGCATTCCGAGGACCTTCGACATGATCCTCTGCAGCCAGTTCGGATGCTGGATCGAGCTCCAGATCGCAATTCCGTCGCCGTCGGGCGCGGCCATGAAGGCGTGTGGCTCGATCGCGAAATGGGTCACGATCGGGAACGAGTACGAGTTCTCGATGACGACGTCGGCGTGGACCGCGTCCACGTCCCCCCAGCCGACGCGGTGCTCGTGCAGCACGTTCGTGTTGGCCAGCGGGTCCTTGGGACGCAGTGACGGATCCTGGACGAGCGGAGCGTCCGGAGCGAGCGCCGCCGCCACCGTGAAGATCGCCGGGAGTTCCTCGTATTCCACCCGAACCAGGCGCGCACCTTCCGCGGCCGCGTCCTTCGTCTCCGCGGCCACGAGCGCGACCGGATCGCCGTGATATTTGGTTTCTCCGACCGCGATGACGGGGCGATCCTCGTTCTGCGGCCCGAAGCGAGGCACGGGCTGGGGCAGATCGGCCGCCGTCATGACCAGGCGGACGCCGGGAACCTGCAGCGCCGCCGAGGTGTCGATCGAGACGATCCTCGCACGAGCGCAGTCGAGCGTGACTAGCTTGGACTCGAGGACGCCCGGCAGCCGGATGTCGGCCACGTATTCCTGCAGGCCCGAGACCCGGCCGATGCCGCCGACGCGGTTCGGGGATGCTCCAATGAAACCCGTGCTCATCGGTGTCCCCCTTCCGCGACGGAGAGGATCGCCTCGGTGATCTGGACGTAGCAGCCGCACCGGCAGAGGTTGCCGGCCATGCCTTCCTGGATCTCGTCGATGTCCGGCCTCGGGTTTTCCCGGAGGAGGGCCTCGGCCGCCATCAACTGGCCGGGGGTGCAGAAGCCGCACTGCACCGCCCCCTTGTCAAGGAATGTCTGCTGGAGCGGGCTGAGCTTCTCGCCGTCGGATAGTCCTTCGACCGTCATGATGTCCGCGCCGTCGGCCTCGACAGCGAGCATGAGACACGAGTCGATGATCCGCCCGTTGACCATGACGGTGCAGGCGCCGCACTCGCCGACCAGGCAGCACTCCTTGGTGCCGGTGAGCGCGAGGTCCTCGCGCAGGACGTCGAGCAGGGTGTGGTGGACGGCCACTTCGAGCGCCCGGCGGCGCCCGTTCACGGTGATCTCGATTGGTTGCGTGCCCGCCATGCCGCTCATTCCTCCACCTGACCCTTCGCCGCCAGGCGCGCGACGGCCGCCTCGACCGCCCTCGAGCCGAGCACTCGGAGCATCGCCAGGCGGTACTCGGGTCCCGCCCGCATCGATCTGACCGACGGGCTGGCGCCGGCGAACATTCGCTCCAGGATGGCCGCCCTGGCGTCCTCCGGCGCCTCTGGGTCCGCCAGCACGCCGCTGTCGTCGACCGCCAGCACCGGCCGCGGGCCGACGCTGCCGTAGGCGAGGCGGGTGGTTCCGGCTTCATCGACGGCGCAGCAGAGCGTCACCGAGGCCAGGTCGTGGCCGCGCCGCCGGGTGCGCCGGAGATGGACGGCGCCCATCCGGTGGGATGGGACCGGCAGTTCGATGGCGGTCACGAGTTCGCCGCGACCGAGCGTGGTGACCCCGGACCGCACGAAGAAGTCGTCGATGGCGATCCTGCGGGTGCCCTTCGGTCCGGCGGCCACGATCACCGCTTCATAGACGAGCAGCGCCGGCGCAGTGTCGGCGGCCGGCGAGGCGTTGCAGATGTTGCCGGCGAGCGTGGCCCTGTTCCGGATCTGTACGGATCCGACGACGGCCGCCGCCTCGGCGAGCGCCTCGAAGTGGCGCCTGATCGGCTCGCTCGTGGCGATGTCCGTGACCACGGCCGTGGCCCCGATCGTCAGAAGCCCGGCCTCCTCGCGGATCGTCGAGTTGATCTCGGCGATCCGCTTGACGTCGATCACGACCGCCGGCCGGGCCGACCCGTCGCGAAGACGGATTATCAGGTCCGTGCCGCCGGCCAGCAGGCGCGCGTCTGGGCCATGGGCATCCAGCAGGGCGACGGCCTCGGCCAGGGAAGTGGGACGCTCGTAGGCGAACATCTGCATTGCTCTGGAACCTCCGCGCTCAGAGGATCTTGTCTACCTCGTCCAGCAGCACCTGGGGATTCGCTGCACGAACGAAGTAGTAAGGGCGGTCCGTGAACTTGGTGACCCACCTGGCGCGTGCGCGGCGCAGAGGTTCCGTGTCGACCATCGGCATGGGCCAATCCGCGGCGAGCAGCTCGTTGAGCAGGAAGTAGTTCTGGAGCGAGTGAAGCGTCTGGAACTGGCGCTCGAACGGGATCATCTCGGCCAGGCTCGGATCGAAGTTGCCGTCGATCGCGGGCACGACCACGACGTCGACGTTGCTCGGCTCCGTGTACAGCTCCCAGGTCGGCATGCCGCCGAAGAACTTGGCCACGCCGGCCTCGGGGGCGGCCTTGTCGGCGCGCTCGGTGCCTTCGGTGCGCTTCTTGATGAAGGGCTCTTTGGAGCCCTTCACGGCGCGACCGGCTTCGTCGACGACGGTCGTCTCGGTGGAGACGAGCAGCGCGCCGCGCCGGCAGGCTTCGATCTGGCCCATGCTCTTGCCGTGGTTCGACTCGCCGCCCAGGAACATGACGGTCTTGCCGCGATAGCGAACGGCGGACGCGTGGAAGGGATGAAGCCCCTTCTCCTCCATGCGGAGGGCGAGCACCGAGACAACAACCTTCTGGATCGGCCCGGCCGGCCAGGGCCCCTGGAACGTGATCCTGTGGCCGTCGTACGAGACCGACTTCTCGCCGTCCTGGTTCAGCACGATGTCGGGCTGCGACAGGGTCACCTGGGGCGAGATGCGAACGTCGGCGAGCCGGTAGTTGAGGAAGTTCAGGTCTTCCAGGACGTGTTCGCGGGGCTGGCTGCCGTAGACATCCACGCGCAGCCGTGCGGTCTCGGCGGACATCTCTTCCGACAGTTGCAGTTGCTCGTTCATGCTCTCCTTCTCCAGGCGGCCCCTGCCGCCCTCGCGTGTCCGGCTCGCGCCCACTGGTGGGTGTCGGTCCGGGCTGTCTCGGCTCCTGTGGCGTGGTCGCTCCGCGCGCTCTCGAGCGCCGGCACGTTTGCGTTCCGTCTGAGGCTCTCGCCCGAGACGCTCGGAACGGGGCTTGCTAGCGGCCGCGCGCGGCCGAATTGCGGCCGCGGCGCGGCCGTCCCATCTGGGCGACGGCATCGATTGCCGTCAGGCGTCGGGCCGGCCTGGCCGACTTTCCACGCCGCGCGTCGGCGGCGGAGTCGTCATCCTCGTCGGACGCCGACAACTCGTCCACCCACGTCTCGCGGAACATGTTCCCGGCCGCCTCGAAATGCAGGCGATAGGCCGTATCCGCCAGAACGGGATCACCGCCCCGCAGGGCGTCCAGGATCGGAACGTGGAGGTCGGCCATGTGGCGTCGATTCACGCCTGGGACCACAAGTGTGATGTAGGTTCGGGAGAGCGGCTCCAGGTGTTGCCAGACCCGCTCCAGCGTGTGGTTGTTTGAGATCTGGATTATCCGGGCGTGGAAGGCGACATCGACGACTGCCTCGGCGTGCGTGTCGCCCACGTCGGCCGCGCGCTGCATCTCGTCAACGTAGCCCTGGAGTTCCTCGAGGTCCGCGTCGGACAGCCGGGGCAGGGCAAGCCGCGCGCCGAGGGATTCGAGCTCGGCCCGGATCCCATACGCCTCGAGCAGCTCATCCTTGGTCGGATGTCGAACGCGGGCCCCGCGGAATGCAGAGATCTCGACGACCCCCAGTGCCTCGAGGTCGCGGAGTGCTTCGCGCACGGGAGCCTGGCTGGTGCCAAGCTCCCGTGCAACTCGGGTCTCGACAATTCGAGATCCGGGCGGATACTCGCCGGCCAGAATCTCCTGCAGGAGACGATCCTTGACTTGATCGCTCAGCGGGCTGCGTGAGACCTGGGTGTCCGACGGCATCGGTTCTCCGGGTTACAGCCGAGGTGCGTCGGACTGAGTAGACGTCAGCACCTTGGCCAATTCCAGGATCTCGACCAGGCCGGTGGTTCCGTTGACACGGACGCGGTCACCGCTCTTGATCTGCTGGGTGGCTACATCTGTCCCGACGACACAAGGAATGCTGAACTCGCGCGACAGGACGGCCGGGTGAGACACCGTGCCGCCCGCGTCGGTAACGAGGCCGACGATCTTGGTGAAGAGCACAACCCAGGCCGGGTTGGTCATCACGCAGACGAGGACGTCGCCGGCTCGGACCTGATCGAACTGGTCCTCGCTGGTCACGACCTTGGCGGTGCCTTCGACGACGCCGGGTGAAGCGGCCATGCCGTTGATCTGGCCCTTGACCGTCGAGGGCTTGCGGTTGAACTTGTCGGGGAAGCCCCACAGGTTCAGGTACGGGAAAGCCAGCTGGGTTGGCGTGCAGGTGCCGATCCAAGACTTCGGGCGGAAGGTGTAGGCCTTGTCCTGCTCGGCCCTGCGCTGGGCGACGAGCGCCCTGCCGTCCATGGCGGCCGGATTGCCGACGAAGACCCGGAACTCGTTGTACTTGAAGTAGACGACGTCCTCGGGGGAGTCGAGGGCGCCCATCTCCACGAGCTTCTGGCCGCACAGGATCAGGGCCATGCGCAGGTGGGCATTCGCGCCCTGGTCGATGTAGAAGTGATGGTCCGGGGTCAGCGGGGCCATCTTGAGGTTGATGTCGTTGGCGACCTTCATCTCGGCCAGCGCGTCCCCGCTGAGACCCTCGAGGATCTCCTTGGCGGCGGCTGCGATGTCGTCGGCCAGGGCCTTGATGGTCTTCGGGTAGTCGTAATTGGTCTGGATGTAGCCGCGGACCAGCTCGATCACCGGCTCCATGTGCTCGCGCACGGTCGGGAATCGGAACTCGTGGCTCCAGACCGCGTGCCAGCCGTATTCCTTCTGGTACGGGACCACCCGCTCGTCGATGAAGCGCTTGCCGCGCTCCGTCGACTTGAGGGCGGCGATGATCTCGCCGGCGGTCTCATGGTCGAAGGCCGCGGTCAGGACGGTATCCGCCTTGGCCTCTTCCTTCATCTTCCAGAGGGCCTCGATCGAGTCCCAGTTGCGGTCCTTGGCCGAGTTCTGGAGGCGTCCGAGGAGCTGCTCGTTGATCTTGCCGTGAGTCTTCTCCATGACGGCGCGCAGGTTGAGCGTCGCGGAGAGCTGGGCGAAGTTGAGCATCCAGTGGATCTTCCAGTGCCGATCGTGGATGTCGATCGCATCCTCGAGCAGTACGGCCAGTTGCGCCAGGCTCATCTCGGAAGCCTGGTCGAACTTGTCCTCGAGATACTTGAAGTTGTGGTCCATCTCCGGGCGAAGTCGCCCGTTCCACCACGTCGCGAATTCGTCGCCGTACGTGGGCAGGACGAAGCCCAGGTACGTGCCGATCTTGGCGGCGTATTCCGGATCCTCGGGCACGACGGGTACGATCGCGGAACCGTACTCGCTCGCGGGCGTCGAGAGGCCCGCCTGGGCCGGGATGGCCGCGGTGTACAGGTAGCCGTTGACGATTTTGGCGATCCAGTCCGTCGCGAACGGAGTGCCGAAGCGGCGGAACATGTGATCGCAGCTGAGCCACCAGCCGCCGATGTCGTTGTACATCGGGCTGATCGGGTGAGGACAGTGCAGGTCGTCGTAGACCCAGAACAGTTCTTTCTCGGTTTCGGAGACCCACTCGACCGGGAAATCCTTGTCGCCGAGGAACTGCCCCAGGATCTCTTCTCCGGGGCCGACCAACTTAGTGGCTTCCGCCATTGCCATTGCCTCCAGATAAGGGTGCGGTTGAAGTCGCCATCGACATCGCCATCGCGACGCAGGCTTGACCCGAAATCGAGGATCCGCGATCGGCACGCATCCGGCCGACCAGACGCCGCCCACTGCCGCCGGCGGTCGCCCGCTCGTCGAGCGGGCTCGGAGGACTTGCTCGCCGTGACGGGCGGCGAGGGTCCTGATTGACAGCAAGAGTGCTCAAGGCTCTCACGAGCCCGCCACACCGGCGGCGTGGATCACGAGGGAAAGGGACATCAAGGATTTCGTGTACCGCCGGACGATCCGGCTAGGCGCTCTTCTTAACCTCGCGCGGGAACATGATCACGATGTTGAACCAGCCGAGCACGCAGCCGAGCATTCCGCCCAGCCAGGCGGTGATCGCGCAGAAGATCACGATCGCGTAGGGGAGCATGTCCGCGCTGATGTTGAAGTCCTTGAACCATCCAAGGAACGTGCCCGTGAAGTAGCAGGCAAGGAACATCGTGATGCCGTTGAAGAACGGCAGGCTCCCGGTCTGAGTGACGGGGAACCACTTCATGGCGTAGATCAGGATGCAGAAGCCGACGAAGAAGGAGATGTAGAGGGCCACGTTGTCGTAGGTGAGCTTCTGCAGGCCGAAGTCGACGAGCGTGTCGGAAGGCGAGCTCCAGATCTTGTCGATGGCCTGGTAGAGCAGGCCGATCAACGCTACGCCGATGACGCCGAGGGTGTACGCGGGCGCCATGGTCTTGAGCGCTTCGGGCTTGGCGCCGAGGGCGAAGTACTCGGCCCACACGATGAATGCTGCCCACAGGGGCAGATTGAGCTTGCCGAGCCAGATTCCGAACGGCAGGGCCACCACGACCGTGATGGCGACGGCTAGCCAGAGCGGGATCGTGTTCTTGGTCTCTGTCTCCACACTGAACCTCCATCTCCTGTTGGACAGGCGGCTGGTTAGCCAGCAACGCGCTGCAGCGAGGCCATGCCGCGATCGCAACGCCCGCTCGCCATGGGGGCGGCAGCGGGTGCCGTCAAGCGCCGAGTAAGACCTCCTGCCGAGGGCGAACAGTCGAGCCCGACTTCCGGACAATCAAGTGCCGAACGGCACTATCATCGATCATCGATTATTGATGGACTCTAGCGAACCAGCGAAACCCGTGAGGCTCATTGACTATGCTCGACACGCCCCTCCTACGCACCGCCCGGCTCGGCCCCACCGACTACTGGAACGACTCCTGCGCAGTCGAGGAACTGGCCTACGCCATCGACCGAGGCGCGGTCGGGGCCACCTCGAACCCGCCCATCGTGCTCGAGGTCCTCGGCAAGGAGAAGGCACACTGGGTTCCGCGCGTACGGGAGCTGGCGGCCGATCACGCTGCCTGGAGCGAGGTCGAACTGACCTGGGCCGTGGTGGAGGAGATGGGAACTCGCGCGGCCGCGCTCCTCGCCCCCATCTTCGAACGTGAAGCGGGCAAGAAGGGCCGTCTCTCCATTCAGATGAACCCGGCCAACTACCCCGACCCGGAGCGGATGCTCGAGCAGGCCGTGCGCGTCGCCGGCCTGGCCCCGAACCTGAACATCAAGCTGCCGGCGACGGCAGCCGGCATGGTGGCCATCGAGGAAGCCACGGCCCGCGGCGTCAGCATCAACGCGACGGTCTCCTTCTCGGTGCCGCAGGCGCTGGCCGCGGCCGAAGCGGTCGAACGAGGACTGCGCCGGCGCGAAGACGCCGGCGGTGAGACTGCCACGATGGCTCCGATCGTGACCATCATGATCGGGCGTGTCGACGACTGGATGAAGGTCGTCGTCGATCGCGACGGCCTCTCGGTGAACCCGGCCGCCCTGGATTGGGCCGGGATCGCCGTCTTCAAGCGCGCCTACTCCATCTTCAAAGAGCGCGGCTACCGCGGCCGGCTGCTGGCGGCGGCCTACCGCCACCATCTCCACTGGACCGAGCTGGTCGGCGGAGAAGTCAGCCTCACCATCCCGTACGCCTGGCAGGTCCGGTTCAACGCCAGCGGCATCGATCCCGTGGCTCGGATGCAGGATCCCGTCGACCCGGCGATCATCGCCGAGCTAATGGAGAAGCTGCCCGACTTCCGGCGAGCCTACGAGCCCGAAGGCCTGACACCGGCCGAGTTCGACACCTACGGCGCCACCGTCCGCACATTGCGCGGCTTCATAAAGGCGTATCACGATCTGCAGGCGGCGATCCGCGACATCGTTCTTCCAAACCCCGATCTCCGGACAGTCTGAGTCCGGCGAAACCGCACTCACGGAGGCACACATCGTGACCACGAAGGCACCCGACTCGGTCGACCGCATGGTTCCCCCGATCCTGAGCCACTGGATAGACGGACGCCCTGTCGAGGTCCTTCCGGAGCACACGGGACCCGTCTACGACCCCTCCACCGGCGAAATCATCGCCCGCGTTCCGCGCGGCGGGGCCGCCGAAGTCGACGCGGCCGTCGCCGCCGCCCGCCGGGCCTTCCCGGGCTGGCGCGACATGCCGCTCATCGCCCGGGCCAACATCTTCTTCCAGTATCGGGCGCTGGTGTACAAGCACCGTGAGGAGATGGCGGCCCTCATCACCCGCGACCACGGCAAGACCTTCCCCGATGCCCTGGCCGAAGTAATGCGCGGCCTGGAGACGGTGGAGTTCGCCTGCGGGCTGCCGGTCAACATGGCCGGCCTGAACACGCCCAACGTGGCTACCAAGGTCGACGCCCACACCCTTCGCCAGCCCCTCGGCGTGGCCGCCGGCATCACCCCGTTCAACTTCCCGGTCATGGTCCCGATGTGGATCTACCCGATCGCCATGATGACCGGCAACACCTTCGTGTGGAAGCCCTCCTCCCACACCCCGGGCGCGACGCAGCTGCAGGCCGAGCTGTGGCACGAGGCCGGCCTGCCCGACGGCGTCTTCAACGTGGTGTACGGCGGGCGCGAAGCCGTCAACGCGATCCTGGTTCACCCGGGCATCGACGCCATCCAGTTCGTCGGCTCCACCGCGGTCGGCCGGCACGTGTTCGAGACGGGCACCGCCCACGGCAAGCGCGTCGGGGCCTATACCGGCGCCAAGAACGTGATGCTGGTCCTGCCGGACGCGGACCTGGAGCTGGTCGCGGACTCGGCCGTGGCCAGCGGCTTCGGCTCGGCCGGCGAGCGCTGCATGGCCCAGACCCTGGTCATGACCGTGGGCGACGTGGCCGACAAGGTTCGGCCGATGATCGAGAAGCGGATGGCGGCCCTCAAGATCGGCCCTGGTATGGACAAGGGCTCCGACATGGGCCCGCTCTATTCGGCCGAGCACCGCGCCAGCGTGATCGACTGGATCGACAAGGGCGTGGCCGAGGGAGCGGAGCTGGTCGTCGACGGCCGGCCCTTCGCTCATTCGGAGCATCCCGCCGGCTTCTACCTGGGCGTCACCCTCTTCGACCACGTCAAGCCGGGGATGGAGGTCTACAACGAGGAGATCTTCGGGCCCGTGCTCGGCATGGTCCGGGTCGCCACGTTCGATGAGGCCCTGGAGCTGATAAACAGTCACCAGTACGGCAACGGCACGGCGATCTTCACCAACGACGGCGGGGCTGCCCGGCGCTTCGAGCTCGAGGTCGACGTGCCGATGATCGGCATCAACGTGCCGATCCCGGTGCCGGCCGGCTATCTCTCCTTCGGCGGGACGCGCGGGTCCGCCTTCGCGGACCTGCAGATGCGGGGCGAGGACTCGGTGCGCTTCTTCACCAAGCAGAAGGAGGTCACCGTCCGCTGGCCCGAGCCGGGCAAGCAAGGGCCGCTCAGCCTCGTATTCCCCGGCAACTGAGCGTTTGCCGCCGTCGTCGCGATCGGATGGAGGAGTGAGAGCGATGAATCCAGTGGACAGCTTCCGGCTGGACGGCCGTGTGGCCTTCGTCTCGGGCGGCGGCGGCGCGATCGGATCGGCCCTGGCCACCGCGCTGGGCGAGGCCGGGGCCAGGGTCGCCGTGTCGGACATCGACCCTGCCCGCGTCGAGGCCGGCGCCGAAAAGGTCCGCGCAGCCGGCGCGGAGTGCTTCGCCGTGGCCGCGGACATCACCCGCGAAGCCGAGGCCGAGCGTGTCGTGGCCGCGGTCGTGGAGCGGTTCGGACGCCTGGACATAATCGTCAACGCGGTCGGCGGCGGCGCGGGCAAGGTCCTCTTCGATGCCCAGGAGTATCCCCGAGACGCCTGGGACTGGATCATGGAGATCAACCTGCGGAGCACCCTGATCGCGACGCAGGCCGCGGTTCGGGCGATGATCAAGGCCGGCGCGGGCGGCCGGGTCGTCAACATCAGCTCGGTTCGGGCCCAGCTCGGCATCAACTCGGGCTACTCGGCCTACGTGGCCGCCAAGGGCGCCGTCAGCTCGCTGACCCGCCAGTGGGCCACGGAGTGGGCGAAGCACGGCATAACCGTCAACGCCATCGCCCCTACCTTCGTCGACACGCCCCAGGTGGCGATGCTGCTCGGCGACCCGGCCTTCAAGTCCGGTCTGGTGAGCAGGGTCCCGCTCGGCCGCGTCGGTGAGACGAGCGATCTCGTCGGGGCCGTTCTCTTCTTCGCATCGTCAGCCTCGTCCTTCGTAACGGGCCAGATCCTCACGATCGACGGCGGCCTGACCGCGACACAGTAGCCGACAAGGGAGCCACATAGATGGAGCAGGTGACGGGCAACATCTTCACCCAGACGAAGCTGCGCGGCTGCAATCCGAGCTACGTGGTGACGAGGGACGGAGTCGTCGTGATCGACACGCCCCAGCTGCCCACGAAGGCGGTGGCGATGCGGGCGGAGGCCGAGTCCAACGGCCCGGTCCGCTACATCATCAACACCGAGCACCACGTGGACCACATCTTCGGCAACTACTACTTCAAGGGCGCCGGCACGGTCGTCAACCACCAGGGCGTCTACGACAACTTCATGGTCGTGTATCCCGAGCTCGACCCGTTCGCCTACGCCTACGAATCCGTCCCGGGTCTGGCAGCCAAGGGCACAGATCTGGACGATCCCGAGGGCGTCGCCCTCTGGCCGGATCGCGACGAGTACTACCGCGACCCGAACAAGGGCAAGATCGTCTTCACCGGCGATCTGACCCTTCGAGTCGGGGATCACACGTTCCATTGTCTCCACACCCCCGGCCACACGCCTGGCCAGATCGCGGTCCACGTGCCCGAGGAGGGCACGGTCTTCACCGGCGACACGATCTTCTCCCAGTGCCAGACCTGGCTGATGACGTCGAACGTCGACCAGTGGATCTCGTCCCTAGACCGCATCCGGGCCCTCGACGTCCAGCACGTCGTTCCCGGCCACGGCCCCGTCACGACACTGGCCTACGTGAACGCGCAACGGTCCACGCTCCTGGACTGGAAGGGGGCCGTCGCCGCCGCCGTGGCCAAGGGCTGGTCGCGCGAGGAGACCGTGGCCCGGGTGAACTTCGCCGACAGCTGCCCGGTCGACATCGGCCAGGGCTACATGATGGATTACATCCAGACGTTCAACGCCGGATCGCTGTGGGACAAGCTGACCGCCTGCCCTGCCCGTGGCTGAGTCCCGCAGCCGCGGGCAGGCGGGTTGCTGCCACAGCGCCGGCCGGGCGCTCCGGGTTCGAGATTGAGTCCACGAAAGGAACCACCGACACGATCCTCAGTCTCGACCTAGACGACGCGATAATCGCGGGCTTCGTGTCCGCACTCGGCCATTCCGTAGCCCCGGCGCTTCCCCGCCGTTCGAGGCGCGAGCCCCGCATCCAAGGAGATTGAGTTTCCATGGCCGACTCTGGCACCAGGACCCACAAGGCCGCCAAGCGCTACATCTACGCCTGGGGCGGCGGCAAGGCCGAGGGCAACGGCGGGATGAAGGACCTGCTGGGCGGCAAGGGTGCCGGCCTGGCCGAGATGACCAACGCGGGCCTGCCGACTCCCCCCGGCTTCACCATCACCACCGAGGCCTGCAACGACTACTTCGCCGCCGGCGAGAAGCTCCCGGCCGGACTCTGGGACGACGTCCTGGCGGCCGTCAAGGAGGTCGAGGCCGAGACCGGCAAGGGCTTCGGCGACCCGAAGAGCCCGCTCCTGGTCTCGGTCCGCTCCGGGGCCAAGTTCTCCATGCCGGGCATGATGGACACCGTCCTCAACCTCGGGCTCAACGAGCAGACCCTCCACGGCCTCATCGCCATCACCGGCAACGAGCGCTTCGGCTGGGATGCCTACCGCCGCTTCATCAGCATGTTCGGCCGGATCGTGTTGAACGTCGAGCCGCGCGCGGTGACCGGCCGTGATGGCTCTGCCGTCGAGTCGGACCGCTTCGACGAGGCCCTCGAGGCGGCCAAGGGGCGCCACGGCAAGGACGCCAGGGACACCGATCTCGACGTGGACGACCTGGAGAAGCTCGTGGCTGCCTACAAGGAGATCGTGAAGGACGCGACCGGCCGCGACTTCCCGGCCGATCCTTACGAGCAGCTGGACCTGGCCATCAAGGCCGTCTTCGCCTCCTGGTTCGGCAAGCGCGCCAACGACTACCGCAACCTTCAGAAGATCCCGCACGACCTCGGCACCGCCGTCAACGTCGTGACCATGGTTTTCGGCAACATGGGCAACGACTCCGGCACCGGCGTCGCCTTCACGCGCGACCCCAACACCGGCGAGAAGATCCTCTACGGCGAGTACCTCGTCAACGCCCAGGGCGAAGACGTCGTGGCCGGCATCAGGACCGCGCCCAGGATCGCCCAGCTGGCGACGGACATGCCCGCGGTCTATGCGGAGTTCAGGGCCATCGCCGAGAAGCTCGAGAAGCACTATCGCGACGTCCAGGACCTCGAGTTCACCATCGAGCGCGGCAAGCTCTACATGCTGCAGACGCGCAACGCCAAGCGGGCCGCCGCCGCGGCACTCCGGATCGCGGTCGACATGGTCGGCGAGCAGCTCATCACGAAGGAGGAGGCGGTCGGGCGCGTGGCTCGCTTCCTGGCGAATCCCCCGCGAGTCTCGGTCGGGCGCCTCGACGGCAGGACCGCGCTCACGACGGGCCTGGCAGCGTCGCCGGGCGTGGCCTGGGGCGGAATTGTGACCTCCCCGGACGCCGCAGAGCAAGAAGCGGCGGTGGGCAAACTGGTGATCCTGGCCCGTCCGGAAACGTGCCCGGACGACCTTCACGGCATGGCCGTGGCCAGTGGAATCCTGACTTCCACGGGCGGCGCGACGTCGCACGCCGCGGTCGTCGCCCGTGAGCTGGGAATTCCGGCCGTCGTCGGCGCAAAGGAGATGGAAGTCGCCGACGGGGTCATCACGATCCGCGGCCGCCGGCTCGTGGCCGGAGAAACGATCACGATCGATGGGTCCACCGGCGAGGTCTTCGCCGGCGAGGTCCGGGGCAGCACGGCCATCGTGCCCGAGGCCGCAACCCTGCTGGCCTGGGCCAGGGAGCTCGACATCCCCGTCGGCGAAGCGGCCGGCGTACCGGCCGCGACCCCGGCCGCCGCTCCGGCCGTCGAATTGCCCGCGGCGGCTCCGGCCGAGCTGACCGCCGACGACGTCCTGCGGGCCCTTCTCATAAAGGGGCTCGTTCCGCCGGAGGGCCTGGCAATTGGGCTGGCCAGCTCGACCGAGCAGGTCCGACCCTTCCTGGACAGCCTGGCGGCGGGCGGCCTGGTGGAGACCTCGGCCGGCGCCTTCCGGCTGACCGCGGAAGGCAAGCTCAAGGCCCTGGACGTCTTCGCGTTCGACCGCGAGCGAGCCGGCGGCGAGGCGGCCTGCGTCGCCGCCCTGGACAGCTTCATCCTGCTCGACGTCAGGATGAAGGACCTGGTCACCGCCTGGCAGGTGCGCGACGCCGCGAACCAGGTCTTCAACGACCACACCGATGCCGCCTACGACGCCTCCATTCTCGAGCAGCTCGGCGCCCTCCACGCCGGCGTCGTAGAGGTGCTGACCCCGCTGGGAACCCGGCTGTGGCGGATGGCCTGCTACCGCGACCGGCTGGAGCGCGCCCTGGCCAGCGCTCGCAACGGCGACCCTCGGTTCGTGTCGGCGGTGCGGGTCGACAGCTATCACAACGTCTGGTTCGAGTTGCACGAGGACCTCATCCGGCTGTCAGGTCGCCGGCGATCGGACGAGGCCGCCGCCGGCCGCGCCTGAGGGCAAG
The DNA here is from genome assembly GCA_963713795.1 of uncultured Chloroflexia bacterium. GTDB lineage: Bacteria > Chloroflexota > Limnocylindria > Limnocylindrales > CSP1-4 > Fen-1039. Next base: position 428,711 of record CAVQNC010000003.1, read on the forward strand.
AGACACGACAACGATCATCCGACCCGCTGGGGTCGGCCAGAACGGCGGATGGACCCGCCGCGCGAAGAAGCGAGGACGTCATGTTCACGCGAATGAGCAGGGCCGAGACCGCGATCACGCCCATGGCCGGTCGCGACTGGCACCAGTACATCGGCCCGACGACAGCCCCGACCACGCACCTCTCCATGGGCGTGTCGGTGTACGAGCCGGGCGCGCGGCCGGTCGGCCACGTCCATCCGGCCGAGGAGGAGACTGTCTATTGCGTCTCCGGGCGGGGCAGGCTCGTCTGCGACGCGGGCGCGGCCGAACTCGAAGCCGGAGTGGCGGTCTTCATCCCGGCCGGGACGTTCCACTCCACGGAGTGCGACGGGCCGGACCAGCTCGAGCTTCTGTGCATCTTCACCCCGCCGGTGGTGCCCGGCTCGTATGAGAAGAAGGCCAACGGTTGACCCGGTCTCGGGGCCCTGGCGACGGTGATGGATTCGTGGAGTCGGACGCGGGCGCCGGGTCGGACCGAGGGCAGGGAGGGCCGCCGGAGATGACTGCGGACGAGGCGGCAGCCCGTGCGAGGACCATCTTCCTCGAGGAATCCCACCCATACGGCTGTGCGGAGACGACTTTCATCGTCCTCAAGGAGGCCTTTGGCCTGCCCGACTCGCCGGATCCCTCCGCGGCGATGGCGCTCAACGGTGGCGTCGCCTACAGCGGCGGTGTCTGCGGCGCCCTGTCCGGGGCCTCGCTGGCCGTCGGGCTCCTGGCGTCGCGGCGGTTCGGGAGCCACGCTCAGGCCAAGCGGGAGGCGCGAATGGTCATCGCCGGCCTGATGGACGACTTCAGGGCCGAGTACGGAGCGACAGACTGCCGGGTTCTCCTGGGCCGCGAGATCCGCACTCCCGAGCAGCATCAGGCATTTATCGATAGCGGGATCTGGCGCGTGCGATGCATGAGCCAGGTCGAGTTCGTGGTCCGCGCCCTGGCGGCCCTGCCAGGGGGAAAGGCTTGGACATGAATGGCTTGAACAAGACGGGACGGGAGGAAGGGTCATGACAATTGCTGGCCGGGACCCGGAGATCGGGCGGCTGGAAGAGACCGCCCGGCGCATCCGGGTCGAGATCATTCGAGGCGTCAACCAGGCCAAGGCCGGGCACCTGGGTGGTCCGCTCTCCGCGGCGGAGATGCTCTCCGCGCTGTACTTCAAGGTCATGCGCGTCAGGCCACTCGAACCCGGCTGGCCGGATCGCGACCGGTTCATTCTCTCCAAGGGCCATTGCTCGATCGGGCTGTACGCGGCTCTGGCACTGCGCGGCTACTTCCCCGTCGAGGAGCTCGCCACATTCGACTCCGCGGGTAGCCGGCTGCAGGGGCATCCGGACATGACCAAGCTGCCCGGCCTGGACATGTCGACGGGATCGCTCGGCATGGGCATCTCGGCCGCCATCGGGGTCGCGCTGGGTGCGCGCCTGACGGGTCGGAGCGACGTCCGGACCTACGTCATGCTCGGCGACGGAGAGTGCCAGGAAGGAGAGGTCTGGGAGGCGGCGATGGTCGCGGCCCGCTACGGCCTCGACACCCTCGTGGCGATCGTCGACCACAACAAGCTCCAGCAGTACGGCTGGCCCGGGGACGGGCCGGACGGGAGAATGCCACCGGAGGCACCGGGCGAGCTCGTCGCGAAGTGGACTGCCTTCGGCTGGCGGGTCCTGGAAGTCGACGGCAATCGCATGGCGGACGTCGTTGACGTGCTGGAGCGCGCGCGCGCGGGCGACGGCCGGCCGACGGTCGTCATCTCCCACACCACCAAGGGCAAGGGAGTGTCGTTCATGGAAGGCCACTACTACTGGCACACGCGGGCGCTCACGGCGGACGAATTCGCCACGGCCATGGCCGACCTGGGCGAGCCGGCGGCCGCGACGACCGGGGGCCCCCGATGACGCTGCCGCTTGGTCGCGCCATGCGCGAAGTCTTCGGCGAGACCGTCAGCGATCTGGCCGACACCGACCCACGTATCGTGATGCTCGACGCCGACGTGGGCAGTTCGACCAGGGCGGACATCTTCGAGCACCGCCACCCTGATCGCTATCTCCAGATGGGCATCGCCGAGCAGAACATGCTTGGAGTGGCCGCCGGCCTGGCGACCACGGGCTTGATCCCGTTCGTGAGCACCTTCGTGGCGTTCGCGGTGGTCAGGCCGCTGGACCAGATTCGCGTCCTGATCGCCCAGACGGGCCTCAACGTCAAGATCACCGCGGGCTACGCCGGGCTCTTCACGGGCGTTACCGGGAAGACGCACCTCATCGTGGACGACGTCTCGATCATGCGGGCCATGCCCGGAATGATCACCGTCTGCCCGGCCGACGACGTCGAGGCCGCCCAGGCCCTGCGCTGGTGCGCTTCCTACGACGGGCCGGTGTACATCCGGCTCGTCCGCGACGCCACGCAGAGGCTCTTCGACGACTCCTACTCGTTCGAGTTCGGCCGCGCCGTCGTGGTTCGCGAGGGTCGCGACGTGACGTTGATAAGCACCGGCACGCAGACTCCGCGCGTCGTCGACGCCGCGGAACTGCTGGCCGCACGGGGCATAGAGGCGCACGTGCTCCATGTTCCGACGATCAAGCCGATCGACGTGGCGGCGATCGTCGCCGCCGCAGGTCGGACCGGGCTCGTAGTCACCGTCGAGGAGCACACCGTCCTCGGTGGCCTCGGCGGCGCTGTCGCCGAGGTCCTGTCCGAGCATCGCCCGACCGTCGTCAAGCGGCTGGGCATGCAGGACCTCTTCGGTGAGTCGGCATCCAACGCGGCGCTGCTCGAGCTGTACGGTCTGTCGGCAGCTCGCGTGGCCGATCAGGTTGAAGTCATTTGCCGAACGGCGGGAAAGGAGGTTGCCGCCCACAGCTGAACTCGCAACCGGGGCATACCGCCGTCCACCGGGGCGGCCAACGGCCGGAACGCGCCCACCGTGCCCCGGGAGATTCCACGGATGCCGGGCCCCGCCTTACCTGGGCCCTGTGTCGGAACCGCCTTACCGTTTCGGACAGGCTCGGCAAAACCGCTCGCGGCCGCCGGGCCAGCCCTCATCGGCAGCCAATCTGAAGTGGCCGTCCGGAGTTGTCCGCCTCGCGACCCGATGAACCGGCGCCCGGCGGTCGAAGCATCTGCGGCCGGCAGTTCTTCAGCTTCCCGCATTCGAAGCGCTTGGAGGAGAGGCAATGTCGAAGACCGTGTTGTTGATCGGCACGCTGGATACGAAGGGTCACGAGTACGCTTATCTCATCGACCTGATTCGCGCCCGCGGGCTGAATACGTTCATGCTCGACGCCGGGGTCCTGGGCGAGCCGGTGTTCACGCCCGACAGCCCGGCCGCCGTCACCGCCGAGGCCGGCGGGGCCTCGCTCGCGGAACTTCGCGAGAAGCGCGACCGCGGCTACGCCATCGATGTCATGGGTCGCGGTGCCCGCGCCCTCGCTCTCAAGTTCCTCGCCGAGGGCAAGTTTGACGGCGTCATCAGCATGGGCGGCTCCGGGGGCACTTCCATCGGCACGACGGCCATGCAGGCGCTCCCGGTGGGCATGCCCAAGCTGCAGCTTTCGACGATGGCCTCCGGCGACGTGGGTCCCTACGTCGGCGTCAAGGACATCACCATGATGTACTCCGTCGTCGACGTCTCGGGCCTCAACCGACTGTCGCGCCGCATCTTCGCCAACGCCGCCGGCGCCATCGGCGGCATGGTCGAGCAGACGATGCCCAAGGCGGAGGAGAAGCCGCTGGTCGGCGCCACCATGTTTGGGGTCACGACGCCGTGCGTCGATCGAGTCCGGGCGCGGATGGAAGCGGACGGCTACGAGATGCTCGTCTTCCACGCTGTTGGAAGCGGCGGCCGCTCCTTCGAGGCTCTGATCTCTGACGGCGTCTTCGACGGAGTGGTGGACGCCACGACGACGGAATGGTGCGACGAGCTTGTCGGCGGCGTGCTTTCCGCCGGACCGGAGCGCCTTGACGCCGCCGGCAAGAAAGGCATCCCCCAGGTCGTCTCGCTCGGCGCTCTCGACATGGTCAACTTCGGCCCCAGGGACACCCTGCCGGCGAAGTTCGAGACGCGCAACATCTACATCCACAACCCCCAGGTGACGCTCATGCGCACCACGCCGGAGGAGTGCAAGAGGCTCGGCGAGATCATCGCCGAGAAGCTCAACAAGACCACCGGACCCACCGCGCTCTACATCCCGCTCAAGGGCGTCAGCGCCATCGACGTCGAGGGCATGCCGTTCCACGACCCGGCCTCGGATGCCGCGCTGTTCGACGCTCTGCGCAAGAACCTCGATCGCTCGAAGGTCGAGCTGGTGGAGCTGGACATGGCCATCAACGACCCGGCCTTCGCCGACGCGATGGTCGATCGACTGCAGAAGATGCTCAAGAAGTAGACCGGACAGACACCACCGGAATCCCCAAAAGGAGCAAGGGCTATGCCATTCATTCCGCGCGCCGAGGTCGTTCGGCGACTACGTTCCCAGGCCGCAACCGGCACGCCGATCGTCGGCTGCGGTGCAGGGACGGGAATCTCGGCCAAGATGGCCGAGGCCGGCGGCTGCGACCTGATCATCATCTACAACTCGGGGCGGTACCGGATGGCCGGTCGCGGCTCCCTGGCCGGCCTCCTCGCTTACGGCGACGCCAACGGCATCGTCGTGGAGATGGCCTCGGAAGTGCTCCCGGTCGTCAAGGACGTGCCCGTCCTGGCGGGCGTCAACGGCACCGACCCGTTCCGGCTGATGCCGGTCTTCCTCAAGCAGCTCAAGGAGATGGGCTTCGACGGCGTCCAGAACTTCCCGACCGTCGGCCTCATCGACGGCGGTTTCCGGGCCAACCTCGAAGCGACCGGCATGGGCTACGACAAGGAGATCGAGACTATCCGGCTGGCCCACGAGATCGACCTGTTCACGTCGCCCTACGTCTTCAACGCCGACGACGCGAAGGCCATGGCCAAGGCCGGCGCCGACCAGCTGGTGGCCCACGTGGGTCTGACCACGGCCGGGACCATCGGCGCCGGAGTGGCGCTGACCCTCGACCAGGCCATCGACCGAGTCATGACGGTCGCCGAGGCCGGCCGATCGGTTCGCTCGGATATCCTGGTCCTGTGCCACGGCGGGCCCTTCGACGAGCCCGAGAACGTCGGCGTGGCGCTGGCGCGGATGCCGGGCGTCCAGGGCTTCTTCGGTGCCTCCAGCATCGAGCGCTTGCCCACCGAGCGGGGCATCCGCGATCAGGTCAAGGAGTTCAAGAAGCTCAAGGTGGCCGGCGCCGTCTAGACGCAGGTCCAGCTACAAGGGTTCAGTTCAAAGCGGCGGGGCCCAGGGCATCTGGAGCCCCGCCGCCCAATTCCCAGGGGTCCGGCGGTCGCCGCGGGCGCTGCGGCCGGCCGGACGAAGTGGAGGCGCCGGTCGATGGAGATAGATGTGGCCCTCGTGCCGCAGGTTGCACGCACCTGGAGCGACACCGTCTGCATCGTCATCGACGAACTGCGGGCCAGCACGACGATCACGACCATCCTGGAAGGAGGCTGTTCGCGGCTGTACGTCACGGCCGGGCTCGACGCGGCGCGGCGCCTGGCCCGAACGCACGATGGTCTCCTGGCGGGCGAGCGGCATGGCTTCGCGCCGCGGGGCTTCGACTTCGACAACTCTCCCGCCGCTCTGGCGCGAGCCGACCTGCGCGGCAGGGTGGTCATCCTGTCCACCTCCAACGGGACGAAGGTCCTCGGTTGGGTCGAGGATGCGCCGGCGACGCTGGTCGGCTGTCTGCGCAATGCCGCCGCCTGCGCCGGGGCTGCCGTCGAGCTGGCCGGCTCGATGAACGCCCGCATCGGGGTCGTCTGCGCGGGCACCCTTGGCGTCTTCGCCCTCGACGACGCGATCGCGGCCGGCCTCATGGTCGGGCGCGTCACCGAGGCGATCGCGTCTCGAGGCGGCGGCTACGACCTGACCGAGGCCGCCGTTGCCGCCGTCCAGCTGTACTCCAGCTATCCCGATGTGATCACGCCACTGCGGGATTCCGCCGGCGGCCGGTTGCTGGCCAGCCTGGGCACCCACGACGACGTTCCGTTCTGTGCCCAGGTGGACGTGACTACGACCGTCCCCATCCTTCGCCCGGGATCCCCACTGATCGTCGAGCGGCTCGTCGCTTCGCGGCCCTGATGCAAGGTCGCGGCGCCCGTGTGCGTCCTTACCTGCTGCTGGCCTGCCTGGCCCTGGTCTGGGGTATCCACTGGCCCGTTGCGAAGATCGGGCTTCGGGACCTTCCTCCCTTCACATACGGGTCTCTTCGGGTCGCTACCGGCCTGGCCGTGATCGTGGCCATTCTCGCCGCCCGGCGCGGCCTGCGGCTTCCCTCCCGCCACGACCTCCCGATCGTTCTGTCGGTCGGCATCGGCCAGATGGCCGCCGGGATAGCGCTCATGAACCTCGCCCTGCCGCTCGTCTCCGCGGGTCGGTCCGCGATCCTCGTCTACACGATGCCGCTCTGGGTGGCCATGATCCAGCTGCCCTCGCTACGTGCCGGAGGCGCGGCGCGCCAGCTGGCCGGCCTGGCCGTCGGTCTCGTCGGCATCGCCGTCCTGCTCAACCCCGGGGCGATCGACTGGGGATCCTCCGGCCAGCTGCTCGGCAGCGCGGGCTTGCTCTTGAGCGCCGCCCTGTGGGCCGCCACGACCATCCATATCCGGCGCCACGAGTGGCGGGGCACGCCGCTCGATCTCATGCCGTGGCAGCTTCTCACGGCGCTCGTGCCGCTCGTCCTGGCGGCCCTCGTCCTGGAGGCCGGGCGGCAGATCAACTGGACGCCGACGGCGATCGCGGCGGTCCTCTTCAGCGGGCCGCTCGCCACGGCTCTGGCCTTCTGGCTGAGCCAGTCCATCTCGCGGTCGCTCAGCCCGCTCGCGACTACCATGGGATTTCTGGCCGTCCCGGTCGTCGGGCTGGCCGCCTCGGCGGTGATGCTGGGCGAACCTCTCACCGTCCTGGATTTCGCCGGTGCGGCGATCACCTTCCTGGGCATCGTCCTGGTTTCCATCTCCTCCAACGGCTCGAATGCCCGTCGTGTGGATCGCGCACGGGAGGCGAGCCCGGACCTTGAGACGCCCGGCGCCGGGGCGTGAATGGAGAGCTGCGACCGGCCCCGGACCTACCCATATCGCCGCCCGACCCACCGACACGGGCTGGTCCACTCGCGCGGGCAATCGGGACTAACGGCCCCTGAGCGGGCGGCCCCCAAGCGTTATTCTCTCGCGAGAATAACCAACGATGTGGCTGATTGATGAAGGCGATCGAAGTGGCAGCCTCAGGCCCCGGGACGCGCGTGGCGGACGTCCGTCCGGCCCATCGAATCTGGCTGCGAGACGGGGACACGCCGGTATTCGGCGCCGGGATCTGCGAACTGCTCGAGAGGGTCCAGGCGACCGGATCGCTGCGCCGCGCGGCCTCGGAGATGGGCATGGCCTACAGCAAGGCCTGGCAGATCGTGCGGCGGGCTGAGGATCACCTTGGCCTGGCGCTGATGACCCGGCACGCGGGCGGCAGGGGCGGCGGACGTTCGATCGTCTCCGACGAAGGGAAGTGGCTGATCGGGGCCTTCGGGGCCATGGACGAGGAGGCGGATGCGCTCCTCGACGAGCTGTTCGCCAGACACTTCGGCGAATGGCAAGGCGTCGCCGGTGCCCAGCGTGCGAAGTCGCCGCTGTGAACCTCCGAGTGGAAGGGGAGTAGGCAGATGGCCATCGACGCCTTTGGGCGCTCGGTCGACTACCTGCGGATCTCGGTGACCGACCGCTGCAACCTGCGCTGCGTCTACTGCATGCCCGCGGAAGGCGTTGCCTGGAAGGATCGTTCGGAGATCCTCACCTTCGAGGAGATAGAGCGCTTCACCGTCGTGGCCGCGGCCGCGGGCATCTCCAGGATCCGCCTCACCGGGGGTGAACCGCTCGTGCGCGCCGGCATACCTGACCTGGTCGGGCGCCTCCGCGCGGTGGACGGCATCGAGTCGATCGCACTGACGACCAACGGGACGCTCCTGCCGCGCCAGGCCGGCGACCTGGCGGCGGCCGGCCTCGACGGGATCAACGTCTCGCTCGCCTCGCTCGACCCGGACGTCTACTCGCGCGTGACCAGGGGCGGCAAGCTCGCCGAGACACTGGCCGGCATCGAAGCGGCGCTTGCCGCCGGCATACCCTGGGTGAAGGCCAACGTGGTCGTCGTTCGTTCGCTGGACCAGGACCCGCTGTCCTTCGCGAAGCTGACGATCGACCGGCCGATCCACGTCCGCTTCATCGAGTACATGCCGCTCGGTGCGGGGGATGATTGCGGCGGGCCCGGCGAGCCCGCCGGCGACTGGACCCGGGCCGAGCAGGTCCCGAGCGACGAGATCCTGGCCAGGCTCACCCTCGAAGGCGCCGCGGCCGGCCTGGGCCGGCTCGTGCCGGCAGGAGCGGACGGGGCGCCGGCCGGCCGGGGCCCGGCGAAGTACCATCGGTTCGAGGGAGCTGAGGGAACCATCGGCTTCATCTCGCCCCTGTCCCACTCCTTCTGCGACCGGTGCAACCGGTTGCGGCTGACCGCCGACGGCAAGCTGCGAACCTGCCTTTTCTCGGACGACGAGCTCGACGCGCGCCGGGTTCTCCGCCACGGAACCGAGCCCGAATTGCGTTCTCTCATACTCGAGGCGGTGGCGGCCAAACCTGCGTCGCACAACTTGCGCGTAGGCACGCTGCGACGGATGTCGCAGATCGGAGGCTAGGCGATGGGAGAGGAGCACCTGACCCACGTCGACGAGCACGGTGCGGCCCGCATGGTGGATGTGGCGGGCAAGGCTATGACGCACCGCCGGGCGGTCGCGGAGGCCGTCATCCACATGAAGCCGGCCACGCTGGCGATGATCGTGGACGGGCGGGCGCCGAAGGGCGACGTGCTGGTGGCTGCCAGGGTGGCCGGCATCATGGCGGCCAAGAGAACCGGCGATCTCATTCCCCTGTGCCACCCGCTGTCGCTGACCAGAGCCGGCCTCGAGTTCGAGCCCGTCGCGGATGGGGTGCGCATCCGGGCCGAGGTCGAGACGAGCGGCCCTACCGGCGTCGAGATGGAGGCGCTGACCGCCGCGGGAGTCGCGGCGCTGACCCTGTACGACATGTGCAAGGCCGTGGACCGGGGCATGACCATCGACGGCCTGGGGCTCCTGCTCAAAGAGGGCGGAAAGTCGGGGCGATGGAGTCGGGACGAGGAGTCATAGCCGATGCCCAACGATGGACTCGTCCTCTCCGTCAACCTGAGCCAGAGGCGGACCGTGCGCAAGACGCGCGCAGGCGGCGGCACCCTGGTTTTCGATCGTGGCTTCGAGGGCGACGCCCACGCCGGCGACTGGCACCGCCAGGTGTCTCTGCTTGGGCAGGAGTCGATCGACGAGATGGCCTCGGCCGGGCTGAAGGTAGGCCCCGGCGATTTCGCCGAGAACATCACGACTTCGGGCATCGACCTCCTCGCGCTTCCGGTCGGCAGCCTCATCCGGATCGGTGAGGCTGCGGTCCTGGAGATCAGCCAGATCGGCAAGGTCTGCCACACGAAGTGCGCGATCTACTACCAGGCGGGCGACTGCGTCATGCCTCGTGACGGTCTCTTCGCCGTGGTTCGCGCGGCCGGAGAGGTCCGCGCCGGCGACACCATCGCCGTGCTGTCGCTCGGAGATGGAACGTGCGACCGGACGCCGGCCTCGGCCATCGCGGAGTTCGCCGCGGAGCGGGCGGCAGAGGCGGCGGCGCGCGCGAGCGGAAGCCTGCCCGCGGCGCGCGGGCGCGACCGGGCCGGCGGCGTGTCGCCGTCCTCGGTCCGGCCGCGCCGGTAGAGGACCGCGTCCGTCAGCCGAGGCTTCGCAGGTCGAGGGCGCGGCCCCAGTGGAGCAGCCGAACCGCGACGAGGACGCCGAAGGCCGCGAGCACCAGGATTGCCGCCGCCGCGATCGAGGCGTCTAGGTCTCCGCCCTCGAACTCGCCGTATACGACCAGCGGGAGCGTCTGCGTCTTCCCTTCGATGTTTCCGGCAAACATGATCGTGGCCCCGAACTCGCCCAGCGCCCGGGCCCAGCTCATGACGAGGCCGGCCGCGAGGGGGCCGGCGGCCAGCGCGACCGTGATATGGCGGAAGACGTCGATCTCCGAGGCTCCGTCGATCCGCGCGGCGTCCTCGTAGTCGCGCGCGACGCCGGCGATCCCGGTCCGGGCCGACCGGACGAAGAATGGCGCCGAGACGAAGGTCTGGGCCAGGATGACGGCGAAGGTCGTGAACGGGATCTCGATCCCGACCGCATCGAGCGGTCCGCCCAGGAATCCGCGCCGCCCCAGCACGAGCAGCAGCGCCAGTCCGGCCACCGACGGTGGCAGCACGAGAGGCAGATCGACGATCGCCTCGACCAGCCAGGATCCCCGGAACCGCCGCCGGGCCAGCAGGAAGGCCAGGGGCAGGCCGAAGGCGACCGTCAGGACGAGGCTGACCGCCGTCGTCGTGAGGCTCAGGGCCAGGGCCGAGAGAACCACCTGCGCCGTCAGCGCATTTGCCAGCGAACCATCGAGCACCGACCGCGCCACCAGGACCAGGACAGGCAGACCCAGGAACAGGGCCAGCAGGGCCGCGGGGATGTAGACGGCCCGGGCGCCCCAGCCGCGGCCGGCCGGCGGGGCATACATGGCCGGGCCGGTGCGCGTGGCTGCGTCGCTGCCCGGTCTGTCCATGGGTTCTCTCGAGTCGGGCGGCCGGTCAGGATGCCGGGAGGAACCCGAACGAGCCCAGGAGCGCCTGGCCGTCCGGACCGGCCAGCCAGGCCAGGAAAGCCTTCGCCGCGGCTGCGTTGGCTGAGCCTTTCACGACCACCCCGGCATAGGTGACGGGCACGTTCGCCGCGGCCGGCACGGGGATCGTCGTGACCTGCGTCGAAGTCTTCGCGTCGGTCACGTACACGATCGCGGCATCGCCCTCGCCCAGGGCGATCTGGGAGACGACCGCGGCGACGTTGTCCTGCTTGGAAACGATGTTCGCGGCGTAGTTCGGGACGAAGTTCGCCGGGTAGCCCGGCTGCCTGGCCAGGTTCGCCACGAGCTGGCTGGCGTACTTCGTTATCGGCACCGTATCGCCGGCGGCGATCACCTTGACGCCGCTCCTGGCCAGGTCGGCCGGGGTCTTGATTCCGGCCGGATTGCCGGTCGGGACGATGACGGTCAGCAGGTTGCCGGCGAACTTCGTCACGGGACCGACGCCGAAACCATCGGCGACCAGTTTCTGCGGGTTGGCCGTGTCGGCCGAAAGGAAGACGTCCGCCGGGGCGCCCTGCTCGATCTTCGTCTCGAGCGCCGTCGACGAATCCGATGAGATGGTGATGGTCGTGCCCGGGCTGACCGCCTGGTATGCCGCCGGAACCCTGGCCAGAACCGCGTTGAGCGACGAGGCGCCGTAGATCGTCAGGCTCGCCGGCGCCACCGTCCCCGGGGCGCCCGTTGCCGGCGCGGCGGTCGCGGAGGGCGACGACCCCGCGCTGCTCGAGCATCCAGTCGCCAGGAGGGCGAGGATGGCGATGGATGCGGCGAAACGGCTTCTCATGCGCGGATCTCCTTGCCGGATGGGATCTCGACCATCACGTCGGTGGCCTTGACGATGCACACCACTTCGTCGCCCACTTTGAGCCTGAGCTCATTGGCCGCCTCGGCCGTCACGAGGCTCACCAGCCGGTGCGGTCCGGCCATGACCTCGACTACCGCCGCGACCGCGTCGACCTCGACCCGCGTGACGACGCCCGGGAACCGGTTGCGCGCCGACTGGGCCACGATCGGGCGATCCGAGGTAGTGCGCCGCCGCTCGTCGAGGAGCCGGGCCACCTCCGCGACGGCGACCATGCGGTGGCCACCGGCCGAGCGTTCCATCCGGATCCGCCCTTCGCTGTTCCACCGCCGCAGCGTCTCGATCGAGACGCCGAGCATCTCGGCGGCCTGGCCTACGCGGAGGTTCGCGCCCGTGTGCTTGTCGCTCTCAACCATACCAAGAAATGATAACCCAGAATGCAGGCTATATGTAGGTCTTCCAGAGCGTCGTCAAGACTTCCGGCGGCCGGCGGAACCCTGCTCCGGCATCGCGCCGGGGGTCCTGCCGCCCGGCTGCGGATCGTGGTCGAACGGCCCGGCCAGCGTCGCCAGGGCGTGGTCCAGGATCGGCTCCAGCGCCGCGAGCGACTCCAGCGCCCCGCGCGGGCTGCCCGGCAGGTTGACGACGAGGCAACGGCTGAGGACGCCGGCCACCGCCCGGCTCAGGTACGCATATGGAGTTGATCGACCGCCCTCGGCCCGCATCAACTCCGCCAGGCCCGGCACCTCGTACTCGAGGACGGCGCGGGTAGCCTGGGGCGTCACGTCGCGCGGCGTCAGCCCCGTGCCGCCGGAAGTCAGGATGAGGGCGTGATCCGCGGCCCGCGCTGCCAGCAGATGCTCGATCTGCCCTCGTTCGTCGGGCACGACGGCCCGGTCTACGGCGAAGCCGAGCTCCGCGAGTCGGCGGGCGACGCCTTCGCCGCTCAGGTCCGGCCGGGCGCTCGCGGCGACGCCGTCGCTGACCGTGATCACGAGGGCGCGGCGATCGCCTTCCGCACGGTCACTGCCGGTCTCCTGATCGGGGCCCGGACCCGGCACCCCGGTCCTGCCGCGGTTCACCTTCGCAGCCATCTGATCTCCACCTCCGCGCCGGGCTCGAGCCGGTCGACCGCTTCGGGGACGATTGCCAGTGCGTCGGCCGACGCCATGGCGCTCAGGACGTGGCTGCCCTGGTGGCCGCTCTGGCGCACCCGAACTCGACCCGAGGCGTCTCGAACCGGGGCGCCGTGCTCGTCTCGTGCGACCGTGACCCGGAGGAACCCTTGCCGCCCATGGGCCTTCTCGAGCCCATCTTCGGTGACGGCCCGATCCAGGTCGACCGGCGACGATGGCAGGCCGGAGAGCCTGTCCAGGGCCGGCCGGACGAAGAGATCGAAGGTCACCAGGGCCGAAACAGGATTGCCGGGGAGCCCGAACATCAGGACGCGCCGTCCGTCCCGAGCGCGAGGCTCGGACCTTCCGAAGGCGAACGGCTTGCCGGGCTGCACGGCGACGCGCCACAGCTCCACCCGGCCGAGCGCCTCGAAAGCCGATCGGACGACGTCGTACGGCCCGACCGAGACGCCGCCGCTCACGATCAGAACGTCCGCGCGCTCGATCGCCGCTCTCAGGGCGCCGAGGACCGATTCGAGCGAATCGGGGACGATCCCGAGGTCGATGCCGCCGGCGCCGGCCGCCCGACACATCGCCAGCAGCCCGGGACGGTTGGCGTCGGGGATGCCCGACTCGCCCAGCGGGAGCCCGGCGGGGCGCAACTCGTCCCCGGTCGAGAGCACGGCCGCCACGGGCCGGCGGTGGACCCGCAGCGAGCCCAGCCCGACGGCCGCCGCCAGTCCAATCGCCGCCGGCGTGACCGGCCTGGCGGGCTCGAGCAGGCGCGCTCCGGCACGGACATCCTCGCCTCGCCGCCGGACGAAGGCCCCCGGCTCGGCCGCGGCCGTCACCAGGCATGCCCCGGGCAGCGGTTCGCCGGCTCGGAATCCCATTGCGCGCGCGGACCCGGCAACTCCGGCCGCGTGGGAGGCAGGGCCGGCGATAGCCTCCTCGACGATCGTCGCCTCGACGGGCACGACCGTGTCGGCCGAAGAGGGGAGCCGGGCGCCGGTGGCGACGCGGACCGCGCAGCCGCGGGGCAGCTCCACCTCCGGCGAGCCGCCCGCGCGCACCTCGCCGACGACCCGCAGACGAATCGGCGTCGCCGGCGTGGCTCCGGCGACGTCGACGGCGTGGAGCGCAAACCCGTCCATGGCGCTGTTGTCCCAGGGCGGCAGGTCCAGGGCGCTGACGATCGACTCCGCCAGGACGCGGTCGAGGGCGTCGCCGAGGGGCACGTCCTCGGCGGGCAGCGGCTCGCCGCACGCGGCCAGGATCCGCTCCTGGGCCTCCTCGACACTCAGCATGGGCTCGGGCTCGTTGGCCACGGATCTGTGTCTCCTCCTTGTCGGCGGCCGTCGCGGCCGCTAGATCGTCATCGCGCCGAATCCGCCGTCCACGCGGATGAGGGCGCCCGTCACGAAGCCCGAGGCACGTTCTGAGGCCAGCCAGATCATCGTCCCGATAAGCTCGTCGGGTTCGCCGAGTCGGGCCGCCGGCGTGTGCCGGAGGATCAATTCCACCCGGCTCGCGTCGAGCAGCTTCCGGTTCTGCTCGGCCGGGAAGAAGCCTGGCACGATGGCGTTGACGCGGATCCGATGGGGAGCCAGCTCGCGAGCCAGGTAGCGGGTCAGTATGTTCACGCCTGCCTTCGACACGGAGTAGGTGAGGACACGGGAGAGCGGAATCTCCGACGAGGCCGACGAGAAGTTGATGATCGTCCCGCCCCGGCCGCGGTCCGCCATGGCTCGTCCGAAGACCTGGCAGGCGAGGAAGACCGAGGTCAGGTTCGTCTCGAGGATGCGGTCCCACTCGTCCAGGTCGATCTCGAAGAACGGTGTCGAGCTGTTGACGCCCGCCGCGTTTACCAGGATGTCGACGGGTCCGAGCCGCTGCTCGACCTCCACGCGAGCCCTTTCGAGCGACGCGCGATCCGTCGCGTCGACCGAAACGGCGGTGGCTCGGATGCCCTCCGCTTCGAGGTCGGCCACGCGGGCGCCGGCTCGCTCGCGCGAACGGCCCATGACCGCGACCGCGGCCCCGGCGCCGCCCAGGCCATGGCAGACGGCGCCGCCCAGGACGCCGGTGCCGCCGATGACAGCCGCCACCCGGCCGGTCAGGTCGAATAGCGCCGGAGCCCCCGACCCGGCCCCGGTTTCGCTCGCTCCCGGCTCCACCCCGGCGGGTTTGCCCGCGGTGTCGCCCGACGTCATGGCTGCGACTCCAGGGCTCGAGCTTGCGCCTCTTCGGGGGCGGCGAACGTTCGAATCATCACGTCCTCCAGGTCGTTCGTCAGCCGCTGCCCGGTCCAGCGCGGCGTGGAGCGAACGCTGCCCAGATGATAGTCGGCGCGTGGACGGGACCCGCTGACCTGGCCTGTGCCCACGCCGGCCGCCCGGGCGGTTCGAATCACTTCCTTGTCCGCCTACCCGGCCCTTTCCTCCGCCAACTTGCGCCGCGACGCGCGCATTCGCGTCGTCCCGGCAGCGAGACTGGTCGCGTTTGCTATCGTGGCAGCGATGGATCGACTCTCCCAGGACCAGCCACTTGCGGCCGCCCGACCGGCGGCCCCGATCACCGCGTGGTGGCTGGGCCGGACGGGCTACCGCGATGCCTGGGATCTGCAGCACCGTCTCGTGGCGGCGCGCGCGGCGGGCCTGATAAGGGACCAGCTGCTCCTCCTCGAGCACGAGCCCGTCCTGACGCTGGGACGCCACAGCGATCCGTCGCACGTGACCGCCAGCCCGGCCGAACTGTCCTCCCGCCACATCGAGCTGATCAAGACCGAGCGCGGCGGCGAGGTCACCTACCACGGCCCGGGCCAGCTGACCGGCTATGTCATCCTCAAGCTCACCGACCGCGGGCTGCTCGTCCGGCCGCTCGTGCGGGCACTCGAGTCCGCGTTGACCGTAGCGTGCGCGGCGTCCGGAGTAGAGGCCGGCCCTCGGGACGGCTACCCCGGCTGCTGGTGCGGCGACGGAACCCGCAAGATCGGGGCGGTCGGCGTCCGCATCGAGCACGGGGTCAGCTATCACGGGATCGCCCTCAACGTGACCGTCCGGCTCGCCGATTTCGACCTGATCGATGCCTGCGGTATGCCCGGCGTCGAATCGACTTCGATCGCCCGAGAGCTCGGCCTGGCCTCCGAGCCCTCCACCGAATCCGTGGCCCGGTCGGCCGCGGCCTTCGCCGGTGCCCTGGCCGCCGCGCTCGATGCCCCGCTCGCCGGTGCGCTCCCGCCTCTGGCCGACCCGCCGGCGGCCCGGGCTGAGCTCGAAGCCGTGCTCGCCGGTGTCAGCGATGGAGCAGGCGCCCCGGGCGTCTCCGCCGCCACAGCCGCTGCCGTGCTCCCCACCGCGGCCACGGAGGCCCGCCGATGAGCGCCGGCCTCTTCGAGCTGCGCCGTGACGAGATCACCGGCTGGTGGGTGGCCACGGTCGTCGACCGCGAGTTCCAGCGCGGCCGCTTCGCGCTCGCCGCCGCCGCCGTCGACGATGGAGCGGCCTGCCAGAACTGCACCCAGCCTCCGGGCACCGGCGTCCGCGTTCGCACGCTCAAGGACTACGCTTTCAATGTCGTCGGGGCCGAGGACGAGGCCCGCGAAATCGAGCGCAGCCTGGCCCAGGTGGCGATGGCACAGGCCCGGGCTTCGGGCAGCTGGCGAACCATCGTCGCCCCGCCGGGCGAGCACCGTCCTCTCCAGGCAGTCGGCACGGAGATGCTGCGTCTCATGCTGGCGGAGGTTCGCAAGGCCTTCGTCGAGGCCGAGAAGCTGGCCCAGACCGAGTACCTCCAGGTCGTCCAGAACTGGGGCGCCCAGGCCGGAGCTCGCACGAACCACCTCTGCCTGGATCTCTACGACTTGCCGCAGATCCCGCACCGGGTGGCGGAGGAGATCGGCGGCGCCGCCCGCTTCCTGATTCGCGAGCGCGAGTGCCCGTACTGCCGGCTTGCCCGTGAGGAGCCGCGCATCGCGACGCGAATGGTCTGGGAGGACGAAGCCAGCGTCGCCTTCGCCCCGTATGCCTCGCGGTCCCCCTTCGAGGTCTGGATCGTGCCGCGCCGCCACGCCGCCGATTTCGCCCGGGCGAGCGACGCCGACATCGACTCAACCGCCGAGGCTCTCCGCCAGGTGCTCGGCCGGCTGGCCTGCCTGGACGGCCCGCCCCACAATCTGGTGCTTCACGCCGCCCCCCTCCGCGAGCGCGTCGACGCGACGTACCATTGGCACTGGGAGGTCCATCCGCGGCTTCGCGAGATCGCCGGACTGGAATTGGGGACGGGTCTGCCGGTCAATCCAGTTTCGCCCGAGGAAGCCGTGGAGGAACTGCTGCGGCATTTGCCGACGAGGGGAGCCGCGGATCAGTCATGAGACACGGGGGATGGGGACCGGTCCGTCACAGGGGTCCCGGCGGTGGCGTCTCTAGTTCCCGGCGCGGGGGGACGCGCCTTTGGCTGTTGACCCGAAAGACAGCGGCGGCGAGAAAGTGTCCATCAGCGTTACGAGCTGGCAACTGGAGCGCGGAATGACTGCCGCGTCGGAAGGTTCCGGCGACAGAACCTTCATCGAGGAGTTGTTTGCCCTACATCATGCCGAGATCTACGCCTACATCCTGCGGATGGTCCGCGATGCCGACGTTGCCGCCGACTTCGCCCAGGACACCTTCATCAAGGCATACAAGGCCCAGAATTCTCTCGAGGACCGGGCCAAGGCACGCGCCTGGTTGTATCAAATCGCCCACCGCGTTGTTCTCGACGAGATGCGTCGCCGCCGCATCGTTCGCTTCATGCCCTGGACCGGCGAGGGCAACGGCGCGGCTCCGTCGGCAGAGCACCTGGCGATGGAGATGCGGCTTTCGGGGCCGCTGGCTCGGGCGCTCGCTCGAATTCCGGAGCGGCAGCGAGCCGCGCTCCTGCTCGCCGAGGTGAACGACCTCACCGGTCTCGAACTCGCCGACGCGCTGGGCATCAGCCACGTAGCCGCCCGAGCGCTCCTGACGCGAGCCCGAGAGAGCCTCCGTGTGGCCCTCGCGGATGAGAGGCGCCTGGAGAAGGAGCGCGAAGCCGCGCTCGACGCCGCGTACGCTGAGCGGGGGCGGATCGCCGACTCACAGCGGCCGAACGACGATACGAGGCCCGGCCGATGAGCCCCGAGATGATGAGACTCGCCCGTGCCGGCAAGGCCGACCACGACCGCGCCCAGGCGCTGGCCGCGGAAGCGGTCGACGGGCCGCTCGAGCCGGGCGACGCCGCGTGGCTGGAGGCCCACCTCGGTGCCTGTCCAGAATGTGCCGCCGTGGCCGAGGAGTACCGGTCCATCCACCTGGAGTTGCGCGCGCTTGCGGCGCCGGAGCCGCCGCGCGACCTGTGGGCCCGCACGTCCGCGGCCCTCGACCTCGTCGATTCCAGGAACTCAGGCCGAATTGCCCGAGCCTGGACCACGCGGCCGGGGAGCCGGCCGCTGGTCGCCACGGCCGTGGCCGTCGGGCTCGTAGTGGTGGTGGCCGCGGCTTCGCTGCTCGGCCAGAGCCCGCTTACGATGCCGGCCTCCTCCACCGCCGGCAGCAACGCGATCGCCATGGTGACGCCCTCGGCGGGGCAGTCGTTCGAGGCACAGCAGGCGCCGCTGGCGGTGGTCGGCGGGACGAGCTACTGGATCGCCTCTGACGCCGGCATCTACCAGATCAAGGGTGGGACGGCCGCGTGCACGGCCACCGACGGAAGCTGCACCATGGCGAGCGGAAGCGGCCAGACACTCGGATCCATCGCCAGCGACCAGGAAGTCTCGGCCGCAATTGCGCCGGACGCGAGCCGGGCCGCGGTCTGGACCAACGACAAGCTGGTCATCCTGCCGCTCGAATCCAAGCCCAAGACGGTTTCGATGAATTCGCTGACCCCGCAGCCTACGCTCGCGCCCACGCCAACTCCGTCTGTCGTGCCGACGGCCTCTGAGTCGGCGACGGCTCCCTCGATCCCGTCCTTCTCTCTCCAGCCGAGCGCTTCACCTTCAACTTCTACGCCGGCGCCCACCTCTACGCCGGCGCCCGCCGTTACCGCCAGCCAGGCGGCCTTCGCCACGCCGCGGCCGGCGCCTTCGGCTCCGGCCGCGGCTCAGCCGATTGCCATCCTCTCCGGCTACGAGATCGTGGGCCGCGACCCCGAGTTCTCGCCCGACGGCAGCCTTCTCGCCTTCGAGGCCCGACCCGTCGACCACAGCACCGGTCCGGACGTCTTCGTGTGGCGGTCGGGGCAGGCCCAGGCCACGCAGATAACCTCGAGCCACTCGGCCATGTTCGCCGGTTGGTACGGCCAGCGGATCCTGATCAGCGAGATCCTGCCGGCGACGGCCGCGGCTGGCGCGGGAGCGACCGCCTCCTCGGGCGCGGCGGTACCCGTAGCGAGCTCTTACATCTATGACCCGAGCACGGGCCAGGCCCAGGAGATCGACCGATCGATGCTGCTGCCGGCGGTGGACCCGACCGGCCAGTACGTGATCTACTGGGCGGGAACGGTCGTGCTCGATCCCGTGTCCGGCCTGTGGCAGCCGGGCAGTGGAGACCTCTTCGTCGACAGCTGGTCGGATCTCACGCTGAGCCCGGCGTCGTTCGCGCCGGCAGCGGCTCCGACCGCGACTCCGAGTGAGTCGCCGTCGGCGAGCCCATCTCCGACGGCCGCCGCGACTCCCTCGCCCAGTCCCACGCCCGTGCCCAGCCAGGTCGAAACGCCGACGGCAGGGCCCGCCGCGACCGCGGTCGGCGAGAGCACACCGTCCCCTTCGGCGGTGTCGACCCCGTCCTCCGGGCCGAGCGTCGGACCCCAACCGGCCTGGCCCCAGCTCCTGCCGGTGACCTTGGCGCCGGGCATGGTCCAGTGCTGGATAGTCGTCTGGGATGCATCCGGAGGTCACATCGCCGTCTGGGTGGCCGATCCCGGCAGTACCAGAGTCGGCCGGCTGAGCCTGTACTCGATCGATCCCGCGAGCGGGCTGATCAAGACGGATGAGCCGCTGCTGGCCGCGGACAAGGTCATGGCGAACATCGCATTCGACGCCGGCCATCTCGTATACACCTCGGCCGTGGACGGCAACACGTACATGCAGACCGTCCCGGCGGTGCCTCCGTCGACGGTGGCCACGCCGGCGGCCACCGCCCAGGCGACGCCGGCCGGCCCGGTCTCGCCTACGCCCGTCGCCACCGATCGCCCCGGCAGCTGATCGCCGTCGGCCGTCGGCTCGGAGCTATTCAGCGGGTCGCGGGGCGATCCGGCCACGTCCTGCTCAGGCCGGTGCCGGCCAGACGATCGCCGTCGCGGCGCTGTATCCTTCGCACGACCTTTAACGACCGGCACGGTGAGGCCGGGAAGGAGGACTGCGCCTTGCAGGGCAGCGAGAATCGATGACCGACCGGCAGATCATGACCGGGGACGAGATCCGGCGGGCCATCGTCCGGATCTCCCATGAGATCGTCGAGAAGCAGGCCGGCACGCAGGGCCTGGCCCTCGTCGGCATCCAGCGGCGCGGCGTTCCGCTGGCGAAGCGCATCGCCGACGCCATCGAGGAGCACGAGGGGTTTCGCGTTCCAGTCGGCGCGCTCGACATCACGTTCTATCGCGACGACCTGTCGCTGATTGCCGAGCAGCCGATGGTCAAGGGCACGGACCTGCCCTTCGACCTCAACGGCACCACAGTCGTGCTTGTCGACGACGTTCTCTACACGGGCCGTACGATCCGCTGCGCGATGGACGCGCTGATCGACTTCGGCCGGCCGCGGGCAGTCCGGCTGGCGGTGCTGATCGACCGCGGCCATCGCGAGCTGCCGATCAGGGCGGACCACGTCGGCAAGAACGTGCCCACCTCCCGCGAGGAGATCGTCAAGGTCCACGTCTCCGAGATCGACGGCCTGGACGAGGTCAGCCTCGCCCGCCAGTTCGGAACGCCGGGTTCGGCCGGGGCCGGCGAGTGATGGCTGTCGTCGCTTCGCCGGTGTCGATGGCGCCGGCGGCGGCCGCGACGCCTCCCGTGTCGGCGGCGGTGGTGGCCGTGGCGCCGGCGGCGGCCGCGACGCCTCCCGTGTCGGCGGCGGTGGCCGTGGCGTCGGCCGCGATCCGCTCTTCGGCGGCCGGGTGATGGTGACCGTGGCATCGGCCTCTACCCACTCCCCCGCGATCGCGTGGCAACACCGCCACCTCATCGACGTCGACGTGATCACGTGGCCGGAGATCGAGCTGATCATGCGGACCACGGAAGAGATGAAGGGAATCCTCGCCCGGCCGATCCGCAAGGTCCCCGCCCTCAACGGCCGCCGCGTCACGACCCTCTTCTACGAGGCCTCGACGCGGACGCGGGTCTCGTTCGAGACCGCAGCCCGCAACCTCTCGGCCGACGTAGTCAGCATCTCCACGGCCACTTCCTCAGTGACCAAGGGCGAGTCGCTGGTGGACACGATCCGGACGCTCGAAGCGCTCGGCACCGAGATCCTGGTCATGCGCCACGCCGTCTCCGGTGCGCCCTACCTCGCGGCCGAGGTCTTCGGCGGCCATGTCCTCAACGGCGGCGACGGCTGGCACGCCCATCCGACGCAGGCGCTGCTCGACCTCTTCACGATGAGGGAGAACCTGCCCGACGGTGATATGCGCGGCCGCAAGGTCGTCATCGTCGGCGACATCCTCCACTCTCGAGTGGCCCGCTCGAACATCTGGACTCTGACCGCGGCCGGCGCGGACCTGTGGCTGTGCGGCCCGGCCACTCTCCTGCGGGGAATGGACCGCTGGGCGGCGGCGTGGGCCGGCGGGGCCATCCCGGGCCACGGCCGCTTCAACGTGACCACCGACATCGACTCCGCCATCCGCGACGCCGACGTGGTCATGGCTCTGCGTATCCAGCGCGAGCGGATGCAGAGCGGCCTCCTGCCCTCCCTTCGCGAGTACGCGGCCAGGTTCCAGGTGAACGCCGAGCGGGTCTCGCAGGCCCGGCCCGACGCCATCGTCATGCATCCCGGCCCCATGAACGAGGGCGTGGAGATCGCGCCGGACGTGGCCGTCAGCGGCCGATCGGTGATCACGGACCAGGTTTCCAACGGGGTCGCAGTGCGGATGGCCCTCCTTTACCTGCTGGCGGGCGCCCACGAGGCCGTCCACGGCGAGGTTGCCAGATGAGCGCGACCGGTCCCGGGGCAGGCGAGACGGTCGAGCGTTTCGAGCTGGAGAAGGCCTGGCTGGTCGATCCCGTCTCCGGCCGCGAAGGGCCCGGGGAGCTCGTCGTGACGGACGGCGTCCTCGAATCTGTCGTGTGGCTCGAGGGCGGCGAGGCCGCCGGCGTGACCGACAAGGGCGTTGTCGTGGCTCCCGGCTTCTTCGATCTGCATGCCCATTTCCGCGAGCCCGGCTTCGAGGACGCCGAGACCGTGGCCACGGGCTCCGCCGCGGCGGCCCACGGTGGATACACGACCGTCGCGCTGATGGCCAATACCTTCCCGGCGGCCGACGATCCGAGCGTGCTCGAGAGGATCCGAGCCGCGGCCCGCGCCGGCGGCTCGCCCGTCGAGATCCTCTCGTACGGGACCGTATCCGCCGGGCGAGCCGGGGAGCAGCTCTCGGCAATGGGCGAACTGGCGGACGCCGGCGTCGTCGGCTACTCCGACGACGGCTCGCCGGTCAAGACGCCGAAGCTCATGCGGAGCGCCCTGCTGTATGCCGGGATGCTCGGCCTGCCGATCGTGGAGCACGCCGAGGACCTGGAGCTGACCGCGGGCGCGGAGGCGAACGAGGGCTATGTGGCCTCGGTGCTCGGCCTGGCCGGCTGGCCGACGGCCGGCGAAGTCAATGCCGTGGCCCGCGACCTGGCGGTCCTGGCCGACGCTCTCGCCGATCAACCGGGGGCGCGGCTGCACCTGACGCACGTCTCCACGGCCGCCGCGCTGGACCTGGTCCGCCGCGCCCGGGCCGCCGGCCTGCCCGTCACCTGCGACGTCACGCCCCACCACCTGGCCTTCACCGACGAGTGGATCGCCGGGGCCCGTCGCTGGGCCTGGGAGGCGCTCGGTGCGGACGGGGCGCCGCGGGATCCATGGGTCGACGGGGTCCTGACGGCCGCGCCCTACAACACGTCCCTGCGCGTCAACCCGCCGCTCCGGACTGCCGCCGATGCCGCGGCCTGCCTGGCCGCCCTTATCGACGGAACGGCCGCTGCCGTGGTCACGGACCACGCCCCGCACACGGTCGTGGACAAGGAAGTCGAATTCGGCAGCGCGGCCAACGGCATAAGCGGCATCGAGACGGCGCTGGGCGTGCTGCTCTCACTCGTGGACGCCGGACGGCTTCCCCTCGCCCGTGCCATAGCCGCGCTGACGACGGGACCGGCGAGCGTCGCCGCCGCGTCCACCCGAACGGCCGGCATGTCGGCCGCCCGGCCAAGAGGTCTCATCGAGGGCGCGCCGGCCGACCTGGTCGTCTTCGACCGGTCCGACAGCTGGTGGGTGACGACGGAGTCGCTGCGGTCGCTCGGGAAGAACTCGCCCCTCCTGGGCCGGGCGCTTCCCGGCCGCGTTCTCCTGACGATCGCCTCCGGGCGCCTTGCCTACGCGGATCCCGACGCCGGCTCCGAGTAGCCCCTGAACGGCCCGGGCGACCGCCCCGAGCCGCCGATCAGGCAGATGCTATCGATGCCGTGGGGCCAGCCTCTCGGCGTGCGAGAATAGGAGACCGCGCGGCGGCCCGCCAGGCGACCGTCCTCGCTCACGAAACAGGAGACCGCGAAGCCCGTGCCAGTCCTTGCGACCTTCTTCTCGGTCCGCCGGGGGCGCGACCCGTTCTTCAAGTTCTTCATGAGGACGCTGTTGCCGCGCCAGATGAAGCAGTACGAAGAGAAGTTCGGCATCAAGTTCATCGGCTGGTACAACGTGGCCCACGGCTGGGACTTCGACAACGTGATCCTGCTGGACCTGCCGGACTACGCCACGCTCGACAAGCTCGAGCGCGACGAGGCGAGCCGCGCCCTCGGCCATCGGGCCGGGGAGTGGATGTTCGAACGACACCATTCCATGTTCCTCCGGGAGCGAATCGGCCCGGATCTCGAGTTCAAAGGCTAGGAGGGCCACCGCGATGGATACGAGCCGCAACGACCAGCTCGGCGAACTCGCCGCGGACGCCTCGCTCGAGCGAACCGACTTCCTCGCAGCCGCGTCGGCCCAGCTGAGCAAGTTCCTGGAGGCCAACGGCGAGCGCATCGCAGATATCGGCGGCCTCGTCCTGATCGACGACGAAGTCGATTATCTGGCGATCGCGGACGATCTCACCTTCCGCAGCCGCAGCCGCTTCCTCGACGAGGCGACCGGTAAATGGGTCAGCGAAACCGAAGTCATCGACAGCCCGGCCGAGTTGATCGAGCTCTACAACCTGGCTGACATCTTCGCCGCCTTCGCGGAGGCGACAAAGAGCGAGGCCGGCCTGGAGGACGAGCCTACGGCAACCGGCGAATTGCTGGAGTCGGCCGGCATCGCCCCCGCGGAGACCGTTGCCCTCGGCGCCGAAAACCCATATGCGGCCGCCGCCGACGATTGGGCCGCCGGACACGAGTACGGGGAGGCGCCCGAGAACGAGGAGGAGGCCGCGGAGCGGCTCTATGACCTGGCTCTCGCCTTCCAGGAGCGCAGCCAGCAGACCGAGGCCCATCTGCTCGAACAGTTCGAAAGCGCGGCCTCCCAGCTGACCGCCGTTCTGGGCGACCTGATCATCGTCGACGAGGTCGACGAGCGCCTCACCCTGCGCGCCTCCGGATCGTTCGTGGCCGAGGTCGTGCCCGAGAGCGAGGCGGAAGCAGGCACCTGGCGCAAGCTCGAAGGCCCGGACGACCTCGTCGAGTTCTACGACCCGACCGATGTCTTCGGCGACCTGGCCGACACGCTGGCCGAAGCCTTCCCGGCCCTGGCCGGGCCCGAGGATGAGGCGGAGGAGGACGGCGAGGAGGACGAGGAAGAAGACGAGGACGAGGACGACGAAGAACGCGAGGAGACGGAAGCCGGGGACGACGGGGAGGGTGACGACCGGCGGTGACGATGCGCCTGGTCGCGGCCGAGCTGGTCGAAAGCCGGCAGATCCTGCCGGGGCAGTGGATCCAGTCGTTTCACGCCCCGGAGCTCGCCACGGGCGCACGGGCCGGCCAGTTCGTGCACGTCCGGACGGGCGATTACTCCGGCCTGGTCCTGCGGCGGCCCTTCTCGATCAACACGGCCGACGCCGCCACGGGCATCTTCACGCTCCACTTCCGGACCGTCGGCCGCGGCACCGAGTGGATGACCCGGGTTCGTGAGGGCGAGCGGCTCGACATGCTCGGCCCACTCGGCCGGCCATTCGAAGTCGACCCGCGAAGCCGCCACCTGCTGCTGATCGCCGGGGGCCTCGGCATGGCCGGCGTGCGCATGCTCGCCGACGAGGCGGTCCGGGATGGGCGCCGGGTCACGATCCTTTTCGGGGCGCTGAGCGCCGGCCACGTGTACCCATCCAGCCTGCTGCCGGACGAGGTCGAGTACGTCGTGGCCACCGACGACGGCTCGCTCGGCCACCACGGCCTGGTGACGGAGCTCGTCCAGGAATACGAGGCCTGGGCCGACCAGGCCTTCGCCTGCGGTCCGCACCCGATGCTCGCCCGCCTGGCGCAGCTGGCCGCAGGGCGGCGCGATCGGCTCGGCGTGGCGAAGCTGGGGCGAAAACGGGGTGCCGGCAGGCCAGATCCGCTCGGGTCGACGGCGGCCCGCCGCAAGTCATTCCTGCAAGTCTCCATGGAGCAGAACATGGGCTGCGCGGTCGGCGCCTGCCTCGGCTGCGTGGTCATCGGGGTGGACGGACCGCTGCGCGTCTGCCGGGAAGGCCCGGTCTTCGCGGCCGAGGAGATCGCATGGCCCTCCGGCGCATGAGAGCAAGCCGATGAAGCCCAAGAAAGTGGTTATCACCCTGGGCGGCATGCGGGTCGGAAAGGACTCCGACAGGTCAAAGAGAACGCCGACAGTCCGAAAGATCAAGAGCGCCATCGTCCCGGTGGATCGGTCCCGGGACCAGGCCGCAACCCGGCCCCGCGCCGAGGACGGGCGGGCCGCCGTGGCCGGCTCGGGCACCGCCCCGGCCATCGCGCCGACGCTGGCGCAGCGCGAAGCCCTCGATCGGATCGACCTCTCCGTGGACCTGGCGCCGGAGCGCGCCCTGCCCCTGGCGAACCCCATCCTTGTGGCCTCCGGCACCTTCGGTTACGGCGTGGAGTACGGCGAGGTCGTCGACGTCCAGCGGATCGGCGCGATCTGCTGCAAGGGCACGACCCTCAAGCCGCGCGCCGGCAACGCGCCGCCCCGCGTCACCGAGACGCCCGGCGGGATGCTCAACTCGATCGGCCTCCAGAACCCCGGCGTGGATGCCGTGATCGAGAGGTACGGCCCAGTCTGGCAGGGCTGGGCGGTGCCGGTCATCGTCAACGTCGCGGGCGAATCGATCGAGGACTACGTCGAGGTCGCCCGGCGGCTGGACGGCGTGCCGGGCGTGGCCGGCATCGAGCTGAACATCAGCTGCCCCAACGTAGGCAAGGGCGGGCTGCAATTCGCCATCGATCGCGACGCCGCGCGCGCCGTCACGGCCGCCGTCCGCCGTGCCACGGAGCTGCCGCTCCTGGTCAAGCTCTCGCCCAACGTCTCCGACATCCGGCCGATCGCCCGGGCCATCGAGGAGGCCGGCGCCGACGCCATCTGCGCCATCAATACCCTTTCGGGCCTGGCCGTCGCGCCCGATCGTACGCGGGCCTTCCTGGGCAACACCTACGGCGGCCTGTCCGGTCCCGCGATCAAGCCCGTGGCGCTGCGGATCGTTTACGAGGTGGCCCAGGTCGTCTCCATCCCGATCGTGGCCATCGGCGGCGTGACGAGCCTGGACGACGTCCTGGACTTTCTCGCCTGCGGAGCGGCCGCCGTGCAGGTCGGAACGGCCATATTCGCCGACCCGGAGCTGCCGGTCCGGCTCGTCGAGGAGCTCCGGGCGGAGTGCCTGCGGCGCGGCTTCGACTCTTACCGGCCGTTCATTGGTACGGCGCTCCCGAAGCGGGCCGGGGCGCCCTCGGCCAGGGGCGCCGAGTACCGACCGTGACCTCGTTCAAGCTGTCCCACCGGAGGCCCGCATGACGACGATTCGACCGGCGGCCGAGCAGGCCGCCGCCAGGGCCATCGCCGCTCGGACGGAAGAACTCTTCCGCCGCTCGGGTGCTCTCAAGGAAGGGCACTTCCTGCTCAAGAGCGGCAAGCACTCCGAGCGCTACCTGGAGAAGTTCCTCGTCCTGCAGGACCCGGCCGCGACGAGCGAGCTGTGCGGCTTCTGGGCGGCGCGCCACCGCAACCCGGACGGATCGCCGATGGTCGACGTGGTCGCGGGCCCGACGACCGGCGGCGTCGTTCTCGCTTTCGAGACCGCTCGCCAGCTCGGAGTCCGCGGCATATTTGCCGAAGAGGTGCGGGATCCGGATGGGGCGGTGCGGCGGGAGTTCAGGCGTGGTTTCGCGATCGCGCCCGGCGAGCGGGTACTGCTCGTCGACGACATCCTGACCACCGGCGGTTCCCTGCTGGCCATGCTGCCGGCGGTGGAGGCGTTCGGCGGGGAGATCGTCACCTGCGCGGTGCTGGCCGATCGCTCCGGCGGGCTCGCCTCGCTCAGCTCCCCGACGACGCAGCGCAGCTACCCGCTCCGCGCCCTCTGGCAGCTCCAGCTGCCGACCTACGAGCCGGGCCCGGAAACCTGCCCGGCCTGCGCCGCGGGGCTGCCGCTGCAGGCCCCCGGCAGCACCGGCACCGCGACGGCATAGCGGCCGCGCCCGAGCGAGGCCGGTCACCGAGGGCCGGCGCCGGCCCGGACGCCGGCCCGGGCGGCGCTCTTCTCGAACCTACGGTTCGATCGACACGGCGTGGATGGCGATGGCCTCGATCGCGCCCGGCGACACCCACTGCCACACCAGTTGCTCGGTCTCGGTCGGGTAGTCCATCCCCGGCGTGTAGACCATGTCGAGCGAGATGCTCTGGCCGGGCAGGAGCTCCGGCCCGATGGCCGGGCAGTTGAGCAGCCTGGCCGGGGCCGTCGAGTTGTCGATCCCGCTCAGGTACATGCGGTAGACCGGGCACGGGCTCATCGCGATGACGGTGGCCGTTGGGTTCGTCAGGTCCAGCGTGAAGTGATTGGACCT
Organism: uncultured Chloroflexia bacterium; assembly: GCA_963713795.1. Lineage (GTDB taxonomy): Bacteria > Chloroflexota > Limnocylindria > Limnocylindrales > CSP1-4 > Fen-1039. Next base: position 456,670 of record CAVQNC010000003.1, read on the forward strand.
GCCACGGTTCCACAGGGTGGATTCCATCTCGATCGACGCCCGCAGGATTATCGGCGCCGGCGGGCTCGACGGCGCCGCAGCCCGTCCATCCGGGATCGTCTCGCCCGGCCCGGCGCCCGGCGCAGGCGCGGCCGTGGTGTCCACCCACGCGATCGGCGTCGGCGCGGGTGGGTTGGATGTGGGCGCCGGGGGCTCGCTCGTAAAGTGATTGACCATGGCGGCAGCCAGAGCGAGGACGACGAGGACGGCGATTACGGCCGGCCAGGCGAGGGACGACCGCTCTCGGCCGAGCTCGAGCGGCTCCACCCGCACGGGCTCGACGGGAGCCTTCTCCGGTCCATCCCGGTCCGGGTCGAACCCACGATCGAGCCAGCGTTTCACGCGTCCCCCGGGTGCCCGAGATGGATCCCGAGACCAGGCCGCGGGTCTCAGAGGACCAGCTCGAGCTCCAGCTCGTCCAGTATCGGTATGCCGTAGTCGCCCCTGTCGGGTATCTCCGGCTTGAGGCTCTCCCGCGCCATGGTCCAGGCGTCGGCCCACACCCGCACGATGCGCAGCCCTCGGTGCTGGTAGAAGCGCAGGGCGTCGAGGTTGCTATTGGTAGTGACGAGCCAGAGGCGCCGGCTGTTCGATTCCCGGGCCAGCTCGACGACGGCGCCAAGGAGCCCAGTCCCGACGCCGGCCCCGCGCTCGAAGGCCTCGAGGAGGACCAGCTCGCACTCGCCGCCGGCAAGGCGATACGCGGCCACGCCGAGCCGCCGCTCGCCGTCGACGGCGAGCAGGCACGGCAGGTCCTCGATGTCGTGGACGACGCCGCGGCTGACGATTCGCGACGAGCCCCAGGTCCGGCTCAGGGCGACCGCCAGATCGGCCAGCTCGTCGTCGCGGACGGGCCTGATCAGCGGGCGACCGGCCGAAGACGAGGAAGCGGGGACCGCTGCCATCTCGGATCCGTCAGTCGAGAACCACGTGCTGGTGCCAGTGCGGGGCCATCGTGGGCAGACCGAGAGCCTCGATCTTTGGCTCGATGGCGGCCTGTGCTTCCGGATCGCCGTGGACGATGAAGACGCGCCGGGGCACGCCGGGATCTCCGGTCTTTCGACCCGCGATGAAGTTGCCCAGCCAGGCCAGGAGCCCCGGCTCGTCGGCGTGGGCCGAGAAGCCGCTGATCGATCGGACGGCGCACCGGACGGTGAACTCCTGGCCGTCGATCCGGGCCGTCTTGACGCCGGCCTGCAGGTGAGCCCCGAGTGTGCCCTCGCCCTGGTAGCCCACGAACAGGATCATCGCCTTCGTGTCGCCGATCAGCGTTCGAAGGTGGTTCAGGACGCGGCCGCCGGTGAGCATGCCGTTCGAAGCGACGACTATGTAGGGGCGCCTGGCTCGCTCGATCGCCTCGGACTGTGCGGCCAGGGCCGTCTCCTTCGCCTCCGGGAAGTCGATCGGGCCCTCGCCCTTCATGAGCAGCGCCAGGGTTTCGGCGTCGTAGTAGTCCGTGTGCTCGCGGTAGATGGTCGAGGCCTTGGAGGCCATGGGCGAGTCCAGGAAGACCTTCAATCTCGGGATCCGGCCGGCATCGAGGAGGTGGTTGAGGGCCCAGACGATTTCCTGCGTGCGCCCGATGGCGAACGAGGGAATGAGAAGCACGCCGTTCTGGGCCTGGACGTCATTCACGGCCTGCTCTAGCTGGGACAGGGACTCGTCCTCGGGCTCGTGTGTGCGGCCGCCGTAGGTCGACTCGACGAAGACGTAGTCGGCCTGTGAGACGACGGCCGGGTCGCGCAGGATCGGTGCGCCGGTCCGGCCGAGGTCGCCGGAGAAGACCAGCGTCCGAGCCGGGGCGTCCTTCTGGGCTTCGACTCGAATCTCCACGATAGACGAGCCGAGGATGTGCCCCGCGTCATGGAAGACGGCCGTTATCCCCGGCGCGACCCCCAGGGGCTTCTCGTAGTCGGTGGCTCGGAAGCGGGCCAGCGACGCCTGGGCCCCCGCCTGGTCGTAGAGCGGCTCCTCGACCACCAGGTTCGGCCGGGCCGGGTTGCCGGCCATGGCCGCGTCGTGGTTCGGGTGGCCGAACGGCGGATAGCCCATGCGCGTGCCGACGCCCTGCTCGTCGCGGACGCTCAGCTCGTCCACGCCGGAGGCGACCACGCGGCCGTCGGCCAGCAGATCGCCGGCGTGGGGGCCGACCGGTGCGCCGGTCGTGGCATCCACGGGCCGGGCCTCGTCCTGCTGCTCGGCGATCTTCTCTTCGGCTTCGACCGCCGCTTCGTCGCGCTGGTCCTCTCGAGACGCGACGTCGGGGTGCCTGGAGGCCCAGTGGCGGTGCCGCTTGGCGTACTCCTCCTGGAGCTTGCCCGAGTCGAGCAGGACGAGCGCGGCCAACTCTATCGTGCCGCGCGTGGCATAGATGGGGCCCTTGAAGCCTTCGGCGACTACATGCGGAATGAGGCCGCAATGGTCGAGATGGGCGTGGGTCAGGATGATTGCGTCCAGCGAGGCCGGGTCGTAGGTCAGGGGAACACGGTTGCGCACGACCTCGTGCGGGCCGCCCTGGAACATGCCGCAATCGATCAGCAGGCGGGCCTTCTCGGTGGTGAGGAGGAACTGGGATCCGGTGACAGTGTTGGCAGCGCCGAGGAACTGGATTTCCATGCGCTCATACTGCCATCCCGCCGTGCCGGGCGCGCGGCGCTCGCGCGCGCGGCCGCGACTCGTGGGTGGGGAAGTGCGAGCGCCAGCGCGCCCGGCGGGACCGACCTCGGCACGGCCATGTTCGGCGACATGCAGGGCCGGCTGGTCGAAGGGCCGCCGAACGCCGACTTTGCGCTGTACGTCGACGCTGGTCGGTCGCCGTCGTGGGAGGCGACCGGGTCCGGTATGAGCCTCGATGCCTTCAAGGCGCTCACGGCGGCGCTGATCGTCGTCGGCAAGTAGCCGGCCGCCGGGACGGTGCCCACGCCGCCGTCGAGAAGCCGCCGCGATAGGCCCGGCGGTCCACGTCTGCGTGCGAGGCTACGCCGGCGGGCTTTCTGCCGAACGACGTGCCATCCTGTACCCTCGTGGTCGGTCGGATCCGTTCGGCTGGCGGATCGGGCCTGCTCCTGGGATCATTGCTGGTGCAGCAACGAGCCATGCGTCACCGAGTTCCGTACCCTGGGCGGCGCCTCCACCTCGAGGAGGAACGATGTTTCGAGACGAAGAGACCGAGACCGGACCGAAGCACCTTCCGGATGGCGAGCAGGTGCGGTCCGATCAGTCGCCTGCCCCGGAGTTCGTCGAGCGCTCCCATAAGGCCCGCCCCCAGGGTCGGCCCCTCATCCGCCCGGGCACGATGAAGCCGCAGAGCGAGCCCCGGCCGCTGATCATCAGCACGGGAACCCGCCGCATCCCGAGCTATCCGGACTGGGAGAAGCCGCCCAGCGCGTACGTCTATCCGCGGCTTCGCAGTCAGGAAGTGCACCGGCCCCTCAAGCCGCTGCTCTTCGTTGCGGTTGCGGTAGCCCTGGTCGCGGCCCTGGTCCTGGCATTCTCGGCATTGACGGGCCACGGCGGCGCAGCCGTGGTCGCCACCGGATCGGCCAATCCTTCGGCAAGCCAGTCCGGCGGCGCCGGACATACCAGCCCCGCGACTTCGGGCAGCATCACCGTTACACCGTCGCCATCGGGCGGCAACGGCACGCCCGGACCGCAGATCAGCTACCAGCAGTACAAGGTCCTGGCCGGTGACTCGATCTCCAAGGTGGCGGGCAAGTTCCACCTGAAGACCTGGGAGCTCCTGCTGGCCAACCCGCAAATCAAGCCGCCCGCCTACACCCTCCTGGTGAACACGTACCTCAACATCCCGCAGCCGGGTCAGCTGACCCTTCCGCCGGCCACGCCGGGTCCTTCCGCGACCGCCTCGTAGAGTTGGCGGCGCGGCGCGACGTGCTCGCCGGTCGCGGCCGGGCCCGCCCCAGCTGCCGGCCCCAACCAGGCAACCAACGTCGGGGCCGCACGACACGCTCGCGCGGCTTCAGTCGGCCAGGTCTATGTAGACGGGGGCGTGGTCCGACGGCAGCTTGCCCTTGCGCGCCTCGCGGTCTATCTCGGCGGCGATGCAGCGCTCCGCCACGGGCCGGGTCACGTAGAGGTGGTCGATGCGCATGCCCAGCCCCTTGTGGAAGTTGCCGGCGCGGTAGTCCCACCACGAGAACCTGCCCGGCTCGGGGTGGTGCAGGCGATAGGCGTCGATCAGTCCCCAATCTCGAAGCGCGGCCACGGCGGCTCGTTCCGGCTCCGAGACGTGGGTCGCCCCCACGAAGTCGGCCATGTCGTAGACGTCCGCATCCTCCGGAGCGACGTTGAAGTCGCCGCCGATCACAAGCGGCTCGGCCGGGTCGCAGGACTCTCGCAGCCAGCGGGCCAGCCTCTCGAACCAGGCCAGCTTGGCCTCGTAGAAGGGCGTATCGAGGGCCCGCCCGTTGGGCGCGTATATGCTGACTACGCGTATCGCGCCGCACATCGCGGAGACCATGCGGGCCTCGCCGGCCGCCGCGGAGGCCTCCGCCTCGACGGCTTCCGCGATTGCCTCAGGACCGGGTGAGCGGCGTACCGGCCCGTCGCCGAAGTTCGTGACGGCGCCGCCGATGCCGACGCGGCTGGCGATCGCCACGCCGTTCCAGCGGCCCTCGCCGTGGTGAAGGAGTTCGTAGCCGGCCATCCCGAACGGCATTGCCGGCGCGGCTTCGTCGGCCAGCTTCGTCTCCTGCATCAGCAGGACGTCGGGCGAGCGCAGGGCGAGCCATTCCTCGACCCTCTCCATGCGGGCCTTGAGGGAGTTGACGTTCCAGGTCGCGATGCGCATGGCTGCTCCCTGCCGATCCGGTTCGGCGCCGCCGCCTGCCTTCCGCCGGCGTGGGCAGGCCGCTCGAGCGCTCCGCCGGGTCCTCTAGTAGCGCCGGCCCTTCTGCCGGGCGAAGTCGAACTTGGCCGTGTCCGCGATGCCCATGACGGCCATCGTGCCGGCCTGGACAGGATCCGTGACGACCAGGTCGGCCACGTCCGGCACGGAGCCGACCATGTTGAGGGAGATGACGGGGATGCCCAGGGCCTGGATCTCCTGGACGGCCCTGGTAATGTCGCCGCCCATGATCGAGCCGGCCAGCAGGAGGGCGCGTGCCCGGTCCAGATCGGCGACGGCGCGAACGGCAGCCGCCAGGTTGGCCTCGCCGACGAGGGGGATCGTGTCGACGCTGATCTTCTCGCCTCGCAGGTTGTGGCGGTCCGCTTCGCTCACCGCGCCCAGGACGGCCTGGGCGATCTGAGCACCGCCGCCGACGACGATGAGCCGCTTGCCGAACACCTTGTCCAGCGCCTTCGTAAGCCGGCAGCCGCGCAGGTCCGGTACGGTGTTCAGGATGTCGGTGACCTGGTCCTCGGTGAGGCCCTCGACCTCCAGTTCGACCTCGACGAGCGAGCTGTCGGACTCGTCCACCCAGCGCCTCACGGTGCTCAGGGTTCGAAGCGTCCCGCCGGCCGCGGCCACCTGGGCGGCTATCTGAGGGATCGCTCCGGGCCGGTCGAGGTAGTCCAGCCGGACCGCGACCGTCGGAGCTTGCGAGGGGTGTGGCATGTCAGCCGACGCCCAGCCCGCGATCGGCCAGACCATGGGCGACGCGGGGGTGGTCCTCCAGGCTGAGGCCCGCCTCCGAGTCGTGCTCCTCGAAGGCCAGTCCGAGCGCCTTGAACGCCGCCCGCGTGCCCTCGGCGTCGCTCGTGGCGAGCATGAGCGCGCCGTCCGTGTCCTCCGCGATGCCCACGATTGCGCCGATGTTGATGCCGCTCTCGGCGAGAGCGGTCGCCATCTTCGCCAGGGACCCGGGCTTGTCACTCAGTTCAACGGTGAACCAGACCACGCCGCACCTCCTGCGCGGATGGTACCCGCCGCGGGCCACGACAGGGAGGGGAGCGCCGCCGCGACGCGCGCTTCGGCGCGGCGTGGCGTCCCCGCCCTCGGCGGCGGCGTGCCGCCGGGCAGCCGCTCACGGCGCCGACCGCTAATCTGTCGCCCATGCCGGCGCAGCAGGGTCCCACCGTCCAGATGTTCGGCCTCGTCGATTCACGCCCGACGCAGGCGGCCCTGAGATTCTTCAAGGAGAGACGCGTGAACGTGGCCTTCGTCGACCTGCGGCGCAAGCCGATCGCGGCGGGGGAGCTACGCCGGTTCGTCGAACGCCTCGGCGCCGCGGCCCTTCTCGACACGGAGGGCCGCCGCTACAAGGACCTCGGCCTGGCCTACATGCGGCTCGATGACGACGAGATCTCCGCCCGACTGCTCGCCGACGGGGGCCTTCTCCGCCTGCCGCTCGTCCGCTTCGGAAACGCCTTCACGGCGGGCCCCGCGGACGCGACCTGGAAGCTCTGGCTGACCGGCGCCCCGAAGTAGCGAGCGGATGCCGGGCCCTGCGCCGTCGCTCCGGACGCCGGATCCAGGGTTTTGCCCACGGCCCTGCCGGCCGATCCCTCCTTCGTCGCCCAAACGGCGGATTCTCCGCCGTGGCATTCTTGGTCGGTACGACCAGGAGATTCGAATGCCTAAATCGCAGCCAAAGAGGGACGGGAGCGGCGGCCGGACGTCGAAGCCGGGCCGGCCCGCCGAGCCGGCTCCGCCGGTCGAGCCGATCACTGAAACGCCCGCGGCCGAAAGCCGCGCTCTGCCTCCCGCCAACGGCAACCACAACGGCAACGGCAACGGCAACGGAAGTCACGAGCGGCGCCGAAGTGGTCGCGTGACGTATCGGCCGAAAGCCACCGAGATGCTGACGGTCCACGCCCGGACCGAAGACGAGCGGCTGCTGTCGCCGCGGCAGCGGCCGGCCTTCCTCGACTCGGATCCGTGGCGGTCACTGCGCATCATGGCCGAGTTCGTCGAGGGCTTCGACGCCCTGGCGGCCGTGGAGAAGGCGGTGACGATATTCGGCTCGGCCAGGATCCATGAAGGCGATCCCTATTACGCCAAAGCCAGGGAGCTTGCCGGGCTCCTGGCGAAGGAGGGTTTCGCGGTCATCACGGGCGGCGGGCCGGGCATCATGGAGGCCGCCAATCGCGGTTGCCACGAGGCGGGCGGGCTCTCGATCGGCTGCAACATAGAACTGCCCCACGAGCAGGCCGTGAATCCATACGTCGACCTGGGCGTCGAGTTCCGCTACTTCTTCGCCCGCAAGGTGATGTTCGTGAAGTACGCCGACGGCTTCGCGATCTTCCCGGGCGGATTCGGCACCCTCGACGAGCTGTTCGAGTCGCTGACTCTGATCCAGACCGGCAAGATCCGGCACTTCCCGGTCGTGCTGATCGGCACGGAGTACTGGGCTGGTCTGCTTGGGTGGATCCGCGCCGAGGCGGTTGCCCGCGGCAACGTCTCGCCCCAGGACCTCGATCTCATGAAGTGCACCAACGACATGCACGAGGCCTGCCGGCTGCTGACCGAGGGCTTCACCAGGCGCGAGGAAGCCGATCGAGCCGCCCAGGCGGCCGAGGACAGGACGGCGCGCCGCTGACTCGGCGGCGATTGCCCGCCCTGCCGGGGTCCGGCCGGCGGCATCGCCCCGGCTGGTCTCGGGCGGCCGTCGACACGGCAGGCGGCGGCCGTCGGCTCGAAACGGCCTCCTACTCCGGCAGAATCGGAAGCTGAGCCTCCAGCCTGTCGTCGCGTATCCGCGCCGGGTAGTAGCGGAGCCGGCCCACGCGGGTCAATCGTCTCGCCTCGAGCTTCTTCGAGGGCGGTTCCGCCCTGGGTTCCGCCCCGGTGGGCGACCAGGGCCGGTGGTAGCGGCCGTCCGCGTCGAGGCCGCCGGTGGTCGGCATGCGCATGGTCTCCCCCGTGACGAGGTCGAAGCGGCCTTCGTGCAGCGGGCATGCCACGACGCAGCCCGCCAGGTTCCCGATGCTGAGGGGCGCCGCCATGTGCGGGCAGCGGTCGTCGGTCACCACGATGCCCTCTTCGGTCCAGGCGACCAGCAGGTCGATGCCCGCCAGGGTGACGCGGCGCAGCGTGCCCGGCTCCAGGTCGGCCAGCCGGCCGATCTCCACGAACGGCGCGGCCCGAGTCCCGGGCGCTCGCAACTCCCTCGGAGTGTCGGCGATGCGCCGGCGCCACCCGGCCGCGTCGGCTGAAGCGTCGTCGTTCGCCGCCGCCTCCAGAGCGGCCTCAGCCTCGCGGGCCGCGGCCGCGTCGGCCAGATCCTCTGGTGTCATCGAGTACATCACGGCATCGGCCGGGGCGTCATCCCGGTCAGATTCCCAGTTTCGGGCGAGCCCTTCGAACCGGAAGCCGGCATTCTCGGCGACCGCCTGGGAGGCGACGTTGCCGGGCAGCGTCCAGAGCGCCAGGCGCTCGATGCCCAGCTTCTCGAAGCCCCAGCGCGTCGCCAGGCGGAGGGCCCTGACCGCGACTCCGCGACGGCGCGCCTCCGGCGCAACCAGGTAGCCGACGGAGTGGCGCCGTGGATTCGGCCCCAGGTGGAGCCCGATCGAGCCGATGTAGCGGTCGGTTGCCGCGTCGGCGATGGCGAACTCGTAGCCGCTTCCGTCGTGCCAGGCCTGGAGCGTCATCAAGATGAAGCGCCTGGCGTCCGCCTCGACATAAGGCACGGGGATGATCGGACTCCAGCGCTGGATCTCGGGATCCTGGCAGGCTGCAGTGACGGCCGGAGCATCCTCGGCCCGGAAGGGCCGCAGGGTGACGACGCCGTCGCTGAGCGGCGGGTTGGGCGGCGTGAGTCTGGCGACCATGGGCCCAAGTATGCCCCGTGTCGCGAGACAGTGGCCGGCCGGGACCGGGCGGCTCCGGCCGGCCGCGGCACATCGGCCGCCGGCCCGGGTGCGGCCTTCGCGGCCGGCGACGAGCCGTGTTCCGTCCCGCCGGAGTTCCGGCGGATGGGCGCCGGAATCAAGAGGCGGGCCGGTGAGGGGGAGCCGGCCCGCCTGAGGGTTATTCGAATCGACGACGACGTCCGCGGGGATCCCGTCGGCCCCTTTCCGGCGGAACGCGCGAAGTCTACCCGGGCCCGCGGGTGTTTGCACGGCGAGAACCGCCGGACGACAGCGCCCGTCGAACGGTCCAAACTGTGCTCCAGGGACCCGCGATCTCGATGCCGACCCGGGAGGATGCAGATGCGTTTCGCGCTCATGATCGAGGCCCAACAGGGCCTCAGCTACGCCGAACAACTCGACCTGGCGCGCCTCGCCGAGCGCGTCGGCTTCGAGGCCTTCTTCAGGTCGGACCACTACCGCAGCTTTCCCGGCCCCGACAACCGACCGACCACCGACGCCTGGACGGTCCTGGCCGGCATAGCCCGGGAGACGACGACCATCCGGCTGGGCGCGCTGGTCTCGCCGGTGACATTCCGTCATCCGGGCTCGTTCGCCAAGGTGGTGACGACCGTCGACGAGATGAGTTCAGGCCGGGTCGAGGTCGGCGTAGGGGCCGGCTGGAACGAGGCCGAGCACAGCCAGCTCGGCCTGGCCTTCCCCGAGATCACGAAGCGAGCGGACCTCATGGAGGATCAGCTGGCCGTATTGCACGGCCTCTGGGAGGAACCCAACGGCTGGTCGTTCGAGGGCAGGCAGGTCCGAGTACGGTCCGCGTCCTTCAACCCCAAGCCCGTGCAGCGGCCGCACCCGCCGATCATCGTCGGCGGTGAGGGCAGCCCGAGATCGCTCCGCCTGGCGGCGCGCTACGCCGACGAGTACAACATGTCGAGCGCCGGCCCGGACACCTGCGGCGACGTGTTCGCGCGGTTGGACGACGAGTGCCGGAAGATCGGCCGCGATCCGGCCACGATACGGCGCTCGGCGATGGCCGGCCTGCTCGTGGGCTCGGACGAGGCGGAAGTCCGGCGGCGCGTAAACGAGCAGCTGGCGATGGTCGGGGCGGCGGGTTCGGACGCGAAGAGCTGGCTCGAGGAGCGCCGGCCCCGCTGGATAACAGGAACTCCCGATCAGGCCCGGGAGATGGCCGCCCGCTTCGAGGCCGCCGGCATCGAGAGACTCATGCTCCAGGACATGCTGCCGCGCGACCATGCCATGATCGAACTGGCGGCCCGGGAGCTCATCGGCCGGGTCTGATTGCCCCGTCTACCCTCAACGCACGGGGCCGATCCGGCGCACCGGGCCGTATCGGAACCAGACGCGGCCCACCACCGCTTCGCTCGGCACGGGGCCGTACCGGCGCGAGTCCAGCGAGGCGGTGGCGTTGTCGCCGATCAGCCAGGCCTCGTCAGGGCCGAGGCGCAACACCCCGGCCGGAATACGGACGCGATCACCGGGTCCGGCCGCCACGCGCTTGACGGCCAGGATCCCGCTGTTCGGCTCGCGGAAGACGGCGATGCTCCCGCGGCGGGGCCAGCGACGCGAGGTCGGGTCCAGCAGCAGCCAGTCTCCCGGCCGCAGGGCTGGAGCCATGCTTTCCTCGGCGACCGCCACCCGCCAGGTACCACGGGGAGCCCGTCCCATCAACTCGTCGATGGGTGCCCGCCACGACCAGGAGAGCTTGGGCAATGCGCGGAGATGCGACCTCGGCCGTCGGACGGCGGAGTCCTCCGCCGGTTCACCGGCCTCCGCCGGCTCGGCAGACGGGAACGCCGGAGGGCTCTCCTCCGGCGTTTCGTTCATGTCGAAGACGTCCGCCCGCCCGTTACTTCTTAGTCGACCAGAAGATGTCGGCGAACTCCTTCACCGCGGCCTCTAGCTCGGCGGCGGCGGCCGCGTCGATGTTCTGCTTGTTCTTCGACGCCAGCTTGAGGATCTTCCAGGTTCGGTCGTGCAGGTCCGGGTAGCGCTCGACGTGCTCGGGCTTGAAGTAGTCGCTCCAGATGACCTGGATCTCGTGCTTCACGATCTCGGCGTGCTGTTCCTTGATCGTGACGCAGCGGATGAACTTCTGCATGTCCGCTTCGGTGCGGTTCTCCTTGGGCAGCTGGCCGATCAACTCGACCATGCGGGCCACCGTTCGGGCCGCGAGCTCGGCCCCGTGCGGGTCATAGATGCCGCACGGAACGTCGCAGTGGGCGTGGACTGTCGTCGCGGGCTGCAACCAGCCGGATAGTCGGGACATCGATCTCCTCTCGACATGGGACGTCAGGCGAGGCAAGAAACGAGCTGGCAGCTCTGGCGGCCTCGGCCTCGGACAAGTGTTGGATCGCCCGGCTCGCCTGTCAAACTCGCGGATGCCCAGGCGCGGCGGCCGAGCCCGCGGCTCCGCTGGCGTATCCTGGGCGGCGAGATGGGCAGCGCGGCACGCGACGGCCGCGTGAAAGTCGCCGCCAGGGCGGTCCTTTCCTCCACGCGGCCTCCACGGTTTGCACACAATGGCCCCACGAAGCTTTCAGCCTGACTACAGAAAGCAGCCCGATCATCCGAACCGCGGTGATACACGTTCATCGCGCGGCAAGGACGATGAGAGCATCGCCGTCCCAGACCGATCGAGCAGCCGGACCGGGAGCCTCGACAACTCGATGAGCGACACCTACGCAACTCGCAAGACCGCCCTGGCGGCAGCCCCGCCTCGCAAGGCGCGTCGCGTCCCCGTGCCGCGCGCCTGGCCGGTGACGGCCAACGACGTCTACGCCATCCTGGGCGGGATCGCCCTTCTGATCGGCGGGATGTGGATCCGCCACGGCGGCCTGGGCGAGCTGGGCACGACGTCGGGCATGTTCACGGCCGCCGGCGAGATATGCGCCCTGTACGGGACGTATCTGGTCCTGATCCAGCTGGTCCTGATGTCGCGCAGCCCCTGGCTCGATCAGGTCTTCGGCCAGGACAAGATCACCGACGCTCACCGCTGGGTCGGCTTCTCCGCGATCTGGTTGCTCGTCGCGCACGCCGTGCTGACTACGGTCGGCTACGCGATGGGAGTCGGCGCTTCGCCCGTGGCCGAGTTCCTCACGCTGCTCGGGTCATACCCATATGTCCTGTGGTCGGCCATCGGTCTCGGCCTGTTCGTGATCATCGGCGTCACGTCGGTTCGGGCCGTCCGGACCCACGCCTCATACGAGACCTGGTACGCGATCCACCTGTTCACGTATCTGGCCATCGCCCTGGCCTTCCTGCATCAGCTCTTCGTGGGCGTCGACTTCACGACCGACTTAGTGGCCCGCATCTTCTGGATCGGCCTCTACGCGGCCGCCTTCGGAACACTCCTGGTCTTCCGCCTCGGCCAGCCGATCGCGATCTCGTGGCGGCACCGCTTCCACGTGGCCAACGTCGTGGAGGAAGCGCCCGGGGTCGCCTCGATCTACCTCGCCGGACGCGAACTCGACCAGCTTCCGGTTCGGGCCGGGCAGTGGTTCCGCCTTCGCTTCCTGACGCCGTACGGTTGGTACCGGGCGCATCCCTTCTCCATCTCGGCCGCGCCCAACGGCAAGTTCCTCCGCTTCACGATCAAGGAGCTGGGCGACTATACGAAGACGCTGCAGCGAATCCCCGTTGGGACCTCGGTCTTCCTGGAGGGCCCTTACGGGGCACTGACCGGGGCCGCCCGGACCAAGGCCCGGGTCCTGCTCGTGGCCGGCGGCATCGGCATCACCCCGCTGCGCGCCCTGCTCGAGGAGCTGCCCGCGTCCCGCGGCAACCTGACGCTCGTCTATCGGGCCAGCGGGCCGGAAGACCTTGTCTTCCAGCGAGAGATCGACGAGCTGGCCAGCCTTCGGGGAGCCACCGTCCATTACCTGGTCGGCCGTCGCGGGTCCCGTGAGATGCCGTCCGATCCGCTTGACCCTCGAGCCCTGCGCCGGCTCGTGCCCGACATCAACGAGCGAGACATCTACGTCTGCGGACCGAAGGGCATGATGGACCGCGTCCTGGGCAGCCTGCGGCGGCTCAGGATCCCCGAGGCGCAGATCCATTTCGAACGTTTCGCCTTCTGAGGCCGAGGAGACGACCGATGTCGAAACGACCAGTAGTGGCGACGCTCCTGACCATCGCCGCCATCGTCCTGCTCCTCAGCTTCAAGACCCCAACCGTGGCGGGACTGGCGCCGGTTGCAACGGGTGGGACGCCGGGGATCAAGAGCACATACACCGGCCAGCTGACCGGCAGCGTCATCCAGACGCCGTTCGGACCCGTCCAGGTCCAGATCACGATGCAGAGCGGCAAGATCACCGACGTCCAGACTCTGCAGGCGCCCAGCGACAACCCGCACTCGGCCGCGATAGCCGCGTACGCGACCCCGCAGCTTCGCAGCGAGGTTCTCCAGGCCCAGAGCGCCCAGGTCAACTCGATCTCCGGCGCCACCTACACGAGCTACGGCTACCTGCAATCGCTGCAGTCGGCCCTCGACCAGGCCGGTTGACAGGCGGCGGCGTGGGGCGACGCTCCTCGAGGCCTCGGAGGAACCCGGTCGCAATTCGCCGGCCGGCGAGGGACGCGGTCGGCTGCCGGTGCGGAGCGCCGTCGGCGGCGCGGGCGGCCGCGCTGAGAAACGCTTGCCGGTGAGCGGCTCGGCCGCCGGCTTCGGCGGGTTCGTCGAGGCCCCGGCTAGATCATGGGTTCGCCCGGGCGCACAAGAACCAACGGCGCGGGTATCATCTGTCGCGTGATCGAGGATCCGACCATCCCGTTCGACGGCGGTCCGAGCGCCTGCCCGTTCGTCGCTTTCGAGGACGACCGGGACCACCGCTCGAGCAGCCCCGACTATCGCCACCGCTGTTTTGCCGCCCCGGAGCCCGAACCCCGCGCCTTCCCGCACCAGGAAAGGTTCTGCCTCTCGGCCGGCTTTGCGCAGTGCCCGATCTTCCTTGATTGGGCGCGCCAGGAGGCCGCGGCAGTCAAAGTCGAGGCAGACGCAGTCGCGGCCGCCGGTGCCGGTGGCGCAACCGGCGCCGGCCTGGTTGGCGGCGCGGATGATGCCCCGGCCTTCCTGGCCGCCCGGCCGAGAGTTACGGCCGATGCCGACGCCGGGGCAGCCGCCCGGCGGGCGGCGGACATGAGCGCCGGTCTGTGGAGCTACGACGGCGACGCCGGGCGCTCTCCGGTTCCGAGCGCGCCGCCCCCGCCGTCCTCGCTCCGGGAACCCGCCGTGGCCATGGCGCGACGCGGCCCGAGCCATCCCGGCTGGGAGAACCCTCCAAGGCTCGAGACCTTCCCTCGACTCAGGAGTCGCGAAGAGCACCGGGCCAACCAGCCGCTGCTCTTCGTCGCCGTCGGGATGGCGCTCGTGATGGCCTCACTCGTGCTCTTCCCGATCATCATGAACGGCAAGAGCCCGGCCCAGATCGCGGGCGGCTCCTCCTCGCCGGGTTCGGGTGGGTTGGCGACGCCCAGCGCCTCGGCCTCCGCCAGTAACTCTCCCGCGCCGGGGACGAGCTTCATCGTGTACATCGTCAAGAAGACCGACGTCACCGGCCTGTCGGGGATCGCGGCCAAGTACAACATCACCCTGCCCAACCTGATCGCCGCCAATCCCCAGATCAAGAATCCGAACGTGATCTGGGAGGGGATGCCAATCAACATCCCCCCGATCGGCTGGCAGGCTCCGACGCCGGCGCCCTCGGCGGGCCTCTCGGCCGGCCCTTCCTAGCCGGCCCGTCCCCGGCGCGGCGTCACGCGGACCGGGTTCAGGTCTGGCGCGGCGTCAGGTTGATGGCCGTGATCTTGCCCGCCTCGACGCGGAAGCTCGCGTCCAGCTGCTGCGTCTGGGCGCCGGGCCGCACCACCAGCAGGTTCGCCTGGTAGGTGTTGCCCATGTCCCTGACGTCGCCGGGGATCATGCGAAAGCCGGGCTCGGCGCGCAGGAACCAGCCACCGACTTCCCGCAGGCCCTTGAGCGTGCGAGCGTTCCCGTCGATGTGGACGCGCAGCTCGGCGCGCTCATCCATCAGGGAGACGGCGCCCTCGCGATCGCCGGAGTTGAGCAGATCGAAGAACTGCTCCATCGTGTCGACTGCACCCATGATCCGAGTTTAGCCGACCTCGACCAACAAGGGTATGGGGCACAAAAAGAGTATGGGGCGGCGCCCGCCGGTTAGCGCCGAACCACGCCTAAGTCTGGTTTCCGGCCGCCTCGCGCGCCCGCAACCTCCTGACCAGCTCCGCCGCCAGGTCGTAATGGCCGAAGCTCGGCATCACGTAGGTGCCGGTCACGCGGCCTTCCGCCGCGGCCAGGAGGTCGAGCGCCATTTCGAGGCCGACCTCTGCGCCGCGTTCGCCGGCCGCGCGCATTGCGGCGCGCTGCTCGTCCGGAATCGTGATGCCCGGAACCTCGTTGTGGAGGAACTCCGCGTGGCGCGCGCTGTGAAGCGGCAGGATTCCGATCAGCACCGGAACTGGGAACCCGGCCGGCCCAAAGCGTTCTCGCGCATGGACGAGCATCGAGTCGAGCTGCTCGCGCGAGTACAGCGGCTGGGTCATGATCAGGTCCGCCCCGGCCGCCAGCTTGCGCTCCAGGCGAGACCACTCCTTGATCCGGTCGGCGGAGGTGGGGTCCAGAGCGCAGGCGATGGTGAAGCCGGCCGACTGTCCGATCGAGAGGCCCGCGGCATCCTCGCCCTTGTTCAGGCGGCGGATTATCTCGATCAGCCCAACCGCGTCGACGTCCCAGACGGCGGTCGCAGCCGGCCGGTCGCCGACGCGAGGCGGATCGCCCGTCAGGGCGAGGATGTTCCGGATGCCGAGGGCGTGGGCGCCCAGCAGCTCGGCCTCGAGCGCCATCAGGTTGCGGTCGCGGGTGGTCAGGTGGACCAGGCATTCCAGGCCGACCTGCTGCTGGATCCCGAACGCGACCGCCAGGGCGCCCATTCGGACCCGACCGGTGGCGGAGTCGCTGATGTTGACGGCGTCGACCCCGGCCGCCTGCAGCAGCCGGGCCGCCTCGATGGTCCGGTCGATGCGGATCGACCGCGGCGGATCTATCTCGACGAGAACCACGAATTCGCCGCCGGCGAGCCTCCTCGCCAGGCCCGACGGGGGAGTGGCTGCGACTCCTGCCGATACCTCGGGACTCGGCGTCCGCGGAGCGGCCGCGGCCGCGAGGTCCATCGCTCCGGAAGCTTCGCCGGGGGCCTCGCGGGCAGCGGCCTCACCGGCCCCGTCGACGCGGGCGCCGTTACCGCCGGCCCGATCGGCTCCGGGACCGGCCGCCTTGCCGTCGCCCGGGCCGGGGGCCGCCGCCACCCTCGCCGAGTACTGATCCGGTGCCATCGCGTCGATCGCGGCCCGCATCGCCCGCGTGTGTTCCGGCGTCGTGCCGCAACAGCCGCCGAGGATCCGGGCTCCGGCCGCGAGCATTTGAGGGACCATGTCGCCGAAATACGCCGGTCCGGCGGAGTAGATGAACGCTCCTTCCACGCGCTGCGGAAGCCCGGCGTTCGGGACTATGGAGCGAGCGATCGTCGCCGAAGGGGGACCGGTTCGGGCGAGCGCCTCCAGGCAGACCAGCGGCCCGGAACCGCAGTTGACACCCACGGCGTCCACGCCGGCATCGGTCAGGGCGGCCGCGGCCGCCTCGGGAGTGGTGCCGTCGTTGGCGGTAAGGTCCTCGCCGAACGTCATCTGGGCGATGACCGGCAGGTCGCAAGCCCGTCTCGCCTCCTCTATGGCCGAGAGCAGGACCTCTAGGCGATCGAAGGTTTCGAATACGAGCAGGTCGACGCCGCCCTCGAGGAGACCTTCGATCTGTTCCCGGAAGGCCGCCCGTGCGATCCCCGGGTGAGGTCGAGGCACCCGGGCGGCCGGCCCCAGCGGCCCGATCGAGCCGGCGATGAGGACGTCCTTCCCGGCGGTCTCCCTGGCTTCGCGGGCCAGTTGAGCGGCCTGGCGGCTGAAGCGACCGGCCATCTTCTCCAGCCCGTACTCTGCGAGACGGAGGCGGTTGGCGCCGAAGGTGTCGGTCTCGACGGCGTCCGCGCCGGCCTCGATGTACTCCCGGTGGATAGTCGCGATGAGATCGGGCCTGGCCAGGACGAGTTCATCCAGGCACGCGCGCTGCGGCACGCCTCGCGAGTAGAGCAGCGTCCCCATCGCACCGTCGAGCAGCAGCGGCCGGCGCCGCAACCGAATCCGGAAGCGCTCCCTCTGGGTCAGGGCGCCGGGCGAGGCCGCCTCGAGATGGCTCGCGCCGCCGGTCGCGGCGAACAGGCTCGCCAGTGGGAACGTATCGGTGGATGGCATTGCTGCAAGCCTAGCGGGTGCGCGGGGATGAGATGGATCGGCGGGCGTGCTCGGCCCGGCTCTCGGCCCGCGTCACGATCCTCGGCTAGAAGCCCACCACCTTGCGCGGTACCAGGACCAGGTTCAGCACCGTGCCCACGATGCTGATGACGATCGAGGCGACTACCGCGCATCCGATCGCCGAGTAGCCCCAGACCGCCGGGTAGCCGCCGATGCTGAAGCTGAAGCCGTTGGTGTTGACGAACTGGTTCACGCCCCAGGCGGTCCCCAGCAACATCGCCGCGTTGATGACGAAGGCCACCATGCCCATGGTCATGAAGCCGATCGGGAGCGCGAGGGTCTTCACGATCGGCTTGATGTAGCTGTTGACGAGGGCGAAGACGAGCGCGATTACGAGGATCTTGAGCCAGTCTTCCGGCTTGTCGGTGTGGAAGACGAAACGGAAGTCCGGCACCACGTTGGCTGCCGCAAGCAGTGCGACGGCGTTCACGGCGACCTTGACGAGGAGGTCGATCATTGGCGTTTCCTCCGAGGTCTGTGCGCCGTCTTCGGCGGCGCCGCATGGCGGATGCTAGCGCGCGAAGCCGATGAGCGCGAGGGCTTCGCCCCTGAAGTCGGCGCGGCGTGGGGCCGCGTCGCCTGCGGGACGGTGTCGCCCTTCCGCCTCCGGCCGGCGCCCCGGCGGGTCATACGCGCCGGCGACGAGGTCCAATCGCATCGTTTCCAGCCCCCGCGGTCGACCCGACTTCAAACCGGCCGCTACACTCGACGGACTTTCAATCGAGGAGAGCAATGTCCAAGTTTGGCGGCCGGGTCAACGAGTTCCTGGACGAGTTCTTCCACCTGTACCCGGTGGCCGCGACGGCCACGGGCATGCACGCCGTCGACGGCGAGTGGCCGGACCTGAGCGACGCCGGACGCGCCGCCCGGCTGAACTTCGCCGATCGCTGGCGAGCCGAGCTGCGAGGCTTCGCCGACGCGGACTTGAGCGTCGACGAGCGCCTCGACCGCGACCTTCTGATGTCGGAGCTGGCGGCGTTGCTCTTCGACGAGACGGAACTGCGCGAGGACGCGTGGAACGCGCTCGGCTACGTCTATCTGCTGGGCGGCGGGATCTTCCCGCTGCTGGCCCGTGACTTCGCGCCGATCTCCGTCCGGCTCGCGTCGGTGGCATCGAGATTGGAAGGGACCCCGGCCGTCCTGGCGGCCGCGCGGCGCGAACTCGGCAGCCTGGCCGGGCGGCCGCCGTCGCGGCTGCACACGGAGATGGCGATCAAGCAGCTGCCGGGTATCGCCGCGCTGGCCGAAGACGCGCTCGCCCAGGCCGGCGCTGCCGCCGGCGAGCCCGGCGTGGCGGAAGTCTTGCCACGCCTGCGAGCCGCGGCCGAGACCGCCCGCGGGGCGATCGGGAGCTTCGAAGAGTGGCTCCGGACCGATCTGCTGCCTCGATCGGCCGGCGAGGGCCGGCTGGGGGCCGATCTCTTCGCCGGCAAGCTCCGCCACACCTTCCGCTCGGATCTGACCGGGAACGAGATCCTGGCCCAGGCGCGCGTCGAGTACGACGCCGTGCGGGGCGAGATGATCCGGATCGCGCGCGACATCTGGGAGGCGTGGGTTCCCGGTGAGGCGCCGCCCGCGGCGCAGGACGAGGGCGGCCGCGAAGCGGCCGACTCGCGGACCGTCGCCGCCGTCACCGCCGCGATCGGTCGGGCCCATCACCCGGCCGGCGCACTGGTCGAATACTGCCGTGAGAGCTACCGCGGCATCGTCGAGTTCTGCCGGGCTCACGACGTCATCACTGTCCCGGACGAGCCGCTCGAGATCGACTGGACGCCGCCCTTCCTGCGCGAGTTCGCCGGGGCGATGCTCGACTCTCCGGGACCGCTCGATTCAGGTCAGAAGGCCTTCTACTTCATGACCCCGCCGCCCGAGGACTGGACACCGGAGCAGGTGGACTCCTATCTGGCAGAGGAGAACGACCGCCAGATCGACCTGACGACCATCCACGAAGGGACGCCGGGCCACTACCTGCAGCTCGTCTACTCGAACCGATGCCCGTCGCTGGCGCGAACGGTCTTCGGCAGCGGCGTCTTCGTCGAGGGCTGGGCGGTCTACGTCACCCAGGTGATGATGGACCTGGGGTTCAAGGCCGACGACCCCGCCCTGATGCTGATCCACTGGAAGTTCTACCTGCGGGCCATCATCAACGCCATGATCGACATCGGCATCCACGCCGGATCCATGACCGAGGAAGAGGCGATCGAGCTGATGGTCAGAGGCGGCTTCCAGGAGGAATCGGAGGCACGCAAGAAATGGGACCGCGCCCGACTGACCTCCACCCAGCTCTCGACCTACTTTGTCGGCTCGATGGAAATGTGGAGCCTCGAGCGGGAGAGGCGGGTCCGGGCGGCCGTGGCGTCGGGCGACCCGAGAGGGGCCGCGGCGGTCCCGATCCCGCGCGTCGTCGGCGGCTTCGGCGAGACCCCGGGCTTCTCCTACAAGGCTCACCTCGAGTCGGTCATCTCGTACGGATCGCCGCCGATCCCGCTGCTTCGGCGCATCCTGCTCGGAGTCGAGCCGGCGAGCGGGGCCGGGGGCGCGGGCGAGGGCGTGGCGTCCGGCCCGGCGGGCGAGGGCGTGGCGTCCGGGCCGGCGGGCCGCCGACCACCCGGACGATGACGCTGCCGAGCGCGGCCGGCGAGGGCGTGGCGTCGCCCTGCGGCGGTGGTTCTGGAGCCGGACGATGAAGCTTGCAGATCGGCCGGACCAGGCCGTGGCGCCGCCGTGCGGCGCCTGCCGGGGTACAGGTCGATGAACCCGCCAAACCCTCATCCGGGTGCCCTGATCGTCGTCGAGGGGATCGATGGCTCCGGTTCGACGACCCAATCGGAGATGCTGCTCCAGTGGCTGCGCCGGGTCGGTGTTCCGGCCACGGCCACCAGTGAACCGTCCCGCGGGCCGATTGGACGCGTCCTGCGACGCCACCTTGGCCGGCAGGTTGAGCTCGGCGGGCCGGAGGCCGAGGCCCTGGCTTTCGCGGCCGACCGGATGGACCATGTCGTCTCCGAGGTTGTTCCGGCCCTGGCGCGTGGCGTGACGGTGGTCGCTGACCGCTACTACCTTTCCAGTCTTGCCTACCAGGCTCTTGGTTGCGATCTCGAGTGGCTGCGCCGGGTCAACCAGTTCGCCATGAGGCCTGATCTCACCGTCTTTCTCTCCGTAACGGTTGACGTGGGCATGACGCGGTTCAGCGGCCGGGCGACGCGGGAACGATTCGAAGAGGATCGGGCCCAGCTGGCGCGCATCGTCGAGCGCTACGAGGCCGCCATCGCGTCGCTCCGGGCCGGCGGTGAAGACGTGCGGATCGTCGATGGCACCCGGTCACCGGCGGAGGTCCACGCCGAGATCGTCGGGCTTGCCGCCGCGGTCCTCGCGCCGCGCTATCCGGACGCCTCGATCTAGATGAACCGCCGAGAGCGGCCGGAGCCTGGGCCGTCGGTGCCGGCCGCCTGACGGCACTGCCCGAGGCTGGTCGGCGGGGGCGCCTCCGACTGGAGGGTGCGCGACCGAATTCCGTTCGGCGCTCAGCAAGCCCCCCGGCATTCGGCGCCGGGCCACGGCCACCGACGGGTGGACTCCTGCGGCGCCTTTCCTTCTACCACCTGGGGGAGTGTTATGTAGTCGGCGGCCGGCGCGACGTCGTCGTCGGTTCTCCCGGAACGCCGGGACGGGCGGCTAACGTCCAAGAACGCCCATTCCGGAGCCGCAACCTCGGTGGTAGACGCGGACCCGGCTCTTGCCCGCCACATCCCAACGGCCGTCCGGCCGGATACCGTCGGTTGGGCCTGGGCCATGGCGCATAGCACTCGTCCGGGTGATGAAAGGCAATTCCGGACGCGCACGGGAATGCCGGCGGCGGTCGGCCGGGCCGTTTCGTGCGCGAACGGCCGCCGGGTACGCTCGCCGGCCGGGTTTGGGCACGGACCGCCGGCCGGCGGCGGTCGGCCTGGCTGCTTCGTGCGCGAACCGCCACCGGGTACGCTCGCCGGCCGGGTTTGGGCACGGACCGCCGGCCGGCGGCGGTCGTCCTGGCTGTTTCGTGCGCGAACCGCCACCGGGTACGCTCGCCGGCCGGGTTTGGGCACGGACCGCCGGCCGGCGGCGGTCGTCCGGGCCGATCTTCGCGGAGAGTTGGCCCTAACGGATCCATCCCCTCGAGCATTGCACGGGTCGAGTTCGTCCGGCGGCCGGACATGGACTCACCGTGCGGCCGTTACCGCTCGCCCGACCGGCGTCGGACGAGGCAAGCCCGTCCGCCGCTCCGCCGCTCCGCCGCTCCGCCGTTCCGCCGTTCCGCCGTTCCGCCGTTCCGCCGCTCCGCCGCTCCGCCGCTCCGCCGCTCCGCCGCTCCGCCGCGGGCAGGGTGGGGATGACTCAGCCCCGGGCCGCGGCCTCCAGGTCGTCGAGCTGGTAGCCGCAGGTGCCGGCGGCCCTGGACAGGATCTCGGTCAGGTGCTCTGCGGCGCGGAGGCGTCGGGCGGTCTGACGATCGTGGCCGGCCACGGGCATCCCGGCGGCGGCCACGGGCTTCCCGGCAGCGGCCACGGGCTTCCCGGCAGCGGCCACGGGCTTCCCTCCAGCGCTCTGGCGCGCCCCGGGACTGCGCGGTGAACCCCTGGTCGCGCCAGCAGCTACGGCCGGCGGGCCCGCGGCGCCCTTGCCTCCCGCGCCCGCCACACGCCCGGCTCCCGCGCCCGCGGCGCCCTTGCCTCCCGCGCCCGCGACGCCCGCGATGCCGTCGACTCCCACCCCGCCGCCCGCGACGGGCTCTTCGGCGACCGATCCCGCCTCGACCCCTTCGGCGGCGTCCAGCGCGTCAAGGGCGGCCATCCACCACAGGACCTGGCCGAACGACTCCCGGTTGAACCAGCTGACGCCCTCCCAGACGTTGACGCGAATGTAAGGTCGGACGGACTCGTCGGCGATCAGCGCACGGACAAGAGCCGGCGCCCGTTCCGACGGCGCCAGATCGGCGACGGACGATGGTAGCGGCAGGCGCCGCAGCATCCGGATCAACGCCACCAATCGCCAGGCACCGCCCTCGTCCAGCCCCAGGTCGCCGAACATGCCGGCGATGACGGGGCTCAGCTGGAGATCGTCGATCGCCCGACCGGTGCCGCCCTCGGGCTCGGCCACGGCGGACAGCGCCCTCGAAACGAGCCGGCCGATCAGGGCGATCCATGTCCATTCATCCGCCAGGCCGGCGCAAAGGCGGCTCTCACCCAAAGCCGGCAGCCGGAGAGCCGCTTCGAGACCGCGCCGGAAGTCGGCCTCGGCCCTGTCTACGTCGCCGCCCGCCCCCCTCACGTCGACCAGCGCCTGAAGGGCCCGCCGCACGTGGCGCTGGCCGTCGTCCAGCAGGCCCGCCAGCTGCTCGTCGGTGGCGCCGCCCACGAGTCCCCTGGATACCTTGCCTGCGCGCGCGCCGGCCGTCTTTGACGCTCCGGCTGCCGAACCAGGCTTCCCAGGCGCCCCGGCCGCCGCTGCCGCCGCGGCCCCCCCGGCCGTCCCGCCCGGCCCGTGCAGCCCCAGGTCTACCGCCGGGGCTCCCTGGCAGGCCGCGGCCGCCCTGGCCGCCCCTATCTCGGCCACTCGCCGAAGCGAGCCGTTTTCGGCCAATCCGCGCACCGCCCCGTGAAGCGGCTGCAGCTGCATCTCCCGCAGAGCGGCGCCGATGCTCGGTACGCCCGCTCCGCCGAGTTGCTGGGCCAGTCGACCCAGCTGCCCCGAGGAGGAGTCCTCCATCTCGTGGATGTCGAGGAAGACCTGGCAGCCGTAGGCGTGGAGCTCCACGTACAGCCCATCGCGGCACAGGTCGGAGGAGCGACGCACGAACTCCAGGCCCGAGCGCTGCTCGCGGAGCAGGGTGTACCAGTCGCCGTCGGCGTGGAGCCCGAGCCCCTCGCCGAGCGATTTGCGGACGAGCCGACGCCCGCCGCCGTCCGGTACCGAGTAGGCCGCCGACTCGCGAACCCAACCCTTCGCCTCGGCGAAACGGTTGTGATAGACGACCAGCGCGCGCTCGTCGCCGTGCCGGTTCGAGTAAGCGAAGACATCCTCGTTGACCCAGCCGCCGGGGTCGTAGAAGTCGTACATCAGGAAGTCGGCGACGTCGGCGAAGAGGTAGCGGCGGTGGAAGAGCGGGAAGATCTCCCGCTCGTGGCGCTCGATCAGCCAGCCGTCCGGCTGCTCGTCGTGATAGGCCCGCCGGTACTCCATGCCGTACTTCTCGGAGAAGCCTTCCACCTGTCCGTGCCCGATCATCGGCAGGCCCGGCATTGTGGCCATGACCGTGGCCACGCCGAAGTACTTGTCGCCCGTGCCGAACTGGTCGACCGCGGTCCGCTCGTCGGGGTTGCTCATGAAGTTGACGAACCGCTTGAGGACCTCCGGGTCGAATTCGATCGTGTCCTTGACCACCTGCCGGTAGCTGGCGTTCTCCTCGTCGCGCATCATGTTCATGAATGCGCTGTTGTAGACGCGGTGCATGCCGAGCGTTCTGACGAAATAGCCCTCGAGGAGCCAGAAAGCCTCGGCCAGGAGCAAGGTATCCGGCACCTCCGCGGCCACGCGATCGACCACTTCCCGCCAGAACTCGGCCGGCATGTGTTCGTCGAAGACGGCCCGTGTGACGGCGTGCTCGGCCCGCGACGGGATCGCCCCGCCCTGCTCGGGCTCCGGGTACCAGAGCCGCTGGATGTGGCGGCGGGCGAGCGTCATCGCGGCGTCGAAGCGGATGATCGGGAACTGGCGGGCGACGTGGAGGATCGTCTGGATGACGGCCTCGCGAACCTCCGGCTTGAGGTAGTCGAGCTGGGCGGTGTCGTTCCAGGGCATGCTCGTGCCGTCGTTGCCGTGGTAGATGTAGCGGGCGTCGCCGGTCCAGTTGTCGGTCCGTTTGAATACGACCGCCGCGTCGGAGGCGTCCCAGTAGTGGTCCTCGATCTGGATCGTCACCCGGTCGTCATCCGAGAGGTTGCCGCCCGTGAACGAGTAGGCGGGGTACGGCGGGTCGGGCAGCTGGAGGAACCAGTCGGGGTGGTCGACGACCCAGCGCGAGTCGATGCCCATGTGGTTGGGCACCATGTCCGAGCTCAGCCGGATGCCGCGGGCTGAGCATCGGGCCCGCAGCTGCGCGAAGGCTTCCTCGCCGCCGAGATCGTCGGCGATGCGGTAGTCCATCAGGGAGTAGGCCGAGGCGGCGGCCTCCGGATTGCCTCGCCACTGCTTGATCTTCTGGCTGGCCCGGCTCCGCTCCCACAGGCCGATGAGCCACAGACCGGTGAAGCCGCGGCGCGAAAGCGCCTCCAGTTCCTCGTCGGGGATCTCGTCGAGGCGCCGGATCGATCGCCCGTAGCGTTTCGACAGCTGGTCCAGCCAGACATAGGTGGTCTTGGCCATCAGGACGACGCGTGGCATCCACTCGCGGTCCTGGCTGAACCTCTCGTACTCGTTCTCGAGGCCGCCCAGGCCCGGACCGTGGGTGGCCACGCCGGGGCCGGGGCTCGGATGCGTGCGCATCCAGAGGGCAACCTCGTCCTCGTGGAGGACGTCCAGGCTGACGATCAGCCTGTCGAGGAAGCTCGTCAGAACGAGGCCCCAGCGCGATCGAATGTACCGGAGTTGCGCGGCCAGCGAATCCGGCGCGGCCAGGGCGGGAGCGCGCAGGAAGGAGATGAGCGACTCGCCGCCCGGTCCGAAGCCGGGCTGGCTCTCGAAGAAGCCCTGCAGACCCTGGATCAGCTGATCGTAGGACGTCCGCTCGACCAGGTCCGCGTCGTCGAACAGTTCGTCGAAGGTCTTGAAGGCCGGGTTGACGTTGGCCAGCCACAGCATCATCAGCTCTTCGAGGGCGAGCTCGCGGTTGGGGCGGCCTTCCGTCGCGTCGGCCAGGTAGACGGCCGGATCGCGGCCGTCCCGGATCACGACCAGCGGCGGGAACTGCTCGACGAATTGGACCAGGGCGCGCTGGAGTTCCTCCGGCGGAAGCTCGGCGGCCAGGGCCGCGATCGCGTCGGCCATGACGTTGGGGTTGACGGTGCGGCGATAGATCTCGACGGCGTGGTGGAGTATCTCGTCGATCAGTCCCATGGCGTTCAGCTCGGCGGCGTGGACGACGCGGCCGGGGTAGCGCTCCGGATCGGCCCGTTCGTTCATGCGCCTGGCGAAGGCTCGAGCGGCGGGGAAGTCGGGGATGATGACGTTGCCGCTGGTCTGGAAGAGCGCCCGGTCGAACTCGTAGCGGATGCGAGCCGCCTTCGAGATGTGGAACTCGAATGACACGGGATGCGCTCCGAACTTCCTGGCGCTCGGCGCAGGGTCTACGGGCCTGCGGCCGGCAGAGCCCGAGTCTAGCAGGCGCGCACCCAGGACCCGCGTCCGGCCCGCCGTGCGGCGACGGCCGGCGCGGGGCCCGCCCCGCTGCCGCTCGCTCCACCGGTTCCGAGCCGCGCCCGGCCCGCCGTGCGGCGCGCCCCGTGCGTCCGGCCCGCCCTCCGGCCCGCCCCTCGCGTCCGGCCCGCCGTGCGGCGACGACCGGCGCGGGGCCGGCTAGTGGCGTTTGATGTCGGGGACCGCGATTCGGATTCCCGCGTTGCCCGGCGGCGGTGTCGCCGGGGGACGGGTGACCTTGATCCTCAAGACCTGCCGGCTCGCCCCGTCGACCGTGATCTCGATCGAGTGCCAGCCGTACTCGGTGGCGCTGATCATGCGCAGGTCGAACGGCAACGACACTACGCCGCTCTCGTCCAATTCGAAGTCGGCGGCCGACCCAACCTGGAACCCGCCGCCGATCGTAGCCAGTTCCGTCCCGGACGGCCCGATGACTCGAGCCGATACCTCGTGCGGGAAGGGGCGCTCGGCCGCGGCCACCTCCAGTTGCAGTGCCACGAAGACGGCCATCGGGGCGGGCAGCGTATCTCGCCTCAGCCGTGTGATCCCGGCCGAAACCAGGGTCAGGAGATTCTCGCGGACCTCCGCGTAGTCGCAGACGACGGCGAGCGGCACTTTCATCGGATTCAGTCCCCAGTCTGAGTGGGCCCCGCGACCTATGGGTTTTGTGCTGCCACGTTACCCGTTTCGGACCGGCCCGGCAGAGCGCTCGACGGGGAGGGTGTTCGGCGACCGGATGGGAGCCTAGGCCGACATGGGATCCGGCAGCCGGGCAGCCGTCTCGAAGGTCAGTCGGGCCGGAGCTCGGCCCACGGGCTGTCCGGCCTCGGCCAGCGCCTCGGCGTAGATCGCCACGCCGTCGATCCGGCGCGACGGAGACGTGAACAGCGACAGGTCGTCCTTCAGACGGCCTTCGAGGTCGGTTCCGGCCGAGCCGTCGATCAACCTGGCGGCCCTGGCCGCGCAGAGGAGCACGTGCTTGGTTTCCGGGCGGATCGGGTCGCCCCAGAACCAGCCGTCGCTCGCGAACATGGCGAGGCGCCAGCGCTCCGCTTCCATCAGGTGGAGCAGGTCGTTGCGCTGGAGATCCGTGGCGATCGGCAGCCAGCGCCTGCCGAAGCCCTCCGGCGTCTCGGCCCCGAAGACCACGTCGATGTACTCGTCGCGGACCTGCCGGAGAGCGGCCGGGTCCATGAAGTCGGCCGCGAGCCCGCCGGCGACGGTGTCTATAGCGGAGGCGAGCCTCTCCAGGGCCACTCGGAGCGGTCCCTTCCATCGGCCGTCCGAGGCGTCGGGGCACTCGCCGTACCAGCGCAGGACACCATGGTGGCAGCTCCACGAGGTCCGCTCCGCGACCTGCGTGACGGGGAAGACGCTGGCGGGCGTCCCGCCCACGACCTGTCCTACCGTGGTGATATCGAAGCCGCGGTCCGGGACGTCCGGGCCCGGGTTTACCAGCCGGGCGAGGAAGAGGTCGCGGAACTTCTGATGGTGGCCGTACAGCTCGCCGTCGGTGGCGATCACGGCAAGCCGCGGCGTACCGTCGGCGAAGCCCGGGCCGGCGAGTCGGGGTAGAACCCGATCGCGGGCGAATGCGTCGGCGTTCATGGTCGCGTCGGATTCAAATGATGCCGAGGCCGAGAGGGCCGCGTCGTAGAAGACCACGACGATCGAACTCCGGCCGCCGAGCTCCACGCGGTAGGGCCGGCGCGTGTCCAGGCGGGGATCGACCGCCTGCCACGGGGCCAGGATGGTGTAGTGGACGCCTTCGTCGGCGAGGATGCGCAGAGTCGGCAGGTCCACCGCCGTCTCCGGCAGCCAGATGCCCGTCGGGCGCCGGCCGAACCTCAACTCGAAGTCGCGCAGGCCCCAGCGGATCTCGGTCCGGCGGTCGGCGAGCGACGCGAGCGGCAGGATGGCGTGGTGATAGGCCTGGGCCATGGCGTTGCCGCAGTCCGGCCCGTCGGTCGCCGGCGTCAGGTCGGAGTCTACGAAGCCCTGGTGAGTAGATTCATCGTGGGTGGCCAGCCAGCCGGCCAGCGTCGGACCGAGGTCGTACGAGACGTGGCGTAGATTGCCGCGCTCGGCGTTGGGCTTGTAGCACTCGGCGTCGATCCGCGCGTTCCAGTCGCGATAGGGGGCGGCGGCCGGCTGAGGCGCGATTTCGCCGCTGAATGGGTCGCGGCGCTCAGGCTGATAGAAATGGCCGTGCACGGCCAGCTTGGGGCGGCTCACTGTGCGGATGGTAGCGGAGCGCCGCCGGCCGGGCATTCCCCGAGCGTGGGCCCAATTGAGGCCATGACCTTTCGCCGCGAGACGTCGACGGCTGGCGGGATTGGCCATGGCCCGCAGCCCGCGGCCCACGGCCCGCGGCCTGCCGCGTTCGGCGCGGGGCGGCCGAACGACTGGGACTGGGCAGCGCCGGCGCAAGGCGGCACTCGCGCGGGGCGGCCGGCCGCGTTCGGCGCGGGGCGGCACCTGGGCGGGGCGGCCGAACGGCTGGGACGGGGCAGCGCCGGCGCAAGGCGGCACCCGCGCGGGGCGGCCGGCCGCGTTCGGCGCGGGGCGGCATGCCGCGTTCGGCGCGGGCTATCTGCGAGTTCCTGCTGAATGCCCGTACGGCGCGCCGAACACCGCGTTCAGAACCCGATTGGCGGGACCCGCGGACGGCGCCTCGAGGACCGCTTGATCGACAGCCCGGGCGTCCGTGCCGCTCCGGAGCGTTTCCGCGGCCGAGTCCGCTCTGGACGGCAGACCGCGCCGCACCGGTCCCTGGGCCCGTTGCGTTACGCCCGTACCGCGGACATCTTGCGGAAAGCGGGGAGCCACCGGGCGTTTCGCGCTACTCCGATTCGGCCGCGGCGTGGTCGATCCCCTGGGCGACCGCGAGCCGGACCGTGAAGGCGCGGCTTTCGCCGGGGGCGAGCGCAACCGGCCAGCGGAACAGGAGCGAGCTGCCCTGGTAGACGCGCTCGAAACCCGCCTCGGAGTTGGAGACCGTCTCCACCGGGTACCAGGTCAGCCGGGCCGCGGGTTCGGGCCGGGCGACGACGCGGACCCCCTCGTAGTCGTTGCCGAACGCGATGCTCGTCGCGCCGGCAATCTCGCCGGCGGCGTCGTGCGGCGTGCGCTCGCCATTCTCGGCTTCGTAGAAAGCAGCCGGGTTGTGGCCTCCGCCAAGCAGGTTGAAGTTCCACTCGACGGCAAGCTCGAACGCAACCGCCGACTCGCCCGGGTTCGCCACCGAAGTCGAGAGCTCGAGCGTCGGGCTCGAGCGATCCCCGCCGAAGCGATAGGTCTTCGCCACGACGAGCGGCCGTTCGCCGCTCTCCGTCCGGAGGGAGCCGCGACGGCGGGCGACCAGCCGATCCCCGGCCACGACGGTCGGCTCGAAGGCCCCCTCGGCAAAGTCGCCGAGCTCTTCGTAGGTCGCCTCGACCAGTTCCGCGCAGTCGGTGGACCCGTCGGCCGGAAGCAGGTGAATGAGCCCGCTCCGCCGCTCGTGGCGGTCGTAATGGAGAAAGGCGGCCAGGCCCGGTTCCTTGGTCCTGACGACATCGTGGATCGTCTTCGGGGCGTCGGCGGCGGCCTCCGCCGCGTGCCCGCCGGGCGCGCCGGTCGCCGCGCCGGGATCGTGGGCGATCAGTGTTTGGTGGTACGCCTCGGGCCGCCGCCGCAGCACGGAGGCCACCGCAACGCGGCTTGCCCGCAGGTCCCACGACGAGATCCCGGCGCCCTCGGCCGGGTCGACGACGACGGTCTGGCCGGCGGCTGTGACCAGGACTTCATCTAGGGCGTCCAGATCGGTATCGACCATCCGGGCGCCGTACGGCTCGCGGATAGTCGCTCCGCCCGCCGCGCCCGCCGCGCCCGCCGCGCCCACCGGCGCGCCCGGCGCGCCCGCCGCGCCCGCCGCGGTTCCCGCTGTTTCTGCTGCGCCCGCCGCGCCCGCCGCGGTTCCCGCTGTTTCTGCTGCGCCCGCGGCATCGCCGCCAGCCGAGATCCCGGCCACCGCGTCGCCGCCCGCCGCATCGCCGCCCGCCGCGGTTCCCGCTGCTTCTGCCGCGCCCGCGGCATCGCCGCCCGCCGAGATCCCGGCCACCGCGTCGCCGCCCGCCACATGCCCGTGCGCAGGCTCGGCCTCCGAGTCGGCCAGGTCCTCGGCCGCGATCAGGTGACCCAGCGTGGCCATGCGCATGTGGACGATGTAGATGCCGCCGAAGAGCCCGTGCCAGTAGCAGTCGTTCGACTGCCCCTGGTACAGGTGGTCGAGAGCACGCTCGCGGGCGGCCCCGGGCGCCATGGCGTTCACCTTCTCGGAGACGCGCAGCATCTGTTTGTGGAGCTCGTTTATCTCGCGGTATCGGGCCATGTAGTTTCGCCAGAAGCCGCCCCGCAGGAACCGCGCCGCCGGCAGGTCCCGCTCGCGGGCATCCTGGAGCAGCCGGACGAAGACCGGCTGCTCGTCGGGCGGCAGGACCCACTCGGTCATCTCCACGTACGAGTTCGTGGGGAAATAGACGCGCTTGGTCGGCGGCTGGCTGTCGAGCCACCCCGACGGCGTGACGGTGGAGAGCCACTCGCCGCTGGCTTCGATCGCCTCGAAGCAGCGGTCGACCCAGTGCTCCCGACTCCAGCAGTACTCGAAGGTGCCGGGCCACGACCCGAACTTCTCGCCGTCGTCGCCCATCATTCCGACGAACCGGCCATCGTCGGTCCGTCGGCCGGCCAGGTAGGAGATCAGATCCTCTACCGGCTTGAACGGGACGCGGTAGCGCAGGCCTTGCTCCGTGCCGAAGACCGTAAGCCGGGCGCCACGGTCGTCGGTCGTGAATGCCGTCCACATCTCGTCCTCGTGGATCGAGGCCGCGCGCAGGTGATTGTCGTCCAGGATGGTCCAGTCGTAGCCGGCAGCGGCAAGGTCGTACGCCAGCGACGGTTCCCAGACCCGCTCGGCCAGCCAGGCTCCGCGCGGGCGCGTACCGAATAGCGCCTCGACTTCGTCGCGCATCCGGACTGCCTGCCCGTGGCGATCGCGGTCGGGCAGGGTGACCAGTATCGGCTCGTAATAGCCGCCGCCGAGAACTTCCACCTGCCCGCGATCGACGAGGCCGCGGATCTGGGTCAGGGCTTCGGGCCGGTTGGCGGCCAGCCACCGGAGCAGAGGACCGGTGTAGTGCAACCCGAGCCGAATCCGCGGATGCCGCTCCAGGGCCTGGAGCATCGGCGAATAGGCGTGTTCGTAGACGTCCTCGATGACCCAGCCGAAGTTGCCGACGGGCTGGTGGTTGTGGATTACGAGAGCCAGCGAGACGCGGCCGCCCAATCCGACGTCAGCCCGCTTCCGTGGCCGTTCGGCGGCTCGCCTGCTTCTTCACGTCGACCCCAGCCGCGGGCAGGTACATCTTCTCGACGTACTCGTGGAGCATCCGGATCGTGGAGAACCGCCAGATCGTGCTGGCGATCGAGCGCCGCATCTCGGCCGTCCAGCCGGCCGGGACGCCGTCATCGTCGCGGCCGTAGTAGAGCGGGATGACCTCCTGCTCCAGCAGGCGATAGAGATCCTGCGCGTCGTTGTAGTCCTGCGCGCCCTCGTCGGGGTTGGTCTCACGCCCGCCGATGGCCCAGCCGTTGTCGCCGATCCAGCCTTCGTCCCACCAGCCGTCCAGAACCGAGAGGTTGGCCACGCCGTTGGCCGCGGCTTTCATGCCGCTGGTGCCGGAGGCCTCCAGCGGGCGACGCGGGTTGTTGAGCCAGACGTCCACGCCCTGGACCATGAATCGGGCCACGCGCATGTCGTAGTCCTCGAGGATGAACACGCGACCGCGGAGCTGGGGCGAGCGGGACCGGGCGAAGATCTCCTGGATGACGCCCTGACCAGGCCGGTCGGCCGGATGGGCTTTGCCAGCGAAGATGATCTGCACCGGCCGGTCCTTGTTCCACAGCAGCCGCGAGATCCGATCCATGTCGGAGAAGAGCAGGCTCGCCCGCTTGTATGTGGCGAAGCGCCGGGCGAAGCCGATCGTCAGGGTGTCGACGTCGAGGACCTCCTCGAGTTCCTCGAGCGTGCCCGGCGACTCGCCGTGGCGGGCGAACTGGTGGCGCAGCCGGTTGCGGGCGAAGATCATCAGTTCGAGCTTCTGGCGCTGATGCGCTTCCCACAGGTCCACGTCGGGGATCTGGTCGGTCCGCTCCCAGAATCGGTCCGAGCTGTTGCGTGCGTCGACGTTGTCCAGCTCCGCGCCCAGGTACCGCTCGAAGAGGTCGCGCATCGGCTGCCCGACCCAGGTCGGCATGTGAACGCCGTTGGTTACGGCGAGGATCTGCTTGTTGCCGAGGCCCTGCCAGGTGTTGTTGGCCGTGACGCTGTGCAGCTTGCTGACGGCGTTGGCCGCCCTGGAGAGTCGCAGGGAGAGGGCGGTCATGTCCAGCTGGCGGCCGTCGCCGTCGATGCCGCGGGCGAGGTCGAGAACGCGGTCCATCGGCACGCCGCCGGTGCCCTTGCGACCGTCGCCGTCGTAGAGCGGACCGATCACGCGCCGCGTCAGCTCCGCGTCGAAGCGCTCGTTGCCGGCCGACACGGGCGTGTGGATCGTGAAGACGCTGTTGGAGCGGACGCGCTCCAGGGCATCGTCCAGCGCCACTCCCTGGGCAACCAGGGCGCGAGTGCGCTCCACGAGCAGCAGGGCCGAGTGGCCTTCATTGAGGTGCCAGACCGTCGGCGCAACGCCGAGCGCCTTCAGCGCCCGGACGCCACCGACGCCCAGCACCAGTTCCTGGTGGAGGCGCATCTCGCGGCCGCGGACGTACAGGATGTGGGTGACCGGCCGGTCCGACTCGGCGTTGTCTGGTATGTCGGTGTCCAGCAGCAGGACCGGCACCCTGCCGGCCTGGACGAGCCATACGGCCGCGTAGAGCAGCCGGTTCGGCAGTTCGACGGACACGGTGAGCGGTTCGCCGTCCTGGCCGAGAACGCGCAGGATCGGCAGCTGGGCCAGGTCGTAGTCCGGGTAGGCGTGTTCCTGGTGGCCGTCCGCGTCGATCGTCTGGCGGAAGTAGCCGTGCTTGTAGAGGAGGCCAACGCCGACGAACGGCATGGCCATGTCGCTGGCCGACTTGATGTGGTCGCCGGCGAGAACGCCGAGGCCGCCGGAGTAGATGCCCAGGCTCTCGTGGAAGCCGTACTCGGCGCAGAAGTAGGCGATGGGGCCGCTCAGGGCCGGGCCGTATTCGCGGTTGAACCAGTGCTCGCGTCCGCCGGCCATGTAGCGGTCGAACTCGGCCACGACCTGCGTGTATTCGGCCATGAAGGCAGGGTCGTCGAGCAGCTCCGACCAGGCGATCGGCTGGGACAGCACCTCGACCGGATTGCGATAACGAGACCACGACAGGCCGTCGATCCGGCTGAAGAGCGCCCGCGCCCGCGGGTTCCAGCTCCACCACATGTTGTAGGACAGGCGGCGTAAGCCCTCGAGCTGCGGAGGCAGCCGGAAGGAAGCGCCGGGAAGAGTGGGAACCTGGACGGGGTGCTCCATGTGCCCGTGCATCATATCCGACGGCGTCCCACGGTTCGTCAGGCGACGGACCAGGTCGCTGGCGGGTGCCCTGGGCGGCACGCCCGCCGCGGACCGGACCGGCTAGACCGGATGGCCGATCTCCAGGCCGACGGCCGTCAGGGTTTCGATCTGCTCGAGGCGGGCGAACACGTGTCCGCTCGACCGGTAGTGGGCGACCAGCCGCTCGTATTCGGCGGCAACCCAGGCGTAGTCGGGATGACCCGGCTGCCATTCACGGCGGAAGACCACGCCGCGCACCCGGACCTGCATCAACTCCTTGAGGCAGTTGAAGCACGGCTGCAGCGTCGTGTAGAGCATGGCTCCGTCGATCGCCATCCCGAATCTGGCGGCCGTGGCCACCGCGTTCTGCTCGGCGTGGACGCACAGGCAGATGTCGTACAGCCGGCCAGACAGGCTCGCGTCGGGCCGTTCAGCGCGAAGAGCGCAGCGGCGACAGCCTCTTTCGGCGTCGGTGCAGTTCGGGTATCCGGCAGGCGTGCCGTTGTAGCCGCTTCCGAGAACGCGGTCGTCGCGGACTATTACCGCCCCGACGTGCGAACCAAGGCACTTCGCTCCCGATTCGACGACTATCGCCAGCCGCATGTAAAAGTCGTGGCGCGTCCATGCGGGATCGGTAAGCTCGATGACGTCCGCACCCATCGCGTCCCTCGCTCGTGGGGTCCCGGCGGCCCGAACGGACCGGCGGGAACTCCGTGACGTTACACGAGCCGTCGGCCACTTGCTCGTCGGCCCGGCCTGGTCGGCGCGGCCTCGAGATGGCAATCGATCGGACTAGAATGAATCAAGGCCGCGGGGACGATCATCTATGGGGGAGAAGTCTGGGCGTGATAGTCCACCTGCTGGAATACCGGGTGGTGGCGGGCCATGACGTCGAGGTGACCGGCTTCCTCCGTCACGAGACGCTGGGGCAGCCGGTCCCGGACGGCCTGGTTGCTCGTTTCGTCGGGCGGCGGTTGAGTCATCGAGGGCGAGAGCATCTTGCCGTAACCATCTGGCGCGACGCGGACTCCTACGTCCGCGGAACGGATTCGGCCGGAGTTCCGGAGTACCTGGCGGCACAAGCGTCCCTGCTTGGCGACAGGGTGTCGAGCGGCTATCGCGTCATGGCCTCTACCGGGCTGGGAAGCGATGAGGCAAGGATCCTGCGAGTCTACCGAGCGTCGGTCGCCGCCGATTCCGTGGAACTCTGGACACGACTTGCCCTCGATCCCATCGGCCAGCTGGTGTCGAGGCCGGGTCTGCTGAGCGTGGTTGCCGGGATTGGCCTCGACAGTGACGAGGCGCACCCTCAAAGCGGCGACGTTCCGATTGTGATCTTGACGGCGTGGACGGAGTGGGATCCGCTGCTGACGGCGGCGGGCCCCCGTATCGGCGCGGAGCTTCAGCAGGCCGATGTCTCGGACCTCGAAAGGCACGCGAGGACCGACCACTTCGAGATCCTGAGGGCGGAGCCTGGATCAGAGTAGAGCGGCCCCGCCGCCGGCCGACGCATCGTCCGGTCTGGCGTCCTGCGTCTCGAGTTGCGGCCCTCGCCGCGCTCGCCGGCGAGACCGATCCGGTCTACGCGCTGCCGCATGGCAGAGCGGCAAGGGCCATGGTAGTCTCGCCAGGTAGCCGTTCCGGCGCCGGGCGGGAGTAGCTCAGTCGGTAGAGCGTCAGCCTTCCAAGTCAGACGCTCCTGAGCGCGGTGCTCTTCTCGTGGAATCCACGCACGACATGCCCATTTCATGTCCAGTTAAACGCTCTTCTTGACAGCGTCAAATTCGCGTTACAGCGTCAGCTCTCTTGACCGTTTCCAGGCGGTTGTGAAAGATTCGGAGGCCGCCCGGAAGGCCTCCGAGCCCTCCAGAAGCGCGGTGCTAAACCCGCTCGATCGGCTTGTCTGGCCAGATCTGCCCAAACCTAAGAATCGAAGGCGGACGGCGTCCCCGAAGCGCTGCTCAGGGCCGTCGAATTCCCGGCGGGGAACTCAGCCTGATGCATCCTTCGGCCTCATTAGGTCGATCAGCCTGCTCGACCGGCGTCAGCACAAGGCGCGACAGCAGCGGGCTCTGCACAAGGAGCCTCAGGAGCGGACAGAGCACGACGGACGTCGGTGAATGCGCGCCCAATGCCTGTTCGGAGACTGGCGAGCAGCCGGGTCCGTCGGTGGGGGGCGGGCTCGCCCGAATGCGCCCTGGCTAGACGCTCCTGCTCGGCCGCGTGGGCCAGCTCTGCGTTTCGCTGGTTTATCAGCCACAAGCGCTGCTGGGGGTCCCGCTGAAACATGTGGTGCTCCTCCTTACCCCGCTGTGGGCGGTTCTGAGTCAAAGGGTGGCAATCCCAGAGCCGCCGGTCATCGCGCCTTCAACCGATGAACCTACCGAGGCGATTGAGGAGATTTCGCGACACGGCACGCGAGACATCGGTCATCCGACCGATGAACCCTCATGGGTGCGGCCTAGACTCGCCGCCATGCACACCGCGCTGAGAACCGTTCGCTGCCCGGTCCTCGTCGGTCGTGACGACGTGCTCGAGCTCGCGGACAGTCGGCTCGAAGGGGCGATCGCCGGCCGTGGCCATTGCCTCCTGCTCGCCGGGGACGCCGGGATCGGCAAGACTCGCCTGCTGGCCGCCATCACTGGCAGGGCGGAGGCTCATGGTTTCATCGCCGTAGCAGGGTCGGTCGCCCCGCAGGACCGCGACGTGCCCGCGGCATCGCTCCTCGACCTGGCGCGGTCGATGACGCGGATGCGCCAGTTCGCGGACCTGGGCAGGGAACTGCTCGACCTGAGTGAAGCGGCGAAGGTGGCCGAACACGTCGAGCGTCGCGGGCTCGTGATGGGGCTCGTCGAGCGGATTCTCAACTCGTTGCCGGGCCCGACCATGTTGTCGTTCGAGGACCTGCAATGGACCGATGAAGTCAGCCTCGAGGTCATCGCCGAGCTGGCGCGACAGTCGCGCGACCGGCAGATCCTGCTGACCGGCGATTTCCGGACCGAGGAAATCGCGCCCGGTTCGAGGCTTCGGGGCTGGCGAGCGCGGCTTATCACCCAGCGGGTCGCCGAGGAGATCCGCCTCGATCCGCTGACCGAGCCGGAGACAGCGCTCATGGCGACCCTCATTCTCAACACGGGGCTCCCTGCGCCGCGAGAAGTCGCGGCGGCCGTGTTCGAGCGGACAGATGGAATACCGCTCCATATTGAGGAGCTCCTCGGCGCGATGAGCGCAAAAGCCCGATCGGATGGGAAGGCAATTCGGCAGGCGATCGTCCCGGACACGATCGAGGAAGCGGTGATAGCAAGGTTGGCGCAGCGCTCACCCGAGGCGCAGGCCGCGGCCAGGGCCGGAGCCGTCATCGGTCGCTGTTTCGTCCCGGAAGTCCTCGCCGGGGTCATGAACGTGGCGCCGGAGACGCTCGAAGCGCCGCTCCAGGAACTCGTCGACCATTTCGTCCTGGACCCGCCCGGCGCACGAGGCCTGTTCGACTTTCGACACCAGCTGCTGCGCGACACTCTCTACCGAACGATCCCAACCTCCGAGCGCCGGCGACTTCATGCCAGAGCCGCCGAGTTCGGCGCCCGGCTCGAAGGAGCGTCCGAGATCCACGCGTCCGTCCACTATGAGCGCGCCGGTCTCCGCCGCCAGGCATTCGAGGCTGCTCTCGTCGGGGCCGGGGAGGCTGCTCGAGTGTCGGCCCACCAGGCGGCCTTCGAGTTGTTCGGTCGAGCCGTCGCCAACATCCCCGACGATCTCGATCAGCCGGGCCGAGCCTCGCTGCTCGAGGCGTATGCGGTCGAAGCAGCCGCGATCGAGGAGAACGAGATCGCCGGGAACACGTTCCAAGAGGCCCGTGATTCGTACCTGGCCGCCGGCCGGCCGGCAAACGCGGCTCAGATGCTGGTGGGCCTACTCGCCATCTGGCGGCGTGAGGCGCGATCGCTCGCGGAGCGGTCCGCGCTCGCAGCCTCCTTGTTCGAGGAACTCGCCGGCCTCCCCGCCGACGATGACCGCGAGATGGCCCGCGCCGACCTGGGAGACGAATGGACTCGAATCCACCTGGATGCTGCCGAGGTCGATGCGGCGCGCTCCACGATCGCGTCGATGCGCGAGGCGGGGGCTGCGCTCGGAGATGTCATCGCGCGAATCCAGGCGGACGCCTTCGAGTCCATGGTCGACGTGTTCGAGGGTCAGGTCGCGCACGGCCTGGACGGTGTCTCGGCCTCCGCTCGCGAAGCCCGACGCGATGGCTTCGAAGGCACTGGGGTCACCGCATTCCGCGACGCCGCCATGCTCGCCGTCCGGACGATGGACTACAGACGCGCAGACCGGTTTCTCGCGGACGGGTTGCTCTATGCCGACGCGATCGAGCAGTCGCACTGCCGTCACGTGATGGGCGCGCTGTCCGGGCTGGTTTCGTGGGCGGGTGGAGACTGGGCGACTGCGGCCACGACGGGTCGCCAGACGATCGCCGACCACGGCTGCCGGCGGGCGGCAGCGATGGCACGTTGGGCGGTCGGGTTTGTGGCTCTTGGCCGGGGAGACCACGACGGGGCGGAAGCGGAGCTACAGGCAGCGTTCTCGGTGGGATTGGAGAGCGGCGCAGTCGATCTCATCCTCCCGCCTCTCTGGGGCCTCGCGGAGGCCGATCTCCTAGCCGATCGTGCCGACCAGGCTGTTCGGCGCTGCCAAGATGCGATCGAGCGGGCGCGTGCCGCGGGCGAGCGGGCACTCTTGGTGCCCTTCGTCGTGACCGGGGTTCGAGCGTACCAGGCAGCCGCGCTGCCAAACGCCGCGGCGGCGTGGGTGGCGGCCTGCGCCGAACACCTCGCTGGGTGGCCGGAGGTGGCCCGGCCGGCCCTCGACCATGGCCAGGGTCTGGTCTCTCTCGCCTCGGGAGCCACTGGCGTGGCTCGTCAGAAGCTGGAGGCTGCCGTCGTCGGATGGGATGCGATGGGGCGGGTCTGGGAGGGCACCTGGGCGCGTCTCGATCTGGCGAATTGCATGACGCGCCAGAACAGGTTTGTCGAAGCGGCCGGGTTGTCCTTGGAGGCCAGGGCGGTGGCGTCCCGGCTTGATAGTCGACCGCTCGCGGATCGAGCGGACACCCTGCAGAAGATCGCGCGAGCTCACATTTCGGTCGATGAACCGTGGCGCCCGCTGACGGCCCGCGAGTTCGCCGTGGCCAAACTGGTCACCGCCGGACTGACCAACGGCGAGATCGCCCGCGAGTTGTCGATCGCCTCGAGGACCGCGAGCAGCCATGTCGAGCACATCCTCGCCAAACTCGGAGTGTCGCGCAGAGCGGAGATCGCCGCATGGGCTAGCGAGGTGGAGCGCGCAATGCCCGGCGCCGCACGTTCAGATCGCCCAGTGCCGTCGCGAATGCGGGAAGGCACGGCCGACACGATGAGCTCGATCCGCCGCTGACATCTTCATCCCCCGGCCACCGAAGCTGGGGGGCGCGCCCGAGCGAAGAGCTCTGGCGTGGGCCGATTATCCCGCTGCTGCGCAGGAAGACGCGCTCTGCACCTGCTTGGACGCTCGAGGCTCCGATAGGGGAGGGGCCCGCGCAAATCGAGCCCCCGGACACCATACCTGTTGAAAGGCGGATCCCAGTAGCGGCGCGCCTGGAGGGCAGCCCAGCCGCGCAAGAGTCGGTGTAACGGCGCCGCATCGCCTGCATGTGTCCATTGTCGGCGCGGGTATGTCAGCCGACGGCGGAGCAGGCTGCGTTTCGTCGCCCGAGGATCTCCACGGTGAGGGTTGGCGGAACCCGTGGCTGCATTGGTCGTTCGACGGATGACCCTCGGCAGGGCCGTTGTAGACTCGGGCACATGGATCTCGCTCGGCCGGTCGAATGCCCGATCCTCATCGGACGCGACGGACTGCTGGCGCTCGCCGAGGACCAGTTGAGGGCAGTGGCCGGGGGCGGGGGGATGCTACTGCTGGCCGGGGAGCCGGGGATCGGCAAGACGCGCCTCGCCGGAGCCATTAGCCGCACGGCCGAGACGCTCGGCTTCCGCCTCGCGGGTGGCGCCTTGGCTCCGCAGGATCTGCAGGTACCCGCGGCGCTGTTCCTCGACCTCGCCCGCAGGGCCGCACGCCGGCCTGGTTTCGGCGAACTCGGACCTTGCCTGCTCGAGCTTCTGCGCGACGTGCCCGTTACCAGCCGGAGCTCCCCTCGCCAGCGCCGGCGCCTGGTCGTCTTCGACGCCGTGGGCCTGATCGCCGACGCGGCGGACGCGCCGACGCTCCTGGTCTTCGAGGACCTCCAGTGGGCCGACGAACTCAGCCTCGAGATCCTCGGGGAGCTTGCGCGGCTGAGCCGCGATGTACCACTGCTGATCGTGGCGACCTATCGAACGACCCCTGAAGTGGGCGGCTCGGCCCTCGGTGAGTGGCGGGCCCGCCTGATGACCCAGCGTCTCGCTGTGGAGCTGCGCCTGGAACCGTTGTCGATGGACCAGACCGCCGACATGACGAGACTGATCCTCGGTAGCGATCTCCCGCCATCGCGCGAGATGGTGGCGGCCGTCTACGAGCGAACCGACGGCATTCCACTCCATGTCGAAGAGCTCATCGGAGTGGCGGCCTCCGGCGGCCGTCTTGACGAGGGCACCATCCGCAACGCGACGGTCCCGAACACCATAGAGGATGCGATCCGGCACCGTCTCGGTCAGCGTTCTTCATCCGCGCAGCGCCTGGCGCAAGCCGGGGCTGTGATCGGACGCAGCTTCCTCCCGGCGGTCGTGGCTGCGGTCATGGAGGTCCCGGTCGGGGAGCTTGATGAGCCGCTCCAGGAGTTGGTCGACTGTGCGTTCCTCGGCCCGCGCGGCCCTGGGGACTCATACGACTTTCGGAACCAGCTCCTGCGCGACGCGCTGTACAACCGCATTCCCGAGGCGCAGCGAAGACGCCTCCACGAGCGCGTGGCGCAGATCGGAGCCCAGCTCGAGGGCGCCTCACCGATCCACGCCTCTTCGCATTTCGAGCTGGCGGGGAATCGTGGCGAGGCGTTCCGCACCGCCCTCGTCGGCGCTCGCGCCGCCGCTGCTGTTTCCTCTCATCGGGAGGCGCTCGATCTCTATCGCCGGGTTACCCGCAACATGCCAGAGGAGACAGACCCGTTGACGCGGGCCCGGATCCAGGAGGAGCTGGCCACAGAGGCAGCCGCCATGGACCAGAATGAGGCGGCGGCCGCAGCATTCGAGAGCGCACGGGAACTCTATCGTGGGGCGGGCGCGGCGCTCCAGGCTGCCGCAATCGTGGCTCCGCTCGTCTCGATCCGGCACCTGCTCGGCATCGGAACGGCTGCCGGCTGCCGGCTGCTCGAGCGCGGTCTCGAGGAGCTCGACCAAATCCCGGAGGAGCCGGATCGGACGCGGGTCCGCGCGGGCCTCGTCGCCGCCCTCGCCTCCGCGCTCGCGCGGGACTTGCGCATAGCCGAGGCCGATCGGTGCGCTCTCGAGGCCATCGGACTTGCGCGAACCGCCCGCGCCGAGGCTATCGAGCTGAATGCCCGAAGCAGCCTCGCCGGGGTGCTCATGTTCGCCGGCCGCGTAGATGAGGGGACAGCGGCAGCCTTTGACGTGATCGCGCGAGCGCGTGAACTCCACCTGGATGAGGAACTGGCGCGAGCGTGTCGCCTGTTCGGCTCGAACGCTTCCGAGATCCTGGAGCTTGGGCTCGCCGAGCGGTGGCTGCGTGAAGGCGTCGAGATCGCCGAGCGGGCGCAACTCTGGAATCACCGCAACTACATGACCGCCCACCTGGGCCTGGTGCTCTGGAACACAGGGCACTGGGACGAAGCGCAGGAAGTCGCCGAGCGAGCGCTTTCCGATGGACGCGGCGGCGTGACTACCAGGATCACGGCGCTATACGCAAGAGGCTACGTCGCGCTCGGGCGTGGCGATAAGGAGCTGGCGCGCGCCACCCTCGAGGAGTCGCTTTCGCTTGGGCGTGCCATGGGCGACATCCTCCGCATCTCGCTCCCTTTGTGGGGTCTGGCGGAGAACGCCCTGCTCGAAGGCGATTACGCCCGTGCCGTGGAGCTCACCGAGCGAGGCCGCCTGGAATCGGCCAGGGTCGACGACGCGGCCCTCCTGGCTCCCTTCCTCGTGACGGGTACTCGCTCACGCTTGTCCGCCGGCGATCCGGCGGGCGCCGAACGATGGGCCGCGGACGTCGGGACGATCGTTGGCAGTCGCCAGATCCCCGGTATCCAGCCGGCCGTCCATCACGCCCGAGCTTTGGTCCTGCTGAGCCGAGGCTCTGTCGAGCGCGCCCGGCGCGAACTCGAGGCCGCCCTTCGCGGCTGGGACGCAGTAGGGCGGGTCTGGGAAGGAGCATGGGCCCGAACAGACCTAGCGATGTCGCTGATGCGAACGAGACAATACGTCGATGCGGCCCAGTTGCTCGCCGACGTCAGGGCGACAGCGAACGGCCTGGGCAGCCGTCCGCTCACCGGCAAGGTCGAGCAGCTCGCGCGGGCCGTTCGCGTCCGTCATTCAGAGGTGGAGTGGTGGCATCCGCTGACGGTTCGTGAGTTCGAGGTCGCCCGGTTGATCGCCGCCGGCCTCACAAATGCCGAGATCGCCGCCGAGTTATCCGTCGCCCCGAGAACGATCGGCGCCCACGTCGAACACGTCCTGGCCAAGTTGGGCGCGGCCCGCCGTACGGAGATCGCGAGCTGGGTAGCGTCGACGGCGCGCGCCAGGGCGGGAGACGGACACTTGGACGTGCCCAAGCTTGCGCCTCCGGGGAGACCGACTCTAGATAGTGCCGCGTCTCGATCCGACTGAAGCCTGATCTCAGATGCGGTTCTCTGCATCGGCCCCAGGCCCGCCGAGTTCGGAGCCGGAGGCGGTCAGGACTCGAAGCAAGATAACCAGCTGGTCCGCGAGCCCGGCTGGACTAACCGCGCTTCCGCCGCGGGATCGATCAAGCACGCCTGGCGACCTCGTAGCATCCGCTCGGTCGCATGGGCGATGAGCCGCGAAGGTGCGCAACCCTCCGCGAGGTTAGGCTCGCCAACCGCTGGGCTCGCGCAAATCGGCTTCGAGACTCAATGCGACAGCGTGTAGTTACACGCTGTACGTTTGTCCGGCGTCAAGAATCTTGGAGACTTTCGGGGTCGGATAGGTTGGATACCTTCGGGCACCGCGAGGTCGGGCGAGAGGGGCGTGGCGAAGTTGGGGGACTCGTGCGGGCGGATCCTCGTGATTCGCCCTGGGATCGTGGGGACTTGGTGTGCCACTCAGGGCGTAGGAATCAGGCCCGAGCGTCAGCGTGCCCTTAAGCGTTGTCGCTGAGCGTGAGATTGTGGCAATCGGCTACAGTTATACGCTCTACGAGCGCGGTGCTATTTGGGCGTTTCGCTGAATCGTAGGCAGCGGGCTCGTACTGGTAGCGGTTCCTTAGGTGTGATATGTCGAAAACCTAATGAACCGTGAGTTTTCGGCGGGAGTAGCTCAGTCGGTAGAGCGTCAGCCTTCCAAGTCAAACGCTCCTGAGCGCGGTGCTCTTTTCGTGGAATTCACGCTCAAAACCTCCCTTTCGTGTCAAGTTAAACGCTGTACGTGACAGCGTCAAATTCACGTGACAGCGTCAGCCTTTTTGACCGCTAACTGGGCGGTTTTGAAAGATTCGGCGGCCGCCCGGAAGGCATCCGAGCCCTCCAGAAGCGCGGTGCTAAAGGTGCTCGATCGGCGTGTCTAGCGCAATCTGCCCCAACCTTAGAATCGAAGGCGGAGGCCGGCCCAGATGCGCGGTGCTCAGGGCGGTCCAAGTCCCGCGGAGAACCCTCGGTTGGGATGAGTAAGCCCTTGCCCACAGCCGCCGAAGAGGGTTGGCGGCTCGCCGCTCGGCTGCGGCTACAATTGCGGCGGCGATGAGGCTCGCCAGCCGACCTCAATCCAGGGTCGACGAACCGCGGCACGGCCGATGACAGCTTCTTCTTCGAGAAGTCGCTGCAGCCGGAGCCGCCATGACCTTCCCCACGGACTCGCGATCACGGCCAACGCCGCGCCGCCGCATGTCCGGCGATTGGACTTGGGCCCACGCCCCCAGTAGTCGACCGGCGGCCGCCGGCGGAAAGGCTTACCAATGAGCAGCATCGAGTCCATCGAAGCCCGAGAGATCCTCGATTCGCGCGGCAACCCGACCATCGAGGTCGACGTCACGCTTGGACGACGGAGCGTTCGGCCGGGCCGGCGTTCCCTCCGGCGCCTCGACGGGTATTCATGAAGCGGTCGAGCTGCGGGACGGCGACAAGGCCCGCTTCGGCGGCAAGGGCGTGCAGAAGGCGGTCGCCAACGTCCGCGACGCCATCGCCCCGCAAGTCATCGGCATGGATGCGTCCGATCAGGCCGGGCTCGATGCTGCGCTCATAGCCCTGGACGGCACGCCCAACAAGGGCAAGCTCGGCGCCAACGCGATCCTGGGCGTGTCGCTGGCAGCGGCCCACGCGTCGGCCGCGTCCTACGGCATGCCGCTCTACCGCTACCTCGGCGGCGTCGGAGCGCGCACTCTGCCGGTCCCGTTCTTCAACATCCTGAACGGCGGTAAGCACGCCCGCAACTCCACCGACTTCCAGGAGTACATGGTCGCGCCGGTCGGCGTCGACACATTCGCCGAGGCGCTCCGGGCAGGGTCCGAGGTCTTCCATGCCCTCAAGTCGATCCTGGCCGACGAAGGCTTCGCGACCAGCCAGGGCGACGAGGGCGGCTTTGCGCCATCGCTGCCGTCGAACGAGGCCGCCGTCGAGGTCATCCTGCGGGCCATCGAGAAGGCCGGCTACAAGCCGGGCGAGCAGGTCGCGATCGCGCTGGATCCCGCGACCAGCTCGATCCTGGTAGAAGGAACCGGAGTCGAAGGCGTCACCGGTCAGTACCG
The DNA here is from genome assembly GCA_963713795.1 of uncultured Chloroflexia bacterium. GTDB lineage: Bacteria > Chloroflexota > Limnocylindria > Limnocylindrales > CSP1-4 > Fen-1039. The sequence continues at coordinate 500,718 of CAVQNC010000003.1, forward strand.
TCTCGAGCGCGAAGGGCGCACGCTCGACTCCGGCCAGATGATCGACCTCTGGGAGAATTGGCTCGCGAAGTATCCGATCGTGCTGCTCGAGGACGGCCTGGCCGAGGACGACTGGGCAGGCTGGGTCGAGCTCACCAAGCGCCTCGGCACCAAGGTGGAGCTCGTCGGTGACGACATCGTCGTTACCAACCCGAAGCTTATTGCTCGGGCCATCCGCGAGAAGGCGATGAACGCGGTCCTCATCAAGCTCAACCAGATCGGGACGCTTACCGAGACGATCGAAGCCGTAGACATGGCCCAGAAGGTCGGCTGGAATGCCTTCGTCAGCCATCGCTCGGGTGAGACCGAGGACACCACGATCGCCGACTTCGTCGTCGCCATGGGCACGGGTCAGATCAAGACCGGCGCCCCGTCGCGCTCCGAACGCGTTGCCAAGTACAACCGCCTGCTCCGCATTGAAGAGGAGCTGGGCGACGGCGCGCTCTTCGCCGGCGGCGCTCGATGGACTGGCCGGCGGTAGGCTAACCGATCTCGAGCAGGCCGGACGCTCGCCGGGTCTCGCACAGATCGCGATGAGCGAGCCTACCCGGATCTGTCCGGCCTGTTACGGGTTCAATGCTTGGTCAGCCGACCGCTGCGACTCGTGCGGAGCGGCGCTCGAGAACGACGACGACCTCGACAGCCGGCTGATCTGGGCGCTCGGCCACCCGGACACCGCCACGGCAATGCGCGCTGCCGACGCGCTCGCCGCTAGACAAACGAAAGAGGCCATAGGGCCGCTGGCGGACCTTGTGGATCGAGTCGACGATCCATATCGATCGGCCGCCGCCGCCCGCGCGCTGGTTGCGTTCGCTGGCGACCCTAAGGCCGACGCCGCGCTCGATCGCGCTGCGTGCCATCCCTCCGTCGTGGTTCGCTCCGCACTCCGGGGAGATGGCGGCCATCAGTTGAAGCAAGGACTGTCGTGAGCCTAAACGAGAGCCAGCAAAGAGCCGTGGCCGTGGCGCTGCGACAGCTCGAAGAGCGGCTGGGCCGCATCGAAGACATCATCGAGCGCGACGAATCCGGCGCCCTCTTTCACCGCTCTCGACCGAGGTGGTCTCGCGATGAGACCGAGCGTGTCGACGCAATCCTGGCCGAATTGCGCGCCATGATCGCATCGATCGCAGAGGTGCATGAGCTGCCCGCCGAAGAACGCGATCCGGGCCGAGAGATCGCCGGATTGCTGCAGGGTTTCCTGGGAGAGCCTGGCCGAAGTCGACAGCCATCGGCTTCGGTCCTATGGCCGCGTGGATCAGGGACTTCGAGCCTCGCTCGATCCGGCGCTCGAACGGATGATGGCGCTCGTGTCAGCGATAGAGCATATCGCCGTGGGAGATGGCGCGGAGGTGGCGGAACAATGTCTCCAGCCACGTCGGCAGAGCTGAACTCCGTTTGACGCATTGGCTGTCGGCAACCTACGCTTGGAGCCAGAAGGCGATGGCGTCCGCCGAGATACACCGATTGGCGTGTCTGAACCGCCCGCGAGGGCTGATGGCTCCTGGGTCAGTCGAGACCTGGGAGCTTTTTGTACCTGCGCTTGGGGAGGCGGAATGACCTTCGTGGCGATCTCGGTTGGAGCTGTGCTCGGCGCCAACCTCCGCTACTTGCTGGGCGGATGGCTGAGCACGCAGTTCGGCTCGAGCTTCCCGTACGCCACGTTGGTGATCAACGTAACGGGCTCGCTGGTGATCGGCCTGGTGATCGGGTCTCGCCTCGGACCGGGTCGCTCCCTGGTGGTGGATACCGGCCGTGGCGGTCGGCTTCCTGGGTTCGTACACGACGTTCTCGACATTCAGCTACGAAACGATGAACCTCATCAATGAGGGCAGTTACCTCGCCGCCACGGCGAACATGGGTGGCAGTGTTGTGGCCGCGCTGCTTGGCGTGTTCGTCGGCCTGGCAATCGCTCGAGTCATATAGGAGGTCGGGACGATGCAGCGATACAGCCGAGGCACGCGGGTCCAGATCTTCTGCGGGGAGACGGATCAGGTGGGCCACCGCGCCCGATATCAGGCGATCCTCGAATTGCTCCGGAAGGAGGGCGCGGCCGGTGCCACGGTCACGCGTGGTATTGCCGGCTTCGGTCGCGGCAGCCTGATCCACACCGCCGCGATCCTGCGCTTGTCGCTGGATTTGCCGCTCGTCATCACCTGGATCGACGCACCCGAGCGTGTCGAGCGCCTGATGCCGGCGATCCGGAGCCTGTCGGGCAGCGGCGTGATCACCGTCGAGGAAGTGGGGATTGCGCAGTATGGCGAGCGCGCCATCGGTCAGATGCGCTTCGATCTCCAGATCCGCGACGTGATGACCACCGAGGTTCGATCCGTGCGGGCGAATGTTCCCGTCCGGCAAGCAGTCGAATCCCTGGTGGGCCAGGCCTTCCGGGCGCTGCCGGTGGTGGATGACTCCGGCCGTCTCGTCGGAGTTGTCAGCAACAGCGATCTTATCGAGCGGGGCGGACTCGAAGCGAGAGTCGAGTTGCTCGGCGTGATGGGAGAACGCGACCGCGAACAATACCTGAAGCGCCTGCCCGACCGGCCAGTGTCCGCCGTAATGACCACCGACCCTCTGACCGCCACGCCGACTACGACACTCGCCGAAGCGACACGTCTGCTCAGCGAGCGGCGCCTCAAGCGACTGCCGATCGTCGAGCCCGACGGCCAACTCGTCGGCATCCTGTCGCGCGCCGACGTGCTCCGAGCAGTGGCCGAGGCGTTTCCGAGCCAGGAGCGGGCGGCCACGGCGCCGTCGCCGAAGATCCGCATGGCCCGCGATGTCATGCGGACAGATGCGCCTGTCGTGGCCGTAGGCGCGGAGTTGCCCGAAGTCGTCGACGCCGTCTGCTCGACGCGACTCAACAGGGCGATCGTCGTCGATGAGGCCAGCCGCGTCGTCGGCGTCCTGAGCGACGCAGCGGTGCTGCGAGCTTTGGGATCAGCCGGAGGCGGCGTGGTGGGCGCGCTCATGCGCGGTGTCGGGATCTCCAACGCCCCCAAGGTGGCGGCGCGTGACCTCATGGTGACACCGACTCACGCGGTCGGACCAGACACCGCGCTCTCGGAAGTGGCGCGAGTCATGACCGAGCACCACCGCAAGATCGTTCCGGTCGTCGATGCTGCAGGGCGGCTTCTCGGCATCATCGACCGGGCGGATCTGCTCAACGCGACGCACGGAGCGCTGCTCGAACTGGCGCTCGGTAGCGGTCGTTGACGAGGACGAGTGAGATGACCCGCCGCGAAACCGAGCGGAAACTCGCCGCCGAGCTCGAGGCGCACGACAACGTCGACATCGCTCTCTCCGAGGAACTCTTCAAGGGCGGCTGCCCTCTCTGCCGCCATCGAGTCGTCCAGGGCCGCCGCTTCCTTCGATCTCTCGTGTACGAGGGCGTCAACGACGTTGGCTTCCGAAAGGTCCTGGAACGGTCGCGCGGCTTCTGCGAGCGGCACACGGTGGCTCTATACGAAGCCGATCGCGATGAGATGGGTGGGGCCCTCGGGGCGGCGATCCTGCTCGAGTCGGTTCTTCGCCACCGCCTCGAGGAACTCGCCGGCGCCGGGGCCGAGTCGAAACGGATCAATCGTCAGCGTCTTGATCTTGCAGCGGTCGCGGCCGATTGCCCGGTTTGCGCCGCCGAGGACTGACGGCGTCAAGCAAGCTATCGAGCGGCTTCTGCTTCGTCTGGACAACGATCGCTGGCGTGAGGCACTCGCGAACTCGACCCTCTGTCTCGCGGACACGGTTCGCCTGGCACGGGCGGCGGCCGATCGACGAGAAGCGTCTGGCGAGCGTCCAGCCCGTCCTCGAACGACAACTCGCGAGGTTGAGCAAGCTTCGAGAAGCCCTGGAGGCCTTCGCCCACGACAGCACATACGACCGCCAGCATCACCTGACCCGCGAGCAGCACGTATCGGCCGCCCAGGCGACCGAGACCCTGGGCGGGCGGGAAGGCTGGGAGTGGCGCCACGGCCGAGACAAGGCCGACGAAAGCGACAGCGAGCCGACCGAGTAGCCACGTGGGCCGGGACGCGATAGCATGAGGGGCAGTTGAACGCGCGATGAAGCTCGCGCAGTTTCCCGCTCCGGCGGGTGATGGCTTCTGGACTTCTGGTCCGGAGGCCATCTTTGTTTTGGAGGCCAGGCTATGGGTGCAATGGTCTCGTCCCGGGCTCGACACGTCTTTCACCATTCGGCAGGTGCGGTCGTGATCGACGAGGGGACGTGTCTTCTGATACGACGCGGTCATGAATGGGCTTTTCCAAAAGGGCATATCGAGCAAGGCGAAGGTCCCGCAGATGCCGCCCGTCGCGAGGTCCGCGAGGAGACGGGCATCGAGATAGCCCTCGACGTGGGCGCTCGGGTTCACTCGATACGAGTTCAAGAGCAACAACGGCACGCGGAATCGAAAGCAGGTCGACTGGTTCCTGGCTCGTCGCGTCGGCGGCGAGATCGCCCATGAACCGATCTTCGCCGAGGCTAAGTTCGTGAGCCTCGAAGAGGCGCTGCGCCTGCTGACCCACGAAGCCGATCGGGGGATCCTGGAGAAGGCGATCGAGCGACTCGGAGCTGGACCGGCAGAGCCTGCCGTTCCCGACCGTTGACTCCGAAGCCGCCGCGCTCACATCTGGTCCTGGTCGAGGTCGAGGAAGCCCTCGGTCCCGGCCTCGACTACGCGCGCGATCTCGAACGGGGCGGCATCCTCGTCTCCGGCGCGCGCGGCGGAGGCCTGTGGCTCGGCGCGGACCGCGGGTTTCTCGTCGATTCCGACGATGGCCACGGCCGAGCCGTGCCTGTGCTGATCGCGTTGCCGGCCTCGAGTTTCGCCGGCGCTCGGATCGATGCCGAGCTGATGGGCGGCTACGCGGATGCCTCGGGCCTGGTCCTCGTGGCTCGCCTTCCGGGCGTCTCGCTCCCGATCGATGCAGCTCTTCGGACCGTGGGCCGTATTTCGCCCGACGCCGCGTGGATTGATGCTCGCCACGCATCCGAGCGAGCCGCGACGGCGCGAAGGGCGTTTCGCGAGCGCCGGGGTCGCGGCCGGATCGTCGGCGGTCTGGCCTGGCGACCGCCCGAGGGCTTGTCCCACGATTTGCTTCGCGCCGGGGGCGTCTACAGCAAGGCGGAGCGTTCGCTCGATCGACTCCCGCAACGCTTCCTTCGCGGCCTTGAGGGAATGCTGGACCCTGACGAGCGACTGCACTATTCGATCGAGCGGCCGTGGCGATCGGACGTAGGCCTTATCGCGCGGGCCCGAGGTGGACGCGACCACCGTTCCGGGCTCTTGCTCCTGACCGACCGCCAGATCCTGTGGTTCATCGACCACTCCAACCCCAACTCGTATCTATTCGATTGGGGCGTGGACCTCGACATGGTGCCCGTCGAGCAGCTCACGGGCGTTCGGGTGGAGGATGGGCGCGAAGCCTTACGGCTCGTGCTCCAGACGCCGGGCGGTCGACACCACGTGGCCCTGCCGGTCGAGATGGAAGCCGACGTCCGGGCGTTCGAGTCGCTGGCGTTGAGCTTCCTGCCCGAACGCAACCACGGCCGTATGCGGCGTATCTACACGGCCGAGGCCATCGAATTCGTCGAGGAGACGGCCGAGCGGTTTCACCAGCTCGATGAGGCGCGGGCCCTCCAGGAGGCTGCCCGGCGCGAGGCAGGGGAACTTGCTGGCCTTCGTCTACAGCCCGAGGCGTGAAGGTCAGGCCCACGCCCTCGGACTCTGGCTCAGCCCGTCCGATGGTTGGTATGGTTGGCCCCAAGCCGGAGCGCCTCGCCATCGGCGAGCTGCGAAGCGTGGGCGTGGTTCTTTCGCCGCTCGTCGCCCGGATCAGCCTTCGGGGCACGCGAACGAACCCTGACGTTCACCTACCCCGCGCCGCTGGCAGCCCATGGAGCCAAGCTCGTCCGGCTACTCCGCCGGCTCTGGGCGAATAGCCAGCCCGGCGCCCGCTAAAGGCCGGGAGCCGCCGCCTCGGCGACTTCTTCGGCGTCGAATATGCGGCGATAGAGGTCCACGCCGTGGCTCGTCGGGAGCGGTTCGCCCTCGATCAGTCGGAATGTCCGCCGGCCGTCGGGCAGCCGCTCGGCGCGCAGGAATTCGGCATCCGCCCGTCCCTCCGCCCAGAGCGAATGGGCCAGTTCGTACATGTGCGTGACGTAGGCCACCTTGACGCCCGAGTCGAGGAGGGCGTGGACGAGCTGTCTGGCGATCTCGGCACCTTCGCGCTCGTTGGTGGACGCGAAGGACTCGTTGAAAAGCACGAGTGCGCCGGGCTCCACGGCCTCGACCATGGCGCCCGCGCGGCTCAACTCCTCGTCGAACTTGCCGCGGGTCATCGTCGCGTCTTCCTCGCGGCGGTAATGGGTAAAGACGCCGGTGACGAGGTTGCCCCGAAAGGCGTCGGCGGCGACGAACATGCCGCTCTGCATCATCAGCTGGGCCAGGCCCAGCGCCCGCAGGAACGTGGACTTGCCGCCGCGGTTGGCGCCGGTGATGACCAGGAGGGACTTGCCGGCAAGTTCGACGTCGCTCGCCACGACGGGCGCGACTCCCGCGACGCACAGGCAGGGGTCATACAGACCGCGAGCGGTGAGATCCGTTTCGCCGGTTCCGAGCGGATCCGGGAAGCAGCGCGATTGACCCTGCCGGTCCAGCAGGTCGCGAAGGTTCAGACAGGCAAGGTAGAAGCCCAACTCGAACCGAAGCATCGCGAAGAAGCTCTTGATGTGATCGGCGGAACGGCCGAGTGCGACCGCCGCGAGGGCGATGCCGCGGGCCCGCAGCTCGCCGAGCGCCTGCGTGCCGCCCTCATCTCGTGGATCGATGCTGAACTCGAAACCTGAGCGATCGCCGAGGAGTCGCTCCCGTAGCGAGAGCCGGTGGGGCCGTCGCAGAACATACCCGGTCCCTACGTTGCCCTCGCCCAGCCTGGCGCTCATCAGGACGCCAGAGTTGCGATCCAGGCGCCGCAGGTGGCGTTCGACGCTCGGCGAGGTACTCATCGCTGACCTCCGTCGGAGAGCGAGTCGAAGAGGGTCCGGAAGCCAACGGACTTGAACTGGTCGCCCGCAGAGTCGCAGGTAGCGCGAAGTCGCCGTAGGTAGCTCGACGAAGATCTGGAGCACCCTCACCGACCGCGACAGCAGGGCGTCGGGCCGGTCGTCCAACCCGAAGCCCCATTCGCGCTTCTCTCGCTCGATGGCCTCCACGGCGATGGCGTAGATCTCCCGCACAGTGCCCGGATTGCGGATTACATCGGCCAGCACGGCTTGCCGGTAGCGGATGTCAGCCGGATCCTCGAGTGGGACGAGGATGATCCTTTGCGCGGTGTCGAGCAGAAATCTGTCGCCGCCGGCCATCGCCCCGAACACGGTGTCTAGCGAGAGATCTGCGGTCAGGTCGGACTCGTTGGCAGGTCTCAGCGATACGGGATCGAAGTCGCGGTCGCGGAACAGAAGGTGGGCCTTCATCGGACGACCCGCTCTCGGACGGACTCATAGGTTATCGAGTACTTCTCGGCGAGCGCCTGGGCGTAGGCGAGCCCGTCGGCCGGCCGCCGCACGATCTTGTGCGTGCGGCTTGTCAGATCGTCGGGGTCGACCGTCGCGACCATGCTTACGGTCTCGGGTCCCAGGCGCGACAGCTCGTCGAGGAAAGTGACACACACCCCGATCGAGCCGCGCGCCATCAACTCACGCCAGCACCCGCCTGCTGATGAAAAGCGCGTCGTCCACGGTCGTGGAGCTGAGGCTCTCGTTGAGGATTACCACGCTTGCCTCGGTGGCGGACTCGGTGATCTGGTGCAGTCGCAGCAGATCGTCTTCGAGCTTGCCGGTCAGGTCCTCGGCCCGCTCCTCGCGATCGAAGTGCGTGCAGATCCGGTCGAAGAGCGGCAGGCGCGCAGACGCTCCTGGGACCGGCAGCCCCAGGCCCGCGAGGTAATGGAGCTGCCCGAACATGCGGGCGAAGGTCGTCTTGCCGCCCTGGTTCGGACCGGTGACGACGAGAATCCGCTCGGGCCCGCGAAGTCCGAAGTCGTTGGGCACGGGCTTCTTGCCATCCTTCCCGAGCTTGAGGGCAAGCGCCAGGTCGAAGGCGTCATACGCCTCGATACCAGCCGAGCCGCCGACTTCGGGGTAGCAGAAGGGGAGCCCCGCGGAACGCAGCGGCGCTATGAGGTCAAGATAGGCCAGGTAGAACCGCACCTCCCGATCGAACCGGGCGACCGTCGCGTCGATGAACCCGGCATGGAGCTCGCCGAACTGCTCCAACGCGGTGAAGACATCGGGGTGCAGGCGGGCGACCCTCTCGACGATCTCAGCGTCGACGCGCGTCATGTATGCCGTCGGAAACCGGAAGCCGCGTTGCTTGACCGCGCCCTGGGCGAAGCGAGCGAAGGTCTCTTCTAGCTCGGCACCGTAGTCGGCCTCATCGCGGAACGGCAGGACCCTGACGCGCAGGCCATCGATCCGGACGCTGTATCTCACGCCGTCGAGGCCTGCCTTGACCTTGGCCGGCGTCCTCTGCGAGCTGACGGAAGCCGTCCGAGTTCGTGTATGCCGCCAGGTAGTCGCGGAGCGCACAGAGTCCTCTAGATCGGATGCCCGGTCGGTTGAGGGCGTGTCCGAGTACTCGGACTGCCTCTCCGTATATGCCGGCCGCGTCGACCAGCCAACGAAGACGCTGGTACCGGTGAGCGGACCGATCGGCGTTGGCGAGGCTGCGGACTCGGGCCATCCGCTCGCCGAAGGCCTTGACCGCTTCTGCCAGGGCCGGATCCTCGAGGTCCTCACAGACCTCCTGTCGGTATCGAATGGTGTCGGCCTGGGCCTGGGGCTCGGCGAACAACGCCCTCAGGTCGCCGTCGTTGCGACCCGGCGTGGCCTTATCGATGACCTGATCGAGGTTGAGGTCGGCGAAGACGTCTGCCTTGTCCCAGTCGCTCGACTCGGCCGGCTGATCGCTCTCGAACAAGACGCTTCGAAACACTTCTTGGTCCAGACCTCATCGTCGCCAGAGCCGCGGGCAAAACAAAAGGCTCCTAGAGAAATCTCTAGAAGCCATCACCCGCTGAGCGGGACATCACGCGAGCTTCATCGCGCCACGCCGACTATAGGCTCCGGTACCCAATTCGTCATCCCGGCAGATCGCGGCGTACTCGCTAGGTGCTTCTCGGGGCTACCCACGTACCTATTGCCTTCGGAATGAATCTCTGGCCGATCTGGGTCGCGTTCTTCGTCAAGACCGATCTCACGATCTCGCTCCAGCGCGAGTTGCGACCAGCCGAGCACATCCCCGGCCCAGACGCGGCCGGTGAGCCAACCTCCGCCGACCGTCGTCCAGCTTCACCGGGGGATTCTGTCCAACAGTCGAAACCATGGCGCGTCGATGCCGCGACCAGGCTGGCGTCGAGATCAGAGGAACAATGAATTCGAGCCAGGTCCGGCGCAGCCAGTGAATGCTCCACAGCGTCAGCTTGTGGAGTTCGGAGAAGGGCTTTCGAGGCCGCACGTGCATTTTCGCCACCGGAATCTCAGCCTGAGAGTCAGTCCGCTCCAAATGGGCAGTCCTTGGCCGCCATTGGTATGGCATGGTCCCCGCTCGATCGAACGGACCTGGACGCGCAAAGCCGTGCAATCCTCCGCGAGGTTGGTTTGGCGGACCCCTGGGCTCGAGCAAATCGGCTTCGAGGCTCAAGAGCGACAGCGTGTAATTACACGCTGTACGCTGAGCGTGAAACGGTAGGAATCCGGTACAGTTAAACGCTGTACGAGCGTGGTGCTAATCGAGCTTTGGCCGCCGCAAAGGTCAAATGCTCATCGCGCCCACTGTTTGTTAGGCTGATTGCTCCCCGTAAGGGTAGTTTGTCCTAACAAACCGAGGCAACGAGCGGGAGTAGCTCAGTCGGTAGAGCGTCAGCCTTCCAAGCTGAATGTCGCGGGTTCGAGACCCGTCTCCCGCTCCAAACTCCATTTCACGCTCGTGACGACACTCAGCCTTTTCGGTTCCGTGGGATCGAAGGCTGCGGCGAGCGTGCTACAACGCCCAGCCATGCGATGCGGCGGGCGCTCCGTCAACCAGCGACTGGCCCACGGTCCGGATGCGTGACCGCGACTACCACAAGGCCATCTATGCCCGCGAAGTCTTCCGGATTGCACGTATAGAGCGGTAGCCCGTTCGCCAGGGCAACCGCAGCGATCATCGCGTCGTAGGCCCGTGCGTTCGCCTTCCGGCCGGAGCGTCGAAGCGACGCCGCAACCTGGCCGAATGCCCGGGCTGCCTCGACATCGAAGGGAAGGGGATCGAAGTCGGCTTCTGCCTGCTGGAGATGGGCAAGGCGGGCGGCTCTTTCGGACTCGTTCACGGCGACGAGGGGGCCCACCGAGAGCTCCGCGAGGGTGATGGTCGAGATCAACGGCTGGTCTGGAAGTGCGGTGGCGTCCCTGAGGCGGGGCAGCAGGATAAGCGTGTTCGTGTCAAGCAGGCCAGTCTTGACATCGCTCACAGGCGTGGGTCGAGCGTCGCATCGAGGTCGGCGCGGAGGGCCGAGCCGTCCACGGGAGGCAGCCTTCGCCAACGCGCCAATAGCATTGACGCGCTCGCTCCACGTGGCCGAACTGGCCGAAGCTCGGCCACCGGCTTGCCGCCACGGGTAACGACCAGACGCTCGCCCGCGGCAACGCGATCGACCACATCGCCGCCATGGTTGCGTAGATCACGGATCGTCACTTCGGCCATATGGCAATGGTATCACGGGTGATACCTGTCGCGAAATCGGAGATTGACCGGGGAGCGGAGCGGCGTCACGGACGTGGGCGGAAGCGCGAAACCACGACACGATAACTGGAAACCAAATGCTCGGCCCTCTGAGCGTAGTGCCAATGCGCTAACCGACCCCGGCCTTCCAAGCTGAATGTCGAGGGTTCGAGACCCGCCTGCCGCTCCAGCCACCCTTCGTGCACGACACGGCACTCAGCCTTTCAGAGCGGGTCGCCTGAAGGCCGTGCCCGGGCCACAGCCCGGACCCCGGCGGCCTGCCCACCAATGGAGCGTCTAGCTCGACCGCAGGAGCTGGTCGAACGGGACCGGGTTCGCGAATGGATCCGTCGGGGTCGACGGCTCCCGCGCCGCCATCGACGCCGCGAGTTCGCGCGCTGCCCGATCGATCCGCGCGACGAGGCTGTCGTCCGCCTCGACTCCGCCGCGGCCCCAATCCTCGGTTGCCGCGTAGACGCCCGTCGGGACGACCGCCGAGTTCAGGTACGCAAACAGGGGACGGAGGGCGTGCTCGAGCGCGAGGGAATGGCGGGCCGTCCCGCCGGTGGCCGCGATGAGGACGGGCTTGCCGGCGAAGCCGTCCCGCTCGACTACGTCGAAGAACATCTTGAAGAGGCCGCTGTAAGACGCGCTGAAGATTGGCGTCACCGCGATCAGGCCGTCGGCGGCGAGAACCAGGTCGATCGCCGCCTTCAGTCGCGAGCTCGGGAAGCCTGTGAGGAGGTGGTTCGTCAGGTCCTGGGCATGGTCGCGCAACTCGATGACTTCGGGATGCGGCTCGATGCCCGCCTCGCGGAGGTGCCGATCGACCGCGGCGGACAGACGGTCCGCCAGCAGGCGAGTGGTCGAGGGCTGGCTCAGCCCCGCGCTGACGACGACGAGAGACCGGGTTCGCGTCGCGCTCATCACGCCGTTGCCTGAGCCACTCTGGCGGCCTGCGCCGCCTGGACCCGCGGATGGAGCGGTGCTTCGGGTGCGTTGGGTGCTCGTCTCGCGGCGAACTCCCTGCGCAGGACCGGCACGACCAGCTCGCCGAGCATGTCCAGTTGTTCGAGCACCGTCGCCAGAGGCAGCCCCGCATGGTCGATGAGGAACAACTGACGCTGGTAGTCGCCGACGGTCTCCCTGAAGGCCAGAGTCCGGTCGATGACTTGCTGCGGACTGCCGACCGTCAGCGGGGTCTCCGCCATGTACTCCTCCAGGGACGGTCCGCCGCCGTAGACGGGCGCGTGGTCGAAGTACGGCCGGAACTCTCGGACGGCGTCCTGGCTGTTCGCGCGCATGAAGGCCTGACCGCCGAGCCCAACGATCGCCTGGTCGGCCGGGCCGTGTCCGTAGTGTTCGAACCGCCGCCGATAAAGCTCGACCATCCGCTGGACGTGCTCCTTCGGCCAGAAGATGTTGTTGTGGAAGAAGCCGTCGCCGTAGTAGGCGGCCTGCTCGGCGATCTCGGGGCTGCGGATCGAGCCCTGCCAGACGAAGGGCGGCACGCCGTCGAGTGGCCGAGGAGTGGAGGTGAAGCCGGTCAGCGGCGTCCGGAACTTGCCCGTCCAGTCGACGACGTCTTCGCGCCACAGGCGGTGGAGGAGGGCGTAGTTCTCGTACGCCAGCGGTATCCCGTTCCGGATGTCCTGCCCGAACCAGGGATAGACCGGTCCCATGTTGCCCCGGCCCAGCATCAGGTCGACCCGACCGCCGGCGAGATGCTGGAGCATCGCGTAGTCCTCTGCGACCTTCACGGGATCGTTGGTCGTGATCAGCGTCGTGGCGGTCGAGAGGATCAGCCGCTCCGTCCGCGCGGCGATGAAGCCGAGCATGGTGGTGGGCGAGGAGGGGACGAACGGCGGGTTGTGGTGCTCGCCCGTCGCGAACACATCCAGACCGACCTCCTCCGTCTTGAGGGCGACCGCGACCATCGCCTGGATCCGCTCGGCCTCGCTCGGCGTGCGTCCGTTGGTTGGATCGGTTGTTACGTCACCAACGCTGAAGACTCCGAATTGCATCTCAAACTCCCGATCCTGGTCACCTGGGCTTCGCCGAGCCCCGGCACACGCTACTCGGTGCCCGTGCACATCACAATGGGGCGCGTCACCGGGCGCTTCGAGTTCAGCTGCGGAACCCGGACCGAGGACACGCAATGCCGCCGGGCGCGCGGCCACCAAAGGTCTGGCCGGCCCGCTCGGGTACTCGTCGCTACAGGCAGATGGGCGCGCGACGATCCGAGGTCCGAACACGTGGACCGCGTGGAGAGTCCGGGGCGTTTCGCGGTCGTCGGCTCTGGCATGATCCATGTGGAAAGTCAGTTGGACCAGCAAAGGAGTCAGCGGCGTCATGACCACGCTGTCAGATCGACCCAACACCGCCCTGATGGTCATCGACGTCCAGAACGGCGTCGTGGCCCAGGCCCATCAGCGCGACGCGGTCGTCGCCAACATCAGTGCGCTCGTGGATAACGCCCGGGAACAGGGTGTGTTGGTCGTCTGGGTCCAGCACTCCGACGAACAGCTCCCGATGGGGAGCGAAGCCTGGGAGTACGTTTCGGAGCTGGTGCGCCGCGAGTCGGAACCGCTGGTCCACAAGAAGTTCGGCGACTCCTTCGAGGACACCGACCTGGAGAGTGTTCTGGCCAGGGCCCGCGTCGGGCGCCTGGTCGTGGCGGGCGCACAGACCGACGCCTGCATCCGGTCCACGATCCACGGCGCTTTTGCGCGCGGATACGACGTGACGCTCGTGGGCGACGCGCACACTACCGAGGATCAGAGCGCGTGGGGCGCTCCTCCGCCGGACCAGGTCATAGCGCACACGAACCTCTACTGGCGCTACCAGGCCGCGCCTGGCCGCACCGCTGGGGTCACGGCGACGAAGGACGTTACGTTTCGAGACTGAGCCAATCGAGCGTGACCTTCCCACGCTTCCGCCGAATGTCTCGATTCGGGATTCGCCGATCCTGGACACCGTCATACTCGCCAGGCCTGGTGACCTTCGGCCCGTCTCGAAGGGCCGTCCGGCCGTGAGATATATCAGCATTCACTGACACACTGGCCGCTGAGATGTTTGTCGCGCCGGCCCTGCTCTCGTCTGCCGCCCCGGCCGCGTCATCCAGAACCACCGAGGTGGCTGATGGCTGCTGAATTGTCGATCCTGCCGGAGCTCCGCATGGAGCTGGCCCCGCCCGACGTCGAGGCGCCGCTGGCGGTCGCGGTGCTTCTCTCCGACCGGAACAGAGCCACCATCCTGGCGATCCTCCGGGACGGGCCGCATTGCGTGTGCGAGATGGCGGCGGCTCTGGGCGAGCGCTCGAACAACGTGAGCAACCACCTGGCCCGCCTCCGCGAGGCCGGCCTGGTTCGGGCCTCCCGGCAGTCGGCCGACACTCGCCGCATGTACTACGAGCGCGACGAGGCCGCGTGCGCGGCGGCATTCGCCCAACTCGGTACCGTCCTGGAACCGAAGCGATGACCACGCTTCGCCTCAGCCTCGGACGGCGCATGCAGCCGCCGTTCCGGGCGACCGTTGGTGTGTCGGTCGCCGCCTGGCTCGTCGCCTGGTTCGCCGAGGCGCCCTTCTCGGACTGGCTGACCTTCACGGTCTTCGGTCTGGACCGCGGTTCGCAGTTCGGCCAGGCGGTTGCCTTCTTCCTGCTCGATGTACCCAAGGTGCTGCTCCTGCTGGTCGGCATCATCACCGTCGTGACCCTCATTCGCGGCTTCTTTCCACCCGAAAGGGTCCGGTCGGCGCTGGCCGGGCGAGGGCGCATGACCGGGACCGTCGGCGCGGCCTCGTTCGGCATCGTGACCCCGTTCTGCTCCTGTTCAGCGGTGCCGCTGTTCATCGGCTTCGTGGAGGCCGGCATCCCTCTCGGCGTGACCTTCGCCTTCCTGATCAGCTCGCCCATGGTCAACGAGGTCGCCCTGGTCCTGTTGTGGGGGCTCTTCGGACCAGGCATCGCGCTCGTCTACATGGCCGCCGGGCTCACCGTCGCGATCATCGGCGGCCTGGTGATCGGCAGACTCGGCATGGAGCGGTACGTGGAGGATTACGTCTGGGCGCTCCAGGGCAAGGGCCCCGCGCTGACCGCGGCCCAGCTGACATGGGAGGACCGCATCCGCGACGCCTGGGCATACACAAAGGACCTGGTCCGTCGGATCGCGCCGTATCTGCTGGTCGGGATCGGGATCGGAGCCCTCATCCACGGCTACGCCCCGACGGACCTGGTGGCCGCCATAGGCGGCCGCTCCAACCCGCTGGCGGTGCCGATCGTGGTGCTGATCGCCATACCGCTCTACTCGAACGCGGCGGGCACCATCCCGATCGTCCAGGCCCTCCTCGGCAAGGGAATGCCACTGGGCACCACGCTGGCTTTCATGATGGCGATCACCGCCATCAGCCTGCCCGAGTTCATCATCCTGCGCCGTGTCATTCGCTGGCCGCTGATCGCCGCCTTCGCCGCGACGGTGACGATCGGGATCCTGTTCATCGGCTACCTGTTCAACTTCCTCATCGTCTGACGCCAGAAAAGGAGCCACTTACCGTGAAGAAGATCGAAGTCCTGGGTCCCGGCTGCGCCAACTGCAAGCGGCTGGAGGCCAACGCGCGTGAGGCCGTCGGCATGGCCGGCGTCGAGGCCGAGGTCGTCAAGGTGACCGACTACGGCCAGATCGCCGCCTACGGCGTCATGAGCACGCCGGGCCTGGTCATCGACGGCAAGGTGGTCAGCTACGGTCGCATCCCCTCAGCCGGCGACATCGCCCTCTGGCTGAGCGAGTGACAGCCGCGCGTCCCTCGGATCGCTGACGTCGTCGACGCTTGGCCAGCGTCGGGTGCGGCACCGTCTCCCGGCCCGGTCGGATCGCCGGGCCCGGAACGGGTGATGGGCCTCAGTCGCCTGCGCAGTCTGCCGTGCCCTGGGCGGGTCGTCATGACGACTCGTAATATCGGCGGCATGATGCCCGGGCCGTCGAGCGGTCGTCGGGGAAGCGGCGCCGAGGCGGTGTGTCGACCACGTACCGCCCTTCATGAGCACGCCGGATTTCGCGCCTTCAGGACCGCGCAGCCCCGCTCGAAGGGAGCTTGAGCCATAATCGGCCGCTGGCTGCGGTCCCGAGCGAGGCTTCGCCCGGGCGGGTCAAGCCTGAGAGGAGCGGCGTTTCCGTGAGATCGCTGGTACCGGCAATGGTCGACATTCGCGCCGATGCGCAGCGTCCGCGGCGGCCGTCCTCGCGACTCCTGGGTCTCGTTCCGGCCCTTGTCGTCGCCTCGGGTCTGATCACCGCGTGGGCCGGGCCGCTCGCCGCTCCGGCGGCGGCGGTGGCCGTGCCGACCGGCTCGGTCGTCGCCTGGGGCAGCGACACCCAGGGCCAGACCACCGTCCCGGCCGGCCTTTCGGGAGTCACGTCGGTCGCCGCCGGGGTGGGCTTCAGCCTTGCCCTGAAGTCGAACGGGACCGTCGTCGCCTGGGGCGACAACACCTATGGGCAGACCGCCGTGCCCTCCGGTCTCTCGGGCGTTACGGCGATCGCGGCGGGCTGGTTCCACGCTCTTGCCCTGGAGTCGAACGGGACTGTCGTCGCCTGGGGAGACAACACCTACGGCCAGACGAGCGTTCCCGCCGGACTCTCGGGCGTGATCGCCATCGCCGCCGGCGACGAACACAGCCTGGCCCTGAAATCGAACGGGACAGTCGTCGCCTGGGGAACCGGCGGCTCAGGCCAGACCGCCGTCCCGGCCGGCCTGTCGGGCGTCATCGCCATCGCCGCGGGAGGCTTTCACAGCCTCGCCCTGAAGTCGGGTGGCACGGTGGTCGCCTGGGGCGATGACACCGACCATCAGACCGAGGTCCCGACGAGCCTGTCGGGCGTCACCGCGATCGCCGCCGATGGCTGGTACAGCCTCGCCCTGAAGTCGGGCGGCACGGTGGTCGCCTGGGGCGACAACAGCTACGGCCAAACCACGGTCCCGTCCGGCCTGACGGGCGTCACCGCCATCGCCGCCGGCGAGTTCCACAGCCTGGCTCTCAAGTCGAACGGCACGGTGGTCGGCTGGGGCTCCAACGGCGCGAACCAGGCCACCGTTCCGTCCGGCCTGTCGGGCGTCACCGCGATCGCCGCCGGTGGGTATCACAGCCTCGCTGTCTCCGGCGCCGCCGCCGGCGTGGTCTCCGGCCTGGCCCTGTCCGGTCTGCCCAATCCGTACCCGGGCGGCACGGCTGAGAAAATCACCGTGACGGCCAGGGACGCCTTCGGCAACACGGTCACGGGCTATCGCGGAACGGTCCACTTCACGAGCTCCGACCCAAAGGCGGTCCTGCCTGCGAACTACACGTTCACCTCCGCGGACGCCGGGGTCCACGTCTTCAGCGTGACCCTCAAGACATTCGGCAGCCAGAGCGTCACCGTGACGGACGCCGCCAACGCCACTGATTGGCCGGGGTCTCCGGAGCGGCATACCGTCGTAATGCCTGGCCCGCCGCCAGCTTCTACGCCACAAGCCCGCGCCGCATCCTCGACACCCGCGCTACGGTCAAGAGCGGCAACCCCACCAACATCGGCCTCTCTGGAGTCTTCAAGGCCGGCACGGTCCGGCGCTTCAGCGTGGCCGGAGCCAAGTACGTGGGCGGAGGAACGGCTCCGGCCGTACCGGCCAACGCCGTGGCGGTGAGCGGCAACCTGACCGTGGTGGGTGAGACCGCGGCCGGGGTGATAGACCTCGGTCCGGCGGCCTCGGCCTCCGGTACCACCTCCACTCTGAGCTTCCTCGTGGGTGACACGCGGGCCAACAACGTCACGGTCGGCCTGGCCGCCGACGGCTCTCTCGCGGCGGTCTACCGCAGCTCTACGGCCGGGGCCACGGCCAACCTGATCTTCGATGTGACCGGCTACTTTCTGCCCGGTACATCGGGAGCCTCCTACCACACCGTGACTCCGGGCCGGATACTCGACACCCGGCCCACGAGCTCGGGTACCGGCGCCACCCACATAGGACCCCTCTCCAAGCTGCCCAACCGGACGGTCAGGAGCTTCCCCGTGGCCGGGGTGACTCCCCTGGCCGGATCGAGTGCCCTGGTACCGTCAGCCGCGGTGGCCGTCACCGGCAACCTCACCGTGACCGACGCCACGAGCCTCGGCTACGCCGCCATCGGTCCGACCATGACGGCCAGCCCCTCTACCAGCACGGTCAACGTGGCCGCCGGCACCAACGTCGCCAACGGGGTGACCGTGGCCCTGTATGGCGGCAAGCTATCGGTCGTCTGGTGCGGCACGACCGGCTCAAGCGCCGACGTCATCTTCGATGTCACAGGCTTCTTCACCGCCGGTCCCGGTGGCCTCTCGTTCTACGCGCTGGCCCCGGTCCGGCTGCTGGACTCCTCGCTGAACACCGGCCTCAAGGGACCCTTCACCAGCCGCAGCCCCCAGCTCTTCGGCGTGGGCGGCACCTCCACGGTTCCCTCGTCCGCTCTGGCCATAGCCGGCAACCTGACGCTGCTCTCACCGACCGCCAACGGCTGGGCCCTGGTATCCCCCGCGGTCGTCTCATCTCCCACCACCTCCACGGTCAACGCCTCCAAGGGTCACAGTGAGGCCAACGGCTTCGATGTCGCCCTGGGCTCAACCGGCCAGGTCGCCCTGGAGTGGGCCGGCACTACCGGCTCCACGGCCAACCTGGCCCTCGATGTCACCGGCTACTGGAAGTAGGGGGAGGGGCAGGGGCGAGGGCGAGAGCCCGCTCGCCGCTCAACCGTGGCTGCGGAGCCGGACCGATGATCAGCTGCGGCCGGCCGGATGAGTCGCGCGTTCGACCGGTCCACGGCCTGCGGACCTGTGAATCGACCGGACGTCAGTGCAGGTGCCGCTCCCAGTCGGCCGGAACTCGGCCGGCCGGCCCCGGCGTCGGCTGATCGAGCGGATGGTGATTTGGTGGCGCCAGTTCCGGGCCGTCAACCTCGTCGGCCGCGCGGAAGTCCCAGAACCAGTCCTCGCCGGGCTCGTAGCTCCGCATCACCCAGTGCCCGGTTGCGGAGGCGTGTCCGCGGGCATGCTGCGATGGCGAGGAGTCGCAACAACCGACATGACCGCACGCAGCGCAGCGGCGCAGATGGAACCACCAGCCACCGGATGCCAGGCACTCCACGCAGCCCGGACCGCTCGGTGGTATCGATGTGTCGAAGTCTCGCTGGCCGGGCATCGGCTGCTCCTTGATGGCCACGTCTCGATCGCGACGTGCTCTGGCGGGAGGTTGGACCGCCGGCCGGGCGGAGGCCAGCCGTGACGGCCTCCGGCCCGGATTCGCCTGCCTGGTGAGACGCCGGTCACTCGTGACGGCACATTCGATGGCTGCGACCAGCATTGCGTCGTAGCCGGGTCGGCCCGGCGCGCCGGCAATCCAGCCGCGAGGCGAGGCGTAGACAGGCTGGCCGGAAGCCCATGCACCTCGATGGCGGCCCGACCCCGCGGCGAGGCGCCTCCGGCGGGCATGCAACCGCAGAATTGGAGGAGATGATGACCGCGGCCACACAGGCTGGGTTCGCGTCCGGGCCGTTGCTGCTGGCCGACATCTCCGGCTACACGGGCTTCCTCCAGGACGTGGCCGTAGCGCACCGCGACGACGCCTTCGCGGGCGGACGCGTGCCCGATGCCTACAGTCTCATGTCCTCCCTTCTCGACGGCATCATCGAGCGGATAGTCCCGCCCTTCACGCTTTCGAAGGTCGAGGGCGACGCCGTCTTCGCCTTTGCTCGCCGAGACGAGGATGTCCCTGCCGGCGCGGCGATGCTGGACTTCCTGTGGGCATGCTACGCGTCGTTTCGCGACAGGCTCGGCGGCGCCAAGCGGATCTGGACGTGCGGCTGCGACGCCTGCTCACGGGTCGGCGGTCTCGAGCTCAAGTTCGTGCTCCACGCCGGCAGCTACGTCGTGCAGTCTGTCGGCGGCGGCCTCGAGCTGGCCGGCCCGGAGGTGGTGGTGGCGCACCGGCTGCTGAAGAACCACGCGGCCGACCTCGTCGGCCATGCCGCCTATGCCCTGATAACCGAGGCGGCGGTATTGCGCCTCGCCGTGCCGGCGGGCGAGGGTCGCGAACTCACCGAGACCTACGAGCACTACGCTCCGATCGCCGCCCGGGTCTACGCCTTGGGGTAGGGCGCCGGGGCGCGGTTCGGTTCTTCACGACTTGTCGGGTGTCGACTAGGAACCGGAGGGGGAGGCGAAGCCGGCCCTTCCGTGGCCTCTAGCAGCCGGCGCGGTCGGGGCAAGGGTCGGCACACGGCGCCTCGGGAGGGAAGAGTCCTTTCCGGATGGCACCGAACGGCCGCCCCAGGCCCGCGTCGAGGCGGTCGAGCAGGCGACTCGACCCGTGGCCGGCGCGTTCTTCCGCTTGAGTCCTGGCGAGACGGTGCTGCTCCGCATCTCGGATCAACTCCGCGTGTCGCTGCTTCACGAGCCAGAGTCGCCGTTCAGGCGATTGCTGAAACATGGACTGCTCTTCCTTCCACTCCACGGCGTGGTGAGGCCGGTTTCCGGCACGGTGAGGGTCGTCTCCGGCACGGTGAGGCCGGTCCCGAGGCCGTCGGATTGGCATGGGCGAGGAGGAAGACCCCGGAGATTCGGGGTCTTCCTGGGTTGCCTGCACCGCTACCATCCGGTCTGACCCGGCTGGGGTGCCTCGGTCGGCCCGAGGGCCGATGTCACCGGCTTCGGGTCGCCGATCGGACCGCCACCGTCACCCGTGGTGATCGAGAAGTAGACCTGACCCGGCTGGGGCGCCTCGGTAACCGGCGAAGGGCCACCCAGGCTGGCGGCCACGGTCAAGTCCCGGTCGCCGCGGAAGTTCCCAGACCCGGCGTCGACCGAAGAGATGGTCGCCGGGCGGGCCGCCAACCCAAGTTCCCGTTCACCGTGGAAGTTCCCTGCCCCGGTGTCGACCGATGAGACGGCCGCCGCCGTTGCCGCGCCGACCATGGCGGCGGCGATCGCGATGGTTGCGCAGAGCCCGGCGATCCCAGCTGGGACCAAGTGCGTAGTCCGCCTATGACTGAACACTGTTTTCTCCTTCACTGGTGCCCCAGCGACCTTCGCAGGGGTTAGTCGACGCTGATCGATCACGCCACTTCGACCGCGAGCTCGTAGATCTCGCTGGTGGGATGGCCTGCTCGCTCGTGGATCCGCAGGACGGCCTCGAGGCTCGGTCCGCTGGCAAGGCAGAAGACCTTGCCCTTCTCCGGATCGAGCCAGGCGTGCTCGAAATGCACGCCCTCATCCGCCTCGATGGCGAGGTCGCCTTCGTGGGCCTCCTTCAGCTGCTGCGCCGTCACGCCGACGAACCCCGAGTGGACATCCATGAACTTCGTCACTGGTCTCTCCCGTGCGGTTATTGCGGGTCAAAGGTGGCCGCGGCGGGGCCGCCGGTCATCGCGCTTTCGGCCCATGGGCCCCCTGATTTCCTGCCGATGCTTGGGTGCCGGGCGCGACACACCACGCGGGACATCGGTCATTCGACAGATGACCCCCGATGCGCGATGCCTACACTTCGGCGGCATGAACAGCGCGTTGAGAGCCGTTCGTTGTCCGCTTCTCGTCGGGCGTGATGACCTGCTCGAGCTCGCGGATCGGCGGCTCGAGGAGGCCACGGCCGGCCGTGGCCAGTTCCTCCTGATCGCCGGCGAGGCGGGGATCGGCAAGACTCGCCTGCTGGCCGCCATCCGGCGCAACGCCGAGGCCCGCGGTTTCTCCGCGGTCGACGGGGCTGTCGCCCCTCAAGACCGCGACGTCCCGGCGGCATCGATCCTCGACCTGGCCCGGTCGATGACTCGGCTGGCTCCTTTCGCCGACCTCGGTCGGGAACTCCTCGGGCTGAGCGATGTGACCAGGGCGGCCGAGCACTTCCAGGGCCGTCGGCTCGTGATGGAGCTGGTAGAGCGAATCCTGAACTCGTTGCCGGGCCCGACGATGCTGTCGTTCGAGGACCTGCAGTGGGCCGACGACGTCAGCCTCGAAGTCATCGCGGAGCTGGCGCGACAGTCGCGCGACCGGCAGCTCCTCCTGACCGGCGACTACCGGACCGAGGAGGTGGCGCCCGGTGCGAGCCTCAGGGACTGGCGAGCACGGCTGATCACCCAGCGGGTCGCGGAGGAGGTCCGGCTCGCGCCGTTGACCGCGACGGAAACCGCTCTCGTCACGACCCTGATCCTCGACACGGGGCTCCCCGCTCCGAGAGAGGTCGCGGCCGCCGTGTTCGAACGGACGGGTGGGATCCCGCTCCATATCGAGGAACTCCTCGGCGCGTTGAGTGCCGAGGCCCGTGCGGACGGGAGGGCCATTCGGGAGGCCACGGTCCCCGACACGATCGAGGACGCCGTGATCGCCCGGATCGCGCAGCGTTCGCCCGAGGCACAGGCTGCCGCCCGGGCCGGGGCCGTCATCGGTCGTTGCTTCGTCCCGGAGGTTCTCGCCGGGATCATGGATGTGACGCCGGAGTCACTCGAGGCGCCACTACAGGAGCTCGTCGACCACTTCGTCCTCGACCCGCCGGGCCTGCGCGGCCTGTACGACTTCCGGCACCAGTTGCTCCGGGACGCGCTCTATCGCACGATCCCAGTCTCCGAGCGTCGCCGCTTCCACGCCCGGGCCGGGGAGTTCGGGACCCAGCTCGAGGGAGCGTCGGAGATCCACGCGTCGCTCCACTACGAACGCGCCGGTCTCCGCCGCCAAGCGTTCGGGGCAGCGGTCGCGGGCGCTCGCGACGCCGCGCGACTGCTGGCCCACCGCGAGGCGTTCGAGCTCTATCGACGCGCTGTCGCGAACCTGCCAGACGACGTCGGCGCCGGCGACCGTGGCGCGCTCTTCGACGCGTACGCTGTCGTGGCCCTGGCGGTCGAGGAGAACGCGCTCGCCGAACGCGCGTTTCGTGACGCCCGCGCGGCCTACATGGAAAGCGGACAGCCGGCAAAGGCCGCCGAGATGCTCGTCGGAGTGCTTCACGTCTGGAGCCGCGAGCTCCGAGCCGCCGGCGACCGGTCCGACCTGGCCGGGTCGCTGTTCAAGGAGCTCGACAGGCTCCCCGCCGGCACCCTGTGGGGGGGACAGAAAGTGCCGGGCTGGCTGTTGAGTGAGGCGGTCCGGATCGACCTGGACCGCATCGCGATCGACGCGGCGCGCTCGTCGATCGAGACGATGCGCGAAGACGCGGCCGCGCACGGCGACACGTGGGCTGTGGTCGAGGCGGACGAGCTCGCCGCGATGGTGGCCGTCCTCGAGGGCCGGGTGGCGGAAGGTCTGGACGGGATCTCGGCCGCGGGCCAGGCGGCTCGGGAACGGGGTTTCGAGGAGCTGGCGATCGCCGCCTATCGCGACGCCGCCGTCATGGCAGCGCGGGTCATGGAGTACCGCCGCGCCACAATCTGGATCGCCGAAGGGTTGCGATACGCGGACGCGATCGAGCAATCCCACTGCCGGCACGTCATCGGCGCGACGTCCGCGCTCGTCGCCTGGGCGGGCGGAGAGTGGGGCGACGCGGCCGCCGCGGCCCGCCAGACCATCGCCGACCAGGGGTCTCGACGCGCGGTGACGACGGCGCGCTGTGCGGTCGGGTACGTGGCCTTTGGCCGAGGGGACTACGCGACCGCGGAATCAGAGTTGTCAGAGGCGCTGTCGGTTGGCGAGGAGAGCGCCGCCGTCAGCCTGATCCTTCCCCCGCTCTGGGGTCTCGCGGAGGCTTCGCTCCTCGCCGGCCGTCCCGATCAGGCGGCTGCGCGATGCCGCGATGCCCTCGGGCTGGCGCGTGCCACGGGCGAGCGAGCCCTCCTGGTGCCATTTGTCGTGACGGGGCTCCGCGCGGAGCAGGCGGCTGGACGACCCGACGCCGCGGAAGCATGGCTCTCGGCCTGCGCGGAGCAGCTCGCGGCGATGCCGGCCGTGGCCCGGCCGGCGCTTGAACACGCCAGGGGTCTCGTCGCCCTCGCCGCCGGCGCGACCGGCGTGGCTCGCCATGAGCTGGAGGCCGCCGTGGAGGGATGGGATGAGCTTGGACGGGTCTGGGAGGCTACCTGGGCGCGCCTCGACCTCGCGAGCTGCCTGACGCGCATGAACCGGTTCGCCGACGCGGCCGGGCTGGCCGCGGAAGCTCGGGCGACGGCGTCCCGGCTGGACAGCCGGCCGCTCGCGGATAGGGCGGACGTCCTGCGCCGAATGGCGCACGGACATGTCTCGGTCGACGAACCCTGGCGCCCGTTGACCGCACGCGAGTTCGCCGTGGCGAGACTGATCGCGGAAGGGCTGACCAACGCCGAGATAGCCACCGAGCTCTCGATCGCCTCGCGGACCGCGAGCAGTCACGTCGAGCACATCCTGGCCAAGCTCGGAGCGTCGCGCCGGACCGAGATCGCCAGCTGGGTCGCGACGACGGGTCGCGCGACGGGTGGCGCCGCACATTGGGAAGACGATGGGCCGGCGCGCACGGCGGACCCAGGGCGGGAAACGGTTCTGTCTACCCGTCGCTGACGTCCGATCCAGGGTTCAACCGCTGCGGCCCCGCGCCGAGAGTGGCAGAGAGGGCTACCGGCGGCGTCTGTTCGAAATCGGTCCCGCCCGCCGGTCCTGGGGCCCGTGCGTGGCCGGCCGTGTGCCTTGGTGTCAACATGGGGAGCATGAAAGACTCGCAATCGCAATCGCAATCGCCCATGGGTTTCCTGAGCGCCATCCGTGCCCTGGCCGGAAGGAGGTCGCGGCTCCGGCCCGGCCGTGTGGCGATCATCCGTTTGTACGGGACGATCGAGGGCGGAGCCCGGTCGGCCGACTGGGTCGAGGTCGTCAAGGAGCTGGGTCGCCGCAAGAGCGTGCCGGCGGTCGTGCTCGACATCGATTCACCCGGCGGCTCCGCCTCGGCCTCGGATTACCTTTACCTCGCGCTGAAACGACTTGCGGAGAAGAAGCCGCTTGTCGCCCACGTGCGCGGAACCGGCGCGTCCGGCTCGTATCTGGCCGCCACGGCCGCGCGCCGGATCGTCGTCGCCCCCACCTCCGTCGTCGGATCCATCGGCGTCATCTCGGCGGGCCCGCGACTTTCGAGGCTGCTCGACCGCCTGGGCGTCCGTGTCGAGGAGCATCGCGCCGGGCGCCTGAAGGGGATGGGCGCGGCCTGGCGAGACGAAACCGACGAAGAGCGAAGCCGCGAGCAGGAGCTGGTCGACGCGTTCTACGATCGGTTCGTCGATCGCGTCGCCGCCGGCCGCGGGCTCGAGCGTGCTCGCGTCGTCGAGCTGGCCACCGGCGAAGTCTGGCTCGGCAGCCGCGCGGTGGAGCTGGGCCTGGCCGACGCCACCGGCGACCTGGACGACGCGATCGAGGCTGCCGCCGAGATGGCCGGAGTGCCGCCCGAGGCCGCGCCTGTCAGGCTCCGCCGTCCTGTGCTCGCCCGTCTCGTCGATCGTTTCGCGATACGGCTGGCGTCTTCGGTCGCCGACCAGGTAGAAGCACGCCTGATGCGGGATCGCTTCATGTGACCGCCGGCCGGGACAGACGTCCATGCCGCGGCCGTCGAGTGAGACGGGCATAGACGTGACTTGACCGGGTCGGCACAATCCCGCGACCGGACGCGGCCCCACCCGTGGGTCGCCCGCCGCGCGACCGCTTCCGGGCGGCTTGACCTCGGGCCCGCGCCGGCGACGCCCAGACCGCCAGGATCGCGCGCATCGCGAAACAGGAGGTCGCAATGGCTGTCGGAACCCTGCCTTCCCGTTTGGCCGGCCGTGTCCTCTCGGAAGCCGACGAGGGCTGGGACCTGGCGCGCCGGGCCTGGAACCTGGCCGCCGACCAGCATCCCCGATACGTCGCCTTCCCGGAGACGGCGCAGGAGGTCGTCGACGTCGTGGCCTTCGCCCGCGCCGAAGGACTCGGCGTGGCGCCCCAGGGCACCGGACACGGAGCGGGGCCGTTGGGGGCACTTGACGGCTGCGTGCTCCTGAGCACGTCGCGCATGCGCGAGGTGGCGATCGATCCCGACCGCCGCAGTGCCCGGATCGGCGCAGGCGTGAAGTGGGGCGAGGTCCAGGCCGCGGCCGCTGCGCACGGGCTGGCCGGCCTGGCGGGCTCCTCGCCGGACGTCGGCGTCGTCGGCTACACGCTCGGCGGCGGTCTCGGCTGGCTGGGCCGGCGCTACGGCCTTGCCTGCAACAGCCTCCTGGCGGCGGACGTCGTGACCGCCGACGGGCGGATGCTGCGCGTGGACGGCGAGCACGAGCCCGACCTCTTCTGGGCGCTCCGCGGGGGCGGAGGCAGCTTCGCCATCGTCACCGCGCTCGAATTGGCTCTGCACCCCGTGCGCGAGCTTTATGCGGGAACGATGTTCTGGCCGCTCGACCGCGCCGCCGAGATCCTCCATGCCTGGCAGGCCTGGACGGCCGGCCTGCCCGACACTGTCACCTCGGTCGGCCGAATCCTGAACCTGCCGCCCATCCCGGAGATCCCAGAATTCCTGCGCGGCCGCTCGTTCGTCCTGGCCGAGGCGGCCTGCCTCACGACGGAAGGCGAGGGGATCGACCTCGTGCGGCCTCTGCGGGACCTCGGTCCCGAGATCGACACCTTCGCGATGATGCCGCCGACCGGTCTCGGCGCGCTCCACATGGACCCGGTCGACCCGTCGCCCGCCTTTGTCGACGGGTTGCTGCTGGCCGACCTGCCGGCGGCCGCCGTGGACGCTCTCGTCGGGGCGGCCGGACCCGGCTCGGGATCGCCGCTGCTCTCGGTCGAGGTGCGGCACCTGGGAGGCGCGCTGGCCGAGGCCGCGCCGGGACACGGCGCCCTCGCGTCCCTCGAGGCCGGGTTCGCCGAGGTTACGGTGAGCCTTGTGCTTAACCCGGCGATGGCGGCCGCCGTTGAACGCCATGCGGACACGGTCCGATCCGCGCTCGCGCCCTGGGATGCCGGGCGAAACTACGCCAACTTCGCCGAGCTGTCGACTGACGCGGCCGATCTCTTCTCACCCGCGACCGGCGAGCGGCTGCGCCGTGTCAAGACGAAGTACGACCCGAAGGATCTCCTCCGGTCGACGCATCCGATACGCCCGGCTTGAGCGAGCCGGCGGGCCGATCGGAAAGGCCTGACGGCGGCACGTGAATGGATGGGAGAGGATGCCGTCTCCCTCGTTCGCGGGCGGCTCCGAGGACCGCGACCACGCACGGCAGGGCGGCCGGGCGGGTACTGGCCACCACGATCCGGCCGCAGGCTATTCGAGGCACACGATCCTTGCGAAGTCCTGAATCCCGGAGGTTTCGGTCACTTCCGTCGAACCCTGCCGCCGGCGCCCCCATCTCCTGGCTCCGCGCGCCGGTCCTCAGCCGACGGGGTCGCGCTGATCGGGGTATCCGTCGTCGCCTCGGCGTCCGCCGGGACGGCGAGAACTCTCGCCGGGGAGATCGGCTTGCCAGGCTAGGCGCGGCCGATCCCGAGCAGTCGCTCGAACTCACGCCGCACGATCGCGTAACACTCGCATGAGACCAACAGGAGGCCCTCCCGGTCGAGGATCTTCTTGTGGCCGCAGCGGTAGTTGATCAGGCCGGCTTCCTGCAGTTCGCCGACGGCGATGCTGACACTCTGGCGCGTCACGCCGAGCATGAACGCGAGGAACTCGTGGGTCAGGAAGAACTGGTCGCTTTCGGCTCGATCCTGAGTCGCCAGGAGCCCGCCGATCCGGTCTGCAATGCACCATGCAGAGCGGGGAATCTTCTCGGGCGCCGAGCCGCGGTCAGGAACCTCGAGCGGTCGCCAGCACCGCCGCGGGTGCCGGCACGGCATCCGCCGGTCCGGCGGCCGCTTCGGGCCAGTAGCTCTCGATCATGTTGCGGAGCTCCTGCGCAAGCCTCCTGGAGCTCAGGTAGATGCGCGGGTCGTGGCCCACGCCCGGGTTTCCCGCCGCCGGCCACCGTCCCACCGACTCGACGTCCTCGACGGCGCGTCCGCCGACCGCCTTGAAGAGACCTGCCAGCCTGGGTATCGCCGTGGCGAAATCCGCGCGATTGAAGACGTTCACCCACCGCCTCGGCTGTCGCGGGTACGGCGTCCCTGGGGCGATCATCCCCACGTGGTGGTAGATGTCCGGGAGGCCGAGAGGCGAGCCGAACGTCACGAAGCCGCGGACACTCTCGAGCTCTGGCCGGCCTTCGATGAGACTCAGGTAAGCCACGATCGACCCCATGCTGTGCCCCAGGAGCACGATGTCGGTATCGATGCCGGCGGCCTCCTTGAAGAGCCGCTCGTTCGTCTCGTCCCTGATGGTCCTGTTGGTCAGGTATTGGTCGAGATCCTTGAGGAACCACTCAACCACGAGCCTGTCGACTCCGAGCCCTCCGGCAAGGTTGGCCGCGAGCCGCGTCATCGTCGGCTGGTCGGCGTCGTAAGGTCCGGCGTCCGTCGGTAAGATCGCCCTGGCTACGGCGGCCTGAAGTGCCGTCGGTTCCTGGTCGCTCGAGGCGCGGTCGCCAATCGAACCGTCTGGTCGCCAGAGATCACCGTAGAAGGCCATGCGGACGCGGATCTCGCCGGCGTAGGGCGCTCCGACACGCTGCAGGCCGAACTTGACGGCCCGCTCCCATTCCTGAGCCAGGTCGGGACCGATCACCCACGCTTGACCGCAGCCGTGGGTCATGAGAAGGGTGGGTAGAGACATCGCTCGTCTCCTCGCCAGCTGACGCTGCCTAATCCGACGGCGGGCCTCCGACGATCCGGCGCCGGGATCCCCCGCCGTCGCCGTTCGCGGCGTGAATCTACCGCCCGGCCACACCGGCGGGTATCAAGATGCGGACAGAGTCCATCGGCCGCTGCGCCGGCCGTCCCGAAGTCGCACGTGGGCTGTCGTGGATCCTCGTCGCCTCGGGCATCGGCGGACAGCGTCGACCGATGGCGGCCGGCTGATCAGCGCCGGTCAGCCCTGGCGGTCACGGACATGCCCCCCAGAAGGGTCAGGGACTGGTCGGCGCTGCCGTGAGTGATCCTCCCGAGCAGCGCCGTCGCGTGGTCGCCGGAAAGGCCGCCCGGTGGCCGGGCTCCGGCGGGATCCGAGGTGTGGGGCAGGTCGACGCAGGTGGCTCCCGCCGGAAGCGGCTGCGCCGCCCGGGACGCAAGCTCGAACAGCGACGCCATACCGTTCATGAAGAGGGCGTCGGAGCTTTAGGGCCCCTCGACTAGGGGATCTCCCTCAAAGGCGGTGCGATGCGGCACCGTCCTCGCCGAACTATGCCGGTGCGGGATCGCCGGCTCTCCGCGAGTCGCGCCTCGAGTCTGAGCGGCGCGCCCGTGGACGCCTGACCTAAAGGATGGGAGCCGATCAGCCCCGGACCGCCGTCAGCACAGCCAGGCCCACCGCGATGGCGACGAAGCCCGAGCGCTGCCCCGAGGAGAGCCGCTCACGGAAGAGGAAGAAGGCGGCGACCGCGGCGACGGCCGCGTACTGGCTGGCCAGGACCGAGGCGACGGCGATGCTCTGGTGCGAGCCGAGGATGAAGGCGGCGTTGCCCAGGACCTCGCACAGGCCGGTGACCACGACCAGCGGCGCCGCCCGGCGCGTCATCCGAAGACGCCCGGTGAGGGCCATCGGAACGAAGACGCAGGCCACGCCGACCACGCGGGCCGGCATCACGGCCAGGACGAGCGGCAGGTCGGACCCGATTCGGGCCGTGCCGTAGATGCTGAAGGCGAAGGCGATCGCGGCGGCGGCCCCGAACAGGATGGATCGCTCCTCGGCCCCGAGCCCGGCCGGCGCGGGGGTGGAGCCGGTGGTCGCGTCGTCCACGCCGCTTGGTGCCGCCGCGCTCCCGCCGGCCAGGGCCACCGTAGCGATGCCGATGGCGATCAAGCCCAGCACCAGCGCCGTGGCGACGTTCAGGCTCTCGCCCCCGATGACGGCGAAGACGGCGGCGATCGCGCCCTCGGTCGAGGCGAGCGCCAGCACCACGCCGACTTTGCCTATGCGCAGACCTCGATACAGGAACAGCAGCCCGACCACGCCCCCGGTGCCTGAAGCAGTCAGCCATACGGCCAGGGAGGGCGTGATCGCCGGCACCGGCCCGGAGACCAGGGCGATCGGAGCGGTCACGGCCAGCCCGACCAGCATCATCCAGGCCACGCTCGACGAGGCGCCGATCAGCCGGCTGGACCGAGAGGAGGCCAGGTTGGCGGTTGCCCAGAGGCAGGCGGCGCCGAGGCCGCCCAGGATCGCGATCATGCCGCAAGTCTGAGGCAGGCGGCGCCGCGGCGCAGGAGCCGGAACCAGCCGGGCCGGGCCGACCTCGCCGCGGCCGACGCGACGGCGTGGCGGCCGCCGAGGGCTACTCGGCCAGGGCCCGGGCCACGGCCGCGGTCAGTTCGTCGCCGCCGAACGGCTTGGCCAGGAAGCTGAATGAGCCGGACAACGGACGGGCCGCCAGTTCCGGGTCGTAGCCCGACATCTGGATCACGCGCATGGAGGGCCTGCCTTTGGTAAGCCGCTCGGCCAGGGCCTGGCCGCTGCCGCCGGGCATGACCAGGTCGGTGAGCAACAGGTCGATAGGCTCGTCCAGGCCTTCCGTCAGGGCGACGGCCTCGGCCGGAGAACCCGTCACCAGGACGTGGTAGCCGGCTCGTTCCAGCGTCGAGACCACGAAGCTCCGGACGGCCGGTTCGTCCTCGGCGACCAGCACGGTTCCCCGGCCGCCGGCGCGCGCGGTCGGAGGCGCCGGCTCGCCCGCCGGATCCGCGACGGCATCGATCCGGGGTAGAAGCACGAGGATCTTCGTCCCGTGGCCGGGGCTGGATTCGGCCCAGACCTCGCCGTTCGACTGGTGCACGATGCCATGAACCGTGGCCAGGCCCAGGCCGGTCCCGGCCTGCTTGGTGGTGAAGAACGGCTCGAAGGCGTGCTCGAGCGTCGCCTCGTCCATGCCGACGCCGGTGTCCGCCACGGTCATGAGCACCCCCGGCCCCGTCACGGCACGGCCGAGGTCCGCGGCTTCCTCGACCCGCTGGATGCAGATCTCCAGCGTGCCGCCGCCGGGCATCGCGTCGCGGGCGTTGATGGCCAGGTTGACCATCACCTGCTCCAGCTGCCCGGGATCGGCCAGGACGACGGCGGGCCCTCTGGACAGTCTCGTCACCAGGCGGACATGCTCGCCGATGAGCCGGCCGAGCATCTGGCTGACGACACGAACCGCCTGGTTGAGGTCGACGGCCTGGGGCGTGAGCACCTGCCGGCGGGCGAAGGCGAGGACCTGCCGGGTCAGCTCGGCGGCGCGCTCCCCGGCTCGCCTGATCTCGCGGGCGTCCTCGGCCAGTGGATCGTCCCCCAGCTCGGAGACGAGAAGCTCCGCGTAGCCGTTCACCGCGGTCAGCAGGTTGTTGAAGTCGTGGGCGATTCCGCCGGCCAGGTGGCCCATCGCCTCCATGCGAGTGGCCTCGGCCAGCTGGGCCTCCAGCCGCCGTCTCTCGCTGACGTCGGTCACGGAGAACAGGCGGGCCTGCCGACCGTCGAACTCGACATCGTGGCCCGTGATCTCCACGTCCATCACGGTCCCGTCCTTGCGAAGGTGTCGCGTCGTTATGGGCGGCCTGTATCCGCCCGTCGACACCTGGACGAGACCGAGCATCGTGGGTATGTCCTCGGGCGGGTGAATGTCGCGCAGGGTCATGCCCAGGAACTCGTCGCGGGAGAAGCCGTAATTCGCGAGCGCCGCGTCGTTGGCGGCCAGGAGCGCAAGCGTCTCCACGTCGTAGACCATCATCGAGTTCGGGTTCTTCTCGAAGAGGTCGCGATAGCGATGCTCGGAGTCACGCAGGGCCTCTTCGGCGCGCCTCCCGCTGAGCTCGGCCTCGATGGACTCGAGGGCGTAGGAGACGTCCGCCGCCAGCTCCTGCAGGAGCTCCACCTCGCCGGTATCGAAGTAACCCGGCGCGCTGGAGTAGAGCGCGAACGCGCCGACGACACGGTCGTGCACCGTCAGGGGAAAGGCCGCCGCGGTCATGAACGCCTGGCCGGCGAGCTGGGGGCGCCAGGCGTTCATGCGCTCGTCGCCGATCGCGTTCTCCACGATGGCCGGCCGCTTCTCGCGGATCGCCGTGCCGACGACGCCGCGCCCGGACGGCTCGTCCCGGACGCTGACCAGGACATCGTCCAGGACATGGACGTCGCGGCCGGCTCGATGGGCGACTCGGACGTCCCCGTCGGGCTCCAGCAGCCCAACCCAGACCAGCTCGAACCCGCCCTGCTCCACGGCGATCCGGCACGTCTCGGCCAGGAGGTCGTCGGCGTTGCGGATGCGGACGATGGCCTGGTTGGTCTGACTCAAGATCGCGCGGACTCGGTCCAGTTGCTGGATCCGGCGGACCGCACGGCGCTGCTCGGTGACGTCCCAGGAGGTGGCGACAGACCCCATGACGTGCCCGTTCGGGCCCAGAATCGGTTCGGCGTGCGTTTCGTAGTCGATCTGGGTTCCGTCCGAGACGACGCTGATCACGTCATGGACGGGTTGTCCGGTAGCCCGAAGCAGGAGTTGCAGGTCCTCGATCTGTTTCGCGGCCGCCGGAGGCAGTCCGATCTCGGCCAGCTTCCGGCCGAACAGCTGCTCGACGGGGACTCTGGCCGCCCGGACCAGGGCCGGCGTGGCATAGCGGAGGCGGCCGTCCCTGTCCTGATAGGTGATGCGGGCCGTCGTGTGCTCCAGCACCTTTCTCAGCAACTCGAGCTCGGCGGCCATGGCGGCTGCGGACGACGCGGCGGGGGACGACGCGGCGGCGGACTTCGAGCCGGCAGACTCGCCGGCAGGGGCCGCGCCTGCAGAGGGGCCGGCGGGCGCGGGCGCTCCCCGGGTGTCTCGACGGACCCTGCCACGAGCCATCAGCCGATCCTCGTCCTTCGGCTCTCCCTTCCCCGCGTGGGCTTCTAACATACCCGCGAAAAGCCCTGCAGGCAACGAATCGCGATGCCGGCGCGCAACGGATTGCGGCCCCGGGCATCGGGTCGGCGCTCACCGGGCTGCCATCGAGAACGCCCTGAGCCGCCAGGCGGCTCCGACCAGGGGCGCGCCCATCACGATCGGGCCGATGACGACGAGCCCGGCCGGAGTGACGCCGGAGAGGAGGTTCGCGGCTAGCATCAGGCCGTAGGCGGCCACGGGCAGGGCCGCGGCCGCCGGACTGAGCGGCGATTCGATGCGGGCCGGCGGGGTCGCGCGCCCGGCCTCCGCGACCGGGCCGCGGTGAGGCCGTCCCACGCCGGCGTCCCGGCGCCTCTCGAGGGCGCGATAGACGAGATAGATCGTGAAGGTCGTGAGCAGCCAGCCGAAGTAGTTCTGGATCGGGATCCCGAAGTAGGGCCCGCCTGTCTCCCAGATCCAGGCCTTCACCGACGGCCCGGACAGGATCGGGTCCACGACCAGGTCCCAGGCCGTCATCACGACGGCGCTCGCGGCCGCAAGCCGGACCAGCCGGACGATGCCGCTGGGGGTCCCGGTCGGCCGCCCTTCGACCAGCAGGTTGGCGACCACGTAGCTCGGGTAGATCATCATGAACCAGGCCAGTGGGATGAGGACGGGCACGTCGCCAAGCTTGCCGCCCAGGTAATTGGTGTAGTGGTAGGCCCCGAAGACGAGGCCGGTCGCGATGCCGATCTGCTCGTATGCCCACGAGATGGCGGCGCCGAGGGCGAAGAAGGCCGCCGTGGCGCGCCCACCCAGCGAGTACCAGGCGTGGGTCAGGCTGAAGAGCGTCAGGACGGCGGTCAGGACCTTGAGGCCGCCGGGGATCGAGGGCAGCGTGACGATTCCGAGCAGGGCCGACCGGAGCACGGCGTCGTAGGCGAAGGCCGCGAGCAGGGCGGCGGCCAGGTAGAGGATCGGCCGCCGTCTCATCCGACCGCCGCGGATTCTGTCCGGGCTGCCGGATCGCGGTGAGGGCCCGGCGGGAGCGGAGCCGGACGCCGGAGCCTTCCGGCCGGAACCCTACGTTCACATCGATTCGGTTCAGCGTGACTCACGGGCACCCCAATTCCTGGCGGTCGCCCGATCGATCCGGTTCGGCGTAGAGTCGGGATTGTCCGGCGCCCCGGCGGCGGCGCCGTGCTGCGCCCACCCCTACCCGATTGGTTCGTTCGACGGCGCGAACCGAAAGTACTATTCTCGCCGGGCCGGAGGACAGGCCGCGGTACCACTGTCTCATTGCGGGGGGACCGGCCACCAACCACCGTCATCGATCATCGGTCATGTTGTCTGCGACACTCGAACGTGTCGCGCGTTATCGGTCGAGGACCTTGAATGAGCTTCTCACAGGAAGCGCCGTCGCTCATCCAGTATTCGTGCGAGCGTTGCAAGACGCGGTTCGTGCTTCCCGCGTCGAGCCGTAAGCTCGGCGTCGGCGGAAGGATCCGGGCCTTCTCGACGGCAATCGGCCGGGCCTTCCGGATGCACGAGAGCATCGGGGAAAGCTACGAGGCCGCCAGCCGGCAGCGCCTGGCGAAGATGGACGACGAGGCCTACCAGGCCTTCGTGCAGAGCTTCCGCTTCTGCCACGAGTGCCGGCAGTTCGTCTGCAACGATTGCTGGAGCGCCTCGCGGCGCAGCTGCCTGACCTGCGCCGACAAGGCGATGACCGGCCTGCCCACGGTGAGGCCGCCCTTCGCGCCCACCGGCCCGGACATCCCGCGCCCGATCGTCGCCACCGCGCCGCCGCGGAAGGGCCACCTGCGCCGGGACCTCGCCCTGCTGGCCCTTACTCTCTGCATCGTCCTGGTCGCGATCGAGGGCGGCTTCCTGCTCCTGAACGCCACGACCGGCGGCACCGCCGCGGGGCCGACCTCCAATTACACGCCGATCGTCGTCAGTTCGGCGACCGCCACGCCGACCGCGACGCTGGCGCCGACCGGGACGCCCCTTCCGAGCCCGACGGTTGCCCCGGTGCTCACCCCGTCGCCGGGCCCGACTCCGTCGCCCACGCCGGCGCCGACCGCGACGGCCACGCCCACGCGGGCCCCGACGCCGGTGCCCACGGTGCGAAGGACCGCGACCCCGACGCTGCCGCCCCTGACGGCGGTGAAGATCGTCTGCGCGGCGACTCCCGACAGCGGCACGGGTCCGTACACGCTCAAGTGCTCGGAGCAGACTACCCGCCTGGCCGGCGACAAGCTGCAGTGGTACTTCAACGGAGAGCTCATAACGACGGCGACGACGCTGACCGTGACGAACCCAGGCTGGACCGCCAATCAGTCCGTCTGGCTGGACGTCACTCGAGTCGGGTATCCGCAGCCAGTCATGTCCAACGTTGTGTCCAGCAACGCGGTCACCGGGATCTGGCCGTAGCTCGCGTCGCGCGATAGGCTCACGTCTCGCTCGTTCGCGCATCTGTGCGTCGCTGCCCTCGACCCGGAGGAGGCGCCCCGTCTCGCGCGCTCGCTGGGCCGCGGCCCGTTCGGGGCCCGTCAGCCGCCGGGGCTGTAGACGGACAGGCAGGCCTCGGCGGCACAGCGCAGCTCCCGCTCGCGGTAGCCGGCGGGCAGGGGGGCCGGGGTCGAGCCCGGATCGCCGACGTAGAAGATCGAACCGCCGGCGGCGATGACGTCGCTCGGGACGGCGCCGACGACCGCTCCCGGCGGATAGGCCGCCGTCCCGAGGAACCAGGGCGGCTCGGCCGCCGCGAGCACGTGGAGCCGGGCGACGACGCTCGGGCTCCCCTCGGCCAGCATCAGCAGGTAGTGATCCGGGTCGGCGTCGACCAGGTCGTGCGGTCCGACTCGCGCCTCGATCTCGGGCATCAGGTCCATCACGCCGGGCGGGGTAGCGGCGACGCTCAGCGCCAGGCAGGGGACGGCCACGGCCGCCAGCAGCGCGATCGCCGGCCGCCGCGGCAGAGAGGCCAGCCCCAGGCCCGCCAGGGCGAAGAGAGGCAGCCACATGATCCCGGCATAGCGCGCGTCGAGCAGCGGCCGCCACACGCTGACCACGACCAGCGCCGCCACGCCGCCGCACGCCAGGAGGCAGAAGACGGCGCCGCGGCGAGCCTCCGCCGAGAGCCCGCGGCGGCGGACCGCCAGGCCAGCCAGCGTCAGCCAGCCGGCGACCGCGGCGACGACCTGGAGGGAGATCAGGATGGTCCATAGGGGCGCTCCGCCTTGCGTCTCGGGCCCGGCGAAGAGCTGGCCCGCCGTGCCGAGGAGAGTCGCGGGGCTCAGGGGAGCGACCCAGAAACCCTGCCCGGCGTGGCTCAACTGATCGCCGGCATAGACGAGCCACGGCAGGATGCTGGCCAGGGCGACGGCGAAGCTCAGGCACGCGGCCGCGTAGACCCTGGCCGGCGGCCGGAACCAGGCCGCGGCCACGACGACGCCGGCCAGCGCCATCGCCGCGAAGTAGTCGGTCCAGACGGCCGCCGCGGCGACGGCGGCGAAGGCGACCCAGCGCCGCGCCCCTGGCCGCTCGAGGGCCCGCCAGAGCAGCAGTATTGCTACCGCGATCAGCATCGCCGCCGGGCCGTACATGCGGGCGTTGGTCGAGCTGAAGAGCGTCGCCGGCAACATCGCCACGAAGGCGGCGGTCCACAGGCCGGCGGCCTCTCCGCCCAGGCGCCGGCCCAGCGCCGCGAGCATCGGGATCAGGGCGATCCCGGCCGCGATCGGTACGAGACGCAGGTTCCAGGGCCCGCTCCCAACGGCGGCCGCGGCGTGCTCGAGGACGTAGAAGAGGGGCGGCGCGCTGTCGCGGCTCACTATTCGGAGCGTCTCGGCCAGCGGGTGCGCGACGGCGACGGCGGTGAAGTCCTCGTCGAAGCCGAGCCCCTGGCGTGCCCCGAGGAATACGCGGAGCAGCGCCCCTGCCACCGTGATCAGGGCGATCCCGCGCCCGTAGGTGAGCCGGCGGGCCGGGCCGTGGCCGCTCACCTCCGAACCGTCGAACGGTTCCTCGGCGGCCTCCGCCCGGCCGAGGTCCGAGCGCTCCGTTGCCCCGGCTCGATCCACGGCCCCGGCTCCATCCGAGGCACCGGCCTGATCCCCGGATCCGTCCCCGACCCAGGCTTCGGCGCCGCGCCCGGCCACGACCCCGGCCCGACCGCCGGCCCCGGCCACGCCCCCGTCCCCGCCCCCGGCCACGACCCCGGTCACGGCGTCACGGCCCAGACGACCGGGTCGCCGGCCGGATCCCAGGCCACCGGCGCGGCGCGCCCACCCGTCTCGCGGCCGAGGGCGGTCGTCAGATCACCCGGGCTCATCGCCACGAAGGTCCGATAGGCGCCCGGCTCGGCTATGCGGCTCCCGGTATCGATGATCGCCGGCTGGTCGCCCCAGTCGAGGAGCTGGATGTCCATCGCGTCGTAGGAGTCGATGACCACGGCCGAACCGGGGTGGCCGGCGGCGTACCGGCCCGCGGCGGCCACCGCATAGCTGTACGCGTCGTAGCGGTCGGCGACCGGCCGCGAGAGGTAGGAGAAGCCGCTCCAGGCCGCCACTGCCGCCAGGGTCAGCGCGACGGCGGCGACGGCCAGGCGTCCGGCCCGACCCCCGCGCCGCTTCCGGGCCTGCTCGACGAGCTCGGCCGCGCCGAGGCCGATCGTGACGCCGAGCGGAGCGGCCAGGCCGAGGGCTCGCAGGAAATGGGGCGAGCCGCCCTCGACCGCTACCAGCGGCGCGAGCATGAAGATCGGCAGGCTCAGCAGGATCAGCGACTCCGCGGCGCGGCGGCGGCTGCGCCACAGCCGCCACAGTCCGAGGGTCGCGAGCGCCGCCACGGGCAGCGGCAGGAGCGGTATCTGCGCCACGTCGTGGCGGTTGTTGGGGTCGCCGGTCAGGCCGAACATGGCGACGGTCCGGAGGATGTGGACCGGCAGGCTGCTGTCCGTGTACACGCCCACGTCGAGCGGCGTCACCGCCGCCGCCCGCCCGAAGTAGCTCGTCGGATCGGTGACCGCCACGGCGATCATCGGAGCGGCCACGACCAGGAAGGCCGCCCCGAACGGGACGAAGCCGGCGCGCATGCGGTCGTAGCGCTCACGGTCGGTGCGGCGTAGCCAGAAGAGCCAGACCACCGCCAGGACCGGCAGGAGCTTGAGCGGCTGGTACGTGTACAGCGCCGAGAGGGAGACGACCGCGCCGGCCAGTAGGGCCGTGACGCGCCCTGGCCGGGCCGCCCAGCGCAGCAGCGCGATCAGCGCCACGGCCCCGAACAGCGGGACGATGGTGTTGCGCATGCCGTCGCGGCTGACGCAGACGAGCCAGAGCGAGCCCGCGGCCCAGGCCGCGCCCGCCAGGCCGGCCCACGTTCCGAAGCGCCGTCCCAGCAGCCAGATCCCGAGGACGCCGGCGACGCCGAAGGCGGCCGCCGTGGCTCGAAGGGCGAGGACGCTGACGCCGGCGAAGTTGAAGACCCCGGCGACGACGTAGGCGAAGAGGGCCTCGCGCCCCCCGTCGCTCTGGAACCAGACTCCGAAGTCGGGATGAAAGCCGGGCTGGTGGAGGAGCCAGGCCGCGTCCAGGCCCTCGGCGGCCTCGTCGCCGTAGAGGCCGCCCGGGTTGGCGGCGAGATCGACGAAGCGGAGCAGGGCGGCCACGGCGACGATCGCCACCAGCGCGCCGAGCGCCAGCCACGTGCCGCGGGTGGGCGTCAGCCGGGCGCCGAGATTCCGCCGCACGGCCTCAGGCCCCGGCGGCCGCTGCCGCCGCGGCACCCATTGGATGCCGGCCGCCCCCAGCCAACGCC
>CAVQNC010000004.1:0-582420 GCA_963713795.1 uncultured Chloroflexia bacterium
AAAGCTCTATGAAAGGGAGCCGGCGATCAAGCTGGGCACCTCGCGACTAGCGATGGCCAGATCACTTCAGGGCCCGGCGGACTGGTTGACAGATAGATCAGCGCTCATCTCTCTATCGCCTTCTCTGTGAAGGACAAGGTTGATCGGAGGCTGCTCCGGCGGCCCAATTCCAGGAGGGTAGTCAAGCGACCAGTTTGATAGCAGGGGCCTGCCGGGGCGAAGGGTTCGTTCTTGACCAGCATGTGCCAGATGGCCTCGGCCAGCTGGCGGGCTAGGTTGACGCGGGCGACCTCGGAGCCGCGCTGCGGTCCGAGGCGGCGCTTGGTTCGTTCGTAGCGATCGTGAAAGCGGGGATCTTGGGCAGCGTGGGTGGCCGCCTCGATGAGCGCCCAACGCAGTTCCCGCGGCCCGTGCTTGGACAACGGTCCGCGGAAGTCATGTTTGCCGGACTGGCGCACCAAGGGACAAAGACCGGTGTAGCTGGTGAGCTTCCTTCGGGCTGGCGAAGCGGCCGATGTCGCCGATCTCAGAGGCGATCGTGTAAGCGGTCACCCAGCCGATGCCGGGCACGGTAAAGAGAAGCGGGATGTAGCGGTGGTCACCGAGCCACCTCAGTTCGCGCTCAGCCAGATCAATCCGTTCGTCAAGGTCGTCGACCATGGCCAGGGTTGTTGTCAGAGTCGTTGCCCAGGGCTCCGGCAGATCGAGGCCGGCGAGCAGCTCGTGGCCCGACATTCCGAACAGGTCTGACACTGGCACGGTGTGGCCGAAGCTCATGAGGGTGGAGTGGATGCGGTTCTTCAGCGCCGTGCGGTGATGGATGAGGTGCTGGCGAAAGCGGGCCCGCTCGCGCTCTGCGCGAACGCCTGGCGTCGGCAGCCAGATCTCGGGCACCAAGTCTCGGCGGGCGAGCTCAGCCAGGACGCGCGCGTCGATCTTGTCGGTCTTGGCGGCCGACCGGTGCCAGGCCCTTCGCCCTCACGGGGTCGGCGATGGCGACGTCCCAGCCCCCAGCGCTCGAGCTGGTCGTGGACGAAGCGTGCGCCCGTCATGGACTCGATCGTCGCGCTGACCTCCTCACCGTGGGACAGGATCCGAGCCGCGAGCGTGCGCAGCGCGTCAGCGTCGGGGTGAACTGCCGTGACCTCGACGGTCTGACCCTCCTCGTCGAGAACATGCACGTCTACCCTCTGGCGCGACAGGTCCAATCCGACGTACAACATGTCTGGAGCCCTCCCGGTGCTGGGTGCAAAGACAGCCCAACAATGTCACCGGTGGGGCTCCCTTTCATGACATTCCAGGGCGGTTCAGTCCTCATCAACTCGCATCTCTCGAATGTTTGCGTAGACGCGACTTCGAATACGAGCCACTCAGCAGTTGTTCCGGCGGCGCTCGCGTTCGGAACCGCGGACGACTGCGGTCCCCGTACGAGGCTATCTCGGACATCGATCAGCAGATGTCAGAGGAGTAGATGCGCATGGAGAAACGCGTCGCGGCCCATGAGGCTCGTGAGGAAGCGGTTGCTGATGTACTTCCAGCGCGGCATGCCGCCCGCGAGCGGATCACCCAGGAAACGACTGCCCAGCATCAGGTCCTTCGTGCCATCGAGGATCGGCTCCACGAGCTCGGGAATGCGAGTGGCGTCGTACTGGTAGTCGGGGTGGAGCATGACGACAGCGTCGGCCCCGGCCTCGAGAGCCGCGTCGAGTAGCAGGTCTTCTGGTTGCCGCCGTAGCCCAGGTTCTGGCGGTGGATGATCACGTCCAGGCCGAGCTGCTGGGCGACGGCGACGGTATCGTCCCTGGAGACGTCGTCGACGAGGATGATCCTGTCGATGATCTGATGCGGGATGTAGTGGTAGGTCCGCTCCAGCGTCCTGGCGGCGTTGTAGGCCGGCATGACGACTACGACGTGCCTCCGGGCGGGCTCCGTCGACGTCTCGGCAGTTTCAGGGCTCTGGTCGTTGGCCGGCTGCGGCTTCTTGTCTGGCACCGCGCTAGCCTACCGTAAACGACCGGTTCGCCGGCATGGAACCTCAACCCCGGAGCGGGAGAAGGCCGCGAAGCGCGATGCAAGGATCGTCCGGTTTCGAGGCGGCAATTGCGCCCCCGGCGTGCCATCGAGGATCGGCTCCACGAGCTCGGGAATGCGAGTGGCGTCGTACTGGTAGTCGGGGTGGAGCATGACGACGGCGTCGGCCCCGGCCTCGAGAGCCGCGTCGTAGCAGGTCTTCTGGTTGCCGCCGTAGCCCAGGTTCTGGCGGTGGATGATCACGTCCAGGCCGAGCTGCTGGGCGACGGCGACGGTATCGTCCCTGGAGACGTCGTCGACGAGGATGATCCTGTCGATGATCTGATGCGGGATGTCGTGGTAGGTCCGCTCCAGCGTCCTGGCGGCGTTGTAGGCCGGCATGACGACTACGACGTGCCTGGCATTCTTCGTCTCCGGGCCTGCGACGACGCCAATGAGCCATCCCCCTGTTCCGTGCGCACGAGCGTCAGCAGGTGGCTGGATGGTGTCGTCGATGGCGGACAGTAGTGCGGGCTCGTCCACCGACATAGCCTATCGTAATGGGAGGCGCTGGCGCCATGAGCTCTACCGTTCGGTCAAGGCCCGTTCGAATGATGACCCGTGCGCCCCTCGATTGACACATCCAAAGCCAGAAGACGGCCGTAATCGATGGCGGCCGAAGCATTCGGTAGAGAGAGACTTCTGCACCTGCAGCCATGCCATTCGGGCCGAGTGGATGTGGCTGGTAGTCGTGGTGACATCGGTCCGCCCGTGGCCCCAGCTCGCTCTCGCGATCGGAGTAGCCGTGTGGTTCGTCAAAGGGATGGAGCGCGATGAGGACGAGGAAACAGAATCCGACCAGATGGGGCGTGTGCATCTACACCCCCTCGGCGCGATCGCCGAACCTTGGCACCCCGCATAGCAGCCGCGTCCGCTCGGCCCCGTTCCTCTGCCTTGAATGTCTCGATCCGGGGCAGCCAGATATGATGATTCGCCTACTTATCGGGCTGCTCGCTCTCGAGAACTTGACGGTCTAGCAGCGCCACCAAATCGGAGCGTTCGTCCGTAAACTTCCGAGCGAAGAGCATCGGGCCGGGGCCGTACACATCGTTGGGCGAGAATTCGGAGTGCGTCCGCAGGAAGGTTATCTGTCTTTCCGAGATATCCGCCGGGCTCCGTCCCCCGGCGCTCCAATCCGTATAGGTGAGATTCCTGGCTACCCGCGACTTGAAATCGGAGTTGCCAAGGATGGTCTGGAAGAACGACTCGTCGGGACAACGGGTGTGTTCGTGGAACCTGA
The DNA here is from genome assembly GCA_963713795.1 of uncultured Chloroflexia bacterium. Lineage (GTDB taxonomy): Bacteria > Chloroflexota > Limnocylindria > Limnocylindrales > CSP1-4 > Fen-1039. The sequence continues at coordinate 3,311 of CAVQNC010000004.1, forward strand.
CCAGTCTGGCCTCCCGGTTGACGAAATCGAGGATGTACTCGCACGCTTCCCGTGAGAGCGCCCACCAGGTGGAGCCGGCGTACGGAGCGAGATCGCCAAAGTCGGCCTTGTAGTCGCGTTCGCGCGGTAGAACCCGGGCCATCATCAGCAGCCTCTGCGCGGCTCTGATTGGTCTTGGGGTCGTGGGACGCAGCTTGTAGTTGATGAGCCGGGATATCGGCTTGCCGGCTGTCTCCGAGGGCATCGACACCAGGTTGATGAACTCCGTTGTCGGGTTGTTCTCAAAGAAGCTCTCTATATAGGCGGCGGACCTGAGTGGGTAGTCGGCGCCGCTGAGCAGCACGAAGCGGTCGAAGCGACGTTCGTCGGCGAGCGCCGCCTGAATGAGCACTAGGATGGCTTCCACTTGGGAGAAGTCGCCCCAGTGGACCGCGACTCGCTTGTTGGTGAAGTGGACGTCGCCTGTGATGCCCGTGAAATCGGCCAGCCTGGACTTCTTGTCGACGTGGATGAAAAAGCGAGCCGAGCTCGTAGACAGCGCCGAAACCAATCGTTGGAGATGCTTTGGAGTGTTGTGGGTCAGGATCAGGTAGGCGATCTTCAAGGCACACCTTCCGGCGGGAGTCTTGAACCGCCCCAGGGAATCAAGTGGAGACTCCTGGCTGCCCAAAGCCTCCATCAAAGCTCTATGAAAGGGAGCCGGCGATCAAGCTGGGCACCTCGCGACTAGCGATGGCCAGATCACTTCAGGGCCCGGCGGACTGGTTGACGGATCGAGCAGCGCTCATCTCTCTATCGCCTTCTCTGTGAAGGACAAGGTTGATCGGAGGCTGCTCCGGCGGCCCAATTCCAGGAGGGTCGTCAAGCGACCAGTTTGATAGCGGGGCCTGCCGGGGCGAAGGGTTCGTTCTTGACCAGCATGTGCCAGATGGCCTCGGCCAGCTGGCGGGCTAGGTTGACGCGGGCGACCTTGGAGCCGCGCTGCGGTCCGAGGCGGCGCTTGGTTCGTTCGTAGCGATCGTGAAAGCGGGGATCTTGGGCAGCGTGGGTGGCCGCCTCGATGAGCGCCCAACGCAGATACCGCGGCCCGTGCTTGGACAACGGTCCGCGGAAGTCATGTTTGCCGGACTGGCGCACCAAGGGACAAAGACCGGTGTAGCTGGTGAGCTTCTTCGGGCTGGCGAAGCGGCCGATGTCGCCGATCTCAGAGGCGATCGTGTAAGCGGTCACCCAGCCGATGCCGGGCACGGTCAAGAGAAGCGGGATGTAGCGGTGGTCGGCGCCGAGCCGCCTCAGTTCGCGCTCAGCCAGATCAATCCGTTCGTCAAGGTCGTCGACCATGGCCAGGGTTGTTGTCAGAGTCGTTGCCCAGGGCTCCGGCAGATCGAGGCCGGCGAGCAGCTCGTGGCCCGACATTCCGAACAGGTCTGACACTGGCACGGTGTGGCCGAAGCTCATGAGGGTGGAGTGGATGCGGTTCTTCAGCGCCGTGCGGTGATGGATGAGGTGCTGGCGAAAGCGGGCCCGCTCGCGCTCTGCGCGAACGCCTGGCGTCGGCAGCCAGATCTCGGGCACCAAGTCTCGGCGGGCGAGCTCAGCCAGGACGCGCGCGTCGATCTTGTCGGTCTTGGCAGCCAACGGTGCCAGGCCCTTCGCCCTCACGGGGTCGGCGATGGCGACGTCCCAGCCCCAGCGCTCGAGCTGGTCGTGGACGAAGCGTGCGCCCGTCATGGACTCGATCGTCGCGCTGACCTCCTCACCGTGGGACAGGATCCGAGCCGCGAGCGTGCGCAGCGCGTCAGCGTCGGGGTGAACTGCCGTGACCTCGACGGTCTGACCCTCCTCGTCGAGAACATGCACGTCTACCCTCTGGCGCGACAGGTCCAATCCGACGTACAACATGTCTGGAGCCCTCCCGGTGCTGGGTGCAAAGACAGCCCAACAATGTCACCGGTGGGGCTCCCTTTCATGACATTCCAGGGCGGTTCAGTCCTCATCAACTCGCATCTCTCGAATGTTTGCGTAGACGCGACTTCGAATACGAGCCACTCAGCAGTTGTTCCGGCGGCGCTCGCGTTCGGAACCACGACGACTGCGGTCCCCGTACGAGGCTATCTCGGACATCGATCAGCAGATGTCAGAGGAGTAGATGCGCATGGAGAGGACGCGTCGCGGCCCATGAGGCTCGTGAGGAAGCGGTTGCTGATGTACTTCCAGCGCGGCATGCCGCCCGCGAGCGGATCACCCAGGAAACGACTGCCCAGCATCAGGTCCTTCGTGCCATCGAGGATCGGCTCCACGAGCTCGGGAATGCGAGTGGCGTCGTACTGGTAGTCGGGGTGGAGCATGACGACGGCGTCGGCCCCGGCCTCGAGAGCCGCGTCGTAGCAGGTCTTCTGGTTGCCGCCGTAGCCCAGGTTCTGGCGGTGGATGATCACGTCCAGGCCGAGCTGCTGGGCGACGGCGACGGTATCGTCCCTGGAGACGTCGTCGACGAGGATGATCCTGTCGATGATCTGATGCGGGATGTCGTGGTAGGTCCGCTCCAGCGTCCTGGCGGCGTTGTAGGCCGGCATGACGACTACGACGTGCCTCCGGGCGGGCTCCGTCGACGTCTCGGCAGTTTCAGGGCTCTGGTCGTTGGCCGGCTGCGGCTTCTTGTCTGGCACCGCGATAGCCTACCGTAAACGACCGGTTCGCCGGCATGGACCCTCCACCCGGAGCGGGAGAAGGTCGCGAAGCGCGATGCAAGGATCGTCCGGTTTCGAGGCGGCAATTGCGCCCCGGCGAGTGGGGTCACCGTGAGGGCCCCGGCGTGGGTCCGCGGCCGCGCGGGCAAGCTCCGCGACGACCCGGGCGCGATCGCCTGGATTCTGCTAGTGGCCTTCCTCTACGGCATCGCCACCTTCGTTCGAAGCCGGGCCTCCGGCTGGGGCCCGGACCCGATGATGATCCTGGCCACCGACCTGTGGTCGGGCCACTCGAATCTCAGCTCGCTGACGACCATCAACGACATCGTCACCATCGACGGCCGCAACTACCAGGCCATGAGCCTGCTGCCGACGGTCCCGTACCTGGTCTTCGTGCCCTTCCAGGTCCTGTGGCCCTTCTCGCGCTGGATCGTTTCGGCCGTCGTCGGGACCGCGGCCGGCTGTCTCGCGCTGCCGCTGGCGCGCCGGTACGGGCCCGGCGGAGCGGCCACTTACTGGCTCGCCGCGTTCGGTGCGTTCGGGACCCTCCTATTCACTCGTCACGATCGAAGGCGACTTCTACTACCTCGCCCATCTCGAATCGGTGCTGCTCTGCTTCCTGGCCCTGATCGAGTGGCACGACCGGCGCCGGCCCTGGGCCGTGGGGCTGCTCATCGGCCTGGCCGCGCTGGCCCGGCCCACCTTGCTGGTCGCGGCCGTGCCGTTCGGGCTGGCCCTCCTGGCGGAGGCGAAGGATCGGATCAAGGTCTCGGCGGCCTTCGGCCTGCCGATCCTGGGCGCGCTGGCGGTCACCGGGTGGTGGGACTGGGTCCGGTTCGGCTCACCGCTCGAGACCGGCTACGACATCGCCTGGATCGAGCCCGCGCTTCAGCAGCTGCGCAGCCAGGGCCTCTTCTCGACGACGCACATACCGGCCAACCTGGCTCTCTTCATCGGCGGCGGCTACACGTTCCGAGACGCCTTCCCGTGGCTCGTGCCGAGCAACCAGGGCCAGTCGATCCTGCTCACGATGCCCGCCCTCCTCATCGCCGTCGGCGCGAGCCTTCGCGACAGGGTCAACCTGGTTCTCTGGGGGGCCGTCGTCGTCACTGCCATTCCGGTCTTCATGTACTACGGCGGCGGAGGGGCCTCCACGTATGGCTATCGGTACGCCATGGACTTCGTGCCGTTCCTGCTGGCCCTGGTGGCGGTGGCGCTCAAGAGTCATTTCGGCAGCCTGGAGCGGGTGCTCATCGGGCTGAGCGTCTTCTTCGTCTGCTACGGCTTCGTCTGGCAGGTCTTCAAGTGATCGCCGTCGGGCGGCCGATCCCTTCGTTGCCTCCTGCGCTCCTCGCTCACGGACGTTCGAGTCCGCTCGCTGCGGTGCTCGTCGGCGCCTCGGCCTCGGCTCGCCGGACGGCGATCGGCCGGGGCCTCGGGCGGCCGATCCCTTCGTTGCCTCCTGGCGCTCCTCGCTCACGGACCCTGAGGTGCGCTCGCTACGGTGCTCGTCGGCGCCTCGGCCTCGGCGCGCCGGACGGCGATCGGGACCCGCGGCGGCTCGGTCGGGCGGCCGATCCCTTCGTTGCCTCCTGCGCTCCTCGCTCACGGACCTTGAGGTCCGCTCGCTACGGTGCTCGTCGGCGCCTCGGCCTCGGCTCGCCGGACGGCGATCAGGACCCGCGGCGGCTCGGTCGGGCGGCCGATCCCTTCGTTGCCTGCCGGCCCGGGCCGCGTGAGGGTTAAAGCTCGCGGCGGCGGAGCAAGAGGATCCCGACCGCGAGCGCGCCGGCGATCCAGACGACGCACCACGCCAGCCAGGGCAGGCTCGGCGTGGCTCCGGAGAAGGGGCTGAACTTGTAGAGCCCGGCGTTGACGCCCGCCGAGCGGAGCACCGCCTCCGAGGGCGAGAGCGCGCCCGCGGATCCCCGCCACAGCACGTCGCTCGGGAGGATCAGCCTGGCCACGGTGCCGGCCGCACGCAGGACGTCGCTGTTGAACGCCTCTCCCACGCCGCCCATCACGCCGGCCATCCAGGCCAGCCCGAAGGCGACCACGGCCATGGCGCCGCCCGCGACCGATGCGATCCGGGTGCTGAGCACGATCGCCAGGGTGAGCAGAACCAGGGATTCGCCGGCCAGATAGAGCGGCGCCATCAACGGGTCGACGGGCGTGTACCCGGTTGCCAGGACGACGGCGCCCAGCTCCAGGTAGCCCGCGACGAGGGCGTAGATCACCAGCACCGCCGCCAGGCCGGCCCAGCGGCCCAGCATCAGCTCCGAGCGGCGAATCGGCCGGGCCAGTACGGCCAGGAGTAGCCCGTTCTCGATGTCGGGCCCGATCGCCGGCGATCCGGCGAAGACGGCCGTCATGGCCAGCACGAAGCTGAACATGAAGGCCAGCATCACGGTCACCTGGGAGACGGCCAGCTCCTGGACCGGCCCCGTGATCGGCGAGGCCTCGGAGATGCGCGAGAAGCCCCACCAGGTCAGCACGACGATGAGGGCCGTCAGGCCGACCAGCGTCCACAGGAGGCGGCGCCTGACCGCCTCGCGCAGGGTGAGCCGGGCGACGATCAGGATCGAGCCGAGGCTGCTCACGGCCGCTTCCTCGGAGCATCGCCGGTTCGGAGCCGTCCTCTCCGGCGGCAGCGGCGGCCACCCGCCTCGGCGGCACGGCGGCCGCATCGTCGCTTCCGGGGGCACCGGCAGCCGTATCGCCGCCTTCGCGTCCGCCAGCCCCCAGCAGGGACATGAAGCGCTCCTCCAGGGAGTGGCGGGTCGGGACGACGGCGTGGATGGCGCCGCCCCGCGCCACGATGCCGGCGACGAGCGCCGGCACGTCCGCATCGGCGATGCCGTCCACGAAGAGCCACTCCCCTTCGACGCGGGTGGGGCCGTAGCGGGCCGCCACGTCCAGGCCGACGCCGTCCGGGCCGGTGACTCGGAGGCTCAAGCCGCTTTCGCGCGTGAGCTCGGCCATGCTGAGTTCGGCCACGACGCGGCCGCGATCGACGATCGCCACGCGGTCGCAGACGCGCTCGACCTCGGTCAGGAGATGCGAATTGAGGAAGACCGTCGTGCCCCGGTCTCGGAGCGCAGCGATGATGCCGCGGACGTCCCGACGGCCAACAGGGTCGAGGGCCGAGGTCGGCTCGTCGAGGACCACAAGTTCGGGCCGGCCCAGGAGCGCGACAGCCAGGCCGAGGCGCTGCTGCATCCCCTTCGAGAATGTCTCGGTTCGACCCTCCGCTCGATCGGCCAGGCCGACCAGGTCGAGGACCGACCGGATCTCCGCCGCCCACTCCGCCCGGGGCAGGCGGGCAAGCTCGCAATGCAGGGCGAGCACTTCGCGGGCCGTCATCCAGCCCTGGTAGCGGAAGAGCTCGGGCAGGTAGCCGACGCGGCGCCGCGACGCGACGTCGCCGAGGGGCGCCGCAAGTACCCGCCCATCGCCCGACGTCGGCCGCGACAGGCCGAGCAGCAGTTTGACGGCGGTGGTCTTGCCGGCGCCGTTCGGGCCGAGAAAGCCGAAGACCTCGCCGCGTGGGACGGTCATCGTCAGCCCGGCCAGGGCGACTATCCGCCCGAACTCTTTGCGCAGCTCGCGCGTCTCGATGGCCGCGCCGTCCACCGGGCGCCTCACTCCGACTGCCACCGGCGGCTACCCGTCGATCCGCTCGACGACCGTGGCAATTCCCTGGCCCACCCCGATGCACATCGACGCCAGTCCGTACCGCCCGCCGGTCCGGCGGAGGCCGTGTACCAGGCTCGCGATCAGGCGACCGCCGCTCGCTCCCAGCGGGTGGCCAAGGGCGATCGCGCCGCCGTCCACGTTGACGCGGGCCGGATCCAGGCCCAGTTCACGGATGCAGGCAATGGCCTGGCTGGCGAAGGCCTCGTTGAGCTCGATCAAGTCCAGGTCGGCGGCGGTCAGGCCGGCCCTGGCCAGGGCCTTGCGCGTGGCCGGAACAGGCCCCAGCCCCATTACCGCCGGGTCGACGCCAGCGACCGCCGTGGCCACGATCCGAGCCATCGGTTTGAGGTCCAGCGATCGAGCCCGCTCGGCTTCCACGACGAGGGCCGCCGATGCGCCGTCGTTTATGCCGCTCGCGTTGCCGGCCGTCACGGTGCCCCCTTCGCGAAACGCGGGTCGCAGGCGAGCCAGAGCCTCCGGCGTGGTTTCGGGCCGCGGATGCTCGTCGGCGTCAACGACTACAGGCTCGCCCTTGCGTGCCGGAATCGTTACCGGCACGAGCTGGTCGCGGTAGCGACCCTCGGCGATCGCCGCCGCCGCGTTGCGCTGGCTGGCGAGAGCGAAAGCGTCCTGGTCCGCGCGGCTTATGCCCAGCCGCTCGGCCACGTTCTCGCCCGTCTCGCCCATCGAGTAGGGGTGGTGGGCGGCCGCGAGCGCGGGATTGACGAAGCGCCAGCCCAGGGTAGTGTCGACAAGCTCGTGGTTGCCCCGCTCGTAGCCCGCCTCGGGTTTGAGCATTACGTACGGGGCCCGAGTCATCGACTCGACTCCGCCGGCGATGAAGACCTCACCGTCGCCGGCCGCGATGGCATGGGCCGCCGAGTTGACGGCCTGGAGGCCGCTGCCACACAGCCGGTTCACGGTGAGCCCGGCCACTTCGACCGGCAGCCCCGCCAGCAGGGCGGCCATCCTGGCAACGTTCCGGTTGTCCTCGCCGGCCCCGTTGGCGCAGCCGAGGATGACGTCCTCCACCAGCGTCGGGTCGATCCCGGTGCGCTCCACCAGAGCGCGAATTACGGCCGCCGCCAGATCGTCCGGCCTGACCGCCGCGAGCGCCCCGCCGTACCGGCCAAACGGGGTTCGCAAGGCGGCCACGATCCAGGCCTCGCGTAAGGGTCGATCCAGCCGGCGTGCCATGGCTCGATTGTACGGCCGCCCGCCCTGCATCTGCGACGCCCCCCGCCGCTCCGGAGGTCGCCCGGTTAGTGCGCTTCCATCCAGATGATGGCTTCGTTCAGGAGTGACTGGTCGTTCGTGATGATCGTGAACAGGACATCGGCCCTGGCAAAGACGTAGCCCGGGCTGCCGGTCGTGGGGTCTGTGACCTCGAGGACGGTCAGGCCGGCCAGGTAGTTCGCGTGAGTCACGACCGACCAGCCGGCGGCCCTGGCCGCGTCGGCGAACGAAGAGCTCAGCGTCGCGGCAGCTGCGCCGGGAACCTCAATGGCGTGCACCACGAAATCCACCTGGGGCGGCTGCGACAGATCGGCGGAGATCGCCATGTTCACGTCGTCGGTGGTCTTGCTGAACTTGAGGAGCCAGGGGGCGTAGAGAGCCCTGTCGCCGCCGGTCGTGGACTCGATGTAGGCGGACAGGACCAGGCTGAACTTCTCCAGGGTCACCCCGCCGACCGTCGACGGCAGGAGATCCTCGAGGCTGGCGTCGACGTGAGGCAGACCAAGATACGGCGTGGCGGTCGGGCCGACCGATCCGACGGCGGCCGATCCGGAGGCCGATGAGCCGGGCGCAGCCGAACCGGATTGAGCGGCCGCGGACGGGAGAGCCGAGGCCGGCGCGGAGGCGGAAACGGCGGCAGTTCCCGATGGCGAGGCCGTCGGGATTGCGGATCGAGTCGGCGTGGCCGTCGCGGCGGCGCCGCAGCCCGCCACGACGGCGGCGGCCACGCCGGCCACGAACAGCCTGGACAGCCTGGCCCTGGAGCGGCGGATCATCGATCACCCCGATCGGCTGGATATCCGCGGCCGTCGTACGGCCCCGGGTTCGGTGGTCCGGCCGAGCATGGCCCGAGGCAAGCCCGCGTGTCAAACGGGGCCCGGAAGAATCGCGCCTCGTTGATTCCGGGGGACCCTGTAATCCCGGCCCCACCTGCGACGTTCTGTTGACACGTGGATGGCACGGCCGTCCACCCGCACTCATCAGCCGCAGTTATTGGAGCGAACGGAATGGACAACGAGAGACCAGACAAGGAGCACGGACCATCGCCATCTCAGCCGAGGATCGAGGACGACTTCGTTCGGCCGCTGAAGCCGATGCGCGGCGCCTCGCACCGCCGCCTTTCGGCCGCCCTTCCCTTCGCCGTGGCCGGCATCTTCGTGGTGTCCAGCGTCGCGTTCGGGGCCACGGTCATAAGGAACATCGTCGCGCCGTCGCCGAGCGCCTCGGCCATAGTCGTCGGAGACGACAACCCGACCGACAGCCCCACGGACGCTCCGACGGACGCCCCGACGGACGGCCCCACGCAGGCGCCCACGGACGGCCCCACGGATGCTCCTGCCGGCACCCCGACCGCCGCCCCGACCCCGGGCCAGCTGACCATCTCCGTCGAGGCCCTGGCCGGCAAGGCCAGGATCACCTGGAGCGCCTACACCGGCGCCGACTTCGCCTACTACAAGGTCGTCCGCTCGTCCGGCGGCGCCGCCACCTGGCCGCTCGGAGCCGGCGACAGGCTGGTTGCCGCGATCGACAACCAGGCCACGCTGTCCTTCACCGACTGCAGCGGCGCCGGAACGTTCACGTACCGAGTCTTCGCCGTGCAGTCGTCCGATGCCGGCTACGTCGTGCTCGCCGCGAGCCAGAGCGAGACGGTCACCGTCGCACCCGCCCCGACAAAGCCGCCCGCCCCGCCGACATCGAACCCGGCAGATCTCGGGCCGCTCCACGTCACGGACAACGGCGACGGCACGTACACGTTCAGCTGGAGCGCCTATACGGGCGGAATCGACTTCAGCTACTACAAGCTCGATGGCGAACCGTTCCCGAACACGCCCGGCTACGTCGAGAACGGAGGCCACTACTGGGCCTGCCTTGACACCAGTACCACCAGCACGACGGTGGCGGTCGAGCCCGGCACGTGGAACATCGTCGTCGAGGCCGTGTACTACCCGGATGGCGGTGCCGCCGCGGCTGCCAGGACACAGGTCCTGAAGCTGACCGTCGCCCCGCAGTCGGCTCCGCCGCTGCTATCGCTGTCGCTCAACGCCGTCCTTCAGTCCGATGGCGTGCACCTGACCTGGAGCAAGTACACCGGCTCGAACTTCCAGTACTACGGGATCGTGCGAACGGAGGGAGACGAACAGCCGACCCTGCAGCTTGGAACGGTGCCCCTCTTCTACTTCGACAACGTGAACACGCTCGGCTATGTCGACCGGACGCACCTGGCCGCCGGCCAGACGTACCACTACCGGGTCTACGCCTTCACGGAGCAGACCTTCGGCAGCGTCCTGCCGGCCTGCGTGGCCGGCACGATCCTGGCCGTCTCCCCCGTCGTCGATGTGACGATCCCGGCGGAGCCTGAGCCGGCTCCCACCTCGACACCGACGTCGACGCCGGAGCCGACCCCGACTCCGACCTCGACCCCCGAGGTCTAGACGGCCGGGCAGACGCAGTCATTCGAGGGCCCAGGCCACCCATGGGCCCAGGGAGTCTCGTGGCCGGCCACCGCGATGATCGAAGGCCACGAATGATCGACTGCGAGTGAAGGCGCGTGGACAAAGGTGTTCCGATCCGGCCGGATGGCACCGGACTTTTGGCGTGCTCCAGACCCCGCGCCCCGCGGTCGCGAGTCGATTCCCCGACGGACCCGACAGTACAGCTGGCGGATTGCCCGACCGAGTCGAGATCCGTAGCGTACGTGAGCCTATGGAGCGTGACGGAGCTTCTCGAATGGCCGCCGAACGCGAGCGGAAGCTCGTGGCCCGGGCGCGCCACGAGGGCGACGCGTTCGCCGAGCTTTACGACTTCTACCTGCCGCGCGTCTACGGCTTCATCTTCCGCCGAGTTCAGGATCGAAGCCTGGCCGAGGACCTCACTTCGATGACTTTCCAGCGCGGCCTGGAGAACGTCCGGCGGGCCGACTTCAGGAACGAGTCGTTCGGAGGCTGGCTGTACCGCGTCGCCGCCAACGTCGTCGTGGACCAGGTTCGACGCGATCGCCGCCTCGTCTCGATGGACGACCTCGAGGGCCGCGAGGAGCCGGGCGACCTGGCGCTCGATGCACTGGCCGCCGCGCTCGACCGGGACCAGCTGCGGCGTGCGCTCCTGCAGCTTTCGCCAGGCCACCGGCAGGTGCTCGTCCTGCGTTTCTACGACGATCTCGAGGTGCCTGAGATCTGCGCGGTCCTCGGCTGCTCTCGTGAGACCCTGGCCGTTCGACTACATCGCGCCCTCAGGGCCCTCCGGCTGGCCGTAGCCAGGGAGTCGGCCGATGTCGCCTAAAAGCCCGAACGAGATCCAGCAGCTGGACGGGCTGGCCGCCGAGCTGGCCGAAGCGGGTCGTCGCGCCCGCCGGGCGGCCGGCCGCGGCGACGCGCCCGACCCGGCATTCGCCGTGCGCCTCAGGACGCGGCTCCTGGCGGAGATGGCCGCCCCGAGCGCCGGGGCGGTGGCCGCCGGCGGGACAGCAGCCGACCGCCCGCCGATGCCGCCGACGCCGCCGATCCGCCCGCTCTACCCCCCGGAACGTCGCATCGAGCGACGCCATGGGTATCGCCCCTTCATCGGAGTTGATCGTCGCTGGACCGGTGAGCCGCCGCCCGGGACGGCCGCCTTCGTTCCCGCCGCGGCCACATCGGGCATGGAGCCCGGACCCGGCGGCGCTCGCGTGCTGGCGTTCGTCAGAGGCGAAGGACCGAGCTACGCGGATGACGAACTCGGCCCGGTGCCGGGCGGGGATCTCGACTCGGAAGCCGACGATGCCGGCCGGGTGGTCGCTCTGGCGGCGTCCGTGCGCTGGCGGATCCCGACCCGCGTCCTGCCCTATCGCCGGATCGCGGCGGGGATCGCCGCCTCGATAGTGTTCGCCTCGCTCCTGTACGGAGGCGGCTTCTTCCAGCCCGTCAGGGCCGCGGCCACAACCGGCCAGGCCGTCGACGCGACTCTGATCCGCGGCGGCGCTTCGATCGCCCTGGTCGCCGGCGCGAGCCTGCGCGAGGGTGACGAGATCAAGGTCGCGGCCGACGGCGGCGCCACCCTTCAAGTTGGCGGGAGCTACGTGCGGATGGCCGGCGGCTCGGACCTGCGCTTGACGTCCCTGGATCCGGATCACGTGTCCCTGGATCAGGTCGCCGGGCGCGTCTACCACCGGGTAGCAGTTCCGGCCGGGGGCGACTACGAGGTCACGACGGCGACGGTCACGTGGACGGCCCGCGGCACCGCCTTCGACCTGGACCGCTTCTCTACCGACGGGGGCGGCGAGCAGGTTCGCGGCCTGGCCCTCTGCGACGGCATCGACGTGCGCGGGCTCCACCTCCAGGCCGTGGTGCCGGAGGGCTCCAGCGCGACGGTTGTTCTCACTCCGGACGGAGAGGCCGCCGCCCCGGCGGCGATAGAGCCCATCCTGGCGTCAATGCTCGACGACCGGTGGTTGAGCGAGAATGCCCGCCTCGACGCCCGGCTCGGTCTGCCTCTCGGGCGGCTCGCCCCGCTGGTCGCCCCGACACCGCCGGCGCCGGCGACCGCGTCACCTGCGCCCGCCCGTGTAGATGAGCCGACCGCGGCGCCTACGCCGGAGCCTGCGGCCACCTCCGCACCAACTGCCGCTCCGACTCGCACCGCGCGGCCGACGCCACGGCCGACGCCCCGGCCGACGCCCGCCGGGCCGGCCAACCTGGGCGCGCTGAAGATCACCCACGACCCCGACGGTTCCTATTCGTTCGCCTGGCCCGCGTACACGGGCAGCGGGTTCGAGTACTACAAGCTGGTCTACGAGAACTGGGGCAAGACCCCCAGCTATCCGACCTCGCCGTACTTGGCCTGCAACGACTCGGCGGCCGACGACACCTGGTCCGGCCTGATCGACCCGGGCGACTACGCGGTCCGCCTCCAGGTCGTGGACGATTCCGGCGGCAAGGTCGTCGTTCGCGCTCAGACCAGCGTCGTCCGCCTGACTGTCGCGGCGCCGCCCAGCCTGCCTCCGACCGTGGACCTCGGCGCCCTGCGGGCCACGGCGAACGGCGACGGGACCTACACCTTCGGCTGGACGGGCTACACGGGCGGCTCGTTCAGCTACTACAAGCTCGTCTACGAAACGACGGCCTCGGGCAGAACGCCGTCGTACCCGGACGGGAGCCCCTACTGGGCCGTTCCGGGACCCGGCGACACGTCGACCGGTCCGATTACCATCGCGCCCGGCGACTATCAGGTACGCATCCAGGCGATCGGCTACCCGGACGGCGCCTACGCTTACGCGCAGACCGCAATTCTCCACCTGGTCGTGCCGCCGGCGAGCTCCTCTGAGAGCCCCGTGCCGGCTTCATCGGCCAGCTAGCGGCCCGCCCTACTGGTCTGCCCACGCCAGCCGATGCCTAACTGTAGCCGCCGGCATCCAGACCAGCGGCCCCTTGCCGATGTTGCACCGGGAGATCTCCTTTGCCGGCGCAGATGGTCATAGACAACGAATACGTGACCCTCCTCTTCCATCCCGAGGCGGGCGTCGTCCACCATGAGTTCCACCGCCACGTGCGCGGCGAGGACCTGCGCAGGACGTTGATGGCCGGCTGTGAGTTGCTCAGGCAGAACGCGGCCACGAAGTGGCTTTCGGACGATCGTCGAACAGCCGCCCCCAGCCCGGACGACTCGCAGTGGATTGCCTCCGTGTGGTACCCCCTGGCGGTCTCCGCGGGCTGGCGTCACTGGGCCGTCGTCAAGCCTGAGACGCTCCCGGGGCAACTCAACCTGCGGCAGTGGCTCGAGCGGTATGCCGGCCTCGGCCTGAACGTGCGGGCTTTCGACGATCCGGCCGGGGCCATGGAGTGGCTCGAGGCCCAGTAGGGATCCGGGCCGGGTTCGAGCGAGCGCCGGTCTTTGGACTGTGGGTCCCGCGCTCAACACGGCGGCCCTGCCGATGAGTCGGCCCGCGACGGCGCCATCCTCCCCGGTCGCCACGCATAAACGAACCGGCGGGCCGTTTGACGGCCCGCCGGTCATTGGTTCACTGGCGGTCGCTCGCGGCGACCAGCGGTATCACTACCGGCGGATGCTCCGTCGCTGAGCTTCGACCGCGGTCAGCCCTAGGGCGCCGAAGGCGACACAGATCAGGAGAGCGAAGAGAGGCAATGTGTTGCCTGAGCCGTTGCCACCAGTGCTGGTGGGCGGCGCGGTGACGGAGGCGACCGGCGTGGCCGTCTCACCACCGACGGCGGAGGTCGGCGTGGCCGTCGGGGCCACGGTCGGAACTACGGTGGCGCTCGCGCTCGGGGCCTCAGTCGGAGTGGCCGTCGGGGCCTCAGTCGGCGGAGGCGTCGGGCAGATGATCTCGCTGAAGATGCTGCTGAACAGCGTCGGCAGCTTGCTCGCGTCGACGACGTTGTCGTAGTACGCGGACGGCTTCGCCAGCAGCTGCATCAGGCCCAGATCGACCAGATTGGAGCCGCTGCCGCCGCCCGTTCCGATGGCGACCGAGTAGACCTCGTCAGCCGAGCCCAGGAATGAGTTCAACTCGGCCTGGGTGGGTCGCTGACCGCTGGTGGTCGTGGCGACGGCCCCGTTGGGTCCCTGATCGGGATTGGGCCGGCCGTCGGAGAGGAAGATGATCGCGTGCTTGACGTTGATCCCGTTGGCCGTATCCCGCTCGTGGGCGGTGAGGTCAGCGGCGCCGGTGGACATCCCGAGCTTGAACGGAGTGTTGCCGGTGGCGGTCAGGCCGGCGATCGCCGAATTGACCTGTGCGGCGGTCGAGTCCCCAAGCGGCAGGACCACCGACGCGGTGGTTCCGCTGAACCGGGTCAGTCCGACCCAGGCCAGCCCGTCCGGGCCCCCGACGCCAAGGTTGCTATCGAGCTGGCTGACGAGCTGCTCGGCTGCGGCCTGCGCCCAGTACAGGCGGACATGTCCGTTGACGGAGTTACTGCCCATCGACCCGGACGTATCGACGATGATTTCGACGTCGAGCGGAACCGAACCGCACCCGACAGTCGCGGGCTTCACCGGCGCGGCGACGTTTGGCGATACGGCGAGCGTCCCACCCGCGGTCGCAAGTATGGCAACTGCACCGAGCCCCAAGGCCAGAAACGGCGCAGCAAGTCGGTGAGATCTCACGGACTGCTCCTCTCTTTACGCAAACCCTTAGGACGATGAGGGTACCCACGAGTACCTGTTTCGTCTAGTACTTTCGCATGAACGAGGCCGCTTCGGCGAGCGGTTCTCGACGATTTCGTTGTCCGAGGGCAACGGTGGCCGGGCCATCGCGCCGCCTGCATCGACTGCCGGGCCATCGCGCCGCCTGCATCGACTGCCGGCGCGAGGGTGGATCGGGCCATGGCCGTGGCTCGAACGCCCGGGCCGCGGCCCGGGCGGCGACGTCCGCCGCTCCGGTGCGACGTCCTCCGCTCTGTTGCGCCGGCCGCGACTCGGCCGCGACTCTCAATCCCGGCACGCCCGCAACGACAAACCGGCGGGCCGCTCACACGGCCCGCCGGTCATTTGTTCGGTGACGGTCGCCCGAGGGCGACTCTGGTGTCTAGCGGTGGATGCTCCGTCGCTGAGCTTCGACCGCGGTCAGGCCAAGCGCGCCGAAGGCGACGCAGATCAGCAGAGCGAAGATAGGCATCGAGTTGTTACCCGAGCCGCCGCCGGTCGTGCTGGTGGGCGGCGCGGTCACGGAGGCGACCGGCGTGGCGGTCTCACCGCCAACGACTGAGCTGGGGGTCGCCGTCGGGGCCTCGGTCGGGGTGGCCGTCGGGGCCTCGGTCGGGGTGGCCGTCGGGGCCTCGGTCGGAGTCGCCGTTGGGGCGGGCGTCGGGGTGGGGCAAGCGCCGCCATCCCAGGTAGCGGAGATCTCGACCTTCGTGAAGTTCACGAAGCGCACGTACAGCGTGTCGACGGTCGACGCGGTCTGAACCTGCCACGAGCCCTGGTTCTTGGGGGTCAGCGTGGTGGCAGACGTGAAGCTGGAGTCGGCCGACCACTCGATGCTTTCCTGGGTGTAGCTGTTCGTAACGGTCCACGTTCGAGTGGCGGCGTCGCCCAGACCGGAGCAATCGCCCGAGCTGATGCCCAGGTCGGCGGTCGTGCAGGCGAGCGCGGCGCCTGCGAGAGTCAGGACCGCGGCGATGCTGAGGGCGAAAGCCGCGATCGGCACCCGACCCAGACCGAAAGTGCGAGAGCGCTTCTGGCGCGAAATGCTTTCCATCGATCTCCTGTCCCCTAAAGGTGCTGTTCGACTGAACGGCCGATGATCCCGTGCAACTGGCCCGTATGGGCCATCGGTACTCGATTACCGGACCCTGGTTGCAGGGTGTAGTTTGCCCAACGGTGGGCCTCGCGTCTAGTACTTGTGGCCTAGCTGCGGGGCATCGGACCGCCCGGCGAGCCCGAATCCGAGAGTTTCGGGTGCGTCAGAGCAACAAGAGCCGGTGCGAGGTACTGGTACGGCAGTAATCCGATCCGGGGGTACGGCCTGCCGCCTGAAGCCGACACGGTCGCGACCGCCCGGATGGCGCCGACACGGTCGTCACCGCCCGGCCGAAACGGCGCGAGTCTGAGCGAGCCCAGGGACGGGCAGAGGGCGGCCGATCCGAGCCGGCTGGCCTCTGCCGAAGGCTATCCGCCGGCGCCCACGGGACCGGTCGGCGGCTTGTAGCCCTCCGGCAGCCTGGCGGTGAAGCGGAAACCTCCGGCGACGCCGGGTTCGGTCAGCTCGTGGGGGGCCAGCAGCTCATCCAGTTCCTCGGCCGTGAATATGCCGCGCTCGATGACGATCGCGCGGATCGTCCGGCCCTCGCGAACGGCCTGCTTGGAGATGTCCGCGGCCAGGGCGTAGCCGAGGTACGGCGCCAGCGGCGTCGAGAGAGCGGAGGAACGCTCCATCAGGTCGCGGGCGTGCTCGCGGTTGGCCTCGATGCCGGTCACGCAGAACTCCGCGAAGGCGCGGCTCATGTTCGTCAGGATCGTCAGGCTTTCGAGGGTCGTGTGGGCGATCACCGGCATCATCACGTTCAGCTCGAGCTGGCCGGCGGAGGCGGCCCACGCGATCGTCGTGTCGTTGCCGATGACTCGGAAGCAGACCATCGAGAGGCACTCTGCCATGACCGGGTTCACCTTCCCGGGCATGATGGAGCTGCCCGGCTGGACCGCCGGCAGCGTGATCTCGGCAAAGCCGGTCATCGGCCCCGACGACATCAGGCGCAGATCCTCGCTGACCTTGATCAGGTCGACGGCGATGCCCCGCAGCGCTGCGGAAACCTCGAGCATCGGCCGCATGGATTGGGTGGACTGCACGAGATGCTCCGCGCCGCGCAGGGGGTGGCCGGTCTGCTCCGCCAGGTTGCGGAGAACCAGCTCGATGTATTCGGGTTCGGCGTTGAGGCCGGTGCCGACGGCGGTCGCGCCGATGTTCTGCTCGGCGATCGACTGACCAGCCATCTGCAGGCGCTCGATGCCGCGGCGGAGCGTCAGAGCGTAGGCCGCGAACTCCTGGCCCAGGCGGATCGGGACGGCATCCTGCATGTGGGTTCGACCGGACTTGAGAACGTCGTCGAACTCCCTGGACTTCTGCTCGAAGGCGTGGATCAACTCCTCGGCCGCCGGGATGAAATCTCGGATCAGGTCCAGCGTGGCGATGCGCATCGACGTCGGGAAGACGTCGTTCGTGGACTGGGCCATGTTGACGTGGTCGTTGGGGCTGACGACGGAGTAGTCGCCCCGCTTGCCCGAGCCCACGCCGGCGGCGTGCAGCAGCTCGATGGCGCGGTTCGCCAGCACCTCGTTGGCGTTCATGTTGTGGCTGGTGCCGGCGCCGGCCTGGAAGGGATCGATGCGGAAGTTGTCGACGAGTTCTGCCTGTTTCGCGGCGCGGGCGGCCTCGAAGGCGGCCTTCATCGGGTCGGAGGGTCGCTTCGGCTCGAAGTCGTCGGCCTCGTCCGCGGCGTCGGCGCAGGAGCCCTCGGGCGGGCAGAGGATCTCGTCGGCCGCCTCGACTATCGCGTTGCCCAGCTGCTTGGGGAGGCGGCCGGTGGCCATGTTGGCGCGAGCCGCGGCCTTCTTGACGCCGACGATGGCCCGGACTAGGGCAGGGTGCGGCCGAGCCCCGGAGATCGGGAAGTTGTGGATGCCGCGGGCGGTCTGGACGCCGTAGTAGGCGCCTTCGGGAACTTCGAGATAGCCGAGCGGGTCCTTCTCGATTCGGAACCCGGGGCGCGGCGTTGGGGGAGTGGGCTGAGCGGGGGCGGGAGCTGGCTGGGTCATGTAGGCGTGTGCTCCTCGTTCGAAGCGGCCGCGTTGCCTGGCGCGGCCAGGAATCCGGGTGCGACGAGCAGAGTCTATCTCCGGGCCTGCGGGGAGTTCGGCGGAACTCGATGTGCATGGCCGGCGGCGGACTGAAGTACCGTGGTGGGCACCGGCCGGTCCTCCGTCGATCGAGTCGCGTATATTCCGCGAAACGGGCCGTCCACCCGCGGTGGCGGTCCGCCTACCGCAACCACTGGCAGGTCGGGGCCCAGCCCGCCCCGAGTCGCCAGGGTTGGGCACGTTGGAAGTGGGAGGTCCCCATGGCTGACCAGGCGCCCAGGTCCCGCGAAGAGACTATCCGGCAGGATGTTCGCGATCTGCATCGCCTCGGGTATGCCCAGGAACTCTTCCGGACGATGGGCGGCTTCTCCAACTTCGCCATCAGCTTCACGATCATCTCGATCCTGACCGGCGCGGTGATCCTGTTCGACTACGGTCTGGCCTGGGGCGGCCCGGCCGCCAGCACGCTGGGCTGGCCGCTGGTCTCCATCTTCACCCTGCTCATTGCGGCTTCGATGGCCGAGATAGCCTCCGCCTACCCGACGGCCGGCGGTCTCTACTACTGGTCGAGCAGGATGAAGAACAAGGACTGGGGCTGGTGGACGGCCTGGTTCAACCTGGCCGGCCAGATCGCCATCGTCGCCGGCATCGACTTTGCTGCCGCAAGCTTCGTCAACTCTTCGATCGTCACGCCGATCCTGTCGAATTTCGGGATCGCCTACGGAAACAGCTCGACGATCCTCGGCTCGTCGCTGATGAGCGGTCAGTTGTTGACGATGGCCGTGCTGCTGCTCATCCAGCTGATCCTCAATATCGGGGGCATCAGGCTCGTGGCCCTGCTGAACGACGCCTCGGTCTGGTGGCACATCGGCACGGTCCTGGTCATCGTGGCCGCGCTCTTCCTCATCAGCTCGGGCAAGGCTCATTCCACGCTCAGCCCGTTCACGATAGCGCCGCAGGACACCACCGGCAGCGCCACGGTCCTGGGGGGAGCGCTCAGCCTCGGTCCGGCGGTCGGCTACGCGCTGCCGTTCGCATTCCTGTTTTCGCTCTTGCAGGCCCAGTGGACCTACACGGGCTATGACGCCTCCGCGCACGTGGCCGAGGAGACGGTCGGGGCCCGATTGTCCAGCGCGTGGGGCGTGTTCATCTCCGTAGCCGTCTCGGCCGTGGTCGGTTACATCGTCCTGCTCGGCCTGGTGACACACCTGCCGCCGCTCGACCAGGTTTTCAACGCCAGCTGCGTCTCCGCGCCGACAGGCCTGTGCAGCCAGTACTACGGCGGCAACGCCGTCGTCTTCTCAACACTCACCTACAACCTGGGCACGCTGGGTGAGTGGCTGGGCGCCGCCATCGCGGTCGCGATGAGCCTGTGCGGCCTGGCCTCCGTCGCGGCCGCCGGCCGGATGCTCTTCGCCTTCAGCCGGGATCACGGCGTGCCCGGATCGCCGTGGCTTCGGAAGGTTTCCCATCGTTACCGCACGCCGGCCAACGCGATCTTCGGCATCGTGGTCTTCTCCTACATCCTCACGAACGCGGCGTTCATCTTCGGCGGGGCCACCGCCATCGCGATCGTCACGGCGATCAGCACCATTGCCCTCTACTGGGCCTACGGCGTGCCGATCTTCCTGGGCGTCTTCGGCAAGCAGGAGTGGCGCGATCACGCGGTGTGGAAGCTCGGGCGTTTTTCCAAGCCGATCGCCCTGGTCGCGGTCGCCTGGATAGCCGTCATCTCAGTCCTGTTCCTCTGGCCGACCTCTGGCAACGCCTTCACCTGGCTCGCCTACGTCGTGTTCCTCGCCTTCCTGCTGATCTACTACTTCGCCTGGGCCCGCAAGCGCTTCAAGGGTCCCATCGTCGAGGTCGCCGAAGGCGAGCTGACCGAGATCGAACTCGAGTTCGAGCATGCGGCCGAGGAGATCGGGGGCGCGCCCGCCTGAATCGTCGCGGGTCCGCCCACCAGCGGGCCTGCGGCGCGGGACCATATAAGGCCGATCCGGAGCCGAACACGGAAGAGCGGCGGACGATCCGCCCGAAGCCGCCCTCCGATGCCGCTCGCTGGTCGCGGCCGGCCTACTGCCCTGCGAACTGTCCCAGGTAGTCTTTGAGGGCGCCGGGTCCATCCCAGCCGACGATGACGACGCGGCCGCCGAGAGAGGCGATCGTGCACGCCCTCGAGCCGGCGAAGCTGACCGGGTCCGCCGCCGGCCGCCGCCAGTTCTTGCCGTCGGCGGTCGTCCATGCGGTCCAGTTGCCGGTGCCGACCGGAGCGTCGAAGACGAGGAGCTGGCCGTTGACCACGGCCATGTTGCCGCCCGAGGTAACCGGTCCGGACTGCTGCCAGACCACACCGGTGCCCGACCACCACCAGGAGACGGTGGCCGGGGCGGCGACCGGCGTCGGCTTTGGCGTCGGCTTGGGGGTCGGCTTGGGGGTCGTCTTCGCCGCGGCGGAACCGGATGGCTTCGGTGAGGCCGTCGCGGTGGCCGGCGTGGCTGTGACCGCCTCGGCCACGAGCGAGTTACCCATCCCGAATAGGGCGGTCACGTTGGCGGGCAGGTGCCAGTCGGTCCGAATCGTCCACGTTCGACCGTCGGGGGAAGTCCAGGCGGTCGTGGCCCCGCCATGGGCGGGATCCGATCCGACCGCAACGTAGCCGTAGCGGTACGTGGCCACGGTCAGGGCGAAGCCGTTGCCGACGGCGATCGCACCAGCCTGCCAGGTGTTGCCGTCGGTGGAGTACATGATCTGGGAGCCGCCGGCCTTGTCCGACGACGCCACGAAGCCGCCCGGCCCGGCGGCGACCGAGGAGAACTCGGGTGGCGTGTCGTCCTCGAACTGCGCCTGCTGCCACTTACCCGACTCGGTCATGTGCCAGATCATGCCGTTGTCGCCCGAGCTGTTGGTCACTTTGCCGACGGCGACGATCCCGCCCTGCCCGTCGGGGACTGCCTGGAGCACAACCGGTCGGCCGGTAACGCCGGCGGCGGTCAGGCCGGCCGGCCCGGTCTCCTCGGACCAGAGGCTTCCGTCGGGTGAGCTGTAGACCGAGGTCCCGGTCGGTCCGGTGACGAAAATGTCGAAGCGGTCGTTCGTGGTCGTCATCGGGCCCAGCGTGAAGTACTTCGTGACGTCGGCGATCATCGGCGAGTTGCCGGGTTGCACCCTCAGGGCGTAGATGGCCGGCGGGGCCGATGGGCTGGGCGGCTGGCGAGTGGGCCCGAGCACGAGTTCCCCGCCGACGACGTCCAGCCCACTGGTGGAGCCGCCGACCATGGTCACCAGGCCGCCGAGGGCGGCGAGACGAGCATGGCCGAGCGGAGCCGCGGTGCTGGTGATCGGAAGCCAGTCGACGCCGTTCTCGGATACCCAGAACAACTCCGCGGCGGCAGGCACCGGAGTGCTGCCCGGGAGAGTCGGTTCGGCGGCCGCTGCGCTGGCCGTCGTGCTCGCCGGCGGAGCGCCAAAGGCCAGCAAAGCGCCGTCCACGGCGGCGACGCCGTCCAGGCCGACGGCCGACTGGTCGGTCGGGGCAGTGCTCTCCGTCCAGGTGTTGCCGTCGACCGAGCTCCACGAGGCGGCGAGGGCGGGCGCCGCCTCGCCCAGGTCATCGCCCACGACCACGATCCTGCCGCCGACGGCGGCGATGCCGCGGGCATCGAACCCGGCCAGTGATGTCGCGGCCAGCTTCCAATCGCGGCCGGTCGCCGAATACCAGACCGCCGAACGCGTGGGGCCGGTTCCGCCCCACAGCCCGACGATCACGAAACCACCCGCCCACGAGCCGACCGCCCGCGGCGTGTACGCTCCGGCCTTGGTCGAAGCGCCGGGCAGTACCTGCGCCGACCACGTGCGGCCGTCGGTGGAGAGCCAGGCCACGCCGTTGCCGGCCGCGATCACGGCCCCGGACTCCGAGGCCGCCCCGGCGACCATTTCCTGACCCGCGCCCGATTCGACCGACATGGCCGTCCAGGCGGTCCCGTCCAGCGAGCTCCAGGCGCTCGCGACGACGTCGGTCGGGGTGGATCCAATGCTGTTGCCGACGACCACGAGCCCGCCCTGGCCGTCATCCGAGAAGCCCTGGGCTACGAATCGCCGCCCGCCGACGGCGAACGAGCCCGAGTTCGACAGCTGGGTCCAAGTCGAGCCGTTGCTGCTGGTCCAGACCGTGGTGGTCGAGCCCGTGGTGCCGACCATGAGCAGATCGTTGCCGAGCGTCGTGAAGTACGGCCCGAAGTCCATCCTGGCGACCGGCGCCGCGCCCGGCTTCTGCCAGTTGATGCCGTAGACGCTCCCGGTGGGGGAGGGCGTCGGAGGCTGGCTGGGCAGCGTGACCATCAGGGCGGTCACCACGGCGACCGTCGCGGTCAGGCCGGCGAGCCCGAACACGCCACGGACGCTGGGGCGGCCGAGGCGCATGCTTCGGCGGGCCCACCCGCCGCCCGTGGTCCGCGCTCCCGATCGCGGCAGCGCGAAGCGGCCCAGGCCGAGCCCGCGGCCGGCCATGGATCCTCCCCGCCGAAGCCGCGCGAGCGGGTGCGGCCCGGCGGGACGGATCGGCGTGCCCCCGGACTCGGTGGAGCCGCCGGCTCGATCGTCCGCCTCGGCCCGGTTCTCCCGCTGTGGCTCGGCCACGGGGTGGGCCTGGGCGGACTTCGCGGGCGTGCCGGTCGTGCGCGGCGGCGTGGCTGGGAGTGGCTCCGGCGTCGGAATCTCTGGATCCGCCCTGGTCGCGGAAGCCCGCGAGGGCCGCAGGCGGCGCGCCTGGTCGGAGCGCGAAACGTCAGCCTTCCTGGGCATGACGATGGGCTTCTCTTCGGCGGGTTGCTCGAGCGACCCGTCTCCGAGTTCCGTCTGCTGGTTGTCGCCGGGCCCGGCCTCGACGTCGCGATCGTTCATCGGGGTTTGCCCACCTATGCGGTGTTGAGATCTCCGGCGACCGCCCCGGCTCGATGTCGGACGGGGCCGGCCCGGTGACCGAGCCGGATGCCGCGAAGACCCGAAGTCTGCCACGGTTCGTGATTCCGAGGTACGGGCCGCTCGACTGGAAGCGCCGTCGAGTGGCGACGGGCAGGCCCGTCGGCCGATCGGCTGGCCCTCCACGCCCGCAGCGGCCACAATACTGAACTCAGAGGAAGATACTCGCGCAGAGCGTTTCCCGAGCCGACGCCGCGTCGATTTCGTGAGGCGGCAGTCGGCGCTCGCGGTCAGCCAGGAACGGGAGGAGCAGATGAGCGACGAGCACGCGGTGACCGGCGGCGGCGCCGGCCACGAGGGTCCCGAGCGGCTCGAGGAGCTGCGCAGGATGGTTCGCGATGGCCGGATCGACACGGTCATCGTTGCCCTGACCGACATGCAGGGCCGCCTCATGGGCAAACGGGTCCAGGCCGAGGCCTTCCTCAAGGGCGTGGTCGACCACGGCATTCACTTCTGCACGTACCTGCTCGGTACGGACATGGAGATGAACACGCCGGACGGCTACAAGCTGATGAACTGGGAGACCGGGTACGGCGACTGGATCGGACGCCAGGCGTGGGAGACGACCCGGGTTCTGCCCTGGCTCGAGTCGACCGCGATCGTTTTGTGCGACGCCATCGACGAGGAGACGGGCGCCGAGATCCCGATCTCGCCGCGGACGATGCTCAGACGTCAGGCCGAAAGGGCCGCGAGCCTTGGCTACACGGTCAAGACGGGCACGGAGTTCGAGTTCTACGTCCTCTCGGACACCTTCGAGGACCTGTCCGAGAAGGGCTACGAGAACGTCGAGCGGGTCGGCTACTACAACGAGGACTACCACCTCCTTCAGGCGACCAAGCTCGAGCCGTTGTACCGCCAGATCCGCAACCAGATGACGGAAGCCCGAATCCCGATCGAGTTCAGCAAGGGCGAGGCGGCGCCGAGTCAGCACGAGGTCAACATCCGATACGACGAAGTGGTGGAGTCGGCCGACCGCAGCGTGCTCTTCAAGCACGGCGCCAAGGAGATCGCCTGGCTGAACGGCTACGGCCTGACCTTCATGGCCAAGCCCTATGCGGACTGGACCGGCTCCAGCGGTCATCTCCACATGTCGCTCTGGGACCCGGCCGGCGAAAAGCCGCTCTTCTACGATCCGGCGAACGCGCAGCAGTACGGCATGAGCCAGACGATGCGATGGTTCCTGGGCGGGATGATGGCCCTGCAGCGCGAACTGGCCCTCTTCATCGCTCCGAACGTGAACTCCTACAAGCGCTACGCCGTGGCGAGCTGGGCCCCGGTCAACGTTGTCTGGGGCCGGGACAACCGCACCACGGGCTTCCGGATCGTGGGCCGCGAGGGTGGCCTGCACATCGAGAACCGCTTCCCCGGCGGCGACATGAACGCCTACCTGGCGTACGCCGCCGAGGTCGGCGCGGGGCTGTACGGCATCGAGCACAAGATCGAGCCGCCGGCCGAGTACCGGGGCAACGGCTACGTGGCAACCGGCTGCGATCGGATGCCGCGGGCGCTCTACGAGGCGATCTCGGAACTCGAGAAGAGCAAGGCCGCCGTGGAGATCTTCGGCCGCGACGTGATCGACCACTACTTGAACGCGGCCCGAGTCGAGCGGGACGCCTACGACTCGGCCGTGCACGCCTGGGACCGCGAGCGCTACCTGGAGCGCGGCTAGTTCACCGCGGGCCGGTTGTCGAGGGCTCGTAAGGGCAGGTTCCGGGACGCCCGGGGCTCGCAAGGGCGGCCGGGTCACTCAGGCCGGGCGGGCCGGCATCCGCGGGCGCGGCCGGGCCGTCAGCGGCGCGGCGCCAGATAGGTGGCCAGAGCCTCTGAGAGCGGCGTGAGGCGGCGCGGCAGTCGATCGCGGAGCGGCCCCGTGTCGACCTGGGCGGACTGCACGACGAAGTCGATCGCCGCGGGCGTCATGGGCGGCGACGGCAGCAACCGCAGCGGGGTCGTCAACGCTTTCATCAGGGCGACCGGCGCGTGCAGGATCGGCCGGCGCCGGCCCATCACGCGCAGGGCGGTTCTGACGATCTCGTCCATGGTCAGGGTCTCGGGTCCGCCGACTTCGAGCGTGGCGTTCTCGGCCGCCGGCGTCTCGAGCGCGTCGGCGGCCAGGGCGCCGACGTCGTTCACGAAGACCGGGGCCATGAGCTGGCGGCCGTTGCCGATCTGCGGGACGAACGGCAGCCACCGCGACATGCCCAGGAAGCGGTTCAGGGAACGGTCGGCGGGCCCGTAGATCCAGCTCGGACGCAGGATCGTGTAGACGATGCCGCTGCCCCGGATCGCCTCCTCGGCGCGCCACTTGGCCCGGAACCAGTGCCGGGCCGCGTCCGGCGCCGCGCCGGCGCCCGAGATGTAGACCAGGCGTGCCACGCCGGCCGTCTTTGCCGCCGCCGCCAGCGCCTCCGTCCCGGCCGCGTCCACGCGCTCAAATGTCTGGCCGCGTCGAGGCGCCTCGATCGGCGAGTTGCGGAAGGCCAGGCTGATGACCAGGGCGTCCATCCCCGCCAGGGCCGTGGCCAGGCTCTCGGGTCTGGTCACGTCGGCCTGCCGATACTCGAACCGGGGAGTCCCGCCGACCGGTCCACTCGCGCCGGCCGCCGAAGCGGAGCCGTTTCCGCCCCCGGCCGGCCCTCCGCCGACCGGGCCTGCGCGATGCGTCAGGACCACGACGTGGTGGCCGCGCGCGGCCAGCTCACGGGCGATCGCCCCACCGACAAAGCCGGTTCCGCCGGCTACCCCAACGACTCGCGGCTCCGTCCCCACCGCACGCCTCCTGCTCTCTTCTGCCGGCCACCCGGTCGCGATACGCCGCCGACTCAGGATATGCCCCGAGTCGAGGGCCGGCGCGGCGGCGCCGCCCGGGCTCGACAGCCGGGTCTGCGCCCTGGGCCGTCCATGCCACGATCGACTCGCAGGTCCGCCTTTCCGTCGGGCGGGCGACCGCGGGTGGTCGTCCCTCTGCCGAGTAAGCTAGAGAGGCACGAGTGGTCGACCGTCCCGGCCGGCGGCTCTGGTCATGACCCGGTTCACCACAGCGGAGGCGCCACCATGCGGTTGACGGAGAAGATCTCCATCATCACCGGCGCCGGCGGCGGAATGGGTCGCGTGGCGGCGCTCAGGTTCGCCGCGGAAGGCTCGCGCGTCGTGGTGGCCGACAAGGACGGTCTCGCGGCCGAGGAGACCGTCCGCGCGGTCGAGGCCGCCGGCGGCACGGCCTCGCCGATCGCCGTCGACGTTTCGGTCGAGGCCGACGCGAAGGCCATGGTCGACCTGGCGATCCGGGAATACGGCCGACTCGACGTCCTGTACAACAACGCCGGGATCATGCCCGAGGCCGACCATTCGGTCGTGGACACGCCCGTCGAGGCCTGGGACCAGGTCATGGCCGTCAACGTCCGCGGCGTGTACCTCGCCTGCAAGTACGCGATCCCGCCGATGGTGGAGCGCGGATCGGGTTCGGTCATCAACGTCTCGAGCTTCGTGGCGATCCTCGGTTGCTCAGTTCCGCAGGATGCCTACACTGCTTCCAAGGGAGCCGTGCTGGCCCTGACCAGGTCGCTGGCCGTACAGTTCGCGCCGCACGGCGTACGAACCAACGCCATCCTGCCCGGACCGGTCGAGACGCCGCTGCTGATGGACTGGCTCCTCAAGGACGAGGCCGCGAAGGAGCTCAGGCTGGCTCGAAACCCGACCGGTCGGTTCGGCAGGCCGGAGGAGGTCGTGGCTCTTGCGGTCTACCTCGCCTCCGACGAGTCTGCCTGGACGAACGGCGCCTCGCTGGTGGTCGACGGCGGGATCAGCGTCAACTACTTCTGATGTCCATTCGGCCGATCGGGCGAGACGAAAGAAGGAGTGTCGATGGCAACTGAACTGAGGCCGGGCGACCTGGCGATCGGGATCGACTTCGGCGGCAGCGGCATCAAGGGCGCCGTCGTCGACGTCCGAACCGGTCAGTTCGTGGGCGATCGTATTCGTGTCCCGACCCCTCAGCCGTCGATACCTCGCGAGGTTGTGGCGGTGATGGACGGGCTGGTCCGCCGCCTGCTCGAAGCGCTGACTGGGGACGCGAAGGCTCCGCTTTCTACCGCGGACGCCGGAGCACTGCCGGTGGGCGTCGGCATTCCCGGCGCGACGCGAGCCGGGACCGTGCTGACTGCCGCGAACATCGACTCGGCCTGGATCGGCTTTCTCGCGGAGCGCGAGATGGCGCTGGCGATGGGCCGGCCTGTGGCGATCGGCAATGACGCCGACGTGGCCGGGCTGGCCGAGCTTCGCTTCGGCGCTGGTCGCCGGCAGCGCGGCACCACGATCGTCCTCACGATAGGTACTGGCATGGGCTCGGCCGTCTTCGCCGACGGCCGGCTGCTGCCCAACACGGAGTTGGGCCATCTCGAGCTGAAGGGCCGCGACGCCGAGGAACGGGTCGCCGAGTCTGCCCGAGACAGGTTGAACCTCGGCTGGAAGGACTGGGCGAGCGGTTTCAACGACTACCTGCACATGCTGGAGCGCCTCTTCTGGCCCGATCTCTTCATCCTGGGCGGCGGGGCCTCGAAGCGCGCGGACAACTACCTGCAGTACCTTACGGTGAAGACGCCGGTCGTCGTGGCGACCCTCAAGAACAACGCCGGGATCGTCGGCGGCGCGCTCATCGCCCACGAGATGCGCTCCCGCGAGGCCGTCAGCCGCGCTGGTGAGCCGATCGCCTGATCGGCGGCCACGGACCGGCCGGCGGCGCGCTCATCGCCCACGAGAAGCGCTCGCGCGAGGCCGTCAGCCGCGCTGGTGAGCTGATCGGCGGACACGGACCGGCCGGCGGCGCGTCCGGTCACTGGCGAATGTACGGCCTCGAGCCAGGCCGCCGAAGCAGCCGGCCGCGAACGCTACGCCTCGGCCGCTACCTGCGGGCTTTGAGCCCGCGCTTGATCTCGACGGCAGCCCAGCGGTAGTGGTTCGGGCCGCATTCGTACACGAACGACGCCAGTGTCCCGCGGCCGGTCCAGGCGTAGCGGTCGGCCGTGTACAGGTCGGCCTCCGAGATGCTCCGCGCCAGGGCGATCAGCTGCCGCGAAGTCCCCTGCCAGTCCGCCAGGACGTGCTCGAGCTGGTCGTCGCGATGCCGGTCGTAGATCTGGCGATTCAGCGCGTCGATCGTGGCCCACGAGTAGCCCGGCGCCGGCACGGGCGGCTCCTCGCCTCGCGCCCCGGCGTCGTACCAGCCGAAGAAGAGCCGCTCCCATTCGGCCAGATGGGCGACATGATCCTTGGCAGACCAGCCGTAAGCCCCGGCCCACAGCAGTTGCTCGCGGCTCATGCGACCGAGCATCGCGGAGAGCCCGTCTCGCTGCTTCTCGGCTTCGACCAGCAGCAAGGTCCTGGTCGGCGGAATCCCCATGGTGACCTCCTGCTCAGTGGCGCTCGTCTGCGTTCACGTGCCGCGTCCCGATCCTCGGCGGGACCCGCCGCCCGGCCGCATCGACCCGCGGCCCGGCCGAATCGACCCGCGGCCCGGCCGCATCGACCCGCGGCCCGGCCCTCCTTTCATCGCTTCGCATCGATGCCGCGCAGTTCCCGCAGCCTTGACACGCTGCCGGACACCACCAGCGTCTCGCCGGCCCGCAGCTGTCGGTCGGCCGGCGGGTTCGCCTCGTAGCTTCGCTCGCCGGTGACGACGGCCAGGATGAAAACGCCGCTGTCGCGCAGCGCGCCCACGGTCAGGCCGTCGGTCGAGGCGTCGCCGGCAACCACCTCGACTTCCTCCATCGAGAACGCCAACTCGCCGTGCGAGAGTGCGGCGTCGATGAAGTCGACCACGCGCGGGCGAGTAGCCAGCTCGGCCAGGCGATGGCCGGCCATCGTGTACGGCGAGACCACCCGGCTGGCGCCCGCCTGCATGAGCCGAGCCTCCGAGTCGGCCGCGTTGGCCCGGGCGACGACGAAGAGGTCCGGGTTCAGCGATCGCGCCGACAGGATCACGTACACGTTGTGGGCGTCGCTGTCGATGGTCGTGATCAAGCCCTTTGCGCGTTCGATGCCGGCGGCCCGCAGGGTCGCCTCTTCAGTGGCGTCCCCCTCGACCTCCAGGAAACCTTCGCGTCGCGCCCGGGCCAGCGAATTGGGCAGGATGTCGATGACGACGACCTTGAGACCGGCATGAACCAGCTCGCGCGCCACCGTCTGGCCGACGCGGCCGTAGCCGCACAGGATGTAGTGTCCCGACAGCTTGTCGACCGCGCTTGCCATCCGTTTCGCCTCCCGCCTTCCGCTGGTGGCCTCGACAACAAGGTATTCGGCCACGATCCCGACCGATCCGAAGATCAGACCGACGCCGGCAAGCGACAGGACCATCGTCCAGACCCTGCCCGCGTCGTCGAGGGGCTGGACCTCGCGGAAGCCGACCGTCGTGAGCGTTATCACCGTCATGTAGAGCGCGTCGAGGATTCTCCAGCCGGGGTCAACGACCATGTAGCCCGCGGTGCCGATGACGATCGCCCCGACGACAACGGCCAGCCAGATCCGGATGTGCGTCGCCGTGATTGCCGCCGGTCCGGCCATGGTCGCGACGCGAGCCCGGTCCCGGCCGGTCGCCCGTTCAGCCGCCGGGACCCGGGACGGGCCGGATCCTTCGCGATCGACCACCGCACCACCTCAAGAACTGCTGATGGCTCCTCCTGGCGATTCTAGTCGGACGGCTCGCGCCCCGAGCGGGCTCCTCGGCCTCCACGGGGCCGGCGCTTCGTGCCGGCGCCCCGTGCCCGGGCCGGCGCCCCGTGCCCGGGCCGGCGGCCCTTGGCCGGGCTCGTTGGCGGCGCTCCGAGCGGGCTCCTCGCCCTCCCTTGGGCCGGCGCTTCGTGCCACGCCGCGCCCCTTGGCGGCGCCCCCGTGCCCGGGCCGGCGCCCCGTGGCAACGCCGTGCGCCCTATGCCCTGCGCCCGGGCCGGCGCCCCCGCGCCCGGGCCGGCGCCCCTTGGCCGGGCCCCTTGGCGGCGCTCCGAGCGGGCTCCTCGCCCTCCACGGGGCCGACGCTTCGTGCCCACGCCACGCCCCGTGGCCGGCACCCTTGGCGGTGCCCCCGCGTCCGGGACGGCACCCCGTGGCCGGCACCCCTTGGCGGTGCCGCATGCCCTGCGCCCTGTGGCCACGCCGCGCCCGATGGCGGCGACCACGTGTCTCGCCGCGCCGGCGCCCCGGTGCCCGGCCCCAAGCCAGCGACTTCCGGTTCTTTCCCAATGATCATCAGTTTGACCTTGGGCGAGGCCACTCGCGGGGGCGGCGCTCGCGGCGCCAATCCTTACCCGGCCGGACCGTCTCGGTCGCCCGTGGGGCACCCGTCGGGACCGCAATTCGGCATCCGGCGGCCTTGAATCCCAGGCTGAAGGGCTCCCCGCAGCCGCTTCGGTGCTCGACGCCGTCCAGCTCTTTGCCCGACGTCATCGTCATGAGAAATCGGCAAGAACAAGACCCCACGGAGGTTGCCGGCCGGGGCCGCGAGCCAGCCTCGCACTTCACGCTGCCGCTGAGGGAGGGCCGCCCTGAAGGTCGCAGCGTGCCGGTCCACGACGTGACGATGGGTGCTCACTTCGGGTAGAACCAGCACTACGCCAATCACGCGCGCTTGCCAGCCGAATTCACTCGCGGCCAACCCCGGCAGCAGGCGCCGCTTCCGATCCAAAGTCGACAGCAGATCCTGGAGATCCCAAAGGCGAGTCTTGGTCTCGACCACGAGGAGCGCTTTCGCCGCGGCATGCCAGGCCAGCACGTCGACGGAGCCACGCTCCCCATAGTGGCTGAATGAATGCTCGGGCCTTGTCTCCCATCCCATCGCGTTCAGAATCGACACCACGTCCTCGACCATGGCGGCATGCAGGCGGTCTCGCAACCGGTCTACCTCCGGCGAGCGCCAACCCAGGACAACGAGCGGCGGCATCCGCAAAGCCCGACTGATTGCCCGCAGCGAGCCGACGGTCATGCCATCGACCAGCCCACGCTCCAGTCTCGACACGGTGGGGCGGCTCACGCCGGCACGCGCCGCGACGTCCTCCTGCCGAAGGTTTCGCGTCACCCGCAGGGCCTGAACCACGCGCCCGACCCGGATATCGTCGCCCATTGACGCATCATGTCGACCACGCCTTATGCGGCGCTTACGCCGGTTCGGCCGGCGAACACACCTGGACGAAACCCCGATCTCGCCGTCGTCGAGGCAGACGTGGCGCGCTCGCCCGTTCGGCCGTGCCGCCGGCCGCCCGAGCGCTCCGGCGGCAGCGACGGCCCGCTATGCCTTGGTCGTCGGGCCTCGCTCGCGCGCCGTCGGCGCCATCCGGCCGCGCCCTCTTCGTCGCGGCCCGCACTCGTCGGCGCCGTCCGGCCGCGCCCTCTTCGTCGCGGCCCGCACTCGTCGGAGTCCGCTCCCCGCCGTCGGCGCCGCCCGGCCATGCCCTCGTCCCCGCGCGCGCCGCGCGTATGATCCGAGCCAACCATGGCGGGCGTCGCCACCGATCGCCCGAAGCGAGATGCCAGTAGCGAGGTGCCGCGATGACCACCCAGCCGCCCGCGAATGGTGCCGCTCAACCGTCCGCCGGCGGTCCTGCCGGCACGGTGCCGATGCCGCAGATGGTCATCGGCGGCGAGCGACTTCCGGCGGCTGACGGCGGCACCTTCGATGTCGTCAGCCCGGTGACCGGCGCCGTCATCGCCCGCGTACCGAAGGGCGGCGCGGAGGACATCGATCGAGCCGTCGAGGCCGCCCAGAGAGCCTTCGACGGCGAGTGGCGAACCTGGAGTCAGACCCGCCGCGGGCGGACCCTCGCCCGATTTGCGGCGCTGATCCGCGGCAACCTCGAGGAACTGGCCGCCCTCGAGAGCAGGAACATGGGCAAGCCCATCTCCTCGGCGCGGTGGGAGATCGGCGCCGTGGCCGACGTCATGGACTACTACGCCGGCGCGGCGAACAAGCTGATGGGCGAGACGATCCCCGTCTCCAGGCCCGGCTTCGACTTCACACTGCGCGAGCCGATCGGCGTGGTCGGCCTGATCGTGCCGTGGAACTTCCCGCTCATGCTGGCGAGCTGGAAGCTCGGCCCGGCCCTGGCGGCCGGCAACACGGCGATCATGAAGCCCGCGAGCTATACGCCCCTCACCGCGATCCGTGTCGCCGAACTGGCCCTCGAGGCGGGCTTCCCGCCGGGCGTTCTGAACGTGGTGACCGGCCCGGGCGGCACGGCCGGGGCCGCCATCGCCGCGCACGCCGGAATCGGCAAGGTCGCTTTCACCGGCGAGACCGCCACGGGGCAGGAGATCATGCGGCTGGCCGCCGGGAACGTGAAGAAGATCAGCCTGGAGTTGGGCGGCAAGAGTCCGAGCGTGGTCTTCGCCGACGCCGACCTCGAGCGATTCGCGGCAGAATCACCGTACTCCGTCTTCGACAACTGCGGCCAGGATTGCTGCGCACGCTCCCGCATCATCGTCGAGCGCTCAGTCCACGACCGCGTCGTGGAGCTGTTCGCCGCCGCCACTCTGAAGGTCAAAGTCGGCGACCCGGACGACCCCGAAACCGAAATGGGGACGATGGTCAGCTTCCGACAGCGCGAGACCGTCCTGGACTACATTCGAATTGGCCGGGAGGAGGGCGCGCGGGTGGTCGTCGGCGGCGGGACCCCCGGTGAACCGGCGTACGCGCGGGGCGCCTACATCCAGCCGACCGTTTTCGAAAACGTTCGCCCGGAGATGCGCATCGCCCAGGAAGAGATCTTCGGGCCGGTGGTCGTGGTCATCCCCTTCGACACCGAGGAGGAGGCGGTCCGCCTCGCCAACGCGACTCCGT
Source organism: uncultured Chloroflexia bacterium (assembly GCA_963713795.1). Classification (GTDB taxonomy): domain Bacteria; phylum Chloroflexota; class Limnocylindria; order Limnocylindrales; family CSP1-4; genus Fen-1039. The sequence continues at coordinate 36,020 of CAVQNC010000004.1, forward strand.
TCGGACTTTCGGGCTCGGTCTGGACGCGGGACATCGGCAGGGCGATCCGGACGGCCAAGGGGATCCAGTCGGGCGTGATCTCCGTCAACAGCAATTCGAGCGTCCACACGGAGGCGCCATTCGGCGGGTACAAGATGTCGGGCATCGGTCGCGAAAACGGGATGCACGCCTTCGAGCAGTACACGCAGATCAAGAACGTCTACGTCGACTTGAGCTGACCAGCTGCCGGCCGGGCCGGTAGCGCGATCCCCCGGCTGGAGGTCACGGCGGAGGCCGGACCTCGAAACGGACGTGACGACACGAACGCGGCGAAACGAACGCGACGCGCGGCGATCCTTTCGTCCGGCGGCGGGGTCATACTGGCGAAGGCGCGCCGGTGTGATCGGGCGCGCGGCCGGACGCGAGGTCGAGGGTGACGCTGGGACCGGGATCAGACAGGGCGAAGTGCCGGTTCTGCGGGGCCACCCTGGTCTTTCGCGGGCAGACCAGCTGTCAGTCGTGCGGCCGGGGCCTGGGTCCATCGGCCGCGGCGGCTGAACCCATGCCCTCGCCGGCGGCTCAACCTGCGCCCCCGCCGCCCGCGCCGCCCGCGGCTGCGCAACGGCCCCCGGCCGCGTCCGCCCCGGCCGCGTCCGCCCCGGCGACGCCGACCGCGCAGCCGGCCCCCGCCCCGGGGCCCGCTCCCGCCGGCCGACCGATATCGGCCGGGGCGCCGGCCGCCCCGGCATCCGTGCCGGTCGTACCTCCGCCGCCGATCGCGCCGGCCGTGTCCGCGGGCGCGCCGACGTCTCCGGCGCCGGCCGCCCCCGCATCCGCGCCGGTCCGACTGTTCGAGTCGGCCAGGATGCCGCCGCCGACTCCCCTGCCGGCTCCCCTTTCGCTCAACAACGCCCTCGCCCCCGGGGCTACCGCGGCCCCGGCAGCGCCGACAATCACGCCCGGCAACGTAACGTCGAGCACGGCCGGCGCGGCTCCGAGATCCACCGTCGCTCCATTGATGGGAGCGGCTGGCGAGAGCGGATGGCCGGCGGGGGGACAACCCGCTGGGCCCCAGCCGGCGACCCCGAGGCGCTCCGGCGGTACACCCCAGAATCGCTCGGGGCGCGACGTCGCCCCGACCGCCCGCCCCTCGGGCGCCGGTACTCGCCCACCTCAGCCGGGCCCTCCGGGCCGGTCGCCCCTTCCGCCGGGGGGAGGTCCGCCGGATCCGCGCTGGCCGAACCAGGAATACTGGTCTGGCCCGGACCCGAGGTCGGGCCGTCGATCGAGTGCCAGGGGCAACTCGTCCTGTTCGGGCTGCGGCTTGTCGCTCGGGATCGGCCTCATCGCGGTGGCGATCCTGGGGCTCGTCGGGAACGTGGCAACGTCCGGCCCGGCCTACACAACACCCGACTACGGCTACGTCCCCCAGGCGACCGCTGAACCCACAACTGAGCCCTTCGTACCGGCGCAATTCCCCAATGCCGATCCGCTGGTGGCCGTGGGGTCGCTTCAGGAGCCGCTGACCGACCAGACGGCTACGCTGGTCCCGGACGGCCGCGTCGTCATCGCCGGCGGCTATGGCGGCCTCGCGATCTCGTCAAACATCGAGACCTACGACCCGCGGACCCGCTCGTTCAGCGTGACAGGCAGGATGATCGACGGACGAGCCGAAGACACGGCCACCCTGTTGCCCGACGGCAGTGTGCTCTTCGCGGGTGGCAAGGACGGCGCAGGCAACGTGCTGGCCTCGGCCGAGATCTACGATCCGACGACTGGGGCCTCACGGGCAACCGGCTCCATGACGGCCTCGAGATTCTCGGCTTCGGCGGTGGTCCTGAACGACGGCAGGATCCTGATCGTGGGGGGCTCCGACGACAACGGCCCCCTGAACTCGGCCGAGATCTACGACCCCTCTTCCAGCCTGTTCAGCCCGGATGGCTTGCTGACGGAGGGTTCCGGGGAAGTCACCGCGGTCAAGCTGCTCGACGGCAGCGTCCTGGTGGCCGGCGGCACTGGACTGCCCGGCCCTCTGTACACGGCCGAGGTCTTCGACTACGTCGGCGAAACCTCCACTCCGGTCGGCTCGATGTGGACGCCTCGTGAGGCCGCGACATCTTGCCTGCTCCCTCGTGGCCTGGTCCTGCTGGTAGGCGGATTTGACCAGTCGAACCAGGTCAACTCGACGGCGGAGATCTACGACCCCGGCGCCTCGGAATTCAAGGGACCGGTGCAGCTCCAGGACAGGCGCGCCCTCGGCACCACGACCGCGCTGCAGGACGGCTCGGTGCTGCTGGTCGGCGGCGTCGACGACAACGGCGACCCTATCGCCAGCGTCGAGCTCTTTCTGCCCGAGAAGGGCGTATCTGAGCCGATCGGAACGATGGCCACGCCGCGGTCGGGGCAGACCGCGACGCTGCTGGCGGATGGGTCGGTGCTGATCGCCGGCGGCCGCTCGTCCTCGACGACCGTGGTGGCGGACGCCGACCTGTACATCCCCTCCGGGACGCCGGCCGCCTCGCCGACCGGCGGCCTGGCCCCGGCGAGTTTGCCGCTGTCTTCGAGCGGGTCGCCCGGCGCGGGCGTCGCGCCCACGGCCGCCGGGTCGCCCTCCGCGGGCGTGTCGCCCGGCGAGGCCGCGCCGGCGCCGACGGCGTCGCCGATCCCCGGCGGGTCGTAAGCCGGCGCGCCAACGCTCCCTCGTCGACCGCGACGTGCGCTCAGTCGGGCCCGGACGGGTGCCCCTCCGACGGGGGGTGGTGAGCGCGGAAGTGCGCCGTATTTCAGGCGAGCGTCAGATCCGCGGGGCAGCATCCTGTATGAGTTTCCGGTCTGAGGGCCAACGGGTCGAGTGATCCGGCCGGTCCAGCCGGAGCGCGTCGAGGCCGGCGGCACGCGGCCGCCACCGAGGTCCACGTGGCTGCACGAGACAGGTCCCAGGAGCCGTTGGCGACCCATCGAAGGCCCATCCGCCCCCGGCGCGACGACGGCGACCTGGGGTTGGCCGTGCGCGGGGCCCCGGTAGCCCTCGTAGTGGACGACCAGCCGTTCGTCCGACGCTTCCTTTCGACGGTTCTCAGACGCCAGGGCTGGTCGGTCCGGGAGGCTTCGGACGCGGCGAGTGCCATGGCCGTGGCCGATGCGGAGCCCCTCGACCTCCTGGTAACCGACTACGAGATGCCGCTGGTCACCGGCGTGGCCCTCGCCAGGGCGCTCCGCAGGCGCCACCTCGGCCTCCCGGTCCTGATGGTCTCGGGCAACCCCGACGCGGCGCTGGCGATCGCCGGCCTTCAGGGCCCAACCGCCTTCGCCCGAAAGCCGATCACGGTCGAAGAACTCGTTGCCAGGATCGGCTCCATCGTCCACTGATCAAGGTCCGCCGGTGAGCGCCGATCCGGCGCGTCTCGCAGCTCCCTGGACCCCGGCCGCGACTCTCTCCGCGGCCGGGGCCTCTGCCATCGGGCGCCCCGGGCGGCGGGCGCACGGAGCGGCCCCACAGGTTGCCGGACCGCGGCGGAACCGGGCCCGAAGCGGCCGCAGCCGCCGACCCGCTACACTCCCCGGGCCATGAGCAGTCAGATCAGCCGCCGTCCGGCCGGCGAGAAGACATCCCCATCGATTCGCGCGATCCTCGCGCTGGCCGCGGGCAAAGCCGCAGCCGGGGCCACGCGCCTCGCCGGCCGCGGCGGCGGCACCGCGGTCACGGGCATGGTCGCCCGCAAGGTGGATCCGCGCATCCTCGACAAGCTGGTCCGCCTGCCCGGCGTACCCGTCGTGGCGATCACGGGCAGCAACGGCAAGACCACCACCGCCCGTTTCACCGCCGCGCTTCTCCGGGGCGAGGGCGTCACCGTCTGCCACAACTCCGCCGGCGCGAATCTCGTGCAGGGCGTGACGAGCCTCGCGGTCAGCTCCGCGGACCTTCTGGGACGCCTGCCCGACGCGGTGCTCGTCGTCGAGGTGGACGAAGGGGCCTTGCCCATGGTGGCACCCGAGACCCAGCCGCGGGCACTCCTCGTCACGGACCTCTTCCGCGACCAGCTGGACCGCTTCGGGGAGATCTACGCAGTTGCCGACGCCATCGAGTCAGTGGCGGCGGCTCTTCCGCCGGATGCCGCACTGGTCGTGAACGCGGACGATCCGATGGTCGCGACCATGGCCGAGAAGCGCGAGGGCCGGCGCGTCACGTTCGGACTCAACATCAAGCGGTCGACCGACCAGATCACGCGCGCCGCCGATACAATTCGCTGCCCGCGATGCCGGGCCGATCTGAAGTACCGCCACGTCTATCTCTCGCACATGGGCGACTACAGCTGCCCGGCCTGCGGCTTCGCGCGGCCCAGGCTGGACGTTGCCGTCACGGCGCTGGAGGTGGTCGGCCTCGACCGAACCCGCTGCGACATCCAGACGCCAACCGGCAGGATCACCCTCGACATCCCGCAGTCCGGGGTCCACATCGCCTACGACGCCGCCGGCGCCATCGCGATCCTGGTTGGGCTCGGAATCTCGCTCGAGCACGCGGCCGAGTCGATGGCGTCGGTCGGTCCGGCCTTCGGCCGGCTCGAGAAGATAGACGCCGGTGGCAAGGCGGTGATCCTGGCCTTCGCCAAGAACCCGACCTCGTACAACACCACGCTGCGCGCCCTGGCGACGGAGGGGGAGCCGCGCCAGCTCCTCATAGCGGCCTCCAACACGCTGGTTGACGGCGAGGACTTCGGCTGGCTCTGGGACGTGGACTTCGAGTCGATGGCGCCGAAGGTCGAACGGGTCGTCGTCTCGGGCACGCGGGCCGACGAGCTGGCCAACCGGCTCCACTACGCGGGCGTGCCGTCCGGCAAGGTTAGGGTCGTGGAGGATCGCGCGGCCGCACTGACCGAAGCCCTGGCGGTGCTCCCGTCCGGCGACCGGCTGATCGTGCTGTCCGGCTATACGCCTCTGATCGAGCTGCGAGACGAGATGCGCAGGCGCGGCTGGACGGGGAGATACTGGGCCGTATGACCGAGCGCAAGGGCGCGAAGCCTCCGAAGCCGCTCAAGCTCTCGCCGATCACCGTCGCCGGGAGACTCCTCCCGAGCGGCTATCAGACCGATCCCGTCGATCCGTCCCCACTCGCCGCGTCGAACCCTCCGTCCGCCGCCGGGCCGCTACGGGCTCCACGGCAGACGAAGAGGGGCCTGCCCCGGGACGCGGGCTCCCTCTCTCCGACCCAGGCCGGGCCTGTCCCGCCGGCCCCCCGGCCCGGCTCGACGGCATCGCCTGCGACCCGCCCGGGCACAGCGGTCACTTCGCACCCAGTCGGCCCGACGCCCGCTGGTTCGGTCGCCGCCGCGACGCCGGCTCTCGCCGTCCATTCGCCGACGTCGAGCCACTCGCGTGACCACAAGCCCCTCCGCATCGCGCACCTATACCCGTCCCTCCTGAACGTGGCCGGCGACGGCGGCAACCTCATCGCCATCCAGCGGCGGGCGCAGTGGCGGGGCATACCCGTCGAGATCGAGGCGGTTGAGAAGGCGGAGACCCCAGACTTCCGGAAGTTCGACATCGTCCTCTTCCACGGCGGGCAGGACGTGGAGATGGCCGTGGCCGCGGACGACTTCGCCCGCAAGGCGCCCTCTCTTCGCGAAGCGGTCGCCGATGGCGTCGTCGTCTTCGCGGTGTGCGCCGGGCTGCAACTCCTCGGTCATCGCTACGTGTCCAACTCGGGCGAGGAGATGGTCGGGGCCGGAATACTGGACCTGGAGACGCTCGGCGGCCCGCAGCGCTTCATGCAGCACGCCGCCTGCGAGGTCACGATCAACGGCGCGACCGAGACGATCGTCGGGTTCGAGAATCACTCCGGGCTGACGACCCTGGGTCCGGGCTGCGAGGCCTTCGGCCGGGTCGTGGCCGGGGCCGGCAACAACGGCGTCGACGGTCTGGAGGGCGCTCGATCACTGAACGTCTTCGCCACGTACCTGCACGGCCCGTGCTTGCCGAAGAATCCGTGGCTTACCGACCAGCTGATCCGGATCGCCGTCGGCCGGGCCGAGGGCGTGAAGCCGGCGGCGGTGGTCCTGGCCACGCTCAACGACGAGCTCGAGGTTCGCGCCCACGAGGTGGCGCTGGCGAAGGCGATGGCCAATCGTGGCCACCGGACGGCCCTCGAACCGGCCAGGCTGGTCAGGGGCCAGACGCAAGGCTGAGGGGCCGGTTCGGCGGAGGCTCGGGAAAGGCACGGTCACCGGCGCCGGGAGTGGCGGCCGGCGCGTCCGGGGGCGATGGCCCGCGGGCCCGGCGGGCCCGGCGGCAATCTTCGTGAGCGAAGATTGAACGGTTCGGGGCGGCTCGGGCGTAGATCGGGTAGCCACGCCGCGAGGGAGGACGATGATCGAGGTGGCCGGGGTCCAGCCGCGGGACGACGAGGACCGCGTGGCCGAATCGCTGCTGGCCGGCGTGCCTGAGGCCCACCGGCTCGCCTCGTGGGTCCTGCGCGACCCGATCGGCGCCGAGGATGCCGTGCAGGAGGCGCTGCTTCGGGCGTGGAGCCGGCGCCGGAGCATCAGCTTCGAGCTCGGCCAGCCCCAGCGCTGGTTCATGCGCATCGTCCTCAACGTCTGCCGGGACGAGCTGCGCCGGCGGCGCCGACAGCCCGTCGCCACGGCCGAACCCGCGGTCGAGCCGGACGGGTCCGGCTCCGACCACGACGACCTCGCGCGGGCCATCGCCCGGCTTACCGAGGACGAGCAGATCGTGCTCGGGCTCCGGTTCGGCCGCGATCTGACGATCCCGCAGATCGCTCTCCAGATGGCAATCCCCGAGGGCACGGTCAAGTCGCGACTCCACCACGCCCTCGAACACGTGCGGGCCGCGCTCGATGCCGAGCATCGGGCCGAGGAGCAGAGACTATGAGCGCACCCGACCTCGAAGCGAGGCTTCGGTCCTACTACGGCACGTTCCGGCCGGAGAACTCCACTCGGCTGATGCTGACTTCGGCCCACGTTCTCGAGGATGCGCGCCGGTCCCGCCCGCGGCGGTCGCCCTGGGCCGCCGTCCGGATGGCCGCGACCCTCGCCGCCGCCGCAGTCCTGCTGGCGGCGCTCGCAATGGCCCGCTTCGGCGGGGGAGCAGTGGGCCCGGGTGCCGGGTCCGGCTCGCCCGGTCCGACGTTCGACGTCACAGGCGCGCTCGCCGCCCAGGTCGACCAGGCCGGTCTGACGCGGACCGGCGGCATCTGGGCCGTCGAGGGTTCGTACCTGCTCACCTCGACAGACAACGGCGCGACCTGGCGGGCCGGGTCGTTCCCGGCCGCGAACGCGGACAACCTCCCGCTCGAGGCGGTGTACGTCCTCGATCAGGACCATGCCTGGGCGCTGACCCCCGACACTTCGAACGGCGGTCCGGCCGGCCAGGCGATCGTCGGAACGCTCAGCCGAACCAGCGACGGCGGCAGGACATGGCAATCGACGCCCGTTTCCGGCGATTTCGATTGTCAGGAGGCGTCGCTCTCGTTCGTGAACGCGGAGCGCGGCTTCATGATGTGTGCGGTTCCTTCTACGCCCGGACCTTCGGGTCCGCTCGCGCAGTCGCTCCTGTCGGCGAAGGAAGGATCCGGCACGGTTCTCGCGACGGATGACGGGGGCGCGAGCTGGTCTGTCGCCGGGAGCGCTCCGGGCCTGAGCGAGGACTTCACCGCGAGCGACGCCGACACGCTTTGGTCCGTTCCCGACACCATCTCCTCCGAACTCACCGGCGTCTATCTGTATGTCAGCCGAGACGGCGGCCGGACGTGGGCGGCCGTCCCTCTGAAGGGCCTGGCGTCGGTGCCGGCCAACACTCAGGTCGCCGTCCAGGCGGGGCCGGTCTTCTGGGACGCCTCAAACGGCGCGATCGCGGTCGGCGTCGACCAGTGCTGTTCAATCGACACGATCGCCATCTGGTTCTACCGGACCTCCGACGGCGGTCGGACGTGGAGCGTCTCCAAGGAGCCAAGGCCGTACCCGCTTGATCCTTTCGCCCCAAATGCCGCGGTCGGCAGGGTCTGGGCCGTGATCGGGATCGACAGCCTCTTCAACCTGACGATCAGCAGCGACTTCGGGGTCAGCTGGACGGAGGTTTCTGGGTCGGGCATGCCCGCCAACTCCCCGTTCCTCACGCTCGAATTCGTGGACAGGAACCACGGCGTTGGGACGGTATTTGCCGGAGGTTCGACATCCTGCGGGAGCCAGTGCGTCACCGCATCCGGGCCTTCCGCCCGCGTATTGATGCTGACATCGGATGGCGGTCTAACCTGGCACCCGGCCGACTTCGGCGACGCGCGGGCCAGGGTGTCCTCGACTTCCGCGGACCCGGTCGCGGCCGCGAACCTGGCCGCGAACTTCGAAGTGATGTCGACCAAGTCTCCGCCCGACGCCTGGAACGACCTGTCGGCCTACTCGCAGAAGGCGTTCGGAAGCGAGACGGCGTTTGCGACGGCCGAGGCGGCGCTCGGCCAGAGGACCGGCTACGTCTACCATCTCGGCACGCCGGGCCGGGGCGCGGAAGTGCTGAGCGCGCAGAGCCTGGGACAGGGGCTGTGGGTGGACCTGTCGGCCTCGGCCGACCTGGCCCGGGCCTACGTCGTGGCGGTCACCTTCCCGGGCACATCGGAGCCGGCCGAATCGCTCGTCGTCGCGCCGCTCTCAGCCACCGGGGAGTGGCGCGTCTGGGTGGCAAGCAATGCGCCGGCGGCGGCCGCGTCGCCGAAGATCGGCCGCGAGGAGGCCATCAGCCTGGCCTCGGCGGCCAGTGGATACTCCGAGCCGCTCGTGGGGACTGTAGAGCTGAAGGCCGACGGCAGTCCGTTCTGGCCGGGGCGAATGGTGTGGTCGGTGCAGTTCGATGAGCGGGCGGGCGCATCGTCGGGCGCGGCGCTCGTCTACGTGGACGCGATCACCGGAGCGACAATGGTCGTGGGCCGCGGTTGAGCAGGCCGCGAGGCCGTCCAACGTCTGCCTTCTGCGCCGTCCCGTGGTTCTTTCCCGATTCACGCCAGGGCCGCAGCCGGAAGGTTATCGACCGGAGAGCGGCGCCGCCTCAACCGCGCTCTACTCGCGGCGGCGTCGATTCCCTGCTCAATCCAGCTTTCCGGCATCCGAGGTGGCTCCCGGAAATGAGCCAAGCTGGGACCCGCGCGTTCGGGGCATTGCCTGATGTCGCCGTGGTGTGAAAAGGCAAGAACGCGCGGCGCTCCTGCGCAGCGGTGGCCGCCTCCGCGCTGCGCGTGCCGCCGCGTGCATGCGTGCGCCGCCGCGCACCTACGGGCGCTCATGCCTAGGGTGGCCGCCTCCGCGCACCTGAGGCGCGCCGCGTACGTGCGGCCGCACACGGGTGCCCGGCTCCGCGCACCTGAGGCGCCGCCGCGAACCCGCGGGCGCTGCGCGGGCCCCTGGGCCTGCTAGCTCTTCGCCGCCAGGGCCGTTTCCAGCTTCAAGATCTTGTCCAGCAGGGTGTTGATCGCGGCGTCCTGCTCGAGCAGGTGGGCCTGGATCTGCTCGGACTCGTGGAACGTGGCGTCCGCGTCCTGATAGGTCATGTCGGCTCGCTTGTCCGAAGCCCGCGAAAGGATGTTCTGGCCGACCATGATGACGGAGAGCATGACCAACTGGATGAAGGTCTGGCTCAGCCACTGGACGAGGGCCAGGACCGAGCCCCCGCTGATCGCCGACGGCAGCGCGACCAGGGCCAGGACCGCGAAGGCATAGGCACACCACATCGTCCCGACGATCGTGGTCAGAGCGAGGGCAACCTTGCCGTTGAAGCCGACATGTTCGTCGGTCGTCTTCGGCGGGCCGGCCTGCTTGCGCTTGGCAATGTGGGGGTGCGGCACGTGCTGGAAGGCGATGCTCATGGTTCCCTCCTGTGGAGTGGGTGGCGACATGATGGCGCAACGCACGGCGGGGCCGCGGTGGACCGGTGCAGCGGCCCGAAATCACGGACTGCCCGGCGGTCCGGAAAAGTGCCCAACCGACGAGCCGCAACTGGTCGGCGCCGCCGGCGACGCGTCTCTCTTTTCCACCCGTGGACGGCCGCGCTGCTCCTGTCTCGCCATGGGCCCCTCGGCGCCGCCCCCGGTCCACCTCCACACACCCGCTTCGGCGGTCTTCGCGACCCGCGAAAATCGATCTTCGGGCCCGCTTCAGAGCTCCTGGCGCCGGAAGGTCAGCCAGGTTATCCCGACGAGGACCGGCACGAGCGCGATGTTGAAGAGGATCGGGCCGAGGACGAAGCCGGGGTCCTTGCCCAGCACCAGGTCCAGGGCGATCGTCCCGAGCGAGACCGGCATGTACTCGCCGATGACGGGAAGGTTGGCAACGATCCCCAGGACCAGCAGCGCGACCAGGCCTATGCCCGCGGCGGCGATGGCCGATTTCGTCAGCGAGCTCCCCAGGAGAGTGATCGCGGCGAAGGCGACGAGCATCCACCACAGGAGGAGCGCCATGGCGATGTATCCACCGAGCGCGAAAGTGGCGGGGTAGAGGAGCGTCACGTACGCATACGCAAAGCCGCAGCCGAGCAGCGTGGCGATGCCGAGGGTGATCGAGATGGCGATCAGCTTGGCGGCCAGGAATGCGGCCCGAGAAGCCGGCTTGGTCAGGATCATCCCGGCCGTGCCGCGGTCCTTCTCCCAGGCCACGGACCCCATGGCCAGCAGCAGGGCGCAGATGATGCCGAACTGCGTCAGGTTCTTGAGTATCTGGCCGGCGGCTCCTTCCAGGCTCGGCGGCGGCACGACGAACGACATCCCGGCGCTCTCGCTGCCGACGGCGTCGAGGAGCTGCTTCATGTAGCGGTCCGTGAGCGGGCTGATGATGCCGAACAGGACGAAGACCGCCGCCACGGCCACCAGCCGGTTGGTGCGGAACTGCTCGCGCAGCTCCTTGGCCAGCAGAACCCGCAGGCCCATCATCGCCGGCCCCTTCCGTCAAGGCCCCAGACGGGAACGGCGACAGGCGGCGCGATCGCGGGGCCGCTCTCGGCGACGAGGCGGAGGAAGACGTCCTCCAGGCTGGGCCGGACCCGCTCGTACCGGGCGACGTTGACGCCGCTCGACGCGACCAGAGGCAGGATCGCCGGGCCCGCGACCCTGGGGTCCTCCACGAAGACGCGGACCGTATCGGGTGTCGTCTTGACCTCATGGGCCCAGGCCTGGCCGCGCAGCGTCGCCGCCAGCCGCTCGATCGCCTCCGGCTGCTGGGGTTCGGGCTCGATCTCGTAGATCGGCTGGGCGTAGCGGTCCAGCAGCTCGTCGATCGGGCCTTCGATCACGAGGTGGCCGAAGTTGAGGATGGCCACGCGGTCGCAGACTCGCTCGACGTCGTTGAGGATGTGGGTGCTCATGAAGACCGTGGCCGTGCCGCGGAGTCCCGAGATGATCTGGAGGACGTCGCGGCGTCCCTCGGGGTCCAGTGAGCTGACCGGCTCGTCCAGGAACAGGACGCGGGGCTGGTTGATGAGGGCCTGGCCGATGCCAAGCCGCTGACGCATGCCGCCCGAATAGCCGCCGATCCGCCGATGCGCGGCGTCCGTCAGCCCCACGATCTCCAGCACCTCGCCGACGCGCTGCTTCAACGCGGCACCGCCCAACCCGTGGAGCCGGCCGACCATGTCCAGCAACTCGCGGCCGCGCATCCAGGGGTAGAAACGGGGATCCTGGTCCAGGTAGCCGATGTTGCGGGCCAGCTCGCCGCCGGTGCCGCCTATCCTGACGCCGGCCACCGAGCCGGTGCCACCGGTCGCGGTGGCAAGGCCGGCCAACAAGCGCAGGGTCGTGGTCTTGCCGGCGCCGTTGGGGCCGAGAAAGCCGAAGATGCTGCCGCTCGGGACGGTCAGGTCCAGGTGATCGAGGGCTACCACTCCCGCCCCGTAGCGCTTCGTTAGTCCCGTCGTCGAGACGGCCGCGTCCGGCGTCGCCGGGAGAACCGGCCAGCTGGCAAGAATGCGGGCGATGGAGTCCGTCGACGCGGCGGGGAGCTGGCCGGTGGCGGCACCCCTGGAATCGTCGCGGCCGACGAAGATGTAGATCAACGGGCCCAGGCCGTTGACGAAGGCGATGATCAGCGCCCACATGATCTTGCTGTCGCCCCGGACCCGGCGATCCTCCTGGAACAGGTCGTACAGGGCGTAGAGCATCAGCCCGAGCTCGAGCAGCACAAGCGGAATGACGATCAGCGCAATCGTCGCGGCGTCCATCGAACCTAGTTTGTCACGCCGGATGAGGGGTCCGCAGGCCGTTTCGTCCAGCCGCAGGTCGCGTCATCGGCCCCGGGCATGTCCTTGGGCCCGGTCGGGCCGCGGGGCCGAGGACCGGCGCACGCGATCGGCGCGGCTTCAGGCGCCGAAGTCGCGGCGGGCGGTAGAAGGATCGGGCGGCGGCAGGTCCGGCCGGACCCGGGCGACCCAGTCGCGAAGGGCCTGAAAGCTCGTTTCGAAGGCGATCTCCGGCCAGGGAATCGCCTCGGGGGAGAACGCCCGCGTCTCCAGCGATTCGCGCGTAACGGCCGGCCCGCCACCGACGATGCGGGCCTCGAAGGCCACGACCACCACCGCTGCCTCGATGCGCGAATACAGCCCGACGATCTCCACCGGCTCGACCACGAGTCCGGTCTCCTCGAAGGTCTCGCGGACGGCGGCCTCGCGAACCGTTTCGTCGATCTCGAGGAAGCCGCCCGGCTGAGCCCACTGGCCAAGGCCCGGGGCAATGCCCCGGCGGATGAGCATCACCTCGCCTCCAGCGGTGACGGGGAGCGTCGTGACCACGAGCCTGGGATTCACGTAAAAGACGAAGCCGCAGCTCGGGCAGGCCAGCCGGTCGCGTTCCTCGCCCTCGATCGGGCCGAAGGCGAGCTCCGTCCCGCAGCGCGAGCAGAACCTGACCGTCGGCTCGAGCCAGTCCGGCAGGCCTCCCTGGACCAGCTTGACCTCGCTCATGCGAACCTTCTCCACGTCGCTGCCTCCCGGCCCGGTTCCCGGCGAATCAGGGTGCGCCGCGCAGATCCGCGTTGGACTCGTCGTCTTCGATGGCCCGCGCCTGGGCCTCGCGGAACGCTTCCAGGCGGGCCCGCAGCCCGGGGTCGGAGAGGGCCAGGATCTCGGCCGCGAGCAACGCGGCGTTCTCGGCGCCGCCGATCGCCACGGTCGCCACAGGAATGCCCTTCGGCATCTGCACGATCGACAGGAGCGAGTCCAGCCCGCCGCTCACCTGCGTGGCAATCGGCACGCCGATCACGGGCAGCGTCGTCCTGGATGCGACGACGCCCGGCAGATGGGCCGCGCCGCCGGCCGCGGCTATGAAGACTCGGATGCCCCTCCCCTCGGCTCCGCCGATGAAGCGCAGGAGAAGATCCGGCGCCCGATGAGCCGAGATCGCGTGAAGCTCGCACGGAACTTCCAGCCGGCTCAACATCTCCGCGGCCTTCTCCATGACCGCAAAATCCGAGCGGCTGCCGCAGACGATCCCGACTTGCGCCTTCATACCCTGTTCGGCCATGACGAAGGTCTCCTCGTTCGGATGGGCGGATTATGGGGCCCGGGGCCGCCGGGCACCGCAGCCGGCGTGGAATCAGGCCCGTTCGTGCGACTCTCGCCGAGCCGCCGAGCCGCCGAGCCGCCGAGCCGCCGAGCCGCCGAGCCGCCGAGCCGCCGAGCCGCCGAGCCGCCGAGCCGCCGAGCCGCCGAGCCGCCGAGCCGCCGAGCCGCCGAGCCGCCGAGCCGCCGAGCCGCCGAGCCGCCGAGCCGCCGAGCCGCCGAGCCGCCGAGCCGCCGAGCCGCTCCGGCTACCGGCCGCCCAGCCGGATCATGACGATCGAAACCTCGTAGAGGGCGTACATCGTGATCGCCATCACGATCGGGCTGACCATGTCCGCCCCGGGCGTTACGACCTCGGAGAAGACGACGATCCCGAGCACGGCCATCCGGCGCGAGCTGCGGAGGCGCTTGGAGGTCACGATCCCGACCTTCGATAGCAGGACCAGGACGATCGGGAACTCCATCACCAGGCCGAAGGCCAGGAACAGGACGGTCACGAACCCGAAGTAGGACTCCGCCGACAGCATCAGCTGGATGTCCTGGGTCTGGAACGTGAAGAGGAACCCCGCCGCGTAGGGGAGGATGAAGTAGGCGACGCAGACGCCCAGGGCGAAGAAGGCCAGCGCCAGGGGCACCCAGGGCCGGGCGGTCCGCCGCTCGCTGTCGGTCAAACCGGGCGAGATGAACCGCCAGAACTGGTACAGGAGCACCGGCATGGCCACGATGACCCCGGTGACGAGGGCGACCTGCATGTCGATCATGAAGGGCTCGGTCAGCCCGAAGGCCACGAGGTGTCCCCTCGGCAGGGGCCTCACGAGGATGTGGATGATGTCGCCGGAGAAGATGAAACCCAGGACCGTCCCGGGTACGAGCGACAGGGCGGAAATGTAAAGCCTGTTGCGCAGCTCGACGAGATGGCCGGAGAGCGTCATCTCGGAGCGGTCGATCTTGGGCGGCTCGTTTCGGCGACGCCGGAACGGCACCCGAAGCCAGCGTGGCCGGGTGCGGTGAGGCATCGAGCCGGCCGTCGACGTGGCCGCGCTCTGGATGCGGGCGTCAGGGTCCATGGTCAGTCCCATCGGAAGCCGCGCCTCGACGCGTTTCGGTTCATCGATGAGTGGCTAGTCGCGCCGGCGCAGGCCCAAGTATGCGCGGCCGCGGTGATGACGTGGACTTGGGGCGCCGGCCGGACCGCCGCGAGAGCCGGGCCGGCACTCGGGAAGGCCTCACGGAACATCGATCTCGCCGGCTCCGTTCACGGCGGCGACGGGGAAGACCCGCGCCGTCAGCCCGGTCCGCTTCTGGTAATCGGCCAGGACTCGCCGGCCGAGCGCCTCCTCGGCGCCGTGCTCGACCAGGCTGACGGTACAGCCGCCGAACCCGGCGCCGGTCATCCGGCTCGCGACCACGCCGGGCACCGACGCGGCGATCTCGACCATGGCGTCGAGCTCCGCCGAGCTGACCTCGAAGAGGTCTCGCAATGACTCGTGTGAGGCCGCGAAGAGGCGCCGCAGCGCCTCCAGATCGCCCTGGCGGAGCGCGTCCACCGTGGCGATCACGCGCTCGTTCTCTCGGACGACGTGCTCGCAACGTCGCCCCACGACCTCCGGCAGCCGGCCGACGTTTCGCGCCAGCATGGCCGCGTCGACGTCGCGCAGCGACTTGACTCCGGGCTCTCGCTCGGCGATGAGCCGCACTCCCAGCTCGCATTCCGAGCGGCGCGTGTTGTACGCCGAGGAGTCGAGGCGGCGGGGCGAGCCGGTGTCGGAGACCACTATCGAAAGCGCGGGCGGAAGCGGCGACGCGGTCGCCGTGTTGCTCTGGCAGTCGATGAGAAGGGCGTGGCCGGCTCGGCCGGCGGCGCTGGCGAACTGGTCCATGATCCCGCAGTTGACGCCGACGTAGCCGTTCTCGGCGCGTTGGGCGATGGCGGCCATTGCCTCGGCCGTCGGCCGAGCGGCCCGGGGCTCGGCGAGGGCCCAGCTGGAAGCCATCTCGAGGGCCGCCGACGAGCTCAGGCCCGCTCCGACGGGGACGGTGGAGTCGAGCACGCCACGGAAGCCGCGCACCGGGAGGCCCGCTTCGATCATGGCCCAGGCAGTACCGGCGACGTAATCGATCCAGGAGCCGGTGCGGCTGGCCGTCGGGGTGAGACCCTCGAACGCGAACGAACGGGTCTCGTTCAACTCGACCGACGACAACTCGACGACGGGACGGTCCCAGGGCTCGCAGGCGATCCAGACCTCGCGGTCTATGGCCACGGGCAGGACGAACCCCAGGTTGAAATCCGTGTACTCGCCGATGAGGTTCACGCGTCCGGGGGCGCGAACGAGCCGACCCGGTCCGGCCGGGCCCGCCGACCGTCCGTCCGGCGCACTCGTCTGGGCCTCGAGTCTGGCCCTCAGCGCGGCGGCGCGCGCAGTCGGGCCGGGCACTTGCCTGGAGGGGTCGTTCATCGCCCTGACCTCGTGGGTCGCGGCGCCGGGATCCGGCGCCGAATGTTCCCGGGACCCGTGCCACGGCTCCCGACCGAGCGTGGGAGCCGTGGCACTAGGCGGAGGGAAGGGAAATCAGGTTTGCGGTCCGGTCGTCAGCCGTTTCTCGGGCCGGCTGGCGGGGCCTCGTTGACGAAGGGAGCCGGCTGTTGAGCCATTGGGGCCGGTCCTGACGGGTCGGCCGGGGCCGGCTGCGGAGCGTAGACGGGCACGGCGTACTGCGGCTGCGGCGGGTACGTGGGCGCCGCGTAGACGGGCTGGGCGGCGTAATAGGACTGGGCCGGCGGCATGGGCTGCATGGGCTGCATGGGCTGCATGGGCTGCATGGGCTGCATCGGGACCATGACCTGGGTTGCCTGCGGCGGCTCCTGGATCTGTCCCGAGGCCTTCTGGAATTCTCGGATGCTCTTGCCGATCGCGGCTCCGACCTCTGGTAACTTGCCCGGTCCGATGACGATCAGGGCGATGACCAGGATGATCACCAGATGGGCGGGCGTCAGTCCGAACATGGCGGGGTTCCTTCCTTCCGTTCAGCCACGGGGCCCGCGGCTGGCTGATTTCGTGCCGAGGATGGAGGCCCGCAGGCGCTCCGCGGCCGCCTCGGCGGTGATGTCACGTTGAGGCTCGGAGAGCAACTCGTAGCCGACCATGAACTTTCGCATGGTCGCCTGGAGGAGCGGTGGGTAGAAGTGGGCGTGAAGCTGCCAGTGGGACTGGGTGCCCGAGGTGAACGGCGCCTGGTGCCAGCCCATCGAGTAGGGGAAAGGCATGTCGAAGAGGCCGTCGTACCCTCTCACGAGTTCGATCATGCGCTCGGAAAGAGCCCGGCGCTGGCCCTCGTCGAGCTCGGGCAGCCGGGCCACGGGACGGCGCGGGATGACGAGAGTCTCGAAAGGCCAGGCGGCCCAGAACGGCACCAGCACCAGCCACTCGTCATCGACGACCAGCTGCCTGGCCCCGCCGATCTCCTGGGTCGCGTAGTCGAGCAGCAGCCGATGACCGGTCGTCTCGAAATGGCAGCGCTGGGTGCGGTCTTCCTTGGTCGCCTCGACCGGCAGCGCATCGCCGGCCCAGATCTGCCCGTGGGGGTGGCGGTTCGACGCCCCCATCGCCGCGCCCCTGTTCTCGAAGACCTGGACCCATTCGTACTGTTCGCCGAGCGAGGCCGACTCCGTCGCCCAAAGGTCGACGATTCCGCGGAACTCCGCCACTTCCATCTGCGCCACGCTGCGGTCGTGGCGCGGCGTGAAACAGATAACGCGGCACGTGCCGCGCTCCGTCTCCGCTCGCAGGAGGCCGTCCTGGTAGGTGGCGGTCGGAGAGTCCGGGCGAAGGGCTGCGAAGTCATTCGTGAAGACGAACGCGGAGTCGTACGCTGGGTTGCGCTCGCCATTCGCCCTGGTGTTGCCCGGGCACAGGTAGCAGCCCGGATCGTAAGCCGGGGCGCTGCGCACCGGTGTGTTCTCCTCGCGGCCGAGCCACGGCCGGGAGGTACGCTCGGCCGACACCAGCAGCCACTCGTCACACAACGGGTTGTAGCGCCGGTGCGGCTGCGACTGGAGCGTGACGTCGGGATCGCCCGTCATGCGCGACCCCCGCTGAGACCGTCGCGAGAGCCACCATCGTCGGCGCCGTCGATGATCGTCCGCCTCTGGCCGGTCGACACATCCACGAGGATCAGCCTCCGAACTGTGGCCGCCAGCTGCTCGACGGCCGCCGGATCCAGGCCGCTGTCGGTGATGATCGTGTCCGCGTCCTCGAGACGTGCCACCGAGCTTATGCCGACGATGCCCCACTTCGTGTGGTCGGCCATCACGACCAGGCGGCGTCCCGCCGCGATGAGAGCCCGGTTGGTCTCCGCCTCCATGATGTTCGGCGTCGTGAAGCCCGAGCGCGGATCGATCCCGTGCGTGCCCATGAAGACCATGTCCACGTGCAGCGAGCGGATCACGTCCACGGCGAACGGACCGACGAGCGCGTCGGATGGAGTCCGGACGCCGCCGCTGAGGATGACCGTCTGATCGGGCCGGCCGTCCCTGTACAGCGCGTCCGCCACCGGGACGGAGTTGGTGAGAACAGTCAACCCCGGCACGTCGACGAGGCCGCGGCCCAGGGCGAACGTCGTCGTGCCCGCGGAGATCGCGATGGCCGTACCCGGGGCGACGAGCGTGGCCGCAGTCGCGGCGATCACGGCCTTCTCGCTCTGCATCAGCGACGACTTCACGGTGAAGCCCGGCTCGAAGAGGGAGCTTCCCTCGATTGCCGCCGCCCCGCCGTGAACCTTCTCGAGCAGGCCTCGTTCGTGGAGGAGCTCCAGATCGCGCCGGATGGTCATGTCGGAGACGCCGAGGGACTCGACAAGATCGGCCACGCGGACCGCGCCGTGCTCGCGAACCTGCTCCAGGATCAGCGCCTGCCGCTGGCGGGCCAGGGCCGGCCGCCGGAGGGTCGAGTCGGCGACCCGCGCCTCGTCCGTCTCGCCTTCGGCCCTGCTTGAACGCATCTGTCCCTTGTCTCCTCGCTCAATAGCCGGCTGCCCCTGGCCGGCCACCCCCAATCCTGCCGCACTCGGACCGTCAAGTCAACGAATATCCACATAATCCCACGAAACTTCCTGCGAACCACTTGACACCCGTACCACGGTAGCCCGACAATCGATCAATCCTGTTGGTTCCTGTTCGAGAACCACGGTCGGCTATATCGACCCTAGCAGGGAGGAGATGGCGCCCAATGGATGATCTCCAGAAACCGGGCCTTCTGAGTGGAGGGCAAGTCACCCGGCGCGAAGTCCTCAAGAAAGGACTCGTCGGCGCGGCCGGACTGACGGTGTTGCCGGCAGTCATCGCGGCCTGCAGCAGTTCGGCCACCCCGACGCCGGCTCCCACGCAGGCTCCGGCCACCCAGGCTCCCGGCACGCAGGCCCCGGCCACGCCGGTCCCGACGCCGAACGGCCAGCTCACCGGTGTGCTCAAGATCGGCAGCAACCACTCCGATCCGAGCGAAGTCAACGGCATGACGGCCATCAACGCCGCGTTCACGGCCGCGACGGGCCTCACGCCCACCATGAACACGGTCGACCACAACACGTTCCAGGATCAGATCACCAGCTACCTGGGCGGCACTCCCGACGACGCGTTGACCTGGTTCTCCGGCTTCCGGATGCGCTTCTTCGCGTCCAAGGGCCTGGCCACGCAGATCGACGACGTCTGGGCCACCGTCTCCAGCAACTTCACCACCGGCTTCGCCACGTCCGTCACCGGCGACGACAGCCACATCTACGGCATCCCGGTCGACTACTACCCGTGGTGCGTCTTCTATCGCCCGAGCGTCTTCGCCGCCAAGGGCTACACGGTCCCGGCCACCTGGAATGACCTGGTCACGCTTGCCGCCAAGATGAAGAGCGACGGCCTGACGCCGATCGCCTTCTCCGACAAGGACGGCTGGCCGGCAATGGGCACCTTCGACATCCTCGACCTCCGGCTCAACGGCTACGACTTCCACATCGGCCTGATGACCGGTGCGAACAAGTGGACCGACCCGAAGGTCACTGCCGTCTTCAAGCAGTGGGCCCAGCTCGTGCCGTTCTACACGAACGGTTACGCGGGCCTGACCTGGCAGCAGGCGTGCGACACGCTCATCGCCAAGAAGGCCGGCATGTTCTTCCTCGGCCTCTTCCTGACGGGCGAGTTCGCCACTGTCGAGAAGTCGACGACGGTCACCGACCTCGACTTCTTCCCGTTCCCGACCCTGGGCACCGCCTATGACGCCGAGGCCGCCCTGGACGCCCCGATCGACATCTGGATGTTGAGCGCGAAGTCGCCGACCCTCCAGGCCGACCTGACCAACGCCAAGGCTTACCTGACGTTCTGGAGCAAGGGCTCCACGCAGTACCTCATGTACAAGAACAACAACGGCTTCATTCCGACGGCCAACGACGCGGATACCACCAAGTTCGACCCGCTAACGCAGAAGGCCGTCAAGATCGTCAGCGCGGCCAAGAAGATCACCCAGTTCATGGACCGCGACACGCGGCCGGACTTCGCCGGCGCCAACGGCATGCAGAGCTTCCTCCTCGACTTCCTCAAGAACCCGACCCAGGACACGACCGCCCTCCAGGCTTCGATCCAGAAGTTCTGGGATGCGCTGCCGGCCTTCACGGGCTAGGCTGATCTACGAACTAGCTGGTACGAACTAGCTCTGTAGGTAATCGATGTCGCAGTTGGAGCCTCAGGCTCTCGCCCCCGCCCCGGCGAACTCCGCCGGGGCGGGGGTTATCGCCCCCAGGAGGCGTCGACGGCGCTACAGCCTGCTGACCCGTCGCGACAAGGCCCTGCTCGCGCTGATGGTGGGCATTCCCCTCTTCATATTCATGGTTCTGATCTGGGGGATGGCCCTCGTCTCGGTCGTGCTCTCCTTCACCGACTGGCAGGGTATCGGCCCGCTCCACTTCATCGGTCTGCAGAACTACATCTATCTGATGGAGCCTGGTGGCTATCCGGCCTTCTGGCCTGCGCTCTCGCACAACATCCTCTGGCTGCTCTCATTCATCTTCTTCGCCACTCCCATGGGGATCCTGCTGGCCGTCTGTCTCGATCGGCCGCTGAGGGCGTCGGGGATATACCAGACCATCTTCTTCACGCCCGTGGTGCTGTCCCTCGCCGTCGTCGGCTTCATCTGGGAGCTCCAGTACTCGCCGCTCGCGGGCAACGGGTTCATCGACAGCGTCCTGGCGGCTACGGGCATCATGAACGGAAACAACACGCCGGACTGGCTGGGCGACCCCTCGATCAACATCTGGGCCGTCATCGTCGCGGCGAGCTGGCGCCACATCGGCTACATCATGATCCTGTACCTGGCCGGCCTGAAGAGCGTCGACCCGACTCTGCGTGAGGCCGCCGCGATCGACGGGGCGAATGAACGACAGACCTTCATCCACGTCGTGTTCCCGGTGATGGCCCCCATCAACGTCGTCATCGTCGTCGTGACCGTGATCGAGTCGCTGCGGGCCTTCGACATTGCCTACATCATCAATCACGGCAAGAACGGCCTGGAACTGCTCTCCACTCTGATCACCAACAACAGCATCAGCGAAGCCGATCTCATCGGATTCGGATCGGCCATCGCCGTAGTGTTGCTGGTGATCTCGCTCGTTCCGATCGTGCTGTACCTGACTCGCGTCATGAGAGCGGAGGACTGAGGACCGGTGAGCGCCTCTGTGGCGGCGGGAAAGCGTACATCGCGCGACCGGACGCAGCGCCGGTTGAAGCGGGCAGGGTTGTACATCTTTCTCACCGTGCTGGCCTTCATCTTCATGTGGCCCCTGCTGTACGCGCTGTACACGTCGCTGCGGCCGTATGGCGAGATCGTGGCCAATCCGACCGGCCCCTTCTCCACGCCCGCGACGCTGAACCTGGACAACTACTTCACGGTCTGGAACGCCCAGAACATGCTGGGCTACTTCTGGAACACGGCGGTCATCACCATCCCGTCGGTGATCCTGACCCTGTGGATATCCTCGATGCTGGCCTACGCCATCTCGAAGTTCAGCTGGCGCTTCAACCTGCTCGTGCTGATGATCTTCACCGCCGGCAACCTTCTGCCGCCGCAGGTCATCATCGTGCCGCTCTACCGGCTGTACCTGCTTCTGCCCCTGCCGGCCCCCCTGAGCGACAACGGGCTCATGTACGACCAGTTCACGGGATTGATCCTGATCCACACCACCTTCCAGACCGGCTTCTGCACGTTCGTGCTGAGCAACTACATGAAGACCCTGTCCAAGGAGCTCGTCGAGGCGGCGCAGATCGACGGCGCCGGGATCTTCACGATCTACCGCCGGGTCATCCTGCCGCTGTGCACGCCGGCCATCGCCGCCCTGGCCACGCTGCTCACCGTCTGGATCTACAACGACTTCTTCTGGGCGCTGCTGCTGTTCAAGTCGGGCGACAAACGGCCGATCACGGCGGCCCTGAACAACCTGTCGGGAGCGTTCTTCACGGATCCCACGCAGCTGGCCGCGGTCTCGGTGATAGCGGCGGTGCCGACGATCGTGCTGTACATAGTCCTGCAGCGCTTCTTCGTGAGCGGCCTGACGCTCGGCTCGGTCAAGAGTTGACCCGGCGGGCCGTCGATGGTCTGATTCGCGAGACCAGCTGACCCGCCCGAGACCGGAGACCTGATGCCCATCGAGTGGAACTCTGACACGCGTGAGTTTCACGTCCGCAACGACCGTGTCAGCTACATCCTGCGCGTGCTCGAAAACGGCTGGCTCGGCCACGTCTACTTCGGCTCGGCTCTGACGGGCGAACGGTCGTATGCTCGACTCGTTCCGGGCGAGTTCTACGGCTTCTCCAACCGGTTGGGAGAGCCGGTGCCCCTGGAGTACCCCAGCGACGGTTCGGGTGACTACAGGATCCCGGCGCTGGCGATCGAACTCTCCGACGGATCCGGCGTCCTGGATCTGCGCTACCGAGACCACCGCGTCGTCCCGGGCAAGCCGGTGATCGCGGTGCTCCCCTCCACTTACGTCGAGGTGGGCGGCGAGGCCGAGACGCTGGAGATCGTGCTGGCCGACGCCATCGCGCAGATCGAGGTCCACTTGCGGTACACCATCTACCGCGACCGGCCGGTCGTGGTCCGCGGCGCGCGAGTGGTGAACGTCGGCAAGGTGCCCGCCATCCTGCGGTCGGCGATGAGCGCTTCGCTGGACCTGCCGGACTCCGGCTGGCAGCTCGTGGCGCTGAGCGGAGACTGGGCCCGCGAGCGCCACGTGCATCGGCAGGACCTGCGCCCGGGGCGGCAATCCGTGTCGAGCGGGCGAGGCTCGTCGAGCCATCAGCACAACCCGTTCGTGGCGCTGGTCCGGCCGGCCACGACGGAAGACTCGGGCGAAGCCATCGGCCTGAGCCTGGTCTACTCCGGCAACTTCCTGGCCGAGGCCGAGGTCGAACCGTTCGGGACGGCCCGACTGCGCGCCGGCATCAACCCAGATGGCTTCTCGTGGGTGCTGGAGCCCGGCGCGGAATTCGCGACGCCGGAGGCAGTCCTGGCCTACTCCGCGTCCGGCCTCGGCGACCTGAGCGACGCATACCACCGCCTGTTCCGCGAGAGGCTCGCCCGCGGCTCGTGGCGGGACAAGGCCAGGCCGATCGTCATCAACAACTGGGAGGCGACCTACTTCGACTTCGACGAGCCGAAGCTGCTGGCCATCGCCGCGGCCGCCAGGGAGATGGGGATCGAGCTCTTCGTGCTGGACGACGGCTGGTTCGGCCGTCGGGACGACGACTCGAGCTCGCTCGGGGACTGGCAGGTGAACGCGGCCAAGCTGCCAGGCGGCCTGGATTCGCTCGCCCGCAAGGTCGAGGCCATGGGCCTTCGCTTCGGCCTCTGGATCGAGCCGGAGATGGTGAGCCGCCGCAGCGAGCTCTTCGCCGGGCATCCGGATTGGGCCGTCGGCATCCCGTCCCGACCTCGCACCGAGGGTCGCAACCAGTACGTCCTGGACATGTCGCGGCCCGAGGTCGTGGACCATCTTCTGGAGGTCCTGTCCACAATTCTCGGCAGCGCCCCGATCTCCTACGTGAAGTGGGACATGAACCGGACGATCACCGAGCCGTTCAGCCCAACCCTGCCCGCCTGGCGGCAGGGCGAGTTCATGCACCGCTACATTCTGGGTGTGTATTCCCTGTACGACCGGCTGACCCGGGCATTCCCGGGCATCCTCTTCGAGTCCTGCGCCGGCGGTGGCGGCCGGTTCGATCCCGGCATGCTCGCGTTCGCGCCGCAGGCCTGGACGAGCGACGACACCGACGCGATCGAGCGCCTCAAGATCCAGTGGGGAACCTCGATGGCGTACCCGCTGAGCTCGATGGCGGCCCACGTCTCGGCGGTTCCGAACCACCAGATCGGCCGGGTGACGCCGCTCGCCACCAGGGCGGCGGTCGCGTACTTCGGTGTCTTCGGCTACGAGCTGGACCCGACCGCGCTCTCGGCCGAGGAGCGCGCCGAGGTCGCCGGCCAGGTCGCCTTCTACAAGCAGTGGCGGGATCTATTCCAGCGGGGTCGCTTCGTCCGGCTGCGCAGCCCATTCGAGGGGGAGCGGGACGAGGCGGCCTGGATGACCGTGGCCGACGACGCTCGTTCCGCGATCGTCGCCCACTACCGGATCCTCAGCCGTCCCAATCCCGGGCCGATGCGGCTGCGGCTTCGCGGCCTCGATCCCGCGGCGACGTATCGGGTTTCCATCTGGCCGGCCGCGCCCGAGGATGAGGGCGCCGCCGCCGGCCCGCTCGTCCTCGGCGGGGATGCGCTGATGGCGGCGGGCCTAGTCCTCGAGTCCGGTCGTGAGTCGGCCAGACAGGGCGACTTCCGGGCCCGTCTGTACGTCCTGGAGGCCGTGTAGGAGATGCCCTGCCCCGAGGTCGCGCCGTGATCTTCCGACCCTGGGCGGCGCCCGAGCTCACGTCCATCGGCCGGCTGCCGATGCACAGCGTGCCGCACCGGGACCGCGTCGAACTCGATGGGCGGTGGCGCTTCCAGCTGCTGCGAACCCCGGAGGAGGACCCGGCCGCCGCCTGGAGCGAAGCCGACGTTCCGGGCTGCTGGACGATGGCCGGCTCTGTCGATCCGGCTCGGGGCTTCTTCGACCTGCCTCACTACACCAACGTCCAGATGCCGTTTCCAGGCCGCCTGATGGAGCTGCCGGAGGCCAACCCGACCGGCGTCTACGAGCGCGAATTCGAGCTGCCGCCGGCATGGCTGGCCGGCAGGCGGATCGTCCTTCACGTCGGCGCGGCCGAGAGCGTGCTCATCCCGAGCGTCAACGGCAGTGAGATAGGCGTCAGCAAAGATTCGCACCTTGCCGCCGAGTTCGACGTGACGGGCCTGGTGAAGCCGGGTTCGAACACGATCCGGCTGCGCGTCGTGAAATGGTCCGACGCCACTTACGTCGAGGACCAGGACCAGTGGTGGCACGGCGGCGTGACCCGGTCGGTGTATCTCTACGCCACGCCGAGGGTCCACCTGGCCGATATTCGCGTCAGCGCCGGCCTGGCCGCCGACATGCGGACCGGGACCTTCGAGATGGTCGCCGACGTGGACTTCGACGGCATGCCGATGGAGGCGGGCTGGTCGGTCGAGGCCAGGCTTGGCGATTCGCCGCCGCTCGAGGCCGTCGTGCCCGTGGCGAACGTGGGGCCGGGACGGCGGGTCAGCCGGGCCGATTCGGAGCCGCTGAGCCGCCATCGCTCCGAACTGGTCGGCAAGCTCGTGTCGGTGGGCCTCGGCGGGGCCGAGAAGGACGAGTGGGACCGCCTTGCGCCGCAGCTCAAGCCGCCCCTGGACGGGCGCGCCTCGGTGAGCGTCGAGGTGCCGGATGTCCTTCAGTGGTCGGCCGAGCAGCCGCACCTCTACCCATTTCGGGTAACCCTGCGCGAACCCGACGGAGGAACCGTCGAGGAGGCCGAGCTGCGCGTCGGCTTCCGGAGGATCGAGATCGACGGTCTGAGGCTGCTCATCAACGGCGCGGCCGTGCTCATCCGCGGCGTCAACCGCCACGATTTCGACCAGCACACGGGCCGTGTCGTATCGGCCGATTCGATGCGGGCGGATCTCGTGGCCATGAAGCAGTTCGGGTTCAACGCCGTCCGGACCTCGCACTACCCCAACGACCCGGTCTTCCTCGATCTCACGGACGAGCTCGGCTTGTACGTCATCGCCGAGGCCGACATCGAGGCGCACGCGTTCATCGACCAGGCCTGCAACGACCCTCGCTACCTGGCCGCCTGGGTCGACCGGGCCGCGCGAATGGTCCGCCGCGACAAGAACCACGCCTCGGTGATTCTCTGGTCCCTGGGCAACGAGTCCGGTCACGGGCCGAACCACGACGCCGAGGCCGGCTACATCCGCCGCTACGACCCGAGCCGCCCGCTCCACTACGAGGGCTGCATACGCTGGGATTGGTCGAGCGACCAGGCGGTCAGCGACGTCACCTGCCCGATGTACCCGCCCATCTCTGCCCTGGTCGAGCATGCCCGCTCCGGCAGGCAGCGGCATCCCCTGATCATGTGCGAGTACTCGCACGCCATGGGCAACAGCAACGGCACTCTGGCCGAGTATTGGGACGCGATCGAATCGACGGACGGCCTGCAGGGCGGCTTCATCTGGGAGTGGTGGGACCACGGCCTGGTCCAGCGCATGCCCGATGGCACGACGCGCTGGGCATACGGGGGCGATTTCGGCGACCGGCCCAATGACGGCAACTTCTGCCTGGACGGCCTGGTCTGGCCCGACCGGAGACCGAAGCCGGCCCTCTGGGAGCACCGCCAGATCGCGGCGCCGGTGCGGGTCTCGGCCGGGCCCGAGGCTGCGGCCCGTGGCGAGATCGAGGTGCTCAACCGGCAGTACTTCACCGGTTTGGAATGGCTGCGCGCATCCTGGGAGCTGATCGCCGACGGAGTGACGATCGAGCGCGGTGACGCCGGCCTGCCGGACCTCGGACCGGGCGAGCGTGCCATCGTCAACCTGACCGGCTGGACGCCGCCGGCTCCGGACGGGCGCGCCCTGTCGTTGATCGTCCGCTTCCGGACGGCGGCCGACCTGGCCTGGGCTCCATCCGGGTTCGAGGTCTGCTGGGCGCAGCTGCTGATCCATCCCGGCGTGCCGGAGCTGTCGCGCTCCTATGCCCTGCCGCTGGCGCGGACGGCGGCCGGCGCCCCGGAGATCGACGCCGGCGGGGATCTCCTCCACGAGATGCTGGCGGCTCCGCCCCGGCTCTGCCTCTGGCGCGCCCCGACCGACAACGACCGGATCGCCGGCCTGGCCGCACAATGGCGCGACTGGGGCCTGGCCGATCTCACGCGCGGCGCTATTGCCGTCCGTCGTGAGGGCGGCGCGGTCGTGGTAAGCGCCGACGAGCGCACCGCCGCCGGCATCGTGGTCGGCCACGAACAGAGATTCAGGGCCGCCGCGGGGGGCGGTGTCCTGGTCGAGGAGACGGTGCGGATACCAGCCGACCTGACCGACCTGGCCCGCGTGGGGATCGTACTGGAGACGGTGCCCGGGCTGGAGTTGGTCGAGTGGTTCGGCCGGGGGCCCGTCGAGACCTACCCGGACCGCCGCCGTGCCGGCGCCGTGGCGCGCTGGCGCGCGACCGTGACCGACATGTACGTGCCGTACGTGCGGCCGCAGGAGAACGGCGGCCGCAACGCCGTCCGCTGGCTCGTGCTCTCGGACGGATCCCGGCGCGGTCTCCGCCTGGCGGTCGACAGGCCCTGCCAGGTCTCGGCGACCCACTTCCGCGCGGACGATCTGGCGACCGCGAAACACGACGTCGAGCTGGTTCCGAGGCCCGAGACGATCGTCCACCTCGACGTCGCTCACCGGGGCCTGGGGACGGCCAGCTGCGGCCCCGACACGCTGCCGGAGTATCGGGTCGGGCCCGGGACCTACCGGTGGTCCTGGCTCATCGCCCCGCTCGCAGGCCGCGCCAACCCCTGATCGCATACCGTTGGGCCGCTACCGTTGGGCCGCCCGCCTCCCCACGAACTGGAGACCGCAATGAACGACTTCAAACTCGGTATAAACCTGTGGACGCAAAGCGGGACGTGGCAGGAGATGCTGGACGCCGCCAGGCTGGTCGACGGGCTGGGCTACGAACACCTCTGGGCCTGGGACCACCTCAAAGCGATTTTCGGCGATCCGCACCAGCCGATCTACGAGGGCTGGACGACCATCACGGCGTGGGCCATGGCCACGCAGCACGTCAAGGTCGGCTTGATGGTCGGGGCCAATACGTTCCGCAATCCGGGCCTCGTGGCGAAGATCGCGACCACTCTCGACCACGTCTCCGGCGGGCGGGCGATCCTGGGCATCGGCGGCGCATGGTTCGAGCTGGAACATCGGGAATTCGGCATCGACTTCGGAAGCGGTTTCGGCCAGCGGCTGGACTGGCTGGACGAATTGGTGGGCAACATCGTCGCCCTGACCTCCGGCGAGAGCGTCACGTCACCGGCCGGCGGCCATTACTCGTTCGACGGCGCGACCATCAACCCGCTGCCGGTCCAGAAACACCTCCCGATCATGATCGGGGGCACAGGTCGTAAGAAGACGCTGCGAACTGTCGCCAAGTACGCGGACATCTGGAACGCTGAAGGGCTGCCGGCCGAGGTGCGCGAGCACGACGTATTCCTGCGGCAGCACTGTGAGGCCGTCGGCCGCGACGAGCGCGAGATCGAACGCACCAGCAACCTCTGGGTCGTGATACGCGATTCCGAGGCCGTGGCGCGCCGCGAGTGGGCCACCTGGATGGAACGGAATCGCACTCCGCTCGAGAGCAGCCTCGAGCCGTCTCGGCCGCTCTTCGGCACCCCCGAAACCATCGCCGAGCGTCTGCTCGAGTACTGCGACGCCGGGTTCACGACGGCGCTCATCGAGATGCCCGCCCCGTTCGACCGTGAGACGATCGAGAGGCTCGCGCGCGATGTCAAACCCCTCGTGGCCGGGCCTAAGGGCTGAAGGGGTCGTCGGTGCGGCGCGCGAGGATCTCGCGCCCAGGCCCGGCCGAACGCGCCGGGCTGACGGCCGCGTGAACCCGACGGACCGCATGCCCCTCATCCGCGCCGACTCTCACCGCGCCGGCCTCCGCCGGCCCGGCTCACTGCCGGCCGACGACCGTTCCGACGACGACGGCGAGAAGCGCCACTGCCACCACCAGGACGACCAGTATCGGCAGCGAGGCCGCCCCGAGAAGTCGCTCGCGCCCGGTCGCCGGCGGCGTCGACGAGGCCCGGTCCTGCTCAGCTCGCTGCCGGGAGCCTCGCGTGGCGAGAATGAGCCAGCGGAGCGTCACGCCGACCGGCACGAAGATGATCACGACCAGCGGTATGGAGAAGATGCCGAGCACGTGGGCCGAGTACAAGGCCCCGCCCAGGAGCGCCGCAGCGAGCGCGGCCGACGCAATCCGGCCGAGAGTGGAGGGCCGGCGCCGGCCGCTCCGCCGCTCCCTGATGAGCACCTGCAGCGCGGCCACGGCCACCGCCAGCGAACAAAGGATGATCAGCCACTTCATTCCGCGGCCCAGTCTATCGTCTGGACCCAGGTCCCACCGGTACTCGTCAAGGAGCGCCAGCGCATGATCGGGCGCCGTGACCGCAGGGCTCGACGCGACTGGAGTCGCGTCCACACGAGGGACTGACGATGTCGACGTTCTACCTCACCGTGATACATCGCCCGGAGATGGTTCCCGAGTACCTCCAGAAGGGCGCCGAGGAGGGCAAGGCCGAAGACATCGCTCGAAGCGAGGTAATTCGCGAGTCCCTGGACATCTTCAGGACGCAACAGCGCGTGGCCCACGACAACGGCATCAGGACGACGATCCAGATGACGTACGCCAGCCTCTTCAACGAGGAGGCGGTCGCGCTGGCCAGGGAGCACCACGCCAGGTACGGCGACGAGATAGGGTCGACCTTCCTCGGGCTCCAGTGTGCCCAGTTCCGCGAGAAGTTCGCCTCGAAGGAGCTGGCGATCTGGCTCTTCTCCATGGATGACAAGCGCCGCATCGTCGACGAGGTCTTCGGCAAGTTCGAAGATGTCTTCGGCTTCCTGCCGACCTCGACCGGCTCGTACTACATGGACGCCGAGCTGGTGAACTACATCAAGGAGCGCTACCCGCAGGTGAAGGCCGCGGTGGCCACGTGCTGGGAAGAGGGCCCCAAGGCCTATCACAACGCCAACAACTCCTGGTACACCCTCCTGGACGGCGGGCCGTGGAACCCGTGGATCCCTTCGAAGCGGAACACCCATTGCCCGGCCTCGGACGAGGCCGACGACATCGGCATCGTGGCGATCCCGCACCTGTCCCGCGACCTGATGGCCGTGTTCGACGGCCCCGGCTCCTACTACGGGACGCATCCGCAGAACATCCTGCGCGGCATGGTGTACGAGGATCGAGAGATCCCGTACTTCATGAACATCGTCGACCAGTACCGGGCGATGGCGAAGTACAACCGCGGCTACGCCTACAACATGATGTTCGTCGGTCCAGGCTGGATGAGCAAGAGCGGTCGCTGGGAGGCCGACTACGACTTCCTCCTGAAGAGCTACGAGGACGGCATGGCCTACTACGGCAAGCTCAAGAAGGAAGGGCAGGCCGTAGATCTCACGCTGAGCGAGTTCGCGGATGCCTACCGGGCCGGTCGTCCGTACACGCGGCCCGAATGCACGCTCTGGAAGGACATCCTCTACGGCTCGAACAGGCAGCAGTTCTGGTTCGCCGATCCGTGGATGCGCTTCTGCCTCGACATGAACCTGGGCGGGGCGATGATCGACCTGCGGCCCTATGCGGCCAAGCTGATCAGGCCGTGCGGTGTCGGCACGAAGCACATCCAGGACGCTTCCTATCCGTTCCTGCTTCAATCGATGTACCGCGCCGGGTACTTCACCCACTACGCGGGCGAAGGAGCCGTCAAGAGCTGCAGGTTCGGCCACGCCGGCGAGGCCGTGGACCTGTGTGCCTGTCGCACGCGCGCCTCATTCTCCGAGGCTGGCGACGTTCGGACGGTCACACTCGATCCCGTTGAGATCGAGTTCGAGAAGCTCTCGATCCGCGTGCAGTCGATCTTCCGCCTGACGGAAGGAAGCGGCGAGATCGAGATCGTCCGCCGAATCGTCGATACGACCGATCCGGACGCCGAAGTCTCCGTCGACGAATACGCGACGGCCTGCTACGGGACCACCGAATACCCCGAGGATCTGACCGGAGTGACGCTGGCTGCCAGCGGAGGGTCCGGGAACGAGTCGATCGAATACGCGTATCAATGCCGCGAGGCCGCGGTCGATGGAGCCGAAATGGTGGAGGCGCTCGTGCCCCAGGTCGACACCAGGCTGTCGATGCGGTCGGACTCGGCCGACGCGACCGGCTACCTGCGCGAGGGGATGGCGTTTTCGCCGATGTACACGATCGGCATCAGGAAGACCATCAAGGGCAACGGGGAGTTGAGGACGTGGCTCAAGGTCGAAAAGGCAAGCTGAACTACCGATGCCCGCGCTGCCTGATGCGCGAGATCGACATGGACATGCTCTTCGACGCCGCGAAGGGCGAGTACTACTGCCTGCGCTGCTCCTTCGTCGGGCCGGAGAGCGAAGTACTGCGGCTGAACGCGCAGTTTCGGGCGAAATACCTCGACCGGACGGCCCGCATCACGGATTTCTGACATCCTGCCGGGCCGGCGCGCCCGGTCCCAGCCCGGACGAGACAGGGCCTGCCGGGCGACGTGACAGCCGGCCGGGCCGGCGGCCGAGGCCCCGCAGGCGGCGTTCGGGGGGCGTCGTCGGCCGTCGGGAGACGTGACCGGGCTTCTACCGAGGAGTATTGTTGACGCGGTGGTACCCGAACGTCGACCGCCATTCAGACGCGGCCCACAGGTTCAGTCGACCCTCAAGGAGAACCAGCTATGCCGTGGGGCCTGACTCCAGCCCATCTGATCATCATCCTGGTCATAGTGTTGATCATCGTGGGACCGGGCAAGCTGCCCGACACGGGCGCTGCGATAGGCAAGGCTCTTCGTGGCTTCAAGGACGCCATGGATGGGAACGAGGCCAATCAGGCCGCCCAGCAGCCTGCCCCGCCCACCCAGCCGCCGGTCCAGCAGCCGCCCGCCCAGTACCCGCCGGCCCAGTACCCGCCGGCCCAGTACCCGCCCCAGCAGGGCTATCCGGTCCAACCGCAGCAGCCGGTCCAGTATCCGGTGATGCCCCAGCAGGGCTATCCGGCGCCGCCGCAGCAGCCGGTCCAGTATCCGGTGATGCCCCAGCAGGGCTATCCGGCCCAGCCGCAGCAGCCGGTCCAGTATCCGGTCATGCCGCAGCAGCCGGTCCCATATCCGGTCGCAGTCGAGCCGTCGCCCGCCCCGGGAGGTCCGGTCGCGCCGCCGCCCTCAGCCCCGTCGGGTGAGCCGCCAGCCCAGGGCTGAGCTCGTCGGAGGGCATGCACCGGAGCGGACTCGAGGACATATAGCGGCTGCCTACGAGGCGAAGGTCATGCGGGCCTTCCTGCGGCCCGGCCGCGGCCACAAGGATGCAGCCACGGCGCAACGTTCACTGGTCGTCGAGCGATCGATGACGCGGGCCGGTGGAGAATGGCGGCGCGTCGCGCAGGCGAGTGCGATCATCGGAACGGTCCCCGGCGCGGCTAGACTCAAACCACGGGGTCCGACAATTCGTGCCGAGCGGGAACGGCCCGGAGTCCCTTGCCACCGCGGAGTTGGTATGCCATGACCTCGACGACTATCGTGCTGATGGGCGTCGCCGGCTCGGGTAAGAGCACCGTGATGGCGGCCCTCGCCGAACGCCTGGGCTGGGCAACCGCCGAAGCGGACGATTTCCACTCACCGGCAAACGTGGCCAAGATGAGATCGGGCGAGCCGCTCACGGACGACGATCGCCGTCCCTGGCTGGCTTCGCTGGCGGCGTGGATCGGGGAACGGGAAGCCGCAGACGCCGGTTTCGGCGAAAGCGCCATCGTGACCTGCTCGGCCCTGAAGCGGTCGTATCGGGACATGCTCCGGCGCGGGCACCCCTCGGTCCGGTTCGTCCACCTGTCCGCGCCGCCGGCGGTGCTGGATCGGCGGATGCGCGGGCGGACCGGCCACTACATGCCGCCGGCGCTGCTCGCGAGCCAGATCGAGACCCTGGAGCCACTCCAGCCCGACGAGCCGGGGTGGGTCGTCTCGACGGAGACCGGGCTGGACGCGGTCGTGCGATCCATCCTGTCGCTGATCGGGAGTGGAGCCACGTAGCCCACCGGATCGGCCGCCCGGCGTCGCCCGGGTCGTTCGACTGGTTCGCCGGGGACCGGCCGCCCGGGGACCGAGCGGTTCGCCGGGGACCGAACGGTTTGCCGGGGACCGGCCGCCCGGGGACCGGCCGCCGGGCGTCGCTCGGCGGGAGGGGCGTCGGCAGATCGTGGCCGGCCCGCCGACATATACTCGCGCGGCCGGTCGGCGCCTACAGGGTGGTATGCATCACGCGTCGACCCACCCACGGAGGGTCAGGGGATGACTGCCGGGACGGTCCGCGAGTTCCAGGTCGGCGCCGACATCACTCCCGCGGTGGAGGCGTGGGCGCAGGCCAACCACTATCGGTTTCGCGGAGTCTCTCCGGACGGCTCCCGCAACTACCAACGCGGCAACGGCATCCTCACCGGCGCAATGCAACTGAGCGTGCGCCAGAGCGGTCCCGCCGTTCACCTGGAAGCGCGAGTCCACGCCACGTTCTTCTCGCGCATGGGCGCGCTCTTCCTGATTCCATCCAACATGGGCATCGAGTCGGGCGGTTTCAGGGGCGTGCTACCGCGGTCCATGGCTCGCGATTCGGTCAACAAGCTCCTCGCCCAGCTCGACCAGCAGCCGATAGTCTGAGCCCGGCGCCGCGCGGTCGCGGTTCCACAGTTACGATCCGTCAATGAGTCTCATCGAGAGCATCCCGATCCTGGTCGACTGCGATACCGGCATCGACGACAGCCTCGCCCTTCTGTACGCGGTCGCTTCGCCGGAATGTGAGCTCGTGGCGGTCACGTGCACCGCGGGCAACGTCGACGCCCGACAGGTCGCTCAGAACACCCTGGCCGTGCTCGAACTGGCCGGACGCCCGGACGTCGAGGTGGCGATCGGCCGCGAAACCCCGCTCGCCCGGCCGCTGGTAACCACGCCCGAGACCCACGGCCCGCGCGGCATCGGCTATGCGGTGCTGCCGCCGGCGACTGCGCCGCTCTCGTCGCGCTACGGCCCGGACCTGATCATCGAGGAGGCGCGCCGCCGCCCGGGGCAGCTGACCCTCGTCACGCTCGCGCCGTTGACGAATGTGGCCATCGCCCTTCTTCGCGAGCCGAAGCTGCCGCAGCTTCTCCGCCGCGTGGTGATCATGGGTGGCAGCTATCGATCGCCCGGCAACACCGCGCCGACAACGGAATGGAACGTGCACGTCGATCCGGAGTCGGCCAGGATCGTCTTCGAGGCCTTTGGATCGGCGTCGAACGAAAGCCCGGATTCGATCGAAGGCGCCGCCGCCGATGGCACGGCGGCCGAGAGCGAAGGCACCCGGTCGGCCCGGCCGAGGTTGCCGAGCCGGCCCACGGCGCTCGGCCTCGACGTCACGGAACGGGCCAAGATGCTGCCCGAACATCTGACCGCGCTGGCCGCCCGCGCGGGGTGCGCGCCCGACGGGCTTCGTCCGGACGGCACCTCCGACCCGATCGTCCGCTATCTCGCCGACGCGCTCCGCTTCTACATGGAGTTCCACAGCCGCTACGACGGCTTCTATGGGGCCTTCATCCACGACCCGCTGGCACTGGCCGCTGCCCTGGATCCAACCCTGGTCCGCACCGAGCCACTGACCGTAGAGGTGGAGCTGGGCGGTCGGCTGACCACCGGCGAGACTGTGACCGACTGGCGGCGGGTGTGGGGCCGGCCTCCCAACGTGGACGTGGCCGTCGAGGCTGACTCCGCCCGCTTCATGGCCGGCTTCATCGAGCGGGTCGGGGACCTGGCGGCGCGGCTCGGTCAGGAGCGCACGGCGCTGCTCGCGAAGGGCCATTGAAGCCCGACCACACACGCTACCCGCGGCCGGGACTCACGGCCGGGACTCACGGCCGGGACCAGATGCGTGACCACGGCCGCGGCCAGAGCCGCGGCCAGAGGCGCCACTTTTCGCAATTCTCGCCACGTTGACATTGGACACGTCCTCGGCACGAAGGGGCGCCAATAGGCGTCCAGGCGCCGTCCGTTTAGCAGGGCGACCGAGCTTCACGGAGCGTGATCGCGGGGTTTCAGCCGACCAGAATCGGTCGAGCGGGACTCGAGGAAGCCCTGAGGTTCGCCCGATGTGATCGTGATGAGCATTCGGCAAGTCTTCCGGAGGTGCCTCGCCTCCCCAGCGTTCCGCAGCCGCGCCGCCGCGCCAAGTGGGGCCGCAGCTCGCCGCGACCCCGTGCCCCCGCCGCGACCGTGCCCCCGGCCGCCGCGACCGTGCCGCCGTCGCGACCGTACCGCCGTCGCGACCGTGTGCCGCCGCCGCGACCACGTGGCGCAGTTCCCCGCGACCCCGTGCCGCCGTCGCGACCCGTGCCGCCGCCGCCGCGGCCGTGCCGCGGCCGTGCCGCCGCCGTGTGGCACCGCAACCGTGTGGCGCCACAACCTCGGACCTGGCAAGCTTCCGGGGGCGCGGCACCCGAACATCCCGACCTGGCCGCGCCTGCTGTTGGAGGTCCTCGATGAGCTTCGATTGGCTGCACATCTGTTCGGCGACCGAGACCACGCCATGCGTGCAACCCATCCAGGTCGCCTACCTGGCCGCCCTGCTGCTGGGAGTCGTGATCTTCGCGGTGGCTGCCGCTCGAAGCCGGCATCTGGGGACGGCGACACTGACCCTCATCCCGGTCGCGATCGCCATCAACATCGCCATGGGATCGATCGTCTCCTACCTCCATCTGCCCATCTATCTCGACTCGATCGGCACCGTGCTCGTGGGCGTCCTGTGTGGGCCCATCGCCGGAGCGCTGACGGGGCTCCTCGCGAACCTTGTCTGGTCGATCCTGCCTCTCCCGGGCGGCGGCGGCCCGACCATCGCCTTCTTCGCTCCGGTTGCCGGCGTGATCGGCCTCATGGCCGGGTTCTGGGGCAGCCGTGGAGTCTTCCGGCTGCGGGCCGGCGACGAGCGAGTCGGCTCATTCCTCGCTCTGGCGGCCGGCGTCGCCGCGGCAGCGATCGCCCTGCTGGCAGTCCAGCAGACCGTCGGGATCCCGAATGTCGGGGGCACGGCGGACGATCAGAACCGCTTCGTCCTGATGTCGATCGCAATCCTGGTCTTCGGCGTGGTCATCGCCGCGGCCTCGCGACGCACCATCTTCGCCTTCAAGCCAGACGACGCGCGCATCGTGCCCTCACTTGTCGTCGCGACCGCGCTTGCCGCCGGTGTCATCGTCCTGGCCATCGCCCGCCTGCTCTTCGGTCCGTCGGGGTACTTCTCGACCGTCAACGGCGACCCGACGATCCTCAACGGCATGAACCTGACGCGGCTGGCGGTCTCCGATCCGGCCGGCATGATCGGCGCTCTCGCGGTAGCGGCGCTGGCGGCGATCGGCGCCGGCCTCTGGGCATCTCGGGGGGAGAACGCACGCCTCTTTCCCGTCTGGATAGGCGGCTTGACGACCGGCCTGGTCGCGGCGGCGATCTCGGCTCCGATTGCCGCCGGTGTCTTCGGCGGGGTCACGGGCGGTGGAACCGACGCGCTGGTCGCCCTCTTCCGAACGCTCGGCTTGAACGTCTTCGAGTCGGCCTTCGCACAGGGTTTGACCAGCGATCCGCTCGACAAGACGATCAGCTACACGGTCGTTTTCGTCATCCTCTCGGCCCTGCCGGTGACTGTTCGCACGATGTTCGCCCGGGGCGAGGACACGGTGGCGGAGTGAGCCACGGCGGCCCCGGTTCTCAGCCTGGGCGCCCGGAGCCGATCCGTCACCGTGGCGTGGGCGAGGCGAAGCCGACCCGCAGACGGGGCGCCGGCAGCCGATCCATTGCGCCGGCCGGCCCGACCCTGAGGGCGCCCGTTCGAACGGTCCGGCGCCCCAGACCGATCCGTCACCGTGGCGTGGGCGAGGCGAAGCCGACCCGCAGACGGGGCGCCGGCAGCCGATCCATTGCGCCGGCCAGCCCGACCCTGAGGGCGCCCGTTCGAACGGTCCGGCGCCCCAGACCGATCGATACGGATCGCGCCCGCGGATTGGGTTACGGCACCTCGTGAGCACGACCGCCGGCTACTTCCGGTCCGGCCGGAGCTGGCTCCACCGGCGGAATCCCATCACCAAGCTCATGGCGCTGGTCTGGATCATCCTGACCGCGTTCCTGCTGCCGCCGGCCGCAATCCTGGTCATCGTGGCGGGACTGGCCGCGGCGGCCGCGTCCACCGGGTTGCTGCGTGCTCTGGTCAAGAGCCTGCGCGTCCCCTTGCTCCTCTTCGCGTCGATCCTGGTCGTGAACGCCTGCTTCTACCCGGGGGCGCGGGACGTGGTCGCGCGGCTCGGGCCGCTGGCAGTGAGCCGGGAGGGGCTGACCTTCGGCGCGACCTCGGCCGGGCGGCTGCTCGTGGCCTTCTCGGCTTCGATCCTGTTCCTTTACACGACGCTCGCCGACGATCTGCTCGAGGCACTGGTGGCGCGCGGCGCCAGCCACCGCATCGCGTTCGTGGTCCTGTCCGCGGTCCAGATGGTGCCGCGCTTGCAGGGCCGCTCCGCCGCGATCCTGGAGGCGCAGCAGGCGCGAGGCCTGGAGACCGGCGGGTCGCTGGCGCACAGGACCCGCGCCCTCGTGCCGCTCGTCGGGCCGATCGTGCTCGGATCGCTCATCGACGTCCGCGAACGAACCTTCGCCCTCGAGGCGCGCGCCTTCGGGGCGCGACCCGGCCGGACGGCTTATCGGCTCGTGCCCGATCCCGCCGTCGACCGCGTCCTGCGCTGGCTCATCGTCGCGGCCGCGGCCGCGGTCGTGGTCATTGCCGTCGCGAGGCCTCTGGGATGAGCGAGGTCACTCCGAAGGCCGGGGCCGGGCCGTCGAGGAGCAAGGCCGCCCGGGACGGTGCCGCGCTGGACGGTGCCCCCGCCGGGGCCGCCCCCGACGGGACCGCGCCGGTCGTGGTCGCGGTCGAGGCCGCCCCGAACGGTGCAGCCCCCGGGGCCGGCGGCGTGACTCTCGACGGCGTCTCGATCCGGTATCCCGGCCGGCGCGAGGTTGCGCTGGAGGTCTCGCTCGGCGTCGCGCCGGGCGAGCTGGTCGGCGTGGCCGGCCGGACCGGGGCGGGCAAGTCGACGCTCGCGCTTACGGCCGGCGGGTTCGTCCCACGCGTAGTGCGGGCCCGGGTCGCCGGAAGTGTGCGGATCGACGGATTGGACGCGCTGACGGCCGGCGGCTCGGAGCTGGCCGGTCGAGTCGGGATCGTCTTCTCGACACCGGCGAATCAACTCTCCGCCTCCAAGCTGACGGTTCGCGAGGAACTGGCCTTCGGGCTCGAAAACCTGGCCGTGCCGCGCGCCGAGATGGACGGTCGGATCGACGACGTCCTCGACCGGCTGTCGATCGCGCATCTCGCCGAGAGGGATCCATTCACGCTCTCCGGCGGGGAACAGCAACGCGTGGCCATCGCCAGCATCCTGGCCATGGGCACATCCGTGCTCGTCCTGGACGAGCCGGTGGCCCAGCTCGATCCGGCGGGCAGCCGGGGGGTCGCGGCGCTCCTGCGTCGGCTCGCGGCGGAGGGCCGGGCTGTACTTTGCATCGAGCACGATCCGGAGATCCTGGCCGCGACGGGCCGCTGCCTCATCCTCGAATCCGGACGAGCCGTCGCCCTCGACCGACCGGGAGCCGCCCTTGGCTCGGCCGTCCAGGAGCCGCTCGGGCTGAGGCCGCCGACGCTGGTTTCGCTGGCTGAGCTGGCCGGCCTTCCGCCGGATCTGGCCTTCGACGAGGACGCGGTCGCCGCGGCGCTGGGCGGCCTGAGTAAGCCCGGGGCAGGGGCGTCCGGATCGCCGCAGTCGGGGCCCGGCCGGCACTCGGAGCCGGCTCGGCAGTCGGGCCCGGCCGCGTTGGAGGAAGCCGGCGGGCCCGGACAGGCGGCACCCCGCCGGGAGGCGAGCCCCCAGATCGGATGGGCTCCAATCCGCACCCGTTCCATCCCGACGCTCGCGGCGCGCGGCCTCGTCTACCGCTACCCGGGCGGACCGGAAGTCCTTCGCGGCGTGGAGCTGATCGTCCGGCCAGGGGAGGCGGTCGCGATCGTCGGCCAGAACGGCTCCGGCAAGACGACCCTGGCCAAGCACCTCGACGGCCTTCTTCGACCGGCCGCCGGTTCGGTCGAGATCGACGGCCGAGACATCCGACTCGAGACGGTCGGCTCGATCGCCGGGACGGTCGGGTTCGTCTTCCAGAACCCGGACGACCAGCTCTTCAATCGATCGGTCGAGCGGGAGATCGCATTCGGCCCGCGAAGCCTGGGGCTCGACGGTCGTCTCGCCCACGAGCTGGTCGATCACGCCATCGAGCTCGCCGGCCTGGCGCCTGTTCGTTCGGTCAATCCGTACGACCTCGGCCTGTCCGTCCGAAAGCTCGTTGCCCTCGCCAGCGTGCTTGCGATCGAGCCCGCGATCCTGGTTCTCGACGAACCGACGACGGGTCAGGACGGCCCCGGAGCCGCCCGAATCGGTGCGATCGTGGAGGCCTACCATCGAGCCGGCCGGACGGTTGTCGCCATCACCCACGACATGGAGTTCGCCGCCGAGCATTTCGGGCGGGTCGTCGTCATGCGCGAAGGCGGGGTCGTTGCCGACGGCTCGCCCGCCGAGGTTTTCGCCCCCGACGTGGCGGACTTGATTGCCGCCACCGGTCTGGTCCCGCCCGTCGCCGCCCGGCTGGGAGCGCGGCTGGGCCTCGGTCCGACACCGACGCTGGAGGCCCTGCTGGCCGCGCTGGCCTTCGGGGCGTGATCGCGCCCGTTCGGGCCCCGCGAAGCGGCAGGCAATCGGGCCATGCCACTCTTGGTGCATGGAGGACGCGCGGGTCGGCGAATGGGTGCGCTCGGAACGGCGGCGGCTCGGATTGCGGCAGGCCGATCTGGCGGCGAGGGCCGGCGTCGGCAGGAGCACCGTCGCGCGCCTCGAAGCAGGTTCGTTCCCGGAGCTGACGGTGAGAGCTGCCCGGACGGTGGCTGCGGCCGTCGGGATCGATCTGCCATTCGCTCCCCGATCGCGGCGCGGCGCTTCGACAGAGCGGCAGATCGACTGGCGACATGCCGCGCTGGTCGAGGAGGTGCTTGGGCGGCTGGACCGCCTCGGCTGGGAGGCGGCGCAGAGTACTCGTTCAATCACAACGGCGATCGTGGCTCGGTGGATGTGCTTGCCTGGCATCGGCACGCCCGCGCTCTGCTCATCGTCGAAGCCAAGAGCGACCTGAGGAACGTACAGGAGACTCTCCACACCCTGGACATCAAGCGGCGCGTGGTTCCCGGGCTGGCCAGGGCAGACCGGGGCTGGAGGACCGAGTCCCTGGGCGTGGTCATGGTGCTGTCCGATCTCCGCGTGGAGCGCGAGCGAGTCGATCGCCATGCCGCGACCTTCAACGCGGCCCTTCCGGCGCGCACCGTGGCGGTCCGGCGCTGGCTCGAGAACCCGGTCGGCTCGCTCGGCGGGGTCTGGTTTCTGCAGATTGCCCGCCAGATGGGCGCTACGCGGGAGCCAGCGGGAAACGGACGGATCCGCAGACCTCGTATCGGCTCCGGGGCGGATGCAGCCGGCCCGGGAAGCGGCTTCTGGCGATCCCAAACCGCGCCGACCGGCCAGACAGGACGGGCGATCTCGCCTCACGGCCGTCCGAACGAGAACCCGACGACCGGCGGCGGGCCGGAGTCTGAATAGCGTCCGCAGGGCGGGAATGTCGCAGGATCGCTGGCGTGGTGTGGCGTGGTGTGGCGTGGCCGCAAGGGTGAGCGCGCCCGGCACCGCGATCTCGCCCCGCCTGCCGCGGCTTCCACGCGCCCGTCTTCGCTCGCCGGGGTCGCACGCGGGCCAGGCCTCCGCGTCCAGACCGTCTGCCGCCCGCCCGGGGTCCGCCCGCCCGGGGTCCACCCGCCCAGACCACGCTGCGGCGGATTCCGCGCGCGGGCCGCCCCCTCCCCCTCCGCCCGCGGCCTGCCCGTCTGCCGCGGCGCACGTTGACAGCGATCCGGCGCGTGGATAGCGTGCGGACATCGAGAAGATCGCAGCACGAGGCCGTCGGGCCCGGGCCGAGAACCGTGGAGGATGGCGAGGTGGTCAGGACAGGACTCACCCCAACCGCCGGTGCCGCGGACGGCCGGGACCCGGGGGACGGGAGGGCTCCCGCGGACGGCCGGGCCCGAGCGGACGGAGGCGCCGCCGCGGCCATCTCGCGCGACGAAGCGCCCGGCGACCAAGCACCCGGCGACGCCGCGCCTGGGGCCGCCGCGCCTGGGGCCGCCGCACCCGGCGACGCCGCGCCTGGGGCCGTCGCGCCCGGCGACGCCGCGCCTGGGGCCGTCGCGCCCGGCGACGCCGCGCCTGGGGCCGTCGCGCCCGGCGACGCCGCGCAGACGGGATCTTCCCAGAACGGCCTCCGCCGCGCCCCCGGTTCGGGCGGCCGCCGGCGGCGGGCCCGGTCCGCGGACGTGGCGCGTGAGGCGGGCGTCTCGAAGACCGCGGTTTCCTTCGCGTTCAACAGCCCACAGCGCCTCAAGGCCGCGACCGTGGCCAGGATCCGCGAGGTCGCCGACGCCCTGGGCTACCGTCCCCATTCCGTGGCCCGGGCCCTTACTCCGAAGCGCACCATGACCATCGGTCTGCTGACGCCGCAGGTTCTGAGCGTCGTCTTCGGCAACCCCTTCTACGCCGAGCTGTGTGCGGGAGTGGCCTCCCAGACCGACCAGGCCGGCTACGGGCTGCTCTTCGTCTCGCCGCTCCACGGTTCGCTGGTTCGTGCCATCGGCCGCGCCACGGTCGACGGCTTCGTGGCGGTCGGGCTCTCGGAGGACCATCCCGAGGTCGAGCAGATACGCCATGCCGGCCTGCCCATGGTCCTGGTCGACGGCGCCGCGCTGCCCGAGCACGCCTCCGTCGAATCGAACGACGAGGTGGGGGCCCGATCGGCCGCGCGCCACCTGCTCACGCTGGGCCACCGCGACTTCGTGGTGATCGGAGTTGAGCCGCCGAACATGCCGGGTCTCTTCGAGTACTCGTCCGGGCCGACGGAGAGTGTGGCCTCGCGCCGTCTCAACGGGTACCGCCAGGGTCTCGAGCTGGGCGGGATAAGGCTCCGCGACGATCGGGTCGTCGTCGGGCCGGCCAGCTTCGACGGCGGCGTGGCGGCCTTCCACCGCGTCTGGGAGGACGGCCTCCGGCCGACGGCGGTCCTGGCGATGAGCGACGTGATGGCCATCGGGGTGATGTGGGCCGCCCGCGAGGTGGGCCTGCGGGTGCCCGACGACCTGAGCATCGTCGGCTTCGACGACCTGGACCTGGCCCCGCACTCGAACCCGCCGCTGACGACCGTCCACCAGCCCATTCGCCAGAAGGGCGAGGAATCGGTGCGGTTGCTCCTCCGACTGATCGCCAACCCCGACGCCCATCGGCCCGAACACCGGATCCTGGAAACCCGGCTCATCATCCGGGGCTCGACAGCCCGTGCCCCGGCGCTGCCGCCCCGGCGGGTCGTGGCGGAGCGCTCGCCCGTCAGACACGAGCCGGCGGCGGGCGGGCACCTTGCGTCCCGACACGAGCCGGCGGCGGGCGGGCACCTTGCGTCCCGACCCGAGCGAGCGACGGGCGGGCCTTCGGTGACCCGACCCGGGCGAGGAGCGCCGAAGCCTTGATCGTGCAGGCGACCGGGAGCTCGCCGGCGGCCGACGGCCCGGACTGGGTCCGAGACGCGGTCTTCTACCAGATCTTTCCCGACCGGTTCGCGAGCAGCGTGCGCGTCCCCAAGCCGGGCGCCCTGGAACGGTGGGACGCGCCGCCGACATTCAACGGTTTCAAGGGCGGTGACCTGATGGGCATCGCCGAGCATCTCGACGATCTGCGGGGGTTCGGCATCACCGCCCTGTACCTCAATCCGGTCTTCGCGTCGGCCTCGAACCACCGTTACCACACCTACGACTACGAACTCGTAGATCCGCTCCTCGGCGGTGACGATGCGCTGCGCCTCCTTCTCGATTCGGCCCACTCACGCGGCATGAGGGTCATCCTGGATGGTGTCTTCAACCACGCCAGCCGCGGCTTCTGGCCTTTCCACCACGTCCTGGAGAACGGTGCCGCCTCGCCGTATCGGGACTGGTTCTACCTCGACTCGGACGTGCTGACCGGCCGGCGCGGGCTCAACGCCTACCCGGGACCGCATGAAATCGAGTCGATCGAAAGGCTGAAGGCCGGGGGCGATGCAGCGGGCGGTCAGGACGCGGCCGGCGGGGCGACCCGCGGCGCGGGCGCGCCCGGCGCCTCCGGCACGCCCTCGCAGTGGGTCCTCGGCTATCAGGCCTGGTGGGACCTCCCGGCGCTGCCCAGGCTCAATCATTCGAACCCGGCGGTGCGCGAGTACGTCTACGGCGTCGCCGAGCGATGGACCCGCTTCGGGGTGGAC
This sequence comes from uncultured Chloroflexia bacterium, assembly GCA_963713795.1. Classification (GTDB taxonomy): domain Bacteria; phylum Chloroflexota; class Limnocylindria; order Limnocylindrales; family CSP1-4; genus Fen-1039. The sequence continues at coordinate 79,215 of CAVQNC010000004.1, forward strand.
GGCTGGCGCCTGGACGTGCCCGAGGAGATCGGCGAGCCGGGCTTCTGGGAGGAGTTCCGGCGCCGCGTCCTGGCGGTCAATCCCGAGGCGTACCTGGTGGGCGAGATATGGAATCCGGCCCCGGCCTGGCTGGCCGGCGACCGGTTCCACGCCCTCATGAACTACCCGCTGGCCGAGTCGATCCTGTCGTTCGTCGGCGCGGGCCGCCTCGACCTGGATCTCGTCGCGAAGACACATGAGTACGGCCGGCACGTCCGCCCCATCGACGGGCCCGAGTTCGGCCGGCAGCTGGCGGCGGTCATGGCCACCTACCCGGCCGACGTGGCCTCGCTGCAGCTGAACCTGCTCGACGGCCACGACACGCCCCGTTTCATCTCTCTCGCGGGCGGCGACGCCACGGCCTTGCGCCTCGCGGCGCTGATCCAGATGACACTGCCGGGTGCTCCCTGCATCTTCTACGGCGACGAGCTTGGGCTCGAGGGGCGAGAGGATCCCGACTGCCGCCGCGCGTACCCCTGGGATCCGGCCAGGCAGGATCGCGGCCTGCGCGACTTCATGGCCGGCCTGATCGCGACCCGCCGCGAATACCCGCTGCTCCGGCGAGGCCGTTTCGAGCTCCTGGGGGCCGACGGTTCGGCCGTCGCCTACCGGCTCTTCGACCCGGAGGGACACAGCCCTCGCTCGATCGTGGTGGCGGTCAACGCCGGCGACCTGCCTGCTGGACTCGGCATTGAGCATGCGGGCCTGGCAGGCCGGCATGCGGAACAGGTAAGCTGGCCGGGACGCGAATGGGGGACAACATTCGCGCCGAGATCGATCGAGGGTGGACCTCTCGAGGTCGAACTGCAGGGCCGAGAGGGCCTGGTCCTCGAGATCGACTCGATCCTCTAGGAGGACGCATGCCGGATCTTTCGGCCGCCCTGCCAACGACGGAGCTGGAGGAGGCCTTCCTTCGAGTCGTCGACGTGGAGGGGAAGCTGACCGCGGCGCTCGAGGATCTCGGGCCGGTCGTGGACCGCGACGTATTGCTGCTGGACGCGGGGCGAGGCTTCCTGGAGCGCCAGCTGACCGAGCGAGGAGCACGAGTCAAACCCGTGGTCTTTGCCGATGATGGCGACCATGCCGCGGAGTCCTCGCTGGGCGATTTGCCGCCGGGCGAAGCGGACGTCGTGGTGATCCCATGGTCCGAGCTGGCGACGCCGGGCTCGACCCTAATCGGCGCTGCGGAGCGCCGGCTGCGGCCGGGCGGCCGGCTGCTGCTCGTCCACGACTACGGCCGCGACGACGTGTGGTCGTTGTTTCCGGCCCGGCGCGATCGCCTGGTCCTGTGGAGCCAGCGCCACGGGCCGTTCCTTGGCTTCGGCTTTCGGGTCAGGGTCATCCATTGCTGGTGGACGTTCGAGTCGGCCGATCAGGCGCGCGAGCTGCTCGCGGCCGGCTTCGGTGAGTTGGGCGTCGAACTGGCCGAGCGGATGAAACGCCCTCGCCTCGAATACCAGGTCGCCATCTATCACCGGTCGGTCCCAGCCGCTGAAGTCAAGGTCCCCGTCGAGGCAGCCGCCGGCGTCGTCTGACGCTCGCCGAGGCTCCTTCCGTCTCACCATGGGCTTTCGGTCCCGTAGCCTCATTCCGCGGCGCGCCCTGCCGTGCCGGGCGGGCTATCCTCACGAGCGTGAGCGATCCTCGGGAAACCCAGAGCAAGTTCGACCGGCCCTCGGCCTCGAGCGGCATCTCCGGGCCGGCCGTTCCGGCGCCCCCGGCCGCGGCCGCGCCCCCTGCCGCTTCGCCACCCCGGGAGGCTTCGGCGCCTGCCGCCGCGCCCGCGCCGCCGCCGACCTCCGCGCCGCCGCCGACCGCCGCGCCGCACGGGAGGATGCCCGCGGCCGAGGCCGTGCCTCCGGCCTGGGCGGTGCCTGGTGCTCCTGCCGCCACACCGCCTCGCGGCCCTGCCGCGGCTCCGTCTCGCGGCCCTGACGCGGCTCCGTCTCGCGGCCGTGCCGCCGCACCGCCTCGGGCCCGATCCGCGGTCTCGGCCGCGCAGGCCGCGCAGAGTGGTCAGATCACCACCGCCGGCGTGGAGGCTGACGAGGAATCCGACGACGAGGAAGATGAGATGTCGTTGACGTTGGTTCAGCGCCTGCGGCGGCTGTCGCCCGCGCTCGTGATCCTGACGGTCGGGTCGATTGCCTCTCTCGGGTTCCTGCTCCGCGCGGTGACCGGCCACACGACCCCGGTCGCGGTCCTGATGAGCGCGGCCGTGGTCACGGGACTGGTATTCGGCGCGGACGCGATATTCGCGTCGGTCGTCACCTGGCGTGCGAGCCAGATCGGGGATAGCCGCCGTGCCCTCCTGGCGGCCGTCGTCGGCGGAGTCTCATCCCTCGTCAGCCTGGGAGCGTTCGCCGGTATGCTCGTCATGATCCTGGTCCTCAACAGTTAGGGGCATGCCGGCCGGCCGGTTGACGGTTCAACCGGGCCTGGCCCGGCGCGTCTCCCTGCTACACTCCCGTTCGCGCCGCGCCCCCATCGTCTAGAGGCCTAGGACACGACCCTTTCAAGGTTGAGATCAGGGGTTCGAATCCCCTTGGGGGCACTCCCGCTGTTTTTCGAAGAACGGCCTTGCCGGCGGCGTCCACACGATGTCCTCCACATTCCGGTCGTTCACCACGACCTGCTCCACGACGATCCGGCACAACTCTTCCTGCCGGGCCGGTGAGGCCACGGCTATCGCTGCAGGCAGGGCCAGGAGCTTGGCCCGGTAGGCGTCAAAGGTCCGGATGCGGTCGCCGTCGGGAAGTTGGGCCAGGGTGGCTTGAACCGCGTCGCGCTCGGACTGGTATTCGCGGTCGCTGATGTCGCCCCAGCCGTGCTGACTTCGCAGCTTCTCCAGACGAGTCTGAAGCCGCGCACGTTGGCGTCCGGCCGCAACCGTTCCGGGGGTCTCGAGCCGGCTCCGAAGCTCGGAGCGGGCCTTCTCGATGAGAGGGTCGGGCAGGACGGCGGAAGCGATCCTGGACATTACCCTGCCCTCGAGCATATCGGCCGGACAGCGCCGAGCGGGGCAGCCCAGGGTCGGACAGCGGTAGTAGCGGATCTCCGTACCGCGCTGGAGGTGGGCCTCGCCCCGCATCCGAGTGCCACAGGCGCAGTAGACAAGGCCTCGCAAGGCGTAGCTCCGGAAGGGAGCGGGCTTCTGGCCCACCCTGGTGCGAGCGGCGACCGCCGCCATCGTGCGGTTGTACTGGTCTTCGGTGAGGATCGGCTCGTGGCGACCGAGTCGTTCGTCCAGTCCGCGCTTCTCGACCACGTCCAACGGCTGCGCCGGCAACGTGGTCAGATCACCACGCACGCATGGTGTTGAGGGCTAGGGACGAGGAGCCGGCCCCGTTTGCCGCCAGGCTCAGCCCACTCTCGCCAACGCCAGTTCGCGAGCCGTGGCCCCGGAGATGTGCCGAGGCCACCATTGGCAGCACCATCCTGGGTAATGTCGCGCGCCTTGGAACAAGAGCGGCCGCTGATCTACCGCCATTTGACAAGCGTTTTGATGCCTTGCAGAGTGACTTTGGACCTGTCTGCCCGTCCGATATCGCCACCCTCCCGGTGGCCGCCGCGAGTGGCTCCTCCGGATGCCAAATGAGCGAACGCCGAAGACAGGCGCGTCTCGATCCGCTGCGCAGGCGCCGCCAAGGAGTCCCCGTTGGCGCAGAGCCCTTGCAGGAGGCGGCGCAGGTCCTCCGCGAGAGCCGCCAGCGGTATGCGGCACTCTTTGGGCAGATGCTCGAGGGCGTGGCCTACTGCCAGATGCTCTTCGACGAGACGGGCCAGCCTGCCGACTGGATCTACCTGGAGGTCAACCCGGCCTTCGAGGCACTCACTGGCCTGCGCAATGTCGCCGGCAAGCGAGTCACCCGCCTCATTCCGGGGGTTCGCGAAACGAACCCGGAACTCTTCGAGATCTACGGCCGCGTTGTCCAGACAGGCGTGCCCGAACAGTTCGAGACGTACCTGCCGGCCCTGGAGCGGTGGTTCCTGGTCAAGGTGTATCGCCCCCAGCCGGGTGATTTCGCGGCCGTCTTCGAGAACGTTACCGAGCGCAAGCGCCTCGAGGACGCTCTGCGCGAAAGCGCGGAGCACTACCGTGACGTCGTCGAGAACCTCGCCGAAGGCGTCGTCGTGCAGGACTCCGCTGGTCGGATCGTAACTGCCAACGCCGCTGCGGGGTCGATCTTGGGTCGCGACGTCGACGAGATGATCGGCCACACGTCCTTCGACGCGGAGTGGGACGCCGTGTGGCCCGACGGCACACCGGCCAAAGGCGAAGACCATCCGGCGACAGTCGCGCACCTGGACGAGCTGCCAGATTCACAATGTCGTGATGGGCGTTCGACATCGTCCGGGTGCCACACGATGGGTGAGCCTGAACGCGAAGCCATTGCACCAAGCGCTCCGACGAGCACCTCGGCGGCGTGGTGGTTTCGTTCTCCGATGTCACCGAATCCCGGCGCATCGAGGAGGCTCTGGAAGCGTCCGAGGCGCTGCTGCGTAACTCGCTCAACGCGCTGGCCGACCCTTTCATGATCTGCTCGCCTGTGCGAGACACCGAAGGCGCGATCGTCGATTTCCGGATCGTCTTCGCTAACCACGCGGCCGGGGCGCTTCATCGGCCGCGCACCCGAGACACTCACGGGCTTTCCGGTCCCCGACCTGATGCCCGACCTGCGCGGCAGGCCATACCGCGACGTCTTCCGCGAAGTCGTCGAGACCGGCGCGCCATATGACAGAGGACAGCGTAGAGTTCATCTTGCCGGGGCCCGAAGGCACAGACGTAGAGCGGCTGCGTCGACATCGAGGTCGCCTCGTTCGGCGAGGGATTGTTCGCCGTCGGTCGTGACGTGACCGAGCGGCAGAGGCTGGCTCACGAGCGGGACCGTCTCGGTAGCCGCAGTTGAGCAGGCAGCCGAGTCGATCGTCGTCACGGATCTCGACGCGCGCATCACCTACGTCAACCCTGCCTTCGAGCGAGTGACTGGCTATTCCCGTTCGGAGGTCAGCGGCCGGAACGCACGCCTCCTCCAAAGCGGTCTCCAGGCGTCGTCCTTCTACGAGGCGATGTGGGCCAACCTCACAAGCGGCTCGTCCTGGGCAGGCGACATGTCGAACCGGCGCAAGGATGGCTCGCTCTTCACCGAGGAGGCGGTTATCTCGCCAATCCGCAATTCTCGGGCGTGATCACGAGCTACGTGTCTGTCAATCGCGACGTGACGCGCGAGCGCGAGCTGCTGGAGCGCTCGACCGCGCTCTCCCGGGAACGCTCGCTAGTTCTCGAAACGCTCCGCGGCCTGCGCTCGGGCGAGACGCCCGAGGACACCGCGCGGGCGATCTGCCGCCAGGTCGCGCGTCTCACCGGGATCGGCGCCGCCCAACTTCTTCTCTTCGCGTCCGACGGTTATGCGGTACCAATCGGTTTCGTCGTCGCGGGCCAGGCCGACCCATCCCTGCAGAAGCTCTCGTTCAACCGCAGCCGGCAACTGCGCAGCCGGGCCTTCGAAGGTCCGTGGATCGAGCCGCGTAACACTCGAGGCCGACACCCGGACGACCAGCCGGTCAAGGGTGTCGGCGTTCACTCGCTGGCTCACGCACCGGTGACCTACGACGGGCAGGTCATCGGACTTCTGACCGTCCAGTCTACCGATGCGGTCGAGCAGCCCGCGATATCCGAGGTACTGCCGGCCATCGTCGAGTTCGCCGAACTTGCCGGGGCCCTCATCGGCCACGCAAGTCACCCAGCGGACCGATGCGGGACGGAGTCGCGGACACATCTCGCACATCATCGCTCACCACCGCTTCCGGCCGGTCTTCCAGCCGATCGTCGATCTCAGGCGCCATGTCATCGTCGGATATGAAGCCCTCACGCGCTTCAGCGATGACTCGGATCCCGAGCTCATGTTCGCCGAGGCTGTTGCCGTCGGTCTGGGCACCGAACTCGAGACGGCGGCGCTCCGGGCTTCCCTCGCGGCAGCCAAGGCTCTGCCGCGGTCCGCCTGGCTCAATCTCAACGCATCGCCGGAGCTCATCCTGGCTGCCGATCCGCTACTGTGGAGTCTCCACAGAAGCCGCCGACGCCTGATCGTGGAGGTGTCCGAACACACCGCCATCACCGACTATCCGGCATTCCGTTCCGCCCTGGAAGCTCTGGGGCCGAAGGTGGAACTCGCCATCGATGACGCGGGTGCCGGCTTCGCCAGCCTGCGCCACATCCTCGAGTTGCGTCCGGCGTTCGTGAAGCTGGATCGCTGGCTCGTGGCCGGGATTCAGGGCGATGAGGCGCGGCAGGCGATGGTCATCGGCCTGGTCCATTTCGCCCGTACAACGGGCTGCCGGTTGATCGCCGAGGGGATCGAGACGGACGATGAGCTTGCCGTCCTGTGGTCGCTAGGTATCCGGCTGGGCCAGGGCTACCTGCTGGGGCAACCTCTGGCGGTTGATAAGGTTGACAGCCCGCCGGCGGAGCCAGGTGCGGATGGCAGTCCGGTCGACCGTCCACCAGGCACCGGCGCCGAGCTCATGGCGGGTTCAGCCCGGGGCCCGGCGTCCAACGGCCGCAACGGATCCGCCGAGCACCCAGGGCAGGGCTCACCCGAGGGGCCAGAGTCATGACCACGGCTCAGCGAGCCTGAGCTGATCGACCGAACCAGGACCGCCCCACAGATACCCTTTCCCGCCGCGCACCGAGGGGACCGACGCTTCGTGGGCCGCGGCGCCCGGTCCCGGTCGCCCTGCCGGAGGCCGCTCGGAGCTCGAGCAGCGCCTTGACCTCGGCAGAGACCCGCCGCCCGATCGGCGTCCGAATCAGCCACTCCAGATAATCCGGGTCTGCCTCGACTATCTGGCGGAGCGACCAGCCCTCGTAGCGGCCGAAGTCGAGGATGCTGCTGGAGTCACGGCTGCGCCGGGGCGGCGCGCTGTCCTGGAGAGGTCCATTGTTGCCGTGTGGTTCCGCATTCTCCGTCGTCATGGGGGGCGCAACCGGTCGGACCCGCTCAGCGTCATAGGCGGACCGCATGAGAGGGTCCCCAAGCACCGCCCACGCCGCATTGAACTCGACCATGCGGCGCAGATCCCCCCCGGCGTCCGGGTGGTACTTGCGCGCGAGGGCGTGATAGGCCGCGCGGATGACCTCCCACTCGGCGATCGGGTCGACCTGTAAGGTCTTGTAGAGATCGTTCATGGCCTAGTTTGTCTCCTGAGGAGCCTGGCATCTCCGCTCAGTGGCGTAGCTCAGAACCGGGCGCTGCAATGTGTGATCGCCGGGCCGGCGCGGCGACCGACGCCAAGGCAGCGCTCGAAACCGCGGCTGAACCTGTGTCCTTCAAGGGCGGCGAACCTGCCCGTCGGATCGCCTTAGCGCGGACACTGCGCAGTCCTGGATAGGACACCAGCGAGTCGGTCAATGACCTTGGCAGCACGCCCGACTCACCGGTATCGGGGTCGAATAGCTTCGTGCCCAGCGGTCGAATTCGGTCTGCCGTCGCGACCTCGCGGCCGAAGATTGGCTCACTCTGGCGGGCCACCAGTTCAGCCATCGCGTCTCTCTCGAGGGGTCGCGAGAAGAGGTAGCCCTGGCCGAGCGCGCATCCCATGGCACGCAGCCGCTGGAGTTCGGCCGGCGTCTCGATCCCTTCCGCAACTGTCGTCAAGCTGAGGGCACGCCCGATCTCGATGATGGCATGGAGCACACCCGACCCCCGGCTGGCGTCATCGAGCCCACTCACGAACGACCTATCGATCTTGATGTCGGTGACCGGCAAACGCTCCAGGTAGGCCAGCGACGAGTAGCCAGTCCCGAAGTCGTCGATGGCAATGTGAAGGCCCAAGCCACGAATGGCGTGCAACTGCTCGAGGTACGCAGAGCTGTTCTGCATCAGCATGCTCTCGGTGAGCTCCAGGGTGACCCAGCTTGAGGTCGCACCCGCGTGAGCCAGAGCGGCCTGGACGGTCCAGGCCAGTCGAGGGTCGGCAAACTGGTGGGCCGAGACGTTGATCGACACGCGAGGCACCCGGCCGGGAGACAGCTGGGCCCATCGGGCGGCCTCGGTGCACGCGGTCCGGAGGACCCACGCGCCGATCTCGTCGATCAGCCCCGTCTGCTCGGCGAGGGGGATGAAGTCGCTCGGAGCGATCCGTCCGTGCGTCGGATGGTCCCACCGGATGAGGGCCTCCGCGCCGACGAGTTCGCCGGTCCGCAAGTCCACGATCGGCTGGTAGTTCAGGACGAACTCGGCCTGGTCGATGGCTCGACGCAGATCCGCTTCGAGCTCGAACCGAACCTCGACAATTTGCTGCATCGCCGGTTCGAAGACGACAGCTCGGCCGCCGCCGCTGTTCCTGGCGACCGACCTTGCCACCTCCGCGCTGTGCAGCAGGCTGCCTGCGTCAGCCTCGGCCGGTGCGGCCGTGGCGACGCCGATGCTCGCGGTCAGATCGAGGCGGTTGGCGGAAAGGCCGATCGGTTCCCGGAGGGCGGCGAGGATGCGGTCGGCCGCAGAAAGCGCATCTTCAGAAGTTGAGTGATCATCGAGCAGGACTCCGAAATCGTCGCCGCCGAGGCGGGCGCAAGTGTCGGCGGCGTGGACCGATGCGCGCAGGCGGCACGCGACCTCTTGGAGGACCTGATCTCCCGCATCGTGGCCGAGACTCTGGTTCACGCGCTTGAAGCCGTCCAGGCCAACCGAGAGGACGGTCGTGTGTCGGCCAGTGTGAGCGGCACTCGTTAGCGCCTGCCCGACTCGGTCGTGGAAGAGGGTGCGGTTTGGTAGGTCGGTCAAAAGGTCGTACAGGGCGGACTGCGTGAGCTGACGCTCGAGCATCTTGCGTTCCCTCACGTCGCGCGTGGTCAGCACGATCTGTCCGACGGCGGGGTCGTCCAGACGGTTGGCGGCAATCGTCTCGACCTGACGCCAGACGCCGGTGCGATCCCAGAGGCGCCACTCGACGGGCTGGGCAACCGACCGTCCGGCCGCCAGATCTTCGATGAAGGCCTGGATACGTTCCGCGTCGTCCGCATGAACCAACCGCGAGATCGGGCGGCCCACCAACTTGGAACCGTCCACCCCAAGGACGCGCGCGACTGTCGGGGCGGCGTCGGTAACCACGCCCTGCCGATCTACGAGCACGACGGCATCTGAGCTGTTCGCGGCCAGCGCCCTAAACCTGTCCTCCGACTCCCGCCGGGCCTGTTCCGTGAGCAGACTGCCGTTCTCACGCAGCACGAGCTCCTGGCGGATCAGCACGATCGCCGTCAGGACGACAGCGCCGTAGAGCACTTCGATGAGCTCGCCCGTGGCGCGGTTCAGGGCGAGCCCGACCAGGACCGAGTAACCAGCCGCGAGCGCGACATATGGCAAGCCGAGGAGCCAGCGGCTCATAGTCTTCCCGCGGCCGTCTGACGTCGCGCCCGGATGCGCCTGGAAGTATCCGGCGAGGGCGATCAAGAGCGTCGAGCTGAGGTAGACGACATCGGGCCAGCGTACGAGGTCGAATGAGCCGATGAGATTCAACTGGCCGTAGCCGACATCGCCGACGAACATGAGAGCCAGGCCACCGACCAGTGCGGTGAGCGCCCTGGCGTCGATCTCGGGCGGGTGGCGCAGGGCGGTTGCGGCAACGCCGAATAGGAGCACGAGGTCGCCGATCGGGTAGCCGAGTGCGAGGGCCGCGCTCAGGGGATTCGGGTCCAGGGACTCGAGGACGGGTCGGAAGAGCGTGTGCCAGACCACGATGCCGCCGCCGACGACCACGATCAGCGAGTCGATCGTGAGCCGCAAGGTATCGCGTCGGAACGACGCTGCGCTCTGGAACATCAGGAGGGCGATGACGACGATCGGGTAGTAGGCGACATAGGCAACGTCGGCCACCGAAGGGGAGGCCGTGCTGCCGCCGCCAAGGTCCAGCCAGGCCCATGCCCCGTCGCCCAGAGCGTAGATGAAGGTGGCGACGCCAAGAACCGCCCAGGCAAGGCGAATTCGCCGGGCGTCGGTGCGCATCGCGGCCCGCAGGACGAGCATCGCAGCCAGCAGGTCGAGGGCGGGTTCGCCGATGTCGGCCACGGCGCGCTGTGCAGCGGCGTCCCCGAGGCCGACTGCGAGCCAGGCGACCGTGATGGCCCACAGACCGGCGACGAGCGCCACAAGGATTCGATCGAGTGCGATCCCACCGCTAAGTCGGCTGGCCGCATGGAAAAGGGCTCCGTCGGGCAGCCGGGGTGGCGCGGCCGGACCGACCAGACGGGGAGTGTGGAGGTGGAGGGCGCGAGTCATGACGCGACGACGCGATTACGGCCGGCCTCCTTGGCCATGAAGAGCCCAGCATCAGCCACGCCGATCAGGGCCTCTTTGGTTGGTTCGGCGGCGTCCATGATTGAGCATCCCGCGCTCACGGTGGCGCGAAGAAGCTGGCCATCGGCGCCGGGCACCGCTCTCGCTTGGAGCTCTTCCCGAACCTCGTCGGCTAGGCGGACTGCCTCGGCGAGGCCACAGTCTTCCAGGATCGCGACGAACTCCTCGCCGCCGTATCGGGCGACTATGTCGGCGGAGCGGAGGCGCTCCCGGAGGATGTCGCCGAACAGGCGCAGCAAAGCGTCGCCGGCCAGATGCCCGTGGCGTCGATTGAAGTCGCCGAAATGGTCGAGATCGAACATGATCGCGGCCAGGCTCCCGGCAGGTCCGCGCCGCTTGAACCGGGCGACTGCCAAGTCGAGGGCGGCGTCGAAATGGCGGCGGTTGTAGAGCCCGGTTAGGCCGTCGTGGATGGCGAGTGCCGAGACCTGCTGTATGAGGTTGGCGTTGGCGAGCGCGAGGGCGGCGTGTGAGCCGAGCAAGGCGAACACCTCGCACTCGGCCTGCGTGAACGCCGCGTCGATCTGGGCTCGGGCCACCGAGATCGCGCCGAGCACGGTGTCTTCGTTGATCAGAGGCACCCCGACGGTCCGGACCGATTCGTACTGCATATATTCGCGCAGGGCCGGGTTGGACTCGGCTCGTGGATGGGGTTCCCGAACGATCAGGACGCGCTCGCTGATGGCGCGTCCAGCCGTCCCGGCGCCGGGTTCGATGATCGCGCCGATGGCGCCCGAGTCGAATCCGCGGACGGCCGCGACTCGATAGCGGCCATCGCGTCGATCGAGCGTGGTAATCGTCACGGTGTCCGAGGGTACGACCGTGCCAACGGCGTCGACGAGGGCCGCCACCAGCTGCTCGGGTTCGCGGATTGCGTTAACGGCGGCGGCGAACTCCGAGAGCGCCGTGAAGAGGCGGGTGCGTTCGCTGAGCGCTTGTCGAGCCTGACTCCGCCGCACGGAGCTAGACAGGCGATCGGCGATGGTTCGGGCGAACTGCAAGTCGGCCTCGGTCATCGCTCCGGGCCGCTCTGATTCGATGTTGAGGACGCCGAGCGTCTCGCCGTCCCCGGTCAGCGGGATGGCCATCTCGGCCGCCACGTTCTGGTCCCCGGGCAAGTAGTCGAGGTCACTGGTGACATCGGCCACGACTTCGCCACGACCGGTTCGAAGCACTCGGCCCACGACGCCTGCGTCGGCGTTCAGTCGCTCCGGGATCGCTCGGTACCCCCGCTGTGCCGCGAGTCGCAGGTCGGGTCCGTCAGACAAGTAGAGGGACAGGAACCGGTATCCCATCCGGGCCTGCATCTCGCCCAGGACTGCGTCGAGCGCCGCAGGGACCGGCCCCTGGTCTGCCAGCAGGCGTCCCATCGCCTCAAGTCCGCGCATCGCCTCGTGTCTGTGGCGGGCCTCTGTGATATCGAGCCCGGTTCCGATCACGTGGGTGACGGTGCCCTGATCGTCGGTGAGACAGGTGTTCTCCCAGCTGATCAGCCGCAATGCGCCTGCGCGCGTCAGCCAGTGGTTCTCGTGCGAGTTGGGGTAGGCCCCAGCCTCGAGAGCGGCCACGACGGCCCGCACGTCCTCGACCTCGGCTGGCGGGATCACCACGTCCCAGAGGAGGCGCCCGAGCACCTCTGCGGAGTCGTACCCGCTCAGGCGCTCGCAGGCGCCGTTGAAACGCGTGATCCGACCCTGCGAGTCGAGCACTACTACGAGCGCCCCGATGACGTCGAGAACCGAGCTGACGAAGCGTTCCTCGTCGGCCAATCTGGTCTGGGCCTCGTGGATGTCGGTGATGTCGCGACTCACCGAAACGGAGCCAACGAGCCGACCGTATGCCATGATCGGCTCCACCGCGGTGCCGAGCCACATCTCGTGACCGTCACGAAGCCGGACACTGCCCGCACCGCGCCAGGTCCGTCCGCCCCTCAGAGCGGCGGTTCGTGCAGACTCGTCTTCGGCGTGGGCCGCCGTGAACGCCAGCAGTTCACTGGCCGAGCGGCCGATGGCCTCGCTCGCCGAGTAGCCGAACAGGCGCTCGGCCGATCTCGTCCAGTGGGTGACCCGTTCGTCCGCATCCGTCGCGAAGACGGCGTCGGGGAGGTGGTCGAGGACCATACGCCGGCCTTCCCAGGCGTCCAGAGCGGCCTCGATCGTCAGTCTGCCTCTGGGGGGCCCGTCGTCGCGGCAGGCCAGCGCCGGTCCGGTCCGCCGTTCGCGGGCCCCGGACATCAATCGGTGATCGCCACGGCCCAGGGAACCTGGATGCGTTCCGAGGTTGATCATGTCGGGACACCATGGCGCGGGATGTGCGCCAAGGCCAGGGCTGAATCTAAAGCCGGCCAGTCAGGCACTGCGGGCCTCCGTGTGTGCCACCTGGCCGGAGGACAGCGTAGACAGTACGCGAACAGACACTAACTGCTCACAATTGACCATCGCGAACGGGAAGTGATCCACCACTGCCGCATTGGACGGCCGGCGCACAGTGGCCTCCGTCATGGGCAGGAAATGCGGCTCGGGTGACTGGAGGAACTGAGTCAAGGATCCGTGGGCGTGGACGTGGAGGCTACCCTCCAATTCGTAGCCGGGCGTGACGATCGAGACCCTGCGTCGTTGCTTCTGGACGACCGGCGTTCCGAGACGTGGCGAGTGGTCGGCTAATCGCTCGGCGACAACGACGATCTGGCTGAGTTGGACCCACAGCGTAGCCTTCGGCTGATCGAAACCTGGGCTTATCGTCTGCCCCAGCGCCGTGAGTAGGGCATGGCGAACAGCGATGAAGCCCGGCCGCGCGTTGAGCCGGTCCGACAAACGGCCGAACTGGCCGATGTGGATCAGCCCAGAGATTCGGAAACCATTCCCGAAGATTTCCACGTCGATCTCGACGCCCCGGGCCCCCTCTTCGCTCGGGTTGGGCCAGTCGTCACCGCCCTGTGGGGTCGGAGCGCCGAGTGTCCCCCAGACAGGGTCAAAGTCGGGCGCGGCGGCGAAGCCTCGACCTGCGTGCCCGTCGTCGGAGTCGTCAGCGCGGCCAAGAGGGGCGCCTCTGATTGGCTTGTCCGAGCCGAACTCCGCGCCGGCGTCACGCTCCGGCGTCTCGCGGCCGCGAAGGCCTCCGAGGAACCCGGCTCGTCCAGCCATTGGGTTGCTCCTACTTCCTACCGCTGCGAGCTCGGACTCGCACCTGGCGCTCGCGGTTGGCCCTACGAGCAGTCCTGGTCGAGCGGGCTGCCGGGCGACCAGATTGCCGATGTCCACGGACCGCGTCGAGGCCAAAGCCGACGGTATTGGAGTTGGCGATGCTGTCGGCGACGACCGCCTCCTGGGTCATCGACGATACGACGCCGGAGACGGCGGTGTAGAAGCCGCGAATCATGTCTGGACCATCCGCCGCCCCAAACGGGCGGCCACATCGGCGTCGACCAGCCTGCTCCGAAGGCTCAGGATCGCCCCGGCGTGCATCTGGCATATGCGCGATTCACTCACTCCGAGGACCTGGCCGATCTCCTTGAAGGTCATCTCGTCCTGGTAGTAGAGGGCCAGAACCATCCGCGAGCGCCCGCGAAGGCGGCTGATCTGCCGAGCAAGCGAGGCGATGGCGTCGCGGCGGGAGGCCTCTTCAGCCGGGTCGACGGCATTCGGGTCCGGCGCGTTGTCGGCCAGCATGGTCGACTCGTCGTCGCTCTCGCGAACGTCGTGCTCGTCGAGCGAGACCGTCACGACCGACGCGGCCTGGAGGCGCTCGCGGTAGCGAGCCACCGGCATGCCGAGCCGCGAGGCGATCTCCGACTCGGTGGGCGAGCGGCCCAGCTCGTGCTGGAGGTCTCGTATGGCGCCCTGGATGGCCCGGGCGGCCTCACGGCCGGCCCGGCCGACCGTGTCCAGGGAGCGGACGGCGTCGAGGATCGCGCCGCGGATCCGCAGGATCGCGTACGACTCGAAGGAGGCCGCCGCCTCGGGCTTGTAGGCGTCGATGGCCCGGAGCAGCCCCAGAACCCCGGCCTGCATGGCGTCCTCGTGGTCGAAGAGGCCGGGCACCGAGACGCCCAGCCTGCCGACCACGTACTTGACGAGGTGGGCGTAGCGAGCGACCAGCTCGTCGCGGCTCAGACCCAGATCAGATGAGCAGTCCTGGGCGCGCACCCGGGCGTCACTCTGGCGACGGCTGATGAGGAGCCCGTGATGTCCAGTCATTCGTGCTCCCTGCCCCTCGAGCGAGATGGGACTTGATCAAGCCCGGCCTCAAGGTCCTCGCTCGCGTTCGACCGAGTACGTCGCCCCGCCGCCGGGTGGGCGTCGAGGGATCGCAAGTGGGCGACCTTGCTGTAGGTCTTGCGGCGTGGTCGTTCGCGCGCACTGAGGCTGCGACCGCCCGGGGCCGGATGCCCGGCATCGGTGTTGCCATACCCATGAGGCTCCAGGCGCTCGCCGACGTTGGCGAGCAGCCGCGGTTTGGTGTAGATGCAGTAACCGTCTGCGTCCTTGACGAAAGCAGCCACCGCAGCTGCGGTCACGGGGTCGCCGGAGCGCGCGGCTGCAGCGTTGGCGATTGCTACAGCTGCCGCCTTATGGGCGAGCGCGTGACGCAGCATCTCGCTTGGTCCCCAGGGTCGGAGGAGTCCACGCTGCCCGTGTCCAGAGCAAGCTGCGGTCACTCCCGCAGAGCGCTCCAGCAGGCCGCCCTCGAGGCTGGTCATTTCACCCACCTAGGTTCGATCGGTGCGTCTAGCGGGCGAGCGGTCCGTCCGCAAGGACCCGCATAAGGCCGGTCAGCGACCCGGATCGCCTCCGCGTGACTCGCCCGACGGCTCGCTAGGTGTGCCATCTGGAGGCTCAGAAGAGCCAGCATCCCGACGACGGTCGCAATGGCCAGCCCGCCCATCGGCCGTGCCATCAAGTCTCCGCTCCTGGGATCGGCTAATCCCATCAACGAGACGACGCCGGTCATGATGCCGACGGCGCCCGAGGCGACCATCGATCCAGCGATGAGTGGGACGCTTCGCGTCTGTTCCATTTGAGTGCCTGCTGCTCGGTAGAGATCCGGGGAGGCCGGGGAGATTGAGTCTCCGCCGGGAAGAGCTCCGGTTGAACTGCTATCCAGTCAACTGCGGCCTCGCAGACTGTCAACTACCGCGCCTGCATACCTGTATCAGGCTGATCAGGGGGCTTGGTCATGCAGCGGCGTAGTCAATTCAGTGGAGCATGCCTGCCAGGAGGTCCGAGCAGGGACGCTCTCAGTGCCGTTCTGAAACCCTCGTCCGACTCACCGCCGCAGGGCTAGCCCGCCAGGGTGTTCCTCGGGCCCGACGAGCCAAATCGAACGCTTAGACCGCGCGGTCGAAGACCGATAGCACGATGGTTTCATCGTGAAGAGGGGTGGAGTCGTTTCCCGGCTGGTCGTTTCCCTCGCGCCCGTGAGATACCCGGGTGATAGATGCCCGGGACCGTTTGAACGGCGCGCCGGCCGAGTGCGCCCGAAGGCGTCGCCCGGCCGACCGTCTTCCTGGCGGAACGGCGACCGGGCGTGGTCGGAGTCGGGGTGCGGCTGGAGGTGGCGTAACCGCGATATCCGGCGCGCTCCGGCCTATAGGCGGTAGCGAGCCATCGTCTCCATCATCTGGGAGACCGAGCGCGGCGGGATTGTTCGTATCACCTGACCGTTCGCGTCCACCACCGTCACCTGGAGCTGCTTGCTCTGAGGATCGATCTGGAAGACGGCGTACGCTTCGGTAAACCCGTCCGGGCCCTTGAAGGAAACGTCGGGACCGGCCTGCTTCGCGAAGCGATCCTTCTGCGGTGCCCCCGGGCTGGGTGCGGGCTTGGGGATCGCTGCCGGAGCAGTTCCGGTGGCGACGAGTGCCGTCGGGAGCAGGTCGTTGGTAGCCATCTTAATCAGATGAGGGGTCGGTCTTCGACGGCGCGACTTGAACGTTTAGGGGTTATCCCTGATAGGGAAAACACCGATTCTGTTGACTCGGGTCACACGGCACGCGAACCAATTCGACATCGGCGCTCGCCTTGCCTCCCTCACAAGGTGGGCGCTGTCAGTGCCCAGGCCGGTAACTCAATCGTCGACAGCTCCGCGCGGAATGTCGGCCGGTCGGCGATCGGTCCGCGAGGACTGCTGCTCAGATCGTCACTCTGTCAGAAGCGGAGGCCCGCTGGCCGCACCCAGGCGGATCTCATGACCGCACTGTATCGTCCCGGGTCGATACTCAGGGCGCCCGCCTCCAAGGCCTTCCCTTCCTCGAGGCGGGTGCTTCTGTGTGGCGTACTTGGAGACCCCAGTCGTCCGCGATCCCGAACCCGGAGGTGGCCAGTCGAGCGGTTGCGTCGGGGGAGGCGCCACGCCCTGAATTCTGTGGGTCAAGCGATTGAGGCGCCCCGCCCGAGCCCCCTTTGGCCGGGCGGGCGCTTCTTTTTGTCCCGGCGCGGAGCCGGCAGCGACCGGTCGCCCGGACTAGACCTCCGCCACTGGGCGCGCAGGCGCTCGCCTTTCGGCCCCCCGGAGACGGGCGCCTCCTTGTTTCCGACTAGGGGGGCGATAGCTCAGCTTTGGCTGCGCGGGTGACTTTCGTCCTAGTAGCGGCTGCACATGCCGCGCTCAGACTGCTCCATACCTCCGCTAGGAGGCCGACTCATATCGGGAGGCTTCTCATGCTGGCATTCTTCCGCTCCGAGAGGGGTCAGGGCCTCGCGGAATATGCCCTGATCCTGTCCCTGATCGCCATCGCCGCCGTCGTCGCCCTGCTCTTCCTGGGCGGCGTGATCTCTAGCATCCTGAGCAAGATCGGAGCGGCCCTCTAGCCGAGCCGCCGCAACAGAGAACGGGCCGCGCGTCCGCCGCGCGGCCGGTTCTTTGTGTCCAGCTGGGCCGCATGTAGGCGGGACCTACACCGGCCGTCCAGCGGTATCGAATGGCTGGTCACCAGAGGCCGCTCCGACACGCCTGGCGCCAGGAAAGAGAAAGCCGTCCCCCGGTCTCGTTCGAACCAAGCCATCCGCGATGTCGGCCACGATCGTTCCATCGTGACGGCGCTGGCGCCTCTAAACAGGCTCACGATTGCCCCCACGGCAGGGTATTGCCCTCCCTCAAACCGTATCTGGTCATCGCCTGACTCCACCTGCTGGCGCTCGGCCTGCCGGGCTCGGCGGCGAGGGTTCCTAGCCAGAGACGACCAGCCCGTCGGCTAGCCGATCTCACCGCTCGCCGGACGTCACGTTGAGGACCTGGCGGTTCAGCCGCCGATCGCGAACATCTCGACTTTCGGCAGGTCCGCAGTCGCACTGGATCGCAGCGCCGAGTACCGATCCCGGCGCAGCGTCCAAATCTGCCGGATAGCGGCCGTCAACTCCGCGTCGGTGGCCTCACTCCGAACGATCGCCCGGAGATCGCTGCCCGTGGTAGCGAAGAGGCATGTGAACAGGCGCCCTGCGGCCGAGAGGCGCGCTCGAGTGCAGGCCCCACAGAAGGGCTGGGTAACCGACGCGATGACGCCGATCTCGCCGCCGCCGTCGCGATATCGCCATCTGGTGGCCACCTCGCCCGGGTATTTCGGCGGCAGGGGCTCTATTGGGAAATCGGCGTCGATCAACTCGACGATCTCGGCCGCCGGCACGACGTCCTCTATGCGCCAGCCGTTCGAATGGCCCACATCCATGTACTCGATCAGCCGCAGGATCAACGACTGTTCCCGGCAGTATCGCGCGAGCGGCAGAATGCTGGACTCGTTCATGCCGCGCTTGATCACGGCATTGACCTTGATCGGCGCCAGCCCCGCCTCGCGCGCCGCCTGGATCCCCGCCAGGACCGCGCCTACCGGGAACCCCACGCCGTTCATCGCCGAGAAGACCTCGTCATCGAGTGAGTCGAGGCTGACCGTGACCCTGTCAAGCCCGGCTTCCCTGAGAGGACGGGCGAAGCGGGCGAGCACTGCGCCATTGGTCGTGAGCGCGAGGTCTCGAACGCCTTGGATCGCGGCGAGACGGGCGACGAGGACGTGGAGATTGGGCCGCACCAGCGGCTCGCCGCCTGTAAGCCGGATCTTTTCGACGCCGAGCTGCACGAACGAACGCGCGAGACGCTCGATCTCCTCATACGTGAGGGTCTCCGATCGCGGAAGGAAGGCAAACTCCGGTCCGAAGACCTCGCGCGGCATGCAATACGGGCAACGGAAGTTGCAGCGGTCCGTAACGGAGATGCGAACGTCACGAAGCGGCCGCTGGAGGTTGTCCACGGTCGCGAGTCGGCGGCCATCGGTCACCTGAGACGTCCTGATCGATTCGGTCAATGCTCACCTCGCGTAATCGCCGACGGTACCGCCCGGCGCCATGGCGTCCCGCCCCGGAGCTACGCGCGTCCCAAACCTGCGGAGGTCCGCGCCGGCTGCCCGATCCACACCGATCCGTCGGCGAACCGCTCGGATTTCCAGATGGGCGCGCGTGCCTTGAGTTCGTCGATGACATACCGGCAAGCGTCGAAGGCGGCGCCGCGGTGGGGTGCCGACACGACGACCGCGACGCTGGTGTCGCCGAGTGGGACCTGGCCGAGGCGATGGACGACGGCGATGCGGCGCACTCCAAACCGCAGCTCGATCTCATCGGCGATCTCGCCCAGGACGCGCAGCGCAAGCGGTTCGTACGCCTCGTAATCAAGAGCGAGCACCGACTGGCCCGCGTGGCGCTCGGCTTCCGCCTCTTCGCCTGGGGCAGGCGTTCCCGGCGTCTCGCGTGTACGCCCCAGAAACGTCACCACCGCGCCGTCACAGGCGCTGTGCACGGCCGCCTCGAGGGTGTGGACCGTGGAGACGTCGATCTCGCCATCTGTCAACCTGAGGTCCCGGATCGGCCGGTCGTCCATCCCGTCGCCACCCGAAACAGGCGGTACGAAGGCCACCTCGTCGCCTTCCGACAGGGCGTGTTCGGACGTCGCGTACTCGCCGTTGACCGCGAAGACGAGGTAGGGACGGCCGGGCGCAAGCGCAGGGCATGCGGTCACGAGCGCCTGCCAGGCCGTCTCCACTGTGTCGCCGTCGAGCACCTCGAGATCGAGGTGTCCAGAACCGACGAGGCTCCGTTGTTGCGCGAAGAGGCGTGCCCGTATCCGCATTTTCTCCATGATCGGCGGACACGAACGGACCGTCAAAGGAGCCGGCGTCAAGTAGCAACGGCTGCAACCGATGGAGCGGGCGTATCGAAGGCCGCACCCTCCGGTTCAGCTCCGGGGCTTCCGGACGGCCGCGCCTAGAATCGAAGCATGGCTGCCCGCACGTACTCCGACATCGTTCGCGAGATGCGCTCGACCGTTCGCGAGCTGACACCGGGCGAGGTCGAAAGCCAGGTCGGCGCACATCCGGACACGGTTCTGCTCGATGTCCGCGAAGAGCAGGAGTGGGAACAAGGGCATATCCCAGGCGCCGTCTTCATGCCGCGCGGTCTACTCGAGGCGTCGGTCGAGTCTGTCGTCGCGGATCGCGAGAGGCCGATCGTGACCTATTGCGACCATGGCATTCGATCTCTTTTCGCGGCCAAGACGCTTGAGCAGATGGGTTATGCGAACGTCGTGTCGATGAGTGGCGGGTATAGCGCCTGGGCGGAGCAGCGCTTGCCCTGGGGGCTTCCCGCAGTGCTTCGGGACGATCAGAAGACCCGCTATTCACGGCACCTGCTGTTGCCCGAGATCGGCGTCGATGGTCAGCAGAAACTTCTCTCGTCGAGGGTGCTGGTCGTCGGGGCGGGCGGGCTAGGAGCCCCCGCCGCGCTGTATCTGGCCGCAGCCGGAGTCGGGACCATCGGCATCGTCGACTTCGACGTCGTCGACCTGTCGAACCTACAGCGCCAGGTGATCCACCGGACCGATCTAGTCGGGACGAAGAAGACGGAGTCGGCACGGGAGGCGATCCAGGCGCTCAATCCGGACGTCACCGTCGCGATGCATGACGAGCGGCTCGACCAGTCGAACGTTCGGCGGATCATCGATGGATACGACGCGATCATCGACGGAACCGATAGCTTCGAGACGCGCTACGTCCTCAACGACGCCGCGGTTGTGGCCGGCATACCGGTCGTCCACGCCTCCGTCTTCCGGTTCGAGGGCCAGCTGACGGTCTTCCAACCCCCCCGCGGGCCCTGCTACCGCTGCCTGTTCCCGGCGCCTCCGCCGCCGGAGCTCGCCGCCAGCTGCTCTATTTCCGGTGTCTTGGGTGTTGTTCCCGGCGTCATGGGTATTCTCCAGGCCCTCGAGACGATCAAGCTCCTCCTCGGCATCGGCGAGTCGCTCGTGGGCAGGCTGCTCCTGTTCGACGCACTCGACACCTCATTCTCGTCGATACAGCTTCGCCGGGACCGCGATTGCCCGTCATGTGGAGACGCAGCAGTCGCTGCGAGGGAACGCATGGAGCAGCGGTCGCACCGATCGGGTGGCCGACCAGGAGCAGGGCTCGATCAGTCCGCCGTCCCGGCTGGTCGGCGCACGTAGCTCTGTGGCTTCCTTCCGCCGTCCGGGTTCGCCTGGAGTCGGCCTGACTCGGGCGATCCACGACGCGATCGTGGCCCACGCCGTCGCCGGCCGACCCAACGAGGCATGCGGGCTCATCCTTGCCGGGGGGTCCGAGGCGTCAGGCCGCTACCTCCGGTTTGTACCCGTGCGAAACGCCGCCGGCTCGCCTCACCGCTTCGAGATGGAGGGCTCAGACCTCCTGGCCGTTCTGGTCGAGGCGGATGCCCGCGCCGAGACCGTCTGGGCGATCGTTCACTCACACCCCACGACTTCAGCCAAGCCTTCGATCGTGGACATCGGCCCAGCGAACTATCCGGACGCCATCTATCTGATCGTGTCGCTCGCGCCGGGTAGAGCCCACCCGACGACCGGCGAGCCGGAGCTGCGCGCATGGCAGTTGACCGACGGCGTGGCCGTCGAAGTCGACCTGGCAGCGTCCTGGTCGGCGGTTATCCCCGGGGCTACAAACTCGCGGTGCGGTGCGACCTCTTAACCGCTGCGGCTGCGACACCCTGGCTGAATAGCGACGGAGCCTGCCTCGTGTGCGCGCGCCATTGCCGCTGGCCTATTCCCTATCCAGGCCGGCCTCGGCGAGCTGGTGAGGTAGGCGGAGGCAATCGACGGAGCAGCCTCTGGCATCGCGGCCGGTTGCGCCCCTGACGTGATACCAGGCGCCGCCGGGGCCGGGCATGCGGTCGAACGGCGCCAGGCGGCAACCGCAACGCTCGCACAAGATGGCGCTGCCGTGTTGGACCCGGATCGCAACCGCCTCACCGCGTCCGAGAGCGACCGTGCCCGAGCGCTGGTTTCTCGGCGAGAATGCCACAGGCTGAGAATGAACCCCGGGGTGGCACAAGAGAGGTGCCAAAGCGCATCAGCCAACCCGTACTCACCGGGTCACTCCGCCCTCCTCGCCGCAAAGGCGCATGACCTTTGGCACGTCGCCTCGACCCACACGCGATGGAGGAGAAGCGTGCCCGCTCCCCTTTGACACTCCACGGAGGAACGGAGCGCCCCGACGCGACGGCGCCCGCCTCTGATGCTCAGATCGAGGCGGGCGCTGGCTAGGGAGAAAGAGACGCCGTGAGAAGCCTCTCGCAGGTCCAACAGGAACGCAGTCCACGGCGAATCTGGTTCGCGCTGTGAGACCGAGGCCGTGCCGAACCTCTGAAGGCGCTGGCCGCTCGAGTCGCCGGACGACGCCGTGTCCTCGGCGACCCGGCTGTCACTCGGCTTCGATACGCCCAGACAGTCCGGTAGGTCCCGTAGCCCTCGCGCCGTTGCGCTGCGTGCGGCTTCGTGCCGCCATTGGCGCGGCCCGCGCCAATTGGAGTAGACCGGCACTGTCCACAGATCGTCAGGACCCCGCAGCGCGGCGGGTCGACAGGAGAATCGTGACCCTCGAGAGCCTCCGTCCTTCGACCCCCATGCGACGTGCCTGGGCCCTGGCCCCGGTAATCGGCCTCCTCGTAGCCGCCTGCTCGGGCTCAGCCGCGACGCCGGCCCGGGCAACCTCCAGCGCCCTGCCAAGTGCGGCTGCGACCATCACCATGGCGCCTTCAGCCACGCCGGTGGCCACCAGGGGACCGGCCACCCAGAGCCTGACTCTGACTGGCCCGACGGGAGCGGCCGGAGCGATAAGCAACGCCGCGATCCTGTGCAACCTGCCCTCGACCGACGGGTTACAGATCAGCGTCCTGGGCCAGCCGACGGACCCGAGCCTGTCGGTGTACATCTTCGTGGAGCCGGGCAAGCTCACCGTGCGCTTCGACTCGGGCGCCGGCGCAACGTATGTCGAGCGTGACTTCACCGGCACCGGCGTCAGCGACTTCAACGCCGCCACGGGCGCTCAGATCGACTCGCAGCTGACCGAAGTCCCGACCACCGGAGCTCACGGCACCCTCGGGCTCCTGACCTCGATCAGCGGCAGCATCGATTGCGGCAATCAGATGCCTGGGTCCTCCACCCTCACCCTCAGCGGACCAACGCCCAAGGGGGCTCTTGGTGGCGGGCTCGATCCGGTCAATGTGGAGTGCGTCACCAACCAGTACGGCCCGAGCGTTTCGATCCTCGGCCTGGCCCAGGTCGGCTCGGCGCCCACGTTGTTGGTGGTCTACGTCCGACCCGGCTCCTTCTCGGTTTCAGCGTCCGGGGACGCATTCTTCACGAGCGGCAGTGCGGTGGTGGCGACACTGACCGCGACCGGCGCCCACGTCGACGGCGACGCGGTCGAGCAACTTGCCGCCGGCTCGAAGGTGAAGCCGCACACCATCCACGTGAGTGGCGACGCCACCTGCGGGACCACCGTCGGCGGCTGACAGCCGCCTCCGCGTTGGCGCTCCATGCCGCAAAGTCTGCCGACCGCGCGCGTCACTGCGGGCAGGGTATTTGAGCCCGCCGAGCGGCCCAGCCGTCGGCTCCCTCCTGATTGCCACACGATGGCTGCGTAGTGACGGCGCCGGCCGTACCTCAGCGATCCGTCGAGCGTTCCAGCTGCTCGGCCCAGCCACTCTCGGTCACCAGGGCAGCGACCCCGTCAATCGCGCCGTCGATAGCCGCGGCCCAATCATCGGCCCTACCGTGCCAGCCGAGCTGCTCGAGGAACCATTGCCGATACGCGCCGTTGTCAAGCAGGCCGTGCGCGTAGACTCCGACCACGTTGCCCTGGCGCCAGCCGAGCCCATCTGGTAGCCATGGCTCGGCCAATGGGCCCGGTTCGGTCCGGCCGTGATGGATCTCATAACCGGTGATTAGGCCGCCGTCCCAGACGATCGAACGCTGCCGTGTGACCTTGTCGGCGGCCAGTGTCGTCGTCACGTCCAGCAGCCCCAGGCCCGCGATGTCGCCACCCTCCAGGCTCGTCGGGTCGCGCAACTCGCGCCCGAGCAGCTGGAGCCCACCGCACACGCCCAGGACCGCCGTCCCAGCGCCGGCAGCTCTTACGACCTCGTCGGCCAAGCCCTCGACGCGCAGGTGGCGCAGACTCGCCGCGGTGTTCGTGCTACCGGGCAGGATGATTGCGTCGTAGCCGGCCAGTGAGGCGCGCGTCCCCACAGGGGTGACGGATACGCCGGGCGCGTATATGAGCGGATCGAACTCGTCGAGGTTGCTGGCGTAGGGAAAGAGGAGCAGGGCGACGTTGATCCGGCCGGCGACAGGCTCGCCGCGGTGCCGGAACGCGTCCTCTTCGGGCAGTGCGTGGCGACGCATCGGTACGATCGCGACGGTGGGGATGCCGGTGCGCTCCTGGAGGCGCTCCATGGCGTTGCCCAGCAGCGCCGGGTCGCCCCGGAACTTGTTGAGGACAAAGCCACGGATTAGGGCGCGCTCAGCGGGTTCGAGAAACTCCCAGGTCCCGAGCAAGTGCGCGAACGCGCCGCCACGATCGATGTCGGCGACTAGGTAGACGTCGGCTCCACACTCCAGCGCAACCGCCATGTTGACGATGTCGCTGGCGCGCAGGTTGATCTCGGCCGGGCTGCCGGCGCCCTCGATGACGACCTGGTCGAACTCCGCGATGAGACCGTGGAGCGAGGCCTGGACTACAGGCCACAGGCGGTCGCGGCGCTCGAGCCAGGGCAGGGCGGTCACGGCCGCGTCGAAGCGGCCCATGACGATCACCTGGCTGTGCGTCTCCGCGCTTGGTTTGAGGAGCACGGGGTTCATACGGACGTCGGGCGGCGTGCGCGCTGCGAGTGCCTGGACGTATTGCGCGCGTCCGATCTCGAATCCGTCGGGCGTCACGGCGGCGTTGGTGCTCATGTTCTGGGCCTTGAACGGCGCCACCCGCAGGCCCTGGTCGGCGAAATAGCGACACAGCCCAGTCGTCAGAAACGACTTGCCGGCGTCGCTCGTGCAGCCCATGACCATGATCGGTCGCCGCGCCATGGATCACCTCTTCTCGGGCCAACCAGGGTATTGGCCGTGCGCCACTGCGGCAAGCTGATGTGGCTACAGCTCACACACTACGACCTGATAGACGCTGCCCGCCTAATCGGTCAAAGCCGGTTTTGGGTGACCCTCGCACCGTTCGAACCCGGCGCCGTCGCAGCAAACGCTCAGCCGGGACGATCCGCGATGGGGTCGGCAGGCGGCCACGCGCCGCTGTGAGTGGCGGGCAGACTCCGAAATACTGCGTTCTAGGTGTCAGTTGCCAATGTGGGGGGCCGATCACCCTCGTGTTACCAGCCGCAGCTGGGTGTTGCCAGAGCGTCGGTCCCGCGCTCCACCAAAGTAGGAAGAGTCTGATATGCGTCTGAGCGTTCGCGCCAAGATCCTGGGCGGGTCGGCCATCCTGATCGTCCTTATCGCGACGATCGGCCTGCTGGCCATCTCGAACCTGTCTTCGGTCCACGACAATTCCCAGGCTGCATACAGCGCCGGCCTCGTCCCGGTGGAGAAGCTCTCGGCTCTCGACACGGCCCTGATCGACAAGGCTCGGGCGGTCACATACGGCGTCGTGGTGGCCGGCCAGGCGGACGCGCAGGCGACGGTCGACTCTCAGATCGCCGCCGACGACGCCACGATCACAGCCAGCCTGACTGACTTGTCAGCGCTGTCGCTCACCCCGGCCCAGGCCTCCACGCTGGCCGACCTGCAGGCTCAGATGGCCGACTACCAGACACTCGTCGATCCGATCCGGACACTCTCGAAGGCCGGCGACGGGGCCGACGCCGCATCGAAGATCACCGCGGCAGCCGCGCAACGGGGTAAGGTGATGGCCGATGTCTCGACGCTCATGACCTCTGCTCAGATGAGTGCCGAGGGTCTGAACAGCCAGATAGGCTCGACGTTCCAGTTCGGCCTCCTGGCAACCTTCGTCCTCGTCGCTCTCGCCTGCGTGATCGGCGTGGCCTCCAGCGTGTTCATCTCGCGCGGCATCGCCGGCGGCGCCCAGGCTGTCCTGCGCCAGATGGGCACCATTCAGGAAGCAATCGTCGAGTTCACCTACGACCTCGAGGGCCTGGCCGAGAACGACCTGACCCGCGAGTACAAGTCCCACGTGGCCTTCATGGAGAACGTCGGCCACGACGAAATCGGGGCCACCGCCGACGCCCTCAACTCGTTGCTCGGTCAGCTCAAGACGATGGTCGGCGCCTACGAGGTCTCACGCGGCAACCTGACGAACGTGATCGGCGAGGTCAGGGCGGCCGCCGACTCCGTGTCGCGCACCAGCAAGGAACTCGACAGCGCTTCGAACCAGACCGGCACGGCGACCCAGCAGATCGCGAGCACCATCAGCCAGGTTGCTATTGGCGCCTCCGACCAGGCCCGGGCCGCGTCCGACACGTCGGCCAGCACGCAGGAACTGACGGCGATGATCGCCCAGGTCGGAGCCGGAGCCGCCGAGACGAACAAGCGCGTCGAGCAGGCCGGCGATGCGGTTCAGGCCGCCATCGCGGCCGTGTCCCGAGCCGATAGGGCCGGCGAGGAGATGAAGGTCTACGCCGAGCGCGTCCACACGGCCCTGGAGAACGGCGTCGCGGCCGTGGATCAGACCTCGGGCGGGATGCGTCGGATCCAGGCCACCGTCGAGTCGACTGCCGTCAAAGTGACCGAGCTCGGGGCGAAGTCCGACCAGATCGGGGCCATAGTCGAGACCATCGACGACATCGCCGAGCAGACCAACCTGCTCGCCCTCAACGCCGCCATCGAGGCGGCCAGAGCGGGCGAGCAGGGCAAGGGCTTCGCCGTCGTGGCCGACGAGGTTCGCAAGCTGGCCGAGCGCTCGAGCCGTGCCACCAAGGAGATCGCGGCCCTGATCGAGGAAGTCCAGCGCGAGACGGAGCGAGCGGTCAAGGCCATGGATGACGGCGCCGCAGAGGTCAAGTCCGGGTCGGCCCTGGCGGAGAAGTCGGCCGCGGCCCTCGTCGAGATCAAGACCGCCGCGGCTGAGCGCGATCGGGCACTCGGTCAGGTGTTCGGCGCTCTCTCCGAGATCGGCGGGGCCACGAGCCAGGTCGTGGTCGCCTCGGACGCCATTGCGGCCATCGCGACTCAGACCAACGTCGCGGCGAGTCGCATGACGGAGGCGGCCGCTACGGTGTCGCGTTCGATCGAGTCGATCGCCGCGGTTTCCGAGGAGAACTCGGCCGCGGCCGAAGAGGTCTCCGCTGCGACGGAAGAGATGTCGGCCCAGGCCGAAGAGGTCGTCGCATCGGCGGCCAGTCTGGCCGACATGGCGAGAGAGCTCGATGCGCTGGTGGCCAGGTTCAAGCTCGCGTCGGAGCCAGGTTCGGCCGGGAGCCCCATACCAATAGAGCGGAGCCGAAGCGCGGCCCCGGGTCGGGCGGCAGCCATCGAGCCCAAGGCCAAAGTCAGGGCCGCCTAGAACGAGAACATCAGCGGCGCGAGCCGGCACTCGCCGCCGCCAATACCTCTGGGCGGGGTTCGCAACTCATCCGGCGAGCCCCGCCACCGAGGTCAGGCTCGCCAGAAGCGAGCAGGAGCAGGTTCGATGAGCGAGTTACAGGTGGTCGTCTGCCAGCTCGGGGCCGAGAGCTACGGCCTCGACATCGGCTCGGTCTACGAGATCATCCGCTTCCAGGAGTGCACCGCGGTCCCGGCATCGCCGAGCTTCGTCAACGGTGTGATCAATCTGCGCGGCCGGATCATCCCGGTCGTAGACCTGCGGGGCCGCTTCGGCATGACCGAGACTGAACCGACCAAGGAGACGCGCATCGTCGTCGCCGAGAGCTCGTCAACACGCGTGGGGTTGATCGTCGACAGCGTCTCGGAAGTCCTCCTTCTGCAGTCCGAGTCTGTCGAACCCACGCCGGGCGTCGCCGCCGGCGCCGATTCCGACCATCTTCGGGGCATCGCGAAGCTGGGCGACAGGCTCGTCCTGCTCCTCGAGCTCGACGGCCTGCTCGGCCTTGAAGAGCAGGGCGCCCTGGCCGGAGCGGCGTAGCGTCATCGCCAGATCTGCCTGCATCGAACTGGCCGAACAGGGCAGCTATTGAGACCAGAGCGCGTTGTACGGCCGTTCGCGACATGGCGAGCTCGTGGGTCAAACCCTCCTCCCGATGGATCGCCTTCGGCCGCACCACCACGATCGCGGGTTAGTGACGGGCTCGGCGTGGCCGGCATCCAGCCTCACTCAGAACGGCCAGCGATCTCGTAGTTGAGCTCGTACATGACTTCGCGTCCGCCCGGGGCCTCGAACGAACCCTCGCCGCTTACGCCAGCAAGCTCACCCGCGCCAGATCCGGGGACGACGCGCCAGTGACCACGCGACCGCCCGCCGTTGTGGTCGCCTACCGATACCATCACCAGGCTCCCCGACCGCCCAGCAATCGAGCCTTCGATGTGCTGGAGACCGGCGAACTCGGCCGAGCCATCTGGGCGGTAGCAGAACACCCACTCGACCGAACCTTCACCCACGACCCCGCCGCCAAACTGCTGGGTCCCGCTCACGCGGGTGAGCTTGACTTCGCCCTCTGCCTCACGGATGGTCTGCTCACTGCCGCCCGTCACCGTGAACGTGCCTGCCGCCCTACCCAAGATCACTCTCCTTTGGCGAATGGCGCCGTCTCCTCGCCTCATAACCTGGCCCGCTCATGGGGCTGGCGGCGGCTGACGTCGAGTCTAGAGGCGCAAGGCCACTTTCGCGGCGCGACTATCTGCTCATCGTGCGCGAACGGCCGAAGCTAACGCTTCCCATCAGCCCGAGCCAGGTTGAGCGCCAGAAGCCGGGCGAGCAAGTCCTCGCCCGCGGTGTCGGTCGGCCAGCCATAGGCGGCCAGGACGGCAGCGTCGAGGTGCTCGTGCGCCTGAGTGAGCCACGTAGGACGAGCGTTGTACAGGTTGGTCAGCGTTCGTTTGGCGAGGTCGGCATCCGAGAGCCCCGGCGGGCTGAGCCAGCCGTTCCGGAGGCGGTCGAGGTCAAGGGCCGCCTCGGCGATCGCCTCGCGTTGGGCATCTGTAGTGCGCGGGAATGGGAACGTCTCGAAGCAGGTCGTAGGTGTGTAGCGGGGGCGGGTCTCGAGCTGCGTGCCTTGAGCGAGGGCCCACGCCTCATGGACACGGGAATGGAGCACGCCGAATGTGTAGTCGTCGTCGCGGGCAATGGCTACGACCTGGTGATCGGCTAGGGTTCCGGCCGGGAGCCACGCGAACAGTCGGAACTTGGTGAGCACCGGCGTGGCGATGTAGCGCGACAACCCGAACAGTGCGGTGCGCATGGAGTGGCCCGGTCGCTCGTGGATCCACCAGTCATGCTCGGTGGTTCGCGAAGCTTCCCGCGCCGGGCGCACTCTCGCACGGGCGCACTCGAACGGCGCCTCGTACAGCGCGGCTTCGGTCTCCGGCATTTCGACCCCAAAGTCGATGATCCACATTCCTCGGGGTCTGCGAGTCATGTCCAGGCCGTTCACCCACGGCCGAACAACATCGGCGTTGTTGCGGCCGTCAGGGTTGGGCGAGGCCAGCAAGCGGCGAGCCGTCTCGGCGTCGATGTCGAAAGGTCCACCCTTCACATCGGCGATGAAGGCAATGCCAAGGTTCTCGAACAGGCGACGGGCGCTGGTTAGGTCCGCTCCGGCGGTGAGATTCGGGTTGATGCTGGCGACCGGGCGCCCGTCAAGGGTTCGGTGTATCTCCGAGCCATCGTCCTGCCCTACGAAGCTAACGTGGACCGCAGCGCCTGCCAGCACCCATGGCTCGTCGGCGTAGGCGAAGAAGATGTCGCCGGTCCGCTTGATCCGTTCCAGCACGTCGCGGCCCCGGCCGCCGCGTATGCCCTGCGTGGCCAGCAAGCCAGATCGTCTCAGCCTGCCTGCCGCGATCTGTGCGCGAGCCTTTTCATGCCAGTAGGCGCACAGGTCGCTCATCCCGGCGAGCCGGTCTCCGAAGACCGAGTAGAGCTTCTCAATGTAGTCGTCGCCGAGGTTCGCCCTGAGCAGTTTCGTGCCCAGGAACGGCGGGTTGCCCACGACCACGTCCGCCTGGGGCCACTCCGCCTCCCGCGGATGGCTTGGGTCCGAGAGGTCGAGCAGAGCGTCCTGCTCGCGGATGCTGTCGAGCCGCTGCAGGACCGGGTCGCGTGGGTGGCCCAGACCGTGGGCGAGCATCCACTGGATCTGACCTATCCAGATGGTCACCCGCGCCAGCTCGGCGGCGAATGGGTTGATCTCGATGCCGAGCAAGTTCTGCGGTCCGACCTGAGGGAACTCCTGGGGGATGCGCAGCACGAGCGAACCCCAGCCGATGGCCTCGTATTCGAGGTCCTTGAGAAGCTGGAGCGAGATGTACAGGAAGTTGCCGCTTCCGCAGGCCGGGTCGAGGACGCGGACGGCGCGCAGGCGTTCCAGGAAGCCGCGGAAGATGCGCTCTGGGTTCTGGTCCGCCGGCGTCCGGGCGGTCGACTTGCGGCCGGCCAGGACGAGCGGCGTAATCCTCGCCTGGGTCTCGGCCCAGTCGCGCCGCTGTGGCGCCATCAGGACAGGCTCGACCAGGCGCAGGATGGAGGCTCGGTCGGTGTAGTGGGCCCCGAGCTGGGCGCGCTGGTCGGGGTCGAGACCGCGCTCGAAGAGGGTCCCGAAGATTGCCGGCTCGATCTGGCTCCAGTCGAGCTTGGAGACCCGGCCGATCGTCTCGACTTCGGCGGCCGTCAGTTCGATCACTTCGGCGTCGTCGAACAGGCCGCCGTTGAACCACTCGATACGCTCGACCCCGAAGAGACCGCCACCCTTGGCCATCTTGCCGAAGAGATCGTGCAGGGCGACAGAGAAGCCGGCGGCGTCACCCTTGGTCGCGCTCGATAGGCGGTCGATCAGGTTCTTGGGCAGGATGCCGGCGTCTTCGGCGAACATGGCGAAGAGCAGCCGATCGAGGAAGTGGGCTACGGCGTGGGGATGGTGGCCTCTGGCTCCCAGGGCCGTGGCCAGGGCCGCGAAGTCCTGGGCGGCCCGCTCGGTCAGCTCCTCGCGCAGGCGGGTTGGACGGAGGCTCTCGGGATCGGTGAAGACGGCGCGTAGGACCCGCAGCGGCTCACCTGGGTCGGCCGCCAGGTCGTCGAGGGTGAAGCGGTAGACGCGAGGGACCGTGTTGGTGAAGTTGGTGTGGATCTCGAAGCGGGCGAGGTCGCACACGACCAACAGCGGCGGGTTGCCCAGGGCCTCGCGGTAGCCGTTGAGCTGGGAGTAGGCGGCGGCGAGGTCCTTGCGCTTGCCCTTGTACTCCCAGGCGAAGTGGTCGCGCATCCAGACATCGGCGAAGCCCTCACCGCCCTCGGCCTTGCCGGCTCCCTTCTCGAAGGCGTACCACTCGCCGGTCGGATCGGCGTCATTGGGCGTGGGCTGGCCCAACATCCGGCACAGGTCGATGAAGTGCTCCTGAGCGGCGGCCTGCTCGGTCCGCGTGTTGCCGCGCCATTTCGCCGCGAACTCAGCCGGTGTCGACACCCTGCCCTCCTGTACGGGCTCTGCCCGTGGCCTGAGTGTACAGACTGAGGGTGCGCGCCATGAGGGCCGGTGGTTCGCGCACGATGCGTGCGCGAACATCGTGACGCCCGCCATGTTGGGTCGGCGTCCTACCCCCAGAAGATACCGGTGGGATCGGCCTCGATCTCAGCAAGCAGTTGATCCACGTGCGGGGATGGATCGATCAAGTCGTAGAGGTGCCAGCGCAAGTTGCTGTCCCTCCAGTAGAGAACCCACCAGCCCTGCGCCTTGACGTGGCGGAGTCGGGCGATTGGGAACCGAGTCCACTCCGGGCCAAGGTCCGCCGTCCAGGGCGGCCGGCACTCCACGATCGTGACAGACCGGCCAGCGACATCGACCTCGATCCGGATCTTGTCGCTCAGGCGGGCCGGGACTCGTCCTTGGCAATAGGTTCGGATACGAGCAAGGTCCAGTTCGGGAAGGTGGTTCAGCGGGGCGGCCACGGTTCGTAGGCTAGCGAGCCTGAGGCGGCGACGCAGAGGCGGAGCGTTCGGTCCTGGCCACACCATGCGTGCGCCGTGGCGTCAAACCACTTCTGATGCCCCCGCCGGGACCCGTCGGGAGACCTGGGTCGGACGACCGGCGAATACGCAGTGGGCTTCGCGGCGGCGGGACGGGTCCGCCTCTTCACGTCTTGGGCGAGCCCCTTTCCGCGACGTCACCGTCGACTCGAGTAGCCGGCGCCGCGGGCGTTGGCGCTCGGGGAGCCTCCCAGGGGAAATCGAGAGCGGCGTCTTTGACCGCTCGGAAGGAGAGAATGAGGAGGCGATTGACAATGAGGGTCTCTACTTCCTCGCTGACCTCGTCTGGACCACGGCGGTATGTCACGGTCGCCTCGGTCAGCGGCACCCATGCCACTTGCCGCAAGACCGCGCCAAGTGGGTCGGAAGCCGGAGTGCCGTGGGCCGCTCCCCTGATCCGATACGGCCCGACCTCGACCTCGACGCGGGTCGTCCGGGTGCGGAGCCGACGCGCGAGATCGCCTCGCGGCCCGCTCGCGACAACCGCGCAGAGCTCCTCGCGCTCTATCGTGAGCTCGGGCATCGCAACCACGTGGCCATCGGCCAGGCCCTCGAGACGGACGTCTCGGACGAGCAGTTCGGGGATGCGACCAAGCTCGTCGGACAGGCGACCCTCGCCGAGCTCGATCTGGCCATACACGCGGCAGTCAACGGCGTAGGCGTCGAACTCAACCATGCCCGCATCTTACTTCGCTGGTCACTGGCTCTCGGACGGTCACGGATGCGCATCATATTCGGCGCTTTGGGCACCGCTCGACCGGACCATGGCGTCGAGATCGGGGCCGGGAGCCTACAAGAGTGATGGCCTCTGGCGTTCATCCAGGGGCCATCTGTGCTCACTTTGCGGACGGGACTTCTTGTCCTTCTTGTCCTTCTTGTCCTTCTTTTTGCCAGCCAATCTGGTCTCCTAAGGCGGGCCCAACCCTCAGGGAGGGACAGGCCAGGAGCCTGGGTGGCGCGGCATCGGCTTGGGCTCAGCCCGTCAGGTGGACGCCGACTTCACCCCCGACTCGCTGGCCCGTATCATCGAGGAGGCCGTGATCAGCACGACCAACCACGCCATGCGGGGGCTCGCGGAATGCGTCGGAGACGAAATGGCGAGACCGGGTCCACTGCCATTCGAGCCGCCCGCAGCCGGCGCCTGGATCCGGTGCCGATGGCTGCCGCGCCCGGGGACTGGACGTCTGGGCCCGCGACTGGCGCCCGAATGGGACGGCGCCTGGCACGTGTTCAGCGGCGACCTGCGCGCCGGGGATGAGCACGGACACGACATCTACGGTCGCGCTCGATGCGGCGCTGTGCTCCACCTGAGAAGCTTCCATTTCTTCGCCGACGGCGCCCAAGCCAGCGACTTCGTTCTGGCCGAGGACCAGCCCTCGGTCGATGCCTGCAAGACCTGCGCGCGCATTCAGCAGAAGCTGGCCATGACCACGTAGGCCTTCCAACCGGGTCGATACTGGAGGACGCCCGCCTCCCGTTCCCTCGCTAGGCGGGCGTTCCACGTCTTCGCAGAGCACCCCCGGATGCGGGACGGCCGTGTGGCACCATGGAAAGCGCCGGTGCCATCTCCCTGCCCGCTGCACTGTCGCAACCGGCCCAAACAAGCCCACCAGGCGCTCATACCTCCAAATCAGGCGAGCGGCGGCCTAGACTCGCCTGGCGCCCCTGTCTCGCCTCCCTTGGCTCTACGGGGGCGCGATATGCCAGGCGTCCAAAGTCCAACGCGAAGCGGCTGGCTTTGCCCCCGCGCGTCAGCGGCGTCGCCGGCTACCACGGCGCGGGGGACTGGAAGTCCCAACGCGACGATCCGCGCGCATGGTGCTGGAGCGTTGGGGCACCGATCGGCCAGACCAGGCTGCAGAGGTCGAGGCCTGCCGCCAACAACGGTGATGGCCCTGGGAGCTCATCCAGGGGACATCGGTGCTCATTGAGCCGGCGGGGGTACTAGCCCTTCTTGTCTTTCTTGTGTGTACGTGGGCGGCCGGCTGGCTGAACGTTCCGGGCTTCGAGCCCCTCGTGAGTGTCTCAGCTAGTGAGTGTCTGAGCTAGCGGGGTGCCAGAAGCTGCCAAGATTGCTAGGGTCGCTCGCACACAAGGACCGTGGGAGGCAGCGATGGGCCGGTTGAGGACACGTGCGCCGTCGACATTGAAGAGCGTGACTCCGCTGCTGCTTGCGGTAGCCATGTCGTTGGCGCAGGGCATCGCGCAGCCAGTTCCAGCAAGCGCCGCGAGCGTCGTGACCAAGACGTTCGAGTGGACGGGTGTGGCCCAAACGTTCACGGTGCCCGAGGGTGTGACTTCGATCAGCGTGGACGCGTACGGCGGTCAGGGCGGGGGCAGCTCATTCAACGGATCGTCGGTCGCTGGCGGGTTAGGGGATGAGGTTCGGGCAACCCTGAAGGTGACGCCCGGAGAGAAGCTTCAAGTCAACGTCGGGGGTGCCGGCGAGGTTGGCATTGGGGGCTTCAATGGCGGCGCCGACGGTGGGTCCAACCCTGCCACGGGAGACTACGGCGGCGGCGGCGGCGGCGCCTCCGATGTGCGGACCGGTGCCTTCGGTGTGTACGACCGCAAGATCGTGGCCGGAGGCGGCGGTGGAGCCGGAGCCTTTGGCGACGGCACCTCAATTCAGTCCGCGGGTGGCGCTGGCGGTACAGCGGAGGGGGCCGGCGCGGACGGCATCAACGATGGGATCTGCGACGGCGGTGGCGGCGGCACCGGGAGTTCCTCCGGAGACGGTGTCGGAGGCCACGGCGGCGTCTGCAGTTCGGTCGAATGTCCTCCTGACAATAAATGCAGCAGCGGTGAGCCCGGTGCTCCCGGCGACGTCAATGGCATCGGTAAAGGCGGTCTGGGCGGCAACGGCACCACCATTGGGAACCAGACCCCTCACAGCGGCGGCGGCGGGGGCGGGGGCGGCGGCGCATACGGTGGTGGTGGCGGGGGCGGCGGGGGCTTCGGCAGCGCTTCGGGCAGCCCCACCGAGTCCGCGGGAGGCGGCGGCGGCGGGGGTGCCGGAGGCGATCTAGGCACTGTTGTGGCTTCTGGCGCCAGCCGGGGCCCCGGCCAGGTGGTTATCGCGTACTCCCCTTCGTCGTCAAGCGTGCCGATAACCAGCCCTCCGAGCTCGACCGCAACCTCGCAACCAACGTCCTCTCCGAGCTCGACCGCAACCTCGCAACCAACGCTGGGCTCATCAGCCGGCCCATCGCCCTCAGCGACGCCATCGCCAACCCCAGCTGCGCCAGGCACGGTCGCTGCAGCTTCCGGAGGCACACCGGGTTGGCTGCTCGCCGTCATGGTGGTCCTGTTGCTGATCGTGGTCGGAGGCGGGGCCTGGTTCCTCGGCCGGCGACGCCGACAAAGCTCGGGGTGAGCCCCCCTCCGCCAGCCCTATAGCACACCATCGCGGCCGTCGCTCGGTGCCGACCGCTCTCCAACTGCAATGCGGAGTTCACGGCACGAATTGGCGTCGCGCACGCGGGTTGCTTCCGTACCTGTCAGCCTGACGGAGGCTTCGGCGGTGGCGCGGGGCCGCGCGCGCCAGTGTAGTAGGCAGCGCCGGCAACGCCGATCACCGCCAGGATCACGATGACAGCCAGCAGGCTGCCCGGAATGCCACCCGTACTAGCGCCGGCTGAAGATACCGGCCCGGCTGAAGCTACCGGCCCGGTGCTGGGGGACGCCGTCGAGGTCGCGGCCGGCGTCGCGGTGAACCCAGAGGCGAGCGGCGGCGTCGCGGTTGCTCGGCCGAGACCGGGCGACGGCGTCCGGCGTGGTGTGGCTACGGGCGTTGCCTTCGACGTGGGGGTGGGCGTTGCCGAACTCAGGGCGGTTGGGGTTGGGGTCGGGGGTGGATCCACCGTGTACTCGGCTCCCCCGAAAGCTTCGCCGGATTTGGCCCCTTCCGTTGTGAGCACGACCATATTGATGTAAGAGGTGCCGGGCGTCGACGAAGGAAATGCCGTCCAGTCCATGATCGACTCGCACAACGTAGCGCCCGTCACCAGGTGCCTCAGTGAGAATTCGGCCTCGTCGTCTTGTCCGTCGACCTGGAAGTCGCCCCACCAGTGGTCTGTACACGCGGTGTTGGAGCCCTCTGTGATCCACGCCTCCAAGGGAGCGGTTGCCGGGCCGTGTGTCGGGCTCACAGCGAAGCTAAAGGAGTCGGCCCTGGCGGGCCGTGCTACGAGCGCGAGCACGGCCATGCTGACTCCGGCTGCCACTAACAGGCGTGCGGCGGGGCGAAGTGGAAGGGACATGATCAGCTCCGACCTTAGGCGATCACCGGTGCCGATCGCAAGTGTCGCGGGGCTCGGGGCCGCGCCGCAGGTGACATGTTGCGCGTAAGGGTATCTGAACTGTCCACGCCGGTCCAATACTGACCCCCTAACGCCGGTTGAAAACTGACCCCCTTGCCGCCATGCGTGGCGGTCTCGACTAAGCGAGCCCAGGCTTGAAGCTCATGAAGCCCTGCCTGGAAGGGAGGAGTTGCGAAGCGTGGAAGAGCGGGCCGGACTATCAGCGGGCCCGTTGAGGCGCGGAGACGTGAGACCAGACGCCGAACACGGGCCGGGTCTCTGTGTAGCTCTGCTCTGGAACCGATGCGCCGGTGCGTCGACGTAGGTGCCGGTGTTGGCGACCATCTCGATCCGCCCGATCTGGAACTCGGTACCCGCCGCGTAATGCAAACGGGAGGCCTCGTAGCTCATGTAGACCGAGATGACCGGACCGGGCAGCCCAGGATAGGTGGTCATGCCGGCCTCGATGACGTGGCTGAGATCGACGAACTGGCTCACATCTCCTCCTTCTGCCCGAAGGGCTGCCCTCGGGAGCACGTTCCGATCCTATGACCAAGACGCGCCAGGACGCTGGGCCCAGCAATCTACCCGCCGTCGCCGTCGCCGTCGCCGGCCTTACCATCTGACGACCGCAGAACACTATTGGGAGGCACGGCCATGACGGCAGGCACGGCCAGCACTCAGATGGAAGCGAGATCGGGGGACGGTCTGGGCGCAGTAACGGGCATGCCGAGAGTGTGGCTTCGGGTGGAGGGTGTCGCTGTGATGGCGGCAGGGGCGGGCCTTTACCTCCATCTCGGCGGGTCTCCGGTAGCGCTCGTACGCCTGCTCCTTGCCGTCGACATCTCGATGGTCGGATACGTGGTGGGACCTCGCCCGGGCGCCCTGATCTACAACCTTGCCCACAACTGGGCGGCCGGCGTCGCCGTGCTGGCGCCGGCAGGTGGCTTGGATCGCCGGCGATCGGGCTGGCCGGCGCGATACTCGTGGCGCACACGGGGATGGACCGTGCCGCGGGTTACGGCCTCAAATACCCGACGGCATTTGCCGACACTCACCTCGGGCGTCTCGGACGGGCGGGCCGATAGCGCCGCGTGCTCGGCCCCAACCCCAGGAGCCGCACTTCATCCGGGAACACGATCGCGGCGTAGTGACCGAGCTGGCTTCGCCCCTTGGTTGGACACGCCGTCGTACCGGCGCATGGCGGGAGCGCGGCAGGCAGGCAACCTGGGCCCTACCACCTGGCTGGGTAGATGAAGTCAGCGGCAGGCCGGCCGAGCCACCCGACGATTCTCATAGCGAGCTTCATCCCGATGGCGAACCGCGCGGTGCGTATCCCTGTCAATTGGCTCGGAGTGCACCCGAGTTCATGGGCGAGTTGGGCCCAGGTCAGGCGCTGTTCCCGGCGTTGCTTGAGCGGCGCGAGGACCTAGGCGATCTGCTTCCCGGCGTTCGGGCCCGGCCCCATGTCCCAGACGGACTCGACGCTGATGCGCACCACGTACTTCATGGGCGGCAGATGTGCGGCACTGCTTAAGTTGGCGAGACGTTCGTTGACCTTGTCGAAGACCGGACCGGAGTCGACCAGCTCGGCGCGGCCCTTCACCTGCAGCGCCACCTTGGCGTCGGGATCGTGGATGCCGACCGCCACGCGGCCGTCATGAGCAAGGTTGTCGCGGGTCTTGCGCGAGAACATGTCGGCAAAGTAAAGATGCTCGTCGTCGAGCAGAGCGCCGCTGCCCTTGATCGAGACATTGGGCATGCCCTCTGCGTCGACCGTGGCGACCCACACGATGTGGCCTCCGGCAAGCAGATCGCGGAGTTCCTTGGGGAGCTTGGCCATGGCGGTCCTCCTAGGCGATGCGGGGGGAACAGAGGCTCCCGTCCGAGCCGGCGCTAAGGTGGCGACCGGGCGACAGAGCCGAGGATACAGGAGTACGGCCTCTCGTTATTGGCGCGGTGCCGCGCTCGTGTAGTCCTGGCAGACTGCGGGTGGAGCCGACGCGACGGCAGCTCGGCGGCGGTACCCGATGCGAGGCGGGCTGGTAGACATCTCGTCGCGGATTCGGAACACGCTGCGACCGAAGGCCTCACGCTACGCAAGGCTGTCGCTGGGAAGTAATCCGCCGCGGCCCGTCCTCGGTAGGATGACCACTTCGTCGGTGGCTCCGTCAACGCGCATACTCGCCAGGGGAACCCGGGATTCTCGAGTCGATGGAGCCAGCAGAGGAGGACGAGCCATGGAGAGCTACCGCACCGCGGCCACACGGCTGCGTCACCCAGTCAACGTGGCGCTGCACGCTAACGCGCCGATGGGGGTGCGGATCGCCAACGCGGTGACCGGCTTCATGGGTTCCTGGAAGTTCATCATCCTGCAGACCCTGGTTGTGGCCGTCTGGGTTGCGGGGAACGTCTACCTCGTCTTCCACTTCGACCCGTACCCGTTCATCTTCTTGAACCTGGCCTTCAGCACCCAGGCGGCGTATGCGGCGCCACTCATCCTGCTCGCGAGCAACCAGTCAGCCGTCCGAGATCGCGCCACCCTGGAGCATGCCGCGGCTGAGGCGGAGGAAGCCGATCAGAAGGACGATGACCTGCGAGCCCGCCTCGAGCGCATCGAAACGATGCTCACGACCCTGATGGCCACAAGGAGCTGATGGGGTTTCGGCTTGCGGCACGTCATGGTGTGTGCACCGGGGCGGCCCTGGCTCGGAGGACGTCTCGTAGCCGCACCCTATGCGCGGATCGTAGCGCTGGCCCGCAGAGGAGGATCGAGACCGAGGGGCCGATCGTTGGGAGGCCGATCGGGCCGGCTACGACCTTCCAAGCAGGTCCAGCAGGATGGCCGGCATCGTGCCCGGCGTGACTCGGACTCGCGGAATCAGGAGCCGATCGGGCCATGTCTCGAGCAGCCCGACCGGCATGGCTTCGAGCAACTTGTTGTGAGCTGGCCCAAGAAAAGGGAAGAAGCTCGCCGCGTCCGTTGTGGTCGGGTTGTGCCAGCCGTTCCAGTCAAACTCGCGAAGGATCACGACATGCGAGCCCAATGCATTAGGTGGTTAACAACTCCATGCCGCAGCCAGACGTAGACTCACCGGGTCATGCCCATGGACTACGCCTTCCCCGTAGAACCCCCGCATGACCAATTGGCCGGCCGGCCGATCGAAGCTCAGAACGGAGAGATCTTCGTGCAGGTCGCCCGCCGGCTGCGCGGCGCTCGGCCCCCAGCGAGTCTCGCCGGTACCCAGGCATCGCCACCAGCGCGGTCCGTGCGCGCGGCACCCATGTGCCGGGGCACAATAGGACGGTCCTGGTTGGTCACCGTCGCGTTACCTGAAGCCGGGAACAGGGGTTCGACCGGACTACACGAGCCTCGCGGCAGCCAGGTCAGCCAATCGGAGCGACCAGAGCGGGGATGAGTTCGGGCGATCTGCCGTGCGAACGAGCCCGAACCATGGCGACCGGAGTTTCAACACCCTCGCGGCATCGTCACGGGGCTCGATTTCCCCGCTTGGGGGTGCCCGAGTACACCAGCGAGAAGTAAGGGCAGGGGAGCAACGGTTTGGCTATGGCAGGTGACCTAGTCGGCGCTTACGTTTTGGACGTGGACGACGAACGTTCCACCGCCACCGACCGGCCGGGGCGTCGTGTCGGCGTCAAACGGCATTTGAGGAAATACGAAGTGATCAAGGCGAACGTGGTACGCATCACCGTCGCGCTTGTGATCCTGGCGTCGCTGGCCTTGACCCTCGGCGCCGGCATCCGCTGGGACTGAGGGCCATGAACCTGCGGCAGACGGCCCGGCGAGGATTCTCTGCCCGCCCTACTACCCGCGGGCCCCGCACTCACCCGAGGGGTGGCCACCGCTGGCAGTAATCCGATCCCTTCTCCTGGTATCGAACGGCCGGCGCGAGGCACCGGCCGTTCCTCATGCCTGCGAAAGTTCGACGGCCGGAGCGGGCCGAGAGAGGAAGTAGCCCTGGCCGAGGTCCACGGCAAACAGGCGGGAAATCGGAGATGGTGGTCATGTGGATCGCAGACGGCATTTCGCTCGGTTGTCCCTCGTCCCTGGTGCACTCGCACGCCTCGATATCTTGGGCGGACCGGCTGATGCGGCCCGCCGGAGCTGTGATCTGGCGATGACTCTCGACGGTGACCGATCAGGCGCCGGAATCTCAGGGGTCAATCGAGGCACGATGACTTGAGTCGATGGCTCCGTGGGGAGCTGCCAG
Organism: uncultured Chloroflexia bacterium; assembly: GCA_963713795.1. Classification (GTDB taxonomy): domain Bacteria; phylum Chloroflexota; class Limnocylindria; order Limnocylindrales; family CSP1-4; genus Fen-1039. Next base: position 119,605 of record CAVQNC010000004.1, read on the forward strand.
TTGAGGGTTGGAGAGGAGGCGATCGCCGACGGCCGGCACGCTCATCGGTGCGCCACTGAGTGCTAGAGTCACCGAGTGCTCGGCCGGGAGATGCCGGCAGGTCGGTCGAGGGCCGGAGTGCCCTGACGCCGCATATCACGGAGTTTCATGGACATCGACGTCGCCCTCGTTCCGCAGGCAGCCCGTCCAGAGGATCGCGCGGTCTTCGTCGTCGTCGATGAGATCCGGGCCAGCACGACGATCACCACGCTGCTCGACATAGGCTGCTCGCCCGTCTACATCGAAGGCGCCCTCGATGCCGCCAGGCGGCTTGGTCGGGAGACGGGCAGCATCCTTCTGGGCGAGCGGCACCTGCGTCGTCCGGCCGGGTTCGACTTCGCCAACTCACCTGTGGCACTCGGGCGAGCCGGGGTCCGTGGCGGAGGCGCCGTCCTGTCCACGACGAACGGCACCGCCATCCTCAAGATGCTCCGTCGCTCTGAGCACGTCCTGGTGGGCTGTCTGCGCAATGCGGGCGCTTGCGGCCGGGCGGCGGTGCGGCTTGCCGACGCGCAGGGCGTCGGCATCCGAGTCGTGTGCGCGGGCCTGCTTCGGCGCTTCGTGCTCGAGGACGCGGTGGGGGCCGGGGTCATCGTGGCGCGGATCGTCGAGGCGGCGGACGCACATGGCATCGCCACGAACCTGACGGATGCGGCGAGGGTCGCGTTGAGGATCAGCGGCTCCTACCCGGACATGCTGACGGCACTGCTCGACTCGGATGGCGGACGCACTCTCCAGTCGATAGGTGAAGCGGAGGACATCCCGTTCTGCGCCCAGATGGACGTCACTGACACCGTGCCGATCCTCCGAGACGGCAAGCCCATGCAGATCGAACGGCTCCAGCCCTGAGTTCGCGGGCCGATCCGGCCCGACCGAGCCGTCCCGCGTAGTCGCGGTCTCCAACGATTGCCTCTACGTGCACCGTGGCTACGGGTCTCTATTAGTCGGCACTCAGGCTACGGGCAGGGCCCGCACAGGAGGGCATGGTGCCGACACCGGCGCAGTTTGTCGTGTGGATCTTGAAGCGGGCGAGATCGCACACCAACAGGAGGGGCGGATTGCCCAGGGCCTCGCGACAGCCGTTGAGCTGGCTGTAGGCGGCGGCGAGGTCCTTCGCATGCCCCTGGGCGATGTGCGCTTCGCGCCGGCCCAGATTCGACAGGTCGGCGATCGACTCGACGGACCGCAGTCGGAGGGCGACCCAAAGGCACGTAGGCGACGCTGACACGGTGGCACTGGCGACCCTGGAGACAGCTCGGGTCGGTCTTTGGTGTGGCCATCACGCTCGGGAACGCAGGCTGTCCTGACGCTTTGAGCCGGCCTGTGCGCCGGCACGATGACCACCTCGTGACTCAGCCCGGACGTATGATCCAGGTGGCGACCGCGGTTGAACCAGTGGCTACGCCGCAACGGCGCGGGAGAGCGGATGAAGAGTGACCGCCCGATAGGCGGGGCCAGCGACGATCGTCTGCATCGCGCCGCCTTCGCGCGTCAGGTCGCTGCCGGTCTGGTCTCGGACCCCACGACCGAGTCGGTCGTGGTCGCGATCTTCGGGTCGCATGGAACAGGGAAATCATCCGTCCTGCGGCTGGTCCGAGACGAGGTCGCGGCACGGGGCGACTCCGCCTGTGTGATCGACTTCAACCCCTGGCTGTACTCGGGTGATCTAGAACTCGCGGCCCACCTCCTCGGCGAAATCGGGGACGATGTCAACGCCGCCCTGAAGGATCGGGACGCCGACCTCGCAGCCAGGCTGGTGAGTTCCTTTGGCGGCGCCGTTCGAGTCGCCCGCGCCGGCAGTCGCATGGCGGTCAAGGCCGTCGCCCAGTACGCGAAGGCCCCGCAGGCCCTGATCGCCGTGGCTTTGCCCGAGGACGAGGTCACTGCCAAAGACGTCCAGGGCCGGCTCGGCGAGCAGCTGGCCGACCTTCCGTTCCACGTCTTCGTGTTCATCGACGAAATCGACTGGTACCAGGCCGAGGAGATCCTGGAGCTCCTGCGAGTGCTCCGGGTTGTGGCCGACCTGCCGCAGACGACGTACGTGCTTGCATTCGACCGGGCCCGCGTCGAGCAGGTCGTGGGCGGCGATGATCCCATCCGAGGGCGCGCGTACCTCGAGAAGATCGTCGACCTGGGCTACGACATCCCGCCGCCGCCTGTTGTCGACTTGTGGAAGATGCTGCTCGACGACACTCGGGCCGCGCTGGCGGAGGTTCGAATAGTTCCGCGGAGGACGAGGTCCGACGAAGTGAGGACCATGCTCGAGGCCGCTGTCCTGCCCTTCGTCAAGTCACCCCGCGATGTCGGTCGGTACGCCCGTTCGGTGCCTTCGTTGGTGAGGCTATACGGGAAGGACCTGGGCCTGGGCGATGTGTTGGCCCTCGCCGCTGTGCGGGTCTTCGCCCCGGACGCCTTCTCGCTCTGGCTGGACTCGCCGGAAACACGGGACGCGCTCACGAAGGCACCGAAGACGCCCGACGAGGCGGAGTCCTACCGCAAGCGGACCCGCGAGTTCTTGGGCGCCGACCCGACTCACGCCGGACCGCTTCGCGGTTTGACGAGGGCGGTGTTTCCGGCGGCCTGGGCACTCATGAGCGACGAACCCCCAGCCGACGAAGCCCGCTGACTTCGCCGACACCGCTTGAGTAACCTCGGCGCTGGGCTCGTTGTATGACGCGGGCCAGGCCATTTCAGGCAGGCGCCGCTATCCCGCCTGGCAGGGATCCGGCTCGCCCGGCAGGAATACGCGGACGATCAATGCCGCGAAGTCGCTGCCACTGTCGCGGAACACCGTGGTTTCGTCAGCCCCCTGCACGACTGCCAGCAGGGTGGCGGCGTCCGAGCCCGTGACCACTCCGCAGCGGTCTCCGTATGACGCGATCCCAAACGAGGCGAATGGTGTCGTCAGCGGCCACTGCACCACGTTGGCAGGGTCCGGGGTGCCGAGCGAAACGTCTTGGATCACGGCCAGGACCGCCAGTTGTGAGGCCTGGTAGGCGGTTGCCGAGCCGACCTCCGCCCCGAGCCAGCTGGCGGGAGCGGCCAGGAGCGCCTTGAAATGCTCGAAGGCAGCCCAGGTCGCGGGGGTGGGCGCCCCGGGGCCAGGGGTCGGCTGCTGGTACGGGCAACTCGCGGTGCTCTGGTGGGTTACGCCACCCACGATCAGCACCAGGTGATCAATGCCGGTGCCGGCCATCATCGGGTCATCGGCGCCGTGCGGACAGACGAACGATATGGCCGGTCCAAGCAGACCATCGGCCCGAGCCTCGGCAAGGATCTTGGTGAGCCCGACCGCGCTGATGGTCCGGCTGGTCGGCTGTGCATACAGTGGGTACGGGTTCGTTCCGACCGGGTACGTGGCGCTCAGTAGCTGGCCTTCGGAGATCACGGTCGGGACGGTGCCGAAGGAGTTCTCCGGTCCGACAGGGGCAACGCTCCACGACCGAAGATAGAAGCCGGCTACGGCCGACGACGGCGACGCGCTCACGGTCTCGCCGACGGTAGGCGTTGGACTTACAGCCGCGGTCGGAGTGGCACTGGCGGTTGGCATCGACGAGGGGCTGGCCGCTGCCGTGGGCGGCACGGTAGCGCTGGCCGCCGGCGTGACCGTGGGCTGACTGCAGCCCGATGCGAACAGGATCCCCGCAGTGGCGGCAGTCACCCACGCGCGACGTCCGTACATAGCTCCAACCTCCCTCTGGCGGCCGCACTCTCAATGCCGCCCCTATCGAGTCTGGCGTTGGGTTGGGCCTGCGCCACCCAACCATTATTCGCCCAGCCGTGCGTCCTCCAGCAGGAGCACAAGTTCGGACGCCCGCCTGGGCTCTCGTGTGTCGATCTTCCGGCTTCGGCGATCGGGCCCTATGAGGTGACATCTAGTGACGGGGCTGGTCCATCGTCACGACCAGGTCATCGTGGCTGGCGTCCCGCGGAGATAACCGGCTCTTGGTCGCGTTCGGGCAATCCGGCGTCGACGTCACCCGGTCCGTCCGAAAAGTGCGCCGACAGCATGGGTGAGGTCGCCCGCACTGAATGGTTTCGCGAGGGGCCGTGGCGAACCGCTCGGAACCGCGCCCGCACCATAGCCCGACATGAAGAGGACTGGAAGCCCTGGGCGGAGCATGGTTACGCGCTCGGCGAGCATCGGGCCACTCATCATCGGCATCACGACGTCGGTGACGAGGGCGTCGAACGCGCCCGGGTCGCCGACCACCAATTCGAGCGCGGCCGTCGGATCGTCGAAGGCAACCACGCGGTAGCCCTGATGCTGAAGTACGCGCACGGCGAAAAGCCGCACCGCTGGCTCGTCCTCGACGATGAGGATCGTCTCGGTCCCCTCACCGTGCGCCTGTCCGGCGCCGGGCTTGATTCGGGGTTCTGGCTCTGCCCCCTCGAGTGCCGGTAGGTAGATGCGAAAGACGCTGCCTCCAGCCGGGCGGCTCTCGACATCAATGTAGCCCCTGGCCTGCTTGACGATGCCATACACGCTCGCGAGCCCGAGCCCGGTGCCCTCACCGGGGGCCTTGGTAGTGAAGAAGGGCTCGAACAGGTGGGCCTGTGTCGCGTCGTCCATACCGATGCCTGTGTCGGACACCTCGAGCAGGACGTGGCGGCCTGTCTGCGCCCCCGGGTGTGCCCTCACGAAGGCGCTGGTAAGAGTCGCGGGCTTCACCGCGATGCCGAGCGTGCCGCCCGCGGGCATGGCATCGCGAGCGTTCGCGGCTAAGTTGAGAAGGACTTGGCCAATCTGCACCCGGTCCGCGATGACGCAGGGCACATTGGTGGTCGCGTCGAGCCGAAGGTCGATCTGCTCTCCGACGAGGCGGCGAAGGAGCGCCACTTCGTCTGACGCCACTTCGTTCAGGTCGAGGGGTGTGGGGTGCACGTCGGCTCGACGGCTGAAGGCGAGCAGCCCCCGTGTCAGCTGCGCGGCTCTCTCGGCCGCGCGTTCGATCTCCAGAACGTCTTCCCGTGCTGGGTCACCATCAGGATGCTCGGCCAGGTGCAGCTCGGCGAATCCGCGGATGGCCGTCAGGAGGTTGTTGAAGTCATGAGCCACACCACCCGCGAGTTGTCCGACGGCCTCCATCTTGGCGGACTGCCGAAGCTGCGCCTCGAGCTCCCGCTCGCGAGCGGCCGCCGCTCGTGTGGCCTGGACTTCGCGCACCTGGCGCCGGTTCGAACGCCACAGGAACGCCAGGCCCAGGACCGATACGCCCATGATGCCGGCGAGGGTCGTCGCCGGCGAGGGGAGCTGGAGGACTGAAGCTGCCGGTCCGACCGTCATCCACAGGACGGTTCCGATCACGGTCGCAGCCCAGGCCGAGGCGGCCAGCGCGACCCAGACCCTACCCTGCATCAGCCCGGACATGGCAGCTACGCCGATACAGGGCAGCAAGACCGCGAAGGCCAGCCCGGACCGGATCGTGGCTCCGTACAGCACGGCCTCTAGATCGAAGAGAAGCACGATCAGGACGATCGAAAGCGGGTCGTCCAGACCACCCCGCAACATCAGAAGTACGAGGCAGATCGGCCCGACCGAAGACGCGATCGCCTCGGGTACCGAAGCCGCCGTGGTCACGGCCCAGATGCCGATCGCCAGCAGCGCAAAGGCGATCAATACGGTCAGGCGCCGGACGATCGGCGGATCTTGCTCGATCTCCGGCTCCGCGTCGAGGTCGATCCTTGTGCGCTCGGCTGACTGCATTTGGGCTCTATGGGGATGGCGTTGGCGACACCGGCGGCATCTGCGTACGGGCAATCGCTGATAATCGACCGGAGCGCTAACAGTATGCTGGGCGGCCTGGGGCTCTCAACCACCCATTTGGGGGTGACTCAATCGGCTCGGCAGCCGATCGCGCGAGGATATGCTCGGGCCGGACGCAAAGCCCGTGCCTTTGGCGGCCCTTCGTCCGCCGGACGTGCAGTCGCTCGCCACGACGCTGCCATCGTGAGGCCGGTGCGCCAGGCACCGCGGTTCGGTCGCTGCACGCGGTAACCGAGGTCTGCGACGTGCCAGGACGATCTGATGGCAATGCGCTTAGGGTAACCCGCGAGGCCGATGGACCAGCAGTGAGCGTACCTGCGTGTCGCCCATCAGCGGCGGCGCCATGCAGGCCTGGATCTCGCAGTCGATCGAGGTTTAGCTGCCCGGCGGCAACCCTCAGGCGGTCGCCGCTCCCCCCATCCGACCCATGGTCTACCCGCCACCGCTCGGGTACGTTGGTGCAACAAGAGGCAGCAATGAGCACTGGGATGGTGGAGTGGGCGACGATCACGACGCGGCGGGACCCTCTTTCCGGGGACCTGGTCCAGAGGGCGATTCCGACCGCTGGATTGGGATCGAGGCTGCCGCCCGCCACCTAGACATCCCGACTCGGACGATGTACCGGCTCGCCCAGCGTCACATGGTCCCCGCCGTCAAGGTCGGCCGCACCTGGCGCTTTCGGAGTTCGGGTCTGGACGCTTACCTGGAGCGAGCAATCGTGGGCCGGGCTCCAGACGATCCCGCGTCGGCACCGATCGCCCCGCTCATGGCCCGGCGGGCCCTGCTGGGCTCGCTCGGAGGCGACAGATCAGGCGAGATTTCGGGCGAGCTCGCGACCCTCGCGGGACCGGGCGAGATCGCCCGCTACCTGGAGGACCGCCTTCGCCAGATCTACCACGTCGATGTGGTCGGGTTGTTGCGCCTCCAGGGTGACGAGCTCGTCACCCTCACCGAGAGCGACGATCTCGGCGTCCCGACGGGGACCCGGTTGGAGCTCGACCCGTCCTCCCCGCTCCTGGCTGCCCTACGGCGCGACAAACCATGTGTCATCGAGGATCTGGCTGCCGACCCGGCCTATATGAGCGAATCGATCCGTCGCTTCGGGCTGCGCTCGCTCGCCTGTGTCCCGATCCGGTTCGGCGACCAGACCTGGGGCGTCCTTGCTCTCGCGAGCTTCACACCCCGAGCGGTCCCGGCTGATGATGTCGAGCGCCTCCGCTCGATCGCCGACCAGGCTGGCCTGGCCCTTCACAACGCGCAGCTACTGGGCGAGACGGTCCGCTGGAGCCGGCAGCTCGAGCGGATCGAGGCCCTCTCGCGCGAGTTGAATCGGTCCCGCGCGGTATTGGCCGTGGCCGAGGCCGTCGCGAACCAGATCGAGTCGGTCATCGACTGGCACGGGCTGCGCTTCTACCTCCTGGCCGACGATGGTGTGACCCTCGAGCCGATCAAGCTTGCCCACAAGGTCGAGCACTATGCGGGCCACACCCCCGACCTCGTCCGCCTGCGTCTCGGCGAAGGTCTCGGCGGCCACATCGCGGCTGCGGGCGCGGCCGAGATCATCCACGACGCGGCCCGCGATCCGAGGACGCGCCGGATCCCGGGGACCTCCGACATCGACGAGTCGATGATCGTGGTTCCGCTCCGCTACGAGGAGCGCCTGCTCGGGGTGATCGAGCTCTTCCGCCTCGGCCTTGGAGCGTTCGACTCGACGGACCTGCGGCTGGCCCAGATCGTCGGCGCCCAGGCGTCGGTAGCCATCGTCAATGCCCGCCAGGTCGAGGAGCTTGAGCGCCGCAGCGGTGCGCTGGAACGGCGGCTGGCCAGCCAGCGGCAGCTGCTCGCGATCACGGAGCGGCTCCTGGTCCACCGCGAAGGGAGTGCAGTCTTCGAGGCCGTCGCCGATACCTTGGCCGAGGTCGTGCCCCACGACACCCTCACCATCTACCTGGTCGATCGTTCTGCCGGATGCCTAGTCCCGACCCTGGCCCGGGACGAGTACGCGGAGCAGATCCTCGCGAGCCGGCCTGCTCTGGGTGCCGGGATCACCGGCGACGTCATCGCCAGGGGCGAGGCCGAGATCATCAACAACGCGGTCCATGACCCGCGCGTGTTCTATGTCCCAGGGACTCCTGTCGACCAGGCCGAGGCGATGATCGTGGCTCCGATCCGAACTTCCGACGGGGTGATCGGCGCTCTCAACCTGTACCGGGCCAAGCACGATTTCGACGCCGACGATCTCGAGCTCGTGCGTCTCTTCGCAAACCACGTCGCGATCGCTCTGGAGAATGCCTCCATTCACGATCGGCTGATCGAGGCGGCCGTGACCGACCCGCTGACCGGGCTCCCGAACCGCCGCCTGTTCAGCGATCGGGTCAACCATGCCCTGGCTCGGCGAGGTCGGAGTCCTAAGGCTCTCGCGGTCCTGTTGCTTGACCTCGACGGGTTCAAGCTCGTCAACGACAGCCTGGGCCACGCGGCCGGGGACGAGGTCCTGGCGGCCGTCGGGACCCGCCTGCGGAGCTGCATGCGGGCCACCGATACGGTCGCCCGTCTGGGCGGCGACGAGTTCGCCATCCTGATCGAGGACATCGACGAAGATGGGCAGGCAGTTGCCGCCGCCGAGAGGGTCATCGAGGCGCTGTCCCAACCGCTCGCCCTGCCAGGGCGGGAGGTCACGGTCCGCGCCAGCATCGGCGGGGCCATCGACCGCGGCCAACCGGGGATCAGCGCGACCGACCTGCTGCGCAACGCCGACACGGCGATGTACCAGGCCAAGGCGACCTCTCGCGGTCGCCTTGCGCTGTTCGAGCCGGCCATGCACGCTCGCCAGCTGGCCCGCCTCGAGCTCGAAGGGGAGCTTCGATTGGCACTCTCCGCCGGGCAGCTTCGACTCGTCTATCAGCCGATCATCGCGCTCGCCACCGGCCGGGTTATCGGGGCAGAGGCGCTGCTCCGCTGGGACCGCCCGAGCGCACCGATCGGCCCGGACCAGTTCATCCCGCTGGCCGAGGATACCGGCGACATCGTGCCGATCGGTCGGTGGGTCCTGGCGGAGGCCTGCCGACAGGCGCGCCTCTGGCAGCGCGAAACCAGCCTGGCCGACTTCGCGATCTCGGTCAACAGCTCGGCCTGCGAGCTCGCCGAGCCGGGGTTCGTCGCCGGGGTGGTCGGGACTCTCGCTGACACCGGCCTTGCACCCGAGCACCTCACGCTCGAGGTCACCGAGAGTGTGTTGCTCGCCGACGAGACGGCGGCGGTCGGGACCCTCCGCGAACTCCGGGCCGCCGGGGTCCACATCGCCGTCGACGACTTCGGGACCGGATACTCCTCGCTCAGCTACCTCGACCGGCTGCCGGTCGATGGGCTCAAGATCGACCGCTCGTTCGTCCAGGGGCTCGCTCCGGAGCGCGGCAAGAGCGCCCTTGTGAGCGCGACGCTGGGCTTTGCCCGCGCTCTCGGCCTCACCGTCACCGCCGAGGGAGTCGAGACCGATGAGCAGTACCGCAAGCTTCAGGAGCTCCGATGTCGCCTGGCCCAGGGTTTCTACCTTTCGCGACCACTCCCGGCCGAGTCGCTGGCGCAGCTCCTCACCTCTGGCCGATCCTATCCACCACCTCTGCGCGCGCGGCGGCTCCGCTCTCGAGCCGCGTCGTAACCGGGCCGATGGTATAGGTGGAGCTAGGCCAGCGTCTCCTCGACCAAGAGGGGGCTCCGGCCAGGGCCGCCTTGAAGTCAGCCTGCTGCTGGTCAATAAGTATGGCTTCTTGGCAGACGTGCCGGGCATACCCTCGCTTGGGGTAGTAGACGAATCGGTGCGCTGAGGTTTCGGATGAGCCAATCGGCCGACGCCACCACTGGGACGATCGGCAGCGATGCCGCTGAAGCGGTGCGGGCGGGCCTGGCCGCGATCCTGGATGGTCTTGAATTCCACCGCAATTTCGACATCGATGCCCGGCTGGAGCAGGCGATCGGGGTAGAGCGAGAGGCGCTTGCGGCTGGGGCAACGGACCTGCAGATGCGAGCCCGCTTGCTGCAGGCCGACATGCGCTTGCGCCTGGGCCAAGCCGCCGCCGCCGACCTCGCCATGGAAGTCAACAGGTGGGCCCTCGCCCACGGGCCTCAGTCCTTGCTGGCCCGCAGCCATCTTGTCCTCTCTTCGGTGTTCGAGAGCATCGGCGACTCCGGCTCATGCCTCGACCACGCGCTTCGAGCCCTCGATTTGCTGGACTCCGACGCACCTCTGCGCTCCCGAGGCAACTTCCTGCTTCGCCTGGCGGACGCGTTGGCCGTGGACGAATCCTTCGATGCGGCCCGTCAGCGATATCGAGAGGCCGAACAAGTCTTTTTGGCGCTCGGGGATGTGGAGCGTCAGCTGGCCGTCCTGAACAACCTGGCCTACTCGGAGCACGAGGCCGGCGACTCGCAGCTGGCCTGGGAGGCCGCCGAGGAGATGCGCAGTCGGGCTGAGGCCTGCGGTCTCGCGCTCTCGCCCCCACTGCTCGACACGCTCGCGAGGGCCTATATGGGCAGAGGCGACTACGAACGGGCCTCAACGGCCCTTCAGGCCGGCCTCCAAGCGCTCGGGACGCAAGGTAACGTCGAGGCAGATACGCCCGCGGGACTCATGCTCACGCTCGCGGAGGTTCGGCTCAGGCAGGGCCGCCTGGAACTTGCGCAGCAGACTCTCGAAGCCTGCCGAGCCACCTGTGTCGAACGCCGCCTCGGCGCGGTCGAGGTGGAGGTCCTTCGGGTCCAGGCGGAGATCTATGCCGCAGCGAGGCGCTTCGACCGTGCATACGAGGTGCATCAGGTCTTTCACTCCGAATCCCTCAAGCTGAGCTCCGCACGTCGCGAGGCAGCCGCCCGTACGCGCCATGCGCTCTTCGAAACTGCCGAAGCACGTCAGGAGGCGGAACGCTTCTGGCGCCAGGCCAGGACGGACGCGCTCACGGGTCTACCCAACCGCCGCTATGTAAATGACGAGTTCCCGCGCTGCCTGGATGCAGTCGTTGCAGGGACGCCACTGGTGGTGGCCATCGTTGATATCGATCACTTCAAGCTCGTCAATGACACCCTGTCCCACGAAATCGGAGATCGGGTCTTGTGCGAGCTCGGCCGCGTGCTCCCGGAGGCCCTCCCGGCTACCCCCGATCCCACACTCTCCGCTTCGAACTTCGTCGCGCGCCTGGGCGGCGAGGAGTTCCTGGTCGTCCTGCGGGGCCTGGATCTGGCCTCGGCGACACCTCAGCTGAAGGCAATGTGCGCTGCCGTGGCGAATCACGCTTGGAGCGAGCTCATCGGCAGCATGGCACTGACGGTCAGCGTGGGAGCCGCCGCGGCACAACCGGCCGACACACAATCCAGTCTCCTGGCTCGAGCCGACCGCAACCTCTACGCCGCGAAGTCCGCCGGTCGCAACCGCGTCATCGTCGACGAGCCTTCACCAGCCGTTCCGCTGGCGTCTGCCAATGCGTCGATCCAACCGGTCGGAACTCAACGGGAGATGAGTGGCAAGTCCGGTTGGGTTTGGACGGTTGGACAAGCCGAGCGGGCCGGCGAGTGGGTGCCTATAGATCGCGTTTGACGGTCCCACGCGGGCCGCCTATGGACCGCCGACGCACTCGTGTGGAATTCGTCGGTCGCCGCCCAGCAACTTCGACCGCCGTGCTGGTTGCGCAGCCTTACGGTTATCGACTGCGCCGACACGACAGAGTCGTGGTAATGAGGTCGAGCGCGTGGTTGGCCGGCGCGGCCCCCGCCGCGGCGGATGAGGTCTAGGAAGCAGCCGACCGCCGACGATACCGCACCTTCCTCGCCGGCCGCTCGTTGGCGTGGGTGGGGATCTGCGAGAACGACGCCTAGCCCTTCGCGATCGCGGCGTGGCTGGCGATGCTAAGGCCAATGGGCCACATCTCCAATCTCGAACGAGGCAGGCGCTTACAACGGTAGGTCGACCTCAGCGCAGCACGCGGTAGGTGATGTGCGTGGCAAGAGGTGACGGGTAGACCCGGAGGGGCTCCAGGTTGATCGAGTGGTCGAACCCTTCGAAGAGCCGTTTGCCGGCACCGAGGACGACAGGAGCGACCGAGATCGAGAGCTCTTCGACCAGCCCGGCCCTGAGGGCCTGGCGAATGACGTCGGCCCCGCCCATCACGTGGACGTCCTTGCCTGCGGCGGCGTCGCGCGCGCGCGCAATCGCCGCGTCGAGACCGTCGACGAAGACGAAGCCGGAGCCGGCCGGCTCATCCTCGGGATGGTGGGTGAGTACGAAGAACGGCACCTGCCACGGGTTGGCGCCGCCCCAGGCGTCGGCGGCCCAATACGTGCCGCGTCCGCAGACAACGGAGCCCAGGCTCGCGGTCTCGGTATCAAAGAACTCCTTGTCGGCGCCGGCCAGCTCGCCGTGGTGGCCGCCTGCGTAAGTCCAAGGCCCACCGAAGACCCAGTAGTGGAGCCGTTCGCCGTCTTCACCGAGGCCACGCTCCGGCCCATCGTTCGGACCCGCGATGTAGCCATCGAGCGAGATCGTGATGCTGGCTGTGACCCTTGCCATATGCGCCTCCTCGAGTTGCGGATCGGCATTTTCGCTCCTGCCGCCACCATCGCGGGGATTGTCACGCCCCTTGCGCCGGTCGCCGCGGGACGGTGGCCTCAACGTTCAGGAGTAGCCGGGTCCGCCCGGGCTGATCGCCGCCAGTGGGCTTCGCCGCTGTTGCAGGCAAGTGCCGCTGCGCGATCCGGTCGAGCCGGTTCCGCATCTTCCCGCCGCCGCCCGCGGGTGTTGGACCCGTTCCCGGCGCCTGACAGCGAGCGCCAATGAATCCGACGAAGACCCACGACGAGACGGAAACGGCTGCACACACTCCCGACGCGCCGGGCTGCGTCCTGGCGTCATGTACGACCGATCGGGAGGAGCTCGCCCGCGGGGCCGCGGCCAACCAGTTGACATATCATGCTGCTATGTGTAAGGATTGTCTTACACATGCAGGAGAAGAGTGACGGGAACCCGAACCGGCGACCAACTTCTGGCGTTGTTGAGCGCCCTGGCCAACCCTCATCGGCTGCGGATCCTCGCGGCGCTGAGCGAGCGTCAGGTGTACGTCAGTGAGCTGGCCAGGGAGCTGGAGATCAGCCGGCCGCTCCTGCACATGCATCTCAAGCAACTCGAGAGAGCGGGGCTGGTTACCGGCCGGCACGAGGTGTCGATCGACGGAAAAGCCCTGAGGTATTTCGAGGTCGCGTCCTTCAGCGAGGAGCTCACACCGGAGCGGATCTCAGAAGCTGTTGCGACGCTGACAGATAAGTCCAATACGAACCGGAGAGTGGAGTGATGGATATGAGTTGGCCTGTGGCATTGGTGGTCATCGTGCTCGTGATCCTGGTGGGCAGCATCGCGATGACCTACCTGTCGAGCCGGTCGCAGGTGGCAGTTGAAGAGGCGAAAGGTAAGTACGGCGACCAGTATCGGACCTTGACCGCCAGCTATGAGGAGCTCGCCAGGTCCTTGCGCGACTCGACCGTTGCGATGCAGGCGGACCTGGCGGCAATGCGTCAGCGCGTCGACTCGATCGAGAAGATGATGCGCGAGGTCAACTGAGGGCGGGCGACGGGCGAGCGCCACGGCTCGACTCGCGCTGGACGTGGATCGGGCGACCCAACCTGGGCCGCCCGATCTCTGTGCTCCGCCTTGCCCCGCGCCGGGCAGGGGCGGTGAGACCCGCCCATGACGACCGCCGCGTCACTCCCTTGGCTGCGCCCTCTCGTCAGTAGGTGCCCCGATCGGCGATGCCGGGGCTCGGGTCGCGTACCGCCGCGGCCGGGCAATTGGTCGCGACGATCGCTCGCCCGCCCGAGTGGGCGCACGCTTGCCAGGGACGACCGACCGCGGGAAGGCGGCCGCTCTCACGTGCCTGGCCTCGAGGTCGGCTGCTTGGAGCAGCGGGTGACGGCTGCCGACGATCAGGCCCGAAGTTCCTTGTCCAGCTGGAGCATCAGTTTCGCCGGCATGTCCAAGAGCAGCGTGACGCCGAAGTCTCCACGATCCTCCGGGCCGCGGTCCCACCCACCCTTCAGCGACACTCTGCAGGCCGTGACCTTCCCTGCGGAGGCACACCGGGCGATCACCGGCCGATAGCGGACTGCATCCTCGCGGGAGAGATAGCCGACTTTTCCCCAGGTCTGGCCCGGCCTTCTCGGAAGGACTACGACTCTGACCGCATCGGGGTCGCATGGGTTCGTTGGTTCCGGCAGCAGTATCGCGACCTGGTCAGGGTATCGAGGGCCGTCGAGAGTTCGGCCACCGGCGATGAGTTCAAGTGTGGCCTGGAAATCCGACGCCCCCGAGACCTCGACTGTCGCGTGGTCCTTCGGTAGGAACAGGACAGCCGGGAACTTGGAGTTGAAGGATTCCCCGACCGGCCACATCGTGATTGGGCCCGGCGCCGGCCACTCCTGTTCGCTCGGCGCGGAAGACGGCCGCCCGCTGCCACCAACCAACCGTCGCAGGAACCCCATGCCGACCCTTCCTACTCTTGGTGCAGCTAGCAGGACGACGACGTAAGCCTCCTGGAAGGTCGCAAGAGCCGCGGTTGAGCCGCATCCATTTGGCCGTCGTCTCGCCTCCCAGTGTCTCATGCCGTGCCCGAGTCTGGAGGTCCGTTGTCATCTGGCCCGGTCGACGGTGCGCGGTGCTCCGATTGCCGTCGGGCAGCTCCGGCCATGGCGGTGCGAGTCGCGTCTCGCTGAGCTTCCGCGTCAATACTGAGCCAGCCCGCAGGCTCGGAAGGCGCACCTTCACGATGCAAGCCATCGTGACCCAGACCGCCGGACGCCTGGACCCAACGCGGTCCCCACCCCGGATTAGGCCGGCCCAGCGACGCCGAAGCAGACGCGGGTACGAAGACGATCGACGGGCCGTCTCCACGGCCCGTCGATCATTGGTTCTGTGGCAGTCGGCTGAGGCGACCATCTCGGCAGTTGTCGGTGGATGCTCTGTCGCTGAGCTTCGACCGCGGCGAGGCCGAGCGCTCCGAAGGCCACGCAGATCAGCAGCGCGAAGATCGGCATCGAGATGCTGCCCGAGCCGCTGCCACCGGTGCTGGTGGGCGGCGCGGTCACGGAGGCGACCGGCGTGGCGCGCACCACGATCCTGCACGTTGAGTGGGAGGTGGCGCAGATTGACCGGTCATGTGGCGCCGTTACGTTGGGCTGCCCACTGTGACCGAGGACCTCCGGGTCCGGCCCCAACCCGTCCCGCCGGCCCGGGACTTATGGCCCACTTCGTGCGCCTGTTGGCCCTACTCGGCTTGGCCGTCCAAAGCCCACCCTAATGGCAAGATCACTTAGACCTCCACGTCCCTGGCCTACGCGGTCGGCGATGAGCGTCCCCTGCGCAACCCACTCGGCGGCAGTCCTCGTCGCCCGGCGACGCGCCAGCCGCGCGGACGGAATATCCGCACCAGGAGTCGCCTCACAGATGATGTCGAACGTCATGGAAACGGTCTACGCGCGTGCCCGCGCCGGACACAAGACCCTCGTCCTGCCCGAGGCCGACGACGTCCGAACGGTGGCCGCCGCCGAGCGGATCGTTCGGGAGGGCCTGGCCAAGGTCGTTCTGGTGAGCCCGCTCTGGAAGATCGAGGCCGCGGCGAAGCAAGCCGGCGCCGACATCAGCGGCTGCCGGATCGTCGATCCCGCCGAATCGCCGGATCGTGACCTGTTCGCCGCCAAGCTCCTGGATCTGCGCCGCCACAAGGGCATGACAGAGGAGAAGGCGGCTCAGCAGATCCTCGATCCGCTCTTCTTCGGCTGCCTCATGGTTCACGAGGGCGAGGCCGACGGCCAGGTTTCGGGCGCGACCCATTCCACCGCGGACACCATCAGGCCGGCGCTCCAGCTCCTCGGTACTGCCCCGGATTGTGGGCTGGTCTCGTCGTTCTTCATCATGATCGTGCCGGATTGCGAGTACGGCGAGAACGGCGTCTTCATTTACGCCGACTGCGGTCTGGTCATCAATCCCAACGCCGAGCAGCTCGCGGAGATCGCGATCCAGAGCGCGAACACCATGCGGAACCTGCTCGGGTTCGAGCCGCGCGTCGCGATGCTCTCGCTCTCGACGAAGGGCAGTGCCCGCGATCCGCTCGTCGACAAGGTGGTAGAGGCGACCCGGATCGCGAAGGAGCGGCGCCCGGACCTGGCCCTCGACGGCGAGCTCCAGGGCGACGCCGCCCTGGTCGAATGGATCGGCCAGCGCAAGGCGCCCGGCAGTTCCGTTGCCGGGAAAGCGAACGTGCTGATCTTCCCTGACCTCGACTCCGGGAACATCGCCTACAAGCTCACCGAGCGGCTCGCCAAGGCCAGGGCCTTCGGCCCCGTCCTCCAGGGGCTGTGCAGCCCGGTGAACGATCTCTCGCGGGGGTGCGACGCGCTCGACATCGTCAATGTGGCCGCCATCACGGCCGTGCAGGCCTCCCAGTGACCATCCCGGGAAGGTGACCCGGCCCCGGCGACGGCTCGCCGTACACGAGCCGGACAGGTGTAGCTGAACAGCAGGACAGGCGGGTTGAACACCGAAATGAAGATCCTCGTACTCAACAGCGGCAGCTCGTCCCTCAAGTACCAGCTCATCGACTCCCACACGGAGGAGGTGGTCGCAAAGGGTCTGGCCGAGTGCATCGGCATGTCCCAGCGCTGCGGCCACATCGTCCAGCAGACGACGCTCGCCGGGAAGATCTCGTTCGATGCCGAGATGAACTGCCACGACGACGCGATGGATCAGGTGTTCGCGCTCCTGACTGACCCCGAGAAGGGCGTCGTAAAGCGGATCGACGAGATCGCCGCGGTCGGGCATCGCGTGGTCCACGGCGGCGAGAAGTTCGTCCAGCCGACGCTCGTGACCGACGCGGTCCTGGACGGCATCGAGAAGATGAGCCAGCTCGCGCCGCTCCACAACCCGCCGAACCTCGAGGGGATTCGCGCCTGCCGGCGGCTGATGCCCGGCATTCCGCAGGTGGCGGTCTTCGACACGGCATTCCATGCCACCATCCCCGACTACGCCTACATGTACGCGCTGCCGTACGACTACTACACGGCTTTCGGCGTACGGCGATACGGCTTCCACGGCACGTCTCACCAATACGTGGCCGGCATCGCCCTGGAGATGCTCTGCCAGAGAGGGATTACGCCCGAGAAATCGCGCATAGTCACCTGCCACCTCGGCAACGGCTGCAGCATGGCCGCGATCCAGGGCGGCCGGGTAGTCGACACGAGCATGGGCCTGACTCCCGTCGAGGGGCTCGTCATGGGCACGCGCTCCGGCGACCTCGACCCAGCCATCCTCACTTACCTTTCCCGCAAGCTCGACGCGCCGGTCTCGGAAATCGACCAGATCATCAACAAGGAAAGCGGCCTGCTCGGCCTCTCCGGCCTCTCGAGCGACATGCGCGACATCGAAGAAGCCGCGGAGACGGGCCACGCCAGGGCGGAGCTGGCGCTCGCGGTCTTCTGCTATCGCATTCGCAAGTACATCGGCGCGTACGCCGCCGCCATGGGCGGCCTCGACGCGATCGTGTTCACGGCCGGCATCGGCGAGAACAGCCCCGTCATCCGGGAACGCGTCTGCCGCGACCTCGGGTTCCTGGGCGTGGATCTCGACGACGGCAAGAACGCGACCGAGCGCGGGCGCGCTGTCGACCTGGCCACGGAGTCGAGCCGCGTCCGCGTGATGCTCATCCCGACCAACGAGGAACGGATGATCGCGCGCGAGACGATCCGGGTCATCGCCGCGTCCGCTACGCCCTCGCCGCTGGTCGGCGCGTCCTAGGTTGCGGCGGCGCGGGGCCCCGGACCTCGCGTTACACACGGCGCCACGGGTGGCGACGGATCCAGGCACACCGAGTCCAGTAGCCGGACCCGCCTGGGTCGATAGGTTCGTCCGGGTCGGGGAACGTCCGGATTGCCGAGGAGACGGCTCACAAGGCTGGCCCGGGGGCAGAGGTCCGAGCCGCCGGTGTGGTCCGCCGCCGTCAGGGGCGAGAGCCGTTGCGCGATCCGGTCGAGCCGGTTCCGCATCTTCCCGCCGCCGCCCGCGGGTGTTGAGATAGGCTCCCGAGCCTTACCGGGAGAGTTCCATGAGCGACACGAAGATCCGTGCACAAGCCGCGACGACCGCCCACACTCTCGAAGCGCCAGGCTGTGTTCTGACGTACGACGTGCGATCCAGCCCCTCGAGCGCCGAGCCGCCCCTGCTGATCATCGGCTCACCGATGGGCGCGAGGGGGTTCCAGACCATCGCCGGGCACTTCTCCGATCGCACCGTCGTGACGTACGACCCGCGCGGCGCCGAGCGCAGCAAGCGGACTGACGGAGCCGACCGGACGACGCCCGAGGAGCACGCCGACGACCTGCACCGCTTGATCGGCGCCTTGGGCGGCGGACCCGTCGACATGTTCGCGAGCAGCGGCGGCGCCGTGAACGCGCTCGCCCTGGTGGCGCGGCATCCCGCGGACGTCCGAACGCTCGTCGCGCACGAACCGCCGGCCTTCGCGGTCCTGCCCGATCGCGAGCAAGCGATTGCGGCCTGTGTCGACATGCACGACACGTACCTGCGCAGCGGCTTCGGGCCCGCGATGGCGAAGTTCATCGCGCTCGTGAGCCAGCAGGGGCCCATTCCGGCCGACTACCTGGCACGGCCCGCGCCGGACCCCGCGATGTTCGGGCTATCGAACGAGGATGATGGTTCCAGAGACGACCCGCTCGTGGGCCTGAACATGATCCCGATCGCCCACTATGAGCCCGACTTCGAGGCAATTCGCTCCGCGCCGACGCGCGTCGTCATCGGAGTGGGGGCGGAGTCCTCCGACGCGGTCGCCGGCCGCGCCGCCGTTGCCGTCGCCGAGCGCCTGGGCGTAGACCCCGTTACGTTTCCGGGCGGCCACGACGGGTTCGCCGGCGGCGAGTACGGCCGGGTCGCCGCTCCGGATGCCTTCGCCGCGAGACTGCGTGAGGTCCTAGCGGCGAACGGGTGACCCCCGAACCGCCGATGCGGCCTTCTCCCCTCGGGAGTCCAGGTGGCCACTAACACCAGATCAACAGGACTCATGCCCCAGTAGCCGGCGGCTTCTGGGCGCTTGCCGTGATTGCGTCTCGTCACGATCTACCCTCGTGTCCCGCTGGTGTTCGGCACGCGATCGATGACCGGCAAGTCGATTGATACAAAGGGCACTTGCTCGTCGGAGGCTCTGGCTCGACCCTCCGACCGGGCAGGCGGTATCGCTCGAGCGCTTCACGCCACTCGCTGTCCCTCAAGGAGCAACGGGCGTCGCGCGGCGGGCGTTGCGCTGCGAGCGGACGCACCTGTATCTCCAAGGAGGTTGACCAGCTCATTGGCTGGCAAGAGGCGGAGGTTCGGCGTGAAGAAAGTCATCGTTGCCATACTGGTGGTGGTGTCGCTCGCTGGCAGCGCCACGGCGGTGTATGCACACTCCGGCGGCTTTGACCACCAGAAGTACACCGCGATCTCGGTCAGTAACCCCAACAACCCCTCGCAGGTGTCGAGCAAGCTCGTCCGCGAGAAGACGCCATATCTCGTCTACCTGCAGCACATCACGGCTCTCAACAACTGCAACTGGCTGGGCCTGATGGAGCAGTATCCGGACCAGTACACCCTGCGCCAGGATGGCGAAGGAGCGCTCGTCTCGGGCCGCCTGGCTGCCGCGGCAACGTTTGCCGGGTTCGTGAAGCCGGAGGCCGACGGTGGGCTGTGCGGAGGCACGTTCACCGCGCTATCGATGTCGATCACCGGTGAGACCGTGGCCGTCTCGTGGGTCTTCAACGCGTCGTTCCTGGCAGTGCCCTACTACGGGGCCGATGCTTACATCACCGACGACGGCTTGATGGTTTCGATGGTCAGCACCTTCGACGGAAGCCAACTCCAGTACAAGCCGTAAGGAATCGCCGAGCTGCCGCCTCGACGTCGCCCGCCGATAGCGCCGCTGGCGGAGCGCGTCAGCCTCCGCCGTAATCGGCAGCTCCAGATCTCCGGCAATCACCGAGAGGCCCCGGTGCTGCACTTGGCTCCGGGGTCTCTCGCTGCGTGGGACAGCCGCGGCCCGATCGCGGCCGATTCCAACGCCCAGGCCGTGCTGAGTTGACGGAGGCGTCTGCCGGCTGGGCAGTCTAGCTCGGGCTGAGCGACGGCGAGATCACGGGGATTGCGACGGCCGGGGCAAGGCACTCTCTGGTGCGGCGGCGCTTCGGCTCGTCGCGGGCGAGATCAATGGACTGGCCGACGGCCGCGGCGAGGAGCTCTTGCCCAGAGTCGCGCTCGAACCGGGCGAGGGCGAGGCCAGGGGCGAATGCGAGGGCTGCGGCGTGGGACTCGCGCAGGGAGCGAAGACCGGCTTGGAGACCGTGGCCTGGCAGGGCACCGGCACAACGTTGGACCCGCCGTAGTAGCGGCTGTCGGTCCCGAAGAGCTGGACCGAGAGGTCGGCCACCTCGTCGAGTTTGAGCCGGCTGGTCCATGAGCCGCCGGTAAGCGAGGAGTCGGGATGGTAGTTGTAGGGCGGCCCCAGAACGCATTGCGAGATCGAGCCCAGGTGCTGGGCGGTGTAGACGTAGTTCCTGGCAGTCTTGAGCGGGAAGTTGGTCGCGATCGACTTGCCGGCCAGGGCGAGAAGGCTCCCGAGCATGGGCAGCATGGCCGGAGTGGCCAGCTTCTTCTCCAGGGCGATCATCACTATCTGCTGGCGGTTGGCGCGGGCGTAGTCGTTCGTTGTCTCGCGCGACCGGACGTACTGGAGCGCGGTCGTCCCGTCCAGGTGGACAGGACCGGCCGGAATGCACGTGCCGGTAGACGGATCGTTGAGCAGGGTCGGGTTGTTGATGTCGACCCCGCCGACGAGGTCGATCAGTTTCGAAAAGCCGTCGATGTCGATCTCGGCGTAGTAGTTGACGCGCACGCCAACCAACCAGCCGACCTCGTTGGCCAGGGTGACCATGGGCGTGTCGGGCGAGCCGAACCTCCCCGCCGCGACGGCGTTGACCAGCGAGTTGATCTTGAAGGTGACCGGGGCCTGGCCGCCCCAGTAGAAGGGGAAGTCGGAGGTGTCGCGGGGCACGCTCACCATGGCCACGGCGCGGGTCTTGAGGTTGATGCTCACCAGCATGATGGTGTCGTTGAGAGCGTGCGAGCGGCCCGTCATGAAGTCCACGCCGGTAAGCAGGACAGTCAATCGGTTCGGGTCGGCTGGGCTCCAGGTCGGGCTGGGCGACGCCGACGCCGATGCCGGGGCCGACGGTGGCGCCGGAGCGCTCTCGGTCGGAGCGATTGTCTGGCTGGGACCGGGCGTCGGCGTCAGGACCAGCGGCGAGGGCGAGGCCGTCGCGTCGGCGAAGTCGTTCGAGGCCATCTGCTGGGCCGCGCTGTAGGCGTCGAGGGCGTTCGAGAAGACGACATCGCCCATGCCCAGCGTCGCGACCAGGAGCAGGGCCAGCACCGCAGCGGCCCGCCTGCCGACGCGTCTCGGGCGCATGACCACGAACGGATGCACGATCGACGCCACCCGCCAGGCCGTGAATGCGGCGGCCACGGCCGCGACCGTCAGCGCATAGCCGCTGTCGAGCATGCTGAGCGCGAAGTAGACCAGGCCCTGGCTGAGCTGGAGCACGGCCCACAGGATCGCCAACAGCGCGGGAAGGGCGAAGAAGGCCGCGGAACGGCGACGCCCCAGGTACAGCTGGCCGGCGCCGGGAAACACGAATGACAGGGCGGCGGCCAGAAGGGACGACTTCCTGGCGTCAGCGAGGGGCGTCGAGGCACTTCGAGGGGGCGCGTCCGTCGGCTTCGCTTCCGCTCCGGGCGCGGCCGACTCAGCCTGCGATGACGGCGACCTGGTGTCCACGGCTCCGCTTACCTTCCGCTGAACGCACCTGCGATGTGCTGTCCACGCTGGGTCTTGCCAGGTGGGTGGGACGCGCGCCAGGCTCCGAATGGGGTCCCATTCGGACCGCGGATTGGGACCGATCGCCCCTGCACTGAGAAGACGATGGCGGCGAACGTCCGCGCCGCCACTGAGCTAATGCGATTCTCACCAGGGTTCGAAAACCGCTGTGCCTCCTCGATCGTCTTGGGAGGGCTTCGGCGCAGTTCCGTCAGTCCAGCCGGCTCGATGCCGGGCACCCGCTCACCTGACCGATCACCAAGCCAGGCGGGTGACTGCCGGGTGACCCAAACGTCGGTTTCCTGGCGTCGTTCTTCGCAATCCAGGCGTGCGACTGCCAGCCGGCATAAGGACCATTACAGCGATCGCCGACTTCTCGGAGCAGGATTGCGGCGGGCCAGTCGAGACGCTGCGAGCCTCTCGAAGTGGCCACGACTCCGGTCATCGACAGGTCGTACTTGGCGGTAGCCGCCCGGGATCCCCAGGCGCCTATGGCCGGGGCTGGTTGGGCACGACCGCCCCTGGTGCCCCGGCCGTGAGGGATGCTGATCATGAAGAACGGCCGGCGTGCGCCGCCGGCCGTTCGCTCTCAGCGAAAAGGGGCCGCTAGCACCAGCGGTGGCCCGCTCCCAGGGCGAGCGCGAAGCCAGCGATCGTCGACATGGCCAGCAGGGCTCGCCAGGCCCTTTGTTGCATGGTCACCACGTTCACCCCCACCGGATGCCATTGGCAATCGGGTGCAGCACAGCCACAAGGGTCAGCACCGCGGACGTGAAGAGGGCCAGGTTCGCCTTCACTGCACAAACTCCTGAGTTTCTCCTTCGCCACCGACACGGCAACCGGGCGGTCTCGCATCACTCGAAGCGGGTGTCGAGATCCCTGGCTCTGCGTCCCCGTCTCGCGGCGGGGGTGCCCCTGCCGGGTCGGCTGCGGTGAACGTTCGTCGTCCACGCCACCAACCTAAGCGCGGACTAGGCCACCTGACATAGCCAGGGGGTCAGTCAGCGAACACTACTTATGGCAGGTGCTCGCGTACACCGCGCGGCGCCGGCTACGGCGTACAGGCTTTGCCACCGTGACCTGGCCTGGACCGGCACCCGTCGAGCCATCGTCTACGGGCCGGCGCGGAGCGCGCGGGCTGGTTCGACACGAGCCGGGGCGTCACCCAACGACCACCCCGTGCCGCGTCGCGCGGCTGGGCAGTGGCTCCCGCCCGCTGCCGTCAGCAGGCTGACGTGGGGAACACGATCCGGTCGGAGGCACCACAACGCAGTGCTCGTCCGTGGCCTCAAGGCGTAGAGTGGACTCGTGCCGCTGGAAGCACAGGTGGGGGAAGATGACCAGAAGGGTTGGGCTCGCTCTGGCCGCGATGCTGGCAGTCGGGGGCTGCTCATATCAGACAGTCCCCACTCTCACTCCGCTCATCATCCCGACCAGGGCCGCGCCGGCTCAGGCGACGCCGACCGAGGCGCCCACGCCCGTCCTGACGCCCATGCCAACCAGTTCTGCGACCAGCGAATTCCTGACCTTTGGTGATGGTGCCTTCATCGTCGGCACCGGCGTCAAGCCGGGGACCTATCGAACCCGGGTCGCGTCGCCGGGCTGCTACTGGGACAGACTGAGCGTCTTCGGTGGCACTCCCTTCAACATCATCGCCAATGGCGGCTCGGACGGGCCCGAGCTCGTCACGATCTCCGCGTCCGACAAGGGCTTCATCTCCCGGGGGTGCGGCACGTGGACCACGGACCTCTCGGCGGTGGTCTCTCCCGGGAGTCCTTTGCCGGCTGGGGCGTACATCGTGGGAACCGATGTGATGGCAGGGACGTACCGCTCGGCAGCGAACCCGGACTGCTACTGGGAGAGGCTGTGTCCCGGGCCGTCAGCCCGATCCGAGGAAGGCTGTCGACCTCGGAACGGAGCAGCGGCGCCATCGCATCGTTCTGCCCATGCACCGCGCGGCACGATTTGGAGCCGGCATCCGTCCTCAACCCCGGGCCACGTGAGAGTTCGCCGGGTGGCCGCGGTGGCGGGACCAGCGGGGAGATCGAAAAGGGAACGAGGGTGGGGCAGCCTCCGGTCGGGCGTCTGAAGGGGCGGCGCTCGGTGCCGCGCAGCTTCGGTGTGAGACTCGTGGGCCTGCTCATGGTCATCGCCGCCGCCGCCTGTGGGGGCGCCGAGGGTTCCCAGTCGCCGAGCACCGCGACGCCGGCGGTTTCCTCGATGCCCACGGCCGGCGCCACAGCGAGTTCCATTGCCGGACCGGCCTCGCCGAGCGCTGCCGTCGGGCCGGTTCACGGCCGGTTCACGGCAACTGGCTCGCTGTCCGTTGCCCGAGGCGGGCAGGTAGCGGTTCTGCTGAAGGACGGGCGCGTTCTGGTCCTCGGCGGCTCGGATGATGCCTCAGCCGAGCTGTACGAACCCGAGCAGGGCAAGTTCAGCCTGACGGGGTCGATCGGCACCATCGGGTTGACCGGCGAGACGGGCAATCTGCTGCCCGACGGTCGGGTGTTGATCTGCGGAGGGCATGCCAACTCGCCCGACCAGGAGCCGCTGGCGTCCGCGGAACTCTACGACCCGGTGACCGGGAGTTTCGCGGCGACGGGGTCGATGACCCACGCCCGCTCGGGTCACACGGCCACTTCCCTGTCCGACGGCCGTGTCTTGATCGTGGGTGGCGTCGACGATTCTGGTGCCACGACCGCGTCTGCGGAGATCTACGATCCAGGTACCGGCAAGTTCTCCGCGACCGGCTCACTCGGGATGCCGCGCGCGGACCACACGGCCACCATTCTGCCCGATGGGCGCGTCCTGATCGTCGGCGGGGTCAGCACGGGGGCGTACGACGACCCGGCTCCCATCTCGGCGGAACTGTACGATCCAAAGACGGGCCGGTTCACGCCGACCGGGTCCATGGCGTCCCGCCGCTGGTCTGGATCTGCGGCCACGCTGCTCGAGGACGGCCGAGTTCTGGTCGAAGGCGGAGATGCCAGCAACGTTCAGGAGATGCCGCTCGCCACGGCCGAGTTGTACAACCCGGCCACGGGCTCATTCACCAGGACCGGCTCGCTGGCAGTGGCTCGCGACACCCAGAGTGCCGTGCTCATCTCCGGCGGGTTGGTCCTGGTCGTCGGCGGAGACGGCCATACGGCCGAGCTGTACGATCCGAAGACCGGTGCGTTCAGCGAAACCGGGCCTGCCATCGTCGCGCTCGGTGGCGGCCAGACGGCCACGGCCTTGAACCACGGGCGCGTGCTCGTCGTGGGAGGTTGGGACGGAGTCAGCCTGCAGCCGGCCTCGTCAGATGCCGAGCTGTATCAACCCTGACGCGGATCACGGGCTCGCGACGGCCTGATCAGCATCGAGCGCAGGGGCGGCGTCCGGATGCAGGAGTCGTGCCAGGCGACCGGCCCGCTGCCTCCGGCGCAGCCCGGGTCCAAGCAGGCTCGGTTCCAGATCCGCCGACGGCATGGCTTGATCGCGGGGCGCGACGACGGCTAGACACTCGGTACAGTAGGGCCATGGCCGCATCGCCCCGTGCCTTCGTGCTGCGCCACACGCACCTCGATCCGGTCCCCGGTCTCGAGGCGATCCGGCTCTACCTGGCCGACGACGTGCTGCCCTTGTGGCACGCCCTCCAGATCGAGACCGAGGATCTCGACACCGCGCTCCCTTACTGGGCCTTCGCCTGGGCGGGCGGGCTGGCCATAGGCCGGTACCTGCGCGAGAAGCCGGAGGCGGTGGCGGGCCGGAGGGTATTCGACCTCGCGTCCGGCTCCGGGCTGTGCGCGATCGCGGCGCTGCAGGCCGGCGCGGCCGAGTCAACCGGCGCCGACATCGATGCCTTCGCGGCCGCGGCGATCGAGATGAACGCCCGCGCCAACGGCCGCCGGGTAACCGTCGTGCATCGCGACGTCCTCGACGAGGAGCCGCCGGACGTCGACGTCATCCTTGCCGGCGACTGCTTCTACGAGGCCGGCCTTCCGGGCCGGGTCCTGCCCTGGCTTCAGCGAGCTCGGGATCGGGGCGTCGAGGTCCTGGTGGGTGACCCCGGCCGCCGCTATCTACCGACGAGCGAGCTCGTCGAGCTTGCCTCGTACGAGGTCCGCACGACCACGCAGCTGGAGGACCTCGAGCTCAAGCAGGGCCGCGTCTACACCTTGCGGCACTAGAGAAGCTCGCTTCTTGCCGCGCCACCGTGCCCGCGCAACCCACGTTTGCCACGAAGACACCCGTCGTCGGGCCCATCGCGACCAGCCCGTGTGTTCCGTCCAGGTTCGCGAGCCGGTTCGACGCGGTCGCCTTCTCGATCCGTCCCGTCGTCAACAGCTCGGCTGTAAGCTGCCCTTATGACCGTGCGATACGTCCAGATCCTATCCATCCCCGTCACCGACCAGGACCGCGCTCGCTCCTTCTACGTCGAGGCCCTGGGGCTCGAACTCGTTCGGGACATGACAATGGGGCCGGGCCAGCGCTGGGTCCAGCTCCGGCCCGCCGGGGCGGAGACCTCGATAACGCTCGTCACCTGGTTCGAGAGCATGACGGCCGGCTCGCTGACCGGGCTGGTCCTCGAAACCGACGATCTCGAAGGCGACGTCACGCGACTTCGCGACCACGGTGTCGTCATCGATGACGGTATCCGGGAGCGGCCGTGGGGTCGGTTCGTCGAGTTCGCCGATCCCGACGGCAACCGGCTCATCCTCCAGGCGACAGCGATCAACGCCTGATCTCGGTTCATCCGGGCAGCAGATGATCACGATGGTTTACGTCGCGTCTCGCGCCGCCCTCGGCGGAGGCGTCACCGGGTCCCGGCGGGGCGACCGTTCGTGGGTGCGCTGCCGCATCGCGAGGGGCGGACCGGGCCGTCACTCCGCGAAGACTCCACAGACTGAACCTTCGGGGGCCTCCGACTCGAATACATAGCGTCTGGTGGTCGCGGCTGTCGAGCGACGCAGTTCGAACGGAGGGGTTCGATGAGAAGCGCGAACAGAGGCCTGGCCGGCCTCGCCTTGTTGGTGCTCGCTGGTCTGAGCTTCGCGGCATGTTCCTCCTCCTCCGCGGCGACGGCAGGTCCGGCCGCGGTTCTTCAACCCCCTGGAGCGGGCGGCAAGGATCTCGGGGCGCTGCCGACGACGGCCCCCATGGCCGGCGAGTCGGCCGTCCCTCTGGCCGGTGCGCAGACGCTGATCATCAAGACCGGTCAGCTGGAGCTGCAGGTATCAAACCCCATCGCCTCGGCGGCCCAGGCGGACGGCATCGTCGGAGCGGCAGGCGGTTACGTATCGGCCTCGTCGCGCTCCGGCGACGCCGACAAGCTGGTCATCTCGGTCACCTACCGGATCCCGGTGGCCAGGTGGGACGCGACGCTCGCGGCCATCCACGGCGCGAACGGTGGGGGCACGCTCAAGATCCTCGATGAGCAGGTCCAGACCCAGGACGTAACGGCGACGGCAGTCGACCTGGACGCGCGCTTGACCAATCTGCGCGCCACCGAGCAGGCGCTCCTGGGCATCATGGCCAGGGCGACCACGATCACCGACACCCTGGCGGTCCAGACCCAGCTCACGACGGTCCAGGGACAAATCGAGGAACTCCAGGGCCAGCGCAACCTGCTGGGTGACCAGGCTGCGTTCAGCACGCTGACGGTGCAATTCGAGGCAACGCCGATAACCGAGGTCACCAGCGCCACGAGCGGCTGGAGCATCAACGGCTCGGTCGACGACGCGACCGCGACGCTGGTCAAGCTCGGCCAGAGTCTCGCCTCCCTGGGCGTCTGGCTGGTCATCGTCGGGGTACCGATCGGCCTCGGGCTGCTGCTCCTGCTGCTGGTCTATCGCCTCTTCCGCAAGATCCGGCGCCGGCCCGCGGAACCGCCCAGGACTGCCTGACCGTTCGGAACGGCCCGAGTCTCTGACGGTGCTGCTCCATTCGCCCGCGTACATGAGCAGACTCGCCCACGCCTTGCGCCTCGGTGCTCCGCGATCGGTGCACGCTACTATCCTTGCTCGGCTGACCAGCGAACTTGAACCGACGCCGAGGACGGGCCCAGGTCAGAGGCTGCGTCCGGCGGGAGGCTTGTTATGACGATAGGTCGCGACACCATCTTCACCTGGCTTGGACACGCCGGTGTCGAGATCAAAACGCCCGGCGGGCAGGTCGTCCTCGTCGATCCGTGGTTCGGCAACCCGAGGAGCCCCAGGACGGTCGACCAGCAGGAAGGCTGCGACGTTCTCCTGATCACGCACGGCCACTTCGATCACTTCGATCAGGGCACGCTCGAGCTTGCCCGGCGGACCCACCCGGCGATGCCCTGCATCCACGAGTTGAGCCTGTTCCTCCAGCACGAGATCGGCGGGTCGGCCGAAATCGTCGCCATGAACGCCGGCGGCACGGTCGAGACCCACGGCCTGCGCGTCAGCATGGTCCCGGCCGTCCACTCGAGCTGCGACCTGTTCGGCGGCGACGCCGTCAAGTCGTTCGGCGAGCCGGCGGGCTTCGTCATCGAGCTCGAGAACGGGTATCGCGTCTACCACTCGGGCGACACCGCGGTATTCGGCGACATGCGGCTCATCCGCGAGCTCTACGCGCCGGAGCTGGCGATGCTCCCCATCGGGGGCCGCTTCACGATGGATCCGCGCGCCGCCGCGATCGCCGTCGAGCTCCTGGGCGTCCACGACGTTCTCCCGATCCATTGGGGAACCTTCCCTCTGCTCACCGGGACGCCCGCGCAGCTCCTCGAGGCGCTCGACGCGCGCAAGTCGACCGCCACGGTCCACGCCTGGGAGCCCGGAGACACTATCAGCTGAGGACGCGCGACGGCGGCCCCGACTACCTCGCCGCCGACCGCGGTGCAGGGCTGTTTCGACTCCGCCGCCCACGGACCGTGGCGACGAACCCGGACTGAATCGCCCTTCACACGACGCTCACGCCGTGCCATACGTGCTCCGTGGGTACCGATCGCTGCGAGGACCGTCGCCTGTACACTGAGTAGCCGGCGCCGTATCGGGTGGAGAGTGCGATGAAGAGGGCGTTACTCGTCGGTCTCGTGCTGCTTCTCGCGGGGATGGTCGCCTCTTGCGTCAACCCGGGTGCCGCGCCGACTCGCTCGCCCGGCGCCCCTGCGAGTCCCGCGCCCACCACGCCGGCGATATGCGGGAACTACTGCAACCTCCCGACGCCGTCTTCGACGCCCGCGCCGACAGAGGCACCCGCGCCCACGACTCCGGCGATATGCGGGAACTACTGCAACCTCCCCACGCCGGCGCCGACCACGGGCGCCATCCTCGGCGGCCGGCTCCTGGCCGAAGTGACGGCCGATGGTCTTGCCGCATCACCTCCGGACCTCCGAGCGCCCGGACGCTCCCCCGCCGTCGTCGATGCCGGGGTTCGTTCCTGATCGAGCCTGACGAGACGAGCCGCGTGACCGTCGTGGCGGTCTTGTCTGCCTCGAATCGCACCGGGTGATCGACTTCCTGACCGCAATGTGCACGGAAGGGGACGGCCCTCCCCGAGTCGGGGAGCTAGCCGGTGGGGCTGACGTTGAGCGCGGGTTCGGGTCGGGCCAGAAGCTCACTGGCCAGGAACAGATCCGCGGCCGCGACGTTGGTGGCGATCGGCACGTTGTGGACGTTGCAGACGCGCAGGACCGTATGGATGTCGGGGTCGTGCGGGTGGGAGGTCAGCGGGTCGACCAGGAAGATCACGGCTTTCACCTGGCTTTCGGCCACCATGGCCGCGATCTGCGCGTCACCGCCTTGAGGGCCGGAGAGCACCTTCTGGCACGCCAGGCCCACCTTCTCGATCAGCAGGTCTCCGGTCGTCGCGGTTGCGACGAGGTCGAACTGGGCCAGCCGATCCCGGTTGAACGTGGCAAATGCGACCATGTCCGCCTTGCGGCCGTCGTGCGCGATGAGCGCGATCTTGGTTCCTTGTTCTGGCATCTATTCCTCCGGCCGGGCCCAACTGTGTTCTTGTGCCGAGACCCGGCCTGCCCGGAGGATAGGGTTCGAAGGCGGGTTTCCGTGTTAACGGCCGGTGCACCTTCCATTGCCGTTCCCCTGGCTCCGGCAGTCGAGATCGGCCGCCGCCGACCCTCCGGGGTCCGGCCCGTTCGATAGTTCGGCACAGACCCACGAGACGGGCCGACAGGGTGGAGCCATCCCACCAGCGCATATCGATTACGGAAACGCCGGGCTCAGGGTTTCGAGGAACGCCCCCGTGCCGTAGTCGAGGATGATCATCTCGGTCGTGGTCGATGGGCAGGGTGCGGGCGACGGTCGAATGCGTCCACACGACCCGTACATGAAGGTGCCTCGGACGACGATGGCCAAGACCCACTCGTCAGGCCGACCGTCAACGAGCGACGGGGACGCATCGCCGTACTGTTCGACACGGGCGGAGATGATCGCCGCCGGCGAGATGCCCCACCCGAGCCTGTTCAGCGCCGCCAGCGCTTCCGTCAGGGTGAGTCCGCCCGCCGGCGGGAGTTCGTACGAGCTCGGGGTGGGCGCGCCCGCCGGAGCGGCCGACTGGGGGGCGGAAACCGACGGCGATGGAGACGCGGCCGTCGACGCGGCGACCGAGGTCGGGGAGGCCGGCGCTCGGCCGGGCGTGGACCCCAACCCGTACCCCAGCGCGAGCCCCGCGAGGACTCCGACCGCCGCCACCAGGATCACCACCGGTGGGAGGGGCAGCCCTCGCCCGAGCAGCTTCGGCCGGAGGCGCGTGGTCGGAGGTAGAGCCTGGTCCCCGAGGCGACCATCCATGTGCGGACTCCCGCGCTGGCTGAGGACGAACTCACGTGAGCATAAGCGGGACGCTCCGGGCAGACCACCTGGTTCCCCAGGGGATGGCGGCCCTCGCGGCCTGCTCGCCGGCGCCCAATCGATCACCGCCGCCTGCGACGACGCGACCTGCGGCGCCTGTCGGCCGGGCCTGAGTGGACCAGAGGCAGTACCGCCGCGCGGCGTCCTGCGACGCAGCCCGGCCGGCGTCGCACCTGTCGCGCGGGTCGGGTCTGCCGTCCCAGGACACGCGACGACCTGCTCACGCCGCAGCGATCGAGGGACAATTCCGCCGTGATGGCAAGTACCAGGTGGACCCGATGAAGCTTTCCCTATTGCGTCTGATCCCGTTGACCGCGGCGCTGGCCCTGGCGCTTGGGGCGTGCACCAGCTCAGTAGCGACCCCGTCGCCGACCGCGGCACCTACGGCAGTCGTGACCATGCCCCCGGCCACACCCACGTCCGCGCCGACGCCTACGACAACGCCGACCGCCACGCCCGTGCAGTCCGAGGCGCCCACGGCGTTGGGCCTCGCAGGTACATGGAACGGGACGTGGCAGGACACGTCGCCGGACACCTCGAGCGGCACCTTCGCCGTGACGTTCGCTCAGACCGGCAACAGTCTGTCGGGCACGATCGCCGTCAAGGGGACGCCCTGCCTGACCAGTGGAACCGTCACCGGCACGATCACCGGCAGCACGATCAGCTTCGGGGCCGTCTCGGGCCAGGTGACGATCACCTACGACGGCAGCATCTCCGGTGCCAAGATGCAGGGGACATATGCCGCCCCGACATGTGGCGACGCCAAGGGCAACTGGTCGGCGACGAGCAGCTAGAGCGGGCGGCGCGGCTGGCATCGTTCGAGCCGGTATCGACATGCCGCACCGTCAGCCTGCCGGTGGGATCCTCGGCCGGCGCAGGCAATAAGCAACGGCTTCGCGGGCACGTCCAGGCGTGCACCCGGGACGTCCCGCTCGGAGACTCGACAGGCAGGATGAGAGGCGGCGAGCAAGAACTCGCCGCCTCTCGCTTGGTGGGGCTGAGTTCAGTTGGTCGAACCCGTGCCGTTCGGACCGCCCGGGCAACCCGCGCCGCCCGGACCGGCGGTGAACGTCCCATTGACCTGGTCGGTCGCTCGCTGGGTTACGGCGGCCTTCTGTGCGTCCGCCTGAGCCTGGGTTAGGGTGCCGGCCTTGACCTGGGCGGCAAGCTCGTTCAGACCGTCCGTTACAAGGGCGTCGATCACCTTCTGAGGAGCGACGCCGTGGGCTGTGGCGATTGCTGCGACCGTCTGGCCCTTGGCCAGAGCGGCATCAAGATCGGCCACGGAGATGCCGATGGCGTCCGCGACGACCGACGCGTCGCTGACCGTTTCGTCGCGGCCGAACGGGTTGTTCGCGCCGGCCGTCGCCGCAGCCGTTGCAGCGGGCTGAGTCGATGGAGTGGTCGACGCCGTTGAGGTCGTCGCGAGGGGGGCCGTTGGGGTCGGCGAGGCGGCGAAGGCAGTGCCAACGCCGAGCAGCAGCGCGATCGCGGCCCCTCCGGTGAGGATCGCTCCAACGATCGGCGTCGTGAGCCTGATGTTTCGCATTCCTGGTCTCCACTTGGGGTTTACGCCGGGACCTTCGTTCCGTCCCGGGCCCCAATCTCGGTGAGCGTTCCTTTCGACTCGGTTACCGCTGCGATGGACAGACCCGGAGACACGCTCCGCGGTCCCCATCAGCGTTCCAGGGAGAGGCCGGGAACGGGGCGTCGGCGGCCCCATATGTTTGTAGCCCGACCTCAGGAATCCCGGAAGCTGGTGGGCGGTCATGCCTGCCTCGGCTCGCCCCGCCGCGATTGGGCGCGCACCTGGCGAGAACCCCTCTGGTATTTCGGCGACAAGTGCCGACAATATCCAGCATCCTCCACATGGAGGCGCTTTCATCAGGGGAGGCTCTCATGCTCGCGTTCTTCCGCTCCGAGAAAGGCCAGGGCCTGGCCGAGTACGCCCTCATCCTCGCCCTCGTCGCCATCGCCGCCATCGTCGCTCTGCTCTTCCTGGGTGGCGTGATCCAGAGCATCCTGAGCCAGATCGGCGCGGCCCTCTAGCTCTCCGCAGCAACAGGAAGGAACGGGCCGCGCCCCATGCGCGGCCCGTTTTCGTTGTGGGCCCAAGTGGCCCTCGGTTGAGATTCACTTCGGGTCCGCCGGCGTCGATTTCCCGTGGTCCGCGGCTTCAGGCTGCCGTGTCGCCCTCGCGGGTGCGCGCAGGCGGCCCGGCGCCCAGCCCGACGGTCGCGGAGTTCCCACCCTGCTGAGGAGCCTGCTCCCGCGCGGCGGCGGGACGAAATCCGGCGCGATGGCGCAGCATAGACGGTGAAGGTCGTGGAGGGCGCTCCGGGTCCGCGGGAATCGGAGCGACGGACGACGCACGACGACCGCACCGAACCGAGGCACGAGATGGCGACCAGCGACATCCTGCGCGAGCAACTGCTCGCGCTCGTCGACGGGCACGGCGCCCACATGCCCTTCGAAGCCGCCGTGGCGGACTTCCCGGACGAGGCGATCAACCGGCGGCCGCCCAACGTCGCGTACACGCCGTGGCACCTGCTCGAGCACATCCGGATCGCCCAGTCGGACATCCTCGACTACATCCGGAACCGTGCCTACCTGGCGCCCACCTGGCCGGAGGAGTACTGGCCGGCACGGGACGCCACCGCGACACCGGAGCAGTTCGCGTCGACGGTCGAGGGCTTCCGATCCGACCGCGCGGCGCTCCACGACCTCGTGGCGGATCCCGCCACCGACGTGCTGGCAGCGATCCCGAACACGCCCGGGCACACGATCCTGCGCGAAGTCCGCCTAGTCGGCGACCACAACGCATACCACATCGGCGAGTTCGCGATCCTTCGCCAGGTCATGGGGACGTGGCCGCCCGGCCGAAAGGAGTAGCTGCTCGGCAGGCCGGCGACCGTGGTCGAGGCCGGGTCGCCGGACGATCCAATCGAGGTCAGCCCGCGCGCCTGAAGGTCCAGCGGCACCCGAGAGCATCCACGGTTCGGCCGTCGCCGGCCGGGGACGCGAGGCCGATCCCCGGAGCGTCGGCCTTCCCGTGAATCGGCCGCAATCTCACGACCTGGCGGCCGAGGTCGGCGTCGCGGGCGGCGCCGCCGACCGGCGACGGCCGGAACCGGAGGCCAGCCTGCCGGGTGAGCGTCCGGGCGGCGGCCGTCACGTCGGCGACGGGGAGTTCCAGCACGTCCAGCCGGGCCGGTCCCCCGATCGGATGACGCTCCGTGCCACGGGCCGCTCGATCCGCCTCGGTCCACTCCGCCGAGAGGGGGTCGTGTTCGATCAGGAACGGCGGCTCCGCCGGCCCAAGGCGGCCGGCAATCGCCAGGCGCCAGCGGACAACCATACCGTCCAGACGCTCGCGCTCGCCCGGCGTGGGGTCGCCGAAACCCGAGCCCGAAGCGCGGAGCGCCCCGACGTCGGCCTGAATCGAGTGCGTCGCGACGGCCCACGTCGCCAGGCCGCCGCCGTGCTCGAGCGCGGCGATCGTCGGCAGGCCCAGCCACGACCTCCCGGCGATACCCAGGTCGGCGATGGAGACGAGCTCGACGTAGCTGTCGCCAAGCCACGCCAGCCGGTTCCGCGTCCCCAGCGTCGGATGTCGGCCGCCGCCGGTTGCGGCCAGGCCGACCCGCCGTTCGAGCTCGAAGGCGGCATCGTCCAGGTCGGGGACCGCGATGACCAGGTGGTCGATTCCGATCAACACCCGCCGAGCGTAGCACCCGTGTTCGAGGCCGGCGGATCTCCGGCGGTGGGCGCGAGCATGGGTTGGAACGGTCGATGCCGCCGCTCGCCAGCGCTCCCAAACGCGTCGTAAGGGCCGGCCCGGCCGACTCGGATCCCGCTTCAGAACGCCGGTTGATCCGGGGTCGGTATCGGGCGGAGCAAGCCCCCGAACAGGTCTTCGTCGGTGACCACTCGCGTGCAGTCGAGCTGCTCTCGGTTCACGATGATCGTTCCGATCGACTGCGTCTTGCGGTCCGTGCCGGACCAGTACTCGATCCAGGCGTCGGTGAGCGGGACCATCCGCGGGCGCTCGCCCAGGTGCGCTATCGGGTCGCAATCCGGGGGCGCGTGGAGGTACCCGCCGATCAGGTATTTGCCCGACTGGACGGCTATCGCGTGGGACCTGGTCCGCTGGCGGCGCTGCCCATCGCCCCGGGGGCCGCTCGCGTGCACGGCGATGAGCTCGCTGCAGCGGATCAGCACCTCATCGACCGCGCGGGTCTCGCCGTCCTCGAGGCATTCGATCTCGACGTGGGTGAGCAGGAGCTCCCCGTGAGTGTTCAGCATGTCCGTCAGCCGATCGGCCATCAGGTGGACCCAGCCGAACATCCGGTGGTCCCGGCCGAAGGCGACGAACTGGACGAGCGGGACGTCCGACGCGTAGTCTGGCTCGAAGACGTCCTCGGGCGTGCGCTGCAGGATGAAGTGGAGGCGATCCGGAGGCGTCTGGCGTGGCATTGACCCGAGACGGTACGGTCCGGCCTCACCATGCGGAATCACGCGAAGGTACCAATCGACCGAACGGGAGCAGCCGCTGCGAGTCTGCCGCCTTCCGCCCTGGCGCGACCTCGTCGCGAGCAGACGGCCACCTACTCCTGCTCGATGGGTTCGAGCACGAAGACCGGGATCTGCCGCTCGGTCCTTGCCTGGTAGCTCGCGTAGTCGGTCCAGGCCTCGACGGCCCGCTCCCACCAGATCGCCTTCTCGTCACCCGTGACCTCGCGCGCCGTGTAATCTCGCCTGGTTCCCCGGTCCTGCAGCTCCACGTGCGGGTTGGCCTTCAGGTTGTAGTACCAGACGGGATTCTTCGCGGCGCCGCCGAGCGACGCGACCACCGCGTAACGGCCGTCGTGCTCGACGCGCATGAGGGCGGTCTTGCGGAGCAGGCCGGTTTTCGCGCCAACCGACGTCAGCACGATCACCGGCCTGCCGCGGAGATCACCGCCCTTCTCACTGCCGGTCGCCTCGTAGAGTTCCGCCTGCCCTCGCGCCCAGGCGGCGGTGCTCGGTCCGTAATCTCCGGTCAGTGGCATCTGTTCCCCGCCCGCTCCTCAGTTCCTGCCGAACTTCAACCGCCGCATCAAATTGGCTCGCAGGCCGGTGGCGAGGTCGGGCAGCTCCAGAAGAGACGATACCGCGCCTCGATCCGCCGGCTCGTCGAAGATGAGGTGCAGCACCCTCCGGACTGTCCAGTCCGGATGCGGGCGGTCGACGATCTCGATCGTGTCTCCGGCCGTCACCGCCCCGGGCTCGAGCACGCGGTAGTACCAGCCCGTACGCCCGTTGCGCTCCGCCAGCGCCGACACCGTCGGCTCTTCGAACCGGACGTCCAACTTGTAGCAGGGCTGGCGCGGCTGGGTGACCTGGACCAGCGCGGCGCCGATCTGGATACGGTCGCCGATACAGACACCAGTCTCGTCGAGCCCCCGTGACACGAGATTCTCGCCGAAGCCGCCCGGCGCGAACAAGGCTCTCCGCTCCGGGAATTCGAGCGCCCACAGACCGTAATGGTCGGCGTCGTAGTGGAGAGCCGCCTTGTCCGCGCCGCCGTGGAACTCGAGCTCGCGGTGCTCGTCGCCCTCCAAACCGCCCGGCCCAAGCCAGACGGGCCCGTCGCGGGCAGCCTTGTCGATGGCCGAGAGGACGTCGCCGTTACCCAGCCGCTTCACGACTCCGGTCCGGACTTCCAGGAGGCTGGTTCGATGCCTCCAGTCGGTCTGCGTTTCGTCTGCCATCTCCGCGATCCTCGCGATGAAATGCCGGGCGCCTCACCAGGCGAATGGCGAAGGTCAGTCTAGCCGAGGGCCCCGGCAGGGTCGACGGGTACGAACCGCCCGGGTGGACGGGTACGTCCCGTCGGGTCAGGTGGGTACGCCCGGGCCGGGCGTGGGCGTACGCTGCCGCAGCCGGCACTCGCTCGGCGACGCAAGCTGGTTGGCTAAGCCGCCGCCCTGGCGTCTGCCGCGGCCAGGGCCGCTAGTGCGGCGTTCACGTTGCCGTCCAACGACTTGAGGATCTCGAGGTAAAGCGCGCGGTCCGCGGGCTTGACCGTTGCCGGGACGCTCGTGACGGACACGGTAGCGGCGGGCGTGGACAGTGCGGCCACCGAGGCCTGGGGCGCCGGCGCGGTTGCCGGCGCGGCCGGGGTCGCAGGCGCGGCCGCGGAGGTCGCGGTCGCCGGGGGTGGAGGCGTCCTGGCCGGCGCATTCGAAGACTGTGCTGTCTGAGCGGGAGCCGTCACGGCTGTGTCAACGGCGCTGATGTTCACGGCTGGGTACCTCCGGTTCGTGCCGGAGGTATCGGCCGGCGTCGCTCGTTCGAAAGCCGGACGGAGCGGCTAACGATCGCGAGAACCAGGCGTCCCCCGCTGCCGGCTCACACCTTCGTCCGTGACGGTCAGGTAGCCGACCAGGATGACGATCAGTACCGTCAGGACCACGCTGACCTCGCCGGTGCCCAGCCCGAGCCCGCTCAGGTCCCTTGCCTTCCCGGCCCAGTCGGCGAACGAGGCCCCAAACGGCCGGGTCAGGATGTAGGCGGTCCAGAAGGCGACGATCGGGTTGAGGCGCAACAGCCGATGGGCCAGCGCCGGGAGAACGAACAGCACGCCGAACATCACCCCGGAGTTGAAATAGCCCAGACCCATCGTGGTCGCCGTCATGTCTCCGGCGGCGGTGCCGAGCGCGAAGGTGGCCATGACGGCCGCCCAGTAGAACAGCTCCCGCCGGGGGGTGTAGATGCTGTGGATCGACAGTGTTCTCTCGGTCGCGTACCAGGCACAGAAGACGATAGTCAGGCATACGGCGAAGAACAGCGTGGACAGGACGTACGGCACGCCCAGGCCGATGTGAATGACGTCCGCGCCCATCGTTCCGAAGACCGCGACCATGGCAACTGCCAGCCAGTAGGTCGGCGCGTGGTAGCGACGAACGAGCAACTGCAGGGCCATCGCGACGGCCAGGCCGATCGCCCCGAGAACCACGGCGATGACCGGGTCGACGTGGAACACCAGGAAGTCCGACGTCGCCTCGCCCATGGCCGTGGTAAGAACTTTGATCACCCAGAAGAGCAGCGTGATCTCGGGAACCTTGATCGCGGCGGGCGTTATGCGCTGCCAGAGCTGCCTCGCGCGGCCTCCGGCGCGCAGGCGGACGGCGCCCGGCAGCTTGCGCTCCAGCGGGGAACCTTCTCTGCCGGGACCGGGCGGCGACGGCGATCGAGTCACGAGTCGCCGCAGTCCGCGGGGTGATGCTGGACCCTCGGGCGAAAGGCGGGAAGCACGGATCCGATACTAGCGGCAAACGGCCCAGAGCCGCGCCGGGGGCGCGCCGACGGTCGATCCAGGGGCGACGGCAGCGGCCCAGAGCCGCGCCGGCGCGCGGCCGGTCGACCGAGTAGCGGCTTGAGACGTTCCGTGCCGCGCCGGCCACCCGTACCGCCCGGATCGAGCCATCATGTGGGGCGCGCCGGACATGCGCGAAGAGCGGTCGCGACGCCACCCGAGGAGGCATTCATGGCGATCAACCAGGGGGATTGGGAGCGCTACGGCCGGGCGCTCCACCGATCGATGGCCGAGGTTCTCGAGGAGTTCCCCGAAGAGTTCCGGCCGCACGCCCTCGAGACGGCCGACTACTGGATCAGCGTCGGGCTCACCATCGGCCTGGAACACCCCGGCCGGGGGCGCCGCCTGCTGAAGTTGATCGAGGCCGAGGAGGCCGGGCGAGCCGCCCTGGCCGAGGACGCCGCCGCCTTCCTCGAGGAGGCCCTGACGTGAGGCGGCGCGGTCTCGTCTCGAGCCTGTACCGGACGGCTCGGCTGGCCAACGACGCCTCCGTGATCGCGTCGGGCAACCCTCACCGGATCGCCCGTCGAGCGAAGAACAAGATCGTCGGGCGGGCCCTGGCTCGAGGCGGCTTCTGGCGGCTGCTCTGGGGTTGATCGCGACCCCGTCTGGGCATCGACGAGAAAGCCTCGGCGGCCCGACTCAGCGATCCCGGCGCCGACGTGCGTGGGCTGAGCGCGCGTCCCGCCGCCGGGGTCACTCCGGCTCCGGAAGATCGTCCGCCAGCGCCTCGGGCGCTCCGGCCGCCGGCCGCTCCGCACCCGGCAGTACCGCCAGCGCAACGAGGACTATCGCCGCCACGCCGAGGCCGGCCGATAGCGCGAACAACCCGCGGATCGACAGCCAGCCGGCCAGCGGCCCGCCCAGCCCCGAGCCGATGATGATGGACAGGCTGAGCGTCACCCCGTTGAGGATCCCCTGGGCGGTCGCGGCCGTGCCCCTGGGGGCGTGGCGCGAGACGAAGGCGATGCCGCCGATCGAGAGCAGGCTGTAGCCGGCGCCCTGCAGGAGCGAGAAGGCGATCAGGAGCGACGGCGTCACGAACACGGCGTTGGCGATCAGGCGGACCGTCACGATGGCCATTCCCAGCACCATCAGCCGCTCGGTTCCAAACCTGCGTGCCAGCTGGGGGAACAGGATCATCGAGGGGATCTCGAGGGCTGCCTGGACCGACCAGGCCCAGCCGATCTGGTCGTTCGAGGCGCCGACCTGGCGCAGGTAGATCGAGAAGAAGGTGCTCTGAGCGTAGATTGCCGTCCAGCCTACGAGCGCTCCGACCAGGAAGAGCGAGATGGGGAGATGACCGAGAACTCGGCCGGGCGCGCGCCTGAGGCTTGCGGCGCGCGTTCCGCCGCCCCTTCCCGGCAGCAGCATCGCGGCCAGGCCGCCCAGAAGGACGCTCGGGATCAGGACGAAGAAGAGGTTGCGGTAGTTCTGGCCGATCGCGTAGCCGATGATCGGAGTGCAGATGATGAAACTGATCGAGCCCCAGACTCGGACTCGGGCATACCGGCTTCGATCGGCCCCGACTAGGTTGAGAACGCGGACGTCCATCATCGGGCTGAGGCCTGACATCCCAATCGCGAAGGCCGCCGCCGAAGGGATGAGCAGGAGAGACGCGCCCACGGTGGCCAGCCCCAGCGCACCGAGGGCGGCTATCACGCCCGCCACGGGCAGCAGGAAGCGGGCCGTCGGCAACCGGTCGTGGATCGCGCCCCACGTCGGCGCGCTGAATAGCGCCACGACGGAGGTGAACGCGACCAATTCGCCGATGGCGCCGAGCGAGATCCCAAGGGCCTGGTAGTACGGCTGCAGAAACGGGGAGTAGGCCGCGACGGCAATGGACACGACGGCGTATGAGATCGACGCTCGACCCACCTGACGTGCAGCCTCCGATGCTTCCCTGGAGACCCCTTCGAATCCGACCTGCGCCCGGGTCGGCGCCGGCGCGTTCCCGGAGCGTCGCGTTGGTCAACCGGCCGGATCGACCGGGGCGGTCCACCGGAGCGTTTGCCGGTTCGCCGCCTTCGAGCCTTGCGGCCGTGAAGCCTCCGCGGCGCCCATCAGTATGTCGCCCGGGCCGGCCGCGATGGCCCGCCTGTGTACGGCGCCCGTCGAAGATGACAGAGCCCGACAGGCCGGCCGTCGCGCTCCGCCACCGCGCGCTCCGGCCTGGGCGTGCACTCGTGGTCGGACTCAGGCGGCCCGTCCGAACAGGGCCCCGACGGCATCGACCAGATCGCCCGCCCCGAATGGCTTCGCCAGAGGTGGCATCGCGCCGGCCGGGAGCCCTCCGGCCCCGTAGCCGGACATGAAGAGGACGGGCAGCTCGGGCCGGACCGCCGAGATGTGCTCCGCGAGAGCAGGGCCGCTCATGGTCGGCATCACGATGTCCGTGACGAGCGCGTCGAACGCGCCCGGATCCTGCACCGCCGCGTCGAGTGCGACGCCCGGATCGGCGAAGGCCGTGACGGTGTACCCATGGCCCTGGAGCACACGCTGAGCGAAGAGGCGTACCGCCGGCTCATCCTCGACCAGCAGGATCCTCTCGGACCCGCGGCGGCGCGAAGGCTTCGTGGGGAGAGCGGCCGGCGCGGCCGGCGTGACGTCCTCCAGCACCGGCAGGTAGATGCGAAATACGCTGCCGCCACCGGGGCGACTCTGGACGTCTATGTAGCCACCCGCCTGCTTGACGATGCCGTACACGCTGGCGAGTCCAAGTCCGGTGCCCTGGCCGAGCGGTTTCGTGGTGAAGAACGGTTCGAATAGGTGTTCCTTCGTCGTCTCGTCCATGCCGACCCCGGTGTCTGACACCTCGAGCACGACGTGATGGCCGGCGTGGGCCCCAGGGTGTGCTCTCACGAAGGCTTTGCTCAGGGTCACCGGCCTCACCACGAC
This sequence comes from uncultured Chloroflexia bacterium, assembly GCA_963713795.1. Lineage (GTDB taxonomy): Bacteria > Chloroflexota > Limnocylindria > Limnocylindrales > CSP1-4 > Fen-1039. Next base: position 160,435 of record CAVQNC010000004.1, read on the forward strand.
CCCCAGAGCTCCGCCGCCCGGCATCGCGTCGCGGGCGTTCGCGGCCAGGTTGAGGAGTACCTGTTCGATCTGGGCCCGGTCGGCGAGGACGTACGGTTGCTTCGCATGCGCGTCGAGGAATACGACGATGTGCTCGCCGACGAGGCGCCGCAGCAGCACCAGCCCGTCCCGCGCGACATCGGCCAGGTTGAGCGGCGCCGGATGAACGTCCGCTCGGCGGCTGAAAGCGAGCAGACCTTGCGTCAGGTCGGCCGCGCGCCCCGCGGCGCGCTCGATCTCGAGCACGTCCTCCCGCCCCGGGTCGCCCGCGGCGTGCTCGGCCAGGTGAAGCTCGGCGAACCCGCGAATGGCGGTCAGGAGGTTGTTGAAGTCGTGCGCGACGCCGCCGGCGAGCCGACCGATCGCTTCCATCTTCTGAGCCTGCCGGAGCTGCTCTTCCAGGCGAACCCGCTCGGTCTGATCCACGAGAGCGACGATGACCCGTGAGTAGCGCGCCTCGTGGCCCGGCGCGACCGTCCACGAAACCGTGACGAAGAGGGGCTCTCCGCCCAGGGTCTGGAGGACCGCGTCCACCTGGACACGCGACGCGCGGCCCCAGATGGCGATGAACTCCCTGCGAAAGGCTTCGTAGGATTCAGCCGTGAAGGTCCGGGCGAACTCGGCCATCAGCTCGTCCTTGCTCACGGCCCCGTGGAGGCGGACCGCGGCGGCGTTCACGTCGATCACCCTGACGAGTTCGGCGCCCTCCCGGACCACATCCGGATTCAGGCGGAGGTGTTCCTCGATATCGGCGATGCCCTGGCTTCGGAGGCGCTCGAGGTACTCCCAGGCTCCGGAGAGGTCCTCCTCCCAGATGGCGACGGGCGTGTTCTCGAATAGATCGCGGTAGCGAGATTCGCTGTCCCGCATGTCGCGCGGCCCGCTTGCGTTCCGTGACGTCCGTCACGTAGATGCGCACCGAGCTTGTCGTCGGAATGAAGACGATTCGCTCCTCGAAGACCCGGCCGGCGAGCTCTATCTCGCAGGTGTCCTCGTGATCGTCGAGCTTTGCGGTCCCGGCGAGTCGCTCGCTCCAGAGCGGAGTCAGGAAGGAGCGCAGGTCGCTGATGGCGTGCTGCTCAGCGGTCGATCGCAGGGCCGGGTTGGTGAAGATGACCTCCCGGTCGGGCCCGAACTCGACGATCGGCACGGGGCTGAACCTCGGGAAGGACGCCAGGTGGCGAGCCATCTCCTCCGCGCTCGTACGCTCGTTGACCAGGGAGCTGAACACCAGGCCCGAGACGGCCAACGTTGAAAGGAAGATGCCAAGCAAGAGCAGCGAGTCGCCCGGCACGGTCGTGGCGAACGGCCCGTGGCCCGTCGCGGTGCTGCCGATGGCGACCGAGGCCACGATGAGGGTGACCGTGGCCGTTGCCCGTTGACCGAGCGTCGCCGCGGCGCCGATCACGAGGAGGAACGCGAAGTACTCGAACCACTCGTTGGCGATCGGCGACCAGAAGAAGACCGCCAGCGTCGCTACGGCCGAGCCCAGGTACGCAGCGGCCTCGATGGCCCGCCTTCCCGTGGTCGGCGATCGTAACCCGGCCAGCCAGAACAGGATCAGGGGAGTGAGTATCAGGACGCTGAGCGCATCCGATACCCACCAATCGAGCCATTCGGTCCCGAGCGACCCCCAGCCGGTGTCAGTCAGGAGGTGGACGATCGGCACTCCGAGCGTCGCCCCCACGGCCTGCGACGCCAGGACCGGCAGGCTGATGAACCTCGCGATCTCGGTCGTGCGGCCGAAGGGTTTCCCTGAAGACCTGCCCGGCCCGAGCCAGTAGGCACCGAGCATCGCCGCGACGACGTCGGCGACCGCCTGCGTGCCGGAAATCGCCAGCGCCACCGGAATCGGATGATATGGCAGAAGTAGCGTGAGATTGGCCGCGACCGCCCCTGCGACCACGCCGGGCCACGTCCGGAAACCCCAACGCGCCATGAGCGCAAGCGCGATGCCGGCGGGCGGCCAGAACAGTCCGATGTCGGTCTGGGGGAGGGTCAGCAGAAGCCCCAGCCGGGCACCGACGTAGAAGGCAACCGCCATCGCCAGGTTCTGCCAGACCAGGGCGGTCTGGCTCCCGACGGTCGCGTGCCTCGGAGCAGGTATGTGAGCGTCTGTCTGGCGTCGCTCTGGACTTGTCACCACTACCCCCCGAGGCGCTGCCCGGGCAGCCAACGGAACCTGTGACGCCACCGGAGGCAGCGACCCCTCGACGGCGCGGGTCGCCAATTTTACACGTGGTCCGGAGTCGCCTCGGATTCAGGAAGGGGTGGAAGCCAACCCGTGGCGCAGGCGTCCCTTCACAAGCGAAGAGTCGGTCCGCGAGTCGTATCGCTGAAGGTTCCCATCGGCCGGCCCAGCTGCCGCCGTTCGAGCCGGCGCGCGAACGCGACATATGCCCGGCCCGAGGCCGGCGCGGCGAACGTGGCCCGGCGTCGCTCGGCCAGTCCGCCGCCAGCTCTCGGCCGCCTGGTCGACGAGACTCAGCAAGGTTCGTTTTCGGCCGATCTGGCGCCGGCGCCGGGCTCCTCGGCGAGCCCTGACTCGGCGAGATTGGCGAAGCGGGCATGCGCCAGGGCTCCGCCGCCGAACGGCAGGAATCTTCGGCGGGAGGTGGCGAAGTCAGACCGGGGTGGAAGCGGATGCGGCCGGTCGCGCCGTGCCCTTCCGCCAGGGGATGGTGCGACGAGGCACCGGTGTTGAGCCGGGGATGGGCTCAGTACGTCTGCGGCTGCCACAAATAGCGAAACACCACTAGTGCATTGGCCGTAGGAAGCTCACAATGGCGTTGCCTGAATATAGGGGCGGTCTCATCTGAGGAGGTAGTTATGTTGTCGTTTTTGCGCTCCGAGAAGGGCCAGGGCCTAGCTGAGTACGCCTTGATCCTGTCCCTGATTGCCATCGTGGCCGTCGCGGCTCTGCTCTTCCTCGGCGGCGTGATCCAGAGCATCCTCAGCACGATCGGCGCGGCCCTCTAGCCGTTTCGCGTCGAACAAGCAACGGGCCGCGCATGGTGCGCGGCCCGTTCTTCTTGTCGGCCAACGTGGCGGTCGGCGAGCCCTCGTTCCACAGGTCCGGGCCGGGGCCCTCGCGTCGGCGCGGGCGGGTGCCGGCGGCGTCCTCCTCAGGTCGGCAGCGACGCCGCGGCATGGGAAGTTGACGCCGGCTCCGACCGTCTCGTCCGGGTGAAGGCCCGCAGGGCGACGAGCTGGACGGCCGCGACCGTCGCGGTGGCCGCCAGAAACGCCGGGGCTACGCCCCAGGGCGTAATGCCCCACGCAACGACGGCGAGGAACGCGGCGGTCCCGAAGAGCCCCGAGAGGATCCCTCGCTGCACGCCGGCGCCGTCGAGTGGGCCGCCGGATCGCTGCGCGAAGACGGCCAGGATCGTCCCGATGATCGGCAGCATAGCCAGCAAGCCGCTGACGGTCGGACCGACGAAGGGCGCGAGCTCGGTGACGCCCACCACCACGAAGACGGCCACAGCCATGCGGACGACGATGTCGGCCGGTCCCGCCTGAGCCGTCGACGGCCCCCGGGCCGGAGCGGGCATGAGCGCCAGCGCGCCGGCCGTGGCGGCTACGACGAGCGCCAGGGTGACCAATACCGGCCAGGTTGCGGTAGTCTCGGCCGCGAGCGCGCCGGCGAGCCAGCCGCCGGCCGCGACGGCCAGAGCGACGAGCCAGCCGCGTCGGGCGAGTCGGGCGTAGGCCAGGCTGTAGGCCGCGATCGCCAGGCAGCCGGCGAGCGACGCATGGGCCGCGTCGGCCGCGAACGTCGGCCCTCGGTCGAGTGCCAGGAACAGCGCCACGGGCCCCGACGTCAGCGGCAGCGACACGATCCATCCGCCGGCCACGGGCCCCCAGCGCCGGGCGCCAAGGCTCGCTCCGCCGATCAGGAGCGGCGTGAGGATCAGCTTCAGTGCCAGGAGAGCCACGTCGCCAAGAGTAGCCGCGAGGGGCCCTTCCATGCGGATCGTGGTGCCGGCGACGGCGCGGAGTCGCGGCGGCGGCCTCGCGGGGCCAACCGGAACACAGAACGGGCCGCGCACCAGGCGCGGCCCGTCGAATTCCCGAAAGGGAACGGCTACATTGCCGCGCCGATGGAGCTGAGGATGTGCCCGATCACGCCGCCGAGGAAGGTCAGCGCCACCACGGCGGCGATGGCGATCAGGGCGAGGATGAGGGCGTACTCGGCCAGGCCCTGGCCCTTCTCAGAGCGGAAGAACTTCAGCATGATGACCTCCTCGGATAAGTGCACCTCCTGATGGAGGACCGCCGCAATGGTCGACGCCTCCCACGAGGAACACCACTGAGACGATGGTCATACGCCTATCCCCCAAGTCGGGGGGGTAGGTTCGACAGGACGCCCGGCTTCGCCGCGTCCCGGGTACTCCGCGAGCCGTCGCCGGGCCATCGGCCGGAGACGATCCTGCTCCCGTTGGCGATACGCCCTGCGGGCGCCGGATCAGGTCGGGGCGCGACTCAACCCCGGCTGAAGTTTCACGAGACGGGCTCTCGCGGCCACAGACCGGACCGGCCTCGATCCGTCCCGCCGTCAACGCCGACCGGGCGGGTCCGTCCGGCGCAGGCCCGGGAGACTACAGGAGCTGGTTGACCAGGGCCTCTATCTGGGCAAGTGATGCCGGCGTGTCCGTTGCCGTTATGGCTACGAGAGTCGTTCCCTTCGTTGCCACCACGCCTTCGTTGTCCTTACCGCCACTGAGAGGCGCCAGGAACGAACGAGCCTGGTCTCCCACGCCGGAGACGCTGGCGTAGGCAACAGGGAACTTGCTGCTGAACAACGAGATGGACGAGGGGTCGACGTTCGTGATCAGTTCGATGATCACGTTGAGGCCGGCCCCCGGGTACTCGCACGCGACGCCGGTCGCGCCGGCGGGAAGCGCCGTTCCGCCGCCACCCTTGACCCCGATCGGATTCGGGAGGGTGATGCCCAGGGCGGCACCGACCACCGCGCCGGTGGGGCAGGTGTCGGCCGCGGCCGTCGTCGTGACGGTCGAGAGCGGGGCTGCCGTGGCCGCCGTGGGACCGGCCGGGGTTGCCGCCGGCGTGGCCGAGGACGTGGCCGGAGCGCCACTTGGCATGGGCGTGGCCGCCGTCGCCGGCGATCCGCCGCTCGAACTTCCGCAGGCGGCGAGGGTCAGGCTGAGGACGAGCGCGGTTACGCCCAATCGGCGAGAGCTTCTGCGTGACACGCTGAGAGCCTCCTTCCGAGAAGTCCGCCTTCCACATCGCCGGAAGGCTCTGGCGGGACGGCTGCTCGGCATGGGTACGCTACCGGATTCTCGCTCTGACCCTCGGAAACGGGCACGGCCTGTGTCGATGCCTGCCTTCACGGTGGACGATCCAATCGTCGCGATGGTCGCCGGCCGGAGACTACACAGCCACCGAACGGCCGGCGCCGGCCAGGACACAGGCCAACGTGACCGAATCCGGGCTTATCGTCACACGGATTGGTATCCTTGGGCTGAAGAGCGGAGCTCGGGTCGGGAGGACCGGCCGATCCGGCTCCGGCTCATCGTGACCACGGAGCGACCCCGATGCAGCACTCATGCGTGATACTCAGATTCTTGCGCACCGCCACCGCGCTCCTGACAGCAGCACTGGTCCTGTCTGGCTCGTACCCGTTCCTGAACGGCGGGCCGGTCGTTCACGCCTAGCGGCGGGGCAGGGTGGCAAGAAGGAGGAGATCGTCCAGCCGATCGCCCGACGCGCCGATCGGCCCTTTCGAACAGGTCGGTGGTCGATGACTATGGGGCCCGCGTGGCCGCGAGCCCTCGTCTCCGGCATGTCACACTACTGGCCGGAGGAGGATTGAAGTTGCCGCTATTTGGACCGCCAAACGTCGACAGGCTCATGGCCAGGGGAGATGGGCCGGGGCTGACCAAGGCGCTGGAGTATCAGAAGTCCTGGCGGGTCCGCCGGGACGCCGCGGCGGCTCTCGGCCAGATCGGTGACTCGAACGTCGTGGAGGCGCTCGTCGAAGCGCTGAACGATGACAACGCGAGCGTCCGTCGTTCCGCCGCCGAGGCCCTCGGCAGGATCGGGGATCACGACGCCGTCGAACCCTTGATCGTCGCTCTCCGGAGCCCCGCGGTGGACATTCGCAAGGCCGCCGCCGACGCCCTCGGCCAGATCGGTAACCCGGCCGCGCTCGATTCGCTCGCGGCGGCCCTCAAGGACGCGAGCTGGAGCGTCCGCAAGGCTGCCGCCGACGCGCTCGGGCGGATTGGCGACCCGCGCGCCTCGGAGGCTCTCAAGGCCGCGTTCGATGACAAGGACTACAACGTGAGACGTGCCGCGACGGAAGCCCTCGCTGCGCTCGGCTGGAAGCCGAAAGTGCCCCAGTCGGGGAAGTAGGACGGCGTGCCCTCGCCGGCTGTCAGAGGGCAATGAGCGCCTCGCCGCGGGCGGCGTCGCGGACCGTGGTCTTGGTCACGCGGATTGCATCTGCACGACAGCCTGCGCATGGTTTTTGTGGCAAGCTCGGGTATCGCCGCCGATTGCAAAGAAGGTGACAGGATGATCAGCGAACCGCTCGCGAAGTTGCTCGTCGCACAGGTCTCGAGCGAACTGGGGGCCCACCAGACGTATCTCGGGATCTCGCTCTACTTCCAGCGCGAGAGCCTGAATCGCTGGGCCAAGGTCTTCCGCGACCAGTCCATCGAAGAGGCAGGGCATGCCTCGAAGATCATGAGCTTCCTGCTCGACAACGACGTCGAGTTCGACCTGCCGGGGCTGTCGTCGGCAACCACCCACTACGAGTCGGCGACCGCCGCGGTCAAGGTTGCGCTTGCCAGCGAGATCAAAGTCACCGGGCAGTTCAATGCGATGGCCACGGCCGCGGCCGAGGCGGGCGACCATCGAGGCTTCCAGTTCCTCCAGTGGTTCATCGACGAGCAGGTCGAGGAAGAGCGCACGATGGGAGCACTGCTCGATCTCCTCGCCAGCGGCATCAACCTGTTCCAGGCGCAGGAACTCCTGGACGAGATCGTCGAGGAGTAGTCGCGGCGCCTTCGAGACAGCGGGTGAGCGGCACCGACCCGGGCCGGCCCCCAGGCCGAAGTCCAGCCGATACGTCGGGAGGCCGAAGCGGCGCGGGGCCGGGTCGATTCGGCCGGGCTAGCGTCGACCGGCGGGCTTCCGGTTGAGTTCGCGGAGCCCGATCAACAACCCGACGACGACGCACGCCCCGCCCACGAGCGCCCACATCGACTGGCCGCTCATGGCGCTCCCGGCGACCGCGCCCGTGCCCTGGCCGATCCACAGCACGCCCACGAGAACCAGGATCACGGCGACGGCAAGACGCGATCTGCGCATAGCCGATACCTCCTCGCCTGCGGCCGGAGGCCGCCTACTTCGCAGTCGCGTACTCCTGCGGGTGGTCTCGCCGGTCCTCTTCGGCCGTTCGGGCGATCATCTCCAGGGTCGCCTCCACGCTCATGCCGTTGGCGTCCGCGGCGCGTTTGATGTCCTCGTACGTGATGTTCACGTCCGGCTCACCCATGTCGTCATGGGCGGCCATGCAGCCGCAGTTGAGGCACATCGGTCTTCTCCCGGAACAGGAACCCTCGTCGTCAGACGAAAGCCCCGGCGCCCGACGGTTCGGCCTCGGTTCGAGCGCGGCCGACCAACCCGCCTGGGCCGACTATCCGCCTTTCGGTCCAAGGGGATGCGTGTCCGAGCGTGATGGCACGCGGCACGGAACACTCGAGGACCATATTGGGCCGGCGAGACACCCGGGGTCGGCCGCGGCCTGCGGGGCACTGCATGCGACAGCCGGATCGCCGCGACCGAGCGGTTCGCGTCCCGACTAGTCTTCTGCTCCGGGCCCGCGAGGGCGATGGCGGCGCCCCGGTGGCGCGGTCGACAGGGAAAGGTTCGAATGGGCCGCAGGGCGAGCGTCAGCTTCAAGATCCTGAACGTTCCGATCACCGTCGGCCCGACGATCGTGGTGGGGCTGGCCGCTCTGGGTGCGCTGTCGCGCCTCTCTGGCGCCTTTCTGGTCGAGTGGGTTCTCCTCGGATTCGTCGCCCTGCTGATCCACGAGCTCGGCCACGCCCTGGCGTTCCGCCGCTATGGCGTCGAGTCGTCGATCAGTTTCTGGGTGCTCGGCGGGTTCACCGTTCCGGACGACCAGGAGTCTGCCGCCCGGCTGTCGGATCGGCAGTTGCTGGTCGTGACCGTCGCGGGGCCGGCGGTCGGGCTGATCGTCGGTGGCATGACGCTGGTCGCCGCGTTCGCCGCCGGCGACGCGTTGCGATCTATTCGAATGTCGATGTTGATCTGGCTATTCGTCAACATGGCCTGGGCTGCCTTCAACCTGCTGCCGATCTCGAGCCTCGACGGCGGCCAGGCCCTGCAACACCTGGCCGGTGCCGTCCTGGGGCGCCCGGGTCGGGCGGCCGGCATCGCCGCCGGCCTGCTCGCGAGCGGAGCGATCGCGGTTCTCACGGCGGAGTTGGGTCTGTACTCGGTCGCGCTCGTGGCAGTTGTCTTCGGCCTGCTCAACCCGACGCCCTACCGTCAGCTCTGGGCCGAGATCCGGCCCGCTAAACCGCCCGATCCGACGAGGGTCCCCGCCGGCGACTGAGACTTCCGGATCGACCGGGTCCATCTTTCCGCAGCCGTTGCTCCGCGCAGTCCCGAAGGTGCCGGCCTGATCGATCGAGCCACCGGCCGGCGGTCGCGTATTCCGGCCGTGCCGGCGGGCCTCCAGGGTCGCCCTGGATCGTCACCGGGCGCTTGCGCCCGCGATATACGACGTCAAGAAACTGTTGAAATACTCAAGTTGCGCGCCTAGGATTACGGGCCCGAGCGGATCGGCCAGGTTTCGGGCGATCCTCGGAGACCGCGCAGAAAGGCGACAGATGGCGATCTCGTTGGAGGTCGGCATCCAGTCGCCGCGACCGAGCCGTCGAGCGCAGGAACCGTGTCCTGCGCACGTTCGAGCGATGGCTCTCTGGCCGCGGCTGGATCGACGCTCCCTCACTCGTTGCGGATGTGACCCGGCGCGTATTGCCAGGTACGTCTCGCGTCGAACTCGCATGCCTGCCAGGGCGATCGAGACGCTGCTGGGCGCATGACGGCCCCCCGCCGGTAGCTGGCGCCGTTGGCGAGTTCAGGTCGGGTGCCATCCGCACGCGTCCGGCCGACAGCCGGACCAGGGCGTGAACCCGGAGTCCCAGGTGAAGATTCCGGGTCCGGTCGCCGATCCCCCTGGTAGCCGTCCAGGGGCCGGAGTGTCGCCGTGTCGGCTCTGGTGCCGATCGGCACGAATGACCGGAGCATTCATGAGCGCCCGCAACCCGGGGCGGGACCCCGCCGAAGAGGAATCCCACGCCCGCCACGACCAGCTCGATGCCGGTGCCGAGGTCGAGCGGCTGCGCCGGCGGCTGGCCCGCGCCTCGGTCCGACCGGACGAGTGGGAGACCCACGAGGGCGAAGTCTCCAGCCACCGGCCGAGCCGGGAGGGCCTCTTCGAGGCATGCGTGGACGGAATGGTCGACGGCGTCGCCATTCACCGCGCCATCCGCGACGCGGCGGGTCGCATCGTGGACTTCGAGATCGAGTACGCGAACGAAGCCCTGAGCCGCATGACCGGCCTCAGCCATGGGGATCTCGTCGGCCACCGCATCCTCGAACTCTTTCCGGGCCGGCTCACCAACGGCGTCTTCGACGCCTACGTTCGGGTCGTGGAAAGCGGCGAACCAATGGTCCGCGATTCGGTGCAGGACCGAGGAGCCTCGGACCGGACCGACCCACAGGGACTCGGGCGCGGGTTCGATATCAGCGTCACCCGGCTGGGCGACGGCTATGCGATATGCATGCGCGACACCCGGGCTCGGCGACATGCCGAGGAGGCGCTCCGGGAGAGCGAGCAGCTCCTGGCCAACATCGTCGAGAACATCCCGATGATGGTGTTCGTGAAGGATGCCGGCGACCTGCACTTCGTCCGTGTCAACCGGGCCACCGAACGGGCATTGGGTTACTCGCGGGCCGAACTGGTCGACCAGGAAGATCAAGGGCTGGCTCCGGCGGATGAGTCCGCGTTCTTCGCGTCGGTGGAGAGGCAGGTGCTCGAGACGGGCCGGACGATCGATGTGCCGGAGGAACCCCTGACGACGCCGCACCACGGGCGACGGATCTTGCACACGATCAAGATCCCCATCTTCGATGAGGGGGGCCGCGCGCGTTACGTTCTCGGGATCTCGGACGACATCACCGATCTCAAGGCGGCCGAGGAGGGGCGCAGGAAGGCGGAGGAGGCTCTGCGCGACCGCGTGCGCACCTTCGCGGCACTCGCCGAGTTCGCTGCCGCCGTCAACGCCATCCGCGAACCCGAGCGCCTGGTTGCGACACTGGGTGACGCAGTGAGCTCGATCCTGCCCTCGGACACGGCGGTGATCACCACGCTGGATCGGAGCGACGGCAAATACCACGTCCGATCGGCCCGCGGGCTCGCCCCGGGCGCCGTCGGCGCGATCATCGAGCCGGGCGAGGGGACGGCTGGACGCGCCGTCAGCGAGCGCGGCGTCATCCTGAGGGAGCACAGGCCCGGTGACCCGTACAGCGCGGCCCTGCGCGAATACCAGCTGCACGACACGATCTGGGCGCTGGGAGTGCCGCTCATCCACGAAGGCACAGTCCTGGGCGTGATCTCGGTAGGCCGGTTCGAGGCTGACGCGACCTTCACCGAGGCCGAGCGCGAGGTGTTCGGCCTGCTCGGCTCACACGCGGCGCTTGCGCTGGCCAACGCTAACCTCGTGCAGGAAGTATCCGCCCTGGCAATTCACGACGGACTTACCGGCCTGTATAACCGCAGGCATTTCGACGCCGAATTGGACCGTTCGATCGCCCGTTTCAAGCGCCGCGCGCCGGCCGGAAACCTTGCCGCGATCATGTTCGATCTCGACCATTTCGGCAGTTTCAACCGCAAGCATGGTCACCTCGTCGGCGACGCCGTCCTGCGCCTCTTCGCCGGCGTGCTCCACGAGCGTCTGCGCTCCGCCGATATCGTGGCCCGATACGGCGGCGAGGAGTTCGTCGTGATACTCGAGGACTGCGCCCTGCCCGAGGTCGTCCTGGTCGCCGACGAAGTCCGCCGGGGGCTGGAGGCCTGCACGGTTCCCGGCGCCGACGGGCAGCCTGTCCGGACGACCGTCAGCGCCGGATGTGCCGCCATCGATCCGGCCGACCCCACCAAGGAGAATCTCCTCGGGCGGGCGGACGGCGCGCTCTTCATGGCCAAGCGAGCCGGTCGCAATCAGGTGGTCGCCTTCTAGCGTCCCATCCCCCGGCGCGGCCACCCACGCTCGAAACGGGCCTCGCCGGACGCTCGTGTGACCGGGCAGTGGAACATCGGGAGGCCTGACCGGCGAGGAGGTTGGCGCGTCATCCCGTCGGCGCCTACCCGCGGAAGCGGGACTCAGGGCGGCCGGCGTCCGGACGCTCGTTCGGGCGCGCCGCGGCCTCGGCTGGCACGCGATGGCCGTTGGAGAGTCGGAGAGCCCGGTCCGGTGCAGACTTCAAGGCCGGCCTGGCTTCATGCCATCACGGCACAGCCGGCGGCGACGTCACAGAGCCGTTTCCCCCAGTTACGGTAGGGTTGATTGCGCATGGATCCGAAACCGACGACACCGAGGAGTCGCGGGCGATCGCCTTCCGGGGCCGCCCTGCTCTCGTTCTTGTGGCCTGGCCTGGGCCAGCTGTACACCGGCAGGCGCCGTGTGGCAGCCCTCTTCGCCGTGCCCGCCATCCTGGTCCTGCTGCTCTTCGCCTACGAGTTGCGCCAGGGAGTCGTGGTCTTCGCCGCGCGCTTTGCCGACCCGTCGTTCAGCCTCGCCGCGGTCGAAATCGTGCTGTTGCTCGGCCTGTGGCGGCTCGTTTCCGTCGGCCATGCCTTCGCGAGCGGCGAGCGCCGCAGGACCCGCAGGGTTCTGGACAGGATGGTCCTGGCCGCCCTTGCGGTGGTGATCGTGGCCAGCCACGCCGGGGCGGGCTATCTGCTGGCAGTGACCTCAGGGGCCGGATCGCAGGCCTTCAACCAGGGCAACACCGACCTGATCGACCCCGCGACACCCGGGCCCAGTCTCGCCGCCGGAGTGGCCCCGGAGCCCACGGCGTCTACGCTGCCGACACCCGCGTCCGATGGCCGGGTGACCATCCTATTCACCGGCGTGGACGCCGCCCCGACGCGGTCCGAGCATCTCTACGACTCGATCATGGTCGTGAGCTACGACCCGGTGACCAACTCCGTCCAGATGGTCAGCGTGCCGCGCGACAGCGCCAGCTTTCCTTTCTACTTCGGCGGCGTGGACAAGACCACCGTGAAGATCAACTCACTGCCGACGTACGTCCGGAACGGCTGGATCAAGTCGCCTGACAGCCCGTACATGACGCTCGTCAACGAGGTCAGCTACCTCGTCGGCATCCCGATCAACTATTACGCGGTCATGGACCTGGACGGGTTCGTGAACATGATCGACGAAGTCGGCGGGATCGATGTCGTCAACCCCAGCGTCATCGATGATCCGACGTACGACTGGCTGAACGGCAAGACCTACGGCTTCTATCTCGCGGCGGGGCCGCAGCACCTGAACGGCAAGAACGCCCTGGCCTATGTCCGGTCCCGTCACGGGGCGGACAACAGCGATTGGAAGCGCGCCTCGCGCCAGCAGCAGGTCCTGGTCGCCCTGCTGCACAAGATGGCCCAGCCGTCCGAGCTGCTGAAGCTGCCGAGCCTGATCTCTACGCTCGGGTCGAGCGTGACCACGAACTTCCCGGCCAACCAGGTGGCCGACTACGTGGCCATGGGCCAGGACGTACCGAGCAAGAACTTCTCGCAGGTCGTGCTCGGGCCGCCCTACTCGGTCACCGGCATCAGCTCGGCGACATCGTCAACCTGCCTGCTGAACGCCAAGGTCGCCGCCCTCTCGGTCCAGCTCTTCGGCCAGGACAGCCTCTGGTACGGCAAGCCGGCGCCGGCCAGCACGTGCCCGTAGGCGCCGCCCCGGGCTGAGGCGCCGCTCGACCACGCCGGGTCCAACTTGCCCCTACCGGACCGTGAGGCGCCGGCGAGACTCTGGCGCGTCGCAGGCCGCGCCGCCGGTCGCGGATCGGCGCGGCCGCCAGTGGTACGCGTCGGGACCGCGACCGGGTGGGTTCGAGGGGCGCGCCGGCCGGTACCCTCGCGACCATCCGTCAGGCCCGGGCCTAAGATCAGGCCATGCCCGGAAGATCCAACCACCTCGCCTCCGAGATCAGCCCCTACCTTCTGCAGCACGCCCACAATCCGGTGGACTGGTACCCGTGGGGTCCCGAGGCGCTCGCCCGGGCGGCCTCGACCGACCGGCCGATCTTCCTCTCGATCGGTTACGCGGCATGCCACTGGTGCCATGTCATGGAGCGGGAGTCGTTCGAGGACGACGAAACCGCCGAGCTCCTGAACTCGAGCTTCGTCTCGATCAAGGTGGATCGCGAGGAGCGTCCGGACCTGGACGCCGTGTACATGGCGGCGCTGCAGTCGATGACCGGCGGGGGCGGCTGGCCGATGAGCCTCTTCCTGACGCCCGACGGCCGGCCCTTCTACGGTGCGACCTACATGCCACGAGAGCCGAGGTACGGCCTGCCGTCGTTCCACCAGGTCCTGGCCGCGGTGGCCGAATCCTGGCAGGAGCGTCGCGATGGGCTCGAGGCGGCAGCTGACCAAATCGTCGCGGGGGTGAGGCGTCGATCCCGGGCCGGGGACGTCCTGCCGGACGCGGAGGCGGCGGCTGAGCCCGCGCATCAGGAGCCCGGCGCGGCCGCCGGCGTTGTCGCGGGCGCCGTGAACCGGCTGCGCTCAGGATCGGACGACAGCCGCGTGGGCAGCGTTGCCGCGGCGGTGGAGCGACTCGTGGACGAGTTCGACTTCGAGCACGGCGGCTGGGCCGGCCCGCCGCGCTTTCCGCAACCCGCAGTCATCGAGTTGCTGCTGCGACGGGCTCGGATCCTCCCCGACGATCGGGTTCTGAACACCGCTCTGCGGGCCCTGGATGCCATGGCCGACGGCGGCATCCACGACCAGCTCGGGGGCGGCTTTCACCGCTACGCGACCGACACGGACTGGCTTGTGCCGCACTTCGAGAAGATGCTCTATGACAACGCGCAGCTGGCCCGGGTCTACCTCCACGCCTATCAGCTGACCGGCGAGCCACGCTTCAGGAGCGTGGCCGAGACGACGCTCGACTACATGGCGCGCGAGCTGCGCACGCCGGACGGGCTATTCGCCGCCAGCCAGGATGCCGACACCGACGGGGTCGAAGGGGGAACCTACGTTTGGACTGAGGACGAGGTTTGGGACGTGCTCGGCCGCGTCGCGGCCCCAGCTCCGTCGCTGCGCCCGGCGGCGGGAGAGGCCAGTCTGCCGGCCCTCTTTGCCTCGGCCTACGGCCTGACCGCGGCCGGCAACTGGGAGGGTTCCACGGTCCTCTCGCGCGTGATGACCGACGAGCAGCTCGCGGCCAGCCATGGGTTGCCGCCCTCCGAAGTCGCCGCCCGGACGGAACTGGCCCGCCGCCTGCTGCTCGAACGGCGCGGGCGCCGGTCCCAGCCGGACGTGGACGACAAAGCGGTTACAGCCTGGAACGGCCTCGCCCTCGCGGCCTTTGCGGAGGCGGTCCCGGTCCTGGACCGGCAGGCCGACCTCGCCGTCGCCGAGACGCTCGCGGTCGCGATTCTCGATCGCCTGCGCGTGCCGGATGGTCGGCTGGCCCGGTCGTTCCGATCTGGCCGGACGGCGGGCATGGGAGGGCTCGATGACTACGCCTGCCTGACCGATGGGCTCGTCAGCCTCTACGAGGCTACCTTCGACGAACGATGGCTGGGCGCCGCGCACGAGCTCATCGACCGCGTGGAGCGACAGTTCGCCGATGCCGCCGGCGGATGGTTCGACACGCCCGCCGACGCCGAGCCACTGATAACCAGGCCGAAGGAGATTCAGGACGGAGCGACGCCGTCCGGTGGCGCCGCGACGGCCGCGGTCATCCTCCGGCTGGCCGAGCTGACGGGAGAGGGGCGGCTGCGAGACGCCGCCGAGCGGGCAGCGGGCCGGCTGGAGCGGTCCGCGGCCCAGTACCCTCTGGCCTTCCCGGCCTGGCTCCTGGCGCTCGACTTCGCGTCCGCGCCCTTGACGCAGGTGGCGATCGTGGGCAGACCGGCCGCCGCGGATGCGCGAGCCATGCTCGAAGTCGCCAGGAGAGGCTTCCAACCCTACCGGGTCATCGCGCTCGGCGATCCCGCCTCGACCACGCTCGAGCTGCTGCGAGACCGCCTCGCGCTCGACGGCAGGGCAACTGGGTACGTCTGCCGCAATTTCGCCTGCCATCGACCGGTCGCCGAGCCCGAGCGGCTGGCGGCCGAGCTTGCCTGAAACGCCGGCCGCCCGACCCCTTCGGGCGTGAGGTGAGCAGCGGGCCCGGCGGCCCGTGGCACTATCCCGTCAGCGAGAGACCGACCGCGAACACGATCCACGGCAGGGCGACGCTTGCCGCCATCACCGGGGCAGGTATGCGCGGCCTCCCGGCGCCCAGCACTGCCAGGATCGCCGCGGGGAAGAAGATCAAACCGGTCAGGATGACCAGGGCGCCCATCGCGAAGTATGTCGCGGCGGCTCCGTACAACAAGGCCTGGCCCAGCCGCCAGCCGGCGGCCCAGAGGATGGCACCGCTCAAAGTCGCGACCGCCAGCCCGGCAAGCAACGCCCATACGAAGTCCTCGCGCGGGCTGCTGGCGCTCATGTCGTGGCCGTGGCTCAGGACGAGATACGCGACGACCGGGACGCCGCCTATCGCCGCGGCGACGAAAGCTGGGATCGCGGCTCGCGGCGGGCGTCTTCGGTCCGTTCCGACGGTCTCGATACCGACGTGGCCGCCGGGTGGACTGGCTTCGTCTTCGACCATGACTGCCGCCAACGATAGCAGCGGCACCGCCATTCGACAGGTATCCGACTAAGGCGAACACCGCTTATCCGGCGCTTATCTGCGCCTTATCCTGACCGCCCTACAGTATCCATCTAGACGATCGTCTTTTCTCCTGGAGCGGTCGTTGACCTCCTACCCCCCGCCGCCTTCCCCCTCGGGCGGCGGGGGCTCCTTTTTCGGCCGATCCGGCGCGTCTGCGCCCGCTCTGGCCGCTCCTTCGCCTCCCGCGTTCGCGGTCGCAGCCGAGCGGTCAGGCCGCGACCTCCGCGAGTTCGACTACCAGCTGGCGGGTGTGGCCGCCGGCCGCGAGCGCGGCGAGCAAGCGCGCCAGACGCCCTCCATCCGGTTCGGGGAGCGAGGCGCACTCTAGCCAGATGCCGTCGGGTCGCGCCACCGGCGACATCGGTTGTCCACATATGCAGAAGGGCGTTTCTCGCTCGGCGTGATCCATCCGGTCGAGGACACTCCAATTGTCGATCATGTCCGTTTCTCCTTGCTCTAATACGAGCCGTTCCGTATCATAGCATCTGTGAATGAGGTTAATCAAAACGGTCCGTCTCGCAACTCGGCCGCAACTACGCCAACCTTGCCGGGCGCGGCCGGTCACAAGGGGCGGCCGCGCAGCGACAAGGTCCATCGAGCCATCCTGGATGCGGCCCGGGAGCACCTCATCAAGGAGGGTTATTCGGGCCTGCGGCTCGAGCACGTTGCCGCTCACGCGGGCGTCGGCAAGGCGACGATCTATCGCCGCTGGCGATCGAAGGAGGAGCTCGCCCAGGCGCTCCTGGCCGACCTGGCCGCCCCGCACATCGACATCGAGGTCACGGGCGACACGCGCGAGGAGATGCTTGCCGCGGTCATGAACCCGATGCGGGCCATCACGGAATCCGACTTCGGCCCCGTCCTCCGCGCCCTGCTCTCACAGATAGCCAGCAACCCGGCGCTCGGAGATCGGTTCCGGGCGACCGTCGTCCAGGCGAGGCGCGACGAGATCGCCCGCATGGTCGGGCGTGGGATCGAACGGGGCGACCTGTGCCCGGACGCGGATCCTGACCTGGCCACCGAGCTGCTCGTCGGCCCGGTGTACTTCCGGCTGATGTTCGGCGGAGAGCTCGATCGGGCGTTCGCGGAGAGCGTCGTCGAGAACGTCCTGCGCGGGTACGCGGCGAGGGAAGGTCCAGGCACGGAACCGCGGACGGCCGATCTTCGGCGGAACGCGGACGAGGACGACGCCACACGGGTCGGGCGCGCCGAGTAGTGGACTGCCGCGCGGGGCTCCGGGCAGCCAGGAGGCACGATGCCGTCTCGGGGTGATTTCGCGGCGCCCCTCCCGGGCGGAGCGGCCGGCGCCTGGGTCCCATTGTCGGGCGGTGCGATCGAGGCCGGGGGCGTGGTATACGCGGGCAACCGCTGCCCGCACTGCTCGACGCGCCTGGCCAGGCTCCCCGTCAGGAGCGGGAAATGCCCCCTGTGCGCGCGGCCGATCGTCCGCATTCGTGGCGACGACAACATCGTCTACCTGCTCCGCGAGGAGGACGCCGGCCCGCTTCGCAACGAGATGGACGCCCATTGGGCTCTGACTCACATGTCTCTGCCCGGCTGGCGCTGGGACCCGGAAGCCCTCCGCCGGCTTCGGCGCGCCTGGATGGTCCGGTACGCGGCACTCGGCCTCGGCGTGCGCGTCCTGCTCTGGAAGAACGACCCGTGCGGGCGGTGCCGGTCGCTCAGCGAGACGATCTTCGAGCCGTCGGCGGCGCCCGAGCTTCCCCTGAGGGAGTGCCTCAATCTCTACTGCAACTGTCGCTACCAGCCCGTGATCCGAGGCGGCCGCACATAGCGGTCTCGCCGAGATCTGCGGGTTGAGCGTCGTCCCGACAAGCCAAGGAGCAAGCATGGACCCGAAGTCGAAGACCGAAGCCAATGGCAGCGCCGACCAGCCGATCGCCTGGCGTGCGGTGCGCGGGGAGACGGCCGTGCGGTCGGACGGCGTTCAGGTTGGGGCCGTGTACGACATCCTGGGGTCCGACGACGAGGACATCTTCCACGGCCTCGTCGTGCAGCTCCGGCCGGGGTCGCACCGCGCGTTCGTTCCCGCGGACGGCGTCGTCTTGATGACGGCCTCGTACGTCGACGTCTCTCTCGGCGCGGGCGAGATGGCCGCGCTGCCGGAGCACACCGAGGAGCGTCAGTTCGAGCTCGGGATGGTCGGCCACTTCCGCAAGCACCTGGGCTGGGTGAAAGATAAGGACCGCTGACCCGCGAGGCCGGCTGCCCGGGAGCGATCGCGCACCGTCCGGGCCTCCGCCGTCCGCGCCGCATTCGGGCCTCCGCCGTCCGCGCCCAGTCCGGGTCGACGCCCTGACGCTTGCCTGGCTCGACGCGGTCCTCAGGCGGCCCGCTCGACGGGAAGCCGGCACTCCGGACGGCTTGTCATTGGAATGTCTTCGCGCCGTCATATGGATGTCACGGGACCTCCTCAGCCTGTCCGGTGACTCGGCAAGCGACCGAGACTCACAGAGGAAGTCCTGATGACGCATCGACGATTGATGGGCGGCGTGGTCGCGTTGGGCGCGGCACTCGTCCTGGCGATCCCGGGAGTGGTAGCCGCACACGACGGGACCGCGGGTTATGTCTACACCGAAACCAACTCCTCCGGCGGCAACGCGGTTCTGGGGTTCGCCCGGAGCGACGGCGGAGCTCTCACTCCGATCGGCAGCTTCTCGACCGGCGGCCTGGGAACGGGCGGAGCGCTCGCGACCCAGGGTGAGGTGATCCTCGCCGGGGGCGGCCGATGGCTCCTGGCCGTCAATGCCGGCAGCAACGACGTCAGCGTCTTCCGCGTCGGCAGCGACGGAGGGCTCCAGCTCACCGACCGGGCTCCCGCCATGGGCACCGACCCGGTCAGCGTCACCGCATTCGGCAACACGGTCTACGTGCTCGATGCGGGTGGGGCCGGCAACATCTCCGGGTTCAGGCTCGGCGGCGGCATGCTCCATTACCTGGCCGGATCCAGCAGGCCTCTCAGCGGCGCGGCGACCAGCCCGGCCGAGGTGGCCTTCAGCACCGACGGCCGCTTCCTTGTCGTGACGGAGCGGGCCACCAACATGCTCGACACTTACCAGGTGAACTCCATCGGCCTGGCCGGCGCGCCCATCACGACCGCGTCGTCGGGTCCGGTCCCGTACGGCTTCGCCTTCGACAATCGGAACCACCCGATCGTTTCCGAGGCGGCGAACAGCACTCTCTCGTCCTATCGCCTCAGCGGCGCAGGCGCGACCGTGATCTCCGCAAGCGTTCCGACCGGTGGCATCGCGGCCTGTTGGGTCGCGGTCACGCCGAACGGTCGCTGGGCCTTCGACGCCAACGCCCACGGCGGGACGATCTCCGCGTTCTCGGTCGGATCGAATGGCAGCATCGCGCTGGTGGCCTCGGTGGCCGCTAACACCGGCGCGGGCAGCACTCCGCTCGACCTCCAGGTCAGCTCGAACGGCCGGTTCCTATACGTCAACGAAGCCGGTTCGCACATGATCGGTGGCTACTGGATCGGCGCGGGCGGCACGCTCGTCGCTCTCTCCGGCGGGCCGGTCCTGCCGGCCGGCGCAAGTGGGATCGCCGTCTCCTGAAGCGCGATCTCAAGACGGTGGGCCGGGAGGCGCAACTCGCCTCCCGGCTTTCCGCGTGGAGTGACGAAGTGGACCCGGCCGAATACGATCATCACATGGTCGATCCGGTGGCGCCGATCCTCGTCGTCGACGACGACGCCAAGATCGTCCGGCTCGTTCGGACCTACCTGGAGCGCGAGGGCTACCGGGTAGTGGAAGCTTCCGACGGCCGGTCGGCCCTTGCCGCGATCGCGCTCGAGGCGCCGGCAC
The DNA here is from genome assembly GCA_963713795.1 of uncultured Chloroflexia bacterium. Classification (GTDB taxonomy): domain Bacteria; phylum Chloroflexota; class Limnocylindria; order Limnocylindrales; family CSP1-4; genus Fen-1039. The sequence goes on from CAVQNC010000004.1 coordinate 180,329, forward strand.
TCGTCGTGCTGGACCTCATGCTGCCCGAAGTGGATGGGCTCGCCATCCTGCGCGCGGTCCGGCGAACCGACCGGACCCCGATCGTGATGCTCTCGGCCCGAGGCTCGACGGCCGACCGGATAGCCGGCCTGACCGAAGGCGCCGACGACTACCTGCCCAAGCCCTTCTCCCCGGCCGAGCTGGTGGTCCGGATCAAGCGCGTCCTCGAACGTGCCGGCCGGCCGGTCGCCGCGACGCCGGCGGCGCCGATCATCGCCCGCGGCGACCTCGTCCTCGACCGCGACCGGCACGAGGCGACGGTCGCCGGTCGGTCCGTCGAGTTGACGGCCCTCGAATTCCGCCTCCTGGCCGCCCTCGTCGAGGCGGAGGGGCGGGTCCTCACACGCGAACAGCTCATGGACGCGATCTACGGCTCCGGTGAAGTCTTCGTCCTGGACAGGACCATCGACGCGCTGGTGAAGCGGCTCCGCGACAAGCTTCACGACGACGCCGAGCGGCCGCGCTACGTCGCCACCGTGCGGGGCGTCGGCTACAGAGCGGCCCGAGCCGAAGCGGGCGTCCCGTGAGGGCGCGACTCCCCGGAGGAAATCGGCGCCAGGATCGCCGCCGCCGCGATCCTGGTGTCGGCGATCGCCGTCGGCATCGTCGCCGTCGGAACGCTTGTGCTCGGGGCCGACTCGTTCGTGCACCTGATGACCGCCGACGGCCATTCGTCCGCCTCGGCTCAGGCGATGTTCGACGATTCGGTCGGGAGCGTCGTCGCCGCCGCACTGGTCGTGGCGGTCCTGGCCGGCGTGGCCTTGTCGATCCTCCTGGGACAGCGCATCGCGCGCCCTCTTCGTTCGGTGGGGCGAGCGGCCCGGGAGATCGCCGGCGGCCATTACGCGGCTCGCGTCCCCCGAGAAGGTCCGGCCGAGCTGGCCAGCCTGGCCGACTCATTCAACGACATGGCCGCGTCGCTCGAGGAAGGGGAGCGGCTCCGGCGCGAGTTCATCGCCAACGCCGCCCACGAGTTGCGCACGCCTCTGACGAATCTTCAGGGCTACCTGGAAGCTCTCCGCGACGAAGTGATCCCGGCGGATCGCGCGACCTTCGAATCCCTGTGGGATGAGGCCGAGAGGCTGGTCCGGCTGTCGCGGTCGCTGGACGTGCTGGCGGACGGAGATTCGGTCGCCGGCGGCAGGGAGATCGTAGAGGTCGACGTGGCGGCGGCCGTTCGGTCCGCGGCCGACCTGGCGGGGCCCGCGATGGCCCAGTCGGGACTCGCGTTCGACCTCGAGATCGCGTCGCCCTTGCTCGCGCGAGCCAGCTCGGACGGGCTCGCGCAGGTGCTGGGGAACCTGCTGCAGAACGCCGTCCGGTATACACCACGGGGCGGTTCGGTGCGGCTGCGCGGCGAACGGCTGGCCGACCGCGTCGTCGTTTCCGTGTCGAATACGGGTCCGGGAATACCCGCCTCCGACCTGCCGCACGTCTTCGAACGCTTCTATCGCGTCGAGAAGTCGCGCGACACGGCGCGTGGCGGAGCGGGCATCGGCCTGGCGATCGTTCGCCAGATCGTCGAATCGTCCGGCGGAAGCGTCGGAGCGGAGTCGAACGACGGCCTCACCCGTTTCTGGTTCAGCCTGCCCGTAGCCGCCTCCAGGGCCTCGGTCTGACGGTCCCTGCCGGGTCGAGCCTGACCAGGGCCACTGCGTCCCGCCGAGGCCCCCGCGAGTGGGACATTACCAAATACCCAGTGGCGCGCGCCGGGGCGATCGATCACAATGCCCCCCGGTCTCCTTCTGGGAGACGTTCTTATCAGGAGGTCATCATGCTGGCGTTCTTCCGATCCGAAAGGGGCCAGGGCCTGGCCGAGTACGCTCTCATCCTGTCGCTGATCGCCATTGCCGCGGTCGTGGCACTGCTCTTCCTCGGCGGCGTAATCCAGAGCATCCTCAGCAAGATCGGAGCGGCTCTCTAGTCGTTCCGCCGCAACGGGAAGAACGGGCCGCGCCTGCTGCGCGGCCTTTTCTTTTTCCCGCGGTCCGCCCGTCACCGTGACCGGCCGGCGAGGCGGCCGCCCGGGTCCCGAGCGGAGCAATTCGGGCGGGCTGCACCGGCACTGCCGCCATACCCCGGTTCGTAGTCCCGGCCTGCCCGACGATACAATTCCGCGATGATGCGAAGCACGCCCGGCGACTGCCACCGGCACGGCCCGAGCGGAGTCTCCGGCCCGTCGCGGCAGCCGGCACGCAGATGAGCCTGGCCGGCTCTGTGGCCGGCAGGCCGACACTGCCTTCGCGGTCCTCCGTCACCGCGGTCGCGATCCTCCTCGTCGTCGGGCTCGCTGTCCCGATCGCGCTCGGGGTGCTGTCCGGCGCCCTCTTCCTGCCGAGCAACGACGACCCGGCCTACCGGCGAGTAGCTCTGGAGTTGTTCTCGACCGGTCGCCTCGAGCTCAACGGCTGGAACTCCATGACGCTCATCGGAGTGATCTTCTTCGTCCAGCCATTCCTGTGGCTTTCCGGTGGCGATGCCTGGGCGTTCACGGCGAGCACCGTCGTCCTGGCATCCATCGGCATCGTCGCCGGGTATGCGCTCGTACATCGCGTGCTGTCCGCCCCGCGAGCGGCCCTGGCGGTCCTCGGAGTCCTGATCTTCCCAGGGTTCATCCTGAACACGACCACCTACATGACCGATGTGCCTGCCTGGGCGATGTCGCTGACCTGCCTGCTGCTCGGGGTCATGGCGCTCGAGCGAGCCGGCAGGGGGGGCTGGGTGTGGCTTGCCGGCTCTCTGGCTGTCGGCTGCTTCGCCTTCAGCATCCGGGATTTCGCGGTTGCGGCGCCGGCCGCCGTCCTCCTCGTCTTCGCGTTCTCGCCGTTGCGCGGCAAGCCCGGCTTCTGGGCCGCCGCCGGCGCTACCGCCGCGGCGTGCTTCGTCATCTACCTCGTTGCCTCGCACCTGCCCGGCCACGGTGGCCTGGAGATCGCGGTGCCCGATCTCTCCCTGGCCGCGCTGAGGCACACCTTCGACGTGGCGGTGCGGTACGGCTTCGCCTCGGTGTCGCTCGTCGCGGCACCCGCGCTCGCGATCGCGATCGCGTCGTGGTGGCGTCGATGGCGGCGTTTCGACGTCCTGGCAGGGCTGGCCGTCGGGCTGCTGGTCTACATCGGGCCGATCGTCCAGATCGTCCACACCGGAACATGGCCCCAGATGGTGGCCGGGAACCTAATAACGGCAGGCGGCAGCCTGGACGGGATGGCGCTGTACGGACACCGGCCCGTGCTGTTCTCCGCGCCGTGGTGGTATGTCATCAACGCGGCGGCCCTCGTGTCGGCCCTGGTGGCCTGCGGGGTGTGCGGTGGGGCGGCCGGGGCCTACCTCCGAGGCGCCGTCCGCGGGCTCAGCGACGGGCAGGGCAGGCGGGCCCTCTGGCATCTGGAGCCGTCCGCCTGGACGCTGATCGTGACCTACGTCGTCCTGTACGCGGGCGGGATCGTCGTGTGGGCCATGACCATCACCTTCTTCGATCGATACACGTGGCCCGTCGTGCTCCCCGTCTACGCCATCCTCCTGAGGCCGCCCGCCGGCGCCGCGCCCGCGGCGGAGGCCGCGAGGGAGGAAGGGGCCAGAGGGCGGTCCCCGATCATACTCGGAACGATCCGCCGCGGGGCGGCCACCGGGCTGGCGGTCGTGCTCATAGCCGGGCTCGCCGTGACCTCCCTCGTCCTGTTGGCCAATTCCGACGCCTTTGCCGAAGCCCGCTGGCAGATGGGCAACAACGCGGTGGAGCTCGGCACGCCGCCGGGAGAGGTGGACGCCGGCCTCGAGTGGGTGGCTTTCCACGCCACGGGCACGGCCACGGTCTACAGCCCGGCGCCGTCGTTCGGCTCGCGCTACGAAACGTGGTGGCCCTCCTTCCACCTCTGCGCGCTGGTATCGAACACGCCGATCTCGGGCGCTTCGGTGCGGCTCGAGGAAGTCGACATGGAGGCCTACCGGCTGCTGCTATTCGGCGGGCCGTGGGAGCCGCTCTACCTGTACAGCGTGCCGGGTCCAGGCTGCCCTTGATCCCGGGCGAAGCCCGCCGGCCGCCGGGCCGCCGGCATGCCGGCTTCCCTCAGGGAACGTCCGCCGGGAATGCGTGCGCCCCGTGCCGCCTTCTGCCATCCTGACCGCCGATGTTCAACTCGCTGCTCGTCATCATCGTGGCCGGGCTCGTCGGGCCGCTGCTCGCGGCCGGCAAGCGGCCGCTCATCCCGGCCGTCGTCGGGGAGCTGATCGCCGGCATCTGCATCGGCCGCTCGGGCTTGGGCTTGATCGACCCGACGACGCCGGCCAACGCTCTCCTGTACGGCCTGGGCTTTGCCATGCTCATGCTCGTGGCCGGTTCGCACGTCGACCTGGGCGCGCCAGGTCTGCGCGCCGGAGTTCGTGCCGGCGCGATCGCGGTCGGCATCGTGGCGGTCCTGTCGCTCCCGGTCGGACTGGCCATCGGCCTGACCTTCGAGCCGGGCGCCCCGTCGCTGCTGTTCCCCGTGCTGCTGGCCGGAAGCTCGGCCGCCGTCGCCTTCCCGATCCTGAACGAACGCGGGTTGATCGGGCCGGGAGTAGCCATACTGCTCGTCTGGATACCCCTGGCCGACGCTATCACGGTCCTCCTCATGCCTCTCACCCTGATCGGCGCCGCGAAGGTCCCGGCCGCGCTCGGCGGCGACGCTCTGATCGTCGCCTGCACGGTCGCAACTTTGTGGTTCGGCCAGAGGATCGCGCTCTCACCGCGCGCTCTCCTGCTGCGTGACCGTTCTCAGGCGCGGGGTTGGGCTCTCCAGCTGCGAGTGACGCTCTTGATCCTGGTCGTCCTCTCGCTCATCGCGGCGCAGACCGGCGGCTCGACGCTACTGGCGGGCTTCGGGGCGGGCTTGATCCTGGCGCGCCTGCGCGAGCCGACCCGCCTGGAAGTACAGCTCTCGGGCATAGCCGAAGGCTTCTTCGTCCCGGCCTTCTTCGTCCTGATCGGCTCCGAGCTCGACCTGCGGTCGCTCGCAGGCGACCCATCGGCCATCCTGCTGGCGGTGGTGATGGGGCTCTGCGGGATGGGGATCCACCTGGCCGCCGGCCGCGTGGCGGCGCCACAGCCATGGACCGGGTTCGGACTTGCCGCCGCGGCCCAGCTCGGTCTGCCGGCCGCGGCCGCCTCCCTCGGCCTGTCCACGGGTGTGCTCTCGCCGGCCGTCGCGGCGGCCATAGTGCTGGCCGGCTGCCTGACCGTTCTGCCGGCCTCGATCGGCACCCGCAGGCTGGCCGACGTCCTTGCCGCTCCAGCCTCGGGAGCGGGCACCGCGGCCGATTCCACCGCGCGGGCTCGGGAGGTTCCGGCGTGAGCGAGAAAGTCCGCATCGCCGCCGTCGACGTCGGCAGCGACACCGTCCACCTCCTGATCGCGGACGTGACCGCATCGCCCGACGGCCCCCTCGTCAGCCGCGTCGAGCAGCGCGGCGAGCTGATCGAGCTCGGCCGGCTCGTGGCGACGACCGGCGCCGTCGGCAAGCGAGCGGCCGGGCGGCTCGAGGGTTACCTGACCGGCTACGTGAAGCGAGCCCGGCGGGCCAGCGACCGTGTCGTGATCGGGGCGACGGAGGCTCTTCGCCGGGCAAGCGACGGAGAGGCCCTCGTCGCGCGGCTCTCGAACGAGCTGGGTCAGCCCGTGCGCATCCTTTCGGGAGCGCGGGAGGCGGCCCTCGGACTGGCCGGCGCGTCACGCCGCCTCGACCCGACAGGCACTCAGCTGCTCATCGACTCGGGCGGCGCCTCGACCGAGGTGACCCTGACCGATGGCCGCCGAGCGGTCGCCGCGGCGTCCCTGCCGATCGGAGCGGCCCTCCTGGGCGCCGATTTCCGGGGCGATCCGCCGGAGGCGCTCAGCTGGAGCCTGGGTGGCGTTCGAATCGGGCTGGCGCTCTCGCTGGCTCCCGCGGGCAAGCCGGCTCGCGCCTGGGCCACCGGCGGATCAGCCCACAACCTGGCCGGCCTGGAGCGGACGAAGGGTCGCTCGGGCGATCAGCGCCTGACGATGGCCGAGCTCTCGGAGCTGGCCGGCCGCCTGCTGGCCCAGCCGGCTCGCAGGCTCGCCCGCCGCAGCGAAGAGGATCCCGGCCGAGTGAAGATCCTGCCGCCCGGCCTGCTGATCATCGCCGCGATCCTGGCTCACTACGGCCTCGACGAGCTGACCGTGGTGCCCGAAGGGCTGCGCGAGGGCATGGTCGACGCCGCCTTCGAGGAGGGTGACGCCTGGTGGCAGGATCAGCCGTCCTCGACCTGAACTGACTCGCCGCCGTCTCTGGCGGCCGAGCTCGAGGGCGCGGCACGGGCAGTTCGGCCGCCTCGTCACCGCGCCGACTCGGGATCCTGGTCGCGGCCCACAGCGTCACTGCGATGCCGCCTCGGCGGCCGCTGGGATGCGCCACAGCGCCGCTCGGTTCGAAAGCCGGGAGTTCGCCCGGTCCGGCTAGCCTTCGACGACGATCGTCACCTCGTATGCGCCCGTCGAACTCGGGCAGGGCAGGACCTCGCCGCAGGTCGTCCGGCTCGCCGTGACGGTCGCCCGTCCCGGGGCGATCGCCCGGAAGATGGCGGTCACGGTCCCGCAGCCGGAACCCGGGACGCAGGCGATGAGCCCCGCCCCGGAATACGTGGGGCCGCTCACGAGCGAGAGCACGGCGGGGTTCGAGCTTCCCAGCACCTGCCAGTAGGTGTTGTGGAGCACGAGCTTCACCTCCGACCCCACCTGCGCCGCCACGCTCTTGCCGTTGTCCGTCTCGGTGACCTGCGCGGCCGCGGCCGACGCCGTCTCAGCAGCGGTAACGGGTGGAGTCGCCGTGCCGTCCGCCGGGGCGACCGTGATAGAGACTGTCGGGCCGGCCGCGCCCGGCGCGGACGCGGCCGGGAGGGACGGCGACGGGGAGGCCGCCGGGCCGGGTGCTTCCTGGGAGGTCACCGGGCCGGACGCCGGCCCGGCCGAGGTGGCGCCGCTACCGGCGGAACAGGCGGCAAGCACCATGGCTATGCCGGCCAGGAGGCCGGCCGCGCCGGCTCGGAGGTTGATGCGCTGGCTCATCGTTCGGGTGCCTCAGGTCCAACCCTCGCCGTGCCGAGGGCTCCAACGCACCGGGAACGCCGGGAGTTCCCGAGGGGTGGGCTCGAGCGGCCCACCCCTCGGTGGATGGCAGACGATCGGCGACGCGGCAATCAGCCGCCTCGCCGATACGTATCTCAGTGGCCGGACCAGTTGACCGCGTTGAACGCGTTGACCAGTCCCGCCCCGTAGGCATCGGAGTTGGAGATGGCCTTGCCGCCGTTGTGGCAGTAGCCCGTCGTGCAGGCGACGCCGGTGTAGTCACCGGGTGAGGTATCCGTCGCGCTGAGCGGCTGGGTCGTGTTGCCGGAGAGCTGCTCGGCCGTGGCCTTGAGCACTGCTTCGATGGCCAGCGGCTGGTGACGCAGCAATGGGAAGCGGCTCGCGATCAAGGCCGCCACCGCCGACGCGTGCGGGGTCGCCATCGAGGTGCCCTGGATGGTGCTGTAGCAGTCGTTCGGGTAGAACTGCGGCCCGAGGTCGCTGCCGAGGAAGCAAGGGATCTCCAGCGCCCAGTCGGAGGTGATGCTGAAGTCCTCATAGGCGGTCGTCCCGCTCGCGGTCGTATAGGGGAATCCGGGCGTTCCGCCGCCGTCGTAGCGTGGGATGTTGAACTCGCGCGCTCCGCCGGGCGCGGCCACGTCGATACGCGGGCCGTAGTTGCTGTAGTAGGCCAGCTGGTTCAGCCGGCCGACCCCGGTCGGCTGGTGTAGATAAGTCTTTGGCAGGCAGGTGGCACTTCCAAGCTGACCGTAGGCGTCGGGCGTGTCGCCCGTGGTCCCGGGCGGGCAGTGTGCGGACGGCGCCATCACGACGTTGCTCGTGGCCGAGACGTCGACGACTCCGGGGATACCGCCCGGCGTCTCGTACATGCCGTAGTAGTCGGCGACGGCGTCGCCCGGTACCGTCTCACTGCCGTGAGTCAGCACGCGGCCGCCGGCACCGACTCGCACGTGCTCGTTGCCGGCCGCCGCGACGATGAGGGTGCCCTTGTGCAGCGCGTACTGCACCGTCTTGACGTACTCCTGGTAGACCAGGGCCTGATCCGGATCGGTCAGGTCCAGGTATCCGCCGAACGAGATGCTCACGACGTCGATGCCGTGATCCGCGGCGTAGGTGAAGGCCGCCAGGATCTCAGAGTCGTAGGCGTAGCCGCACCACTGCGAGATCTTGAGGGCGACCAGCTTGACACTCGGGGCGATGCCGTTGATGCCGACGCCGTCGAGGGCGGCGGCTATGTTGCCGCCGATCCACGTGCCGTGGCCGTTCCAGTCGGTGTTGGCCGGGCCACCGTAGGTCGCCGCCCAGCCTGCGTCCGTGTATCCCGGGCCGTAGACCTGCTCGCAGATCGTCGGGCTGCCCTCCAGGCCGGTGAAGTCGACGACTCCCGCCACCTGGGTCGCAAGCTCGGAGTTGGTGTAGTCGAGCCCGGTATCCGCCACGCCGACCGTGACGGCCTTGCTGCCGGTCGTCGTCTTCCAGGCCTGCGGAGCGTCGATGCGGTTGACGTTCCACATCAGACCGCTGAGGCTGAAGGCCGGGTCGGGCGTGACCTTGCTATGCCCGACCGCCGAGCTGTGGCCCAGCGGGGCGTGGAGCGCCAGGGTGCCGCCCTCAGGCGGCGAGAGCAATTCAAGATGGTCCGGGGCAACCCCGGAGGCGTTCGCGTCCGTCGCGAGATTGCTGAGCGTGGATGGCCCGGTCACGACGAAGGTGTCGATGTCGGGCATCTCGCTCACGATTCGACCGCCGGCGGCCACTATGTCGCTCCGCAGGCTGCCATAGGCGGCGTCGCTCTTGGCCACCACCAGGAACCGGTTGGCGAGGTTGACGTGCCGGGCGGCAGCCACGGCGGGCACGGCGGCGCCGGCTACACCCACGATCGCGACCGCTACCGCCACCTCCGCCAGACGTCGAGCAATGCCTGATCGCATGTACGCCTCCTTCAGCGGGACGTCCCCGCGTGCCAGGTTCGCGGGCGGGGCGCGCCATCGGTTCGGCGCTGCCCATCGGTCCGCTATGAGTGACACGTCCTCGCATCCCGCTTCGGGCGGGATTATGCGCGGTTGGTGTCTCGTGGGGAACGTCCGTCTTTGGTGATGATCTCCGCCCGAACCTCGCCGGCGCTGGATCCGGCGCCTCCATGCGACTTGATCGCCGATGTCGAACGCAGACGGGCCCGCCCGGCGCGACGAGCCGGTACCTCGATTCGAACGGCCCTGCCAGATCGAACCCCGGGCCGTCGGCGGTGGTCGTACAGGTGGTGAGGAGGCCGGCAACGGCGCCCCAAATCTCGTCCCTCGAGCCCGGCAATTCAGCCGACGGCCATCTGGGAAGCATTACCATGAACGCGTATCCATCCACAGCGTTCGGAGAGCAACGTGTCGTACGACGTCATCGGCAAGATGGGGCGCGTAACGGCGGACATCACCCCGGGGCACCTCGGCGAGGTCCTCATCGAAGTCCGGCAGGGGACGGAGCGATTCCTGGCGTCATCCTCCGACCCGGACGCGACGATCAAGAAGAACACCCAGGTTCTGGTGGTCGGTAGCCTGGGAGGACGGACCGTTGAGGTGGCACCGACCGATACTGTGAGGCTCCCGCGATGAGTTCCGGCGATATGTTCCTGGTAGCCGTCGGCATCGGCTTCCTCGTCCTCCTGATCCTCGTGATCATGCTCTTCAAGTCGACCTGGCAAATCGCCGAGCCCGACGAGGCGCTCATCATCTCGGGCATCTCCGGCGGCAAGACGGCCGGCGGGGTCACCGGCGAAAGCATGAAGTTCAAGATCGTCACCGGCGGCGGGACGGTGGTGATGCCGGGCCTGTCCAAGGTCCGGGCGATCTCGCTGATGGCCCACGAGAGCGAAATCGCCGTTCCCTGCGTCAGCCAGCAGAAGATCCGGCTGGACCTGCGCGGCGTCATCGTCTACAAGGTCGGCGACGACTTCCGCTCCATCGCCAACGCGGCCCGGCGCTTCCTCGATCGCCCCGCGGCCGAGCTCGAGTCGAAGGTCCAGAACGTCTTCGTCGGCCACCTGCGCGCCATCGCCGGATCGATGACCGTCGAGGAGATGATCAGCGACCAGGACAAGTTCGCCCAGCAGGTGCGTGATCGCTGCACCCTCGAGATGGAGTCATTCGGCCTGGTCATCGACTCGTTCCAGATCCAGTCGATCACCAGCCCGTCCGCCTACATCGAGAACCTGGCCGTGCCCCACCAGGCCGAGGTCGAACAGAACGCCCGCATCGCCCGGGCCCAGGCGGACCAGACCGCCGTGGCCCAGGAGCAGACGGCCCAGGCCCAGATCGCCGAATCGATCCGGAGCACGGAGATCAAGAAGGCCGGCTACCAGGCCGAGATCGACAGGGCCCAGAAGCAGGCCGGCCAGCAGGGTCCGCTGGCCGAGGCCCAGGCCCGCCAGGCCGTGGTCGAGCAGGAGACGCGCGTCGCCGAACTGCAGGCTCAGCAGAAGGAACAGCAGCTCCAGGTAGACGTCCGCAAGCCGGCCGACGCCGAGGCCTATCGCCAGATCACGCTTGCGGCGGCCGGGCGCGACGTCCGCATCCGCCAGGCCGAAGCCGCGGCCCAGGAGGTTCGCCTCGCGGCCGAGGCTCAGGCCGCGGCCATCAAGCTGCAGGCCGAGGCCCAGGCCAACGCCACTCGCGTCAACGGCGAGGCGGACGGCGACGCGATCAAGGCGCGCGGTCTCGCCGAAGCCGAGGCGATCAAGGCCAAGGCAATGGCCGAAGCGGCCGGCATCGAGAGCCGCGCCGCCGCCCTCAACCAGAACCAGGAAGCGGTGATCGCGCAGCAGATCGCCCAGTCCATGCCGGACATCGTCCGTGCCGCGGCGTCTCCCTTCGAGCACGTCGGACAGTTCACGGTTCTCAATGGAGCCCAGGGCGTCACGAGCGCTCTCGGCGACGTGATCCAGCAGGCCGGCGCTCTCGTGAGCATCGCTCGACGGACCATCAACCCGCTGCTGACCGGAGCGGATGGCGAGGCGACCTCCGGCAACGGGTCGGCCGCGTCCGGCTCCGCGGCCGCTCCGGCCGGCGTCCGCCGATCCGCGAGGCCGGCCCAGGCGGCCAGGCCGGCCGAGGCCCCGGCACCCGCCCCGGTCGAGGCCCCGAAGGCGCCGGAAGCGCCGCCGCAGTAGTCGCACCCCGGCTCGGTGAGCAAGCCAGGCGATACACCTGACCCGGCGGAGCCCTCGAAGGCCCCGCCGGGCTTCGTTTCCGACGCCGCCGCGCCCGAAACGGAGCCTGGACCGGGTCACGTGCCGGCGCACTCCGGGGACGCGGCTGTCGGGACGCGGCCGGAGCCAGCCCTGACGCCCGCATCCGCCTCAGTCGCCCCGGCACGGGTCGAGCCGCCGGAGGCGGCCTCCGAACGGGACGAGGGCATCGAGGGCCTGGCTCTCGAACATGTCGACGCGCTCCTGGCGATCGACCCGGGTAGCGCCGAGGGAGCGCGGCTGGTCGCCGCCATGGAGCGGCTCGGCGACCGGGAGTTCGTGACCACGGCGGCCATGAGCGGGCGCCTCCTGGACAGGCGCTTCCGAGCCATGGACGCCGCCCTGCTCGGCTCGCGCGCGCCGATGGCCCGCCAGCTCGCCGACCTGCGCAAGGTGGCGGCCCAGATCGACCCCGCCCGTCTCAAGCTCGGCGGCAAGCGCACGTCAGAGGAGGAGATCCGCGAGCTGGATCGCTATTTCGAGCGCTTCGGTGACGCGCAGCCGCGCCTCCAGGAGATACTCGACCAGCTCAACGAGGGCCGCTTCCTGCTGGAACAGGACAACGCCGCGCTCGCCAACGAAGAGGCTTCACTCGGCTCGGAGATAGAGACGCTGCGCCGCTACGCGCTGCTGGCCGAGCGGATCGACGAGCATCTGGCCGCTCGCATCGAGGGGATCGCGGCGAGCGATCCGGCGCGCGCCGACGGCCTTCGAATCAACCTGCTGTCCGTCATCCGGCGCCGCCGCCAGGAGATCCTTACTCAGCAGGCCATTGCCACGCAGGGTCTTGCCGCCCTGCGCATCGTCCGGGACAACAACGACGAGGTCATTCGGGCGGTGGCGCTGGCAATCTCGACGACGACGGCGGCCATGCGGACGGCGGTAATGACCGCCCAGGCCGCGGCCAGCCAGCGCATCGCCCTGGGTCATCTGCAGGCGGCCCAGCTCGCCGCCAGCACCATGGCCGACCAGGCCGCCCTCCTGGAGGCCGGGGCCGGCGGCCGCGGTGGTGAAGTGGCCGTCCTCAGGCAGGCCTGGGGCGAGGTCTACGCCGCCCTCGATCGCGTCGACGCTCGGAAGGCCCAGGTTCTCCGCACGATCGCCGAGGCCGATCGCCAGCTGACACGGCCGAAGCCTGGCGGGGGCGGCCGGCCCTGACGGTCAAGGGTGCCCGCCGGGCGCGACGTTACCGCCGACGGGGACCCTACTGGGCGAGCCGCGGGTACAGGCGGGCGGCGATCACGATCAGCACGACCGTCGTGAAGGCGAGGACGCCGAAGTCCAGCGCGAGCGGGAAGCTCTCACTCGCGCCCTGGACCATCAAGCCCCGGAGCGCGTCCACCTGGTACGTGAGCGGGTTGACGTGGGCGACCACCTGCAGCCAGTTGGGCATTATCGAGATCGGGTAGATCGCGCTGCTGGCGAAGAACAGCGGCATCGTCAGCACCTGGCCTATGCCCATGAAGCGCTCGCGGGTCCGGACCAGGCAGGCGATCACCAGCGAGAAGGTCGCAAAGGCGGCCGACCCCAGCACGACGACCAGGCAGACGCCTATCAACGACAGCGGGTCCATCCGGAGATGCACGCCGATGACCAGGGCGACGATGTAGATCATCGCCGCCTGGACGAGCGATCGAAGGCCCCCGGCCAGCGCTTTTCCGGTCACCAGGGCGCTTCGAGCGGCCGGGCTGACCAGGTACTTGTGCAGGACGCCGAGGTCGCGTTCCCAGATGACGGCGATGCCGAAGAAGATGGCCGAGAAGAGGGCGCTCTGGGCCAGGATCCCCGGTGCCAGGAAATCCAGATAGCCCAGGTTGCCGGTCGGGATCGCCCGCGTATTGGCGATCACCTGGCCGAAGACGAGCAGCCAGAGGATCGGCTGGACGGCCCGGGTGAGCAACTCGGTTGGGTCGTGGCGGAGCTTGCGCAGCTCGCCTTCGGCGATCGTCCAGGAGTCCAGGAAGAACCGTATGGGCGCCAGGGGTTCAGCCCAGGCGGCGGGCCGTTCGGCGCGTTCGAGCGACGTCACGGAACTGACCTCCTTGCTCGCCGGTCTCGCCGAGGTCCGAGCCGGTGAAGTGTGTGAAGGCGTCGTCGAGGGTCTTTCCCTTGCCCGCCTGGGCGGACAGTTCCTCGGGCGTGCCGAGGGCAACGAGCTTTCCGAGATGCATGAAGCCGACACGCCCGCACAGCTCGGCCGCCTCGTCCATGTAGTGCGTGGTCAGGAGAATCGTCGTTCCCTCCGCCTTGCGGAGTTCGCGAATGTGGCCCCACACCGCTCGCCGGGCGTTGGGATCCAGCCCGACGGTCGGCTCGTCGAGGAAGAGAACCTCGGGCCGATGGAGCATGGCCTGGGCGATCTCGAGGCGGCGAACCATGCCGCCCGAGAAGGTCCTGACGAGCCGGTCGGCGGCCGACTCGAGGGCCATGAACTCGAGGGCCTCGTCTATTCGGGCACGCCGCTCCGCTGTCGGCAGGTGGTAGAGGCGGGCGCTCGTCATCAGGTTCTCGCGCGCAGACAGCGCCCCGTCCGACGAGAGCAGCTGCGGCACGTAGCCGATCGAGCGGCGCACGAGCCGGGGGTCGTGCAGGATGTCGTGTCCGGCGACCGTGGCGCTGCCGCCGCTCGGGGGCAGCAGCGTTATCAGCATCTTGATCGTGGTCGTCTTGCCGGCTCCGTTGGGGCCGAGCAGGCCGAAGACCTCGCCCGCCTGGATCTCGAGGTTCAAGGAATCCACCGCGGTCAGGGCGTCGAACCGTTTGGTCAGATCTCGGGTTTCTATTGCCGGAGGCATCGATCCTCTCAGTGGACAGCGCGAGGTTGCGAGCCCGTTCGACGAGGGCGGCGCGCCGCGGTCGGGTCAAACACTTAGCTCAGTTAAGTAATGTACCATAGGTGCATGGCGGACACCAGAGCGGACCAGGTGGCGGTTGCGATCCTCGAGACGATACCGCGGTCCATGCGCGCGATCCGAGAGCAGATGCGGTCCGGCCGCACGGCCGGCCTGACGGTTGCCCAATTCCGGCTGCTGCTCTTCGTCCGGCGCAATGCCGGAACGAGCCTCTCACCGTTGGCGGAGCACCTGGCCACGAGCCTGCCCGCGGCCTCGCAGCTGGTCGAGCGGCTCGTCCAGGCCGGGCTGGTCGCGCGGGGGCAGGATCCCGCGGATAGCCGCCGCGTCGAACTTCGACTGACCGAGGCCGGAGCCGCCGCCCTTGCGGAATGCGACGCTCGCACGAGGGCCTGGCTTCGAGAGCGCCTGTCGGGGTTGAGCGACGCCGAACTTGATGGGCTCGCGAGCTCTCTCCGAGAACTGCGCGACATGCTCGGCGATAATGGTGCGTGACAGGACCATACGCTAGACGGAGTCTATTGCCAGTCACTATCAGAACATAGATACTGCCATCCGATATCTACTATGGAAAGGCAGTGTCTACTATGAGTCGATCTGCGGCTTCCCGGGCCGGCATCTCCGACCGCTGGCTGGCGCTTGGGGCCCTGACCCTCGCCCTGTTGACGATCGGGCTGGACGCGACGGTCCTCAATCTGGCCCTGCCGACGCTTTCGAAGTCGCTCGGCGCCTCCGAGTCGCAGCTCCAGTGGTTCGTCACTGCCTACACCCTGGCGCTCGCCGCGGCGATGCTGCCCGCCGGGCTGCTGGGCGATCGCTACGGTCGCAAGACGGTCCTCGTAGCGGCGTTGATCGTCTTTGGGATGATGTCGGTGGCCTGCGCCTATTCGCCCAGCCCGATCGCGTTCATCGGCGCACGAACGGTCCTGGGCATCGCCGGGGCCGCGCTCACCGTCATGTCGCTATCTGTCGTGACGGTCCTCTTTTCCGAGGCCGAGCGGCCGCGGGCGATGGGCATCTGGGCCGCCGGCAACTTCCTGGCCCTGCCGCTCGGCCCCATCGTCGGCGGTTACGTGCTGGCCCACTTCTGGTGGGGCTGGGTTTTCCTGTTGAACGTGCCCGTCGTCCTGATCGGCCTGGCCGCCGCCATCGCGTTCGTGCCGCAGTCTCGCAGTGAGCGTCCGCCCAGGATCGACATTCCCGGCGTGGTCCTGTCCAGCGCGGGCCTGGCCCTGCTGATGTACTGCCTGGTCGAGGCCGGCAACAACGGCTGGAGCTCCGCCGGCGCCACCCTCCCGGCGCTCGGTGCCGTGGCCGTGCTGACGGCGTTCGCGCTCTGGGAGGCGTTCCTGACCGCGCGGCCCAACGGCCAGCCGCTGATCGATCTCGGGTTGTTCCGTTCGCGAAGCTTCAGCGTGGGCGTGCTCCTGACCGCGGCCGGGATATTCGGCATGTACGGCGTGCTGTTCATGCTGCCCCAGTACCTGCAGGCGATCATGGGCCTCGATGCCCAGGGTGCCGGCCTGCGCTTCCTGCCGGCGATCGCCGGCCTGGTCGTGGGCGCGATTCCGGCGGACCGGGTCGCGATCCGGCTCGGCTCGAAGATAACCGTCGCGGTCGGGTTCGGGGTCCTGGCCGCGGGGATGTTCGCCGGCAGCGCAATGACCGTTTCGACCGGTGACGGCTACATCGCGGCCTTCACCTTCGTGGTGGGCATCGGATCTGGGCTCGGACTGGCCACGGCCGCGTCCGCGGCGATCGCGGAGCTCGCCGCGGAGCGGAGCGGCGTCGGTGCGGCGCTCGTGCAGGCGATCGTCAAGCTCGGGCCCGCGTTCGGAGCCACGATCCTGGGCAGCGTCCTCAACTCCACGTACCAGGGCCACGTGTCGGTGGCCGGCCTGCCGGCGGCGGCGGCGACCCAAGTCCGGCAGAGCGTGTTCATGGGGCTGGCCGTGGCCCATCAGCTCGGGTCGGCGGCACTGGCCGCTTCGGTTCGGACGGCCTTCGTGGCCGGGATGGACGACGCCTCGCGGGTTGCCGCGATCATCGCCGGAGTGGCTCTGGTGGCGACCCTGGTCCTCCTGCCGCGCCGGTCGCCGGCGGTTTCCCCCGGCCCGGTAGTCCCGGCCGCCGATGCGACCGTCGCGACCGAACCGGAGCCGGTTCGTGGCTGATCTGCCTGAGGCTCCGAGCCGGCGGCGGGCGGCCGCATCGACGGTCCACATCGAGTGGCGCGATGGCCTGCCCGGCGCGAGAATGTACCCATGAGCGAACCGCCGGCGAACGACAAACCCGGGTTACGCGAGCGCAAGAAAGCGAAGACGCGGGCAGCCATCCAGGAGCACGCCCTGAGACTCTTCCGCGAGCAGGGCTACTCCGCCACCACCGTCGAGCAGATCGCCGAGGCGGCCGAAGTCTCGCCGAGCACCTTCTTCCGCTACTTCCCGACCAAGGAAGACGTGGTCGCCTACGACGCCTGGGATCCGGTCGTCCTGCAGGCCTGGCGGTCCCAGCCGTCCGACCTTGGCGTGCTCGGAACGTTGCGAAGCGCGATCGCGGCGGTCTTCGGGGCGATGACGGCGGAGCAGCAGGACGAGATGATGAGCCGGGGCCGGCTGCTCTATTCCGAGCCCGAGCTCCGCACGGCCGCGATAAACGAGCTGATCAGGTCGAGCCAGATAGTCATCGATGAGCTCGCCGCCAGGCTCGGCCGCCCGGCCGACGATTTCGAGCTCCGTGTCTTCACCGGGGCCTTCGTAGGGGCCTTCATCGCGGCCCTGGTACCGGTCCTCGAAGATCCGGAGGCGGACTTCGTGGCGCTCGCGAACAAGGCCATCGAGTTCATGGAGAGAGGGCTGCCGCTCCAGGCGATCCAGGCGAGCTAGGCGATCCGGGCCGTCCCGGAGTTCGGCGATGGTCAAGTCCGTGCCGCGCGGGCCCGACGACTACACCAGCCAGCAGCAACAGGATGGGCCCGACAACCATGACCTCACTCGCCGGCGCGCCCGCGCTGCGGCGCGCAGGCTCAACGGCACCCGCTCGCCAGCCCGATCCCGGGTCCGGGCAGCCTGCGCCTGGGATGCCGCTCGCCGATCCCTCGGACGTGGCGGCGGAGCCCTCAGACGTGGCACCGGCGGCACCCACCGCGCCCGTCGTGTCCACTGCCGCGCCCGAAGCGCCTCCCGGGTCAGGAGTGCGGGAGTCGACCCTCTCCGATCCTGCCGCCGCGCCGGCGCATGCCATCAGGTCCGACCCGGTCCGGCTGGCCTTCGAGCCGCCCCGCCGGCGCCGGTCGGATCCTTCGTCGGGACCGCGGTTGAGGCGTATTCTGGCCGACCAGTCGAACCAGCCGGTGGCGTCCAGCCTGCTCCACCTCGACCCGATTCTCGTGGCCTTGGCCGACAGCGAGCACCATTTCAGGACGCTCATCGAGCAGGCCGCCGACGGCATCGTCGTCGTCGACTCGACCGGCCGGATAGTCCTGGCCAACTCACGGGCGTGCGAGATGCTCGGCTACTCGTCCGCGGAGATAGTCGGACTGGATCTGCTCGACACGTACATGCCCGAAGAGCGTGAACTGGGCCGCCACACTCTGAATCAGCCGCTCGGGGCATCTATGCGCTTCGAGCGGATGCTGCGCCGCCGGGACGGCACCGCGATCCCCATGGACGTGAGCGTGGCCTGGCTGGGCAACGGCGAGCGTCAGCTCATCATGAGGGACATCACCGCGCGCCAGCTGGCCGAGGAGGCTCAGCATGCGGAGGAGCGCCGTCTGCGGTCGCTGCTGCGCATCTCGGAAGTGAATTGCACCAGCGTTCCGGAGCTGCTCAACGTCACCCTGGCCGAGGTCGTGGCCCTGAGCGAGAGCGCCTTCGGCTACATCTACGCCTACAACCAGAGCGCCGGCACCTACACGCTGCACTCGTGGTCGAGAGACGCGGATGAGGCCAGCCAGATCGCCGATCCGAAGTGGACCGAGGAACTGGCCCGATCCGGCATCTGGGCCGAGGTCGAAGGCCGGCGGGCGCCGATCGTGGTGAACGACCTGGGCCGCCCAACCGGCCCCGACGCGTCCGGCGGCGCCGCCCCGGTGGCGCGTTTCATGACCATACCCGTGATAAGCCGCGACGAGATCGTCGCCGTCGTAGGCGTCGCCAACAAGGCCGAGCCGTACACCGAAACCGACGTCAGCCAGCTGAAGCAGATCATGGACGTGGTCTGGAAGATAGCCGAGCGGCAGCAGGCCGAGGAGCAGCTGCGACAGTTCGCCGAGCAGCTGGAGGCCCGGGTCGAGCAGCGAACGCGCGAGTTCGAGCGGGCCAACGCCGAGCTCGAGGCGGCCAACATGGAGATCGCCGCCGCCAACCAGGAGTTGCAGGGCCTGCTCTCGGAGCAGGAGCGGCTTCAGAGCGAGCTGGCCTACCGGGCCCTGCACGATCCGCTGACGGGCCTGGCCAATCGGACCATGTTCCAGGAGCGGCTGGACCATGCCTTCCGTGTCTCCGAGCGAGGCGTAGGCGTCCTGTGGATCGACCTCGACCGCTTCAAGGAGGTAAACGACATCTTCGGCCACGAGGTCGGCGACGAGATACTCATGGCCGTGGCCGACCGACTTCGCGAAGTGGTCCGCGAGACCGACGACATCGCTCGAATGGGCGGCGACGAATTCGCCGTCGTCCTGCCGAACATCGTCGAGAGCGAGGCGCGCCTGGTCGGCGAGCGCGTCCTCGTCGCGCTCTCGGACCGCGAGGCGTTCAGGCTGCAGGTGGGAGTGAGCGTGGGGGTGGGCTGGCAGCGAACCGCCTCCGGCGACGGGCGGTCGCTCATCCGCCGCGCCGACCAGGCAATGTACCGGGCCAAGGCGGCCGGCGGAAATCAGTCGGTGATGTAGCTACTGCCCGGAAGTACGCCGAGAATCACACTGACTCACTAGACAAAAGCGTTGTCATACGTGGTAACCTCCGCCCGACGGGCCAATAGGCCCCGGAACCAGCGGCTGCCACGATCGCTCCTCTCAACGGTTCTCGGCGAGACAGACGTGTCGCTGAGGCCGCGCGAGTAAGGAGCGTTCTTTGTACGCATCGGACAAGACCCTGGTTTGCCAGGACTGCAACCAGGAATTCGTCTTCAGCGCGAGCGAGCAGCAGTTCTACGCGGATCGCCAGTTCAGCGAACCTCGACGCTGCCCATCCTGCCGGGCCGCCCGCAAGGCGCAGCGCGGCGATTTCGGTGGTGGATCCCATAGCGGCGGCGGCGGCGGAAGCCGCGGCGGCTATTCCTCCGGCCCGCGCGAGATGTTCTCGGCCACGTGCTCCAGCTGCGGCCGCGAAGCCCAGGTCCCGTTCCGCCCCAGCGGCACCAAGCCGGTCTACTGCAGCGACTGCTTCACCTCTCGCCGAGCATAGCACCGGGCCGCGAGGCCCACGCCAGAACAGACAGAGCCCGGCGAGCGATCGCCGGGCTCTCGATTCCCCCGAGTCGCAGGGTCGGCGGGCGGCCGGCGGCCGTAGCGGCTACGAGATGGCGATCTTCGCCAGAGTGGACGCCGCCGTCAGCGGGTTCGCCCACTCCGCGTTGACCAGCACCACGATCGTGACCCCGTAGGCCGGCAGGTACTCCATGGCCGACCAGAACCCGTCCAGGTGGCCGCGATGGCCCCAGGCCACCTGGCCGGCCACCGTCGTCTCCTCGAACCCGAAGCCGTACGGATACGTCGGTTTCACCTTGAAGGCCATCGTCGGCGAGATGTCCACCATCGACGCCAGTTCGGCCTGGTCGAGCACGTCCCCGCCGTAGAGGGCGTTGGCCCAGATCGCCAGGTCGGAGGCGGTCGAAACGTACGCGCCGGCAAAGCCCGCGGCGGTCGCCTCGGCGGTGAACGGCAGCATGGTCCCGGCCGAGTTGTCGCGCGGCGTGAACGGCGCCCTGGTGCTCTTGCCGCACGCGGGTCCGGTTCCCGTGCAGTAGCCGTGTGCCTCCGGGCCCTGGACCTTCTCTTCGGTCTGGAGGTAGGTGTGGGTCAGACCGAGCGGCGTCAGGAAGTCGGACCGCACCAGCGCCGCCACCGTCTGCCCGGTGACCTTCTCGACGACCAGGCCGAGCAGGATGAAGTCGGTGTTCGAGTAGTGATAGGCCGTCCCGGGCGGGAAGTAGGTCAGCTTTCCAACCTTCGCCAGCACCTGGTCGGCGGTCCAGGGCGTGCTCGGATGGGCCAGGACGGCTGAGGAGATGGCGGTCACGTCGAAAACATCCTCGATGCCGCTGGTGTGGTTGAGCAACTCACGAAGAGTGATGTGAGCGGCGTTCGGAAAGGTCGGCAGGTACTTGGAAAGGGGATCGTCGATGCCGATCGTGCCGTCCATTGCCAGACGGCAGACGAGCGCCGCAACGAAAGTCTTGCTCACGCTTCCGACCGAGAACATGGTGTCGCTGGTCAGCGGCTTCTTCGACGCCAGAACGGCATAACCGGAAACGCCCGCCCAGATCGAGCCGTCCGGGAAGACGATCGCGGCCGACGTGCCGGGGTACTTACCGCCCGCGCGAATCCCATCGAGGGCCGCCTGGAGCGCCTTCGCCGTGGTCGCGTCGAGCTGAGCGACCGGCCGGCTGGCGGCGACCAGCTGCGAGGTCGGAACGGGAACGATCGAGATGCCCGGCGTGGGTGCGGGCGGGCTCGGTGTCGGCGCGGGCGAAGCGGTCGGAGAGGGGGACGCGGTCCCGGGCGGCAGCGAGGGACTTGGGGTGGGATTCGGGCTGCCGCAGGCGGCCACGGCTCCCGCCAGCAAGAGGGCGGCGAGGGGCGCGAGCACGCTTCGACGATGAGATCGGCTGGCCGGGATCACGACGCGAATGATGCACCCGGGCGCGGGTTCCGCGCAGCGCCCCGATTTCTAGCTGCGGCCGCCACCGCCGAAGAGACGGAGCAGGAAGAGGAAGATGTTCACGAACTCGAGGTAGAGGAGCAGCGCGCCGATCACGGAGGCCTTCTCCATCGACCCGGTCATCGCCGCGAACTGGCCGCGCGAGATGCGCTGGACGGTGGACGCGGTCAGGGCCGTGAATATGATCACGCCCACGACCGAGATGATGATGTCGAGCGTGCCGTTGTTCAGGAGCAGGTTCAGCAGGAGGGCGACGAACAGTCCCCAGGTGGCCATGGCCAGATAGCCGAACATGTTCGTGAGCGATCGCTTCGTGACGGCGCCGTACAGGGCCGCGCCGCCGAACATCGCCGCCGCGCTGACGAACGCTTCGACGACCGTCGCCGCCGAGCCCGTCTGGTAGGTGTACGCCAGCATGATCACGCCGAATGTGAGGCCGTTGATCGCGGCGTAGACGAGGAAGAGCCCCAGCGCCACGGTGGCATTTATACGGCGGATGGTGACCTGCAGACCGACGCCGATGACCATCTCCACGATGATCAGCGGCAGCCACAGGTTGAGCACCGTCTGGGTCAGGCCGAGGTTGTTCTCGACCAGGAACGCCACGAAGGCGCTCAGCAGAAGGCCGAGGAACATCCACACGAAGGCCTGGGTCAGGAACATGACGGAGAGGGCCGCGGCCGGCCTCACCCCCAACTGCTCGGGCGCGTAAGAGCCGTCCGGCGGATATCGATAGTTGTTGTTCACCGGTAACCTCCGATCGAGTCAAACCCGCGGGCGTGGACCCGGCCGGCCCCGCGGCCCGCGTCGATCATCTGATGGTCGTTCTGGTTCGTCGCCAGGTGGACGTTCTCGTCGATCCTACGCCTGCGGATCGGCCGCCGCGATGTCAGTACTCGGCCGCCGCGATGTCCGTACTCGGCCGCGCCGACGTCCGGACAGCGCCGCCGCGCCGCCCAACTCCGGCGCCGCACCTTGACGTGCCCATCAGCCGCCCTTCCGGGCCGCCGACGTCCGCGAGGGAGTTGCCGTTCTTGCCTCGCCCTGTTCGGCGGCTCGGGCCAGGATCCAGAGCAAATCGGCCAGCCGGTTCAAGTACGGCACGACGCGATCGTCCTGGAGAGGGTCGATCCGCCTGAGGGAGACGGCGCGGCGCTCGGCCCGGCGGACGACCGTTCGGGCCAGCTCGAGATACGCCGAGAGGCGTGTTTCGCCCGGAACGACGAATTCGCGCGGCAGCTCGACGGCCAGCTCGGCCTCGGCCAGCACGAGGTCTAGCCCGGCGACCATCTCGGCCGTCACCCTCGTCTCGCCCGGTCTCTGGCGGTTCACTGCCTCGGGGGTCGTCGCCAGCTCGGCGCCGACGACGAAGAGCTCGCGCTGAAGCCTGAGGATCAGCTCCGGCAGCCCGTCGAGGACTCCCGGAACAGCTCCCTCCTGCGCCATCAGGCCGAGTTCAGCGCGGGCAAGACCGAGGGCCGCGATGGCCTCGTCGATTGCGCCGAATGCTTCGGTCCTGGGGTCGTCCTTGAAGACGCGGTTTCCGCCGAACAGCAGGCCCGTGGTGCCGTCGTCGCCGCGTCCGGTGGCGACCGCCGACTTTCGTTCGGGCTTGTCTGGCATCTTCCCCTCGATTCCGCTAGCGCCTCACCAGGTCAGGCCGGCGTCGCGGGGGTCCCAGCGTTCGGCCAGCAGGGTCACCTTGACCGGGTGCTCGAGGACCGACTCCGCCTGGTCCTTGATCTGCTGGACCATCGAACCGGCGTAGGGGCAGAAGGGAGTCGTCAGGATCATCTTTATCTCGGACGACTCGCGGCCGATGATGATCTGTCTGATGAGGGCAAGCTCGACGACGTCCATCCCAAGCTCGGGGTCGACGACCGAGCGCAGGGCATCCAGGATCGCCAGCTCCGTCGCCCGGCGGGCCGGGTCGAAGGTGGGTGTCGCTTCGGCCGCCGGCTCGTCCGTGGCGGAGGCGCCGGCCTTGTTGGTCAGTGCGGCCTCCAGGGCCGCGAGGGGGTCGCTCATGGCGATCGATATCCTACCAGTTTCCTCGGAATAGTGGGATCCGGGCAGCGGCCGCGTCAGGCGCCCGCGCGGCCGACCTTCGTTCGGGCCACGACGACGCCGGGAATTCGGAGGTCGTCGGGCAGGACGTTCGCCTCCTCGTCGGTGAAGCCGGGTCCGGCCAGGGTTCCATTTCGGTCGAAGAACTCGCCGTAAAGGTCGCGATGCTCGGCGGCGTAGCGGTAGGCGTGAGCGATGCCGACGACTCGCAGCTCGGGGTGCTCACGGAGCAGCCGGGCCACGCCGTAGCCGTCGCGTCTCAGCTCGAGCAGCTGGCGGACGGTGAGGCGGGTGTTGTAGCAGAACGGTTCGCCGCGCATGACGAGCGGATCTACCTTCACCCACTTGATCGTCATGTCAGCCTCCGGTTCTGGGTCGACTCGGCGGGCGCCGCGGCCCGCGGCCGTGGCATGAGCGGAAGCGGTGGATCAGACGCCGCGGTACATCCACTTCCAGAGCGCGTTTCGCTTGTGGCGGTCGCCGGCGATCCTGCTGTTGCGCTTGAAGATGGCGCCGGCGGCCTCGAGTGCGCGGGCCGCGGTCTGCCGCTCGTCACCATCCAGCATGGGCTCGACCGCCTCGCGGATGCCGGCGCAGAGGGCGCCGAGATCGCCGAGCGGCACGCCCCGGCGGCGGTAGATCGGCCCGATCCAATCGGCGTACTCGGCCAGAGGGCGGGCCTCGCCGCCGGCCACGCAGATGGCCAGGCGCCCGGTCAGCAGCTCGCCGTCGTGGAGCAAGCGCCGGAGGCCGGCCTCGTCGTAGCGGGCCCTCACCGTCGGATCCGCTCCTATGACTGCCTCGAGCGCCGCCGCTGCGATGCGCGAGGCGCCGTCGCGGAGCTTCCCGGCGGCGTCGGCGTGGCCGGAAGTGACGTCGACGGGCGGGAGGCCGAGGTTCGGATGGCGGTGGGCGGGGGCGGGCGCGACTCTCGAGGGTGCGGCGAGCGTCGTCGCGGCCTTCGGGCGAGCCCGGGCGCCTGCGGCCCTGGCGGCTGGTTTGGCGGCGGCCCCGGCGGAGCGCTGGGCCCCGGGGGCACGGCTTTCTGTCACGCGGCCAAGTCTATCCGCAGGCGCCGCGGGCCGCAGCACGGAGGCGAACCCGGGCAGCGCCGGACCGGCTCACGCGGCGCCGCCCGGTCCCGACAGCCCCTTGCGCCGCCCCCACCGCCGAAGCCCGGCTACCAGCCGAGGTCGCCCGGCCCGATGAACGACACCTCTCTCCACAGAAGAGCGGGCGTGACCTGCTCCCGCATGAAGCGCCCGTACCTGTCGACGCGCTCGCTCGCGGGGCCGAGCTCGAACCAGCGGTGCAGCAGGCGCTCGCCCTCATGGCCGGCCAGGATCTGCGTCCGGTAGGTCGGATCCTCGATCAGTTCCAGGATCTCGTCCGCCCGGCCGCGAGTCGTCAGCAAGCGGCGGCGCAGGTAAAGCGCGACCTCATCCCGGGCGGCGCCGTCGGCATGAAGCATGAAGGCCGCGCCGGCCGGCACCGCTCGAAGGCTCGCGACCGCTCTTCGAAGCCGGACCTGCGTCTCGGCCGCCTCCAGCGCGGCAGGTCGGTCGGCCGCCACGGCCAGTCCCCCGCGCTCGTAAAGCTCGAGCAGGAGTGCGGGCAGGTCCTCCTCGGGCGCGACCAGCCGGCCGCCCAGGTAGGCCATGCCCTCGCTGACGAGAGCCTCGGGCGTGTTCAGGAGCAGGATGCTGGCCTCGAGTCGACCCAGGCCGTCGACGAGCCGGCGTTCTCTCAAGGCGCGTTCGGTGTGCCGGCCGGGGTAGGCTTCGCGCGCCACGACCTGGACCAGTTCGGCCGGCGTGCGCAGGAGATCGACGTTGATCTCGATCCGCGTCCGGCAGCCGCCGCGATACTGGTTGTCGACTCGCCACAGCCGGTCGGAAACGTACGCGACCTCGACGGCTTCGCCGGCCGGGAGCCCGAGCAGCCGGTCTGCCCGATCGCGGATTTCACGCACGAGCCAATCGACCACTGCCGGCAGTCGCGCGGGGTCGATCGCGAAGCGCGACTCCCACGCCGCCAGCCGTTCCGACACCGTCTCGCCGTCTCCCCGGCCTGAAGGAAGCAGTCGGGCGAGGTCGTCCGCGGCCGCGTCGAAGATAGTCTCCGACGGCCTTTCGGGCGCGACGTCGAAGAGGCAGGCTACGCATTCCGAATAGGGCAGTGGATCGCCGGCCAGGGTGACGGCCTGGGCTTCGAGCGAGACGAGCTGGGCCGTGAGCCAGCGGAGCCTGTCCGGTTCCTGGATCTCACGAGGCAGGCGCGACAGGAGGGCCGAGGCTTGCTCGCGGAGTCTCGCCGGTGCGAGGGGAGCCTCGGCCTGGACCTGGGCCTTCAGGCCGGCCGGACCGAAGTAGGCGTCGACGATCCCGGGCAGCAGCTTGTCGAGTCGCAGGGCGAGCAGCAGGTAGTCGTGCGCGATCGCGTCTGGAGCCGGAACCTGCCGGTCCACGCCGGCCGCCGGGGCGCGCTCGTCTCTCACCTGCCCAGCCCTCCGGCCGGGCTCGACGCGCGCCCTCGGGCCCCCGCGACCTCGAGAGAGTGGAGGTCGATCCAGCTCTCCCGGGCCGCCCGCAGGGCCAGCGTTCGCGGTCCGGGCGTGCCGTTCCCGATCGGCCTGTTGTCGAGCGCGACGACAGGAACGACACCGGCGATGCTCGAGCAGATGGCCGCCTCGTCGGCCTCGAAGGCGTCCAGGGGCCGCAGGTCCTGCTCGACCGCGCGCAGACCGACGCTCCCGCCGTGCTCCATGAGCCAGGCTCGCGCGGTGCCGGCCAGTAGCCCCGTTCCCAGGCGGGGAGTGGCGCAGACGTCGCCGCGGATCAGCAGAACGTTCGACGTCGTGGCCTCGGTGATGCGGCCGTCGATCGTCAGGAAGATCGCGTCGTCCGCGCCGGCCCGCTCGGCCTCGAGCCGGGCATAGACCAGCTCCGCGCGGGCCGTGGTCTTGATGCCCGCCATGGGCGAGCTGGGATCGCGCCGGATCACGCTCGTGACGACCCGGAGGCCGCCCTCGAGCGTAGCCGCGGACGGCGGACTGAACGGCCAGGCCTGGATGGCCACCGAAGCGGTCCCGCCCGGGTGGGGCTGCACGGCCCTCGTGGCGTCGAAGCCACGACTGACGGTGAGGCGGATGGCGGCGTCGCCGGGTGGCTCGACCCCGTCCCAGCCGACGGCGGCGAGCAGGTCCGAGATCCCGGCGGCAATCGCCTCGTCGCCGAAGGGCATGTCCAGGGCCATCGCGGCCAGGCTGCGGTGCAGCCTGGCCAGATGTCCGTCCAGCTCGATGGCCACGCCGCGCTTCGCCCTGAAGGCCTCGAAGACCGCGTCGCCGAGCATGAAGCCACGGTCGTACGTCGACAGGTGCGCTACCTCCGAGGGCAGCAGCCGGCCGTTGAGCCAGACATGGGAGGCGGCGGGTTGGGTCACACGATCTCGACTGGAAGGGCAGGCGGGGCGCCCAGCCGAGGGGGAAGCAGGGCGCCCCATGACGATGGAACGGCTCGCTCGGCAGGCGCTGCCGCAAGGCACCGCCGGCTCCCGATCCACGCCCGGTTACCCGGTCGTCGATCCCGTGCCGTCCCAGCGAATGATAGACGGCGGCTCCGGCGGCGCGCTCGGAGTGGTCTAGGCGCCGGCGGCGCTCGCCTCGGGATTGCTCCTGGCCGCGCCGAGCAACGCTTCTGGCTCGCCCTCGATGGTGATTCGAGGGATCCATCGCAGGAAGCCCGGCATCCACCAGTTCCACTCCCAAGCAGCTTCATGAGCGAGGGGAGCAGGAGACTACGGACCAGCGTGGCGTCCACCAGGATCGCGACGGCCAGGCCTACGCCTAGCTGCTGCATGATGGCCAGCTGGATAGTGAAGAAGGCTCCAAAGACGCAGACCATGATCGCGGCGGCGCTGGTGACGGTGCCGGCCGTGATCGTGATGCCCTTGACCACCGCGTCGGTGGAGGCCAGGCCCCGATCTCGGGCCTCCTTCACCCGCGTCAGGATGAAGACGTGGTAGTCCATCGAGAGCCCGAAGAGGATCGTGAAGATCATCGCCGGCGCCCACGCCTCGATCACGTTCGGGCGGATTCCCGTGAGGTCCTTGAGCCAGCCTTCCTGGAAGAGCAGAACCAGGACCCCGAAGGCCGCGCCGGCGGATAGCAGGTTGAGGATGATCGCCTTGATGGCGATGACGATGGAATGGAATGCGACCAGCAGGAGCAGGAAGCTCATGCCCAGGACGAAGACGATCACCAGGGGCATCTGGCCGCCGTACCAGCCGGCGTAGTCCATCGTGTAGGCGGCGTCGCCGGAGACGTAGACGCGCGAGCCGCCGAGCGACCCGAAGTAGGCCGGGACCACCGACGCCCGGAAGGTTCGGGCGAGGTTCCAATTGGAGACGTCGTTGGCGGTTCCCGGAATGCCGGCGTGGATGTCGACGACCGTGCCGTCCCCCGATACGTCGACGGCGGCGGTTGCGGCGTTGACGCCGGGATCCGGCCGCTCTTCTCGGCAGCTTCGAAGGTCGCGATGGCCGCTGCGGTCCTGGGGTCGCGGGCGTTGGTGACGATGACGTCCATCGTCAGGTTCCGGCCTGCCGGCCACTTGGTGGTGATGAGGTCCCAGGCTCGGACGCCCTCGACGCTGTGCGGCAGCGTCGACACGTCGCTCGTGGTCGAGCCCAGCTGGAGCTTGGAAACGGGTGAGGCGATCAGGATGAGGATCGCGGCCGCGGCGGCCGCCGAACCACGGCCCTGTTCGTGGCAACGCGGACGACGGTGCCCCAATTCCTTTACCCTCGCCGCGGTCGCGGGAGAGAAACGGGACGCCGAAGCGCATGAGCTTGCGGTCGAGGATGGAGAGCACGGCCGGCAGGAACGTGAGGCTGCCGAACACCGAGATCAGGACGACCGCGATGGAGCCTATGGCGATCGACTTGAAGACGTCGTCGTTGATCAGGAGAAGGCCGCCCAGGGAGATCATGACGGCCAGCCCGCTGAAGAAGACGGCCCGACCGGCGGTGGAGCTGGCTACCTCGATCGCGCCGAACTTGTCGCGCCCCGCCGAGCGCTCCGTCCGGAACCGCGAAATGACGAAGAGCGAGTAGTCGACGGCCACGGCCAGCCCGATCAGGACCACGATCTGGGCCACGTACTGGCTGACCGGGGATATTCCCTGGCTGTAGAGGCCGACCAGGCCCATCGCCCCGATGATCGCGCTCAGCGCCAGGACGATCGGCACGAAGGCCGCGATCGCCGAGCGAGAGGCGACCAGCAGGATGAAGAAGGTTATGAGCAGGGTCGGCAGCAGCAGCCCGTCCAGGGAGCTGTTCACGTAATTGCCGAAGTCGGCGTTGATCAGACGGCTGTTGAAAGCGTAGATCGTCAGTGACGGGTAATCCCTCTTGAACTGGTCGGCCAGCGGCTTGATCGCGTCAATTTTGGCCGTGGCCTCGCTGTCGTCACCCGACACCCTGGCCGTGATCAGGGCCGTTGTTCCATCGGCCGAAAGGACGCTCGTCGCCTGATCGGGCGCCATGCGTGCCAGGACGAACGGGTCCACCACCGCCGGAAGCTGGCTCCTGGGGTCCGTGTAGAAGACCGGGACCTGCCGCGAGTCGACGGAGGCCGTCAAAGCGGTCAATCGGGCCGCCATGTCGGCGACGGCCCCGCGCCCTGCGTCGGTGTCGAGGTGGCCGGTCGGGTTCTCGACGATCAGGTAGAACGACTCGGTGGTCACGCCGCCCTTCGTGGCGGCGTCGTTGAAGGCGTTGTAGCCGGTCTGCGAGTCCCCGATCGTCTGACCCTTGTCCATGATCGACTGCGACTGCTGGCCACCCAGGCCGATGCTCGCGATCATGAGACCGAAGGTCAGCGCGAACCATCCGGCCAGGACGCGCCAGCGATGACGGGCGCTCCAGACCGCGACCCTTACGGTCCACGGCTCGCGCTTCATATCCGGCGGCCCGCCGGCCGATTCCCCTTCCACTGTCTGCTCCTCCTCCGGCGCCGCCTCCCCGGGCGGCGCCGTCGCTGACTGATCTGAGTTGAGGTCAGGCCACGGCCTCGGCCTCGGCGGGCTCGGCCACCGCGCGGCGGCCCTGGTCTCGGATGCGGCCGTCGCGCATCCTGATGACGCGGTCGCAGGCCTCGCCGACTTCGGAGTCGTGGGTGACGAGCACGACCGTCTGGCCGCGCTCGCGATTGAATTGCCGCAAGAGGGCCAGGACTTCGGCGCTGCGATCGGAATCGAGATTGCCGGTCGGTTCGTCGGCCAGGATGATCTCCGGCTTGTTCACCAGCGCGCGGGCGATCGCGACGCGCTGCTGCTCGCCGCCCGAGAGCTCGGCCGGCTTGTGGTCGGCGCGTTCAGCCAGGCCGACCAGGTCCAGGGCCTCCATAACGGCCTCTCGGGCCTGCCTGCCGCGGATGCCGGCGTACTCGCAGGCGAGCATCACGTTCTCCGCGGCGGTGAGGGTCGGGACGAGGTTGAAGTCCTGGAAGACGAAGCCCATCCGGCGGGCTCGAAGCCTGGTCCGGGCGTTGTCGGAGAGGCTGGCGACGTCTTCGCCTCCGAGATACAGCTCAGGGGCGGGGCCGTGGTTCGGGTCCGGGGCGTGGAGCAGCCCGAGGATGTGCATCAAGGTGCTCTTGCCGGACCCGGACGGGCCCATGATCGCCACCATCTCGCCCTGCTCGATCGAGACCTCGACGCCCTTCAGGGCTTCGACGGTGTTTCTCTTGCTGAGGCGGTAGGTCTTGCGGAGGTTGCGTCCTTCGAGGATTGCCATCGTTGTGTCTCCCTGGCGGGCCGCGCTGAGCGGACCGCGATGTGTTTGGGTGTGTCCGGTTGGGCCGTCACTCGTACCGGAGGGCGGTCACCGGGTCGAGCCGCGAGGCGTGCCAGGCCGGGACGAAGCCGGCCAGGGCCCCGAGGATCGTGGCGAAGGCGACGGCGGTGGCGGCCGTGCCCGGCGTCAGATCGAACAGGACGTTGCCCGACTCGCGGCCCATCTCGTTGAAGAGGGTGGTCATGCCCGCGCCGATCGCGAGCCCTATCAGCCCCGCCAGCAACCCGATGGCGGCCGACTCGAGGACGATCTCGCGCCGTATGCGCCAGCGGGATGCGCCGATGGCGCGCTTGATGCCGATCTCTCGTGTTCGCTCGGCCACGGCCATGGCCATCGTGTTGATGGTGGAGAGGCCGCCGACCAGCAGGCTGAGCATCGCGACGCCGGTCAGCACGACGCTGAAGATCGTGCTGATGCTGCCGAGCATGGCGTCGAAGTCCTCGCCGTCCATGACGGTGTAGGAGCTTCCGAGAGCGGTCTCGAGGCGAGTCTTGAGCGTCTCCGGGCTCACGCCGGCCGTGGGGTAGACGGTGATGCTGGTGGCGATGTCCGAGGCGTCGAGCTTTGACTGGATCAGGGGCGGCAGGGTCTTTATGAACAACTGCTGCGCGGCGCCGAGCGGAACCTCGGCGTCTTTGTCGGGGGCCGTGAGCGTCGGCGCCATGATTTCGACCACGGTGAACGGAACGCCGCGAAGGGTGACCGTGCCGCCGACTGTTGCATTCAGCTTGCGGGCGAGGTCGCACCCGAGGACCGTCACGTTGCCCGAGTCGGACGCGGTCAACTCCCGGCCCGACGAGATGCTGATCGGGAAGGTCTCGAGCCCCTTGTCGCCGCCGGGCACGGAGCCGTTGATCATCTCGGGCGTGCCCATGGTGGTGGTCGTGTTGTCGTCCAGCAGCATCGCGATGCCGGGTGTGGCCGCGGCCACACCGTCGATCTTCTCGATCTTGGCGACGTCGGTCAGGGAGAGCGGCTGGAAGTTGCCGCTGAACATGGAGCCGATGCTGACGATGTCCTTGTCGGCGTAGTACTTGCTCCCGCCGTTGATGAGGGCGTTCATCTTGTTGGCCATCGACCCGAAGACGACCAGGGCCATGATGCCGATGGCGATGCCCGTGATCGTGAGTGTCGAGCGGAGCTTGCGGCGGCCGAGGTCGCGCACGAGTCGCATGTGAGTCTCCCTTCGCTTTCGCGTGTGCCAGGCTGTCCGTTCGAGGACGCTGCCTGCGTCTATCTCGTCGTAGGGAACGCTACGGGTGCGGGCGCCGGGCGCCGTCGTCCGAGACGGCTAAACCTTGGTCGTCCAGCCGGCCGAACCGGCCATCATCCGAGCGGATGACCGGCGGGCCGGCGAAGCGACTCGAGGATGAGAGCGGGTCGAGGCGCGAGCTACCGACCCGACGGCCGCCTGATCGCCAGAACGGCGAGCCCGGTCCGCCCTACCACCGGCCGACGGCGCCGTCCGGCACATCAACGCGACCGCCGGACGAAAAGGCGGGCAATCGCGGGACCCTGCACGACGAGCGGCGCGCGGCAGGGCCGGCGGCGCGGCGTGCAGAAAGCTCGGCAGCGCGGCGTCCAGAAGCTCGGCCCATGGCTGCGTTCCAGGTTCGGTCGCTTCCGCTCATCCGCGTGGCCAAAGGCTGCGATTCGCTCGCGAACCCAGTCGAGCTGATCACCTGGTGAGCAACCGCGACCGATCGACCCGCAGCGGAGTGCCCGCATGCTCCGATCTGCTCGTGCGTGGCAACAGATCCAGCCTGGAGGGGCCAAGAGCGACGAACCTGCTCCCCGGGCGAACAAGACTGACCAGTCGGGGTTGTCCTCGGTTGTCCATCGGTCGGCATTGCTCAGCCGGTGAGCGCAACCTTCGGCAAACGGCCCCTCGGCCCGGCAATGGGGCTCCAGGCGAGCGGAAACGACCCCCGATCGGCCGCGGGCCGTGGTTGCCAGATCGGCGACGGGGCCGGCTGGTCGTCCCGCATCTCGGTCCTGCGTCCGACGGCGCCGCTCGACCACCGGCGCGAGCGCACCTGAAGGTGCGTGAGCCCGGAGCGGATGGCGACAACCAAGAGGTGGGCCGCCCGACTTCCACCCGATCGCTGGGCCGGCGAGTCGAGATCGAGGCGCCGCGCGAGCGCCGCAGCGAGCGCACTCAGGCGTGCGTGAGCAAGGAGCGGAGCAGGCAACGAAGAGATCGACCGCCCGATCGGCGATCGATTTAGACGAGGCCGGTCTCGTAGGCGAGGATCACGGCCTGGACGCGGTCACGCAGATCCAGCTTGGCCAGGACGCGCGAGACGTGAGTCTTCACGGTCGTCTCGGAGACGACCAGCTTCTCGGCGATCTCCGCGTTTGAAAGTCCCCGGGCCAGCAGCTTGAGGACCTCCATTTCGCGGTCCGTAAGCTCGGAGAGGGCGGGGATGGCGTTCTCGTTAGCGGGCGGCAACCGGCTGGCGACACGATCCAGCAGGCGCCGTGTCACGGACGGGGCCAGGAGCGCCTCGCCGGCGGCCACGATCCGAATCGCCTCGACCAGGTCCTCGGCCGGCGCGTCCTTGAGCAGGAAGCCGCTGGCGCCGGCCCGCAGCGACTCCACCACGTACTCGTCCAGCCCGAAGGTCGTCAGCATCAGGACTTTGATCGGCTCCTCGACGCCCGGACCGGCCAGCGCTCGCGTGGCCTGGATGCCGTCCATGCCCGGCATGCGGATGTCCATCAGGACCACGTCCGGCCGGAGCCGGCGGGCAAGCTCAACCGCGGACGCGCCGTCTCCGGCTTCGCCCACGACCGTCAGGTCGGATTCCGCGGAGAGGATCATCCGGAACCCGGTCCGGAGCAGCGGCTGATCGTCCACCAGCAGCACGCGAGTCGTCATTGCTCTCCCTCGTCATCTCGGCGGCCGCGCGGCCGGCTCTGTTCCGTGGGATGCGGTGGCACGACCCTGACCATGATCGGCGGGACCGGTCGTGCCTTTGCCGGCGCCTGGGGTCGCGGGGCATGGTGGGCATGCCGCGCCTGCTCCCGCCGGTCGTACGCGGCGGCCTCTTCGACAACGGCCTGGGCGGTTTCCCTCTCGAGTCTGGCCCGGGCCATGTCGTCCGGCTCGATCGGCATCCGCGCTAAGACCCGGTAGCCGCCGGTCAGGACCGGCCCGGTGTGGAGCTCTCCTCCGAACAGCGCGACACGTTCCTTCATCCCGATCAGGCCATGCCCGCCGCCGTCCGCGGCCGAAAGAAGGGGCGCCGCCGCGCCCCTGCCGTCGTCGATCACCTCGATTTCCAGGGTTTCGGTCGTGTAGCGCACGGTGACGCGGGCCGTTGCCCTGCCGCCGTGCTTGACCGTGTTGGTGAGGGCCTCCTGGACGATTCGATACGCCGCCAGGTCCATGCCGGCCGGCAGGCAGCAGGCGGTTCCTTCGACCGAGTACTCGACCGGAAGACCGGCATCGCGCACGTTGCCGATGAGCCGGTCGATCTCGCCGAGGCCGGGCTGCGGTCCCATGCCGGTATCGTCGGCGCGCAGCACCTCCAGCATGCGCCGCATCTCGGCCAGGGCCGTCCTTCCCGCCGCCTCCACGGCTTCGAGCGCTCCCCTGGCCGCGACCGGATCCTTGTCGGCGATGCGGCGGGCTCCGGCGGCCTGGACCACCATGACGCTGACGTAGTGCGCCACGACATCGTGCAACTCTCGGGCGATGCGGGCCCGCTCTTCCGTCACGGCCTGGGTGGCCTTTTCCTCGCGCTCGATCTCGAGCTCCGCGGCGCGCTGCTCGAGTTGCCGGGTGTAGGCACGGCGCACACGCAGGTTGTCGCCGATGAGCCAGGCCAGCCCGAAGGAGAGGCATGTGGCAGTCAGGCCTGCCGTCCAGCCGGTCATCGAATTGAACGTGGCGTAGGCCGCGAAGCTGATCAGGATTCCGCAGGCGGTTATCGCGGCCGAGATCGTCGCCCGGCGCCGGGGTTCGTGCGCGGCGACCGTGTAGAAGGCCACGAACACTCCCAGGAATCCGTTCGTCTCCGTGTAGCCGAGAACGCTGTAGGCCGTGATTGCGAACCCGGTCAGGCACAGGACACCGATCGGGCTCCGGCGACGCCACGCGACCGGAAGCGTCTGGAGGGCCAGGAGCGGAACGCTGACGGCGTCCAGACGACCGTTTTCATCAAGGGTCGAGGCGAACGCGAGGACGGTCAGGGCCAGGGCGAGGGCGACGTCGGCGTAATCCTGGTTCCAGTGGAGGTGCCGGAGGCCGCGCTGGCCCGTGGCCGCGACTCTTTGCATGGTCGCAAGTTACGCTGCGACGCCGGTGCTTGCATCGGCCGCTCGCAGGATGAAGGCTGCGCCCCGCGGATGAAAGCGGAAGCGCGGGCCGCCGGGCCCAACGCGATCCCAGCGGTCGTGGCAGGCGCAGCTAAGCGGTGCGCGACAGGTAGGTCACCGTGAGCGTGCCGGTCGGGCGCTCGGTCAGGATCCTGGCCCAGATGACTATCCCGATCAGGACGGGGGTCAGGATCGCGGCGAGCAGCCCAAGCCAGATGCCCCACTGGCCCTCGACGTAGTGCTGGCCGACCGGCTCGTAGCCCACGTCCAGCAGCATGACCGCGTCGCGGTGGAACGCCTCGATGACTTCCTCGTACGAGCCGCCCTCGTATCCACGGATGAAGATCGGGCCGCCCGCATTCTCGGGCCAGGTGCCGCTGATCATGCTCGCTCCTCCCCGCGCCGGGCTCTGTCGGAGCCACGTTGTTGATGGTACGCGGGTGGCGGTTCGCGCGGGACCGCACCGGCTACGGTCAGAGCAGCTCGCCGTTCGACCAGCCCGTGGGCTCGCCCTCGCGGGGGCGGGGCTCCTCGCCGGGCGGGTACTCGGGCGCCGCCTCGCGCCCCTGGCCCGGCGTCGAGGCCGGCGCCGAGGCGTCCGGCACTGCCGGGCCATTCGGGCCTCCGGCGGCCGCGTCCTCCGCCGCCGGTGGGTTCGAACCAGCCGCCAGAGCGTCCAGCGACTGCCCGGCCGCGCCTTCGATCGCGCCGACGCCGTAGGGGATCCATTTCGACGGATCCTGAAGACGGTGGGCCTGAATTCGACCGCGCAGATGGGCCTGTTCGAAGCCGGAGGGCTGGATCCACATCTGCTGGCCGTCGAGCAGGCTCTCGACACCGCCCTGCCCCGGCTCGGAGCGCGGGTGCTGGCAGTAACGGCACTTCGCCTTGTCGTGCGGCGCGTAGTGGGCCGGCTCCTCGTAGGTGGTGATGTAGCCCTCGAAGTTGCGCAGCACGACCTTGTGGTCCGAGTAGCTGATCAGGTAGTTGGGCATGACCGGGATCTTGCCGCCGCCGCCGGGAGCGTCGACCACGTAGGTCGGTACGGCGTAGCCGGAGGTATGGCCGCGCAGCCCCTCCATGATCTCGATGCCCTTGCCGACCGGGGTCCGGAAGTGGCCGGAGCCTTCGACCAGGTCGCACTGGTAGATGTAGTACGGCCGGATCCGGAACTCGACCAGCTTGTGGACGAGCGCTCGCATGATGTGGACGCAGTCGTTGACGCCGGCGAGCAGGACCGACTGGTTGCCCAGCGGGATGCCGGCGCGAGTGAGCTTGTCGGCGGCGCGGGCCACCTCGGGCGTGAGTTCGTTCGGGTGGTTGAAATGCAGGTTCATCCATACCGGGTGGTACTTCGCCAGCGTCTCACACAGTTCGTCGTCGATCCGCTGCGGCAGGAAGACCGGCACGCGCGACCCGATGCGGATGATCTCGATGTGGGGGATCTCGCGCAGGGTGCGCATGATCGACTCGAGCAGTTTGGGGTTGAGCGTCAGCGCGTCGCCGCCGGAGAGGAGCACGTCGCGGATCTGAGGCGTCCGGCGGATGTAGTCGTACTGGGCCTCGAGATCGTGGCGGCTGAAGTTCTGCGCCGCGTCGCCGACGATGCGCGACCGCGTGCAGTAGCGGCAGTAGCTCGCGCACTGCGTGGTCACGAGCATCAGGACGCGGTCCGGGTAGCGGTGCACGAGCCCGGGCACAGGGGAGTGGCGGTCCTCGGCCAGCGAGTCCTCCATCATCGCCGTGAAGGCTTCGTGCTCGCAGTCGGTGGGAATGACCTGGCGGCGGATCGGGTCGGACGGGTCGTCGGGATCGATCAGGCTCAGGAAGTAGGGCGTGATGTCGACCCGAAACTTGTCCGGGGAGGAGAGCCCGGCCCGCTCGTCGTCGGTCAGCTTGAGGACGCGGCCGATCTCATCGACGGTGTTGACTCGGTTCGACAGCTGCCAGCGCCAGTCGTTCCAGCGCTCGTCGGGCACATCCTCCCAGATCGGCGCGCGGCGGCTGACCGCCGGGCGTCCGTCCGGGCCGAGAGCCCTGGCCGGGTCGCGGAGATTGACGAAAGGCGCCTCGTCGGCCT
The DNA here is from genome assembly GCA_963713795.1 of uncultured Chloroflexia bacterium. Taxonomy (GTDB): domain Bacteria; phylum Chloroflexota; class Limnocylindria; order Limnocylindrales; family CSP1-4; genus Fen-1039. Next base: position 216,750 of record CAVQNC010000004.1, read on the forward strand.
GCGTGGCGGCGTGGGCGGGCTGGACGTGGGCAGGGGTCGGCGTCGCGGAACCGTGACCAGCCCTGGGTTCCACCATCGCGCGCCTCCGGATCGTCGACGTCCTCTGCCGATGGAACCGGCAGGGAACGGGCCTACGCATAAAGTCTATGCAATGTGCATGATAGCGGATCATACGGCGGGCGATTCGCGACGACCCGGTCGCGTCCGATCATCCTGGGCGTCGCAGTATCTACGGGGTCGAAGTGGCACAGGAGGTCGGGCAGGAGATGAGCGGGCTAGGGTCGTCGGCGCAAGGGATCCGATCCGGGCCACGGACGATCGAGATCGCGGGCGCGACCCGGCGTTTCCTGCTCGTCGAGCCTCCGGGCCAGCCGCTCGGCGTGGTCCTGAATCTTCACGGCAGCAGCTCCACGGCGTGGCGGCAGCAGCTGCTGAGCGGGATGGACCGGCTGGCCGCGGCTGGCGCGGTCGTGGCCTTCCCGGAGGGTGCGCAGCGCCGCGGGCGCGGCTACGTCTGGGAGCCAGAGCATGACGTCGCGTTCCTGACGGGCCTCGCAGAGTCTCTCCTTCGAGCGTACCCGGTTGCGCCGGCCGGCGTGGTCATCACGGGCATGTCGGGCGGTGCCCGGATGGCCTGCCACCTGGCGTCGCTGCGAACCGACCTCGTCCTGGCGGTAGGGGCGGTGGCGGGGCTGCGGGCACCATCGCGAACCCCGCTCGCCAGCCCGGTCCCGGTGATCGCCTTCCACGGCAAAGCCGACCGCCTCAACCCTTATGCCGGAGGCGGCCGGGCGGAATGGCGTGAGAGCGTGGAGGAGGCCGCCGCCGCCTGGGCCGTCGCCAACGGGGCGGGTCCGAAGTCGGAGGATGACTTGGCGCCTGGGGTCAGGCGCACCGCCTACGGTCTTCCGGGATCGCCCGGCGAGGTGGTGCTGCTCGCGATCGACGGCGCCGGCCACACCTGGCCCGGCGGTCGCCTGGGCCTGCTCGGGACGCTCTTTCTGGGCCGGACAAGTCGGGCGGTCGACGCGACGGCGGCGATCTGGCGCTTCGCCCGCGATCGCCCGGCCGTCCGCTGAACCTCGCCGGCGGCGGCTGCCGGCCCGTATCAGGGCCGGTGGAGGCGCTCGGCCCGCTCCAGGGCCAGTTGCTGCAGACCGATGATCGTCATCGCGTCGGCAATCTCGCCGCGGCGGATCATCGCCATCGCCTCGTCGAACGCGACCCAGCGGACCTGGAGTTGCTCGGTGCCTTCCGGCGAGGCCGGGCCCGCCTCGAGGCCCGTGGCCGCGAACAGGATCGTCACCTCGTCCGTGACAGAGTTGGACAGCTCGGCCCGGCAGAGCTCCCGCCAGGTTCCGCCCCGGAAGCCCGTCTCCTCGACCAGCTCGCGGCGCGCCGCGGCCTCCGGTTCCTCGTCGAAGCCGCCGCCGCCCTCCGGGATCTCCCACGAGTAGCGGTCCATGGTGTAGCGGTATTGACCCACCAGCAGGACGGCGTCGCGCTCGACATCCAGCGGCACGACCCCGATCGCCAGGTGGCGAAAGTGGACCACGCCGTAGATTCCCGGTCGCCCATCCGGCCGGACGACCTCGTCGTGGAGGATCTCGATCCAGGGGTTCTCGTAGGCCACTCGTCGCGACAGACGGCGCCAGGGGTTGGACTCGCTCGTGCTCACGCCTCAATCGTAGCGGGTGGCACGGCCGGATCGGTGGATCGGGCCCGCGATGCGAGCATCCCGGCTTGCAATCGTCACCGAAACGGTACGATTTCGGCCGGGCGTCACGTGACGGGAGGACGAACGGCAGGGGGTTCCATATTCGCATCGGCGCGATACTCTTTCGATCATGCGACTAGATCTCACCAAGCGCAGCGACTACGCCATCCGAGCGATGCTCGCGCTGACCATGGCGCCGGACGGCCTCCTGAGCAGCCGCAAGATCGCGGAAGAGATGAGCATTCCGCCGCGGTTCCTGCCCCAGATCATGGGCGACCTCACGCGAGCGGCGCTGGTCGAGGCTCACCCGGGTCGCGCGGGCGGCTACCGGCTGGCCAAGGACGCTTCGGAAGTCACGCTCCTCACCGTCATCGAAGCCGTGGAGGGCGACCCGCACCGCCAGGTTTGCGTCATGCGCGGAACGGCGTGCGGTCAGGACGGCGAATGCGGCGTCCACGACGTCTTCTACGCGGCCGAACACGCGATCCTCGACCAGCTGAGCGCGAAGACCCTCAGGACGATCATCAATTCATACAAGGCCAAGCAGGCCGCCCTCGCCCCGAGCAGGTAGCTCCAAGCAGCCGCGCTGGATCACCCGCGGCCCTGCCGGGTACGCCCCATTACCCGGCGCTGTTCCTGGCCTCCCAGTCCTCCAGCAGCACGCTCATGTGGATCTCGTCCCAGTAACGGCCCTCTCGGAAGATGGCCTCCCGAGCCCGACCTTCGATCACGAAACCGCACTTCTCGTACGCGCGTATCGCCCGCGTGTTGAACTCGAAGACCGTCAGCGCGACTCGATGGAGGCCCAGACGCCTGAACGCGTGTGCGACCATCAGCTCCGTCGCTTCGGTCCCGTAGCCCTTTCCCCACGCATCCGGCTCGCCGATGGTGATGTGGTACAGGGTCGAGCCGTTGTCCCCGTCGAGCTGGCTGAAGGCGCACGTGCCGATCAGCCGGTCGGTGTCGCGGACGTGGATGGCCATGGCCAGGAAATCCGTGCCCATGATCCGGGCATAGAAGAAGCGTTGGACTTCGTCGCTGGAGAGGGGCGACTGCTGGTACCGCGTCAGGCGCGCGATTTCGGGGTCCGAGTACCAGCGCATGAACGCGCGCAGGTTCTCCGCCCGGTGCCGGCGGAGAACGACCGTCCGACCCGCGATGACCTCGGGACGCCACAATTCTCGACCAGGCGCAAATGCCACCGCATTCTCCGGTTCGCCACTGTGGATCGCTCGATGCCGGTCGAGCGGGTTTGACTGAGCGAAGGTATACCATCGCCGCCATGCGTGGCTGGAGCGAGTTGGCCGAACGCGTCGGCGGGACCACTCGAACCTCGGAGAAGACCTCGCTGCTCGCTCGATACCTGGCGACCCTGCCGGCCTCGCAGCTTCGCGTGGCCGCCACGTTCCTGGCCGGCCGGCCCTTCGCGGAAACGGATCAGCGGGCAGTCGGATTGGGCTGGGCGACGATCGCCGCGGTCGTCAGCCGCCTGGCGGGGATGCCCGCGGGAGCCCTCGGCGAGGCCTACGATCGATCCTCCGATCTCGGACAGGCCGTGGCCGATGTCCTTGTTCTTCGGCCCGTGGCTCCGGACCCGAGTCTCTCCCCGAGCCTCGGCGAGGTCGCGGATACCTTCGGCGCGGTCGAGGGCGCGACTGCCCCGGCCGAGAAGAGCGCGCTGTTCGCGGGTCTGCTCGATCGCTGTGATGCCCTGACCGCCAAGTACATCGTCAAGATCCTGACTGGCGAACTCCGCATCGGGCTGCGCGAGGGGCTGCTGGAGGCTGCCATCGCGGAGGCCTTCGAGCGGCCCCAGCCGGCCGTGAGCATGGCGTTGATGCTGACCGGCGACACGGGCGAGACGGCCGTCCTCGCCAAAGAGGGTCGCCTGGACGAGGCCCGGCTCAGGCTGCTCCATCCGATCAAGTTCATGCTGGCCTCGGCCGCCGAGGATGCCGCCGACATACTGGCGCGGCTCGGGCCCACCGTCTGGGTCGAGGACAAGTACGACGGTGTGAGAGCCCAGCTCCACAGGCGCGGGACCGAGGTCCGGCTGTACAGCCGGGACCTGCACGACATCAGCGGCCAGTTCCCGGAAATCGTCGAGGCCGCCCGCCCGCTGGACTGGGACGGCATCCTGGACGGCGAGATCCTGGCCTTCGCCGACGGTCACGTGCTTCCGTTCCTGACACTGCAGGGCAGGCTGGGCCGCAAGGATCCCTCGGCCGACCTGCAGGCCGATGTGCCGGTGGCGTACGTAGCCTTCGACCTGCTGGCGATAGGGCCGCGGTCCGGGTCCCTGAGCGGCTCACTCGACGGCTACCACCCGCCAGGTCGGGCCCCCGGCCGCTCCGGCGCCGTGAGCCAGTCCGCGAGCACGAACGGCAACGGGTCGGCCGCCGTGCTGCCGCTGCTCGCCACGCCGCTGGCCGAACGCCGCGGCCGGCTCGAGGCCCTGGGTCTGCCGACCGTAGCCGAGGGCGGGCGGTTCGCCCTTTCTCACCTGGTGACGGTCGGCTCCGTGGAAGCGCTCGACCGGGTCTTCGGAGAGGCGCGGGCCCGGCGCAACGAAGGGCTGATGGTCAAGGATCCAGGGAGCGGCTACTCGCCCGGCCGGCGCGGACTGGGCTGGCTGAAGATGAAGCGCGCCCTCGCCACTCTCGACTGCGTGGTCGTTGGCGTCGAGGCCGGCAACGGCAAGCGTCACGGCGTCCTGTCGGACTACACCTTCGCCGTTCGAGACGACTCGGCCGATCGGCTGGTCACCATAGGCAAGGCCTACACCGGCCTGACGGATGCCGAGATCGCCGAGATGACCCGCTGGTTCGAGGCGCACACGGTTCGCCACTACGGCCGATACCGGCAGGTCGAGCCCTCCGTCGTGGTCGAGGTTGCCTTCGACGTGATCCAGCGCTCAGTTCGGCACCAGTCCGGCTTCGCGCTGCGCTTTCCGCGGATCGTGGGCCTGCGCATGGACAAGAGCCCGTCCGAGATCGACACGCTGGCGACGGTGGAGCGGTTGCACAGCGAACTCCAGCACGGCGCCGAGTACCTTGTCACGGCCGAGGCGCGACACTCTCGAACGCGACCCGTCGGGCTGGCCTGAGCGCGGCTGCGGGCGTCCGGCGCCGGCGGCACCTTCCGGACGCGACCGGGTTCATCGGACGGGGCGCGCCCACCCCGAGCAGCGGGCCATCAGGCCGGCCGCGAGCGCGCTATCCTGCGGCCATGCTCGGAAGCTTCAGTCCCGTTCAGTCCATCCCCGTCACGGTGGTTACGGACCAGCTCGTGCTCAACGGCTCAATCCAGACCAGGATTCGCCGTCTGACCGACGTGGTCAACGAGCCCGACGCGGCTCACCTGATCCTGTTCGACGCCACTTTCATGCTGGTCGGGTCGCGGCGCGTCGTGGCCGGCCCGTCCCTTGCCCAGGTCCAGCTCTCCGACGTGCTCTTCCTGCACGCGAACGGGCCGACCGAGCCGGGGACCGAGATGCGGACGCCGAAGCAGGCGGTCCGGGCGATCCTGATCGCCCCACCGTGGACGATCGAAGGCCAGGTCCACCTGCCCTACGAGTCGGAGATCCATCAGGCGCTCGACGCTCTCGGCGGGCGGTTCATGCCAGTGACCGCCGCACGGTACTGGGCCTACAGCGTCGCAGAGTCTCCCATCCAGGTAGATCTGCTCGTGGTCAACCGCGACCGCGCCCACGTCTCGATCCCGCCCGGCGCGGAGTGGCGCACCCAGGCCCCGGACCTGGGCGGCGGCTCGGACAACCCCTGGTAGAGGGCGGCGGCAAGGCCGCCTGGCCCATGGACACTGAGGCCGTCAGCGTTCGGCCGGCAGGTCCAGCCGCTCGCCCCATTCCGCCCAGCCGCCGTCGTAGACGGCGACTTCGTCGCAGCCGATGAGCGTCAGGGCGAAGGCGAGTTTGCATGCGCCCAGGCCGGCCGAGTCGTAGCAGATCAGCCGGCGCCTCGGGTTTACGCCGGCCCGTCGGAGCATGGCTCGAAGCTCCTCGGCACCGCGAAAGCGGCCCGTCCGCGAATCGGTCGTGGCGGCGGCCGGCACGTTCAGGGATCCCGGGATGTGGCCCAGGCGGCGCGTGGAACCGGCATGTCCGGCGAACTCGGACTGTGCCCGGGCGTCCAGGAGCTGGACGTCGGGCGAGTCGAGCAGCTGCCTGACGTCGCTTGCCGCCAGCCGCAGGCGAGACTGCAGGTGCGGTGTGAAAGTCGTCGGCGGCCGCAGCTCGGCGGCCGTGGAGATCGGCTGACCCAGGGCTCGCCATCCCTCCAGCCCACCCATCAGCAACCGCACCAATTCGAGGCCGTAGACGCGCAGCGTCCACCATGCCCGGGCGGAATAGGAGATTCCGAGGTCGTCGTAGAGGATGGCCGCCATGCCGTTGCCGATGCCGGCCCGCTTCAACGTCTCCGCCACTCGCTGAGGGCCGGCCATCAGGAGAACGTCGCTGTCTTCCTCCTGCTCGACCAGGTCCGCCAGCCAGTCGAGGTAGGTGGCGCCGGGGATGTGGCCGGACGCGTAGACGCGCCGCCCGGACCCGTCGGGCCGCCAGCGAACGTCGAGCACGCCGAAACCAGGACGTCCGATGTTCTCGGCTAGCCACTCTGGCGTGGCCAGCAGCTCCGGCCTGGCGTATCCGCTCATCCAGTATCGGTCCACGCCTGCCCCCAAAGCCGCGCCGGATGCTCGTCGCCGCGGCTTCTGGCCGGCGGCGAGAGGGAGCCCGATAGGGCCCCGCGCGACTGCCGCCTATCATACAAATCGTGGTGACTCCGTTTCTACCCGACGACGAGAAAATCCCCGCGTTGCGGGAGGCGCTTCCGTCCACTGCCGCCGGGATCTACCTCAACACCGGCGCCGCCGGTCCGCTGCCGAGGGAGACCGCCCGGGCCATGGCCGAGGCCGAGGCCTGGGAGCTGCGCACGGGCCGCGCCGACATCAACTTCTACCGGGACTCCCTCGAGCGCAGGGCAGAGGCGCGCGCGGCGATTGCCAGCGTCGTCGGCACGGATCCGGGCCACGTCGCCCTGACGCACGCAACCACCGACGGGATGAACGTGGCGGCCTGGGCGGTCGACTGGAAGCCCGGCGACAGGATCGTGACCACGAGCCTCGAGCATGCCGGCGGGTTGGGGCCGCTCTGGGCGGTTCGCCAGCGCCACGGCGTCGAGCTGGCGATCGCGGAGATCGGCACCGGCGCCGATACGACGGCCATCCTGGCGGCCATGGACCGGGCGATCGTGCCCGGCACGCGGCTGGTCGCTCTCTCTCATGTCACCTGGGCCACCGGGGCACGTCTCCCGATCCGTGAGGTAGCCGATCTGGCGCACGCCCGCGGCGCTCTGGTCGCGGTCGACGGGGCTCAGTCTGTCGGCGCGATCCCGGTAGCCGTCGAGGAACTCGGCGTCGACTTCTACTCAATTCCGGGCCAGAAATGGCTGCTCGGGCCGGAGGGAACAGGCGCGGTCTACTGCGCCGACTCGATCCTCGACCGGCCCCGGATGGCCTATGCCGGCTACTGGAGCTTCGAATCGATGAACCTGGCGGCCGAGGGCGAGCCCTGGCCCGACGCGCGCCGGTTCGAGAATGGGGGCTTCCACGGGCCCTCCGTGCTGGGTTTCGCGCGGAGCGCGGCCTGGCTTTCGATGTACGTCGGCTTCCCGTGGATCTACGAGCGCATCGCCCGGATGGCCGGCCAGGCGGCGGCGATGCTGGCGGAGGTGCCCGGCGTGGAGGTGCTGACGCCGCCTCAGAACATGGCCGGCCTGGTCACCTTCCGGATCTCCGGCTGGCGCTCGACGGACGCTCTCAAGGAGCTGTCGCAGCGGACGCTGTGCATCGCCCGTACAATTCCGCCCATCGACGCCATCCGCATCAGCGTCGGCTTCTTCAACACCGAGGGCGAGCTGCACCGCTTCCGCGAGGGCGTCGCCCTGGTTGCCGGGAACACACCCGAGACGATCCCGCACCGGCCCAGGATCGAGGTCCTGCGCGGCGGAGTGGAGTAGCGAGTCGCGCGGCGCCGCCGAGGTGGGGAGCGGCCGGGCCCCTGGGCGGGTCGGCGACGGGGCCTGGGTGGCTGTGCGCGGCCGGGGTGGCGGCCGGCGCCGGGCCTCAGCGTGGTCGTCGGGGCCCGGATTGAGGCGGGACCCGCGTGACGGCGGGGCCCAGGTCGTGGCGCTGGCCCGTCGGGGCGCTGGCCGGTGCCGCTTGCCCGGCGCGTGGCGGGCACTGGCCCGGAGCGGTGGCCGGGACCGTGTCCCAGCCCGGCCCGCGCCTCCGGTCGGGGCTGACACCGGCGCGTCGGACCGTCGCGGCGCCTCCAATTGCCTTGTACTCTCGGGGGGAGTGCTATTGATGAAGTCGATGTGGGCGTCGAGGTCAGCGGGTCGTTCTGCCCGGCCGAGTCGTATTGTCCGGTCCGATGGCCGCCGCAGCGTTCGGTGGAGCCGACACTCGGACTAGAACCTGCTCCGTAGCGTGGCTCCGACGTCGACGCGACGATCCTCCCTGTGCCGACCCGCGCGCCGACCTGTGCCGACCCGTGCAGAAGGCCCTGGGCGACCGGGTTCCCCGGCGCGGCCCACGCAGAGGGTGGCGACATCGGACCATAGCACTCCCGTAGCGAGTACAAGGAAACCCCATCGCCGTGTTCGCCAGAGATCGACGGACCGGAACCGCAGTCGCGGTCCGTCGGCGCCCGGGGATCGGCCGGAGACTTGGTAGACAGTTTCGTCAGAGGTCTGGCGCGGTGTTGTACGATCGTGCCCCGGTGGGGGAGTAGCTCAACGGTCAGAGCACGGCTCTTATACAGCCTCGGTTGGAGGTTCGAATCCTCCCTCCCCTACCAATCCGTGTTGTACTTGGTCGGCGGCTGTCGGCGGCTGTCGGCGGCTGTCGGCGGCGGCGGCGAGGAGCGAGCTTCACGCCGAGTCCTTGTTCGTAGGTGGTCCGCGCGGCATGGGTTGGGACAGGATCCCACTCGATGGCGGCAGGCGCGGCCACCGGCCGGGTCACGACCAACGCCGGCCATCCCCTGACGGCCTCGCTAGTGTCCCAATTCGCTGGACGCTGGAGACTTCCGGACGGCCTTGGCCAGGATCTGGTCGGCGGTCTTGACCCAGACAAAGGGCGTTGAGCCCTCGTTCCACTGGGCCGTGAAGGCGTCGATCATGCCGATCAATTCCTTCACGCTTCGGAAGCTGCTCCGGCGCAAGGCCTGGCGTGTGAGGATGCCGAACCAGGTCTCGATCTGGTTCATCCACGAGGCGCTGGTCGGGGTGAAATGAAAGACAATTCGAGGGTGAGCCCTCAACCACTTCGCGATGTCGGGCGTCTTGTGAGAGGAGACGTTGTCCAGGACGACGTGCAGTTCCTGATCGGGATAGACGTGCTCGATGCGGCGCAGGAAGGCGAGAAAGTCGAGGCCGGTGTGGCGCGCCCGAGCTTCCTGGGTGACCTCACCGGTGGCCACGTTGAGCGCGGCAAACAGGCTCGTGGTGCCGTTGCGCTTGTAGTCGTGGGTGTGGCGCTCAACTTGTCCGGGCTTCATCGGCAGCATGGGCTGAGTCCGGTCGAGAGCCTGGATCTGGGTCTTCTCATCGATCGACAGGACGACGGCCCGCTCAGGCGGGTTCAGATACAGGCCCACGACATCGCGGACTTTGGCCTCGAGCTCGGGGTCGGTGCTCCATTTGAACGTCTCGACCCGATGGGGCTTGAGGTTCGCTTCGGCCCAGATACGCTGGATCGTGGTGATGCTGATGCCGGTCCGGGCAGACATCCGCCGGGCACTCCAGTGGGTCACGCCCTGCGGCGGCGGCTCAAGAGTGAGAGCAATGACCCGATCGCGTTCGGTCCGGCCGTAGATCGGCTCGCGGCCCGGTCGTGGTGCGTCGCGCAACCCTGCGACCCGATCTGCTGTGAACCGGCCGCGCCACAGAAGCACCGTCATCGGGCTGACGCCCAAGTCGGATGCGATGGCGCGATTTGGCCGACCCTCGCCGGCGGCCAGCGCGATCCGCGCTCGTGTCGCAATCCGCTGCTCGGTCTTCCCGGCTCGGGCCAATGCCAGGAGCTCAGCCCTTTCCAATTCACTGATGACCAACGGTGGAGCTGGATGGTTTGCCATACCGAGCATCGTAGCTGCGATGCGCGGTACCGTCCAGCATCCAGCGGGCTAGTACACTAGCTGGAATAGTGGTGTCAGGGGACGGGGCAGCTTCGCAGACAGAGTGCCCCGGGCGCGGCCATCGCCAGCATGGTGTCGCGTAGCTTTTGCTACGGACTCCCGAGGCACATAGGCCAGGCGGGCGGCGATGGGCCAGTCCTGTCTTCTCCGTTCTGACCCCCGATCTCGAAGAAGTCGGGGTACAGGGGATCGCTCGAACCGTGCGCGACCACCATGCAGAATGGCCCAGAGGGCAGTGGCGCGGTGACGTCCCAGCACTGGCGCGCGGTGACTCCGTTGAAGGTGGGGCATGACCTGGGACGGACCGTCAGTCGCCCACGGCTGCCGTCGAGGATCAATCGCCAATTGCGGGCGAGATTGTTCGCGAACAGCCCGATGGCCCCGTCGCAATCGTTGTCGGACGTCCCGTTGCACATCACCGTCCAGGTCAAGCCGCCGGCCGTGGTGATGACGCGAGGTGTCGCGGACGGCTCGATGCTGGTACCGGGCGTCGAGCCGGCCCGCCAAACCAGGGCCGCAGCCGGGACGGCTCCTATGACCAAGACGCCGACACAACCGAGCAGGACTCGACAATTCGGCCGGCGCGACCCAAAGCGGCCCGGCCGGTCTGCGCGGACCGGACCCGCGAGCGTGCGCCCGGCCGGTTGCGCACCATCGACCGGGCCTGCCTGGCCAGCATCTGGACGCTCTGTCACGCCGTACCCCACCTGCGGGACAACCTGATCTTCCCATGAGCGCGCAACGGGTGGTCCGTTACCTCGAGCGTCCTCGGGCACCGCCGCGCCGACCGCCAGGCATCGGCGGGCAGCGCAGTGCCCGACTCGACCGTGTTCTCCTACGACACGCAGGCGACGTCGAGTTGCGCGCCGCTTCCGGCGTCAAGCCACACGACGCACGGCAAGCTCTCGCCATCGGGCTGCACGTTCGCGTAGTCGAGCCGCCAGGTGCGTCGCGGTGCCGAACCGCGCATCGGCCGCCGTGGTCGCGGCGCTCGCGCGCGCTCCGCGCGCTAACCTGCAGCCATGCTCGAATCGCCGGCCGAAACCGAACCCCCGGAGGGCGGCACTCCGGTTCCCGCAGCCGATATGACGGCCCCGGTCCCGGGCCGCGCCCGAGCCGCCTCGCTGGAGTTCCGCGGCGTCACCAAGCGATACGCCGGTGCCGAGGGGACGCCCGGGGCAGTCAACGACCTCTCGTTCCAGGTTCCGGCCGGGACGATCTGCGTCCTGGTGGGGCCTTCGGGATGCGGCAAGACGACCAGCCTCAAGATGGTCAACCGCTTGATCGAGCCCACCTCCGGCGAGATCCTGCTCGACGGCGCCAACGTGATGGCCGAGGAAGTGACGGCCCTGCGGCGGCGGATCGGCTACGTGATCCAGCAGGTCGGCCTCTTCCCGCATCTCACCATCGGGCAGAACGTGGCCGTGGTCCCGGCCCTCGTCGGCTGGGCCAGGGCGCGCCAGCTGGCCCGGACCGACGAGCTTCTCTCGCTGGTTGGCCTCGACCCGGCGCGCTACCGCGGCCGATACCCCGCGCAGCTCTCCGGCGGCGAGCGCCAGCGCGTGGGCGTGGCCCGGGCCCTGGCCGCCGATCCTCCTCTCATGCTCATGGACGAGCCCTTCGCCGCCGTCGACCCGATCGTGCGCGCTCGGCTCCAGGACGAGTTCCTTCGCCTCCAACGCGAACTCGCCAAGACGATCCTCTTCGTGACCCACGACATCGACGAGGCGATCAAGATGGGCGACCTGATCGCTGTGATGGAGGAGGGCGGGCGCCTGGCCCAGTTCGGGGCCCCGGACCAGATCCTGGCCCACCCCGCCTCCGAGTTCGTCGCCCGCTTCGTCGGCGCCGACCGCGGGCTCAAGCGCCTCTCCCTCGTCACGGTCGCCGACCTCGATCTGCCGCCGACGCCGCCTCGACCCGGCCTGCCGACGTTCGTTCCGGAGACGAAGCTCCGGGACGCGCTCTCGGCCCTGCTGGTGGCCGACGCGCGGGGCGGCGTGGCCCTCGACGAGGCCGGCCGACCCCGCGGCTTCGTGACGGTCGACGCCATCGCCAGCGCGCTGGCCGACGAGCGGCCCGGCCGGACGCCTCGAGAATGAGCGGCGAGCCGCTGATCCGCTGGGACTGGCTCTCCGCCCACCTCGGTCCCATCGCCGATCGGGTCGGGCAGCATCTCTACCTGGCCGGGATCGCCGTCGGAGTCGGCTTCGCCATCTCGTTCGTTCTGGCGGCCATCTCGATCCGGCGGCGCAGGATCTACCCGGTCGTGACGCTGCTGGCCACGGGCGCGTACACCATCCCCAGCTTTGCCCTCTTCGCGGCCCTTGTGCCCGTGACCGGCATCACCGTACTGACCGCGGAGATCCCCCTCGTCCTGTACACGATCGTGCTTTTCGTGCCCAACATCGTGGCCGGTTTCGACGGCGTCCCGTGGGAGGTCCTCGACGCTGCCGACGGCATGGGCTACACGCGCGGCCAGCGCTGGTGGCGCGTGGAACTGCCGCTCGCCGTCCCCCTGGTCGTGGCCGGGCTGCGCCTGGCGAGCGTCTCGACCATCGGCCTCGTGACCGTCTCGGCGATCCTGGGCAACAGCCTCGGCGGCCTGGGCTACTACATCCTGGACGGCTACCATCGCGACTTCCCGACCGAGATCATCGTTGGCGGCCTGCTCTCGATCGCCCTGGCGGTCATCGCCGACCTGGGCTTCGTCCTGCTCCAGCGACTGCTCACGCCGTGGGCGGCGCGGCGGGTAGAGAAGGTCCGATGGACCTGATCGCCGCCACGGCGACGTGGCTGGCCGACCCGGCGCACTGGCAGGGGCCCAACGGCATCCCCTTCCGGCTCTACGAGCACGTGGCCCTGAGCGGCGTCTCGCTGGTCCTCTCCGCCATGGTGGCGCTGCCGCTCGGCCTGTGGATAGGCCACACCGGCCGCTTCTCCTGGTTCGTGGTGAGTTCGGCCAACGCCTGGCGGGCGCTGCCGTCCTTCGCCGTGATCGGGCTGCTCGTGCCCCTCACGACCATGATCGATCCCAATCTCGGGTTCACGCTGTATCCGACGATGATCGCGATGGTCGTTCTGGCCGGGCCGCCGATACTCGTGAACGCCTACGAGGGGGTCGCCGGCGTGGATCGCGATCTGGTCGAGGCGGCGCGGGCGATGGGCATGAAGGAGCGCCAGATCCTGACGGCCGTGGAGATACCCATCGCCCTGCCGGTGCTCGCGACGGGTATTCGGGCGGCCGCCGTCCAGGTCATCGCCACGGCCACGCTCGGAGCCACGTTCGGGTTCGGGGGCCTGGGCCGGCTCATCGTCCTCGGCGATGCCAACCAGGACGACGGCGAGCTGTTCGGCGGCGTCGTCCTGGTCGCCGCGCTGGCGCTGACGACGCTGGGCCTCTTCGTTCTCCTCGAGCGACGCCTGACCTCGCCGGGGCTGTCGAGTCGCACCGCCGCCTGACCTGCTTCAGGTCGCTATTGCGCCGTGTGGCGCATCAGGCGAGCGACCATTGGTCCGCCGCCGGTCGCCGGCTCTATATTCTTCGAGCGTCGCAGCGGCTCGGCTCCGAGTTTGCGCGACATGTTCGGGAGGAGAACCCAATGCGGCGACTCCGCATGCTTGCCCTCGGGGCGTCGATGCTGGTGCTCTTGAGCGCCTGCTCGGCGGGTGGGGGCAGCTCGCCATCCGTTGCCGGGTCGAGCGGCGCCGGCAAGCCAACCATCAAGATCGGCTCGGACGGGTTCTACGAATCCCAGCTCATGGCCGAGATCTACGCCCAGGCGCTCGAGCACAACGGCTACACGGTCAATCGGACCGGCATGGGCCTGGGCACCCGCAAGGTCACCGCGGCCGCCCTCGAGAGCGGCCAGATCGATCTGAAGCCCGAGTACATCGGCAGCGGCCTGGCCTTCTACGATCCGACCAAGGCCACGGGCGATCCGGCTACCAACGCCGCCGCCCTGCAGGCGATCCTCACGGGCAAGGGCGGCGGCATCACCGTCCTCAACTACTCGCCCGCGGCCGACCAGAACGCCTTCGTCGTGACCCAGGCCACGGCCACCAAGTACCACCTGACCACCATGAGCGACCTGACCGCGGTCGCGAGCCAGCTCAAGTTCGGCGTCGCGACGGACTGCTCGACCAACCCGGTCTGCGCGGCGGCCATCAAGACCGCCTACGGCATCGACCTTTCCAGCGCCCTGCCGCTGTCGGCCTGCGACCAGCCGATGGTCGACGCGCTGAAGGCGGGCACAATCGACGTCGGCGAGCTTTGCTCGACGCAACCGGACATCTCAGAGAACGGCTGGGTCGTCCTGACCGACGACAAGCACACCCAGCCCGCCGACAACATCGCCCCGCTCGTCCGGAACGACTACCTGGCCAAGGTGGACAAGACGAGCTTCGAGAAGATCCTCAACGACGTCTCGGCCAAGATGACCACGGCCGAACTGACCAAGCTCAACGCCGAGTACGTCTTCGACAAGAAGGACATCGCCACGATCGCGACGGAGTGGCTCACGACCAACGGCTTCGTCTGATCGATACTCGTGCCAATAGAGCGGCCCGCCCGAAGAGGGACGGGCCGCTCTTCGTTTGGGGTTCGCGCCGGGCGGAACGGCCTGCCCCGAGCCGCGCGCCGGGCGGAACGGCCTGCCCCGAGCCGCGCTGGCCGTTCCCCGTTCCGCCTTGTGGCTCCTCAGCTCTCCGGGTCGGCCGCCACTGCCGATCCGGTCGCGGCCGCGGCGGGCGCGGCGACTGGACCGCCGGCGCGGGCGGGGTCGCGGATTCCGATGGCGTTGACGAGCGCCCCGGCCAGGAGAAGGCCGGCCGACAGGGCCATGGCCAGGTGGAAGGCGTCAGTTGAGGATTCGTCCGCGGCCAGGACCAGGACCGGGCCGGCGGCCGGATCCGGCCTGTTGAGCGGCGATACCTCGGCGCGGAGCCGCTCGGAGGAGGTGTCCGTTCCGGGCACGCGGGTCGACAGATCGGCGTAGAAGGCGCCGGTGACGGCCACGAAGATGAGCGCCCCCGCCAGCTGCGGGCCCACGCGCGAGATGGCGTTGTTCACGGCCGAGCCAAGGCCGGCCCGGTTCTCCGGCACCGACGCCATGAGGGCCGAGGTGAGCGGCGCCACCGTGATGGCCAGGCCCAGTCCGAAGAGTAGCGTCGAGGGCAGGAAGTCGACCAGGTATCCGCCAGACGGCAGCCAGCTGGCCGGATCGCCGGGTTGCAGGTTCCAGGCCGCGCTGCTCACCGGCAGGCGGGCCAGCCACAGGATCCCGGCCGCCATGAGGGCGGGGCCGGCCGCCATGAACCGCCGCGGCCCGAGGCGGACGGACAGCGCGCCGACGCGCGAAGACAGGATGACCAGGAGCAGAGCGCCGGGAACGCCGATGAAACCCGCGGCAGCCGCCGAGTACCCGAGAGTTCCCTGGCTGAAGATCGACTGCTGGTAGCCGACCACGTACAGCGCCCCGTAGATCAGGAACGTGGACAGGTTCGTGACGGCGAAGTTGCGCGAACGAAAGAGGCCGAGCGGCACGAGCGGGTTTCGAACGCGAGCCATCAAGGCGACGAACAGAACCGCCGCGACGGCTCCCACGAGCACGGCCGTCTGGCCGATGCCATCGCGCCACTGGTGCTGCTGGCCGTAGATCGCCCCGAACGAGAGGCCGCCGACGGCCACGGCAACGACGACCGCGCCGAGCCAGTCGAAGGATCGGCCGGCGTCCGGGTCGCGGCTCTCCTGGACGTAGCGCCAGCTCGCCCAGAGGGCGATCACGACCAGCGGCACGTTGAGGAAGAAGACGGCGCGCCATGACACCGTCTCGACGAGGATGCCGCCGACGACCGGGCCGAGGATGACCGTCGCCGCCGAGGCGGCCGCCCAGAGGCCGAAGGCGCGGCCTCGCTCGGGTCCTTCGAACGTGTTGGTGAGCAGCGCCAGCGAGCCCGGAACGAGAAGCGCCCCGGCCGCGCCCTGGACGATGCGGAGGACGATCAGGATCTCCATGGTTGGGGCGAGGCCGCACAGCATCGACGCCGCCCCGAAACCGGCCAGGCCGATGACGAAGAGACGGCGGCGGCCGTAGGCGTCGGCGAGGGCGCCGGCGAGGATCAGCAGCGCGCTAAGGCTCAGGAGATAGGCGTTGTATACATAGGACTCCCCCTCCAGCACTCCGAAGGTTCCGCTCGGGAGGTCCTGGCCGATCTTCTGCAGGGCGACGTTCACGACCGTCGAGTCGAGGAACACGATCCCGGAGCCGAGGATCGCGGCGAGCAGCGTGCCGGTTCGGCGGTTCACCCGTGGCCGTCCTTCTTCAGGGTATACGCGACCGCCTCGTCCAGGGTCATCCGAGCGCCTTCGGCCGCCGCCGCCTCAACCTCGGCCGGGTCCAGGCCGGTGAGGTCGGGGATCACGGAGATGACGCCTGTTGCCATCTGCCCGAGCCCGGTACCACCCGAGGCCGCGAGCCGATCGGAAGCGGCGTTGAGGCGGACGGCCCGCAAGGGATCGCCTTCGGCGTTGGCGAGGATGGCGAAATCGCCGAGCATGATGGTTATCCCGGAGATGTCGCCGACGGCGGCGAAGTGCTCGAGCGCCTCGCGCCACAACGGCTGCGACTGAGCGACCGTCCCGCCGAGACCAGAGTAGGCGAGCCCGAGTGTGTGGAGCGCCCAGTTCAGGCTGAACGGGTCCGAGAAGTTGCGGAGCAGCCCGACGTCTTCGATGAGCGTGTCCCGCGCGGCGACGTTGTCGCCGGAGAAGTAGTAGGCATTCCCGAGGCCCCACAGAACCCGCGCGACCATCGCCTGATCGTCCAGCTCGCGGTAGATGACCAGGCTCTCCTCGAAGGCACGCCGCGATCTCCCGATGTCCCCTCTGGAGATGAGAGTCGGGAACCCGAGGTTGTAGAGGGCGTTGGCTATGGAGCGCTTGTCTCCAAGTTCGCGGTTGAGTGCCAGGCTGGCCTCGTAGAAGGTCATCGCCGCGGGCATTTCGCCTCGCCAGTACGCCACGCTCCCGGCGGCCTCCAGGGCTTTCGCCCGCAGACCCTTGTGACCATCGGGATCGGGCATGGCCAGGATGCGCTGGAGCACCGCCGCCCCCTCCTGGAGCATTCCTCGCATCTGCCAGAACCGCCACAGGGCAAAGCCGAGTCGCAGCGCCGTCTCCACGTCCGGCCGCTCGATGGACCAGTTGATCGCGGCCCGGAGGTTGCCGTTCTCCCGGGCGCACTCGTCGAGAAGCCGCTTCTGGTCGGGGCCGGTCAGGCCGGGTGCCGCCGCCTCGGCCGCCGCCACGTAGAAGGCCGCGTGGCGCGCGGCTATCGCGTCGGCGTCGCCGGCCGCGGCCAGATGCTCGAGCGCGAACTCGCGGATCGTCGTCAGCATCGTGAATCGCGGCTCCCCGTCCGCCTCCTCCTGGCGTATCAGGCTCTGATCCACCAGGCCGGCCAGCCCGTCGAGAACGTCGAGACCGGCATCCCCGCAGACCGCTTCCGCCGCATTCAGGCTCGCTCCGTCGACGAAGATCGAGAAGCGGGCGAAGAGCCTCCTGGCCGGAGCGTCGAGCAGGTCGTGGCTCCAGGCGATGGCGCCGCGAAGCGTCCGCTGCCGCGCCGGCAGGTCTCGCGAGCCCGCTTCCAGGGCTTCGAGGCGCTGGCCGAGGCGGGCCAGGAGCGCCTGGGGCGGCAGCAGCTTCACTCGCGCGGCGGCCAGCTCGATCGCCAGCGGCAGGCCGTCCAGGCGGCTGCAGATCTCGGCGACGGCCGGGGCGTTGGCGGCGGTTACCTGGAAGTCGGGCCGGACCGCCGCGGCACGCTGGATGAAGAGCGCCACGGCCTCGTACTGCGAGATCGAGGCGGGATCCAGGTCTGCGCCTGCGCCGGGCAGCGACAGCGGCGGGACGGCGAACTCGCGCTCCCCATAGAGGTGGAGGGTGGCCCGGCTGGTCACGACGACAGAGAGGCCGGTGCTAGCCCTGAGCAGGTCCCCGACGAGCGCGGCAGCCGGCAGCACTTGCTCGAAGTTGTCCAGGATCAGGAGGATCTGCCGGTCGCGGAGGTACTCGATCGCTCGGCTGACCGCCGGCTCGTGCGGCGACTCCCGCAGGCCGAGCGCCGCCAGTATCGCGGGCGCCACCAGGTCGGGCTCCTCGAGCGGGCCCAGGGGCACGAAGAAGACTCCGTCGGCGAAATCG
Source organism: uncultured Chloroflexia bacterium (assembly GCA_963713795.1). Classification (GTDB taxonomy): domain Bacteria; phylum Chloroflexota; class Limnocylindria; order Limnocylindrales; family CSP1-4; genus Fen-1039. The sequence goes on from CAVQNC010000004.1 coordinate 234,891, forward strand.
GAAATCGAGTCGGCGGCGAGCTGCAGGCTCAGCCTCGTCTTGCCCGTCCCACCGGGGCCGGTCAGGGTCAGCAGGCGCGTGGTACCAAGGAGGCGTCTCGCCTCGGCAACCTCGCGTCCACGCCCGATGAAGCTGGTCAGCTGGGCCGGCAGGTTGTTGGGCGCCGCCTCGAGCGATCGGAGCGCCGGGAACGACGACGGCAGGCCGGAGATGACCGTCTCGAAGATGTGCTCGGGCTGGGCCAGGTCCTTGAGCCGGTGGCGCCCGAGGTCGCGCAGTTCGACCCCAACCGGCAAGGTCTGTGCCACGAGGGCCCGGGTCGCGTCCGAGATCAGGGTCTGGCCGCCGTGCCCGGCGGCGGCGATGCGGGCCGCGCGGTGGACGTCGATGCCGACGTAGGTCCGGTCGCGAACCAGGCCCTCGCCGGTGTGCAGGCCCATCCGGACCCGGACTGCCGAGCCCTCGGGCCAGCTGTGAGCGGCCAGACCCCGCTGCGCACTCACGGCCGCGGCGATGCCGGCGGACGCACTGCCGAAGGCGGCGAAGAGCGAGTCGCCCTCCGATCCGATCGCGACCCCGCCGACCTCCTCGACCGCGCCTCGGAGCACCCGGTGGTGCTCGCTCAGCAGGTCCGGATAGGCGTCGCCGAGCTGGCGGAGCAGCTTCGTCGAGCCCTCGATGTCGGTGAAGAGGAAGGTGACCGTGCCTGTTGGAAGCTCGCGGTCGGCCATCGAGTCAGGCATGGCGGTCGGCCGAGACGGCCCGCAGACGCCTGGCCAGTTCCTTGAGCATCGCCAGGGCGACTCCGGGCTCGGCCTCCAGCAAAGCCTGGAAATCCCAGGATGAGAGGGCCAGGCAGGTGATCGGCTCGGCCGCGACCACGGAGGCCATTCTGGGTTGGCGGTCGAGCAAGGACAGCTCGCCGAAGAAATCCCCCGGGCCGAGGTTGGCGAGCACTTCACCGTCCCGAACGACGGTGGCCGCGCCCGACGCGATCATGAAGAAGCCGGTCTCGATCTCGCCCTGCCGGGCAATGCGGTGTCCGGTGGGGAAGTCGACCTCCACCGTGCGCCTGGCAATGGCCGTCCGGCCCCTTGCGCCCGTGGCCGAGAAGAGCCCGACGCCGGCCAGCATGCGGGCTCTCTGCGCCGCGCTGAGCGGCATCGTGATCGTCCTCCCTGAATTGTCGCGTGCGCTCTCCCGAGAGGCGATGCTGGTCGTGTGGCTCGCCGGGTGTCAACGGCCGTCGCGCCAGGGGTCGACGCAGTCGCACCCACGGGAACGGCGGGCCACAGGGCGGCCGAACCGTTGCGCCGAGGGCCCGCGTGAGATACAAGGATCTCCGGTTCGCGGCGCCCGCCGCGCCGGCCGGGGAGACACATGGCCCAACTCCTGGAACTCACGGACGAGCTCGGGTCGATAGCCCTGTTCTCCGATCTGTCGCGGGCCGGGCTGGAAGCCGCGGCTCACTCCTTCGAGGAAGTGTGGTTCGGCGAAGGGGAGAGGATCCTGCGCGAGGGACTGACCGGGTCGGGCTTCTACGTGATCCTCGACGGCGAGGTCGCCATCCGCTCCGGCGGTCGAGATGCCGCGGTCCTCGGACGCGGCGACTTCTTCGGTGAGGTTTCGGCGCTGCTCGGCGAGCCGCCGTCGGCCGATGTGGTCGCGCTCCACTCGATGCGCTGCCTGCACCTGGCTGCGCCGGCCCTGCGCGACTTCCTCTTCGCTCATCCGGCGGTAACCTACCGGATGCTGCTCGACCAGACGCGCAGGCTCCGCAACACGATGCGGGCTCGCGGCTAGCTCCGGTGGCGCCAGCGACGGCGGACCATGGATCGAAAGGGCCGACCTCGGGCGAGCACGCGGACCGGCGCCGCGACGGGGCGAAACCGGCCGGCGTCGCCGACCGGCCGTTTCCGCCGGGAGACTACCCTCTCGTCGTCGTCGGCAGCGGTCCGGGTGGGCTGCAGCTGAGCTACTCGCTGAGCCGGCTCGGCGTCGAACACGCCGTGATCTCCTCCGACCCGGCCCCGGGCGGCATGTTCAGGCGCTGGCCCTTCTTCCAGCGGCTGCTGAGCTGGACCAAGCCGTACGCCCCGGTCGAGCGCGGCAGCCGGGCCTATGAGCGCTACGACTGGAACAGCCTGCTGGCGCGGGAACCGGAGAACAGGGCCCTTCAAGCCGGCCTGATGGACGGAACCTCCTACTTCCCGTCGCGACCGGAGATGGAGCGCAATCTCGCGACCTTCGCCGAACGCGCGGGCATCGCGGTCCGTTACGACTGCCGCTGGGAATCGACGCGGCGCGAATCCGGCGCGGAAGGCGACCGGTTCGTCCTGGCCACATCGGACGGAGAGTACCGCTGCCGCGTCGCCGTCTTCGCGGTCGGCGTCGCGGAGCCGTACACGCCCCCCACTCCCGGCCTCGATCGCGTGCCGCACTACGCCGAAACCCGGCCGGCGGAGACGTACGCCGGCAGGCGCATCTTCATTGTCGGCAAGCAGAACTCCGGGTTCGAGCTGGCCAGCGGCCTGCTGCCGTGGGCCCGGTCGATCGTCCTGGCCTCCCCGAGCCCGGCGAAGATGTCGGTCGTGACGCGCTCGCTCGTGGGGATCCGGGCTCGCTACCTCCAGCCGTACGAGGACCATGTCCTGGCCGGCGGCGTGGCCGTACTGGAGGCCTCGATAGACCGCATCGAGCCGGACGGTGGGTCTCTCCGGGTCACGGTCCGGCCCTCGGCGGGCGGCGATCCGGTGACGTTCGATGTCGACGAGGCCATCGCCGCCACGGGCTTCGTGGCGCCGTTGCGCGACCTGCCGGCCCTGGGCGTGGCCACCTATGGGTCGAGCAGGCTGCCCGCCCAGACGCCGTTCTGGGAGAGCGCCACGCTGCCGGGGATCTACTTCGCCGGGACGATCAGCCAGGGCGCCGCCGGCCTCAAGAAGCACGGTATGCCGGCTAATTCCGGCGCCGTCCACGGTGCCCGGTACAACGCCCGCCTGCTCGCCGGGCACCTCGCGGAGAAGCACTTCGGGGTTCCCCACGCGAGCCGCCGACTGGCCGAGCAAGAAGTCATGCCGTTCCTGCTCGACGAGATCCGCCTCGCGCCGGAGCTCTGGCACCAGCGCGCCTATCTCGCCCGGGTCGTGAGCCTGGACGCGGACCGCGGCATCTTCGACGAGGGGTTCTCGCCGCTGGCGAGCTTCCTCGACGAGGGCGGGTCCGACGCGATCGCGACGACCATCGAAGCCAACGCCGAAGGGGCCGTCTACCCGGTCCTGTACCTGCGTCGGGACGGGCGGGTGGAGGAGCGCGCCCTGCCGGGCCACCCGCTCCACGACTTCGGCACGCCCGAGCACCGCCGCGCCCTCGGCTCTCTCCTGGCGGAGGTCGGTATCGGCGCCGCCGGATTCTCCCCGACGGCCGCCACTCGCTGACGCGGCGGATCAAGCGGCCGCTAGAATCGCCGATCGGCGGCCTGTTGGGGCTGAGCACGATCGGCCGGGGACGGGTTCGATGTAATTGGCGGGGCGAAGACGGATGGGCCTGGAGGATCTCGCGATCGAGTATCGGGCCGAGGTGCCGACGGCCGAGGAATTCGAGCGCCTCTTCCGATCGAGCGGCTGGGCCGAGGCCGAGGAAGTGACCGCCGATCGGCTGGCCGCGACGCTGCCGCACGCCTGGTACGCGGTCTGCGCACGCCGTGGGGACCAGATCGCCGGTGCCGGCCTCGTGCTCTCGGACGGCGTCCTGCACGCCCTGATCGTGGACGTGATCTTGCTGCCGGAGATGCGCGGCCGCGGCATCGGTATGGAGATCATGCGACGGCTGATCGCACGTTGCCGGAGCGCGGGCGTGCTGCAGGTCCAGCTATTCAGCGCCCGCGGCAAGCGCGCCTTCTACGAGCGCCTGGGTTTCGTGGCCCGCCCCGACGACGGGCCCGGCATGGAACTGGGCTGGTCGAGGACGCGGGCCGGCCCGGGCTGACGAGCCGTCCCGAGGCGCCGCGCGGCCGGCCCGCCTCGAGCCTCGCCCGGAGCGCGGTCGTTTGTCCCGGGCCGCGGGGGCCGCTCGCACCCGCCGCATGCTGCCTACCGCGGCGTAATCGCGTGGAGCCCGAAGACGGCGCCCTGCGGGTCGGCAAGGATCGCGAAGCGACCCCCAGGGAAGTCCTGCGGGGCCATCATCTCGCGCCCCCCCGCCTCGATCGCCCTTCGGAACGATCCGTCCAGGTCTTCGACGGCGAAATAGACCATCCAGTAGCTCGGCACCTCGGCCGGGACCATCGGGCTCATCTCCATCCCGCCCGCGATGCCTTCGTCGCCGACCAGGAATTGCGTGTACGGCGGCTGGCCTTCGCCCATCGGGGTTGTCCTGGGCACCCAACCAAACACCGCGGCGTAGAAGGCGACGGCCTTGTCGAAGCCGCGTGAGTTCAACTCCGCCCATCGGTACGAGCCCGGCACGCCCGTTCTGAACCCGCCCATGGCCAGCGGCTGCCAGGCCCCGAAGAACGCGCCCGACGGGTCCTGGAAGACAGCCATGTGACCCTGGTCGCCAACCTGCATCGGCGGGGCCATGACCTTCCCGCCGGCGGTGGCAACCTTCCTGACCAGTTCCCCGACGTCGCTGGTACCGATGTAGACCGACCAGGCCGTCGGCGCTTCGGGAGACATCTTCCCCCCGATGCCGGCGACGTCAGCCCCTTCGATCCTCGCCAGCGCGTAGCCCCCGTATAGAGGGTCGGGATTGACCTCGACCTGCCAGCCGAAGACCTTCGCGTAGAACTCCCGCGCCGCGGCCGGATCGGAGCTGGCCAGGTCGATCCAGATGGGCTTGTTGGCGGCCGGGAAGGGGGTCTCAGCCATTCTCGTCTCTTTTCCAATGCTCGCCTGTGCGTCACGGCTTCGAACCTGCCGTTTGGAGCCGGGCGAGGCCCGCATTCTCGCTCGGGGCGGGGGCGGGCCGGCCGCCGCTGAGCGGCCGTCCCGGCCGGCGATCCGCGACCCGGCCGGCCGCCTTACGGCGCGCTTCGCTCCGCTACCGCCGGCGACCGTCAGCCGTACATCAGCGAGCCCGGCGTCGTCAGGACCTCGCCCGTCTCGAGCCAGGTCTTGAGGCCCGACAGGATCATCGGCCAGCCGCCGTACAGCTGCTCGTTGGCGCCGTCGCGCAGCCGATCGTGGGTCAAGGTCAGGTGGCAAGAGTCGCCGATCGGTTCGATCTCCCAGGTGACCCGGGAGGCACCCTCGCCTTTCACGTCTGCGCTCCAGAGCGCGACCATTGTCTGGACCAGCCGGCGCGGCGGGTCTACCTCGAGGTTCTCGCCCTCGACGAGCGGGCCGGGCGCCTTCGGGTTCGTGATCTCGAAGCGCGAGCCCGCCGACCAGTCCGAGGTGATTCGATTGCCGAAATGGAACCGGGTCCTGATCTCGCCGTCGGTGATCGCCTCCCAGAGGCGCTCCGGGGTCGTGCGGATGTAGAACTCGTAGACCTTCTCCATGGGCTCTCCCATTCGTCTCGGGTACGGCGGCCGATGTTACGTGGAGAGTGTCCACTCAGGTGCTCCATCGCGCGAGTATCGGCACCCTGTCGCGTATCGCGGTCGGAACCGGCGCTTCCGCGCGCGGCGGAGTCGCCGGCCCCGGCCCGGGCCGGCCTGTCTCGTCGCCGATCCTGCCCGCCTCAATTCGGTCTCTCGCTTTCGACTGCCGTGGACCCGCCCGCCAGATCGCCTACGCTTTCGCCGTGCCTCGATCGATCGCGCGCTCCACCAGACTTCGAGCCCTGCTGTGCTGCCTGGGAGCGGTCGTAGCGGCGTCGTGCGGGACGGCGCCCCTCGGCCCGACCCCCGCCGGGGCGACGGCACCGCCTTCCTCCACGGCGGTCACGGCCTCTCCGTCCCCGACGCCCCAGGGACCGGCGGCATGCGCATCGGCCACCCTCGCCGCCATGTCCGAGAGTCAACGCGTCGGTCAGCTGTTCCTGCTCGGCATCGACGGCGACGCTCTCTCGTCGGCCGAGACGGCCGCGATCGAGAAGTACCACTTCGGATCCGCCTGGCTCGTCAACGAGCGGACCGGCGGCGTCGCAAGCATTCGCAGCCTCACCGCGGAGATACAGGCCCTCGCCACGGACTCGAACACCGGCGGCGTTCGGTTCTTCGTCGGCGCCGACCAGGAGGGCGGCCAGGTCCAGCGCCTCACGGGGCCGGGCTTCTCGACGATCCCTGCCGCCGTGGAGCAAGGCCTGCTCCCAACAGCGACTCTCCAGGCGGACGCCGCGACATGGGGCCGGGAGCTCTCGGCCGCCGGGATCAATCTCGACCTGGCGCCGGTGATGGACGTGGTGCCGCCGGGCGGCGATGCGACCAACGCGCCGATCGGGGCCCTCGGCCGCGAGTACGGGCACGACCCGACGACGGTCGGCGAGCACGGCACTGCCGTCGTGCGCGGCATGGCCCAGGCCGGGATCGCGACCACGCTCAAGCACTTTCCGGGGCTGGGGCGGGTCGTCGGCAACACGGACACGGTCGCCGGCGTCGTCGACTCCGCGACCACGGCCGACGATCCCTACCTCGCGTCCTTCCAGGAGGGGATCGATGCCGGCGCGCCCTTCGTGATGGTGTCGCTGGCGACCTACACCGCCATCGATCCCGGTCACCAGGCGGTCTTCTCGCCGACCATCATCGAGACCCTGCTGCGGGGAAGGCTCGGGTTCGGCGGCGTCGTCATGTCCGATGACCTCGGTGCCGCCGCCTCGGTGGCCTCGCTCACGCCGGGCGATCGGGCAACGGCCTTCATCTCCGCGGGCGGGGACTTCATGATCGTCGGCGGCGTCGATCCGGCCGGCCAGATGGCCGCGGCAGTCCTGGCTCGTTCCAGCTCAGATCCCGGCTTTGCGGCCCTGGTCGACGCCGCGGCCCTTCGAGTCCTGCGCGCCAAGCGGGATTACGGTCTGCTCACGTGCGATTGATTCCTCTGGCCGGATCCGATCGGCCGGGCCGGGCCGGGCCGGCGGACGGTCGACCCCGCCCGTGACTCGCGTCGAAGCTCACGATCGGTTCTGGCAGGGCACCGGCACAACGTTGGACCCGCCGTAGTAGCGGCTGTCGGTCCCGAAGAGCTGGACCGAGAGGTCGGCCACCTCGTCGAGTTTGAGCCGGCTGGTCCATGAGCCGCCGGTAAGCGAGGAGTCGGGATGGTAGTTGTAGGGCGGCCCCAGAACGCATTGCGAGATCGAGCCCAGGTGCTGGGCGGTGTAGACGTAGTTCCTGGCAGTCTTGAGCGGGAAGTTGGTCGCGATCGACTTGCCGGCCAGGGCGAGAAGGCTCCCGAGCATGGGCAGCATGGCCGGAGTGGCCAGCTTCTTCTCCAGGGCGATCATCACTATCTGCTGGCGGTTGGCGCGGGCGTAGTCGTTCGTTGTCTCGCGCGACCGGACGTACTGGAGCGCGGTCGTCCCGTCCAGGTGGACAGGACCGGCCGGAATGCACGTGCCGGTAGACGGATCGTTGAGCAGGGTCGGGTTGTTGATGTCGACCCCGCCGACGAGGTCGATCAGTTTCGAAAAGCCGTCGATGTCGATCTCGGCGTAGTAGTTGACGCGCACGCCAACCAACCAGCCGACCTCGTTGGCCAGGGTGACCATGGGCGTGTCGGGCGAGCCGAACCTCCCCGCCGCGACGGCGTTGACCAGCGAGTTGATCTTGAAGGTGACCGGGGCCTGGCCGCCCCAGTAGAAGGGGAAGTCGGAGGTGTCGCGGGGCACGCTCACCATGGCCACGGCGCGGGTCTTGAGGTTGATGCTCACCAGCATGATGGTGTCGTTGAGAGCGTGCGAGCGGCCCGTCATGAAGTCCACGCCGGTAAGCAGGACAGTCAATCGGTTCGGGTCGGCTGGGCTCCAGGTCGGGCTGGGCGACGCCGACGCCGATGCCGGGGCCGACGGTGGCGCCGGAGCGCTCTCGGTCGGAGCGATCGTCTGGCTCTGGCCGGGCGTCGGCGTCAGGACCAGCGACGGCGTGACCTGGGTGGTAGCCAGGGGCAGCGGCGAGCCGCTCTCCGTCGGTTCGACGGAGGTATCCGGAACCGGTGTCAGCGTCAACGGAGTCGGCGATGCCGCGAGATCGGCGAACTCGTTCGACACGACCTGCCGGACGGCGCTGGACGTGCCACACGGGGAAGTCGGCGACGGTGTGACCAACGGCGACGCCGACGCCGATGCCGGGGCCGACGGCGGCGCCGAGGCGCTTTCCGTCGGAGCGATTGTCTGGCTGGGACCGGGCGTCGGCGTCAGGACCAGCGGCGAGGGCGAGGCCGTCGCGTCGGCGAAGTCGTTCGAGGCCATCTGCTGGGCCGCGCTGTAGGCGTCGAGGGCGTTCGAGAAGACGACATCGCCCATGCCCAGCGTCGCGACCAGGAGCAGGGCCAGCACCGCAGCGGCCCGCCTGCCGACGCGTCTCGGGCGCATGACCACGAACGGATGCACGATCGACGCCACCCGCCAGGCGGTGAAGGCCGCGGCCACGGCCATGACCGTGAGGGCGTAGTCGACATCGAGCATGCTGACCGCGAAGTAGACCAGGCCGCCGCTGAGCTGGATGATCCCCCATGCGATCGCGGCCAGCGCCGGAACGGCAAAGAAGGCCGCCCACGTCCGCCGTCCCAGGTAGAGCTGGCCGGCGCCCGGGAACACGAACGAGAGTGCGGCGGCGATGAGGGCCGATCTCGTTGACCGGGCCGCCGGTCCCGGAGTGGGGGTGGTGCCCGGCTCGGGCGGGTCGGGCGGAGCGGCGGCCGGCCCCGGAGCGGGCGGTTCGACCTGAGAGGACGATGGCGAGATGGTGTCCACGGCTCCGCTTGCCTTCCGCTCTGACTGTACAACGCCCGGCGCCACGCCAGAAGACGAGCCGGCCGGCCTGGTGTGATGGCGCGCCGAGCACAGAACCGCTCGACGCCGCCGGCGGTGGAATGCCGCCCGCGATCCCCCAGGATGCCGGACTCGCCGCCGCGAACTCCTCTCCGTTCGTTCCTCCGGTCGCGCCCGCCGAGGGAAGGCGATCGGCCGCTTCGGTCCATTCTCCGGTTTTCATGCTCGCTTCAGGTTGGGGGACAAGGCTTGGAGCGACGGATCATCCGCCCACGGCCGCGAGCGCCTCTCGATCGGGCCGCGACACCATCCTCGCTCCGACCTGGTTCATGACGCAGATGCAAGACGCGCCACTTCCGCCGACTCGACGGACCTGGTCGCGGCGGATTCCCCGCCTGCGACGCCGGACCCGCTGGGTCGTTCCGTTCGCGCTGGGCGTGGCCGCCGCGCTCGTCGCCGGCCTGCTCTACGGAGTCCTGTTGCCAGGTCCGCGGACGCTGACCAGCCAGGACGTGGCCACGAGCATCTCCCAGGCGCTGGCCTCCATGACTCCTGGTCCGGCGCTCTCGGAACTCGCCTATCAGGCCGTCGCCCCCTCCCTGGTGACCGTCGAAACCCAGGTGGCGAGCAACGGTGCGGCCTCGAGCGGTTCGCCGGCCCCCGGCGGCTCACCGGCCTTGAACAGCTCCCTCTCCCCGAGTACATCTGCCGGCCCGAGCGGCACACCCACCGCTGCCGGCTCGCCCGTCGCGGGCGGCGTCGGCGCGGCGGACGGCAGTCTGGGCAGCGGCGTGATCGTCGACGCAAGCGGCGACATCCTCACCTGCCTGCACGTGGTCGCCAATGCCAGCTCGATCGAGGTCACGTTCGCCGATGGGACGAAGTCGCCGGCGACGGTTTCGTCGACGGAGCCTCAAGACGACATCGCGGTCCTTCAGGCGACCCAGCTTCCGGCCAAGATCCAGCCGGCCGTGCTCGGCAACCCCCGGAGCGTGCAGGTTGGTAGCCAGGCCTTCGTGGTCGGCAATCCGTTCGGCCTGACGGCCTCCTTCACGTCCGGGGTTATCTCCGGGCTCAATCGCTCCTACCAGCTCCCCAACGACGGTCCGACGCTCTCGGGCCTGATCCAGTTCGACGCGGCTGTCAACCCCGGAAGCTCTGGCGGCCCCCTGGTCAACGGCAACGGCCAGGTGATCGGGATCGTCGACGCGCTCGTCAACCCCACCAACCAGGACGTCTTCATAGGCATCGGGCTGGCCGTCCCAATCACCACGGCCGGCGGGGCCGCAGGCCTGCCGCCGGACTAGCCGACGGGTTCTCTCCACTCCGGTTCAGGAGGTGAAACCAGTGCTCAACCAGGCCCAGACAGAGCCCACGGCGCCGACGGAGCGTCTCCTCTACGAAGTCAAGAAGGTGATCGTCGGCCAGGACCACCTCCTGGAGCGGCTGGCCGTGGCGCTCCTCGCGCGGGGTCACCTGCTGGTCGAGGGCGTGCCCGGACTGGCCAAGACCATGGCCATCAAGACCCTCGCCGAGGCGATCGGCGGCGAGTTCAGGCGCATCCAGTTCACGCCCGATCTGGTCCCCGCGGATCTGATCGGCACGCGGATCTACAACCAGAAGACCGGCGAGTTCAACACGTCGCTCGGTCCCGTCTTCACGAACCTCCTTCTCGCGGACGAGATAAACCGCGCGCCGGCCAAGGTCCAGAGCGCGTTGCTCGAGGTGATGCAGGAGCGCCAGGTCACAATCGGGCACGAGACGCACAAGGTGCCCGACCCGTTCCTCGTCCTGGCCACCCAGAACCCGATAGAGACCGAGGGCACCTACGCCCTGCCGGAAGCGCAGGTCGACCGCTTCATGCTCAAGGTCCTGGTCGACTATCCCAGCCCGACCGAGGAGTTCGTCATCGTCGAGCGGATGACCGGCCGGCTGGATCCCGTGCAGAAGGTGCTCTCGACCGCGAGCCTGATCGAGCTGCAGAACCAGGCGGACCGCGTATACGTCGATCCCGCCCTGATGGAATACGCCGTGCGCCTGGCAACGGCGACACGTTCACCGGGTGCCCACGGCATCCCGGAGCTGGACAAGTACATCACCTACGGTGCCAGCCCGCGGGCGTCGATAAACCTGATCCTCACGGCACGCGCCCTGGCCTTCGTTCGCGGCCGCGATTACGCGCTGCCGCAGGACGTCCTGGACATGGCCCGCGACGTCATGCGACATCGTCTCGTCCTTTCCTTCGAGGCCCTCTCGGACAACGTGACCGCCGACGACGTGCTCGCGACGGTCCTCAAGCGAGTTCCGGTGCCCACGGTGCCGCTGCGGGAGCGTTCCCACGTTCGCGCCGGAGCCTGAGGCCGTCGTCTGGACCGCCCCGCCTGAGCCGGAAGGGGAAGAGGAAACGGCAGGGCCGGCCTCCAACCAGGCTCAGCCGGCCGCCCAGGCTCAGCCGGCCGCCCAGGCTCAACCGGCTCCCGCCCGCGCTCAAACCGTCCGGGCGGCGGACCGGCCCGTCCGCGCCCAGGCGCCGCTCAGCCGTGCCCCGGTTCGGCCTCTCTTCGCCCCGGGGCCGCCCGCCTCGGCTCCGGTGCCGCCCTCCCTGGGCCCGGACCGGTCGGCGCGCGCTCCGAGGCCACCCGCGGCGGGTTCGGCCAGGACCGCCCGCCACGCGGAGACGCCCGTGGTCGCGCCGGCGGGTGCCGTTTCCACCACGGCCCGGGTCGCGTCCGCCCCGGAGAAGATCCTGCAACGCCTCGACTGGCAGGTCATTCGCCGATTGGACGGAGTCCTCCAGGGCGACTACCGGAGCCTCTTCCGGGGCAACGGCGTGGATCTGGTGGACCTGCGCGAATACCAGCCCGGCGACGACGTCCGTTCGATCGACTGGAACGTCACCGCTCGCATGGATACGCCATACGTCCGCGAGTACGTCGAGGACAGGGACATCACGGCCTGGTTCCTGCTGGATCTGAGCCCTTCGGTCGACTTCGGCAGCGTGGATTCCGAGCGGGCCAAGCGCACGGTCCTGATCGACTTCGTGGCGACCCTGGCCCGGCTGCTGACCCGCCGGGGCAACCGCGTCGGCGCCATCTTCTACGGCAGCGAGATAGAGCGGACCATTCCCGCGCGCGGCGGGCGCGACCAGGTGCTTCGCCTGATCGACGACCTGCTGCGGCATCCGCGCCTGGCCCACGCCCCGTTCACAGACCTGGCGCCCCTGCTCCAGGCCGGGCAGCGCACCGTCAGGCGACGCTCGCTGATCTTCATCGTCTCGGACTTCATCAGCGTCCCCGGCTGGGAGCGGCAGCTGAGCCTGCTCAACCGCAGGCACGAGGTCGTGGCCGTCCGCCTGCAGGACCCGCGCGAGGTCGAGCTGCCCGATGTCGGGCCGCTGATCATGGAGGACGCGGAGACGGGCGAGCAGCTCTTCGTCGACACGCACGACGCCGGTTTCAGGCGCCGTTTCCAGGAAGCGGCCAGCCGGCGCGAGGTGGAGGTCAACGGCGCGTTCAGGCGATCCGGCGTTGAGGCGCTCTCGCTCTCGACCGACGAGGATCTCGTTCGCGCCATCGTGCGCATGGCCGCGCTCCGCCGCCGGCGCCGGAGGTAGCCCATGTCGTTCATCTGGCCGCCGATGCTCCTCACTCTGCTGCTGATCCCGATCGGTCTGCTGCTCTACCGGTTCCTGGACTCCCGGCGCCGCCGGCGCCTGGCCACGTACGGTGGATCCGGGCTCGCCGGGGCGGTGACGCACCGGCCCGGCGGGCTGCGCGGCCGGGTCCCGGCTGTGCTGCTGCTGTGCGGACTGGTCGCGATGTCGCTGGCGCTGGCCCGGCCGCAGGCGGTCGTAAGCCTGCCGAGGCAGGAGGGGACCGTGATCCTGGCCTTCGACGTCTCCGCCAGCATGGCGGCGACGGACCTCCAGCCCACCCGCATGGATGCAGCGAAGGCGGCCGCGAAGGACTTCGTGGCGCGGCAGCCGGCCAGCATCGACATCGGAGTCGTGGCCTTCAGCGACTCCGGCGTTTCCGTCCAGCAGCCCACCAACGACCAGGCCACGGTCGTCTCGGCGATCGACCGCCTGGCGCCGGAACGCGGCACGTCGGTCGGAGAGGGCATACTCGCCTCGCTCAAGGTGATCGCCGTCGCCGAAGCCGGCCCCTACGCCAACAACTACTACACGAACACGTCGCCCGCGCCAACGGCCACGCCGACCCCGACGCCGGTGCCCGCCGGGACTCATGCGCCGGCCGTCATCATCCTTCTCAGCGACGGCGAGAACAACGAATCGCCCGATCCGATGACCGCCGCCCAGACGGCCGCGGACCAGGGCGTGCGGATCTACACGGTCGGCCTCGGCAGTGCCGCCGGCACGACCGTCGACCTGAATGGCTTCCAGGTCTTCACCCAGCTCGACCAGGCGACTCTTCAACAGATCTCCCAGGTCACCGGCGGGGCCTACTACGGCGCCACCGACACGCAACAACTGCTATCGATCTACAACAACATCGACACCGGGCTGGTCCTCCAGCCTCAGTTGACGGAAATCACGTCTCTGTTCGCGGGAGCCGGCCTCCTGCTCCTGATCGCCGGCGCCCTGACCTCGCTGTACTGGCTGGGTCGTCTGCCATGACAGAGCGCGGCGTTGTTCGGCGCTGGGAAGGGCGGCGATAGATGGATTTCTTGTGGTCGAGCTTCCTGCTTCTGTTTGTTCTGCTGCCGATCCTGGTCGCTATCTACATCGTGGGCATGCGGCGTCGACGGCCCGCGGGCCTTCGATACTCGAGCCTGGCGCTGGTCAGGGACGCCGGGCCGGGGTCCTCTCGGATGCGGCGCCACCTGCCCTTTGCCCTCTTCCTCGTGGCTCTGGCCGCCCTGGTCGTGGCCATGGCGCGTCCGGTCGCCATCGTCAGCGTGCCGACCAACCAGACCACCATCATGCTGACCATGGACGTGTCGGGCAGCATGTGCTCGTCCGACATTCCGCCGAGCCGGCTCCAGGCGGCCGAGTCGGCCGCGGCCGCGTTCATCGACGACCAGTCATCCTCGGCAAGGATCGGCATAGTGGCCTTCAGCAGCTACGCCGAAGTCGTCCAGGCGCCCACCACCGACCGGACGGCCCTGCTCGACGCCCTCCAGAGCCTGGCGACCGGCCGGCGAACCGCGATCGGCGACGGAATCCTGGCCTCGATCGACGCGATTTCCGAGGTCGATCCGGCAGTGGCCAAGAGCCAGACGGATACGTCGACAGGGACGGCTCCAACCCCGGTTCCCAAGGGCGACTACGCGCCCGACATCATCGTCCTGCTCACCGACGGCTCGAACAACTCCGGCTCGCCACCGCTCGATGCCGCTCAGCAGGCGGCCGATCGAGGGGTGAGGATCTACACGATCGGCTTCGGCACTGCGAACGGCGGATCCTTGAGCCCGACCTGCGCGCCCCAGTTCCAGGGCCGCGAGCCGGGGGCGGCCGGCGGCGGGGGATTCGGAGGCGGCTACTCGGGCGGGGGCGGCGGCTACGGTGGGGGAGGGGCCAACTCCTCCCGTGGAATCGACGTGGCCCTGTTACAGCAGATCGCGGCCATGACCGGTGGCACTTATCACCCGGCCCAGAGCGCGAGTGCGCTGGAAAGTGTCTTCCAGGGTCTCCCGACGAACCTGATCGTGAGGCACGAGGCAGCTGAGGTCAGCGTCGCGTTCGTGGGTCTCGGCGCCCTGCTCGCGGCCCTGGCCCTCCTCCTGGGCAAGATCTGGCGGCCTCTGCCCTGAGCCTGGAGCGGGCGGCTGACTCGGCCGCTCCGGCCGCGCGCCGGCCGCGTGCGCTTCTGCCGCGACCCCGTTCTCGGCCGCTCCGGCCGCTACCGCGGCCCCGTCCCCGTTCTGGGCCGCTGCCGCGACCCCGTCCCCGTTCTGGGCCGCTGCCGCGGCCCCGTTCTCGGCCGCGTCACTCCTCAGCCGCCGGGGCGAACCCGCGGGTGGGCCTCGAAGAAGTCGGCGATGACCTCCGAGTCGTCGCTCGTCCAGCAATGGCAACCGCCCGCCTGGATCCGCGTGGAGACCGTGCTACCGCCGGCGCAGGCCCAGACCGTGGTGGTGTCGATGCCTTCGACGGCGACCGACGACGCGGCCGAGCAGTCGTCGAGCGAGCGCCAGCGGGCGATCACGTCGGCCATGGGCGAGAAGATGATGTCCACCTTGCCGCCGGCCACCGGGATGGTGCCGTCGGCGGTACCGTGGACCGCCAGGACGGAAACCGGCGCCGCCAGCGAGCACGGCACGTCCGCGCTGCCGCTTGCGGTGGCCATGTTTCCAGAGACGGGCGCGATCGCGGCGACGATGCCGGAGAGGACGCAGCCGAGGCGGTAGGTCATCATCCCGCCGCGTGAGTGGCCGGTGACGTAGATCCGATCCGGGTCGACGTTGTCGGTGGCTTCGAAGTGGTCGATCAGGGCGCGCATGAACATGACGTCGTCGGCGCCGGGATGCCGGCCCCAGGTCGGCCCGCTCCCGAACGCGTCCCAGCCGTCCGCGACTCCGTCTGGGTAGACGGCGATCCAGCCGAGCCTGTCGGCCTGGGCGTCGAAGCCGGTCATCGCCTCCGCCTGGAAGCCGCCGCCGAACGAACCGTGCAGGACGATGACCAGGCCCGGCCGGACGAGTTCGTTCGACGGCCGGTAGACACGATAGGTCCGGTCGACCGTGTCGGCGTGGATCCTTTCGACCTGCGTCCTGCCGGTCAGCTGGGCCACGATCGTGGACCGGTACGACGCGAAGAACGAGCTCGAGGCGCCGACGATCCCCACGATCAGGACGAGTCCCAGCGCCAGGGCCGACTTCCGGCCGGGTACGGGAATGGCCAGCCGGCTCGACCTCGACCAGAGGAGCGATGGCCAGCCTAGCAGCCAGGCGCCGGCAGCGGACGCCCACAGGACCGCCAGGCCGTCGACCGGCTCGATCGCAAGGAGCTGGGGCTGGCTGGCGCCGGCCCTGGCCGCCCAGGTCATCGCCCAGAGGGCGATCCAGACCATCGCGATCGCCAGCCCGGCTGAGATCCAGGCCAGGGCCGGGCTGGCCCTTCGGACGCGAGCGGCGGCCATCATCAGGGCGCCGGGCATCGACAAGACCACCAGGTTGGCCGACAGGGCCGCCGCGGCGCCGACGGTATAGCCGCCGGGGTCGCTCGGCAGCAGCAGGGCCGTGGCGAACCGCGCCAGCCAGGCCAGGCCGAGCAACGTGGCTGCGCCGGCGGCAAGACGCCGTCCCTGGAGCCCGGCGTCCGCCACCAGCGTCAGCCCCACCGCCAGCTCCGTGGCGGCCAGCACGGCGACCGCGAGGACGAGCGGCCAGTGCCAGGTGGAGTCGCTGAAGAACCTCTCGGGCCGCGAAATGATCGAGTGGCCGATATTGGCGTGGGCCAGTTCGATGGCGATCACGGCCGCCCAGGCGAGCGGCGTGAGCAGGCCGGCGATGCCGCCGGTCTTCATCAGCCGGGAGCGGTCGGCGGCTTCCGCCGGTGCGGATATGGTCATCGGTAGCCCCTCCCTGTCTTCGACTCGGGGATTGTCCACCCTGCGGTCATCCCTGGACGGCGTCGGGAACCGGCGTCAGATGGAACTCCCGGGGCCTTACGATGTGACGGCGCCGTCACCTGGATCAGGAGGTCCGTCACCCGATGAGCGATCTGCCTCCGGACGAGTCGAGCCCGCGACAGCCCGCGGGAGACTCCGTCGCGCCGCCCCGGGTGGTCCCGGAGGCGGTCCCGGCGCCCGCCCCGGATCGGACCGCGATGGCGCCGGCGCCACCCTCCGAGCAGGGCGCGGCTCCGTTTCCGCCGCCCTGGGCGGTGCCAGGCGCAGGTGCCGCTTCTCCGTCCCCGGGCCCTCCGGCCGCGGCCGGCCCCCGGAACGAAGGCCCGAGCGCGCTTGCCGCAGCCGGGACCGCGGGACCAGCCGCGAGCCCGCCTCCGGGCTGGTACGGGGCCGCCGGCGGGCCCCCCGGATGGTACGCACCGATCGCCGCGGCCACGGCCCCCGCGCCGCGTGCCTCCATGATCGATCGAGCCCGACTGCTGCCGACGGCCGCCGTGGCGGTCATCATTGCCGTCGTCGTGCTCGGCGGTATCGGCCTGGACGCCGCCATCGCGGCCCCGAGTGCCGGAACTGTGGCCATCGGCGACTCGGCGACCATCACCGCCGCGCCCGGCTGGGTCCTGATCTCGCCGGCCGGCGACACCTCGAACGGCGTACAGCTTCAGAAGGCCAACGCCACCCTGACCGCCCAGGTCGCCTCCACGGACTACACCGGCGACTCGGCTTCGATGCTTCCGGGAGCCGAGCAGTCGCTCGGCGATTCGGCCCAGATAAGCTACGGCGACGCGCACCGTAGCACCGTCGGCGGCAACGACACCACGTACGTCGCCTTCGAGGCGGTCATCTCATCCGCCGGTCAGTCGGGCATCGTCGACGGTGAGCTCGTCTGCATGGTCGTCGCCGGGGATGGGGTCGTCGTCGTGGTGGCGGCGCCGCAGGGCTATCTCGATCCGGTGATAGACGATGTCTCGACGATGCTCAAGAGCGTGAGGATCGGACGGTGACGGCAACGGTCGCGCCGCGCTGGGGCAGGCAAGCCTCGCTGATTCAACCCCGCCAGCCCGCCTTCTGGCTCTACTGCGGCATGCTGGCCATCGGCGGCTATCTCTTCTACCAGGAACAGTCGCTGATGAGTACCCTGACGACGGCCTATGCGTTGTCGTGGGCTCTCGTCCTCGCCTACGCGATCCCGGTCGCCTTGACGATCTACTGGCTCGACCTCTTCGAGCGCGAGCCCAGGCTGATGCTGGCCGCCGCGGTGATCTGGGGCGGCGTGATAGCCACGAGTCTCGCCGCCTACGCCAACGAGGCCTGGCTCTCGGTCCTGGGCAAGTTCGCCTCACCCGACCTGACTTCGCAGTGGGGCGCGGCCATCGTCGGCCCGAGCGTCGAGGAGACGCTCAAGCTGATGGGCGTCGTGACCCTATTCCTGATCGTTCCGAGCGAGTTCGACGGCGTCATGGACGGTTTCGTCTACGGCGCGATGGTCGGCCTGGGCTTCACGGTCGTGGAGGACGTGTCGTACTTCATCAACGCCGTGGCGGCCGTGCCCGGCGCGGTCGACCAGTCCGGTCCGGTCCTCGACACGTTCCTGATCCGGGTCGTTGGGGGCGGCCTCTACGGGCACGTGCTGTTCACGGGCTTGACGGGCACGGGTTTCGCCTACCTGGTGACCCGCCGCGCGGCTCCGATGCCGGGGCGCATCCTGGGTGCGGCCGCCTGTATCCTCGCGGGCGTCTCGGCGCACGTCGTGTGGAACTCGCCCTGGATGGAGTCCATCCTCCAGACCAGCGCGGGCGGCAACCCGAGCGTCACGCAGTGGATCGAATACGGGACCCTGAAGGGTATGCCGTTCCTCATCCTGCTCGCCATCCTCGTTGCCCTGGCGACCCGAAGCGAGGAGGACAACTTCCGTCGCATCGTCGCCGGCGAGCCGGATCCGGCGGTCGTCACCGAAGACGAGATCCGATCGCTCCGAAGCCTGTGGGCGCGCAGGTCGGCCCGGTTGGCCGCCGGCCGTCTGCGAGGCCCGGCCGGCCGGCGACTGACGGGCCGGCTGCAGGCCGCGCAAATCCGGTACGCGATGATCCGCAGCAAGTCCGAGTCGCTGGCGGATCCCGCGCTGGAGGCGGTTCGCTCCCAGATCAGGTCGATCCGGTCCGAGCTTGCGGCGAGCCCCTTCCTGTCGATGCCGGCGCAGACGGGGATGCCCACGGCGGATCCCGTGTCGATGCCCGGGATCACGCCCGGGATCACGCCCGGGCCAGTCCTCGTGACCGTGTCTGCCGGACCTGGGCCGGTCGCCGCCCCGTTCTCGGCCCAGGCCATCGACGCGGCCCCGGCCCCCGAAGCCACCCAGGCTGCCATCGCGGCGCCGGCAGAGTCCGCCCCGGCTCAGGCCCCCGGCGGTCCGACATACGCCGGCTCGCCGCCCCCGGCCCCGGTCCCGGGCGCCGCGGCGCCTGTCTGGGCACCGACCCACGTCGTTCCCGCCGGCGGGTTGCCGGCATGGCAGGCGCCCGACCCGGCACGCCGGCCTGTGGCCGTGCTCGCGGAGCGCGTCGAGCTCGTTGTCGTCTCCCGAGCCGGGGCCTGGGCCCAGGTCCGCGGAGTCAACGGCTGGTCCGGCTGGGTGGACGGTCGTCTCCTGGTCGAACGCCGCTAGCCGGTCGGCCCGCGTCGGACCTGCGGACCGGCCGCCTGTCAGGCTTCGGGTCGCCTGGTTCACTAGGTCCTGTGACCGGTTGTCGGATCGCACCACCCCTCCGTATCGGTGTTCGGCGGCACCGCCCGAAGGGACCTGAAACGGCTGGGCCCATCGGACGGGGTCGCGAGCGGCACGGGGGGATTTGTGCGGCGCGGTGCACTCAGGTTGCATCGCAAAGGACCTTGCGGGCATCGCCTGGGGCGCCGCCCTCCGGATCGCGACCGCAAGGGTCCTGAGGGCCATGACCGCCGTACCATTGCCCACTCCCCCCTGCCGTCCCATTCTCAGCCGCATGACGGGCGTAACTGTCCGGCACCGCGGTAGATTCCCCACCAGCGTGCTGGTGGCGTCGCCGTTGGCGCTGCTGCTTCTGGCCTTCGTCGCCGGAACCGCAGCCGGCCATTCGACAGGCCGACTCACGGACCCGGCGGTTTCGCCGAACCCGGCGGTCGCCGGCTCGCCGGTCTCATTCGGCGTAACTTTCTCCGACGCCACCGGTTCGGCGCCGAGATCGGTCGTCGTCATGGTGGACTCCCAGTCGACAACGATGTCCGGCAGCGGTGCCGACTACGGCGCCGGGGTGCGTTTCAGCGCCAGGACCGAGCCGGCCGTCGGCTGGCACCACGTCGAGTTCGTGGCGGTCGACGCCGGAGGCGACCCGCTGGCTCTGTGGTGGGCGGGCACTCTCCACGTGATGCCCGGACCCGGCTCGAGCCCGACCCCCGAGCCCATCGCCACCCCGACCCCGGCCCCGACCGCGAAACCCACCCCGACCCCCCAGCCCATCGCCACCCCGACCCCGGCCCCGACCGCGAAACCGACTCCCGTCCCGACGGCCCAGCCGACCCCGGCCCCTACCGCGAAACCGATCCCGACGCGCACTTCCGAGCCCCCCGTCAACCCGACCCCGACCCGGTCGCCCAGCGCGACACCCCAGCCGGCCCCGAGCGGAGGCTCCTCCGGCGCCTCCGCCACACCGACTCCGGGCGTGGCCGGCGGCACTCCGGGTGCCCAGCCCACCAACCAGGCGAACGGCACGGATCCCGCGGCGGGAGGGGTCACGCCCGCGAATTCACCCGGTCCGGCGGCCGGCGCCGGCACGGACGCCGGATCCGGCTCGAGGGATTCTGAGGGCGGCGGCGCCGGCGGTGGGGACGGCTCCGGGCCGGGCCAGGGTCCCGGTACGTCGGTGGATCCAATCACCGCGATCCGTGCGGCCGGATCCTTCGTCGGCAAGGTCGCCGTCGACCACTTCGCGCTCGGCGCGAGCGAGGGCTTCCGGTCCAGCCTGCCGTCCGATCCTCGCGGCTATTCGACCCTGACCATCGAGCAACTAGTGCTCGATCTCGCGCCGACCATCGCCACGGCCAGCGCCTGTGGTACGGCCTGGGCCGCCTTCTCGTTCTTCGGCAAGCGACGCCGCGACGACGACGACGAGCCCGACGACGAACTCCTGGCAGCGGCCGCCGCCTCCACCTTCGAAGCCGAGGCCGCGCCCGGGCTCCGCGTCGTGGACGAATCGCTCCTGCCACGCTGGCGCAGGCCGTCGTTACAGGAAGTGCGTCGAATGGATCCACGGCGGCAGGCGTTCGAGGCGCCACGGCTGTCGTTCGAAGCCGCCGGCGTGGAGCCGCTGGCCAACTTCGAACGCCGGAACATCGGCTACCGGCTGGTTCGCCTGCTCGACTCGCCGGACGAGTACAGCGCGACCGAAATCGGCATCGTCGACCAGGGCGACGAGGTCCAGCTGCTCGAACGCCGCGGCGTCTACTGGCTGGTCCTGTGTCCGGACGGCCGACAGGGCTGGGTTCACCGCATGACCCTGGCCCAACCGACCCAGCCCACGATTGCAGAATGTCGTTCGGAGCGGATGCCACTGAACCCGGACTGCGGCGGTGCTCTGGACTCCGGGCAAGCGGAGGGAACGGAGGCGGCCGCTGGACTCGACGAGCCGGACGCCGGGGGCCTGCTCGAGGCCTACCTCAGGGCTCGTGGAGAAGCCACCTGACCGTGACCTCTCGTCCGGCCGAGTTCCCGCCGCAATATCAGGACGTGCTGGTGAGAGATGTTCGGGACGAATGAGCGCGGGTATCCGTACGGCCGCAGCCGGGTCCCGGCCTGATACCAGATCACGTCGCCCTTGACGGCGAAGCCGGCCCGCGTCGCCCGCTCGGCCAGGTCTGAGCCGGTGAAGATGTAGCGCCCAGCCTGATAGGCATCGCGCACGATCACGGCCGCGTATCGCTCGGGTCGAAGCACGCGCAGCATCTGACTGAAGACGTCCTCCATCCGGCCCAGGTAGGTGGCGTAGTCGGCGCTGTTGGCCAGGTCTCCTTCACGGTCGGTGACCATGGCGTAGTCCGTCCGGCGGTTGGCGTGCTGCTCCGCCAGCTTCCCGCCCGACATTGTGATCGGCAGCTGGATGTTGTACGGGGGATCGGTGGCGATGAAGTCGATGCTGTCGGACCGGAGGTCCGGCAGGAGCGCCATGGAGTCGCCCAGCCGCATCTCCAGGCCGGATGGGTCGAAGCCTCGCTCGCCGCCCGGATCCGAAGCTCCGATGTCCGCGACCAGGGGACCGCGGCCGTCCCGCTCGGCCGCCAGATCCTGGATGAGGGCCTCGTAGACGTCGACCCAGCGCGGCTCGATCTCCAGGCCGAGAGCCCGCCTGGGGCCGCGCGCTATGGCGGCTCCGAGCAAAGTCCCGCCCACTCCGGCAAAGGGATCGAGAACCAGGTCGCCCGTCTGCGTGAAGAACTCGATCAGACGTGCCATCAGCCGGGGCGGCTTGTTCGCCCCGTGCTGCTTGCGGGTGGCATGGCCGAGCTCCGAAGGATAGGCCGTGCTCCAGACGGACTTGGTGAAGTAGAGCCACTCCTCGCCCGAGAGTTCGTTGAGCGTGTTGTCGGGATGTCGTGGGCTCACCAGGCGAGCTTATCCCACCTCCGCGGATGGCCGCAGGCGCAATGCACGTCCCCTGGACTCCGCCGGCCGACGGGCTCGCCCCCGGCCGCGACCCATGGTACGAAATAGCTGCCCGCCAGAAAGGCGCCAGCGGGTTACCCTAACGTCCGACTGAGGGTAGGACAGGGCGTTGCGCAGCGCGGCGCCGGCGCTGGGACCTCGAAGCGATGACCACGACAAGCCACGACCGAAGCGGCGCAGGCCGCACCGCAGACGGACGCTCGCCGCGTCGGCCGCTCTGGAGTGACCGTTTTGTCGGTCGTGACCGCCAGCTCGAACGCATCGGAGTGGGGCTCCAGAGCGCCGCCGACGGCCAGCCCACGACACTGGTCCTGTCGGGGACGGCGGGCCTCGGCCTGAGCCGTCTCCTCGCGGAGACTCGGCGTCGCATCGATGCCCTGGCCGAACCCTTCGCCGCGGTCCACGGTGTCGCGCTGCCGGCCACCTCCGGCGTTCCCTATGCTCCGGTCGCGTCCGCCCTCGAGAGTCTGCTCACCCCCCTGCCGGACGACGCTCTCGCGACGCTGCTGGGACCAACCGGCGACGCCATCGCACGACTCGTGCCGAGGCTCCGCCCCCGCCTCGATGACCTCGACCTTCTGCCGGACCGGCCGCGGATTGCCGCGACCGAGTGGCGCGAAGCCCGCATGTTCGAGGCGGTGCTGGGCGTCCTCGAGCGGCTCGGAGAGCGGCAGCCCGTGGCCCTGCTGCTCGAGGATCTCCACCACGCCGACGCCGCGACGCGTGGACTTGTTTCCTTCCTGGCTCGCGTGACGCGGGGCCAGCGGGTGATGCTCATAGTCACCTACCAGCCGGACCGACTCCTCAGGTCCGACCCGCTGCGGGCCACTCTGTCTACGCTGTCGAACACGCCCTCCGTTACGAGCGCCGAGCTCGCGCCGCTTGAGCGCACAGAGCTCAGCCAGTTGATCGAGGCGATCGAAGGAGAGCGGCCTTCATCGACGACTCTCCTGCTGGTGGCCGAACGTGCCACGGGAAATCCATTGGTGGTCGAGGAGTTGCTGGCCGCCCGGCGCGAGCTGCAGGGCGTATCGCTGGCGGGTGCTCTCGACAGGCTGGTAACGGCCCGAGCCTCGCTGCGATCCCCGGAGTGCCGGCGCGTGCTTCGTCTCCTCTCGCTGGCGGGTTCGACCGTCTCCATGCCCATGCTCATGTCCATGGCGGCCGAATTCGAGTCCAGGTCGCCGGCCAGGCCGCCCCGCTCCTCGTCCGCGGCGAGGCACGGAGACGTCCTGGAGTCGGACATCGCCGCGGGTGTGGCCGAGGCCCTCGAGCACGGCTTCCTGATCGAGACTCTGGAGCGGCCCCGGGAGCCCGCCGATGGCACACCCGGCGAGCCGGTTGGAACTGTTCCCGGCGGGCGTGGCGGCGAGGAGGCTCGCGAGTACTCCCGACAGGATCGCGAGGCCCGGTCGAGCGCGGGCCGGGCGAGCGGGCGCGCGGCGGCGGAGCGGGGGCGTGGGGTCGCCGCCGGCGGCCCCGGATCCCGCGACCCCGCCCTGGAGGCCGGTCGGGCCCCGCTCGGCGGCAGAGATCGGGACTCCGGCCGCGATCAGGGTCGAGAGTCCGGCCGCGAGAATCGCGTTGCCTCACGCCCCGGCGGGCCCAGGATCCTGGTGGAGGCCGGTTCGGAGCGGCGATTGGGCTTCCGTCACGAACTGATCGCGGAGGCGCTGGCCGCGGATCTGCTGCCGGCGACGCGCCGCCGCTACCACTCCGGTCTTGCCGCGGCCCTGTCCCAGGGAAAGGACCCGCAGCCGGCCGCCGCTCTGACGCATCACCTGGCGGCCCACGAGCTGGTCGCGGCGGAGGCCGATGCCCTTGATGCCGCCGCCGCGGCGGAGAATCTCGACGCGGGGGCGGATGCGCTGGCCCACTACGAGACTGCCCTGGGCCTGTACGAGATAGTCCGTCCCGACGCGACCGTCGCCCGCCTCTCGGATCTGTACGTGCGGGCCGGCGAGGCCGCCTTCGCGGCCGGCGACCCGGCTCGGGCCGCCTCCTACGCGGAGGCGGCGGCGGCCGGTCTCGACGATCCCCGAGAGAGGCCGGCGCTAGGCCTCGTCATGGAGCAACTCGGCCGCTATCGCCGGTCCTCCGGCGACCACGAAGGATCCCTGGCGGCACTCCGGCGCGCGGTTGAGCTGGTGCCGCTCGAGCCTACCCGCGCCCGAGCGCGCGTCCTCGCCTCCCTGGCCCACTTCCACATGCTCGAGGGCGTCTTCTCCGATGCCAAGCGCTACGCGCAGGAGGCCGTAGAGGTCGCCACGGTCGTGGGCCCGGAGGCCCGGCCGGAGTTTCTACACGCGACCTGCACGCTGGCCGTCGCCGACGCGTGGGGCGAGGATCCCGAGCCGGCCGTCTGGAAGCTGCGCCAGACGCGAGACGAGGCCGCGGAGCTCGGTCATCTCGACGACCTGTTCCGCGTCTACGCGAACCTGACGACCGTGCTCGACCTGCTCGGCCGCCGGGAAGAGGCCATCGCCATCGCCTTCGAAGGCATTGCCGAGGCGGAGCGGGCCGGCCAGGCCACGGTCTACGGCAACTTCCTGCGCGCCAACGCGGCCGATTCTCTCTACTTCCTCGGTCGCTGGTCGGAATGCCGCCGGCTCTGCCTCGACGCCCTGAGCTGGAACCCGGTAGGTATCTGGGCCCTCTCGCCGCTGCTGACCCTGGCCACGCTCGAAGTCTCGATGAGCGCCGGCGAATCGGCCGGGCGATTGCTCGGCCAGGTTCTGCTGGCCATCGAAACGGTCCAGGACCCGCAGTTCTCGGTTCCTGCGCACCAGGCGGCGGTGTCGTATGCGCTCTGGCAGGAAGACCTTATCGACGCACACAGGGCCGCGGAGGGAGGCTGGCTGCGGGTGAGCGATACGGAGGACTGGCTGCTCATGGCGCGCATGGCCTCGACCTGCCTCGAGGTCGACGCCATGGCCTCGCAGGACGCGCACCGGCGGCGCGACCTCGCCGCCCTGGCGGCCGCGAGGGAGCGGAGCCTGCCCGTCGTGCTGCGCGCCGAGGCCGTCGTCCGCGCTTGCGGCGTTTCCCAGAAGACAGGCTCGCGCCGGCAGGCCGATCTCGCCATAAGGACAGCCCGGGCCTTCCGATCGCGCATCGAGGGCCGCGACGATCCGAATACATGGAAGCAGCTCGCGCTGGACTGGGCGGAACTCGGCGATGTGTACGAGGCCGCCCGAGCGAACTGGCGAGAGGCGGAGGCGCTGCTCGACGAGGCCCGGGGTCGTTCGACGCGGACGGTGGCCCGAGAGCCGCTCACGGCCGCGGCGGAGGCGGCCTTCAAGCTGGGCGCGTCGCCGCTGCTGCGCGCGGTCGCCGAGCTGTCGCGACGTGCGATGATCTCGCTTCCCAGGCACATCGAGGCGTCGCTGGCGAGCCGCGGCGAGCCTGCCGCGGGGCCGGCCAGGACGGCCGGCCGCGCGGGCCCGCCCTGGAATCCCTACTTCGCATCAGCGGCCGCGCGAGAGAGCCAGGGTGGCGCGGCCGGTCAGGGAGCCAGACACGAGGCGGGCCTCGTGGCGGACTTCTCCTCTCCGGCCAGGCAGCCGGCACAGCACGACTTCGGCCTCAGCAAGCGCGAGATCGAGGTTCTGGCCTTGATCGCCGAAGGTCGCAGCAACCCCGAGATAGGCCGGCGCCTTTTCATCACTCGAAAGACGGTGGCCGTTCACGTCAGCAACATACTGACGAAACTCGGAGTCTCCGGCCGCGTTGAGGCCGCCGCCGCAGCTATCAGGCTGGGCCTGACCGAGCGAGCCTAGGCTGGCGCCAGGCCTGCTCCCCGAGACGAAGAAACCCGGACGTCAAGGTCCGGGTTTCTGATAGAGAGTCCGATCTACCAGCGCTTGCCGAGAATGATGAACACAAGCGCGACGGCGACCGGAGCCAGGGCGGTGAGGCTCACGGTGAACTCCTTGTGATCGAGTCTTTCTGTTGCTCGCGCACTCCCCTGCTGCGTTGGTCACGTTAGGTCCCGGTTGCCATCCGCCGCAATCGCCTTTCCGTACTGGTACCAGCCAGCCACTCGGTTGGTACCGGCGCCAGCTCCGCCGAACGGGTGATGCCGGTCCCCTCAGCCCGCGGCATGTCCTGTCATCGCGGCGTCAACGGCAGCCAGGAGGGCCTCGGCGGTGAACGGCTTGGCCAGAAACTCGATGCCCGGCTCCAGGACGCCGTCGCGGACTATGCCCTTGTCGGTATGGCCGGACATGTACAGCGTCCG
Source organism: uncultured Chloroflexia bacterium (assembly GCA_963713795.1). Taxonomy (GTDB): domain Bacteria; phylum Chloroflexota; class Limnocylindria; order Limnocylindrales; family CSP1-4; genus Fen-1039. Next base: position 261,286 of record CAVQNC010000004.1, read on the forward strand.
GATGCCGGGCCGGGCAGCCGCCAGCCGAGCGGCCACGTCGCGGCCGCTCATCCCGGGCATTACGACGTCGGTGAGCAGCAGGTCCACCGGTACGTCGGCGGACAACTCGAGCGCCTCAGCGCCGTCGGAGGCGGTCAGGACGGTGTAGCCGGCTGCTTCCAGAACTCGGCACGCGAATCTCCTGACGCCGCGGTCGTCCTCCACGACAAGAATCGTTCCGGCCCCGGTCGAGGCGGGCGGCGCCGCTCCCGGCGGCTCCGGGCTGGCCACGGCGTCGACGCGGGGCAGGTAGACGGTCAGGGTCGATCCACTGCCGAGTTCGCTGCGGGCCGTGACCTTGCCACCGGACATGCGCACGATCCCGTACACGGTGGCCAGACCCAGGCCGGTTCCCCTGGCCGGATCCTTGGTCGTGAAGAAGGGCTCGAAGAGGCGTTCCAGGGTCGCGGCGTCCATACCGATCCCGGTATCCGACACCGACAGCATCGTCATCGGTCCGCCCGAGTCCGGCCGCTCCGGTGTTATCGCCTCGGCCATCTCAATGTCGGCAACCTCGATGGTCACCGTGCCGCCGTCGGGCATGGCGTCCCTCGCGTTTACGACCAGGTTGACTATGACCTGTTCGAGTTGGCCGGGATCCACGAGGACGTGCCCTCCGCCGACCGGGGCGACGATCTCGAGGACGATGTCCTCCCCGATCAGCCGCCGCAGCATCGGCTCGAGTCTTCGAACGATCAGGCTCGGGTCGACGACTTCGGGCTTCAGGACGGTGCGCCGGGCAAAGGCCAGGAGCTGTCGGGTCAGGGCGGCCGCGCGGTCCGCCGCCAGCTCGATCTGTTCCAGGTCCTCGCGAGCCGCCTCCTCATCTTGAAGCTCGCCCAGGGCCAGACTCGCGTTGCCACGGATTACGGTAAGCAGGTTGTTGAAGTCGTGGGCGATGCCGCCGGCCAGCCGGCCGATTCCCTCCATCTTCTGGGCCTGGCGCAGTTGCTCCTCCAGGGCCGCTCGTTCCGACTCGCTCTTCTTCCGCTCCGAGATGTCGCGGGCGATGCCGAGGACGGCGGGTTGTCCGCCGAGCTCGATCATGGTGGCGATCATTTCCACCGGGATCGCCGTTCCGTCGCGGTTCAGGTGGACGGTCTCGAAGACCAGGCCACCGTGCCTTTCGATCGTCGCGATGCGCTCGACGATCGACGGCGCCATCCCGGGCAGGCTGAGGTCGGCCACTGACAGCCCGAGCAGCTCCTCCTTGCCGTAACCCAGCCGTTCGCAGGCGGCCGGGTTGGCCTCGATGAATTTGCCCTCCCGGTCGCTTATGAATATGGCGTCGGCGGCACTCTCGAACAGGGTTCGGAACCGTTCTTCCGAACGCCGGAGCGCCTGCTCGGCCTCGTAGCGATCGTCGATGTCCAGGGCCGCCGTGACTATGCCGTTAATGTCTCCGTCCGGGTCCCGCAGGGGAGCCTTCGTGATGACGTGGCGCCGGAGGCCGCCGTCGGCGGACGGCGCGGGGGCTTCGTAGACCTGAGGCTTCCCGGTGGCCAGGAGATCCCGGTCCGTGTCCCAGTGGAGTTCCGATTCGGGAATGCCCAGCTCGGCAATCGTCCTGCCGACGACATCGGCCGGCCGCCTTCCGCCGGCCGCGGCGAAGGTGGCGTTGCAGAGCTGGATGCGGCCGGCGCGGTCCTTGGCGATGATCGGGATCGGGATCGCGTCGAGCATCTGCTGCAGGAAGCGGGCCTGCTCGCGGACGGCCTCCTCCGATTGTCTGCGCTGAGTGATGTCGCGCTGGACGGTCAGGATGGCGGGCCGGCCGCGGAATTCGACACGCCGCGACACCCCCTCGATGGGGATCTTCGTGCCGTCTCGAGTGACATGCGCGGTCTCGAAGACCGACGTGCCGTCCTGCGCGGCCTGAAGGGTCCGTTCGGGGATCAGCTCGGCCGCCTCGGGCGAGTTGATCGACGCGACCGGCATGGCCAGAAGCTGCTCGCGCGTATAACCGAGGCGTTCGCAAACGACCCGGTTGACCTCCAGGAATCGGCCGCCCGGCTCGGAGATCGCGACGCCGTCGCCGACGTTGTCGAAGATCGTCCGGAACTCGGCTTCCGAACGACGGATGGCCGCCTCGATCTCGTGTTCGGCGGTAATGTCCCGAACAGCCGAGACGACGCCGACGATCTCGCCGTTGGCGTTGCGGTGCCGCCGGTTCGTCTGGACCGCCCAGCCGCGGCGGCCGGTCCGGGGGATCACGTACTCGAATTCGCGCGAAGTCGGCTCGGCGCCGGCCAGGGCCTCGCGGAGATCGTCGCCGACGCCGGTGTCCATGACCTCGGGGAAGGCCTCGAAGGCGTCCCGGCCGATCACGAAAGCGGCCGAGAGTCCCGTCAGGTCCTCCATCGCCGGGTTCCACACGGCGACCTTGAGGTCGTGGTCGTAGACGATCAGCCCGTCGCCGGAACTGGTGATGATCGTCTCGACGAAGGCGTTCCGCTCGCGCAGGGCGGCCTCCGCGTTGCGCGCTTCCGTGACGTCTTCCACCATCGCCATTACCCAGGTCGGCCCGACGCGTGAGATGCGGATACGCACGGATCGGTTGGACTCAGGGTCGTGTGTTTCGAATTCCGCCGGCTCGCCGCCCGCAGTGACGCCGGCCGCGCGCTCCAGGAGCTCGGGCCTCATCCGGGGGTTGACGTCTGATAGAAGGGTGCCGATCACGCGATCGGCCTTCTGGCGGACCAGTCTCTCGTAGGCCGGATTGACGTCGACGATGCGGTAGTCAGCGGGCCGCCCGTCAGTTCCGGGGACGATCTCGCCGATTATCACCGCGTCCGACATCTGCTCGAAGGCGAGCTGGTAGATGTCGTGGTGCGCGCCTGTCCCGGCGGAGGTCGCGCTTGCGGACGCTGAGCCCTCAGAGGCTTCAGCGCTCCGCGGGCCCCGGCTCGACCTGGACTCGCCCCTGTTCTCCACGCTCGGCCATGCTCCGGCTCAGTGGACGCTACGACGCAGTGCCGTCGCAATGCCGGGATCGAACAACTCGCAACTCCGGGGCAATGTTCCCCAGCTCAGCCCGGCAGGGTCGACAAGCACGGGCATCTTCCCACTCGGGCCCCAGTGCGTCCATGCGACATTCGAATGAGCCCCCGCAGGGTCTTCTGCCGGAGCCACCGACCCGCCCGCGCCGGCCGCGTCCCCGGTCGGACCGGCCGACGGCGGCGCCGAGGACCTCCGGGAGGCGCCGACCTGGCGGCGGGGCCTACAGCGCCTTGACGGCCGCCACCAGTTCCTGCAGGCCCCGCTTCGCGTCGGCGAAGTACATGCCGGTCTTGGGGTTGACGTACAGCGGGTTGTCGATGCCGGCATAGCCGCGGCCCATCGATCGCTTCATGACGATTACCGAGCGGGCGTGGTCGACGTCGAGGATGGGCATGCCGTAGATGGGGCTCGAGCGGTCCGCTCGGGCCGCCGGGTTGGTAACGTCGTTGGCGCCCACCACCAGGGCCACGTCCGTCCGCTCGAACTCGGGGTTGATCTCGTCCATTTCCTTGAGCTGCGGATACGGCACGTTGGCTTCGGCCAGCAGAACGTTCATGTGGCCGGGCATGCGGCCGGCCACCGGATGGATCGCGTACGAGACCTCGATGCCGCGAGCCTCGAGCAGGTCCGCCAGCTCGCGGACGCCGTGCTGCGCCTGGGCGACCGCGAGGCCGTAGCCGGGCACGATGACGACCTTGCTGGCGTAGGCGAGCTGGATAGCCGCATCGTCGACCGAGACCTCGCGGACGGAGCCGCCCGCGGTCGCGAGCGCCGACTGAGTCCCTTCCTCGGCCCCAAAACCTCCGACCACGATGTTGGCGATGGACCGATTCATGGCGCTGGCCATCAGCCGGGTCAGGATCGCGCCCGATGCGCCGACCAGGGCGCCGGCGACCACGAGCATGACGTTGCCGACTACGAAGCCGGCCATCGAGACGGCCGTTCCGGTGAACGCGTTCAAGAGCGAGATCACGACCGGCATGTCCGCGCCGCCGATCGGCAGCACCATCAGGACGCCGAATACCAGGGCGCAGGCAAGGGCCACGGCCAGCAGGGCGTAGAGGACGGTCGGATCGTAGGTGACGACGCCTGCTCCGGTCAGGATGAGGACGATCGAGACGCTGAGCCCGCAAACCACGGCTAACCAGGACAGGATCCGGCCGCCGGGAAGGAGGATGGGCTGGCCCCGGATGAGACCCATCAGCTTGGCCGAGGCGATGAGAGAGCCGGTGAACGTCACCGAGCCGACCAGGACGTCGGCCAGGATGAAGAGCGTCCGCCAGCCGTCCAGGCCCGGAGCGCCACCGGCCAGAACTCGATGCCCATCGAGGGCCAGGAAGTCGCTGAGGGCCAGCAGCGCCGCCGCACCGCCGCCGACGGCGTTGAATAGGGAGACCAGCTGAGGCATGGACGTCATGGCGACCGTTCGTGCCATCCTCAGGCCGAGGCCGCCGCCGAGGGCCAGGCCGGCGATGATGATCGCCCAGTTCCAGAGGCCTACGCTGCCTTGGGCAACGAAGACGACTTCGGCCACGACGGCGATGATCATTCCCGCCGCGGATAGCCGGTTGCCCGTCCGGGCCGTGGCCGGGGAGTTCATCAAGTGGAGGCCGACGACGAACAGGGCCGCCCCGACGATGAATGACAGCTGGACCAGGTAACCGACGTCAGTGGCGTTCATCGCGATCCCCCCGTCACTTTGCGGCCTTGTCGGCCGTGGGGACCGGGCGTCGCTTGAACATCTGCAGCATGCGGTCCGTGACCCAGTATCCGCCGACGACGTTTGCGCCGGCAAACGCCATCGCCACGAAGGCGAGCACGCCGGTGGGCACACTGTTCGCGGTGGCTGCCAGCCCGATGGCACCGACCAGCACGATCCCGTGGATCGAGTTCGTGCCCGACATCAACGGCGTGTGGAGCGTGGCGGGAACCTTGCTGATGACTTCGAAGCCGAGCAGGATCGCCAGGACGAAGACCGTCAAGGAGTCGAGTAGGGTGCCGACGTTCATGCCTTGGCGCCTCCACGCGGTGCGGGCTTCAGGAGCTTCACGGTGGCCGCCTGGACCACCTTGCCTCCGTGTGTGATGACCGTGGCGGCCGTGACCTCATCCGCGAAGTCGAACCGCAGCTCGCCGAGCTTCACGAAGTTGAGCAGCAGGTTGAGGATGTTGCGCGAGTAGAAGGCGCTCGCGCCGGTCGGCATCGATGCCGGGAGGTTCAGCGGCGCATGGATGGCGACGCCGTTGCGTGTGATCGTGACCTTCCCCGGCTCCGACAGCTCGCAGTTGCCGCCCAGTTCGCTGGCGGCCATGTCCACGATGATCGAGCCGGCCTTCATGCAGTCGACGGCGGCGGCGGTCACGAGAACCGGCGGTCTCCGCCCCGGGACCTGGGCCGTCGTGATGACGATGTCGTGGGAGGCGATGATGTCGTTCAGCTCGTCCTGCTGGGCGGCCTGCTCCTGGGGCGTCAGGGCCCGCGCGTAGCCACCCTCGCCGGCGCCGTCGATCGCGGACTTGAGCGTTACGAACTGCGCTCCGAGCGACTCGGCCTGCTCGCGGGTCTCCGGCCGGACGTCGTATGCCTTGACCTGGGACCCGAGCCGGCGGGCCGTGGCGATCGCCTGCAGGCCGGCCACGCCGATGCCCAGCACCAGGACATTGGCCGGCCTGGCGGTGCCGGCGGGCGTCGTCAGCAGCGGGAAGTAACGACCGAAGGCCTCGGCGGCGACCAGGACGGCCTTGTAGCCGGCCACGTTCGCCTGCGACGAAAGGGCGTCCATTCCCTGCGCGCGAGAGAGCGTCCTGGGTATGGCGTCCAGGCTGATGGCGGTCACCTGCAGGTCGGCCAGCTCTGCCATTGCCGCAGGGTCCAGCAGGGGGGCCAGCAGTCCTATCACTACCTGGTTGGGGCGGAGCAGCTTCATCTCGGCACGCGTGGGCCGGTGGATCCGGAGGATGACGTCGGACTGGGCGTAGAGGGCGGGGGCCGTGACGATCGTTGCCCCGGCCTCGGCGTAGTCGTCGTCCGAGAACCAGGCCTCGGCGCCGGCGTCGCGCTCGACGAGCACGTCCACATCGGCGCCTCGCAGCTTCGTGACCGCTTCGGGTACCAGCGCGACGCGGCGCTCTCCCGGAGCGGTCTCCTTGGCGACGCCAACTCTCATTGCGATTTCACCTGCTGTACGCATCGACGGATCGGCCCCGTTCGGGGCGGGAGGGTCCAGCAAACACGCCGGGCATCTGGGGGACGCCAGGCGCCCGCTTGAGCCAGGACGCTTGCGCAGTCTAGCCGGGCGAGGCCGGGCCTGTCGCGGGCGATCGTTCTCGGGATCGGTCCGACCCACCCGGACGAGTCGTGGTTCGTACGGCGCAACTGCCCACCCGGGCCGCCGGCCGCGATGGTGCCGGACCGCGGCGGGCGAGGCCGGGCTCCAGTCCCAGACAGGCGGCCGTCCGGGATTCGATTCGGCCAGCTCGACGACCTCAGGTCGATGCTGCCAATCCGCGTCGCCCGGGTCGGCGCGCCCATACCTCGGCCGGGAGTAGCCTGCCAGTTCCATCGATAAGCTGGGCCGTCTGCCTCACACCGAGGGCGTATAGTCGATGCGATACCGCCCACAGTTCGGGCGACTCAAGACGGTTCGGGTCCTGGGCTTAGAGAGAGGAGCGAAATGGTCACAGTTCGCAAAGCCGACCCGGCGCTCATGGACAAGGGAAGTCAGCGGCCCCGCGAGTTGAGTCCCGCGGCTCGCGAGCGAGAGCAGCAGCAACGTCAATTCAAACGCCTCATCGGTCAACTCAAAGGACCGGAGCAGGTATTCGAAGTCCGGCTCGATCCCGCCGAGAAACCCATCACGATCCGGCAGCGCCTCCTGCGCGTGGCCGCCGAGGCAAATGTCGAGATCGCGGTCCGCAAGCACGGCGACGGATTCCTGGTCGGCCTGCTCACACCTGAACGGCGAACCAACCGGGGCCGGCGTCACGGTGCGAGCGACGCCGGCGCGTAAGCTCGCGGCCTGACTGGACACAGATCGAGCCGGAGCTGTCTCTGGCAAGACACGACGCGGCGTAGCCATGGTGGTCGCGCGACGATCGGCCGAGGCCGCGCACCATATCGGGCTCGATCCGGCGCTTACGCCCCGGACTTTTCGGCGCTGAGTGCCTCGCCGACCTCGGCGCTTTCGTCCGGATCCTGCTCGAAAACGACGAGCCGGTAGCTTTCCGCGGCCGGCACCCCGATTCGCTCGCCCTGCTCGGCCATCCGTTCGCGGACCCGGGCGAATACAGCCTCGGGGTCGTGAAGCTGGCTGGCGTGCGAGCGAAGGGCCTCGATCTTGCGGTCGGCGGTCGCCGTGACATCGATCCAGACATCGGGCTGGTTTGACCACATCAGGTAGATCCGCCGGACTCGGTGCGCTGCCAGGCCGTTCTTCGCCAGCCACGGAAAGGCCATCGGGTTCCGCGCCGCGGGGTAGACGGCGTCGACGGACGCCATCGCGGCGGCACGGTGGTCGGTGTGGTTGACGCCGCCGCCGCCGTGGATGACGACCTCCGGGTCGCCGCAGAAGACGGCGTCCGGCTTGAAGCTCCGGATCTCCCGCACGAGCATCTCGCGCAGCGGCAGGTCGTTGACGAGGCCGCCGTCGGGCTGGTGAAGGAAGGTGACTCCGGTGTAGCCGACGACGGCGGCCGCGCGCCGTTGCTCCTCTTCACGGGCCCGAGCCAGTTCCAGCGGGTCGAGGTCGGGGTCCTCGCCGCCGGCGTCCCCGGACGTGCAGCAGACGAGCCAGCCCTCGGCGCCGCCGTCGATCCAGGCTGCGGCGGTTCCCGCCGGCCCGAAGTCGGCATCGTCGGGATGGCCGACGATGACCATGAAACGTCGCGGCCTCCACGCGTGGGCCGCCGGTATCTCTCCTGTCATCGCCTCGCCTCGCCGTCTCGATACACGCCAGAACCTCGTTGTCGGCCGGCACCGCAATCGCGCGGCCCGCTCGCGGTTGTCGTCAATTGCCACTTCCCAACCGGCATGGTCGAGTTATCATGCCGCCCGAGGCTTCGCTCGTCTCCCCCCACGGGCGAGGCCTCCTTGTTTGCCCGCGACCGTACGCGGACCGGGCGCGTGGCCGCCATCCCGGCGCCCGATGGGACCCTCCACCCGGGGCCCTGGCGGAGGGTCAGGCCGGCGTCGCCCGCGCCTCCCGCAGGGCTGCCAGGACCTCCAGTGCATGGTCTTCCGGCTTCACTTTCGGCCATAGGCGCTCCACGCGTCCGCTCGGTCCAACCAGGAAGCTGGACCTCAGGACTCCCCAGTAGGTCCTGCCGTAGTTCATCTTCTCGCCCCAGGCTCCGTAGGTCGTGGCGACGGCGTGATCCTCGTCGGCGAGGAGGGTGAAGGGCAACCCATGCTTGGCCCGAAAGGCGGCCTTGCTGGCCGCACCCTGCGGGCTCAGGCCCCAGACCTCCGTGTCGGCATCCCGAAAGGCGTCGTTGTTGTCCCGGAACGAGCAGGCCTCCTTGGTGCAACCCGGCGTGTCGTCGGCCGGGTAGAAGTACACGACCGTGTAGTGGCCGCGCCGGTCCGAGAGGCGATGGAGCCGCCCTTCGTCGTCACGGAGCTCGAAATCGGGGGCGAGCTCACCCACCTTCGGCATTTCGATCATGGTCACAGGCTAGCAGGACCGGCAGGTCGCGAGCGGCCGGGGTGGCAGCCGCCCGGAGGGTGGGCCGGCCGTGAGCGGTCGAGACGGCGTCCGCCGGAAGGCCGGGAGACGGCTCCGCGTTTGGGCGCGTCCTCGAGGCGACGTCATGCCGGCAGCGTGAGCGCCGCAACGGCGACGGCCAGCGCTACGGCGATCGTGAGCCAGTCGCGCCAGCCGACGCGCAGCTCGCGGAAGTGGCTCCGTCGCATGCCGCCGTCGAAGCCGCGCGCGTCCATGGCCAGGGCCAGGCGCTCGGCCCGCCGTATCGCCGCCACGAGGATGACCACGAGCCGATCGCCGGCGTCGCGGATCCGCCCGGACGCCCCGCGCGGGCGGATGCCTCGCAGGCGCCGCGCCGCCGCGATCACCGTCCAGTCCTCGGCCATGAAAGGAGCCACTCGCAGCGCCCCGAGCGTACCGTAGGCGAACCGGTCCGGGATGCGCCACTGCTGCACCAGTGAGTCGGCCATCCGGGTCGGGTCCGACGGACCGAAGACGAGGATCGTCGTCAGGCCGATCACGACGACGCGCAGCCCGACTGCCAGGCCGGCGGAGACCGCCGGGCCCGTGATCCGGACCGGCCCGAATACCAGCATCGCGGCGAGAGACCTGTCCGAGTTGGCGCCCGACAGCAGGATCGAGAAGACGGTCAAGCTCACGATGGCGAGGCCGAGCGGAGCCAGCCGGCCGGGGATTCGGCTCAGCGGCAGGCCGGACCAGAGGACGAGGGCGATGACCGCTGCGATCGCCAGGCGGATCGGCACGACGGGATCGAGGGTGACGACCGACGCCACCAGCCAGGTCAGGCCCGCCGCCAGGCGGGCGACCGGCGTCACGCGCGTCAGGAAATCGGGCCGGACGGGCGCCAGCGGCGAGGAGACGAAGCTCATCGAAGGGCGGCGGCCGGGGCCGCTCCGGCGCGCCACGGGCCGGCCGCGGCGTACGGCGGCTCGGCCAGGAACTCGTACGGCGGCCCGTCGAAGACGATGCGGCCCCGATCCAGGGCCACGACTCGGTCGCAGCGGGGCAGCAGGCGAGGGTCGTGCGTCGCCAGGAGCTGGGCCTGGCCGGTTGCTCTCAACTCGTCGAGCAGGTCCATGACGGACTCGGTGCCGCGCCGGTCGAGCCCGAACGTCGGCTCGTCCAGCAGCAGCACGGCCGGCGGCCGGAGAACCAGCGCGGCCAGGCTCAGCCGGCGCTGCTCACCCTGGCTCAGGCGGAAAGGGTCCTGGGCCTCGAGATGGCCGAGACCGAACCGCTCCAGGACGCCGTCCGCGTCCGGCGCGTGACCGTCGACTCCGCGGCGGAGCGAGCGAGCGGCGAGGGCGCTGGCCGTGACTTCGCCGCGAGCGCTCCTGGCGACGAAACCCAGCTCAGGGTCCTGGAAGACGAGCCCGATGCGCGAGGCTATCTCCTCCGGCCGGAGCCGCGACGGATCGAGCAGATCGTCGACCGGCTGGCCGTCGGCGGCAATCCGTCCGATACCGACGGACCCGCGGGTCGGCCGGCGCAACCCGGCGAGGACGAAGAGCAGCGTCGACTTGCCGGCGCCGTTCGGTCCGACTACGCCGATACGTTCTCCGGAGTGCGCCTCGATGGACAGGCCGTCCAGGGCCCGGCGCTTTTCCCTCTGTTCGGCCGGATAGTCGAGGACGATATCGGACGCCCGCAGCAGCACGCGACCCGGCCCCGGCCGCGGGTCGCCGCGGACCTCGGTCGCAGCCTCGCTGCCTTCCTTCGCGGCGCCCTGCCAGGCGCGCGGTACCCAGGCGCCGCTCGCCGCCAGCATCTCTGCGGCACCGCGCCCGACCGATCCGGCCGGCGCGAAGGCAATCTGCCGTCCCGCGTCGTCGAGCAGCAGGACGTCGTCGGCCAGGGGCAGCGCCGCCTCGAGCCGGTGCTCGATCAGCACGATCGTGTGCTCACGTCGTCGAGCCAGTGCGGCGATCCGCTCCAGTGTTTCGTACATTCCGGGCGGGTCCAGGTTTGCCGTCGGCTCATCGAATACGAGCAGGAACGGGCGCGCGACCAGGACGCCGGCGATGGCCAGGCGTTGCTTCTCACCGCCGGAGAGGGTGTTCGTGGCGCGCAGCTCGAAGCCGGCCAGGCCCACCTGCCGCAGCGCCTCGGGCACGGCGGCCCGCATCTCCGTCCGCGAGCGGCCCCGGTTCTCGAGCCCGAAGGCGACCTCGTCGTCGACGCGAGCCATGACGAGCTGGCTGTCCGGGTCCTGGAACACCAGCCCGACCCTCTCTCCCAGGAAGCGCGCCGGCGTCGCGGCGACATCCAGCTCTCCGACCCGCAGGCTGCCATGCCACTCGCCGGAAAACGTGTGCGGCACGAGCCCGACCAGCGCGCGGGCGAGGGTGCTCTTGCCCGAGCCCGAGGGGCCAAGGACGAGAAGCACCCGCCCCGGCTCGAGCCTGAAACTCAGGTCCCGCAGGGCCGGCCTCGGCCGGCCCGCGTACCGCCAGCCCAGGCCGGCTGCGACGATCGGCGGCGGGCCGCTCGGCCGCGCCTCGGGTGGGTCCGTCTCCGCCGGCCTCACTGGCCCGATGGGAATGCCTGCAGCGCGCCGGTCTGCCGCAACGCCCGTACGAGCAACCAGGCGCCGACGCCCGCTATCACCGCTCCGGACAGGATCTCCATCGCGGCGATGCCGACCTGGAGAAGGGAGCTGACCGTCGGGAAGTACACGGGGATGTCGTGGAGGGCCTCGCCGATCCCGGCGCCGGCCCCCGCCAGGAACGCCACTACCAGGCCGAAGTTGCGGTACATCACGAAGCCGAAGACCAGCTCCGCGCCGGCTCCCTGGACGAATCCGGACAGCAACGTGTCCAGGCCCCACTGGCTGCCGAGAAAGACGGAAACGATGGCGGCGACCATCTCGGCGAAGAGGGCGGCGCCGGGCTTCCTGACGATCAGCGGAGCGACGACGGCCGGCATCAGCCACATGCCGCTGACGGCGTATTCCCAGGGCTGGCCGAGCCAGCCGAGCCAGACCCATACGTAGGCGTTCCAGGCCCAGAAGACGACGCCGAAGGCGACGGCCAGTATCGCCACGACGACGATGTCGACGGTCCGCCAGCGGTTTGACTCGGCCTCGCCGTGGGCGGTTAGAACGGTGCTCACGTTATCGATCCTCCGGTGTGGGCTGGTGGACTCTCGTCTCGATCACGAGCAGGCTCCCCCGGCGGAGCGTGACGCTCGCGGCGGGGGCTATGCGAACGTTTGACAGACCGCGCGCGGGTCCCGGCGGCAGCGTCTCGCCGTCGAGCGGGTAGAGCAGGCCTTCGGTCGTGACGTCGGAGGCCGGGCCGCCCAGCGGCAAGAGAGAGACCAGGTCGCCGATCTCGCCGGGAAGGTCGCATCTTGCGGAGCCTCCCTCCGCGTCCGGGGCTCGCAGGAGGCGAACCCTCGTCGTGGCGTCCAGCAGCACGACCTCGACCTCGCCGGGGCCGGGCAGGCCCAGCAGGCCGACGTTGGCGAGAGCGTGGTCGAAGCGCTTCCCGCCCAGGGCCCCGAGGATGGTCACATGGCTGGCCCCCCGCGCGAGAGCCGCGAGCAGCGCCAGTTCCGCGTCGGATTCGTCCTTGGCCACGGGCGAGCGTTCGATGGGGACACCGGCCGCCGCGAGTTCGGCAAAGCGCTCGGCCGACAGCGAGTCGGCGTCCCCGACCAGCAGGTCCGGCATGATCCCGAGCGACGAGGCTTTATCCCAGCCTCCGTCCGCAGCGATGACGAGGCCGATGTCGTTGGCCCAGCCTGACCAGGCGGAATCCAGGGCGGCGCGGCGGGGCACGTCGCCGTCGGCGACGATGAGGGCTCCACCGGGACCTGCTCGATTGACCAAAAAGCACCTCCATCGACTCGACAGAGGTGCACCGATCTGGACTCCCTGCGCCGGAATGACCCGGATCAGGTTCCAAGGGTCTGCGGATCCACTCCGCACTCTCAGCGCCTCGCGGCGCTCCCCTGTCCGTCTTCTGTTGTCCTCCGACTCTACACCTTCTTCGCCGGATCCCGCCAGCCGGTGCGGGCGACGATGTCCCACCCGCCGCGACTCGGCGAGCCAAGGTTCGATCCGGGCGGCCTCATGACAGGCACCAGACCGCCGGTCCCGGCCGGTGCGTGCCGGCCCCGGTCCGCTGCGGCAGGCAGCCGTCGAAACGGTCGGTCCCGCCGGGCGCATCGCTCGAGCCCGTCACGCGGATTGTCGTGCCGCGGATGGATCCAATCCGGCCGATTCGTCGAATACCTTATTGGATAGAGGAACCATGACCAATTGGTGGTCGTCAACATGAGGGACCGCGAACTACCACTGTTGCACGGGGCAGGCGGACCGATATCTTCAGCACACGGTAAGTCGAACGGATGGTAGGTTTTCAAGCGTGGTCGAGATCTCGCATCCAGGGGTCAGGCGAGTTGTCGAGGTCGCATCCCGAAAGGGAGTGACGCTCGATATTCGGTTCATGCCCGAATCCACGCACACCGCAGAGGATGCCGCGGCCGCCGTCGAAGCCGACCTGGGTCAGATCGTGAAGTCCCTGGTCTTCGTCGCGCCGCGTCCCGAGGGTCGCCTGGCTGCCATCGTCTGCCTGGTCTCAGGTCGTAACCGTGTGGATCTGAGCCTGCTCAACGCGGTCACGGGCGAGATCGCGATCCGCCAGGCCACGGCGCGCGAGGTTCGGGAATTGACCGGCTACTCCATCGGCGGAATCCCGCCGTTCGGCCATGGTCGCGACGTACGGATCTTGATGGACCCGGACCTGTGCCAGTACGAGTGGCTCTGGGCCGCCGCGGGCGCCGACACCGCTGTCTTTCCGGTTTCGCCCCGAACGCTGCGAATGCTCTCCAATGCGGTCGTCGCCCCCGTTGCCCAGACGGAATGGTCCCAGGGTGCCGCGGCCGCTATCGGGCCGCGTCTTCAGTTCGAGGCGGGCGCCGGGGCCTAGCCCGATTCACCGGGGAACCAGGGCCCGCCGGGCGGCCCTGGCCGAATCGTCCGACGGTGAGGCTGCCCGCACCGCCGCCTGAGCTGGCTCTTCGCCAGTTGCGAGGCCGGCCGGTCGCCTCGGGTGGGCAGACGGTGGAGAAGGCGGGCCTCGATTCTTGAAGCAGGTGGAAGATTCGATTGCGCCGATCGGCGCCTTGGCCTAGCCTCATGGAGCGCCCGAAGGTGCCGAGCGTCTGCTGGCGGCCGAGACGGGGTCGAGGCTCACGCAGCGGGTGAGTTCCTTCGGGCGTATTCCGCGGGTCGCGCCCGGCTTACGCCGGCTCGGATGGAATACCTGAGGCGCCGCCGCGGGTCTGCCGTCGCCGCTTCGAAGCCGGCCGGGCAGCGCGCCCTCTCCGACCACAGACCGGCCGGGTCGGCGGAACCGCGTGGGCCGAGGTGGGCAGACATCGAGGCGGTGTCACCGTATGGTGGACACCGCCTCGACATGATGCGCGAGTCCCGGGGTTGGAGGAGAGAGGCCCCGAGGCCTCGCTGGTGTTCGGTTGTCTCCCGTGGCGGCGAGCCGCCGCGGGTGGATCTCAGGCTGGCCGACGCTCGGCCTCACCCCATTCGCCGTTCGCGTAGAGCGATCGAAGGAAGAGCAATCGATTGACCTGGGCGAGAGACCAGCGCGACTCGCTCTGCGGCAGGCCAACCACGTACCCGATGAGTCCGGCGGCATCCGGCCCGGACAGGCCGCTGGTGATCAGCAGCCGGTAAGCGGCCTGGGTCTGGACGTTGCGTGGCTGCACGTCCGGCGGGATCCGGACCGCGGCGGGGAGGGTCGCCTTCTCAGCGTCGACCGGTTCCGGCGTCACTCCGACGTCGACCGGAACGGGATGGAAGACGGGACGGCCGCTGCCGGGGCGCGGGCGTCCAGCCGGGGTCCGACGGGGCATCGGTCCCGTCTGACCTGCGCTGCTGTGGTCCGCCTTGCCAGCCATCGTTCGAGCCCTTATCTGCATCTCCCCCGTATCAGTACATTCGGTTTGGCCGGCCCCGGACACGAGGGCGGGCGGGTCCCGGGGTAACTGGTACTTGCGATCCAGCCGTGGTGCGTTCGTATTAGCGCCGGGGCGGGGTGGGGCGAGGCGACGCCCGGCCGACCGGGATGCGCCTCCTCCTCCCGGGAACGAGGCCCGCTAGACTGGACCTCGTGCGTGTCCGCCAGTTCGAACTCCGGCTTCTCGCGGTCGCCCTGACGGTCCTGTGGGCCGCGGGCGGCGGAGTCGTGCTGATCGCTTACCGTCCGGGCGGCCCGATCGACCTGGCGGTCGGTGTCGCTGCCTCCCTGCCGTTGCTCGTTTCCGTGGCTTCGATCGTCTGGCCCCCTCTCGTCCGTAGCGATCGGGGATCCACCGGGGTCTTCTGGCTGGGCCTTGCGGCCGGTCTGCTGCTGCTGCCATCCATCGCCGCCGTCGCCGGCCAGGTCATCCAGGGCGGAACTGAGCCGCTGCTCCCGTCTTTCGAGGTCATCTACCCGTGGGCCCTGGCCCTCCTGGCGACGAGTCTTTTCGCCGGCCTCGGGATCAGCCGCCATCTCGTCGCGGAGGTAGGCTTCGGCCGCAGGCGCCTAGCCGTCTCGCTGGCGTTCGCGATTGCCGCGACTTCGATCATCGGGGGTGTCTTCGCCGGCGTCAGCCTGGCCGACGTCTCGGCGCTGCAGGACAGGCCGGCCGCCCATTCGATATTCGGCCCGACCGACCCCAATCTCACTCCACCCGACTGCAACGGGACCCTCGTGACGGCGAAGACCGCGCGCCTGGATTTCGAGCTCTCGGCCAACGTGGACTCGCGGGCCGTCGGCACGGTGAGCCTCTCAGGCAGCCGTTCCGCCACGGACGTCTCGTGGACGGCGCAGGTGGTCAGAAGCGACCTGTTCGGCGACTACGGCGCCGTGAGGATCGGTTCGTCCGCCTGGACGATGTCGCCAGGCACCGCGTGGGCCCCGGCGAGCCCGGCCGCGGTTCGTAGCCAGATGCTGGATCTGACCGTGCTGGCTGGCGCCCTGTCGTCGCAGAACCGGGCCACCGCGGAGGACTTCGGCCTCGAGTACGTCGAAGGGGCAAGGGCGCGGCACTGCCGCGTGGCCGTGGACGGCCCGACCTTCGAGGCCTCGTTCCCGCAGGCGGCCTGGCTCGTCGGTTCCGCCAATCTGGCGACATGGCGAGGCGAGCTCGACTTCTGGGTCTTCGGCGACGGCGAGGTGGGCATGGTCTCCGGGAGCGTCAACGGCGACGCCCAGCAGATCCTCCCCCACGGCCTGCTGGCAACGGTCTGGGTTCGGATGACCGCGACCGATCGAGATACCCAGGTCACGATCTCGCCGCCCCGGAACTGATTGGGGACGTGATGCTGCCGCCACCGAACCCGCTCGACACCGCGAAGCGCGACCGGCTGGCCCGCTTCTACCGCGTGCTTCGCTACCTGGCCGATCATCCCGAGGGCGCCTCGGTCGAAGCGGTTGCGGGTTTCGTGGCGATGTCGCGCCGGACCGTCTATCGGGATCTTCAGGCCCTCGAGGGCGAGATCGGCATCCCGTTGTGGAGCCAGGACGGAAAGTGGGGGATCGTCGAAGGTGCGTTTCTGCCGCCGTTGCGATTGACCCTGGATGAGGCCGTGGCGTTCTTCTTCGCCGCGCGCCTGATGGTCCAGTTCGCCGACCGGTACGACCCGGACACGGGGGCGGCCTTCCAGAAGCTGGCCGAGATCCTGCCGCCGGTTGTGGCCAGGCACCTTGAGCGGACGATCGACGTTCTCGCCAGCCGCCCACCGGACGAGCGGCTGACCCGCCACGTGCGGTTGCTGGCTCGTGCCTGGGCCGATCGCCGCGTCGTGGATCTCACCTATGACGCGGCCGCTTACAGCCCCGGCCGCCCGCCCCGAAAGTCCCGCGTCCACCCGTACCTGCTGGAGGCCTCGGCGACGACGCGCGCGCTGTATCTGCTCGGGTTCGACGAGTCGCGCGGCGCCGTTCGAACCTTCAAGCTGCAGCGGATCCTGGAGCTGTCGATGGCTCCCGAGCTATTCGAGGCGCCGGATCCGGCCGTCCTGCAGGAGGGGCTCGGCCGAGCCTGGGGCTTGATCGCCGACCAGGAAGAAGTCGAAGTCGAGCTGCGGTTCGACGCCGCCGTCGCCGGCCTGGTGACCGAGACCACGTGGCACCCCACCGAGCGCGTCACACACGAGCCCGACGGATCCGTGACCTGGCGGGCGCGCGTACCGGGCACCCTCGAGATCCGGCGCTGGATCCTGCAGTGGGGCGCCCAGGTGGAGGTCGTCGCGCCGCCGGAGCTGCGCGAGGAAGTGGCCGGGACGTATCGGAAGGCCGCCGCCCGCTACTGAGCCGCGGGCGAGACCGCGCGGCGGACCGGGTGGAAATGGCTTCGATGCGAGGCGCGGCCGGTTGGCCCGGCGGGTCGAGCAGCCCGAGCGAGGCGCGGCCGGTTGGCCCGGTCCCGCTTCGGCGCCGCCGGGTCCGCCGCCTTTGCCGCAGGCGCGGCCGGCCCGGCCGCAGGGCGGCCGGTTGGCCCGGTCCCGCTTCGGCGCCGCCGGGTCCGCCTGCCTCCGGACGGTCGGTTCTTGCGTGACAGCACTCCGGGTAGTGTTATGCGGCAGAGGCGAGGCCTTCGGCCGCTGACGGGCTCTCCAGGGCCGTATGGCTCGAGTGGCTGAGCGCAGATTCGGATTCGGCCGCCGTCCGATAGGGAGTGGTTGCCCTGACCGGCGACTCCCGGCTCGCTTACGACTACCGTGGTTGTTGTTGCGCAAGAACCGGCCCGTTCGTCGCCTGACGCCCGCAAGCGGCCGTCCACCGCCCGCCACCCGCCACCGGCCGTCCACCGCCCGCCACCGCCCGCCACCCGCCACCCGCCGCCGGCCACCCGCCGCCGGCGACCCGCCGCCCGCCACCCGCCGCCCGCCACCCGCCCGCCGGCTGCCACCGGCGTTGTCGACCGGCTCTAAGGCGCCCGCCACGCCCTCGGTCCTGGCCGCCGGGTTCGAAATGCCGAGCCCGGGGCCATCGCGGCGTGCCGAGGTGATCGGCACAAGCGCCATGATCAACCACGCGCCCGCGGTCTCGGCTAGGCTTTGGCCATGCAGGACGAGATGCTGAGTTCGCCCGAGAGGGCCGGTAGGGCCGACACCTCGGACCGCGGCGTCCACCCACAGATGTGGGCCGTGAACCTGGTCAGCGACCCGATCCATGGCTACATCGAGCTGACGAAGCGGCTTACAGCCGAGCACGCCCAAAGGCTGGGGCTGCCGCGGGAGGCGGCAGCCGAAGGCGATCTGCTGGACTCGGCCTGGCTGCAGCGGATGCGGCGGATCAGCCAGCTGCAGAGCGCCCGCTGGGTCTTCCCCACGGCCGAGCACAGCCGCTTCACCCACAGCCTGGGAGTCATGCACGAGGCCGGGCTTTGGGCCCGTCACCTCTACCCGAGCCTCCGCGCCGCGCTGCTGGCGACCGAACCGGCGACGAGGCCGCCCTCCGAGGGCCTGGTGGTGGAGACGCTGCGCCTGGCCGGGCTGCTTCACGATGTCGGGCACGGGCCCTTCGCCCACTTCTTCGACGAGCACGTGCTCTGCTACTTCGCCGCGCCGGTCGACCCGCGCCGGACCGGCAAGAGCCTGACTCACGAGGATCTCTCGCAGCTGATCATCGAACGCGAGCTGGGCGACCTGATCCGCGCCATCCGTCGAGCCCCGGGCGTCGTGCCCGAGCGCGACGCCCTGCGGTCGGACGAATCGATCGACCCGCGCTGGCTGTCGTTCCTCATCTCGAAGCCGGCCCTGGCCGACATGTCGATGCCGCGCTGGCTGCGCTGGCTGCAGCCGCTGCTGTCCGGCGTCTTCACGGTCGACAACCTGGACTACGTGCGCCGCGACGCCTACCTCATCGGCGTCTCGAACGGCCCGGTCGACGTGGAGCGGCTCCGCCGCTATGCCTTTGTCGGGCCGAGCGGCCTCTCGCTTTACGAGCCCGGCCTCGGGGCGCTGGAGATGTTCCT
The DNA here is from genome assembly GCA_963713795.1 of uncultured Chloroflexia bacterium. Lineage (GTDB taxonomy): Bacteria > Chloroflexota > Limnocylindria > Limnocylindrales > CSP1-4 > Fen-1039. The sequence continues at coordinate 280,037 of CAVQNC010000004.1, forward strand.
GACGGCTCGGCTCTTCATGTACCAGCAGATCTACTATCACCGCTCGGTCCGGGCGATCGACCTGGACCTGGCCGCGGTCTTCCGGCCGAGCATCATGGCGATCTTCGGCGAGGGCTCGCCGGCGGACGACCTTGGGCACTACGCTGACCTCGACGAGTACGCCCTCCTGCACCAGGCCGCCCTCTGGGCGCGCGGCGAGGCGCTCTCGGAGCAGCCGCTCCCGGGCGACGGGACGGTCGGGAGCGAGGTCGGCCGGGCCTGGTCGGCGATCTTGCTGCGCCGGCCGCGCTGGCGGGCCGAGGCAGAGCAGCGGCTCAACTACGAGGCGGGAGAGCGAGCCGGGGCCAGGGCCGCGGCGACGATCGAGCTCGGGCCGGAGGAGCCCGGCCGGGTCACCGTCGACCTTGCCGAGATCGACGCGCGTCCCGCCGAAGGCACGGCAACGGATTCGCTCCTGGCGATCGTCGGGCGGGACGGCGCCCCGGCCGCGCCGCTGAGCGCCGCCCTGGCGCGGCTGCCCGCGTACTCGCTGGTGGCCCGCCGGTACCGCCGCTCGGAATAGCGGCGAGGGCCGGCCCGAACCCGGGCCACTAACCCTGCAGCGGCGAGGCCTCGTCGATCGCGCAATCGCGGTGACGCGGAGCCCTACCCGCTTGCGGACGGCTTCGCGCTCGCGGACGGCTTCGCGCTTGCCGCCGGGGTCACGGTCGGTGCCTGGGCCGGCGTGGAGGGCCTCGCCGCGGGCGTCGCCTTCAGTGAGGCACTCGGTGAAGCTGGGGGCGGGCACGCTTCCGCCTCTACGGGCCGCAGGGTCCGCATCTCCGCGATGTCGCAGCGGAATGGGAGGACAAGCAGCGGGTTGATCCGCGCGATCTCGTAGGCCGGCACCAGGTCCTTGGCGACGATCGACGGCTCGGTCTCGAAGGTCGCGGTGTCTGTCGGGCTGAACAGGCCGAAGTGGACGTGGCACCCGGTGGCGTTGCCCGTCGCTCCTTCGTAGCCGATGACCTGGCCAGCCGTGACGTGCTGGCCGGGCTGGACGGTCACCTTCGACTCGTGGGCGTAGATGCTGCGGTAGCCGTCGCCGTCGTCGATCACGATCACGATCGGCAGGCTGTTCCACCAGTGCTTCGTATCGAGCAGATGGTGATAGGGCGTGAGGTCGCCGATCCAGCCGATGAAGGCGTCGTACTGGCGGCTTGCCGCCAGGACCACGCCGTCGTGGGCCGCATAGACGTAGTCCCCGCACCAGGTGGCCATGTCCACGCCGTCGTGGAATAGCTGCCCGTCCACGACGACCTCGCCCCAGCTGGTCGGCCCGAAGGGGAGCGTTATGACCGGGTTCTTGAGCGGCCAGACGTAGCCCGTCAGGCTGAGACTCGGGCTGGGGCCGACGCTGGGCGACGCGGGCGCCGAGCTCAGGGTCGGCGACGCCGGAAGCGAGGCACTGTCGGGCTCCGATGCCACCACGCCCAGGAGCGAGGGATCGGTCGCGCCGTCGGCGCTGCCGGCGCTGCCGACGGCCGAGCGCAGCGACAGCACGCAAATCGAAAGGATCATCAGCGCGAGGCCCAGGATGAAGACGCGCGGTATCCGGGTCCGGGCCTGAGCGTCTCCGGCGGGCAACTCGCTGCCGCGCCTGTCCTGAGGGCTGGTCACGCTCAGGTTGTAGCACGTCCGGGAAAATCGTGAGCCGCGGGATCGCAGCGTGCCCTGGGCCGGCCGCCGGCCCCGGAGGTTCGATGAAGGCGCCGCCGGCTCCGTCCCGACCGATGCCACAAATACAAGGTTGCCTTTTCGCGCTGCATCGAGTCACATAACGTTGCGCCGGGGAGACTGTCACGCAGCCGTGGTCGAGCCACTAGGTCCTGTGTCGGGGCCGCGCCAGTCCACCGGCAGGGACAAGGGCGGGATCGCCGCCGACATGCGAGGAGAGTGTCCGTGGACGTCGTTGAGCTGGATCGACTTCAGTTCGCCCTGACGATCAGCTTCCACTTCGTATTCCCGGCCGTCACCATCGGGCTGGCCGGGCTGATCGCCATCGTCGAGACGCTCCGATGGTGGACCAAACGCGATGTCTACGACCGCCTCTCTGTGTTCATGGCGAAGCTCTTTGCCATCACGTTCGTGATCGGCGTCGTCAGCGGCATCGTCATGGAGTTCCAATTCGGGACCAACTGGTCGCGCTTCTCCGGCTTCGTCGGGGACATCTTCGGCACACCGCTGGCGGCCGAGGGGATCTCGGCCTTCTTCCTGGAGTCGGCTTTCGTCGGCGTGGTGCTGTTCGGCCGGGACCGGGTCGGCTCGACCCTCCGGTGGATCGCCGGACTACTGGTCTGCTTCGGCACCACTCTCTCGGCCTTCTGGATCCTTGTCGCCAACTCCTGGATGCAGACGCCCGCGGGCTTCAAGATCGTGACCGACGCGAACGGCGTTCAGAAGGCTCAGCTGGTCGACTTCTTCGCGGCGGTCTTCAACCCGTCCACAGTGTTCCGCTTCATGCACACCGTCGCCGCCTGCTGGGTGGTCGGCGCCTTCTTCCTCATGGGGATCTCGGCCTGGTACATCCTGCGCGGCCGGGGCTCCGATGTCACCGCGTTCGCGCTGCGGTTGACAATGGTCGTCGCCTTCCTCGGTGCCGGCGCCATGTTCATCACGGGGGATCTCCAGACGCGCGAGGTCCAGGCCAACCAGCCGGTCAAGTTCGCGGCCATGGAGGGCGTCTGCCAGACCGCGACCGGCGTGGCCCTCGACATCATCGCCATCCCACCGAGCCAGGATTGCTCCAGCGGCACCGGCCTGGGGATCTCCATCCCGTACGGACTGAGCGCGATGTCCGACCTGAACCCGAACGGCCAGATCAAGGGCCTCGATCAGGTTGCCCAGTCGTTGTGGCCTCCGGTCGCGGCGACGTTCCTCAGCTTCCACCTGATGGTCGGGCTGGGCGCGCTGATGATGCTGCTCATGCTCTTCGGGATCTTCTTCCTGTGGCGCCGTTCCGTGGAGAAGCACCGCTGGTGGCTCTGGCTTGCCGTGGTGGCCATTCCCGCGCCGATACTCGCGACGGAGCTGGGGTGGATGACCGCGGAGGTCGGGCGGCAACCGTGGATCGTCCAGGGCTTGATGATGGTTTCGGCCGGCACCTCACCGACGGTCACGGCGACGGACGTGTCGATCTCGATCGTGGCCATCGTGCTGCTCTACGCCCTGCTCTTCTTCCTCTGGCTCTACGGTCTCGGCCGGGAGATCCGCCGCGGCCCCGATACCGGCATGAAGATTGCCCCGCCTGAGACGCCCGGGCCGAATGCCGGGCGTCCCGCCGCGTCCGCCCCCGAGCCTGCGGCCGACTCTGCCGAGCCCGCGGCCGCGTCCGCCCCCGAGCCTGAGGCCGCCTCAGGCGCCCCGGCGGGAGAGGGAGGAAACTGAGATGCAGCTCTCGACCATCTGGTTCCTCCTGATCGGCTTCATCCTCACCGGCTACGCGATCCTGGACGGCTTCGACCTTGGGGTCGGGGCGCTGCACCTGATCGTCGCCCGAACCGACGCGGAACGGCGCCAGCTGCTGAATTCGATCGGCCCCGTGTGGGACGGCAACGAGGTCTGGCTCATCACCGGCGGCGGGGCCCTCTTCGCGGCGTTCCCTCTGGCCTACGCCACCGTCTTCTCGGGGTTCTACCTGGCCATGGTGCTCCTGCTGGGAGCGCTCATCGTGCGGGCCGTCTCGATCGAGTTCCGCAGCAAGGAGACGTCCCGACTATGGCGATTCGGCTGGGACGTCGGCTTCACGGTCGGCTCGGTGGCCGCGGCCGTGCTGTTCGGCGTCGCTCTCGGCAACGTCCTGCGCGGTCTCCCCCTCGATCCCGACGGCGGTTACCGCGGCGGCCTCGTCGGGTTGCTCAATCCTTTCGCGCTCTCGTTGGGCGTGCTGACCCTGGGCCTTGCGGTGCTGCAGGGTTCGGCCTGGCTGGTGCTCAAGACCGAGGGCGCGATCCAGGACCGGGCTCGAAGGACCGGCGTCGCGGCCCTCCTGCTCGTCCTCGTCGCCTGGGTGGCGTCAACCGGACTTGCCTGGGGAGACGCCAGGCGCGTCTTCGACAACTTCGGCAACCCTCTGGCCTGGCTCGCTCCGTTCTTCACGGCGAACGTCCTGCTCTACATGGTTCTGGCAGGGCGCGCGCGGCAGGATGGGCGCGCCTTCGTCTTCTCCAGCCTTGCCGTGGTCGGCATGGCCGCCACGGCCGCCGTCGCCCTCTACCCCAACCTGGTGCCGGCGGTGGATGCGGCTCGGAGCGTGACGATCGATAGTGCTCACTCCTCCGACACGGCCCTGACGATGATGCTGATCGTGGCGCTGATCGGCATGCCAATCGTCATCGGCTACACGAGCTTCATCTACTGGAAGTTCAAGGGCAAGGTCCGCCTGGACGAAGCCAGCTACTGAGTCGGGGCCGCTCGCGTACGAACGCAGGCGGTCCCGAGCGGCCGCCGCCGCTCCCAGGCCGAGGGCGGCCTCGCCCTGCGGGTTTGCCCCGCGTCCCGGCGCCGCCTCGCCACGCGGCGAGTTCCCCGAAGATCGGTGGGCGCGAAGCGCCGCAGGCCGCGACGGCGTCGGCCGGCGGCGGCTACCAGTCGGGGTTCAGCTGGCGGTCGAGCAGCTCGGTCGGCGTGACTCGGGGCCTGATCAGCTGGGCTCGACCGTCGCTGACCGCCACCTCCGCTGCCGAGGGGTGCGACAGGAAGAGCGGCATGGATTCGGTGAAGCCGTAGGCGCCCGCGTCCAGGACGGCCAGCAGGTCGCCGACGCGAGGCCGCGGCAGCGTCGCCTCGGCCGCGAAGACGTCCAGGCCCGTGCAGAGCGGGCCGGCCACGGTGGTTCGGACGAGGGCCCGAATGGGGTCCGCAGCGAGGAGCGCCAGGCGGTGCTCGCTCCGCACCAGGGCCGGCCGAACCAGGTGGTTGATGCCGCCGTCCAGGATCGCGACGGGCGCCGAGTCGGGCCCCTTGACGTCCACGACCCGGGCCACGTACGCGCCGGCCGGACCGACCAGGAACCGGCCCGGCTCGAGCAGTACCTCCATCTTCGACAGTCCGTCCGCGTCCCAGCGCTCGCGCAGCTCTGCCATGCGGCGGCCGAGCCGGGGGAGGTCGAGCGGCCGCTCACCCTCCGAGTATGGAATGCCGAGACCGCCGCCCGCGTCCACCAGGCGCAGCGGAATGCCCGCCACGGCGGCCACCCGCCGGCCGATCTCAACGAGCTGCGCAATGTGGCCGGCGAGCTGGTCGGCGTCGCGCAGGTTGGAGGCGCCGAAGGCGTGCACGCCGAGCAGGTCCACGTGCGCGGAACCGGCAGCGGCCCGGGCAGTCTCGAGCAGCGACTCGAGAGGCATCCCGAACTTGCCCTCCACGCCGCCGATGAGCCGGACCGGCTCAAGCCGTGCGTCGTCGGAAACGGCCAGGCGCAGGAGGATCGGCGGGCGCCGGCCCGCCGTGGCGGCCACCGCCTCGAGACGGCGCAACTCACCCGGGGACTCGACCGTGATGACGCCGATGCCGGCCGCGACCGCGGCGGCCAGTTCCACGTCGCGCTTGCCAGGTCCGGTCATCGTGACGACCGATGGGTCGAAGCCGGCCCGCAGGACCGTCTCCACCTCTCCGCCGGAGGCCACGTCGGCCCCGACCCCGCAGCGCCGGATGTGGGCGACGACCGCCAGGGCGGGATTCGCCTTGATCGCGAAAGCGACGCGGAAGCCTCGCGGCAGGACGGACCGCAAGGCTTCGACCCGCCGGCCGATCAGGTCCAGGTCGTAGACGTAGAAGGGTGTACCGAAGGCTTCGGCCAGGGCGGCCGGCGAGAGTCCGGCCAGCCGGCCGGCGCGCAGCATGCCGTCGATGGAGTTCGCCGGGTCCGGCTGGTCGGCGGTCATCGTCTGGTTTCCTCGGGCGCCGGGCCCGCCGGGGGGATTTGCCGCGTCGGGCCCGCCGGGCCCGCCGGAGCCGACCACGTCGATCGCGCCGGGCGGATCGCCGGAGGGATTGGTCGCGTCGGGCCCGCCGAGCGGACCGCCGGAGCCGACCACGTCGATCGCGCCGGGCGGACCGCCGGAGCCGACCACGTCGATCGCGCCGGGCGGACCGTCGGAGCCGACCACATCGATCGCGCCGGGCGAACGACCGTCATCGCAGCGCCTCTTCAAGGGCGACGCGGGCATCCGTGCGCTCGTCGCGGTACTTGATCACCACCGCGGTCGAGAGGGCCAGCCCGTGGGCGGCCGCGAAATCGCCGTCGAGGCGTCGCACCCCGGGAACCACGACGGCCCCGCCCGGAACGACGAGCGGTCGCTCGAGCGTGCCGGCGACGACCCGCTCGTTGACCATGTCGTAGAGGTGGCTCGTGCCGGTGAGGATGACACCGGCGGCGACGACGGCGCGGCGCCCGACCAGCACACCTTCGAGAAGGGCGGCCTGGGCGCCGACGAAGACCTCATCTTCGACGATCACGGGCCGCCGGCCGGGCGGCTCCAGGACGCCGCCGATCTGAACGCCGGCGGAGAGATGCACCCGCGCTCCGATCTGGGCGCACGACCCGACCAGCACGTGCAAATCGACCATGGCCCCTTCCCCGATCCAGGCCCCGATATTGACGAAGGCGGGCGGGATGATCGTCACGCCCGGCGCCAGGCAGGCTCCCGCCCGCACCGAAGTGCCGCCCGGGACGATACGCCACGGCTTGCCGGCCGCCAGGGCGGCGCGGGCCTCGGGGGAGTCGAGCAAATCCTTGACCGGCAGATCGATGCGGTCGCGGAACTGCATCGCTCCGTCCAGATTCCAGGTCCGCGTCTCGCGGTTCGCGAAGAGCCCCAGGATGGCCTGCTGGACGGCGGCGTTGACGCGCCAGCCGTCGGGCGACGAAGGATCGGGCTCGGCGGCCCGGATCTCGCCCGAGTCGAGGGCTCGCAGGATCGCGTCCGTCGATGTCTCCGGCCCGAGTTCGACCTTCGGGCTCACGCTACGCCCGCCCCGGCCGGCGCGGCTGCGGCGGCTGACGCGGATTGCCCGTTCTCGACAAGGAGTCCGAGCGTTGCGAGCAGCATCCGCATGCGGCCCCGCTGCGGCTCGTCCAGCGGCATGAGCGGCATTCGCAGCGTGTCCGAGCACAGCCCCATCATCGACATGGCCGCCTTGACCGGAACCGGATTCGGACCGCCCACGAAGTTCGCCTTCATGAGGGGCAGCCAGCGCTCGTGGACCAGGCGGGCGCGCTCCCAATCGCCGGCGAACGCGGCATCGCACAGTTCGGCCATCTGGCCGGGAATCTCGTTCGCGCACGTGCAGATGACTCCGTCGCCGCCGAGCGCGAGCATCGGCAGCGTCCACGTATCGTCGCCGGCGAGGACGGAAAAGTCGGCGGGGCGGTCGCGCAGGATGGTCGCGATCTGCTCCATGTTCGCCGACGCTTCCTTGACCGCCACGATCCGGGGATGTTCCGCGAGTCGAAGGAGAGTCGCCGCCTCGACGTTCACGCCGGTTCGGCCCGGGACGTTGTAGACGATGATCGGCAGGCCGCCTTCGTCCGCGACGGCGCGGAAGTGCGACTCCAGCATTCGCTGATCCGGCTTGTTGTAGTACGGCGCGACCACCAGGGCGGCGTCGGCGCCGAGTTCGGCGGCCCGGCGGGTCGAGCGGATCGCGGTCGCCGTGCTGTTGGAGCCGGTTCCCGCGATGACGCGCACGCGCGCCCGGCTCGGGCGCTCGGCGGCGACCTCGATGGTCGTTCCGATCACCCATTCGTCCTCTTCGTGGCTCAACGTCGGCGTCTCGCCGGTCGTGCCGCAGGCGACGAGGCCGTGGATGCCGGCATCGATCTGACGCCGGACGAGACGCCGGAAGGCCGGTTCGTCGATGGCACCGGATGGAGTGAATGGGGTCACCAGGGCGGTGAAGGCCCCTTGGAAGTGGCGGCTGGCTGGCATGTCGGTGCTCCTTGGGCGGTCGATTGAGCGGTTGAATCTGGTCGGTCAGTGGTACGAGATCGGGCTCGGGTTCGCGTCCGGAAGGCCGCCGTTCGATGCCGATCCGGTCGGCTGCCTGGCGAGGATGGAGTCGACCACGTCGTCGAAGCTGTGGAAGCCCGGCGCCCGCGGCTCGGCCAGCAGCCACTCGGCCGCGGCAATCGCGCCGGCGGCGTAGGCGGATCGGTCGCGAGCCGTCAGGCGCATCTCCAGGCTCTCGCCCGGAGCGTCGAAGCCGACCAGGTGCATGCCCGGCGAGGCGCCGGCTCGAATGACGGCGACTTCCAGTTCATCAAGCATGGGCGCGCCCGAGGCCATCGGCCGGGCGACGCGAGTCTTGCGGGGGTGGGCCGCGATCAGGCGGCGCGATAGCTCGATGGCGGTCCCGGAAGGTCGGTCGGCCTTCGTGCGTCGATGCCATTCGACGAGATACGGGTCGTAGTCGGCGAAGGGTCCGAAGATCCGGGCCGCTTCCTCCACGAGGCGGGCGAAGAGCAGCACGCCCAGGCTGAAGCTGGCCGAGGCGACGGCGGCAGCCCCGCTTCCGGCCAGCAAGGCCTCGACGGCGTCCCGATCGCTTGCCCAGCTGGTCGTGCCAATGACGAACCGGCGCACGCCGCCGGAGATCGCGACGCCGACGTTCTGCAGGACCGCTTCACCGACCGAGAAGTCGAAGACGACCTCGGCCGCGCCGAAAGCCGCGGGCGGGTGGCCGGCAGGGGAGGCGGGCATTCCCAGGATGGCCAGTGGCGGCGTGCCCCGGCCAGCCAGCGCAGCCGCCACTGCCCGACCCATGCCACCGTCGCCGGCAACGATGCTCCGCATTCCGACTGCCTCCATGGTATTCCTCTCAGATACAGAAAAGCCGCGGCACCGCTTTCCGGTGTCGCGGCCCTCGGGAGCCTCCCGCCCCTCGGCTCCGCGGTTCATTCCGAACGCCGCCGAGCCCTAGGGCCGTGCCTCCCGGCAGGGCCGCCAGCGCTTCGACTTGGGCCAGGCGTGCGTTTGGATGAACATCAGGCCCGAAGTATGCATGATCTCGCCACTATGCGCAAGGATGCCGGTGATTATGCAGCATGTATATTCCTGTGATGCACCAGGCCATGCGTAGCGAATAGCCAGGGCCGGTCCGTCCCCGGCGCGGTTCCCTCCACTTGGCAACTACCAGTTGCGCCGCGCGAGGCTCCGGCGCGGTTCCCTCCACTTGGCAACTACCAGTTGCGCCGCGCGAGGCTCCGGCTGCGGCGTGGCCACCCGGCGGACATGCCGCAGCCCGCGTGCCGGGTCGGCGTGCCCCGACTGCGGGCCGAGCCGCCCCGTCCCGGCCGGGCACTTCCACCGCGCAACTACCACTTGCGATCGGCAACGAGCGCCCGGCGGCGCGGGCGCCGCTCCTGCGGGCCGTCAGGCCGCTACTTCAGCGCCTCGGCCAGGATCGTGGTCAGCTGGTCCCACTCTACGAGGAACGCATCGTGGCCCTTCGTGGAGCGGATGTCGCGATAGGCCGCATCCATGCCGGCTTCCCTGGCGGCCTCGACCAGGGCCCTGACCTGGCCCGTGCCGTACAGGATGTCGCCCTCGATCCCGACCCCGGTCAGCTGCGTCCCATAGGCGGCCAGCCGCCGCAGCGCCGCCACTGGGCCGCCGCGACCACGGCCGATGTCGTGCGTGTCCATCGCCAGCACGAGGGTTCGATAGGTGTCCTCGTCGAATCGCTCGAGCAGCTTGCGACCCTGGTGGCGCAGGTAGCTGACTACCGAAGGCGTGCCGTCGCCCTCGGCGCGGCCGGCAAAGCGCTGCTCGAAGTCGATCTCGCTCCGGTACGTGGTGATGGCCAGCTGGCGGGCCAGGTCCAGGCCATCCATGCCGAGCGCCGCCACGATGTCGAGTTGGATGTGGTCCCAGCCGACGGCAAGCTGGCCGATTCGCGCCGGCGCCGCGATTGGCACGACCCGGCTGATCTCGCCGGGCCGCTCCAGCGCGACCTCCAGCGCGACCATACCGCCGAGCGACCCACCCACCGCGAGAGCGACCTTGCCGATCCCCAGAGCATCGAGAAGGCGCCATTGGGCTCGGGCCTGGTCACGCACGGTCACCGAAGGAAAAGCCCGGCCGTACGGCTTGCCGGTGGCCGGGTTTCGTGACGTGGGGCCGCTCGTGCCGTAGCGGCTGCCCAGCAGGTTCATACAGAGGACGCCGAATTTCTCCGTGTCGAGGATCTGTCCGGGCCCGATGAGCGGCGCCCACCAGTCGCCGGCGGCGTCGGCCGAGCCGGTCAGGGCGTGCACGACCAGGATCTGGCGGCCCTCGCCGATCGGGACGCCGTCGTGGCGGTAAGCGATGACGAGGTCGGGCAAGACCGCGCCCGACTCGAGCGTGAAGCGTCCGAGCCAGCGCGAGACTATCGTGCCCGCCTGCGGATCAGCGGCCATCTCGACGTCGATGAGGCTTCGAAACCCCGGGTCGTCGCGTGGGGTCGAAACGCCCGGGTCGTCGACGACGAACGGGCGGTTCGATTTCGAGGACGCCGATTCGGTGGAGGCGGCCGATGCGGCCGATGCGGCCGATGCGACGGACGCGGCCGATGAACTGGCCGATGCGGCCGATGCGACGGACGCGGCCGATGGACTGGGCAGTGCGGCCGATGAACTGGGCAGCGCGGCCGATGAACTGGGCGGCGCGGCCGACCCACCCGCCTTGCTCGCCGCGGTCCCGCCTTCCGGCAACGGCTCGGCTCCGGGCCCCATCACCGGCCCGGCCGGCCGGGACGCGGGAGAGGGCTGAGGGTCGGTGGAAGCCTCGGAGGGCGCGCCGTCGCCGTGCCCCGAGGCTCCCTGTCCCGCCGTCGACCCACGCATCGAAACGCCCGGCCTACCCGGCCGCGCCTGCCGGAGCCGCCGGGCGAACGCCCGTCGCAGCCCCGATGGCCTGGTCGAGGTCGGCGATGATGTCGTCGATGTGCTCGATGCCGACGGAGATTCGGACCAGATCGGGCGTCACGCCGCTGGCGATCTGATCCTGGGCCGAGAGCTGCTGGTGAGTGGTGGAGGCCGGATGGATGATCAGGCTCTTCGCGTCGCCCACGTTGGCCAGCAGGCTGAACAGCTTGACCGAGTCGATCAGCTTTCGGCCGGCTTCCACGCCGCCCTTGAGGCCAAACGTCACCACCCCGCCGAAGCCCCCCGACAGGTACCTGGCCGCGTACTTGTGGGCCGGGTGGGAAGCCAGGCCGGGGTAGCTGACCCAGTCGATGGCGGGGTGGCCTTCCAGCCAGCGGGCCACCGCCAGGGCGTTGGCGCTGTGGCGCTCGATGCGCAGAGGCAGCGTCTCCAGGCCCTGAAGGAAGAGGAAGGCGTTGAACGGGCTGAGGGCCGGCCCCAGGTCGCGCAGCATCTGGACGCGCAGCTTCAGAATGAAGGCCAGGTTGCCGAAGGCGGCCGTGTAGCTGACGCCGTGATAAGACTCGTCCGCATCGACGAAGTCGGCCTTGAAGCGTGGCGAAGCGGCCCAGTCGAACTTGCCGCTGTCGACGACGACACCGCCGATCGCGGTCCCGTGGCCGCCGATCCACTTGGTGGCCGAGTGGACGACGATGTCGGCGCCCCACTCGATCGGCCGGCAGAGCAGGGGCGCGAACGTGTTGTCGACGACGAGAGGAACCCCGTGCTCGTGGGCGATCGCGGCGATCCCCTCGAAGTCCGGCACGTCCAGGCGCGGGTTGCCGATGGTTTCCAGGTAGACGGCCTTTGTCCTGCCGTCGATCGCCTTTTCGAACTCGCCGAGCCGCGAGACGTCGACGAAGCGGAAGTCGATGCCGTACTTGGGCAGGGTGTACTGGAACAGGTTGTATGTGCCGCCGTAGAGAGACGCGCCCGTGACGATGTTGTCGCCGGCGCGGGCCAGATTGAGGATGGTTAGCGTCTCGGCCGCCTGGCCGGAGGCAACGCCCAGGGCCCCGACGCCCCCCTCGAGCGCGGCGACCCGCTCCTCGAAGACGCCCGTCGTCGGGTTCATGATCCGGGTGTAGATGTTGCCGAACTCCTGGAGCCCGAAGAGGCGGGCGGCGTGGTCGGCGTTGTCGAAGACGTAGCTCGTGGTGGCGTAGATCGGGACGGCGCGCGCCTTTGTAGTGGGATCCACCTGCTGCCCGGCATGCACGGCGAGCGTCTCACGGCGGAAGGCGGAGGTGTTCTGGTCGGACACTGGTCTGGTTCTCCTGGGAGTGAGCCGCCTCGTGGCGGCGCGTGGCTCAGCCTGTGGTCGATCCCGGGCAGCCCTGGGGTTGGGCGAGCGTCGGGGCGGCTGCCCGTAGTGTGGTCCGGAGAAAGAAAGAACCGCGGCTCCGGCGTGGAGACCGCGGCCCCGGGACCGATCCTCGGTCCGGCTGCGCTGCTGCGTGAGCCAGAACCTCAGACCCCATCCTCCGCACTTCGGGGCCGCCCGGGCATGGCCATCATGGAACCGCGCAGGCTTGAGGCCTGGCGCGAGTTCTCCCTTCGGCTGAAGGCGTTGGCGTTCATTGGCCGCGAAGCATAAGGGCAGGGCCCGGATCTGCGCAAGGACGTTCGGGATCGGCCCGGGTCGTGCGATCGGGACCTGCCCGCACCGGGGAAGGCCCCCGGTAGATTGCCTCCTCGCGGCGCCCGACGCGCCCGAGGCGCCGGCCGGGCCAGGGCGTGCCTCGAGATGGGTCAGCCTTTCTTGACAGCACGGCGACCGGTCGGCGAGATCTCCTCCAGGCGGGCCTGCGCGCGCCTGGTGAGTGGGTTCTCCTCGCCCAGGGTGCGCCGGTAGCCGTCCACGACGGTTCGGGCTTCGTTGCGGGCGGCGATCTTCTTGCCCATGGCCATCAGGGCGACCGCGTCGCGCCCAACCATCTCGAGCGTGTCGGGGTCCTCCGGCCCGGGCTGCTTGCGAAGCACAGCCAGGGCCTCCGTGTAGGCTGCATGGGCCGCGGCCGGATCGCCCAGCTTGAGGGCCACGTCGGCCAGATGGCCGCGCAGGTCCGCGACCGACCGACCGCGCTTGCCCTGGACTCGAGCGTACCCGTCGAGGGTGGTCTGGTAGGCAACGCGGGCCGCTTCGAACTGGCCGAGACGCTCGAGCGTGCGGCCGAGACTGTGGCCAAGGATCAGGGTGCGGGGATCGTTCCGTCCGGGCGCCTCGGCGCTGCTCGCGTACATGCGGCCGAGTGGGCCGGCCAGGCGCTCCGAGATGCTGCGTGCCTGCTCCTCCTCGTGCAGTTCGTCGAGAGCCTCCGCAAGCTCCACCAGGGCCTCGAGGGTGCGTTCGTCCCTGGACCCGTGCAGCTGCTCGTGAGTCTCGACCAGCTGCGCCCACGTGAGTCGCGCCGCCTCGAGCTCGCCGACCTTTCCGAGCTCGAACGCCAGGCACCTCAATGCCTCGATCGTCTCCTCGGCCTCGGCGCCGAGGCGGCGGTCGAGGGTTTCGTACAGCCTGGCGTAGGCATGCCTGGCGTCGGTGTGGGCCTCGAGCTTGGTGAGCACGCGGGTGAGGCCCTGGAGCGTCCAGACCGTGTCCGGCTCGTCGGGGCCGAGGGTCCGGGCGCGGGCCTCGGCCAGCTCACCGAAACGGGCCGCGGCCCCGCTGAGGTCGCCGAGCTGCTCCAGGTTCCAGGCCAGGTCGCCGATTGTCCAGAGCGTGGCCGGGTGGTCGGGACCCAGGGCCTTCTCGCGACGGTCCAGCAATTGCAGGTCGAGGTCGTGAGCCCTCTTGTGGTCTCCGCTTCGCCCGATCGCATCGGCCAGCCCGGCCATTGCGTCCAGCGTGGCCAGGTCGTCGGGCCCGTTGAGGCGGGTCAGTTTGTCGAACAGGGTCCGATAGGACGCAGCGGCGGCTTTGGCGTCGCCGAGCCTCAGCAGCAGCCGGCTGTGCTGGGTCAGGCCCTCTATCGTCTCCGGCGCGTCGGGCCCGAACGCGGCGATCGTGGCTGCCATGGCCTGGTCGGAGAGCGCACGGCCCGATGCCCGGTCGCCGGCTCCGCACAGGGCCCGGGCGAGTCCGAACATCGCGTCGAGCGTGTCGGGATGGGACGGTCCCAGGGTTCGACGGCTGCGGTCGACTCGCTCGGCCAGCACCTCGCAGGCCCTCGGGTAATCCTCCATGTCGATGAGCACGCTGCCCAGGTTCGTCATCGTCCGCAGCGTCATGGGGTTCTCGGGGCCGAACACGCGACGCTGGGTGTCGAGCAGGCCCTCGAAGGTAGCGCGGGCCGCGGCGTTGTCGCCCAGGGCGCGATGCGTCAGGCCCAGGTTGTGGAGCGCGCTGAGCGTGGCCGGATCCTCGGGGCCGAGGGCATTGCGCCTGCCGTTGTACACGCGCTCGTACAGGGGTCGCGCGGTCTGGGGCTCGTCCATGTACGACAGGGCGACGGCCAGCCCGTGAACGGCCGAGAGAGTGTCGAGGTTGCGGGGGCCGAGGACGCGCTCGCAGCGTTCCACGAAGACGGTGTAGGCGTCGCGGGCTACGAGGTACTCCTCGAGTTCCATCGCGATGGCCGCGAGGCGCCCCTCGACCTCCATCGTGGTGGGGTGGTCGGGCCCGAGGAGCTTGCGCCTAGCTTCCAGCACCTGCCGGCAGACCGGCCGCTGGGACCTGGGATCATCGATTCCCTCGAGCAGGACGCCGAGGTCCTGTAGCGCGGCCAGGCCGGCGATTGCTCGAGCCGGACTGCCGGCTGACGCGCGGTCCATCGACAGTGCGATATCTCCTGCGGTACCCCTGGTGGGTCAATGATGCCAGGTTCGGCGGCGAGCGGCCCGAACGGATGATCCGCGGGACGCGTAGGCGGTCATAAGAGCGCAAACGAACCGCCGGCGGCGGGCGGTCAAGGCGCTACGCGGTCGCCGTGCCGTCTCCGGTCCGCTAGGCGACCCCGGGCTGCGGGCCCTCCGGAACAGCCACGGCTCGCATCGAGTCCGCCAGCTGGCGGTTGATGAGCAGCGTGCGATGCCACTCGCTGACCGGCTCGTCGCAGAACTGGTACTCGAGAACCACGTCCGTCAGTGCCACCATCGGCTGGCGGTGCCCGATCTCGCTGAGCGGGTTGGAGGTCGGAGGACCATGCATGAAACCTTCCGCGCAATAAGGTCCGAGCTTCATCGTCACTCCGCTCGGCCTTGTCGCGAGGCGCCGCCTGGGATCTCCGCGAGGCCCGCTGGCGACCACGATGTCGAGTTCGTCGCGGCCGATCTCGAGCTGGTCGAGCTCCTGGATGTGGCCGTCGAGCGTGCTGACAACGGTCACGCCCCGAACGACGATGGTGGGGACCCGGTTCAGCAGGTCGGCCAGGCGCGCGTCCTCCAGGTCGACCTTGCCTTCGACACGGCAGTCGTCGGCGAAACCGACGAAATCGATCTCTGTGCCCATGACTTCCCCAGTTCGCTCCCGGCGTTGAGTTGGAGCTTCTACGGGAATCGTCAGCCGAACGGCCCCGAACAAGATACTCCGGACGGGGGCAGGCGACTACGGGCGGCCCGCCACGTGTCCGGACGCGAGTATACGCTCGGCGGCTCGGCGGCTCGGCGGCTCGGCGGCTCGGCGGCTCGGCGGCTCGGCGGCTCGGCGGCTCGGCGGCTCGGCGGCTCGGCGGCTCGGCGGCTCGGCGGCTCGGCGGCTCGGCGGCTCGGCCGGCCGAGCCGGCCTACCGCGTGGTTCGATCCGTGGTCGCGTCGCCCGTCGGAGAGGCGCCGGACGAGGAGTCGCTCGCGGCCGCTTTCGAGCGTGGGCCCACGCGTCGCTCCTCGCCCCGCAGCAGCCGCCCGATGTTGTCCAGGTGGAAGAGCCAGATCAGGCCCGGCACGCCGATGCCGTAGACGATGTATATGGGCGCCAGCGGGGTCACGATCGCGACTACGATCATCGCGATGCCGCCGATCAGGGTTGCGCTGAGCGATCCCAGAGACGAGATCCGGGTCACGATGATCGTCAGGGCAAAGACCGGGAAGATCACGGCCAGGATGATCGGGGCGAGGATGATCGCGCCGCCCGTGGCGGGAGCCACGCCGCGGCCGCCGTGAAAACCGATGAAGGGCGATCGACTGTGGCCGACGATCGCCATGAGAGCGGCTATGACCTGCGGGACGGGCCCGCCGCCGATGGCCACGATCAGCAGGACCGCGGCGGAACCCTTGGCCACGTCGAGCAGTCCCGAGACGGCCGCCCAGCGGAAACCGACCGCCCGCGAAACGTTGGCGCCGCCGGTCCGGCCGCTTCCGATCGTGCGTGGATCCGGGCCGCCGATCAGCCGCGGGACGATGATCCCGAAGGGGATGCCGCCGATCAGATAGCCGGCGACCAGGGCAACGGCGACCGCGACGAGGTCGAGGTTCTGCATCGCCGGAGAGTATATGACTCACCGCCCGGCCGGGGCCGATCGGCGCCGCCTCTCTCCGACGCCTGCCGCGCCCCGGCCTCGGTCGGAGAGGCGAGGGCCGGCGGGCGCCGTTCGCGGATTGGTCGCGACCCCGGGGTTACGGCCCTTCTATCGCCGCGAGCAGCCGGTCGGGACGGCCCTCGAACCAGGCCCGCCGCTCCGGTCGAGCCGCGACTTCGTCGACGAGCGCGGCCAGCACCGCGTTCACGGGCGCGGCCACTCCGAGCTCCGCGCCGGCGCGGGCGACGGCCCCGTTCATCCATTCCACCTCGGTCTGCTCCGGGCAGGGCGCGTCCGAGGCGGCCGAGCGGACGTGGAGGCGAAGCGATGGGCTCTTCCCGGCTCGGGCGCCGCCGACGATCCGGGTCATGATCGGCCGGGCGAGCGGCGGCGGCAGCCTCATGCACCGGACCAGCCAGGGGACCGCGGCGCCGGGCAGGGCGACTGGCCGGACGCCCATCGCCCTCATCACCTCGACCGTCTCGAGAATCTGCCGTCGCTCCACGTCGAAGAGCCGCGGGTCGCGGTAGATGTCATCAGCGTCCATGTCGAGGATCGCGCCACTGGCGTTGGCGATCAGGTTGGCGAGGAGCTTCGACCATTTCATCGGGGCCGCGGCCGGTTGCTCGGTGGCGCGCAGGCCGGCGCGGCCGAAATCTCCGAGCATGCCGCCGACGAGCGGCCGGGCCGGTTCGGTTGCCGCCGCGAGCGCCAGGCCCCCGCGACCCAGCCACCTGACCTCGTCCTCGGACGCGAGCTGGATCGGCGCGGTCAGCGAGCCGGCCAGCATCGGAGCCCCGGGCCGGATCTCGGCCGCGATCTTCTCCGCGCCGATGCCGTTCTCCACGGTCAGCGTCGGCACGTCCGGCCAGCGCAGCGTCGGCGCCAGCGCAGCGCGAAGGGCCGGCATCTTGACCGCGACCAGGATCAGGTCCGGGTCGGGGGCGTCTTCCGTCCGCGTGAAGCGGTGGACCGGGACCGTGACGCGCGACCCGTCCGGCCGGACCAGCGTGAGCGGCCGCTCCGAGTCCCGCTCGAAGATGCGGACCAGCGTGACGTCGTGGCCGGCGGAGCCAAGGAGGGCGCCCAGGAACGAGCCCACCGCACCGGCGCCGACGACGAGCGTCCGCCGGGCTCTGCCCGCGTCGGACGGCCCGTTGCCGGTCGTTCGGTCGCCGGTCGTCGTGTGCGATTCCATCGGCATGCGCGGGCGAACCTCAGCTGCCGGCAGATCCCCGCCCCGGGGCCGACCCGTCGCGTGTCGGCGGGCCAAGACTAACCGGCGGGGCGGCGCGCGTCACCGGATGGACGAGGGCTGCGGTGCTCGGAGGCGTCGATTCGGCTGGACCGGCCTCGCTCCACGCCCGGCACCGGCTTCGCGGTCGGGCCCGGTGCCCGCGGGCCGGCCCGGTCGAGTCGACGTCTTCCCCAGCGCGGCGCCCCGGCTATACCCCGCGGCCGAGCAGCCGCTTCAGGCCGAGCCAGGCGATCTGCCGGCGCAGCGTCAGCAGAGCCCGGGCCGGATCGACGGCGACGGGGCACACGGCCGTGCATTCCATGGCGTCGCGGCAGCGCCAGACCGAATCGGGCTCGGCGGCGAGGTCGAGGACGGGACCAGGGTCGCGGCCGCGCGGCTCCGCCACGATCCGCCCGACGGCCGCCAGTGCGGCCGGACCGATGAAGTCGCGGTCGGCGCGTGCGATCGGGCAGGTCGAGAGACACAGCCCGCATTCGATGCAGTCCTCGAAGCGGCCGAAGGTCTTGATCTCCTCCGGCGGAACCGCCTCCGACCAGGCCTCGGAGGCCCGAACCAGCGGCATCCCCGCAGCCTGGAATCGGGCGTGGAAATCGACCATGTCGGTGGCCAGGTCGGCGACGACTCGCTGGTTCGCCAGCGGCTCCACCTGGATCGGCTGCTCTGTGGGCAGGTCGGCAAGTTTCGAGTCGCAGGCGAGTACCTCGCGCGCGTTGACCCGGACGCCGCACGTGCCGCACGAGGCGTGCATGCAGGAATGGCGAACGACGAGGGAAGGATCGTGACGGCGCCGAATCGTCAGCAGCGCGTCGAGAACCGTGGCGCCCTGCTCTACGTCGAACTCGAAGGTGTCGAAGTGGGCTCTGGCATCGCCCTTCCTGGATCGTGACACCTGGAATCGGACGGCAAGCTGCGCGGGAACAGCCGGCGCAAACTTGGGGCTGGATCCGGTCGGCTCGACCGACCGTGTTGTCTCGACGACCGAAGATTCGTCGACCGACGGAACGGCAGCGAGCGATGGGGCCGGCTCGCCCGACTCGTCCCGCTCGGCCGGAAGGGCCGATTTGGCGGGAGGGCCAGGCTCGGTCGGCGGGGCCGCCCCAGCCAATTCGATGGACTCCGCGGCCTCGCCCACACCTCCCGGCTCGACCGTCCGGGAGGGATGGGCCGGCGCCCTCCATCGGGCTCGGATCGGGCTCATTCGGAGTACCAGGCCGCGTGAGGCAGGAGAACGTACTCGCCCGTCCGGCATTGCCGCGCCAGGCCGAGCTTGGCGCAGACGACATCGGCCGCGGCCTCCGCCATCGCGCGCATGGTCGTAGCCGTCCCGCCGGCTATCGTGACGAAGCCCTCCGTCGGGGTCCTGTCGGCCGCATGGTCCAGGCAGCGGAACCCGCCGCCCTGGTCTCGCCCGGCCCCGCGACGCGCGCCCGCGGCGCCTTTCCCGCGCCGCCGTGAGCCGCCGATGAGTGCCTGCGCGGCCGACCATGCGGCCCTCACTTCGGCCCGGGCAATCGCCGGCAACAGCGTCGCGCCCTCCCGGACGACCGCCTCCACGCGGTCGGGCGGGGCCGAGAGGCCGTCCGGGTCGTCCGCGACCCACGAACCGGCCCCGACCACCGTCATGGCTCGCTGGGGCACGACCGTGTCCCCGTCCCCCGGTGGATGCAGCCTGCTCACCACCATGTTGCAGTGACGGCCGCGCACCGCCACGAGGATTCCGGGCGAGACCACGACCGGCACGGAAACCCCGGCCAGCGCGGCGACCTTGCCGGCCCACGGTCCCGCGGCGTTCACCACCACGTCCGCGTCGATCTCGTAGTCGCGGCCCGCGGCATGGTCGCGGACCCTGGCGCCGCCGACGGTCCGCCCCGCCATGGTCAATCCGGTCACTTCAGTGAAGGTCTTGATGTCGGCGCCGTTGCGGCGGGCCGTGGCGAAGAAGCGGAGCGGCAGCCGCATCGTGTCCATGGTCGCGTCGGGCACCCGGACCGCGAAGCGCAGGTCGGGGTTGAGCCCGGGCTCCATCCGCAGCGCCGTCTCCCGGTCCAGGCGCTTCGTCGGGACGGCGCACTCCCAGCATGCCTCCATGAACTGTTGCTCGTACTCGAGGTCCTCGTCGGAGACCGCGACGAAGAGGCCGTCGTTCTCCTCGAACGAGCCCGGGCATATCCGCCGCAGGATCTTGTTCTCGGCGATGCATTCGATGGCCGCGGCGCGGTCGGTCGTGGCATAGCGGGCGCCGCTGTGGAGCAGGCCGTGGTGCCGGCCCGTCGTGCCCGAGGTTACCTCGCCCCGCTCGACGAGGGTCACGCGCAGCCCGCGCAGCGCCAGGTCGTGGGCCAGCGCACCGCCCGTGCCGCCGCCGCCGATGATCAGGACGTGGGGCGCGCCGGGCCCGGGCCGAACCGGAGCGGCCGCGGGCTCGGCGGCCAGATCGGGCTCCGTGACCAGGATGGACTCCGCGGCCGCCACTGGCCCCGCGGCCGCCACTGGCCCCGCGGCCGCCACGGACCCCGAGGCCGTCGGGGGCGCCCAACCCCCGCCCTCCGGATCGGCGTGCGCGCCCTCGCCGATCGCGGCGCTCATGCGGCCCGATCGAAGGTCTTCGCTGCGGCCTTCTTCCAGAGCCCTCACTCCTTCCCACGTCCGGCCGGACCCATCGCCGGTCGCGATTTCACCGGAGACGATGACACGCCTGCCGGCGGTTCTTCGGTCTCTCACGCCGAGGCGCCTGCCCACCCGTGTCCGATCCGCTGGGCCGGTGACCGCCCGGACGATTCGGGCTTTCCTAGACTAGCCGCCGCGCGGGCGCGCGTCGCGGCCTCCCGGCGGGCTCGAGTGGACAACGGCCCCGCGAGGCACGGTGGTGCCGCTATCGTTACGGAAGTGGAACCAGCCGCCTGCCGCAGGGGTTTCGACCGAGGAGGTTCGCCATGACCCAGATGACCCCCGATGACGCTGATGCGTACCGTCGATCCGTCCTGGACGCGCTCGGCAAGGACGATCCTCTGGTCGTCCAGGAGGCCGAACTCGAGATGTGGCGCCGCCTCATCGGCCAGGCCGGGGCTCTCCTGCGCGCGCGCCCGGAGCCGGGGGAGTGGTCCGTCATCGAGTGCCTGGGCCACATGGTCGACTCCGAGCTTGTGACCTCCGCCCGGTACCGCTGGATCCTGGCCGAGAACGAGCCGACCCTCGTCGGCTTCGACCAGGCCGCCTGGGTTGCCCGGCTCGGCCATTCGGCCGACGACCCGGCGGCCCTCCTGGACTACTTCGGGGCTCTTCGACGGGCCAACGTCACCCTGTGGCGCCGCACTCCAGCCGCCGACCGCGATCGCATCGGCATGCACGCCGAACGCGGCCCCGAGTCGTTCGAGTTGCTCTTCCGCCTTCAGGCCGGGCACGGCCGGCTCCATCGCGCCCAGGCGGAACGCGCCCTGGCGATCGCCCGCCGGCCCAGGCCGGTCGGCTGAGCTTGGCATGGTCGTCTCTCTTGGCTAACCTTCGCCCAGGCGCTGGGGCCGGCAGACGAGGAGGTCCAGGGGAATGAATGCGGCATTGATCGCGGCCGCAGGGATCACGATCCTCGTCGTCTTCCTGTTCGTGGCCGAGAGCGACAGTCTCGACAACGGTCACGCCAGGCTTCGCACCCAGGTCCTGAACGCGCTTCGCTGGGCCCTGGTCATCGTCCTCACCTGGCTCCTGATCCCGGCCGCCTTCTCGCAGCCCGGGCCCCAGCGGGCCGCCACGACCCTGGCCCTGACGGTGCTGGTCGGCGCGTTGATCCTCATCCCGCTCCGTTGGTTCGTTCGAATGGGCGGCCGCGAAGCCACGTGGGAGCTCCGCCGCGCCAAGCTCGACGTCGCCAGGCTCGCGAACCGGCTCAGGCACGGTCGCGGCGCTGTCACGCCCTCTCGACTTCAGGAGGCGATCGATCGTGTCCGGGATCTGCGGACCCCGGCCACGGCCGAACTGTGCGACTTGATGGTGGCGGAGCTGACCGATCTCATGACCGGGCAGGAGACCTGGAACGAAGCTGGCCGGCGCTCGATTCGGATGGACCAGATCGCCCGGGACCTCTGGCCGGAGGACATGACGCCGCCCGACAACGACCCGTACGAAGCCACCTTCCGGTGGACCCTGTACAGGACTTTCGGCCGGATGATGGAGATCGGCGCCGGCGACCCGTCGCCGGCCGACCTGGAGGAGTTCAGCCGGCTGCTGGACTCGCTGGACGAGTACCGCCGACCCGACACGACCGTCTTCCTGGACGCCGTCCGGGCCTCGGCCGACGTCTGGATCGACGATCCGGCCGCTCGCCGGCCCTGGATCGCCTCCTACGACTTCGAGTCGCTGGGCCCGAGCGGGCTTGAGGAGATCGAATGGATCTGGGGCCGCGAAGCGGCCATGTGGGGCGCCTACCTGGACGACGACGATCGCCGCGCCCTCGCCGAAGACCTGGTCAGGCGCGGGACCCAGACCGCGGCGCCTTCCGAGGAGTCCACGGCGCCGGTGAACGGTCTCGACTGACCGAGCCATCCGCCAGGGCCCGGGCGAGGGTCCGGGCACACGCAAGGGCAGCCCCGCCGACCCGAACGCGCACGAGTCGAACGGACGCGTGGCCGCGCACGCCCCAGCCGCGCCGGCCACCGGGCCCCGGCCACCGGGCCCCTGCCACGCGGCCCCGGCCACCGGGCCCCGGCCACCGGGCCCCTGCCACCGGGCCCCTGCCACGCGGCCTCGGGAGCTCGCGCCGCCGCGGCGCTACCGGCCCAGAATCTCGTCGATCTCGGTCATCTGGTCCGGCGCGAGTGGGCCGAAGCCCATCGCCCCGGCGTTCTCGCGAACCTGGGCGACCGTTCGGAAGCCCGGTATCGGCACCGTGTTGGGGCTTCGGCCCCAGTTCCAGGCGAGGGCGCCCTGGGCGAGCGTTCGGCCGCCGGTGGTCAGGATCTCCCGGATCGACGCCAGGGAGTCGAGCCACTGCTGGTTGGCCCGTCCATCCTTTATGCCGGCGAACCACTCGACCTTCTGGCGGATGTCGTCGTCGCGGAACCTGGTCTCCGGTGTGATCTTGCCGGTCAGCATGCCCATGCCCAGCGGGGAGCGGTTGATGCTGGCCAGGTTCATCCGTTCGGCCAGGGCCAGAAGCTCGGCGCTGCCGGTGAACACGTTGAGCTCCTGCTCGATGACGCCGCAGCCTGGTCCCGTCGAGAAGGCCTCGATCGCGTCCGGCCGGTCGGTGCTCCAGCCGTAGGTCCGGATCTTGCCCTCCGCCACCAGCTGCTCGAGCACGTCCCTAGTCTCGAGCGCCCTGTCCAGCGTCAGCCCCCAGACGTGGAGCAGGTAGACGTCCACGTAGTCGGTGTCGATGCGCCGCAGGCTCTCCTCCAGGTTGGCCCGAACGTGGCCGGCGACGTCGCTCTCGGCCTCGGAAGCCCCGAATGGGATGACCTTGCGGGCCATCTCGTCGATGTCGTAGCCGAACTTGGTGGCGATGACCGCCCGTTCGCGGCGACCCTTCAGGGCGGCTCCGAGAACTCGCTCGCTGTGGCCCGCCCCGTAGTTGGCGGCGGTGTCGAAGAAGCCGGCCCCGAGCTCCAGCGCCGCGTGGATGGCGCGGGTCGATTCGGCGTCGTCGACCACGCCCCAGCCGGCCTGGGCGCCCATCATCTCCCAGGGTCCGCCGATGGCCCAGCAGCCCATGCCGATCACCGGCACCTCGATGCCGCTTCGTCCGAGTATTCGCTTCACGTCAATTCTCCTTGGCCGGCCCCGGCTCTAGCCACGCACGGCGCGAAAATCGAGGCTCGACCGATTGAGGATCTCCGGGCCATCGGGGCCGCACAGGACGATGTTCTCCAGGCGCACGCCCCAGCGGCCGGGCAGGTAGATTCCCGGTTCGACGCTGAAGGCCATGCCTGGCTGAAGCGGCGTCGCGTTGCCGGCCACCATGTACGGGTCCTCGTGAACCTCGAGGCCGATGCCGTGGCCGACGCGGTGGGTGAACTGGTCGCCGTAGCCGCCGGCCGCGATGACCCGACGGGCGGCCGCGTCGATCTGCTCGCAGGGAACGCCCGGCGCCACGGCGGCCGTCGCCCGGGCCTGGGCTTCTCGGACCAGTTCGAAGACGCGCCTGAATTCGGGCTCGGGCTCGATGCCGGCCTCCCCGGCGACCCAGACGGTTCGGGTCGTGTCGCTCGTGTAGCCGGCGAATGTGCCGCCGATGTCGAGCACGACCGGCTCGCCGGCGCCGATGATCCGCTCGCCGGCATCGTGATGGGGGGAGGCGCCGTTCGGCCCGGAGCCGACGATGGCGAAGTCGGCCACGTCGTGGCCCTCGTCGATCAGGCGCCCGCGGATCTCGCGGCCTACTTCGGCCTCGGTCCGGCCCACGAGGCGTCCGGCGGCCATCGCGTCGATCGTGCGGTCGGCGGCCGCGGCGGCAAGCCCGAGCAGCCGGGTCTCGTCGGCGTCCTTGACCTGGCGAAGGTCGCGCAGGGCCAAGCTCGCCGGCTCGAACCGTCGCCCCGGCAGGGCGGCCTGCAGCTGGAGGACGTGCATCGCCCACAGCCGATCCGAGAGCCCGAGCGGCGCACCTGCGGCGGCAGCGGCGTGGGTCAGCAGGCCGGCCACGATCGCCGGCGCGTCGTCGGTCTCCTCGAACGGGACGACCGCCGCGTGCCCGCCGGCGACCAGTGGAGTGGACCGGGCCTTCTCGGCCTCCAGGCGCGGGACAGTGAACGAGACCGGACCCTCGCGTGGGACGACCAGGAGAGTCAGGCGCTCCATCGGCTCGCCGACGAAGCCGGTCAGGTAGCGCAGGTCGGGCCCGACGCCTACGAGCAGAGCCGCGAAGCCGTGCTCGGCGATTGCCTCGCGGCAGGCGGACAGCCGGGCCGCGTATCGATCGGGTGGGATTCGGCGTGTGTCTTCGTGCATAGCCGCAGGGTAATGCCGAAAGAGCGCGAGCGCGCGAGAGCCGCGCGCTACTTGCCGGCCAGAGCCTCGACCAGCGGCGCCATCGATTCCATGGCGCGGCTCGGGATGGTGTAGTAGCTGATGCCAAGCCGATCGCGCCGCCGCAGGAGCTGTTCGCGGGCCGAGCCAAGCGTTCCGTAGAGCACGTACGGGCTGCCGTAGAGCGCCGTCGGCGCCCGGCGGGCGGCTGCGGCAATCGACCCGAGCAGCGAGTTGCCGCCTCCGATGAGGCCCGCGTCGCCGAGCCACACGTTGATCTCCAGCCTCTCGAACCGGGCTCCGGCCGCCTCGCGGATGAGCGCGATCTTGGCGGCCGTGGCCGTCTCGGTGGCCTGTCGAACATGGACCCGGCCGCGGGCGTCGAACCCCGGTACCAGGCCCACGATCTCGGCCTCACGCACGGCCAGCTTCAGCATGCGGGGTCCGCCGGCGCCGATTGCCAGCGGCGGCCGGGGCTTCTGGGCCGGCTGCACGCCTACCGAGGCCCGATCGAGCGTGTAGTGAGGGCCGTGGTGGCTGACCGTTTCGCCGGCCAGCAGCTGCTTGATAAGTGGGATCGCCTCTTCGAGACGATCGATTCGAAGCGCCGCCGGGTCGTAGGAAGTCCCCAGCCGGCGGTAGTCGTCCGTCATCCAGCCCGCCCCGAGCCCCAGCTCGAACCGCCCGGAGGAGAGCAGGTCGAGCGTGGCCGCCTCACGGGCGAGCATCAGGGGATGGCGGTAGTCGTTGGCGAAGACGAAGGCCCCGACGCGCAGGCTCGTGGTCGCCGCGGCGGCCGCGGCCAGCGCCGAAAACGGCGAGAGCTGGTTCCCGAGATGGTCGGGCATCACGAGCACGTCGTAGCCGATCGACTCGGCCCGCCGCGCCAGCGCCGCCCATCGTTCGCCGCTCGGCGCCGAACCCTGCTGTACGGCGAACCGGAAAGGATGCATCGGCAGAGATTACCCCTCGGGTCTGAAGAATCGCCGAGGGCCGGGCAAGCCGCCCGACCCTCTGGTTGAGGCGAAGGTATCGGGCCGCCGATCATACGGCGGACCGGGCCCGCGAGCCGGCGCCCGAGGGCACCGGCCGACGCGGCCTGAAGAGGCGTTACACCGCTTCCGCGATCGCCTCTTCGAACTGGGAGTTGTAGAGGTCGAAGTAGAAGCCCTTGCGAGCCATGAGCTCGTCGTGGCTGCCCTGCTCGACGACGCGGCCCTGGTTCATGACCAGGATCTCGTCGGCGTTGCGGATCGTCGATAGGCGATGGGCGATGACGAATGCCGTGCGGCCCTTCATCAGGCGAGCCATGGCCTGCTGCACGAGGACCTCGGTTCGGGTGTCGACCGAGCTGGTGGCCTCGTCCAGGATGAGGATCTCCGGGTCGGCCAGGAAGGCTCGGGCGATCGTCAGCAACTGCTTCTCACCCTGCGAGAGGTTCGAGGCGTCGTCGTCGATGACCGTGTCGTAGCCTTGCGGCATCGTCCGTACGAAGTGGTCCACGTGGGCGGCCTTCGCGGCGGCGATGATCTCGTCCTCGGTGGCGTCCTCGCGGCCGTAGGCGATGTTCTCGCGGATCGTGCCGCCGAAGAGCCAGGTGTCCTGCAGGACCATGCCGAAGGTTCGGCGCAGGTTGTTGCGGGTGAGCTGGCGCGTCTCGATGCCGTCGATCTTGATCGTGCCCGAGTCGATGTCGTAGAACCGCATGAGCAGGTTCACGACGGTAGTCTTGCCCGCGCCGGTTGGCCCGACGATGGCCACGACCTCGCCCGACCGGACGTCCACGCTTAGGTCGTCGATCAGGGGCGTCTCGAGCTGGTAGCGGAAGGCGACGTCGTCGAGAGCCACGTGCCCGGTCGGCTGATCGAGGACGCTGGGGTTCTCCGAGTCGGGCACTTCTTCCGGCTCGTTGAGTAGCTCGAACACGCGCTCGGCAGAGGCCATCGTGGACTGGAGGAGATTCATGATGCTGGCGATCTGCGTGATCGGCTGCGTGAACGAGCGCGAGTACTGGATGAAGGCCTGGACGTCGCCGAGGGACATGGTTCCGTTCGCGACCTGGATGCCGCCCAGCACGCCGATCGCCACGTAGTTCAGGTTGCTCACGAAGGTCATCACCGGCATGATCAGACCGGAGATGAACTGCGCCTTGAAGCTCGCTTCGTAGACCTTCTGGTTCTCCTCGTCGAACTGGCGAATCGCGTCTTCCTGGTGGCCGAAGACTTTCACGATGGCGTGGCCGGTGTGGGATTCCTCGACCTGGCCGTTGAGAACCCCGGTTCGCGTCCACTGCGCGGAGAACTGCTTCTGCGACTGGCGTGCGATCACCATCGTCAGGATCGCGGCGGTCGGGAGCACGAGGAGCGATATGACCGCCAGCAGCGGGCTGATCCAGAACATCATCGCCAGCACACCGATGATCGTGGCGAACGACGTGATGATCTGGGTGAGGCTCTGCTGAAGCGTGTTGGCGATGTTGTCGATGTCATTCGTGACACGGCTCAGCGTGTCGCCACGGGCGTGTGTGTCGAAGTACTTGAGCGGCAGCCGCCCGAGCTTCTGGTCGACCTCGCGCCGCAGCCGGTAGACGGTTCGCTGCGCCACGCCGGCCATGGTGTACCAGGCCATCCACGTGAAGAAAGTGGCCAGCAGGTAGAGGCCCGTCAGGCCGAGCAGGATCATTCCCAATGCGCCGAAGTCGATGCCCACGCCGGGGATCGCGTTGGTCCCGGCAACCAGGCTGGCGAGCGGGTTGTGTGTCTGGTTCATGATTGCGACGGCTTGAGCGTGCGTCGTCCCAGCCGGCAGAAACTGTCCCAGTTCCTTGCCGACGAGCCCGTCCATGAGCTTGTTGATGCCGTTGCCGAGGATCTTCGGGCCGAAGACCTGGCCCGCGGTGCTGAGGAAGGCGACCGCTACGACGAGGAGGATCCGAGGTCGTTCCGGCCGCAATTCGCGGACCAGCCGCCAGAGAGTCCCGCGGAAGTCCTTGGCTTTCTCCACCGGCATCGCCATGCCCATGGGCCCGCCCATCGGCCCACGACCACGGCCGCCAGGGCCGCCCATCGGCCCGCCCATCGGGCGCCCGGGGGCTCCGCCGGTCGCCCCGCCCGGCCTCGTGTTTCCTGTCGTCGGCCCGCTCATGCCGCTTCCTCCCGGCTAATCTGCGAGTAGACGATCTCCTGGTAGGTTTCGCACGTCTCCATCAGTTCCGCGTGCGTTCCAATGCCCGCTACTGCGCCCCCGTCCAGCACGACGATCTGGTCGGCGTGCAGGATCGTGCCGACGCGCTGTGCGACGATGATTACGGTCGCTCCATGGATTTCGTTCTTGAGGGCTGCCCGAAGCTGCTGGTCGGTCTTGAAGTCGAGGGCCGAGAAGCTGTCGTCGAAGATGAAGACCTTCGGCTTCCTCACGACGGCGCGCGCGATCGCGAGGCGTTGGCGCTGCCCGCCCGAGACGTTGGTGCCACCTTGGTCGATCTCGGCCTCCAGCCCGCCGGTCATCTCCGATACGAATCCCTTTGCCTGGGCGATCTCGAGAGCCGCCCACAGTTCGTCGTCGGTGGCGTTGTCGTCGCCATACCGCAGGTTGCTGGCCACGGTTCCGCTGAAGAGGAATGACTTCTGCGGAACCATGCCCATCATTCGCCAGAGGTCCTCCTGGCGCAGCCCGCGAACATCCACGCCGTCGATGCGGACGCTGCCCGAAGTGACGTCGTAGAAGCGCGGGATCAGGTTGACCAGAGTCGTCTTGCCCGCACCGGTGCTACCGACGATCGCGGTCGTCTGCCCGGGCTTGGCGGTGAACGAGATGTCGAATAGGACAGGCTCCTCTGCGCCGGGGTAGCCGAACTGGACGTGATCGAACTCGACCATGCCCTGGGGATCCGGCAATTCGGCCGGAACGTCCGGATCGCACAGTTCCGCCTCCGAGTCGAGGACCTGCTGGATCCGTTCCGCTGAGGCCGCGGCCCGCGGGACCATGACGAACATGAGCGCCGCCATCATTACCGACATGAGGATCTGCATCACGTACTGGAGGAACGCGGATAGATTGCCGATTGGCATTCCACCCGAGTTGATGCGCATGCCGCCGAACCAGACGATGGCCACGGTCGAGAGGTTCATGATCCCGAAGAGGAACGGGATCATCATCGCGAAGAGACGGTTGGTCCGCAGCGCGGTCTCGGTGAGGTCGCGGTTGGCGACGTCGTAGCGGGCTTCGTCGTGGTCGGTGCGAACGAAAGCTCGAATCACTCGCATGCCGCTGAGCGTTTCGCGCATGACCTGCTGGACCCGGTCGGTCCGTTTCTGCATGGACCGGAATAGGGGCATAGCTCGGGTCGCGATGATTCCCATCACCAGGGCCACCAGAGGCACGATGACGACGAGTAGACCCGACAGCGGAACGTCCTCGCGCAGCGCCATGATGACCCCGCCGACGAGCATGATCGGCGCG
Source organism: uncultured Chloroflexia bacterium (assembly GCA_963713795.1). Classification (GTDB taxonomy): domain Bacteria; phylum Chloroflexota; class Limnocylindria; order Limnocylindrales; family CSP1-4; genus Fen-1039. Next base: position 309,117 of record CAVQNC010000004.1, read on the forward strand.
ATGATCATGACGTTGAAGGCCATTACCAGGACCATCTGGACCTGCTGGACGTCGTTCGTGTTGCGAGTGATCAGTGACGGCGTACCGAAAACGTTGGTCTCTTTCTGGGAGAAGCTCATCACCTGTCGGAAGATCGCGCTGCGGACGTCCCGTCCGAACGCCATGGCCGTCCTCGACCCGAAGTACACGGAGACGACGGCGCACACACCGACCAGGGCCGTGACCAGCAGCATGAGACCGCCGGTGCGGATGATGTAGCCGGTGTTGCCCGTCAGAACGCCGTTGTTGATGATGTCCGCGTTGAGGTTGGGCAAGTAGAGGTTCGCCAGAGCCTGGATGGTCACGAGAACCATCACCAGGGCAAGCGCGCGACGATAGGGTCGCAGGTAGGTGACGAGAAGTCGGGTCATCGGCGTCGGGTCCTGTTGGTCATTAGTTGGGCGGTCCTTGACTGAGTGATGTCCTGGTCAGCGTGGACTGGGGTTGTGCAGCAGCGGTGAACACGTGCCGGAGAAGTTGTAGTGGGTGTCATTCGGCGGCCGGCGGCTCCCGATCCACGACGGCCTCGCCGGCCGTATGTGTAGCCAGCAAACGGCGCCTTGCGGCGAGCACGGCGCGCATGCCGACCAGCAGCGCGGCCATCTCCTCCTCGCTGAGCTCCGCCAGAACCAGGGACAGCATCTCCCGGCGATGGCCGGCGATGTCGCTGAAGACCTTGGCCCCGGCGTCGGTCGGACAGACGAGCACGACCCGGCGGTCGCCGGTGTCGTGGCGTCTTTCGACGAGTCCCCGCTTCTCCATCCGGTCGACGATGCCGGTGGCGCTCGCGTCGGAGACGTCCATGAGTTCGGCCAGGCGCTTCATCGAGAGCGGGCCCTCGGCCTCCAGCGCGGTCAGGACGTTGAGGTGCACCAGGCTCAGAGAATGGCGGTGCCACGTCGTGAAGGCCCCGCCCCGATCCCGCGGCGACCAGGCCGTCATCTCCTCGAGCAGCTCCCGTTCGAGTGCGGACCGGCCCGGCGCGGCCGGTTCAGGCTCGGCGCCGGTGTTACGTGCGTCCAAGATATTCTGCATGACGTGTAGTATATCCCGGCGGCGCAATCCCCACATTTCAGTAGGTGAGCCCATACGATCGGCCGTGTGGTAGGGACGGCCGTCGCCGGCGGCCGCGAAGGGGCGTAACCCGTTCGAAAGACGGCCCGACCGAAAGTCGGGCCATGACAGATGTGTCCGTTCCCAGGTGGCTTGCGGCGCACGGTGCCGCGGCTCGCCAGCTGGCCAGCTTCGGCGCGATCGGCGTGGTGAGCACGCTGGCATACGTCCTGCTCTATGCCTGGCTCCGAGAAGCCAGTCCGGCGGGGCTCGCCAACGCCTTCGCTCTCGTGCTCACCGCGGTCGGGAACACCGCCGCGAACCGCTGGCTCACCTTCGGGGTGCGCGGCCGCGAAGGCCTTGCCCGGCACCATGCCGCCGGGCTCCTGGCCCTCGCGGCCGCGCTGGCCATTACGTCGGCGTCGCTGCTCGTCCTGAACGTCGTGGCGCCGAGCCACGGACGCGCGACCGAGCTCGCGATCCTGGTGCTGGCCAACGCTCTCGCCACGGTCGTTCGCTTCCTGTTCCTGCGCTCGGCCGTAGTCGCTCGATCGTCCTCCGGCGCGGGATCCCGCCCGGCAACGGACCCGGCGTCGGGCTCTCGAACGCCGGCCACTCCCGCACTCGCCACGCTCTCGCAGTCGAAAAGGACATGAGGATGACCGCCATCACCAGACCCCTGTCCAGGCCGAGAATCCGGCCGGTGGACGGCCTTCGCGCTCTCGTCAGGGGCGGCGACACCGAAGAGGCCGTCTGGGTCCGCCCCGCCCTGGCGGGAGTCCTAGCCCTGGCGGCCGTCCTGTACCTGTGGAACCTGACCGTGAGCGGCTACGCCAACACCTACTACTCGGCCGCGGCGCTGGCGGCCTCGCAGAGCTGGTCGGCCTGGTTCTTCGGTAGCTTCGACGCGGCGAACTTCATCACCGTCGACAAGCCTCCGCTCAGCACCATGGTGATGGGGCTCTCCGTGCGGCTCTTCGGCCTGAGCTCCTTGAGCATCCTCGTGCCCGAGGCCCTGGCCGGAGTGGCAACCGTCGGCGTCCTGTTCCTGGCGGTCAAGCGATCCTTCGGGGCGGTCGCCGCGACCATCGCCGCGGTCGTGATGGCCCTGACGCCGGCCGCCGTCCTGATATTCCGCTTCAACAACCCCGACGCCCTGCTGACCCTCCTGTTCGTCCTCTCCGCCTGGGCGTTGCTCCGTTCGCTCGAGCACGGCAGCTACCGCTGGATGGCCCTGGCGGCGGCCTGTGTGGGTTTCGCGTTTCTGACCAAGTACCTGCAGGCCTACCTGGTCCTGCCCGGCTACGCCCTGGTCTTCGGCTTCTCGGCCAACACGACTCTCCGGCGCCGAATCGCCGGGCTGGGGCTGGCGCTTGCGGTCGTCCTGGTCACGAGCGGCTGGTGGGTCGCGATCGTGCAGATGCTCCCGGCCGCCAGCAGGCCGTTCATCGGCGGCAGCACGACCGGGTCGCCGCTCGACCTGATCTTCGGCTACGACGGCCTGGGCCGGATATTCGGAGCCGGCGGATCGGGTGGGGCCGGCGCGGGCGGGGCCAGCTTCAGCGGCGACGTGGGCCCGTTGCGGCTCTTCAACGACCAGATGTTCGGACAGATCGCGTGGTTCATCCCGCTGTCGATCGTCTGCCTTGTCGTCGGCCTCTACCGGCGCCGCTGGGCCGAACGGACCGACCGCGCCCTGGCCGGATACCTGCTGTGGGGCAGCTGGCTCATCGTGACGGCCATCGTCTTCAGCTACATGTCCGGGATCATCCACTCCTACTACGCCGTGGCCCTCGCGCCTGCCGTCGCCGCCCTAGTCGGCGCGGGACTGGTCGAGCTGTGGGACACGCGCCTGCGGATCTGGCTCGGCGGCATCGCCGTCGGCGTCGTCTGCCTCGGCACGGCCTGGTTCGGCGCAACGCTCCTCGATCGAACGCCGACCTTCGAGCCGGGCCTGGGGCCCGTGGCCATCGCCATCGCCGCCCTCGCGCTGTTGGCCCTGGCGGTCGCCTCGCTGCCGGCCATCGCCGGCAGGCCCTCCGTCCGGCGGCTGGCCCTGGCCGCGGCCGGTCTCGGCATCTGCGCCACGCTGGTCGCGCCGGCCGCCTACGCGCTGGACACGGTGGGCACCGCCTACGGCGGGGGCGACCCGCATCCGGGTCCGGGTGCGGCGAGCACGGCCGGCGGAGCGGGCGGTTTCGGTGGGTCCGGCGGCGCGCCGGGCGGCGTGGCCGGCGGGGCTGGTCTGCCCGGCGACGGCGGCGGCCTCGGTGGCAGCACTTCGGATACCGCTCTCCTGGACTACCTCGTCTCCAACCGCGGGACGGCCACGTGGATCGTCGCCGCCGACTCGGCCCAGACGGCCGGTTCGATCGAGCTCGCGACGCGCCTGCCGGTCATGGCCATGGGCGGCTTCACCGGGTCAGACCCCGCGCCGACGCTGGCCCAGCTGCAGAGCTACATCGCCTCCGGCAAGCTCCGGTACGTGCTGGCCGGCGGCGCCGGCGGCGGAGGCGGCGGTGGGTTTGGCGGCACCGACAGTTCCAGCATTACCTCGTGGGTCACCTCCACGTGCAAGCTCGTGAACTACGGGGGTTCATCCACCCTGTACGACTGCGCCGGCGCGGCCTGACCGGGCGACGATCGGCTCCGAGAGCGGCCGGGTCCCATCGGATCCGGCCGCTTGCCATTCGCCGGGGCGCGCCGGGTCGTCGGGCCGCGTAACCCAAGCGAAAGGCCCGACGCGCCAATCTCGGCGCATGGGAGTTCAGTGGCGCATTCCTTCGCTCCGGGTCGTCCGAGCGGGAGCCCGGCCCGACCAATCCGGTAACGGTCGCGGCCGAGCGCGTCTGGGTCGCGGCCGAGCGGGCGCCGAGTCCGGCCGGACGGGCGCCGTGTCAGACCGAGCCGGCGCCGAGTTCAGCCGAGCCGGCGCCGAGTTCAGCCGAGCCGGCGCCGAGTCCGGCCCGTCGACTGGCGGCGCTACGATTGCCGCGCCTTCGACCGGCGGTCCCTGGCATCGAGCCCGCCGATCGCCGGCGGCCACCGAGGAAGAACCATGCGCGTGCTCGTAGCCGAGGACGATCCCGGCCTGCGTCAGGTCCTGGTCATGGGCCTCAAGGACTACGGCTACCAGGTGGATGCGGCCGAGCGCGGCGACGACGCCATCGACCTGCTCAAGTTCTACGATTACGACGTCGCCGTCATCGACTGGCGGATGCCCGGCGTCGAGGGCATCGAGGTCGTCGCCTGGGCTCGCAAGCACGGCAAGCCGACGGCGCTCCTGATGCTGACCGCCCGCGACGCCGCGCCGGACCGGATCCGCGGCCTGGACGCCGGCGCGGACGACTACCTCGTCAAGCCGTTCGACTTCGGCGAGCTGCTGGCCCGCATCAGGGCTCTGCAGCGCCGGCCCCGAGGCGTGGACGCGCCCCTGATCGAGCGCGGCTCGCTCTCCCTCGACCCGATCCGGCGGACGGTGACCGTCCTGGGCAGAGCTCTGCCGCTCACCGCCACGGAGTACAACATCCTGGAACTGTTGATGCGCCGCTCGCCCGCGGTGGTCGATCGCAAGGCCATCGCCGAGCACGCCTGGGACGACGAGACCGACCCGCTCGGCTCCAATGCCATCGACGTGCAGCTGAGCCGGCTGCGGGCCAAGCTGCCCGGCGCGGGCGTTCGGATAGTCACGGTTCGCGGCGCCGGCTACCGGCTGGAGGAAGCGTGAAGGCTTTCCGCCGGTCCCGCGCCGAACATGACCACCGGCCCTCCGTCGCGATGCTGGCCATTCGCGTGGCCATGGCCGCCAGCGCCGTCGTCGGTGTGGCCTACCTGCTCATCGCCGTCTTCGTGGCGGTGATCGTCTCCAACAACCTGACGTCGGAGATCGATGGTCACCTCGCGCAGGCTCTCGACGTCTCGGCCACGGCCGATCAGCCCGGCGGTCCGCCCGGCGGACCGGGCGGTCCGGGATTCGATCCTACCCACCAGGACCCGCGAACTCTGCCGGTCCTGTTGTGGGAGGTGAACGCGGACGGGACGGCGACGGGCGAGGGTTTGAACGACCTCGCGCTGCCTGCGGCGGATCGGGCCGTGACGGCGCCGACGACCGTGTCGATCGATGGCGTCGGCTACAGGATCGCCGGGCGCGTCGTCGGCGGCACACACCTGGTGGTGGGTCAATCGCTCGAGGGCGTCAGCCAGACCACGTCGACCTTGATCGTCGCCGAGTTCGGGATCGGCTGCGCGCTGCTGATCTTCGTCTTCCTCGGTTCGGTGGTCGTCGGGCGGCGCGTGGCCCTGCCAGTCGAAGGCGCCCGCCAGCGCCAGCTCGAGTTCACCGCGGACGCTTCGCACGAGCTGCGGACGCCGCTGTCCGTCATCGAGGCGCAGGCCACGCTCGCCCTGGCGCGAGACCGCGACCCGGCCTGGGACGGCGCCGCGTTCGGGCGCATCGACACGGAGCTGAGGCGGACTCGACGGCTCGTGGACGACATGCTCTGGCTTGCCCGCTTCGATTCGACCGGCGGGCAGCCTCAGGCCGAGCCGGTCGACGTGCGCATCCTGGCCGCCCAGACGGCCGATCGGTTCGGAGCGGTGGCGGAGACGCGCGGGCAGAAGCTCGAGCTTCGGGCTGGCTCCTCCGATACCGACGCGATCGTGACCGCCCCGCCGGACTGGCTCGACCGGCTGGTCGGGATCCTGCTCGACAACGCCTGCCGCTACTCGCCGGAGGGTGGAAGCGTGATCGTCGACGTTGCCTCGGAGGGTCACAGGGTGCGCCTGACCGTCGAGGATTCCGGCCCCGGCATACCCGAGTCCGAGCGCGGCCGCATCTTCGACCGGTTCCACCGTGCCACCGATCAACCCGGCGGCGCCGGCCTGGGCCTGGCCATCGCCGACGCCATCGTCCGCTCGACGGGCGGCCGCTGGCACATCGGTACGTCGCCGGCGGGCGGGGCGAGCGTCGGGGTCACGTGGGCCCGTTCGATGAGCGGCCATCGCGGCTCGCGCTCCGCCGAATAGGCCCGGCGCGAGGCGCGGTTGTACCGTCGGTCCGGCAGCGGACCCGGCGGCGCGACGCGGTAGAACGGTTACCGGCCGGATCCGCCCCGTAACCTGTTCGACAGGATCGCGGCCCGACGCTGTGCGGTAGACGCCGGCGCCGGCCATGGGCCGGCACGGCTCGAGCGCGTGAGGCCGGGCCTCGCTCGCGACCTGACAAGGCTCGTTCTGGAGATGCTTCGATGACGACACCCACACAGCTCGGGAACGTGCCGCTGCCCCCGGACGGCGAGTCTCCGGTCTGGGAGCCCGCTCCGCCGGACCCCGAGCCGCTCGGCGAGGTCCAGCGTTCCGACGATCCGGGCACGGCAGACGTGCAGGCAAGTCCGGCTTCTCGAGGCTCGAACGCGGTCACGCGCCTGCTGACGGTAGCCGCCGTGATCGCCCTGGTCGGCGTCGCCTTCGCCGTGGGCCGCGTGACCGCGACTGGCGCGGCCGGCACCGGCCTCTCGACTACGAACGGATTCGGCGGAACCCCAAACGGGGTGGCGCCGGTAGGCGCAAACGCCAGCGGCGCGCCGGGGTTCTTCCCGGGCGGGGACGGCGGCGGCTTCGAGGGCCGCGCGGGCACCATCACCGGCACGGTGATGAGCTCGACCGCGGACTCCATAACCGTTCAGCTTGCCGATGGCCAGACTGAGACGGTGGCCACGGGTGCCTCGACCACGTACAACACCACGACTCCGGCCTCCAGCAGCGCCGTCGTCGCGGGCGCGACCGTCACGATCCAGACGTCCGATCTCGGCGCCGGGACGGGCTCGGCACCGGCCGCCGGGGCAAGCCCGGGAACGGCCGCTACGCGCGTCGCCGCCGTGGTCACGATAACGGGTAAGTAGCCGCCCGAGCGCGTGGGCGCGGGCGGTCCGACGGACGGCACGGGCTCGCGCCACTCCGCCGCACTCCTCCTCGATCCGCGGCCGCTGCCGGCCGAACTCGCCGTCAGCGCCGGCCGATCGCGTCACCGCCCGCCCCTCCCGGTCCCGGCCGCTACTCCCTGACGACGACGGACCTGGCTAGCTGGTCATGCCAGGCGCGCTTGAACGGATCGCTGGCGGCCATGGCCGCCGAGACCACGGCCAGCGGAGTCACCACGGTAACGGTGAAGAAGACCAGGTAGCGAGTTACGACCGCGCCCAGCCCGAGCGCTCGTCCGTTCGATGCTTGTGCCACTCGCAGTCCGAGCACCTTCTGCCCCGGCGTCGCCCCGAAGGCGTACCAGCAGGCCGGGTGGTAGATCAGCGCGACGAGCCACCAGACCAGCGAGATGACCGTGTCCGTGGGCGTGTCCGACCGGCCCGACGAGCCCGGGCTTCCGAACTCGGACAGGAGCAGACCCACCGCCAGCAGGCTGCACAAGAGGATCACCGCGTCGATCAGGAGCGCCCCGAAACGGACCCCGATCCCACCCCACAGGACCCCCGGTACGGGCCCCGGAGGCGCATATCGCTCAGGTCCGTAGACAGGCGCCGCCCAAACGGCCGGCGGGTACGGACCGAATCCGGCCCACGTCCCCGGCTGGGCACGGGTCCAGGGCGGAGGCGGCGCCGGGCGCTGCGGGTAAGCGGGCGGATAACCGGGCGGCGGGGCGGACACGGGGGCATCGCCCGGCGTTGCCGCCGAACTCGAGGAGGGCCCAGGCGCACCGCCTTCGGGCGGCTCCGAGCCGCTCTTCGCGCGGTCGTCCTCGGGCATCGTGTCTCCCGTCGCCGCGGCACTCCCTGGCCGCACATCCGGGCATGGTAGCAGCGAGTCCGTCACCGGCGGACCGCGCAGGCGCCGAGTCCCCGGGCGCCGGGCGGTCGTTCGTGGTGCGACCCGGGCGGGCGTACCCGGGCGGGCGTACCCGGGCGGGCGTACCAGGGCGGGCGTACCAGGGCGGGCGTATCCGGGCGGGCGTACCAGAGCGGGCGTACCAGGGCGGGCGTACCCGGTACGCGGCGGGCTTAAGCTATCTCCGGCGTACCGGCGTCATCCGGGGTGAGTCCCCGGTCGATCCCGGCGCTCAAGATCGCCCGAAGGCGTTCACCGACGCTCGCCGACTCTCGCCGGCGCCCAACGCCGCCCGCCTGAGCCCGCCCGCGCGCCGAAAACACTCCCGCCTCTCCATTCGGGGTAATGAGCTGATGAAGGTTCGTTTCGACCGGATCGAGCGCATCCAGGCCGCCCTGCGCGAGCGAGGCTGGATCGCGATCGTCGTCCTCAACCACGACGACTATCGGTATCTCTTCGGGACGGACCGGACTCAGCCACGGGCGATCATCCCGTTTCAGGGACCGCCGGAACTCATCGCTTTCACCGGCGAGGAGCCCGAGCTTCGGGCGGCGCTATCCAATGGCGAGGTCCGGGTCTTCGGCAGCGTGGGCGGCCAGATCCACGACGTCGTCGGGCGGCTGCGCGAGCTGGCCGCCGCCGCGCCGGCGTCCTGGGCTGCGGGGGGCCGATACAAGGTCGGCGTCCAGATGTGGTTCCAGACGCCCGCCTTCCTGATCGACATGTTCCGCCAGGTCAACCCGACGGTCGAGGTCGTGTCATCCGATCCCGTCATGGATCCGCTTCGGATGATCAAGGAGCCCGCCGAGCTGGCCCTGCTGACGGAGACCCAGCGAATTGCCGGCCTGGGCATGGATCGAGCCCGAGAACTCCTGCGGCCCGGGGTGACCGCCCAGGAGATCGCGACCGAGGCTACCTACACGATGATGAAAGCCGGTGCCGAGGCGACGAGCACGCCCATCTACGTCAACTTCGGCGTGGAAACCTGCATGCTCCACGGCCGGCTGAGCCCCGCACCCCTCGAGCGTGGATCGCTGGCGTTGATCGACCTGACGCCGACCGTCGACGGATACTGCGCCAACCTGGCGCGAACCTTCGTGGTCGGCGAGCCGGATGCTCGCCAGGCCGCCCTCCTGGCTGCCTACCGCGAGATCGTGGCCGCCGTCCGCGGCGCCATGCGGCCCGGCGCGACTGTGGCTCAGCTGGACGAACGAGCCGGACGCGTATGCGCCGACCACGGGTTCGGCAACTACCAGGTCTACGGGATAGGCCACGGCATCGGCCTGCGCTTCGAGGAGCCGCCCGCCTCGACGATCATCCCGCCCCACAAGAACCTGCCGCTCGCCGAGGGAATGACGATCACGATCGGGCACACCGTTCTGGCAATTCCCGGGTTCGGCGGCGTCCGCATCGAGGACGTGTACCGCGTCGGCGCCGCGGGGCCGGAGATCCTGGTCGACTATCCGATCGAGCCGGTGGTCTCGGCCTGATCCCTGCGCCGCCGGAGACGGTGCGGCCGGCTCGCGTGTTCAGGGCAGAGTTGGCCGGATCTGTGTTTGCCCTGATCGAAAACGACCGGCCGCGATGCCCGCCGGAACGCGGCGCCCGGCCGGAACCTCGCGGCTGGCTACGAACCCGCGGCCGTGAGGATGAAGTCGGTGCCGAAGGCGGCCAGCAAGCCGATCGTCAGGGCCACGCCCGTGACCATGGGCAGCGAGAAGCGCCGGGCCACGCCCATGATCTCGTTGAAGACGAAGATCAACGCCCCGGCCGCGAGGCCGAGGAAGAGGATCGACAGCACCGGCGAGACGAAGGTGTAGCCGAGCACGCCGCCAAGGAAGGTCGGACCGCCGCCCACCAGACCCGCCGTTGCCAGGAAGCGCCAGGTTGGGCGCTCGCCCTGGCCCAGCGGCGCGGAGATGGCGAAGCCCTCGGTGGCGTTGTGGAGGCCGAAGCCGATGACCAGCAACAGCGCGAAGCTCGTCGCCCCGATCGCCGCCGACTGGCCGATGGCCAGGCCCTCCGAGAAGTTGTGGAGGCCCAGCCCGATCGCCGTGCCGAGGGCGATCTGCTGAGGGGAGAGGGGCGTCCCACTCGCCCGTCGGGCGGCCATCCGCGAAGTCACGTAGGTGACGGAGAGCAGGCCGAAGGCAACGCTGAATCCCAGCGTGGCCGTGTAGCCGGCGAACCGGCCGGGGTCCACGCCGTTCCGAGCCGCGTCCAGAGCGGCCTTCACAGGCTCCACTGCCTGCGAGAGGACGTCGTATATCAGGAAGAGGATCACGCCGCCCGCGGCCGTGGTCAGGGCGGCCTGCGTTCCGCGCGACAGGCCCCGCAATCTGCCCACCGGCAGGCCGAGGAATATCGTTCCGCCCGCGAATGCGGCCAGGACTACGGTCTGGGCGAAGGTCATCGGTACCTCGTGAGATCGGCGAGAGTTCCGGTTGCCCTGCGACGCTCTGCGGGCGTAATTCTTACTTAGTTACTCGGAATTAGCGCGCATCGTACCGATCCGGCGGCGGCCGGTCAAGGCGTCGCGGGAAGCCGTCGTCGGGCCGGCGTCCTCGAGGTCGCGAACGAAATCGCGGCCCGGGGCAGGCGCGATTCCGCCGCTGAGCCGAGCGAAGTGATACCTCGAGATCGCGAGCGGGATCCCAGGCGCGCCGCGCTCGATCTGTCTCCGCTCTGCCGATCGAAACGAGCTCTCGATGCCGCGAACGGGATCCCAGGCGTGCCACACTCGAACCGTCGCCGCTCAGCCGACCCGAGGGCTCGAGCGCGGTCCGGCGTGCCACCCTCGAACCGTCGCCATTCAGCCGACCCGAGGGCTCGAGCGCGGTCCGGCGTGCCACCCTCGAACCGTCGCCATTCAGCCGACCCGAGGGCTCGAGCGCGGTCCGGCGTGCCACCCTCGAACCGTCGCCATTCAGCCGACCCGAGGGCTCGAGCGCGGTCCGGCGTGCCACCCTCGAACCGTCGCCATTCAGCCGACCCGAGGGCTCGAGCGCGGTCCGGCGTGACACCCTCGAACCGTCGCCATTCAGCCGACCCGAGGGCTCGAGCGCGGTCCGGCGTGACACCCTCGAACCGTCGCCATTCAGCCGACCCGAGGGCTCGAGCGCGGTCCGGCATGCCACCCTCGAACCGTCGCCGTTCAGCGGACCCGAATTCTCGAACGGGATCCCAGGCGTGCCACCCTCGAACCGTCGCCGCTCAGCGGACCTGGAACGAGCGCTTCGCGAGGCCGAGCCAGTAGCCCTCGATCGTGAATTCCGGAGCCTCGGTCGGGTCTGTCGCCGCGCCCAGCGCCACGAACAGCGGCGCGAAGTGCTCCACCGTGGGGTGGGCGTACGGCATCCCGGGAGCTCTGTTCCGGAAATCGAAGAGGGCGTCCAGGTCGCCCTTCGCGAGAGCATCCGCCGCCCACAGGTCGAACTCCTGCGACCATTCCGGCGCGCCCGGCCTGCCGTCGAAGTACTCGTGGACGAAGGGCAGGCCGTGGGTCATGAAGCCGCTGCCCATGATCAGGATGCCTTCGTCGCGCAGCGGGGCGAGCCGCCGGCCGATCTCGAAGAGATGCTCGGGCGCGAGGTCCGGCATCGACATCTGGAGGACCGGTATCTCAGCCTTCGGGTACATGACCAGCAACGGCACGTAGGCGCCGTGGTCGAGGCCGCGCTCGCGCTGGGAGACGGGCTCGTTCGCCGGCATCATTGCCCGCACTCGCGCGGCCAGCCCGGGGGCACCCGGCGAGTCGTAGCGGATGCGGTAGTAACGCTCCGGAAAGCCGTAGAAGTCGTAGACGAGCGGCAACGGGTTGACGGCACCGAGAGTCAGCGGCGCTGACTGCCAGTGCGCGCTCACGACCAGGATCGCTTTCGGACGTGGCAGTTCGGCTGCCCAGGCGGCCAGCTCGACCGGCCAGAGGTCGTCGTCGATCAGAGTGGGCGCGCCGTGGCCGAGGTAGACGGCGGGCAGACGGTTCGAAGCCGGCGGCGCGCCGAGGTTTCCGCCGGGCGCGGCTTCGATCGGCTCGATCGGATCAGGCATCGGGAGTCTCCGGTCCGGGTGTCGAGCAGGCCATCTCGGCGTGCATTCGGTCGTGGAGCGACTTGAACAGCCGCGTCAGAGCCACCCGCTCGCCCGCGCCGACGTTTGCGAAGAGGCCGGCGATCGAGGCCTGGTAAAGCCCGAACTGCGCCGCGACGCCGTCGGAGTTGCAGGTCAGTTCGACGAGAGTGATCCGCCGATCGGTCGAGTGAGGGACCCGCCGGACCATCCCTTCTGCCTCGAGGCCGTCCACCAGGGCGGTGACGTTGCGCGGCGTGACGGCCAGGGCTTCGGCCAGGTCCGCCATCTTCTGGGGACCGTGGCAGTGGACCTCGTACAGCAGCCGCAGCCGCGGGATGCTTGCTCCGGCCTCCACGGCTTTGCGGCTGGCCCATCGATCGAAGGTGCTGACGAATGCGGATGCCGCAACCGCCAGCGCCTCAGGTGAAGCTGAGCCGGCGAGGTCGACCGTCGGAGCCGGGGCAGGGGCCGCCGCTGCCGGGATCACGCGTTCTGTCGGTGCGGGACCATCAGAAGGTGTAGACATTCACTATGTTCCTTGGTATTATTGCCTGCGCAATGTTACCACGGTAACGGTGCACGTAAACATGTTTGTTGAGCGGAGATGGGCAGGCAAGGCCCGGACGAGATCGTCGCCCCGGTCGGGACGGCAAGCCGGCCGTTCCGGCCCTCCGCCGAGACGCGAAAGGCAGACACGATGAATCTCGTCTCGTGGGCGGGACAGGTCCTGGTAGCGCTCGCCTTCCTTGGTGCCGGATACAGCCACTCCATCCGCTACGACACGTCGAGCCGGAGGCCCGGCATGGTCTGGATGGCGGCCCTGCCGCGAAACTCCGTCAGGACCATCGGCATTCTCGAGATGCTGGGTGCGATCGGCCTGGTCCTGCCGGCCGTGACAGGGATCATTCCCTGGTTGACACCCCTTGCCGCGCTGCTGCTCGGGGTCATCATGGTCCTGGCAATCGGCCTGCACCTCTCGCGACGCGAGTATCCGAACGCAACCTTCAACGTGGTCCTCGGGCTCCTGGCCTTTGCGGTCGCCTACGGGCGTTTCGTAGTCAGCCCCGTCTAACTCGACCGCGCTTACAGTCAGGAGCCGCAAGATGAACACGACCGAGACCAAGACGATCGAACGCCTGCCGGTCAACGACGAGTTCGCCCGGCCGGCGAGCGCCGAAGCGATCGAGCGTGCCGCCGGGGCACTCCGCACGCACGGTTTCGACGCCCAGATCGTCGAGGACGGCGAAGCGGCGAAGCGCCTCGTCCTGAGCCTCATCCCGGAAGGCGCCGAAGTGGGAGAGGGAGCCTCCGCCACGCTGGATCAGATCGGGGTCACGGCCGCGATCGAGAAGAGTGGCTGTTACGAGGCGGTTCGGCCGCGGACACGCGCGATGGACCGTGCCACTCAGATGCGCGAGATCCGCAAGCTGGGTGCGGCGCCGGACTTCCAGGTCAACAGCGTTCAGGCCGTCACCGAGGACGGACGCATGCTGGTCGTCTCCTTCGGAGGCAGCCAGCTGGGCCCGATCGGATTTGGGGCCGGCCGTGTCATCCTGGTCGTGGGCGCCCAGAAGGTCGTTCCGGATCTGGACACGGCTTTTCGGCGGGTCGAGGAATACAGCTATCCGATCGAGGACGCGAACCTGCAGAAGGCCTTCGGCCGGCACAGCGCGGCCCACAAGATGCTCATCCTCAACGGCGAGGTTACTCCCGGCCGAACCACGGTCATCCTGGTGCGCCAGCCGCTCGGCATCTGACGAGGCGCCCGAGGCGCCCGCCGGGCTCGGCGCGCGCGCTTCGCTCGACGCGGCGACGACGGCCGAGTTGACCTGATCTCAGCCTGTGACCGTTGGGTCGTCGGGCTGGCCTGCTCCTGCCTCGTCGCCCGATCTGGGGGCTTCCGGGGTGCTGCCGGATACCGGTCCGGGAGCTGCCTCCGGGGCGGCCGCTCCGGGCGCCTGGCCGCCGGTGTAGGCGGGCGCGGCTCCCTGAGGCGGCCGGCTGCCGGCGTTCTGTTGGGGCGGCCAGGCCGGCGGCATCCCCGCGGCGCCGGGATAGGGCACGGGCACGCCCGGATATGGAGCCGGCGCACCCGGATAGGGCACGGGCACGCCCGGATATGGAGCCGGGGCCCCGGGCCACGGCGCGGGCACGCCGGGATACGGCGCCGGGCCGGCCGGGTACGGCGCCGGGCCGCCGGGATACTGAGCCGGCGCACCGGGATAGGGCACGGGCACGCCCGGATATGGAGCCGGGGCCCCGGGCCACGGCGCGGGCGCGCCGGGATAGGGCGCGGGTCCGCCAGGGTACGCGCCCTGGTCGCCGGGGCTCCCTCCCGGAGCTGGCCAGACTGGCTCGCCGGGCCAGGCAGGCGCGCCGGGGGCGTATGGGTACGGCCCGGAGGGATACGGCCCTCCTGCGTATGGATAAGGTCCGCCGGGGTAGGGCGGCGGGTAGCCCGGGCCGCCGGCGTACCCGTAGGCGCCGGGGTCGTGGCGCGCCCGCTGGCTTTCGTACAGCACCGCCATCATGAACACCACGAAGCAGGAGCCCGTCGTCGTGACGAGAGTCGTGACCGCCTGGCCGAGCGGGAGGAGACTGCCGCCGCCGAGCAGGCCGCCGACGATGCCGGCGACGATGCCGAATCCGATCTCGATCAGGATGGCCATCAGGGCCCAGCCGAACAGGCGCACCACCCCTCCCCGCGAAAGCCGCCAGGCTTCGCGTATGCCCTCGATGGGCCCGTAGCCGTCGAAGATCGCGATGGTGAAGAACGCCACGCGAACGGCCACGTAAATCAAGGCCGGTATCAGGGCGAGCAGGAGCAGGAGGGCGATCCCGGGCACGCCCAGCAGGAGCACGAACCACGCGATGGCGGCGACTCCGACCAGCAGTGCGAGAAGGATCGACGCCACCACTGACAGCAGACCGCGGACCACGACGAAAGCGGTCGTCATCGGACGGTTTCTCAACCCGGCGATGGCGGCGGCCGTGAAGACCCACCCTCCGACGAGGCCGACCAGGCCCGAGGCAAGCTCGATGCCGGCGAGCCGCGACAGCTGGTTGCCCGCGTCCGGCTGCCACACGAGCTGCCCCGTGGACGCGTCGATGTAGTACAGGCTTGCGGTGCTCACCGACCCGAGGAGCAGATACAGGAAGCCGGTGACGACCGCTATCGCCACGACAGCCGGCAGCCACCTGCGCCAGGCAGCCTGAAGGTAGTCGAAGGCCGTCTGCAGCCCATCGCCGATTCCGATCGCTGCCGGGTGCCTGCGGAAGCTGAACACGGATCCTCCCATCAAGCCCGGCGTCGTTGACCCGACGATCTTTGCCGGCCTGCCGCCGCCGAGTCTACTCTGGCCGAGGCGCGATCAGAGCCGCCCGGCTGCGTGGTTCGTCCCGCCCTGCCGGAGGCGAAACGTGCCGGGCCCGACCAGTTCGAGCGTGAGGCCCGGCTCGCGTTTGGAGCACCACTGGGACCGGGAGAGGGTAGCGGTGAGCCGGGCGGCCGCGCCTGCTCGGCGCCTACCGACACACTCCGATGAGGCGCGAACCCCCGGCCGCGATGGCTCGGGCTACAGGCGCTTGCGCAGGACCGCGGCGCTCTGGGGACACGCGCCGGCCAATTCCGGCGAGGCGGTCAGGGCGGTGGGGACCGCGTCGCGCGTCGTGGCCACGTAGCCCAGCCGCGGAAACCAGCCCTCGGCGGTTTCGGTCAGGAGGAAGAGTTCGACGATCCCGCGAGATGCCGCCAGTTCCTCGGCCGTCTCCACCAGCCGGCGTCCGACGCCGGTGCCTCGCAGCTCGGAAGCGACGCAGACGGAGCGCAGGAGTCCGACAGTACCGTACGGTTCGACGGCGGCGCAGCCGACAACGGACCCTCCATCCCGTGCCACGACCGCCGTCGTGAGCGCGACCTCGAGCCCGTCGAGGGGCAGCCCGGACCCGGCCAGGAGGCCTTCGATGGCCGGCCGGTCGGCTTCGAGCGCGAGTTCGATCGCCGTCACCGGCAGGCGCCTCCACAGCCGCACGAGGACTCGGTGCCAGCCTCGGAAGCACCAGGCACGGTCGCCTCGCCGGCGGTCGCGGCGGTCGCGGCGGTCGCGGCGGTCACCTGCTCCGTACCGCTGCCTTCAGCGCGAGCCGGCGCGCCGGCGCCTTTGTGCGCCTTGACGATCACGCTGAACATCCGGTCGGCGACCTCGTGGCTGACGGTCAGCGAGACACCCTCGAGGCCGACTGCCTCGAGTCCGGTCCGGAACTCGGAGAAGGTGAGGGCGCCGGCGACGCAGCCCGTGTAGCTGCCCCGTTCGGCCCGATCCTCGAGAGTGAGCGAATCGTCGGCGACGATGTCGGTGATCCCGATCCGGCCGCCGGGCCGCAGCACGCGCGCGATCTCGCGGAACACGGCCGGCTTGTCCGCGGCCAGGTTGACCACGCAGTTGCTGATGACCACGTCGACCGACGCCGCCGGCAGCGGGATCGCCTCGATGTGGCCCTTAAGCCACTCCACGTTGGTGGCGCCGGCCGCGGCGGCGTTGCGCTGGGCCAGGGCCAGCATCTCGTCGGTCATGTCCAAGCCGAAGGCCTGCCCGGCCGGCCCGACGCGCCGGGCCGAGAGCAGCACGTCGATTCCGCCGCCGGAGCCCAAATCGAGAACGCGCTCGCCCTCGTGTAGATCGGCGACGGCCGTCGGGTTGCCGCAGCCGAGCGAGGCGAGAACCGCCGCGTCCGGAAGCTCGGCGCGCTCCAGCGCGGAGTAGAGCTCGCCGCCGTAGTCGCCGGTATCGCCGCAGCAGGAGGCGCCGGACTCGACGCTGAGCGCCGCCTCGGCGTAGTGGCGGCGCACCGTCTCATGAATGTCGGTCGTCATCGGTGGCTCCTAGCACCCGCACCCGGCGGGAACGCGGCGAAGGAAGAGATCGAGAATGGAGCGCTTCGGCCGTCCGACGAGGTTCGGCCTTTCGGCACAATTCTGCTCCCCCGCGCGAACCATGCGGGCGCGGCCCGCCTCGCGGAGCCGCTCGTTCACGAGCAGCTTTGCCATCTCCGGACTGTAGTACACAGACACGCTTCGTCTCACTTTCGCGGCGAGGTCGCCCGCCGCACTCGGTTATATCGACTACGATCAATATGATCGCCAGAGGAAACACTCGGCCACGGCAAGGTGTTCGCCGCGGCCGAGCGGGATTCAGGACACGTCCGGCCGACCTTCGTTCCAGGCGTTTCGGTCAGGTACGCCATCGAACCGGTCCGCCTCTAGCAGTCCGCGCAGGCCGCGTCGGGGGATCGAAACCCGACCAGGCGGCGAGTCGTCGCCGTCACCCGGGAGATGCCGGCAATGGCCAGCTCGACGAGCGCCGAGGGGCGATCCTGGGCCACGTCACGTCGCCGCTCCGCGTTCAGCGATCGGACCATCTGGGGGGGGTAGTTGAGCCACATCGTGGACCTCCTTTCAATTGACGCTCGTCAATATAGGGCTAATATTGATACTTGTCCATATCGAGGAGAGTCGATATCATTCGCCCATGAAGCGCGCCCCCGATCCAGACGTGAAACTCCTGCAGGCCGCCGCCGACCCGACCAGGCTGGCGATCCTCCGTCAGCTCAGCTCCGAAGGTTCGGTCTGCGCCTGCGACTTCACCGATTGCTGCGCGGTCCATCAGCCGACGGTCTCGCATCACCTGCGGGTACTGCGCGAGGCGGGTTGGGTCAGCGCTGAGCGGCACGGGACCTCCATCTACTACGCGATCCGGCCGGAGGCGGTCGATCGGTTCCGCCAGCTATCCGGCGGTCTATCGGCCGGGCCGGCCAGGCCGATCACCGAGCTGGAGATGGACGGCTCGCCCGCCTTCGGCGTCGTTCTCGCGCAGAACGTCGCGCTGCCGACCGATCCGGCCCTCGCGCTGCCGCCGATCGAACCGCCCTCGATCCAGGTCGAGCAGACTCACTGATTCGACGGAGGGTCGAAGTCCGGCCTCGACCTCCACGCGGCCGCCCAGCCTGTCGCCTCTGCGATCGCGCTCGCCAGACCTGTCCGGTCTTCCCGGGCGAGCACAACTCGCTGCACTGGGGACTGGACGACCCGGCCGAGGCCGAAAGTTCGGACGAGCACAAGCTCGAGGCGTTCCGGCGGACGCGCACGGAGGTAGCCACGCGGCTGCGGCCCTTCGTCGAGCCGGCCCGCCGGGCCCGCAGGGCGCAGATGGGCGCCGGCTCCTGGGTCGCGCGTCCGGCTCCTACTTCTGAGGCGGCCCGATCTCCGCGCTCTCCTCGGCGCCGTCGTCGCGGACCTTGGCGCGATCGAGGTAAGGCTGGGCCCGGTTGATCTGGATCGTAAGGGCGTCGACCGTCTTGGACATCGTGTCGATCGCCTTCAGCTTGTAGGAGTCGATCTCGTCGAGCGTCGCGTAGACGTTGTCGAAGGCCGCCTGCAGCTTCTGGAGATCGACCGTGGAGGCGCCCGCCTGCTCGTTGATCGCCGTCGACTGCTGGCGCAGCATGGCAGAGGTGCTTTCGATCAGGTTCGAGGTCGTCTCGTTGAGGGCCGTGATCTGGTCCAGGACCAGCTTCTGATCGCCCAGCGCCTGGGCGACGACGACGGCCGTGCGCAAAGCCGAGATCGTCGTCGTGGTGGCGCGGTCGACGCCGCGTATCAGCTCGATGTTGTTGCGGCGGATGACGTCGAGCGAGAGGTACCCCTGCGCGCTGACCGCCAGCTGGGTCGAGAGGTCCTGGACCTTCTGGCGGACGTAGAAGAGCATGTCTTCCCGCAGGATTCGGGCCCGCTCCGGATCGGTCGCCTCGACCGCAGCGATGCGCGCCTCCAGGCTCGAGTCGAGCTTCTGGGCCAGGTAGATGTACTGGCGCAGGCGCTCCATCGTCTGCCAGAGGTTCACCTTCTCCTGCTCGAGGTCTTCGTTGTCCTTGGCAAGGGTCTGCTGGCCGTTCTGCAGGCCGGCGACGATGGCGTTGATGTGGCCCTGGCTCGACTGGTAGCGGCCGAAGTAGGCCTTCAGCCTGTCGCCGAACGGGATGACGCCGAGGAGCTTGCGGGGCCCGAAGAGGTCGCCCTGGTGGCTTGGGTCGAGCGCGTCGATCTGGCGGCGAAGCTGCATCAGGCTGTTGCCGACGGTCGACGAGGTCGACAGCGCACCCTTCCTGATGGTGTTGACCGGGCGGTCGAGGAGACGCGAGGAAACTTTGGCCGAGGCCTTGATGTCGTCGTCGCCGAGCTTGCGAATGTCGGAGATGCGCTGCTCGAACTTCGGATCCCTGACGTCTAGCTGCGATATCGCTACGACGTAGTCGGCGACCATGGCATCGAGCTTCGCCACCGCGGCCGGGTCCAGCTTGATGGCGCCAGCCGCTTCGGGCTCTTCCACGACGGCCACCGGCGCGGGCGGGACGAGGGCGAGGGACGAGCCCTCGGGATCGGCCTCAACGACGGGCGCCACGACGCCCGTGGCCTTCGCGGTCTGAACCGCGGCCTTGTCGATCTTGAGCGAGTCGCCCATTCCCGATGCTCCTCCCGTGATCCCGCCTTCGCGGGCTACGTAGAGGTTACAGCCGCCGCCGTTCCCCGACATCCGGTTTCGCGGCGGCAGCGCCGGGGCGCCTCACCGGGCGATCCTCGCCCGAATCGGCCGGGGCGCGACTTGAGCGCGTGCCTGCGCCCGCTGCGGCTGAGAAACGACGGGCAAACCGGGCGGGACCCGTGCCGCGATCGGCCGATACGGGTTAAGATGCTGGCTCCGAGGGCCATTCGCCCCTCGCCGCGCGCCCGTAGCTCAGTGGATAGAGCATCTGACTTCGGATCAGATGGTCGGGGGTTCGAAATCCCTCCGGGCGCGCCACTTCCGGGCGCGCCACTCATTCGGGTAGTGCCTACAAACCCAAAGGCATGAGCGCGTCCATGTGTGATTAGGTCGTCAGTAGTTGGCGAGGCCCGGCTACCGAGGGTCCACGGCACCTCGAAGGTCGAAGCCAAGGCTGGAGTAGGCAGCGGTGCGCTTGGAATGCATCCGCGCCAGGACCGGGATCCTGTGGTCCACGTAGTCATGTACCTCGACCCGCGTCTTGCCCTCGACCGGCCTGAGCACGCGGCCGACGTACTGGACGATTCGGCCCCGGAAGGCGATCGGAAACGCTACGAACAGCGTGTCCAGCGGCGGACAATCAAAGCCCTCGCCCAGGAGACTGCCGGTGGCCAGGAGCACTACGCCATCGCCGGGCTGCGACGCCGCGAGTCGATCGACGGTCGCTCGTCACTCTTTTCTGCCGGGGCCTCCGACCAGGACGTCTGGGCGAACTCCCATTTCCTCAAGTCGATCGCGGATAAGGCCCACATGCTGCTTCCATTGAGAGAGAACGAGGCAGTTGCGGCCCGACTGCACGGCCGCAGCGATGTCGCGACAGACCTGGCGAGTCCGGGCGTCATCCTCTACCAGCGCGCGGAAGACGGCCTGGATGGCGGGAGGCACCTCGATTGTGCCGGTGACCGGACTTGCGTGGTTGGTTGGATGGACGACTAGCGTACGCACCACGCCCGCCGTCGCGCCCGGATCCCCGTTCATCTGATGTCGCACCGGCCCGCAGTACATGGTTATGAGTCCCTCGAGCCCGTCTCGGCGGTACGGCGTGGCGGTCAGTCCCAGCCAGGCCGGCGCGCCGATCTGGCGGACCACGCGCTCGAAGGTGACGGCAGGGACGTGGTGGCATTCGTCGACGATGACGAGCCCATATCCAGAGGTCAGTTCGCGGATGTCCTCCCGGCGCGCCAGCGACTGCACCATCGCGACATCGACGACGCCCCGCAGACGGCCAGCTCCGCCACCGAGCGCGCCGATCTGGCGGCGTTTGAGACCGAGATGCTCCTGCAGGCGCTCGCGCCACTGCTCGGCGAGGGGCTGGCGATCAACGAGCACGAGCGTGCTGGTCGTCCGCTGGGCAATCAGGGCGCAGCCAACTACTGTCTTGCCGGTGCCCGGCGGTGCGACAAGAACGCCGAGCTCGTGTAGGCGCAGCTCATCGAACGCGACTTGTTGGTCGGCGTCGAGCACGGCGCCAAGGCGAACCTCGATGGTCCGGGAAGCCCAGGCGGTCTCACGTACTTCCAGATGGCTGCCCGCCTCGACGGCAAGAGACATAGCAGCCTCACGCAGGCCCCGCGGCAGCAGAAGCTGGTCGATCGACTCTTCGTAGCAGCGGATCAGCCGCGGCGTGTTCCAGGTCGAGAGGCGCAGGCGCTCCTTCTCGTGGTACTCGGGGTTGTGGAGAGAGGCCAGATGCTTGAGAGCCGAGACGAGCGCAGGAGGTAGGCCGATGCGATCAATCGCCAGCATCGCACCGGCCACGGCCAGAATCCTCTCGGGCGGTTTCGGCCCGTCCCCGCGGAACGGGCGACGGTAGGTCGGTTCGACCGGGCCGGTTGCAACCTCGCGAAGCTGCTGCGCGAGGAGGTTCACCCCGCTCACCGAGGCCCGTTGGAGACCCGAGAGGAAGGCGAACTGATCGTCGTGCGGCGTAAGCGAGTCGTCGAGGAACACGGTCGTGCCGCCTTTTCGGCAGGTGCCTTGAAGCGGAAGTGCGATCAGGTTGCCGAACGAGCCTTTCGGCATGAAGTCCTGCGTCGGGAACAAGCGGTCATAGCTCGCGAGGTCGAGCTCGGCTCGCACGGTCATTGCTTCGCGGAGCAGATGGGCGCCGATCCTGCGCGCGGCCGAAGCCGCGACCGGTCCAGCGAAGAAGATCCAGACGTGGGCGCCGTCACCCGAACGCGAGCGCTCGAGCGCGGCGCCGAACCCCAACGCCCGGGCGGCGTCCTGGTAGGCGCGCGCGTCCAGCGGCCAGGTCGACCCGTCGAAGTCACACGCCAGCATGCGGCAACTGTCATTGGGCAGCAACGGATACAGACCGACGTGAATGTGGCCAGACAGATGGGCCTCGATGACTTCGTCTGTGAGCGGGAGATATGCGCGGTCAGGTTTTCGTGCGTTGGCCGGCCCGCCTACAACGGCCGGGCTCCAACCCGACTTGCCCGTGTGGGAGTTGTCCCATCGAGTGGCGTAGACATCGTCACGCCCGCAGAACAGGGCTCGAAACACGCTGATCTTCGCTCTGGCCGACGACCTGGCATCGAGCTTTGGAAGGGGAGCGACGTCACCGTCGCCGAAAAGGGTCGTGCCGCCGGCAGCGAGCTCCGGAGTCCACGGCGGAGGTGGAGTATCGACATTGTCGGCGCGCGTCCCGATCATCTCGCGAAGCCGCGCGTTCTCCGCCCGGAGAATATCGATCTCGCACTCGAGGTCGTCGCGTGAGCGCAGAGGACTCTGGTCTGAACGATCAGTCACTGGTTGAGCGGGTGCCACTGGTGCCCGGGAACCCGGACCAAGAAGCCCTCATGGGCAAAGGGATCCGACCGGGATGACGTGCACCCCGTCGGGTCGCGTGTAGGCGTAGCCGGTGGAAGTGATTACTCCCAGCGCGAGCGGCGGCCCGATCTTCGAGGTATCCACGCGTTCGTCGGCCAACTTGCGCAGGTGCTTAGCGGCTTCATCGACCTGGTTGAGGCCGATTTTGACCTCGAAGGCGGCCCAGCGACCATCGGCAAGCTCGATGACCGCGTCTGCTTCCAGCTCGGTGTTGTCGCGGTAGTGGAAGACGGAGGCTTCGAGCGCCTGGGCATATACGCGCAGGTCCCTGATGACCATGTTCTCGAAGTAGAACCCGAGCGTGTTGGGATCGCGCAGGAGGGCCTCGTCGTTGATTGCAAGTGCGGCGACTGCAAGAGATGGATCGACGAAGTACCGAATTGGTGCTCCCCGCAACCGACTACGAGAACGCAGGTTCGGACTCCAGGCCGGCAGTTCGTCGATCACCATCAGGCGCGCTAGCGTGTCGAGGTAGCCTGAAACGGTCTCCGGTTTTCTCGTGCCGTCGGAGCCGTTCACGTCCGCGGTGACGGTGTTTAGTGACGCCGCGGACCCGACGTGTCGGGCGTAGGACGAGAAGAGCTTCCGGACGAGCGCCGAATCGCGTTGGCGGCCACCGCTCGCTCGGTCGACGTCGGCCCGGGCAATCTCGCCCAGATAGCCGCGCATCGCCCGGAGCGCTCGAGCGGTCGGGAGTTCCAGCAGCTGAGGCCAGCCGCCTCTGGCGACCAATTCCGCTATGTCGCGGATGGTGAGCCCCGAGTCGCCCGCACGGACGGGTGCCCCAGCCAGGACGTCGGCGAACGAGACCGTTGCGGATGATCGCCCGAGTTCATAGAGCGTCATCGGACGCATCCTCAGCCGCAGGAATCGTCCGGCGCCAACATGTCGCGTCTCGTCGTCAGGTGGTACGGCTGAGCCTGCCAGGATGAACAGGCCGGTTGCCCCGCGATCATCGACGGCTCTGCGTACGGCATCCCAGACGTCCTTGACTCGCTGCCACTCGTCGATCAGGCGGGGATTGTCGCCCACAAGAGCCAGCGATGGGTCGAGCTCGGCTGCGGCACGGGCTTGGGCATCCACATCGAAGCGCACCTGGCTACGGGCGATCTGGCTGGCTGTCATGGTCTTGCCGACCGACTTGGGCCCCTCGACGAGCACGGCGCCAATGCTTGCGAGCGCTTCGCGTAGTTCCGAGTCCACTACGCGCGGCCGATACTCGGGCATTCGCTCCTTCACACCCCGTTGCCGGCGGCTCGTGTCTTTGGCTCTCGGATTGTGGCCCGTGGCTCCATTCAAGTCAAGCTGGTCAAGGGGTCATTAGCAATGCCATCGGGAGGTCGTTAGCAATGCCATCAGGCAGTCGTCTGCAATCTTGTCGGACCGGCCTCTGTGTCTCCAGACCGACTACGGTGGGCACCGGCAAGTCGGGACGGCTGCCACTATTGAAGCATCGAGTTCGTACTCGCAAAGCAGTCTGCCGAGGGGGTCGCGTCGCCGGACCTGGTTGGGCGATGCCTTCGCGGCGAAGTGCGCGGATGGGCTACGCGGCCAGTAGCACCTCGACCAGTTCCTCAACACCCTCGATCACGATGGTTGGTGGAGTGGGTTCGAATCCCTCCGGGCGCGCCACTATCTTGAGTCGCGACATAGGTGACACATGAGTCGCGACATGTGCTACACGTGTGCTAGCTGGTTTCCTGGGACCCCGGCCACGGGGGCAGTGGCCGGAGATGTCGTTCGGAAGCAGCTCACGCTGGGAACCCTAACGTGATCCCATGGTCGGAGCCTGGCGGTATGATGCCGGTCGGCGCCGGCCGGGGCCGGCTTGGCATTCGAGGAACGGACGCGATGGACGATCGAGCCCTGGCGCCATCCGCGCAGGCGGCAAGCGCACATCGTGTGCGGCCGCTGTCTGCCCGCCGGGATGGCCGATCTCCCGACGGAACGCTTCTCCTCACGGACCTGGTCCGGATCAACGACATGTTGAACTGGAGCCAGGACTACCGGAACTCGTTCGTCAAGGCCTGCGCGTTCCTCGGCGACCTGATGGGGGCCTCGATGGCGCCGGCCTACCTGATCGACGAATCGGGCACGCTGCTGGTCCTCGTGACCGACAGCGAGACGGCGGCAGTCCTCGGTGAGGAGTACCGGACGATGCCCGTCGGACCGCACGTCCGCCCGCCCTGGATCAACCCGGGCGAGTGGCCGGTCCAGGCCAAGGAGATCCTGGACTCGGAGGCGTGGGCGATCCTGCCCGACACCTTCAAGGCCTGGTTCAAGGAGACGGGCATCGTCGCCTCGATCCACGCCGACGGCCGACACCTGGGCGCCGTCCTCCTGTGCTTCGACGGCGACTACTCGTTGTCGCAGCCGGATCGGGAGTACCTGCGGGTGGCGTGCCGGATCCTGGGCAGCGCGATCTACCGCTGGCAGGCCGCCGCGCACGAGCGCGAGATCGGCGCGCTGGAGGAGCGGCGCCGGCTCAGCGAGGAGCTGCACGACGACGTCTCCCAGCAGGTGGCGAGTCTCGGGCTGCGGGTGGAGACCGCCCAGCTCGACTTCCGTGCCGGAGAGCACGAGCTCGTCGGAGGCGACCTGGCAGCCCTGGCCGAATCGGTTGCGGCGCTCAAACGGAGCCTGCGGCACGAGATGCTCGGGCTGCGGGCGGATTCGCTCGCGAGCGAAGGCGCGTTCCTGGCCCGCGTCCGGGAGCATATCGAGGCGTTCCGGAGCCAGTTCGAGACCCCTGTGGACTTCATCTGCCCCTGGGGCGACGCGGCGGACCGGATCCCCCTCGAAGTCGCCACGCAGCTGCTGCGCGTGTTGCAGGAGGGACTGGCGAACGCCTACCGACACGCCGACGCGATGGGCATCCACATCCGGCTGTTCGGTACCAACACGATGGTCCGACTCGAGATCGAAGACAACGGACGCGGGTTCGATCCTGGCGAGATCCCCGAATCTCGGATGGGACTCCGGATCATGCGCCAGCGCATGGAGCAGGTCGGCGGCTCGCTCGACATCCGGCCGGTCACGCCGCGCGGCACGCTTCTCGTCGCCGAGGCGCCGGTCCACTACTTGAGCCCCTCAGCGCTGCGCGTCGAAGGTCGAACGTAGGTGGAGAGCCGTCCCACGCGTGTCCTGATCGTAGACGATCACCGCCTCTTTCGGGACGGACTCGCGGCCCTGATCGAGCGTTGGAGCGACTTCGAGCTCGTCGGAAGCGCCGCCGACGGCGAGCAGGGCGTCGAGCTCGCCGAACGTCTCAAGCCCAACCTGGTGCTCATGGACATTCGGATGCCAACGGTGGACGGCGTCGCCGCCACCCGCCGGATCCGCGAGACGTCACCGGACGCGAAGGTCGTCATGCTCACCACGTCACGGCTGGGCGAGGACGTCTTCAACGCTCTCCGGAACGGAGCCCACGGTTACATCATCAAGGACGAGCCGGCGGAGCGACTGCACGGCTACCTCCAGTCCGTGGTGCGCGGCGAGGTGGCGTTATCGAGCGCGATCGCGAGCCGCGTCCTCGAACAGCTCTCCGGCGGCGATCGCAAGAACGTTTCGCCCATCACGATCCTGACCGACCGCGAACGCGAGGTCCTCCGGCTCGTCGTCGACGGGCTCTCCAATGAGGAGATCGCCGAGCGGCTCTCGGTCAGCGAGGCGACGGTTAAGGAGCATCTCGGCCGCGTCATGACGAAGCTCCACCTCGACAACCGCGTCCAACTCGCGGTCTACAGCGTCAGGCAAGGCCTGGTCGACTGAAACCGGACGACGGGCGACGCCTTGACGTCCACGTCCCGCGCCGCCGCCAGGGCGGTCCGGCTCCCTCCAGCGATCCATAGGGCCGAATGGCCTTATCCGATCGGCTACGGCTGGCGTCTCCCTTCTGCTACCGCGAATTAGCCGACCGGTGCTAGAGGTCGGGGCCTCGCATCGCGACGATACCGGACAGAGTCGGGCCAAGGGGCTCGCCCTCAGGAGAACAGCGTCCGGTGAAGATCGTCGCCGTCTACAAGTGGGCCCGGGATCCCGAAGACGCAGCCGTTCGGGCCGACGGCACCGTCGACTGGCGCGGCGCGAAGATGGCCGCGGGCGAGGACGACCCGGCGGCGCTCGCTACCGCACTTGAGATCGCGGTCGCGGCCGGCGGGAAGGTGGTCGGCCTGACTCTCGGCGACGGGGACGCTAGCTGGGCGCTCGCTCGCGGAGCCCCCGAGACCGTATCCGTCGCCGATGCCCCCGCGCTGGCGGACAACGTGGCCACCGCGGCCATCGTCGTCGCCGCGGTCCGGTGCATCGGCGACGTGGAGCTCGTGGTCATCGGCAATGCCGAGGCGTATCCGGGCGTGGCGCCAGCGGTCGCGGCATCGCTCGGCTGGCCGGCCGTGCTGGGAATCTCGTCGGCGACCTTCGCGGCCGGCCGGATCTCGGCCGTTCGGCGCGTCGGCGACGAGCGCCAAACGCTCAGCCTCGGCCTTCCCGCGGTCCTCGGCGTCGCAGCGGCTTCGGCCGAGAAGCAGGCGCCGGGCATGAAGGAAGTGCTTGCCGCGCGGAAGCGGCCGATCACCGTACGAACGATCGCGGACCTGGACATCTCCCGGGCTGTCGCGCTGGAACCTCGCGGGTCCCGGCTCCCGGAGGTGGGCGCGGCCCGGATCTTCGAGGGCGACCCCGCGACCGCGGCCCAGCAACTCGTGGCCGCACTCCGAGCCGACGGCGTCCTGTGACGGAAGGATCCATCCGATGACGATTGATACCTGGGTCCTCGCGGGGGACGCCACGAGACTGGCCTCGATGGTCTCACTGGCCCGCGAGTTGGGCGGGCAGGTGACCGTCGCCGCCGTCGGCCCGCGACCTCTCGCCGACGCGGCCGCAGTCTCCGGAGCGGATGCCGTGGCCTGGGCCGACGCGGCCGATGCCGCCCCGGCCGAGGCGTACGCGGCCGCGCTCGGAAGGGCCGTGGCCACGGCCAAGCCGCGCGTCGTCCTGGCGTCGCCGAGCCCGTGGGGCCGCGCGCTCCTCGGCGCGGCGGCGTTCGCGCTGGGTGCACCGATCGTTTCGGGCGTGATACGGCTCGCCAGGGACGGCGACGCGATCATCGTCGAGCGCGTGGACCTCGACGGCCGCGTGCTGGAAACGTTCGCCACGTCAGGGCCGCTCGGCGGGCTCTTCGGCGGCGCCGATGCGACGCCCGCCGCCAGCGCGCCGGCGGTGATCGAGCCGCTCGCGCTCGAGCCGGCGGACGTCCGTCTCGAGTCCGTTAGCGCCGCAAGTGGTAGTCGAGGTGGCGTGACGCAGGCCGACCGCGTCGTGTCGATCGGTCGCGGCCTCAAGGAGCACGCGGACCTGCCGCTCGTCGAGGGCCTCGCAGCCGCGCTTGGGGCCGAGCTCGGCTGCTCGATGCCGATCGCCGACGACTTCGGCTGGGTGCCCCAGGAACGCTACGTGGGCCGCTCGGGCCAGCAGATTTCACCCCGTCTGTATGTCGCCGTCGGGATCTCCGGCATGCCGCAGCACCTCGACGGCATTCGCGACGCCAAGACCGTAGTCGCCGTGAACATCGATCCGAAGGCGCGGATCTTCAGCCGCGCCCAGTACGGCATCGTCGGCGACCTGTACGAGGTCGTCCCCGCGCTGCGAGCGGCGCTCGGCAAGTAGTCCGTCAATCGAGGCATAGATAGGAGGAATACATGGCTCAACGTTTTGACGCCGAGTACGACGTCGTGGTCATCGGCGGCGGCATCTCGGGCCTGGCCGCGGCCTTGCAAGCGACCAAGGACGGCCTAACCTGCGCCCTCCTCGAGAAAGAGGCGCAGCTGGGCGGCAGCTCCAACTTCGCCGAAGGCCACGCGGCCTTCGAGTCGGACGAGCAGATCAAGCGCGGCATCCACGTCGGCAAGGTCGAGGCCTACGAGCGCTACCTCGACTACTCGCACTGGCGCGCTGATCCGGCCCTGGTGTCCCGTTTCGTCGCCAACGCCGCCACTTCGATCGTCAAGCTTCGCGAGGAGCTCGGCGTCGAGTACGAGAGCGTCGAGATCTGCGCGCCCGACCAGCCCGGTGAGCTGCTCACCTGGCACCTGCCCAAAGGCGAGATCGCCCACGTCATCCAGCTCCAGGAAGCCGAGGCGCGTCGGCGCGGCGTGGACATCTTCCTGAGCACGCCGGCGAAGAAGATCCTGACCGATGCCGGGAAGGTCGCCGGGGTAGCCGCGAAGGACTCCGACGGCAAGGACGTCACACTCGCGACCAGGGCCGTGGTCGTCGCGACGGGCGGTTTCGCCGCGAACCCCGCGATGATCAACGAGTACAGCAAGTTCGACTCGGGCGAACGCATGATCAATGTCGGCGGCCCTGGGAACACGGGCGACGGCGTGAACATGGTGCTCGACGCCGGCGGCAAGACCAACCGGAACATTGGCTGTCTGCTGCTCTTCCCGTTCATGCGCGACAAGGTGATCGTCAGCCACACGAACTGCGCCGGGATGCAGCCGTACCTGTGGGTCAATAAGTACGGGCACCGCTTCACGGACGAGACCGTAGCCCTCAACTTCGGCCACGCGGGCGACATGATCGCCGGCCTCCCCGACGCGAGCTACTGGGCGATCCTGGGTCAGGAGGCGATCCGCCATCTGGTCGAGGCCGGCAACGAGGTGGGCCTCGGCATCTACGTCCGAAACTACGAGAAGCTGCCGAACCTGCCCACCGAGATCGCCGCGGACGCCGCCGACGACAAGCGCACGAACGTCTACGGCGCCGACACGCTCGAAGCGCTCGCGGCGAAGATCGGCGTCGATCCGGCGGTCCTCAGGGCCGAAGTCGACGAGTACAACGGCTACTGCCGAACCGGCGACGACGCCAAGTTCCACAAGGCAACGCGCTACCTCCACACGGTCGCGGAAGGCCCGTTCTACGCGGTCAAGATGGAGACCGGGATCATGATCACCATGGGCGCCATGCAGGTCGACGACCACTGGCGCGCCATCGGCCCCGACGACAAGCCCGTTCCCGGGCTCTATGTCGTGGGTTGCGATGCTGCCGGTCTATGGGGAGAGAGCTACAGCCTGCCGATCCCCGGTTCGGCGAATGGCCATGCCGTGACCTCCGGCTGGCTCGCGGCCGACGACATCGCCGCGTCCATCAAGGCCGGCGCACTCGGCTGAGCCTCGGCAATCGGGTGGGGGCGCATCACCGCGTCCCCACCCCTTTTCTGACGGAGACGCAAATGACCGCACAGCCCGACGCCGCCTCGGTCGACTTCGACGTCATCGTCGTCGGTGCCGGCATCGCCGGGACCGTGGTCGCCCATCAGCTCGCGAAGGCGGGCCGTGACGTGCTCCTCGTGGAGCGCGGCCCGGTCGCCGGCAGCAAGAACCTCTCCGGCGGCGTCTTCTACTGCCGCGTGATGGAGGAAGTCTTCCCGGGGTTCGTCGATCGGGCTCCAATCGAGCGCCGGATCGTCCGCAACTGCCTCTCGTTCCTGACGCCAGAGGCTTTCGTCAACGTCGACTACCGGGATGATCGACTCGCGGATCCGGTGAATGCCGTCACGGTGCTTCGGGCGCGGCTCGACGATTGGCTCGCGACACAATGCGAGGAAGCCGGCGCAACGGTGATGACCGGAATGAAAGTGGACGCGCTGCTCACGGACGGCCGGCGCGTCGTCGGTATCCGCGCGGGCGAGGACGAGCTGCGCGCGCACGTGGTCGTCGCCGCGGACGGCGTGAACTCGTTCCTCTGTCGCGACGCGGGCATTCGGGCCAAGGAGCCCATGAATCACCTGGCCGTGGGTGTGAAGTCCGTGATTGGCCTGCGGCCCAGTGTCATCGAGGACCGGTTCAACCTGGAGGGCGACGAGGGGGCGGCGTACGCGGTGGTGGGCGACTGCACCGACGGGGTGGGCGGCGGCGGCTTCCTCTACACCAACCGGGAGTCGGTGTCGGTCGGGGTCGTCGCCCGGCTCGACGACCTGGTCCGCTCGGGGGCGACGTCGTCCGATCTCCACGACCGGTTCGTCGGCCACCCGGCCGTTCGGCGGCTGATCGCGGGCGGCGAGCCGCTCGAGTACGGCTGCCACCTCGTCGCCGAGGGTGGTCGAGCGATGGTCCACGACCTCGTCCGCGATGGGCTTGTCGTCGTGGGTGACGCGGCCGGGCTCACGCTGAACACGGGGCTCACGGTCCGTGGCATGGACCTCGCCGCCGGCTCCGCCCTCGCGGCCGCGCGTGCTGTGCATGCCGCGCTCGAGAAGGGCGACTGCTCGCGGGCTGCGCTCGACGCCTACCCGGCCGAACTCGACCAAACGTTCGTCGGCCGCGACCTGCGTACGTACTCGCGCGCTCCAGCCTTCCTCGAGAATCCGCGCCTCTACCGCGACTACGGGCCGATGCTCGCCGACGTCATGCGCGGCGTGTTCGACATCGACGCGAGCCCCCGCAGGCATCTGCTCGCGACCGCGCGTTCGGCGCAGCGTCGATCGCCAATCGGGCTCGTTCGACTCATCCGCGACGGTATCTCCGCAGCGAGGTCCCTCTGATGATCGAACTCGGCAGCATCCCCGAACGCCTCGCGCGCGATCGGTTCGAGACCGATGAGGGCGAGTCCCATATCCACGTCGATCAGGCGGCGGCCGCCGCGGCCGGCATCGGCCCCGTGCTCGTCCGGGTCTGTCCGGCCCATGTGTACACGCTCCAGCCCGACGGCAGCGTGGGTGTGACCTACCAGGCGTGCGCCGAGTGCGGCACGTGCCTCGCCGTCGCCCCGGAAGGCACGCTGCAATGGACGTATCCACGCGGCGGCTACGGCGTGGTCTACCGCGAGGGCTGACGGCCACCAGTTCTCCCTGTGGAGCGATGCGACCGCCACCGTCGTTCGGTTGCGGGGGCGCTCGTTGCCGCCGGATTACAGTTCAAGCAAGTCCGTATAGCAGACGACGCCGGACAGTTCGTCATCCCGCACGCCGAGTGTTCGACGGGTCGCGAACGGCGAGCCGAGCCTGGACCACGAAGCCACCACGATCTGGTTCGGGGACGGACTGGAGAAGCTCAAGCGCCCTCCGCGCCGTCGCAGGATACCGCGTGGCTTCGAGGGCAGGACAACTGCCGCAGCTGATCTCAGCGGCCGAAGGACGCCGTAAGTCAGTGTCGGGCGGACGGGACGCGGCTGGCGGGCTCACCGTCGAGACACGGGCCGATGAGGACCGACCGGGGGGTAGTGTCAGCTGGACTCCGTCGGGCTCCACGCCAGGGCGAGTCACCAGGGGCCCTTGCTGAGCGTCCACAGCACCGCACTGTGGTGCTCGAGCCAGGGGCAGACAAGGGGGCGGGCCATGAATCGCGTCTCATTCCAGCGGCACGAACTGAAGCCGGGGCGCATCAGGGGTCTGGCGTTCGGCCTCGTGATCGCGGGTCTCCTCGCCGGGTGCGGCCTGGCAGGGGCTTCACCGTCGCCGACCTCGGTTGCGTCCGCTTCGCTGCCTGCGATCTCCCCTTCGACCGGGCCTTCAGCTGCAACTCCTCAACCCCTTACCAACACTCCCCGGCCCACGGCTATCACCTTCACGACGCCGGGAGTCACCTCGAACTGGAAAGGCTTCTCGTGGAGCCAGCTTCCCTCCGACAGTCCGCTCCTGACGGCCGACCAGGGCGTTCAGGTCCTTGCCTGGCGCGGCGGCTACGTGGCCTATGGGACGACGAACGGAGGATCGAACGCGTTCGTCTGGACTTCGGCGGACGGCCTGAGCTGGACGCAGGTCACGGCCATCGTCGCCGCGTCGGCACTCGTGGCGGTCTCGCCGCACGGCCTGGTGGCCATTTCCGGTGACTTCAATCCTACCATCCCAACGGAGACGGTCTGGACCAGCACCGACGGCGTGGTCTGGCTCAACGCCGGCCCGCCCTCCGGTCTGGCGATCGTCGACTCGATTGCCGGTACGTCGGCCGGCCTGGTCGCAACCGAGCACACCGTCCTCGGTTCCGGCAAGTTCGCCACGGGCGACTATGCCGTCGCCTACTCGACGGACGGCATCAACTGGACTCCGGTCGCCATCCAGCCGGGCATCACCTGGGACTACATCGGTCCACGTGTTCAGTCCGGGAGCAACCGCTTCTTCGTCATGGGGGGCTACACCAACGGACTGGCGGACGGCGCGCCTTATCGTCTCGCTGACCTCGGCACGACTGGCGCTCCGGGGAGCGCAGGCCCGGCCAGGTCCAGCGTTCCAAACCCGGGCGGCCTGTGGTGGTCCGACGACGGGCTGACCTGGACCTCCACGGGCGACTGGGTCTACGCGTCCGAGCTGGTCTTCGGGCGCGAAGGCATCGTCGCGTACAGCAGCCCTCGACTGGTCCCGGGCTATGTCAGCCTCGAGCTATCGCTCGACGGCGGCGAGACCTGGCAGGCGGACAAGGCCTTCGAGCCGTTGGGTGCCACCGTCTGCGGGCAGGGCGAATGCACCGAGGGCCCGGACGGCGTGATCACCTCGAACGGCACGGTCTTCCTGGCGGTGAAGACGAACGGCAAAGCCTGGGTCTCCTACGACGGAAAGACCTGGAGCGCGGTCGCCTGGAACGGTTCATTCCCCGTTTACTCCATCCTGGTCCTGCCGCGCGGAGTCGTCGTCGGAACGGCCTATGGAGCCGCTGAGTAGCGCCGGGCCCCCGCTCTGAGGGCAGCGTGTCTTCTCGGCCTCAAGTCCTCTCACCCCGACCACGCTCATCTCTGCCGGTGTCTCGACCTGGAGTCTGGACCACGCCGCCAGGAGTGCCTCGACCAGCTCGTGCGCGCCCTCCATCCCGATAACCGATGGAGTGCCGTGTGAGCCCGACCATCAGCGAAGCCTGGCGCACGCCGCCGCACGGGGAGTGATCGCTCGGCGGGGAGAGGCGCTCCGTCGTTCAGCGACCGCCTGGGAAGACACCGGGCGGCCCGCCTCGGCGCGAAGCCGGGACCGAGGCGTCAGTCGCCTCGCGGGTCCTCGACGATCAGCAGCCGGTTATGGTCAGGATCGCGCACCGTGAACATGGAGAGGGGGAAGCGCCGGATCACCTGGTCCACGTCTACACCGCGAGCCTCCAGCGCTGCGTGAGCGGCATCGGCGTCGTCCGTCGTCAAGCGGATCTGAGTGTCGATCCCGACGCGGACCTGGTCGGGCCCCCTCACCAGGGCGAGGCTGGTCGTCGAGCCCGAGGGTGCAACCTCGATCCAGCGCTCGCGTCCGAAAACGGCGTCCAGTCGTTTCTCGAGTCCAAGCGTCCCGACGTAGAACTCGAGTGCCTGGTTCTGGTCACGGACGGGGATGCCGAACGTCCGGACGCCCGTGATCTGACTCGTGCTCTTGTCCGCCGCCATGGCTGCCCCCAGTCGAACTCGCACACCTTCGTTGCCTTGAATGGCAGGTTGCGAATGGTCGCCGCCCGATGGTCCGTAATCAAGTGCCGACCGAGAGTGACCGCGGCGGTGGAAACCTGGCAGTCCGGTGGTGTCTCAGTTCGGCCGGGCAGGCACCACGTCGAACGACTGCGGGTCAACGGCCAGCGTCCGTGCCACGAGCAGGCGCGCACCGTCGAGAACCTGGGCACGGTCGGGCACGAAGAGGTGGACGATCGGCAACTCGAGGATCGTGACATCCACGGCGTCGGGGCCCACGGTCCACGAGGCCATGATGATCTCTTTGCTCGGTTTGAGCTCCGGCGGCCTGGGCGGATGACGGCCTTCTGGTGACGCTGGCAAAGAGTGTGCTACCGCGGCGCCGCCCGTTGCCAGCGCAGGCGCCTTGCGAGTTGGACGGTCAGGACGACGCCGAGGACCAGGGCGACCGCGGACAGGCCGATCCACTGCCATGTCTGCGTCTTCCAGGCACCGTAGTCCTCCGTGTGGGTCGGGCCATACGGCAGCGTCCACCAGCAGGACGAGGCGCAGCCGTAGCCTGATGTCGCGAGCAGGCAGATCCAGGCGAATCCGTGTCCGATCAGCGCCCCGGCGACCCCGACGACGCGGGGTTTCCGAACTCCGAGGTAGATCCAGGCGGGAGCAAACGGAACGGCGAGAAGCGGGTTCAGCTCCAGCGTTGCGATGCCACCGGCCAGGCCGATGCCCACGCCCGCGGCCCATAGCCGCGCGGCTCCGACCGGCGCCCATGCGAGCCGGCTGAGTCTGCTCATCTCCGGCATTCGCGACCCTCCCCTCAGGAGGCTATCACGAGTTGGCCACGCGCCCGCGTGAGGCCCTCACGGCTCTCTTGACCGATGGGGGAACCGGTCGCACCGTGTCACCGTCAGGCCGCGGGGAGGCGAGATCATGGTCACGGTTACGGGCCGGCTGTTCGCCGGCGTCTTGATCGGAGGCGCACTGAGCGGTTGCGTCGGGGCCGGCGGTTCGAGTCCGTCGAATCCGCCGCCTGCGCCGAGCGCCACGCAAATGACCCTGAACGTCGAGAACGGCACCACGATCGCGGTCACGCTGGTCGTGAACGGGAAGGTCATCGAGACCGTGCCGGCCGGGGGCTACGAGGCCCCGATCAAAGCCCAGCTGCCCGGTCTTCCGTGGAACGTGGAGACTCGCTCACCGAGCGGTCGCGTGCTCTCCTCGATGACCGTCCATGCCGGCGACGTCTGGTATACGGCCAGCGCGGCCAAGGGCGATGCCGTCCGCGTCGACCTCTCGTGCGGCCGCCTGGACGTCTGGTCCGGTCCGCCGTTGCTCGGGCCGGCCCCTGGTCCAGGCCGGTCCGGCGACTGCGCGTAGCGCCGCGCCGTGCGCCGTGCGCCGTGCGCCGTGCGCCGTGCGCCGATGTCATCGGAGGACGGGCAGAGGCGATTTGAGGATCTCAACGAATGACTGACTCCACCGTTGCCGACGACGGAGTCCCGGGCCCGGCAAGCGCCGGAAAGTCGTCGATGCCGAAGCCGCCGTCGAGAGTGACCACCTTGCGGGCGGGGGTCGTCCTGGTGGTCGTTGCCCTGGCGGTGGCTGTCACCCTGGGGGTCATCCATGGGCTGGGGACGGGTGCCTCTGGGCCGTCTCCTTCCGGCGTGGTTGCGACCGTGATAGCCGCCGGTGGACCGCCGATGGTCAACGGTCCTCGCCTGATCAGAGGCGAGGCCACGCTCACGATCTCGGCTGACGGCCGCCCGGTGGCCAGCCGGTCCGTCGAGAACGGCTCGAGCGTGCGCGTCGCGCTTGCGCCGGGAGACTACGAGGTAACCGCGGAGTTTGGAAACGCCGGCTGCATCGGCGCCACGGTCGAGGTGAAGGCGGGGCAGTTCACCCCCGTCACGGTCGCCTGCCCCCAACCCTGACCACGACGGCTCGCCGTTGGGAGGGGGTGCCGGCGTCGTCCGGCGTGGGCACGTGTTACCCACCGGCGCCGGTCCGGGCTCCGGCGATCCCTGTCCCCTAGGCCCTTGAGCGTCTGGCCTCAGGCGCTCGCCGCCGCCTCAAAGAAGGACCCCCGCCGGTGTGGACCGGCGGGGGTCAAGGGTTTGGACCGCCGCCAGGGAGGACAGCGACTGTCAATCAGAGTTTGAGGCGGCCGCGATAAGGCCGCGTTGCGGTGAAGATAAGAGCCTTTGGCTATTCGGCCTGGCGCCGCTATTCGGCTCGTCGACCGGGCCGCCCCGGCGATCGGATCATCCCCGGCGCCCGGTTTCCAACCTCCCATCCGACCTCCCTAAGATGTATCCGCGCACCGGACCCCGGCCGAAGGCCGAACCGTTGCGGGGAGCCGAGCTTGACGACCACACACCCTCACGTCGACCGATCGTCGCGGACACGGCTGCCCGGCCTGCTGGCGCTGTTCGCGGTGGTCGCCGTGTTCGCGAGCTGCGCGCCGTCGGTGACGGCCCCGGCGCCCCGGACGGGCGCGCTGCCCTCTGGTTCTTCGAGCCCGCCGATCGAAGCGACGCCCGCAGCGAGCTTGTCCGCGTCTCCATCGTCTGTCCAAGTCTCGGAGACCCCATCGGCGGCGATGCCTGCGATCAGTCCGCTGCCGCAGCCGGCGGCCGGACGAACAGGCCACACGGCCACTCTTCTGCCCGACGGTCGAGTCTTGATCGCCGGCGGCCAGGGCGGAACCAGGATCCTGGCCTCCGCGACCATCTACGACCCGGTCAGCGGCGAGCTCGCTCCGACCGGATCGATGAGCACGCCCCGGCGCGACGCCACCGCCACGCTCCTGCCCGACGGCAAGGTCCTGGTGGCCGGCGGCTACGAAGGCAAGGGTTTCCTCAGGACCGCGGAGTTGTACGACCCGAAGACCGGCAGGTTCGGCAAGACCGGGCCGATGACGGTCACGCGCGCATATCAGACGGCGACTCTGCTGCCGAGTGGCCGCGTGCTGCTCGTGGGCGGCGACAACTTCGGGTATGACCGGCTCTCCACCGCGGAACTCTATGACCCCTCGACCGGTCGGTTCACCCGCACGGGCACGATGAAGGTCACGCAGGAAGTCGACACGGCCACGCTGCTGGCCAACGGGTCCGTGCTCGTCACGGGAAGCTGGTTCGACCAGACGGGCCAGCCCACTTATCGGCCATCGGCCGAACTGTACGACCCGCGGACCGGCGGCTTCACGCCCGCCGGACCCATGTCGGTCGTTCGCGGCGACGCCGCGGCGACCTTGCTCCTCAACGGCAAGGTGCTCGTGGCCGGAGGCGACGACTCGTCCGGCTTGCCCGTCGCCTCGGCCGAACTGTATGACCCGAGCACGAATTCATTCAGCTTCCTCCAGATGACCGTGGCTCGGGCCATGTTCACGGCGACAAGACTGCCCGACGGGCGAGTCCTGCTGGCGGGGGGCGACTCCGGGAGCGTCCAGGACGGCGTGTCGATCACCTCATCCACCGAGATCTACGACCCCGTGACGGGCTTGTTCTCACCAACCGGACCGATGACGATCGGCCGCAGGCACCAGACGGCAACCATGCTGGCGAGCGGACGCGTCCTGATAGTGGGAGGCGAGGACGACATTCGGGGCGTCGGCCTGCTCTTCCCGCCGCCCATCTCTACCAGCGATCTGAGTTCGCTCGCCACGAACGAGGTCTACGGCCCGACGAGCGGCACCTTCACCGCAACGGCGTCCCTGAGCGACACTCCCTGATCGGAACGCAGGACGGAGGGCCGTCCGAGGCATCGGGCGGGCCGCCTTCCGCGGTCGTGCCGCCGGGGTGGTTGCTGCACCGAGGCGTGGAACCGGCGTTGACCGTTCCATGACTCGAACCCCAGACTCCGATCCAATCCGGTCGCGTGGGCGCTTGCCCTTCTGACCTACCCGTACGCGCGGGCAGGAACCGCCACCCGATCAGACGGAAGACCAGCCGAGGACCGTCGGATCCGCCGATACGCGGTCCCGCAACCGCTTCGCGCCCCCAAGAGGTTGTCTGCCATGTCCACCGGTGCCGACCTGCCCGTTCCCGCGATCGAGCCTTCCAGCGACGACTGGTACCGGCCTTCTGCCAGCGTGATCGAGCACGCCCAGATCAAGAACTGGGACGAGCTCGCTCGCCAGGCAGACGCCGACTACGTCGGCTTCTGGGAGGAACGGGCCAGGGAGCTGATCGACTGGCATCAGCCCTGGACGCAGGTGCTCGACGACTCCAACGCGCCCTTCTACAAGTGGTTCGTCGGCGCGCGGACGAACATCGTCCACAACGCCATCGACCGCCACCTCAAGACCCCTCGCCGCAACAAGCTGGCCTTGATCTGGGAGGGCGAAAACGGCGAGCAGCGCACCTTCTCTTACCACGCGCTGAACCGGGAGGTCGGCAAGTTCGCCAGCGTCCTGAAGGCCCTGGGCGTCAAGAAGGGCGACCGTGTCACGATCTACATGGGCCGCGTGCCCGAGCTGCCGATCGCGATGCTGGCCACCGCCAAGATCGGGGCCGTCCATTCGGTCGTCTACGGCGGCTTCTCGACTGAAGCCCTGCACGAGCGCATCGAAGACTCGCAGTCGCGGGTCGTGGTCACCTGCGACGGGGCCTTCCTCAACGGCAAGATCATCGAGCTCAAGCGCATCGCCGACGAAGCCATCAGGCGCGCGCCCATCGTGGAGCACGTGGTCGTGTTCAAGCGGACCGGCCAGGAGATCCCGATGGAGCAGGGCCGCGACATGTGGTGGCACGATCTTATGGCTCTGCCCATCGCCGATCCGTGCTGCCCCACCGAGATCGTCGACGCCGAAGACCCGCTCTACCTGCTGTACACCTCCGGTACGACGGGCAAGCCCAAGGCGATCGTGCACACCCACGGCGGGTACCAGGTGGGCGTGGCTACGACGCTGAAGTACGTCTTCGAGCTCAAGGACGAGGACCGCTACTGGTGCGCCGCGGATCCGGGCTGGGTCACCGGACACTCCTACATCGTCTACGGGCCGCTGATCCTGGGCGCGACGAGCTTCATGTATGAAGGCGCACCTACCTACCCGTATCCCGACCGCTGGTGGTCGATGGTCGAGAAGTACGAGATCAACATCCTGTACACGG
Organism: uncultured Chloroflexia bacterium; assembly: GCA_963713795.1. Taxonomy (GTDB): domain Bacteria; phylum Chloroflexota; class Limnocylindria; order Limnocylindrales; family CSP1-4; genus Fen-1039. Next base: position 348,034 of record CAVQNC010000004.1, read on the forward strand.
CGCCCACGGCGATCCGCGGCCTCATGCGGTTCGGCGAGGCCTGGCCCGGACGACGGGATCTGTCGTCGCTGCGGCTGCTGGGTTCGGTCGGCGAGCCGATCAACCCGGAGGCCTGGCGCTGGTATTACAAGAACATCGGCAAAGAGCGCTGCCCGATCATGGATACCTGGTGGCAGACCGAAACGGGCATGTTCATGATCACGCCGACGCCGGTCGTCGACCTCAAGCCGGGGTCGGGCACGCGGCCGTTCTTCGGGGTCCAGGCGGACATCTACGACGAGCACGGCAATCCGGTGAAGGAAGGCGAGGAGGGGTACCTGGTCCTCAAGCGTCCGTGGCCGGCGATGCTGCGCACGATCTACGGCGACCCGGACAGGTACGTCCAGCAGTACTGGAGCAAGTATCCCGGGGCGTACCTGACCGGCGACTCGGCCAAGCGCGACAAGGACGGTTACTACTGGATCATCGGGCGCGTGGACGACGTGCTCAAGGTGTCGGGCTACCGGCTCGGCACGGCCGAAGTCGAGTCTGCCCTGGTCAGCCACCCGGCCGTGGCCGAGGCGGCGGTGATCGGCCTGCCCCACGATATCAAAGGCCAGGCGATCCACGCCTTCGTCCTGCTGAGGCATGACCACACCGCCTCACCCGAGCTGGCCGAGGAGCTGCGCCAGCACGTCGGCGCCGAGATGGGCCCGATCGCCAAGCCTGAGGACATCAAGTTCGTCGACGCGCTGCCGAAGACCCGTTCCGGCAAGATCATGCGGCGAGTGCTGAAGGCCCGGGCCCAGGGTTTGCCTGAAGGAGATATCTCCACGCTCGAGGAGTAGCGCAGCGCGGCTGGCGAGCGCTACGCCGGCTCGTTCTGGGCGCGCAGCCAGTCCATGGCAACGGGGCTGGCGTTGAGAATCGAGACGTGGCCATCGCCGGGGCGCAGCCAGAGTTCGGACGATCGACAGTTGCGCATCAACCACTCCGCGTGGCTTGGCGGGACGACGCGATCCTGTCCACCTTGTACGAGCAGGACGGGCGCGCTGATCTGCGCCAGGTCGAAGCCCCAGGGAGCGACGTAGGCCAGGTCGTCGTCTATTAAGCCTTCGGGCCCGGCGGCGCCGGCCCGTCCGGCGTCGGCACCCAGCGATGCCCAGGCGCCGCGCAGTGCGGCCCAGTCGGCCGTGGTGAAGCTGTTCGCGTCGAATTCCGCGGAGGCCGCGTAGCGTTCACGTGCTTGCCGACCCGCCGCGGCCGCGCGGAGACCCCCGGCGGAGACCATGCCCGCATACCAGTCGAAGGCCTCCGTGAACGGTGCGATACCGGCCAGGCATACCACGCCGGTGACTCGATCGCGCAGCAGGGCTGCGCACGCGAGGGCGTGCGGACCGCCGCCGGAGGCGCCCATGACCGCGAACCTGGCGATGCCCAGCGCGTCGGCGATCTGCGCGACGTCGGCCGCCGCCGACGCTACGTTCCGGCCCGGATTGGGGCTCGAGCCACCGTAGCTGGGTCGCCCGTACGAGAGCAGCCGAATCCGCCGGGCCGCGGCGGCGGACATGAGTGGCTCGAGAGGTGCGCCGGTCTGGGGCGAGCCGTGGTGCCAGAAAAGGGTGAGGGCGTCGGGCGCGTCCGGACCTCCGGCGTCGTAGACGCGTACGAGCCGGCCGTCCGTCAGCCGCACATCCAGGATGGACACCACCGGCCGAGTCTAGGGCATGGGCCCGCTCGCTATCACGCCGGCGCCGCGCGCTAATCGTGTCCGTCGCGGAACACGCGGCGTCGACGGCCTGTGCCTACCTGGCCACCCAGTACGTGACGATTGCCGTGCCGAACGTCGCGCTGCGAATGCCGAGCGGCGCACTCATGTACTGCCAGGTGTGGCCCTCGTCGACCCAGAGCGACGGACCTCCTATCCCGACGAGGAACGTCAGGAGTGCCGCGATTCCGCAGATGGCGGGAACACCGGGCCGAAGGCGTGGCCGCGCTTTGCTCCGGCGAACCGAGCCGACCGCGCGCGTGGCCCCGAGTCACCCGGCAAGAGTATCGGCAACCACGCCGTTCGCGCCGCTACTGGATCTTGAGCTGCTGGAGGACCGTACCTCCGACCTTGTCCAGGACGCTCATGCTGACCGGGCTGGAGGCGATCTGGACTGGATCCCAGCTGTCGGGCTGGATGATGGCGGCCGTGCCGGCCTGGAGGGTCACGGAAGGCCGGGAGACCATCGCCGTCGGGCCGAGGCCGGCCTGGATCTCGAGGGCCAGCGTCACCTGCGCGCCGGCATTGTCCAGCACGATCTGGCTGCCGTCGGGCGTGAGGTTGGCCGTGAAAGCCTGGCCGGGCTGGAGAGCGACGTTGCTGAGCCTGAAGGTGCGTGTCTTCTCGAGGCCGGCGCTGACGGAGTTCACCAGGGTCAGGTTCACCGGCCTTGGCTGTGGAGACGTGCCCAGCGTAACCGAGAGGACCTGCTCCGCGGCTCCGGGATTGCTCAGTGAGAGGACGTCGGAGGTAGCGGCGCCGCCGGGGACGCCGGCCGCCGCCGAACCGCCCGCGGAGTGGATGGCCCAGGTGTATGCGCCGCTGCCGGGTGACACTACGTGCGTCAGCTGGTCGACCGGGCCCGTCTGCGTCAGGCTGACGGCAGCCGACGAAGCCGCGCTCGCCAGGACGCCGGGCGCGACCATCTCGGGCGCCCGGCCGGCCGCACCGATCAGGAGCGATCCCGCCGCCGGCGATCCCGGAGCGATCGTCGAGACGCCAACGCCGGAGGCGGGGCTTGCCGGCTGCGCGGCCGAAACCGCGAGGCCGGCGTTGAGGGCCGCGCTGGCCGCCCCCAGGCCGACGCTGAACCTGCCGGCATCTGCCGGAGAGGGCCCGAAGGGCCGGACGCCCTGGAGGCGATACAGCTCCGGAACCGGTCCGCCGGACGGGTTGAGAAGAGACCCAAAGCGGGACGGATCGATCGCGACCTGCCTGAAGTCCGGGCCCGCTCCGGCCGGCGTGACGCCCGCTCCGGCCGCCGGCGTGACGCTCCCCGCGAGCGTGGGGTCGATCTTGTTGACGTTGAGGCGGTTGAGCGGCTGACGGTGGAAGAGAGGAACTCGTGCGAGGCCGGGTATACGGCTCGCCGCCTCGTTGATGTGCTCCCAGAGCGTGGGCTTGACGTCGGCCGGGGTGTTGTAGAACGTCCGGCCCTCGCCGTCGGTGATCTGCTGCGTGGCGGCGTCGCCCGCCAGGATGAGGATCGAGCCGCCGATCAGCGCCAGGAGCGTTTCCCAGAACGGTGTACGCGGCTCCTCGCAGACGACGGAGAAGGGCAGGGCGAACATCCGGCCGCCGGTCCACGTGCCGCCGGTCCAGGTCTCCGAGCCGGAGAAGGCGAACGTGAAGGTGTTCGCATGGGGATCGATGTGGATGGTGTTCTGACCGTCGCCGTCCGATCCGCCCGGCGCCGGCTCATTGGGGTTGGCGACGTAGATGACCCAGTCGTTCGGGTTCGATTGGTCCCATCGATACGGCCGGACGGCGTGCCCGGAACCGCCGAGCGAGGCGTTGGTGACGGAGATGATCGGAAAGTCGTTGCGGTTGTACATGTCGCGGCTCTCGTTGAAGCAACGGACCGGGTCATGCGTGCCGCCCGTGAGGAAGTGGCCGACCACGTAGTCGATGACCCCGGCTCCAACCTGGTAGCCGTGCTTGATCTCGATCTCGTTGCGGGCTACCGGGCTGTCCGGAATCGGGTGGATGGATTCCGAGTAGAGCGCCTTCCGGGCCAGGGCGTCGTTGGCCTCGAGGCACATGCCGAAGCAGTTGCCATTGGCCGCGATGCCCTTGTAGACGTTGTCATAGAAGAGGCTGTCGAAGGGATGCCAGCCGGACTCGTCGCCCTGGACGTCGGTGAACGTCTGGCCGAACTGCTCCTTCGACAGGACGGCCGTGTCGAAGTTCCGGAAGCCCCAGAAGAGGTCCTGCCGGAAGTTGGGGTCCATGGGATTAGCCGGCGTCAGGTCGCGAACCGCGTAGGCCGCGAAGAAGTCGCCGTTCCAGACATCCTGCGGGCCGGGGTTGTTGAAGATGCTGTCGAGGTCGAAGTGGCCGGTGACGCGTCCGAGGTGGGAGTCGCTGCCGAAGACGACCGCGTCGTAGCCATCGAACGAGACGTCGATGACGGTGGAGCCACGCAGCGGGTTGATGGTCATCAGCACGGCCTGGGGGCTTGCGTTGGCGCCGTAGTGGTCGCTCCCGGGGAAGCGTTCGGTCATGTTGCCCGAGGTCGACGTCGAGACCGACGCGTTGACGTAGAGCCAGACGCCGGCGAGCCCGAGGCTCTCGGCCGTCGTGTGCGAGCCCTTCGAATCCAACCGGTCCAGGTAGACGTCGAAGGCGGTGAGCATGCGGATGCCGTCGTAGCTGCCCGGCCAGACCAGGCAGCCGTGCTGGAAGTCGTTGTAGCGGAGGTTGCCGGACGGAGAGGAACTCTCGTCCGAAGTGGGCCAGCCGAGCGGGCCGGTCGGGCCGCCGTACCTTTCGAGCCAGGCGCGCCGAAGGTCGCCGTGGACCTCGAAGGCGCCGGAGCCCGGGCTCCAGTAGATGGAGCCGCCCTGGAACAGGTTCATCCGCCCGATCTCGGCGCCGGCGTTCGTGACCGTGGTCTCGTCGGTCAGCGGATAGCCGAGGAAGCCGCCTACGCCGCCGAGCGCCTGCCAGTGGTCGCGGATGCCGCCGTGAACCTCGTGCGCGTCCGAGGCCGGGCACCAGTAGATGTCGGCTCCGTCGAAGCGGGAGCGGCGCCCGTTGGGGACGGCCTCCTCATCGGAGATGGGCAGGCCGAGCGACCAGCCGGTCGGCTGTACGTCGCCCAGCGCGGCGTAGCGCAGGTAGATGTTGCCGTAGACGACGTAGCAGCCGCCGTCCCCGCGCAGGACGATCATGCCGCGCTCGAAGTACACGGCCGACCCGCCGAACTGGACGAGGCGGAGCGGCCAGCCCAGGTAGGCCTGGATCGAGCCGCCGTCAGGATGGGCCTGGCCGGCCAGCGAGTCCCATTTGTCCTTGATCGCCGGCGGGACCGCGAGCGGCCCGAACGGAGTGGCGAGGGTCGGCTCCAGGGTGGCCGCGATGCCGCCTGGGAGAGTGGCCTGGCTGAGCGCCGTCGTGACGGCGGCGTCTCGGGGCACGAAGGGACCGGACATGGTCGCCCCCTTTGCTGCTGGCACGTTACGTGGTGCAGGCGGCCCGGAAGGTCGCCGTCCGCGCGTAAACGTATACTGGCGCACTGTACATTTGCGCTCAGCCAGACATCAGCCCCTGTCGCGAGCAGTGGTGTGTCTGATTTCAGACAGTTCTCAGGATCCGGCGCGCCTGGGCACGCGGCGATCAGAAGTCGGCGCTGGCCGGAGTGCGCGGGAACGGGATGACATCGCGGATGTTCGCCATGCCCGTGGCGTAGGCCACGGCGCGATCGAACCCCAGCCCGAAGCCGGCGTGCGGCACCGTGCCGTAGCGGCGCAGGTCGCGGTACCACCAGTACGGCGCGGGGTCGAGGCCCGTCTCGCGAATACGTGCGTCGAGAACGTCCAGGCGCTCCTCGCGCTGGCTGCCGCCTACGATCTCGCCTATGCCGGGGGCCAGCACGTCCATGGCCGCCACCGTTCGTTCGTCGTCGTTCAGGCGCATGTAGAAGGCTTTGATCTGCTTCGGGTAGTTCACCACCACCACGGGCCGCTTTGCGTACTCCTCGCACAGGTATCGCTCGTGCTCGGCCTGCAGGGCGACGCCCCATTCGACCGGGAATTCGAACGAACGGCCCGACCTCTTGAGTACGTCGATCGCCTCGGTGTACTCCATCCGCGCGAAGCTCGACTTGACGAAATCCTCCAGCCGCCGGACCGCATCCTTGTCGATCCGCTCGGCGAAGAAGGCCATGTCGTCGGCCCGCTCGTCCAGGACCGCGCGGAAGCTGTAGCGGAGCAGCTCCTCGGCCAGGTCGGCATTGGCCGCGATGTCGGCGAACGCGATCTCGGGTTCGACCATCCAGAACTCGGAGAGGTGCCGGCTGGTGTTCGAGTTCTCCGCCCGGAAGGTCGGCCCGAAGGTGTAGACCCGCGAGAGCGCCAGGCAGTACGTCTCCACGTTGAGCTGGCCCGAGACCGTCAGGTAGGCCGGCTTGCCGAAGAAGTCCTGTGAAAAGTCGATGGCGCCTCCGGGCGTGCGCGGCAGGTTGGCCAGGTCGAGGGTCGAAACGCGGAACAGCTCGCCCGCGCCTTCGGCGTCGCTGGCGGTCAGGATCGGCGTGTGGACCCAGAAGAAGCCGTGCTCGTCGAAGTAGCGGTGCATGGCCATGGCGAGACAGTGCCGGACCCTGGCCACCGCGCCGAAAGTGTTTGTGCGGGCGCGGAGGTGCGCGACTTCGCGCAGATACTCGAACGTGTGCCGCTTCTGCGAGATGGGGTACGTCTCGGGATCGTCCACCCACCCGACCACGACGACGGAGTCGGCGACGAGCTCGACGGCCTGCCCCTGGGCCGGGGAGGGAGCGACTGTCCCGGTGACGGTGACGGCGCAGCCGACGGTCAGATGCAGGATCTCATCCTGGTAGTTGCCGAGCGTCGCCGGTGCCACCACCTGGAGGGCGTCGAAGCAGGACCCGTCGTGGACGTGCAGAAAGGACAGCCCGGCCTTCGAATCGCGGCGCGTCCGAACCCAGCCCTGGACCGTCGCCCGCGCGCCCACCGCAGTCCGGCCCGCGAGGATGTCGACGACTCTTTCTGCCTGCGGCATGAGGTTCTCCTTCCGGCTGCGACGAGCATGCGGCGTCGTGGGTGTGGCGTCGGGCCGTGATCATCAGTAGAAGTGTCCGGCGGCGTGATCCGCTCAGGATGAACCATACCGAACGGCGGCGCTGATGCCCGGGTGCGGCTCCGGGCCGGCGCCGCACCCGGTCCCGACGGAGGCGGTTTGAAGCGTCGGGCGGGCGGAGGGCGCGAACGGATCGGGCGTCCGCGATCGTCGGAGCCGGTTCAGACGAGCTGCGTCACGCCGCGCGAGTGACGGCCAGGAGCCGGGCCGCGTCGCGGAGAAACGCCTCGGTCGCCGCGGCGTCACCCGGCCGGCCATACAGGTATCCCTGCCCCTGCGGGCAGCCCAGGGTCCTGAGCCGCTGAGCCTGCTCGGGCAGCTCGATTCCCTCGGCAATGACCTCCAGGCCCATCGCCTGGCCGAGTACGACGATCGTGTTGGCGGCGAGCCAGCTCTTCGGCTCGTTGAGGGAATCCTTGCCGGGCAGGAACTCGGCCGCGATCTTCAGCGAATCGACGGGGAAGCGCCGGAGATATCCGAGCGAGGAGTAGCCGGTGCCGAAGTCGTCGACCGAGATGCGGATGCCTCGGGACTTGAGTGCGGCGAAGACTTCTAGGGTCGCCGCCGTGTCCAGGAGCATGGCCGTCTCGGTCATCTCGACGATGAGGGTGCCGGGTCGAATCCCGGAGTCGCGCAGCACCCGGTCGACGTCGTCCATGAAGTCGGGTTCGCGAACCTGCCGGGCGGACACGTTTACGTGGACGCGGATGTCGTCGAAACCGGGGACTTCGCGCTGCCACTTCGCGACGACGCGGCAGGCCCCGGCCAGGACGCCCCGGCCAAGCGCGAGGATCGATCCGTCCTCCTCGGCGATCCGGATGAACTCCGTCGGGCCGATCTCACCTCGCACCGGATGCGACCAGCGCGCGAGGGCCTCGACACCGACGACCCGCGTGTCGTCCAGGGCGACGATCGGCTGGAAGAAGACCTCGATCTGGTTCTCGGCGATCGCGTGGGCCAGGTCGACGCCCAGGCGCTGCCGCGCGACCACCGCCGCGTGCATCGCCGGGTCGAACACGGCAACCTGCCGCTTGCCGGCCGCTTTCGCCGCGTACATGGCGACGTCCGCGTCGCGGAGCAGGTCGCCGGCCCGGTCTCCCGCGTGCCCGAACGCGATTCCGACGCTGGCCCCGATCGCGACGTCCTGGCCCCGGATCGAGAACGGGATCTGCAGGGCATCGACGATCCGGCGTCCGACGTGCGTCGCCCGATCCCGGCTCGACGGCTCGGACAGCAGCACGGCGAACTCGTCGCCCCCGAGTCGGGCCGCCAGGTCCGCGTCCGAGATCACCTCGGCGATCCGGTCGGCGACGCTCGTCAGCAGGCGGTCCCCGGTTGCGTGGCCCTGTGAGTCGTTGACCATCTTGAAATCGTCGAGGTCGAGGAACAGCACGACGGGGCTCTCGCCGCGTCCGAGGCGCTCCTCGACGGCATCCGAGAAGAGGATGCGGTTGGCCAGGCCGGTCAGCGGGTCGTGGTAGGCCTGATGCCGCAGCTCGTCCCGGAGCCGGGCCAGCTCCGCCAGCGACTGCTCGAGATGGCCGTTCTCGAGCGCCACCGCGGCCTGGTTCGCCAGGGTCTCGAGCAGCCGTAGATCCTCGTCGGTGAAGAGCGAGCCTTCGGACAGCCGGTTCTCGATCCGCATGACGCCGATAAGGCCGCGGTCCGCGAGCATGGGGCTCGCCATGGCCTGGCGGGATCCCGTCCGACCGGAGTCGACGAACTGGGCCCGTTTCCCCCTGGCCAGCAGCTGGAGCTCCGGGTCGTCGGGGCTGACCGTCTGCGGCGTCATCACCTCGCTGTGGCCGTCGACGCTGCAGGCAGTCCTCAGCGCGTCCCCCCCGCCCGGGGCCGCGAACAAGAGGACCTCCGCACGCTCCGCTCGGAACATCTCTCGCGCGTGCCGCAGGACGCCGAGGACCGCGGAGTCGAGCTCCGCGCTGTGCTGCATGATCCGGCTGGATTCGTACACGAGTTCCAGGCGTTCGTGCTTCTCGCGCTCCGACATGTACGCTCGATAGGCCGCGAAGAGGATGACGACCGGGATCACGACCAGGAAGATCGCCTCAGGGTCGCGGGCGGCGGCGGTCAGGGCGAGAAGCGACAGGCTGGTGTTCGCGGCCGCCACGACGGTGCCAAACCGGACCATCTCGGGCAGTTTCTGGAACTGCGGAGCGCCGCCGGAGAGGGTAATCGCCGTGGCGATGGTGACGGCCCCGGCCACGCTCGCCGAGATCAAGGCCAATGTGATGGCGATCCAGTCGGCCGCGTTCGGGATGGTGCTGGGGCCGGCCAGCGTGGTGAAGATCACCAAACTCAGCGTTCCGACGAAGAGGCTGTTGGCGAGGTTGAACGCGATCTTCAGGGGCGACTGCTCGGTGGCCGCGACCAGGGCGAGCCCCGACCCGACCATCAGCGCGACGAGGTACTGTGCCGGGCTCAGGTAGAAGAGGCCGAAGACGGCCGGCACTTCGCTCACGCTGAACGAATGGCGCTCCCGCCGATAGTAGACCTCGACCACCTTCACCTCCACGAGGAAGAAGCCGACCGAGAATACAGGCCAGGGGATGTCGGTCACGCCGCGACCGGACTGGACGTCACGGAGGAACAGCCCGTAGATCAACATGGCGACGGAGGCCAGGGCGGCCGTCAGAGCCCCTACCCGAAAGCGCCCCGAGTGAAGCAAATGGCCGAAGCGGCCGGCTCCTAGAGGCAGCTCGTCCTCGAGCGGGGCCCGCTCATCCCCGACGCTTGCGATGGCTGCGCCGCCTGCTTCAGCCTCGAGGGTGCGGGATTCGGCGTGAAGCTCGGCCTTCCTCTGACGACCCTGGCGCACGGTCAGCGGGAACGCACGGCCGCGACGGTCGCGGGTCGGTCGGACACGGTCTCCCATAGCCCCTTCACCCCGATCACTAGGGTCCATCCGACGACTGTAAGGACCGGCGGCGGCAATGGGGATGACCCGGAGGTACTGGGTCTATCGAGGCGGGGACGCGGACGCATCGGCGCGGCAGGATGACCGGGAACTCGTGCGGGTCTCGCCGACCCGGGACAGGTTGGGAGGTCGGATGTTCATCCTGTACGGTCTGCTGGCCGGGTTCTTCGTCGGGCTGGTCCTCGGAGGCCGGCCCCGGGCGCTCGCGGAGCTGCAGTTTCGCTGGGTCCCGCTGGTCCTTGTCGGGATCGTGGCGCAGCTTGTCCTCTTCTTCGGTCCCGTCTCGGATCGCGTCGGGGACCTCGGCCCCCTGCTCTACGTCGGCTCGACCGCCCTGGTATTCGCGGCTGTGCTGCGGAACTCCCGGCTGCCGGGTCTTCCGCTCGTCGCCGTGGGCGCGGCGTCGAACCTGGCCGCGATCATCGCCAACGGCGGTTACATGCCGGCCAGCCCCGCTGCGGTAGCGGCAGTCGGGCTCACTCCGAGTTCGACCTACTCGAATAGCGTAATCCTGGCGAACCCATTCCTTCAGCCGTTGACCGACATCTTCGCGCTGCCTCGGTGGGTCCCATTCACCAACGTGTTCAGCGTCGGAGACGTCCTCGTCGCCGTCGGCGTCGGAGTGGTCGTCGCCGTGGCAATGCGGAGGCTGCCCTCGGCGCCGCGCGCCGAGGCCTTGGCGCGCCTGGTGGTGCCGGAGTACACCGGCGAGAAGTAGGGGCAGGCCACTGACGGTCTGGCTATGGCAGTTGACCTAGCCGGAGCTTAGGTTTTCGGCGTGGACGACGAACGTTCCACCGCAACCGACTCGCCAGGGCAAACCCGCCGCGAGACGGGGACGCAAAGCCAGGGATCTCGGCGCCGCACGGGGGTGACGACGAGACCGCCCGGTTGCCGTGTCGGTGGCGAAGGAAACGATAGGAGTCATGCAGTGAAGGCGAACCTGGCACGCATCACCGCCGCCGTCTTGATCCTGGCATCGATGGCGATGACACTCGGGGCCGGCATCCGATGGGACGCGCTCAGCATCACCCTCCCGATCAGCCTCCCGTTTTGAGGAGAACGTGGTGTACCTACGGCAGACGGCCTGGCGGGTAATGCTCGCGCTCGCGACGATCGGCAGCCTCGCGCTCGCCCTCGGGGCGGGCCACCGCTGGTGTTGATGGTTTCCCCATCCTGGCAGGGAAGGGCCGGCGCGACGCGCCGGCCCTTCTTCATGTCCGAGTGAGCCACCGCCTCCGGATCTGGGGCGGTCAGGCCCCGCGCGCGAACGCGGCGACTGCGCCGGCCAGGCCCCGATCGTAGGCTTCGATCAAGCGGTCCCAGCGGGCATCCATCTCGGCGTCGACCTTCTGACGGGCCGGATCCGCGTCGAACCAGGCGACGGTCCGCCGTATTCCCTCGGCGAAAGGCGTCACCGCGCGGAACTCGGGCACGAAGCGCTTGATCTTGGTGGTGTCGAAGACGGCGCTGTTCGACTTGTCGCCCAGCAGCGTGCCGGTCATCTCGGGCAGGCAGGCCGCGATGAAGTCGGACGCGATGTGGACGATCCGCGCCTCGACCCCCGCGGCCGCGGCCGTCTGCCGGTAGATCTGGTCCCAGGTCAGGACCTCGTCGGAGTTGATGTTGAAGGCGTGGCCGATCGCCGCGCTGCGGCCCAGCAGGCCGACCAAGCCGACCGCGAAGTCGCTGTTGTGGGTGATCGTCCAGAGGGATGTGCCGTCCCCGGGAACGATGAGCGGCTTGCCCTGACGCATCCGGGCGACCGCCGTGTAGGGCCGCTCCCAGCTGTTCACGACCAGCGGCACCTGCGTGTCGCCGTAGGTGAGCGACGGGCGGACGATCGTGACCGGGAAGCCATCCTGGCGGTAGGCCCGCATAAGGCGCTCCTCGCAGGCGATCTTGTTGCGCGAGTAGTCCCAGAACGGGTTGGCCAGGGGCGTGTCCTCGCGGATGATCCAGTCCCCGATCGGTTTGCCGTAGGCGCTCGCGGAGCTTATGAAGACGTACTGGTCGGTCCGATCCCGGAAGAGCCGCAGATCCCGCTCGACGTCTTCGGGCGTGAAGGCGACCCAGTCGACGACGGCGTCGAACCGCCGTCCGGCCAGCGCTCGATCGGTCGCCGCCTCGTCGTGCACGTCGGCCACGATGGTCGCGGCCCCGCCTGCCAGGTCCGGATGGCTGCCGCGATTGAGGAGGTAGACGTCCCGGCCGCGCTCCGCGGTCAGGCGCGTGCAGGCGCTGCTGATCAGGCCGGTTCCACCGACGAACAGGATCTTCATGCGCTGTCTCCCAATGTCTTCAGGCCCCGGGCGGAACGCGCGGGCTCGAACTCCCGGGCCCGGACCTCCTAGGCCAGGCAGGCGTCGATCTCGGCCAGCTCGGCCGGCGCGAACGGCGCGCCTTCGAGTGCCCTGACGTTGGCCTCCAGCTGTTCAACCGAGCTGGCCCCGACCACCGCCGACGTGACCCGCGGGTCCCGCAGCGCCCAGGCCAGCGCCATCTGGGCCAGCGTCTGCCCGCGTCGAACGGCGATCTCGTTGAGCGCTCGAATCCGCGGCATGCTCCGGGCGACCGTCTCCTCGGTCAGGAACGGCGAGTGCGTGACTCGAGATCCGGCCGGGGTCCCGTTCATGTAGCGGTCGGTCAGCTGGCCCTGGGCCAGCGGCGAGAAGACGATGCAGCCGACGCCCTCTTCCGCCAGGACGTCGAGCAGCCGGCCCTCGATCCAGCGGTTGAGCATCGAGTAGCTGGGCTGGTGGATGAGCAGCGGCGTGCCGAGCTGGCGCAGCGCGTCGATGGCCCGTTTCGCCTCCACCGGCCCGTAGTTGGAGATGCCGGCATAGAGGGCCTTGCCCTGGCGAACGGCGCTGTCGAGCGCGCCCATGGTCTCCTCCACGGGGGTCGCCGGGTCCGGCCGGTGGGAGTAGAAGATGTCGACGTAGTCGAGACCGAGCCGCTTGAGGCTCTGGTCCAGGCTCGCGAGCATGAACTTGCGAGAGCCAAAGTCGCCGTAGGGTCCGGGCCACATGCCGTAGCCGGCCTTGGTCGAGATGACGAGCTCATCCCGATACGGGCGCAGGTCCGACTCGAAGATCCTCGCCAGGCTTTCCTCGGCGGCGCCAGGCGGCGGGCCGTAGTTGTTCGCCAGGTCGAAGTGGGTGATGCCGAGGTCGAAGGCCCGGCAGACGATCGCGCGACGGCGCTCGGGCGGGACGGCGGGTCCGAAGTTGTGCCAGAAGCCGAGGGAGAGCGCCGGCAGCAGGAGACCGCTCCTGCCGGTGCGGCGATACTGCATCGCCTCGTAGCGGCCCGGCGCCGGAACGAGGACCTGCTCCCGGGCTGGTGTCTGGTCGGGCAACTTCGGGTCCTCCTCCTTGCGTCCTGGGGCCTGTGGCGCTCCCATCGCATGGTAGAGCGCCGACCGCTTCCATGCGTTCGTGGCATGCCTCCAGGGCGGCGCTCGTCGGGCCGTTCGAATGGCCTACTGTGTCGAGGTGCGGACGCGCCGGCTCGGCGGCGGTCGCCGCCACCCCACGGAAGGACCCGACATGTCAACCGGAGACGGAACCCCGGAGCAGGCGATCGCCCACTATACGTGTCATCGCACGCGGAGCCCGGGCGCCATAGACGGGACGGCCGACGCGCCGGCCTGGCAGAAGGCCGTGCGCTCACCCCGGTTCGTCGACATGGTGACCGGCGAGCCCGGCTACTTCGACACGCGCGCAGCGGCGCTGTGGGACGACGAGAACCTGTACGTCACGTTCTGGGCCGAGGAGCCGTTCCCGGAGGCCCACGTGACCGAGCGCGACGGCATCGTCTTCGCGGAGAACGACCTCGAGATCTTCATCGACGGGGGAGACTGCTACTACGAGCTCGAGCTGAACGCGGCGAACACCGTCTACGAGGTCTTCTTCATCTGGCAGGATGCCTGTTCGCGCGGCGGGCGCTTCGACGTCGCGGAGTTCGACCTGCTCGAACGGCACGCTCTCTCCTTCGCGGGCGACTACGACCGCCAGGCGAGGACCTTCTGGCGCGGCACGCATCCGCGCGGTTCGCGCTGGGCTTTCCGTGAGTGGGACTTGCCGGGCCTGCGCACCGCCGTGACCGTCGACGGCAGGCTCAACGACCGGTTCGTCGTCAGCCGCGGCTGGCGCGCACAGATCGCGCTGCCCTGGCAGGGCCTCAAGTGGCTGGCCGGCGGCAGGGCGCTGCCGCCGCAGGATGGCGACGTGTGGCGGATCTTCTTCGGGCGGTTCGAGAGGATGAACCCGAGCGGGATCGAGGTTCAACCTCACCCTGCCTGGTGCTGGAACAGCCACGGCGTCATGGACACCCACCTCCCGGAGCGCTTTACCTTCGTCCACTTCTCGGGCGAGGTGGTCGAGGACCTGTAACGTGCGGCGGCGGTCGGGCCGGCGGCGCGCCACGGCCGCCGGCGGCGAGCTCCGGACGGCTCGCGGCTCGCGGTGCGCCGGCGCCGTGACTCTCGGGAACCGCCGGCCGCGCGGCGGCGTCTGAACGGCGCTGGACGGATCCACTCCGGACCTAGACCCGACCCGAGGTAACGACACATGAACCTTCGCTCGACGTTCACGCGGCCGACCAGGTCCGCCCTGGCCGCGATCACCCTGATCGCCGTCGCGATGCTGGCGATCGGCTGGACGGCAGGCACCGTCGCCGCGTCCACGGGCTCGCGAGCCGCCGCGCCCACGGCAGCTCCAACGGCCGTCGTCCCCGGCCCGGTCAACCTGCCCGACCTGGCCACGACGACCACTCCCGGGGCCGCCGGCGTGACGACCGGGTCTTCCGGGACCGCGACCTCGATCGCCTACCCTGTGCCAGGCTACAACTCGCTCGGCACGGCGCCGGAGGGCACGATCCTGGCCGAGGGGACGGGCCAGGCCGACGTGAAGGCGAACGGCTCCAACGAAGCCGCGGCGCTCCAGAAGGCCACGGCCGCCGCACTCGCCGATGCCCATACCCAGGCCCTCGCGGCGGCCGCGGCGATGGGCGTGCAACTCCAGGGAACCTACTCGGTGAGCATCGCGACCAACACGAACTACATATACGCCACGCCCGATTGCGTTGTCCCCCCGGTCGCGCCGGCCCCGGCCAGCGGCGCCACGGACAACACCGGGAGCGCTCCGGCAAGCTCACCCGAGATCTGTCTCCAGGCCACGTCGACGCCGGCTTCGTCGCAGCTGGTCGTGACGCTCATCGTCGCCTACAAGTACGCGTAAGAGGAGACTCGCTTCCAGGGCCTGACGTCGCTCCTTCAAGGCTCGCCCGGGGGGGGTGTGGACGCCCGGAGTCCGGTATGGACGCCGGGCGTCCACGTATGACGCCCTGCCGCCGGCACACCTGTTCGGGACCCTCTTGCCAGAATGCCGGGCGGCGGCGAGCATAGCGACACGAGCGTGGGCCCGTGCCTGCTCCGGTTGCCGTCGAGCGCGAGCCTCAGCGGAGGAGACGATGTCCGGTCCGAGCGGCCAACCCAACCTCCCGGCCGTACTCGATGCCGTCCGAATCCTCTCGCCCCTGAGAACCTCACCGATCCACGGCGAGGAACACTGGCGTCGCGTCGCCACGAACGGCCTGGAACTCGCGGGAGCGGTGGGTGCCGATCCCCTTGTCGCCGTTCTGTTCGGGATATTCCATGACGCGATGCGCTTCGATGAGTACCGCGACGAGGAGCACGGGAAGCGCGGCGGCTTCCTGGCCTGCTGCATCAACTCCGAGCTGATCGGCCTCTCGGAAGATCGACTCGATCTCCTGTACCTGGCCTGCGCGGGCCACAGCAACGGCGAGACCAGCGACGATCCCACGATCGGCGTCTGCTGGGATGCCGACCGCCTGGACCTCTGCCGGCTCGGAGAGCAGATCCGCCCGGAATCGATGTCCACGGCGCCGGGCCGGACGGTACCAGCCCTCCGGCGCGCGACGGCTTTGCTCACGGCCACGCCCGAATGGGCGTCGATATTCCGGCGCCTCGATGGTGTGACCTCGTGGTTTCCCGCGGCCGGGCCCGCGGTGAGGACGCCGGCCGTCGTCGAGAACCGGCCTGCCTCCCCGGACCCGTCGGCCGGCCGCCGTTACTGGACCGCGACCCTTCTGAATGCGCCGTCGCCGGCGCCCGGGGATGCCGAAGACCGGCCGTCCTGAAGGCGGATTACACGGCTCCGAGCCGCTACCGACGCAGCCGGAGGCCGGGAACGCGGCTGCCGATCCCGCGTGGACCCTCGTGGGTCCGCCGCATACTGTCTGTCCCGCGGCGCTTCTGCGACGAATCTGACCGGCTGTCAACACGAGAGGTGGCCTGGCCCCTCTTACCAGTGTGAAGGGAGCCCACGTACTGGTGGGGGTACGAGACAGATTTGACGCCGATTACGCAAAGCTCTTCGCCGATCTCACGACGCTGTGTCGGGCGCTCGGTGCTGGCGCGAGTTCGGAGGACATCGCGCAGGAGTCGATCCTGCACGCCCGCGAACGCCAGCATCAGCTTCGTGACGAGTCCAAGCTCGAAGCGTGGCTGCGCCAAATCGCGGCTCGTCGTACCTTCGAGCACCTTCGGCGGCAGCGCCGCATGGACCTCGAGGAGCCGGCCAGGGCTTTCGTTCCGGTGGACCCTTCCATGTCGATCGACGTCTCGGCTGCCATCACCCTGCTGCCCGACCGGGAGAGACAAGCGGTCGTCCTCGTCTACGGCCTCGGCTACGAACAGCAGGAGGCGGCCGAAGTGATGGACGTCACCCGCGGCACCGTCGCCACCCTCCTGCACCGCGCCCGCCGCCATCTGGCCGAGCGGCTGGCGGTCTACGCGCAGGATCGGGACCTGCCATGAGCCGCCTCTCTTCCGGCCACGTATCGAGCGACCGGCTCGGCGAGGCGGCGCGTCACGCTGGCCTGGACGGCCTGCGCGAGGCCGAGCGGCTGCACGTCGAAGGCTGCGAGCAGTGCAGGCGGCTCTATGCGGGCTACCGGCTGACCGACCGCCTCCTCGCGGCCGAGTGGCGCCAGGTCGCGCTTCCCGCTTCGGCGCTGGTGGAGAAGCCGATTCGATCGGGACTCTCCGGCCGCCTCCGAGGCCTGAGTCTCCCTCGCCTGAGTCCGCGCTCGCTGGTGCCCGCCGCCCTTGCCCTGTGCCTGGCGGCCCTGGTCGGGCTGGCTTTCGTGCTTCCGCAGTTCATCCCCGTCGGCAAGCCTGCCGCCAGCGGCAGCACCGCGGCCGAGGTCCAACCGACGCCGAGCCCCAGTTCATCCGTGACCCCGAAGGTTGGGCCCACGGCGTCGTCGCCGGGCACCCCGTTCGGATCGGCCGGCCCGGGCCAGTCGTCCGGGACCGGGCCCGAGAGCACGCCCGCCGGAACGGCCGCCACGCCGACGAAACCCGTCACGCCCGTTCCGCAGCCTCCGGACAAGCTGGCGGCGCTGCCCGGCTGGCCGATCGCGTGGGCGCCCGACGGCGCTCATCTCATGGTGGCCGAGGGCTCCGGCTTCACGGCGCAGCGGTCGATCGAGATCCTGAATTCCGCCGGTCGCGAGACCGGCTCGATCAGCGCCGACAGCGCAACCTGGGTCGATTCGCGGACCATCGCCTTCGCCGGCCACGGGAAACTGCCCGGTGCGGCTGCGACTATCAGCCTGGCAAACGTGAGCGGCCACGTCATCGGCACTCTGGCCGGACACTACAGCGAGAGCGGGGCCGGGTCGACCGGCGCCATCCTCCTGGGTAGCGGTACCGGGGAGCTCGCCGTCGCCACGCAGGGTGGCTGGGGGCCGGCGGCCTCGGCCTTCGTAATCTGGGACGGCGGGACCGTCGGAGACGCTCATGAGGGCGTGCCGATAGCCTTCTCCCAGGACGGCACGAAGCTTGCCGTCCTGCATCCGACCGATCTCGAGGGTGGCTCCATGTCCGGCTGGCTCGAGATCGTCGCGGCGCCCAGCCTGCACACCATAGCCTCGTACGCGCACGTGACGGTTCGGATATCGACGAACTCGGCCGGCCCGGGCTACGCCCCGGACGCCGCCTTCAGCCCGGACGGTAACTGGCTCCTCGTTTCGGGCAGCCTCGTCGATCTGACCCGCGGCAAGACGACACAGGTCGGCGACGGCGGATGGCTGCCGAACGGGGTCCTGATCACGAGCAGCGGCGGAACCGTCCTCAGCTGGGAAGGCGCGCGCTCCACTCCGGATTCTGATTTCCCGGCCGGCGGCTCCATCGCCACGTCCCGGCACGGCGACGTGGTCGAGTTCTTCGGCGACGGCCGGCCGCCGCTGCTTCTCACCGCCGCCGGAAGCCTCAGGCAGCTCGACCTGCCCGGCGTGGCCTCGCTCAACGATGCTCAACTCGCGCCCAATGGCGGCGCTATGGCCGTGCTCGGCAAGGGCACGGACGGCAAGAGGGTCACGGCCGTGGCCCCGCTGAACTAGCTAACCAAAGCAAAGGAGGTTCCGCCGCCCCGGTCCAATGCCGGACATCGGCTCACGCAGCACCAACCCTGGACTGGATTTCAGGAAGGAGTAACCACATGGATCACCGATCCAAGAAAGTCATTGCGGCCGTCATCGCGGCCGGCCTGCTGGCGTTCGCAGGTCTCAGCGGCACGGTTGCCGCCCACGACCCGGGGGCCGGCTTCGGCTCGGGTCCGGGCTTCCCCGGCGCTTCGGGCAAGCCCGTTCCGTCCGCCCACGTTCTGCCGTCCGGTCTCAAGACCTTCACGCCCAGGACGCCCAAGCCTGAGTCTTCCGTCAAGCCGCTGCCGACCAGGCCGCCGCTCACCTGCGCCCCGGCCCCAACGGCAAGCGCCACACCCTCGTCAAGCGCGGAGGCCGGCGTTGTCGGGTCGTTCCTGGATGGATCCAGGATGCCCGGCTTCGGTCCCGAGTTGGGTCTGGCCGTATTCCAGGCCGAGAGCCGTTTCTATGCCGACTACGCGAAGGATTTCTGCAACATCGATGCCCTCCGCAAGACGCTCGACAAGCTCATCACCGGCCGCATCAACCAGTTCCAGTCGCTGGTCACCCGGGCCGGTAAGGCGGGGCTCGATGCTCCCAGCCTGGCCATCGTCGACGGCGAACTCAACTCCATCGTCACCGGCCTCCAGTCCCTCAAGACCACGGTCGATGCCGAGACAACGCTGGCCGGCCTTCAGGCCGACTTCAAGACCTTCCTCGGTGACGGTTCGGTCGATCGCACCGTTCAGTCCTGGGCCAGCCTCATCATCGGCTCCGAGAGGCTGATCGCCGCCGGCCCCGGCCTCGTCACGCTCGAGAACAAGATCGCGACCGAGATCTCCGCGGCGCCGGCCGGTCCAGAAACCACCGACGCTCAGAAGTTCCTCGACGACATGGAGGCCAAGGTCACGGCCGGTGAGGCTCTGGTAGCTCCGCTGCCCGCGGAACTGCTTGCGATCACGCCGGCACAGCTCGCCGACGGCTCGGCGAACTCGACCCTGGCAGACGCGAGAGTCGCGCTGTTCAGCGCATCCTGGGACATCCAGATGGGCCGCTGGTCGGCGGCTCGCGCAAAGTGGGAGCTCGCCGAGGCAACGGCCACTCCGACCCCCACGGCAACTCCGACGGCAACAGCCACACCCATCTGATCCCACAACCGGACAATCTCCCGTCGGGATTCCGGTAGACGGGCACGGGGTCCCCCTCCCCGCGCAGCGTCCGGATCCCGCCCGCTCCACCCACGCCGCCGCCTCGGCGCTTCACCGCCGGGCGGCGGCGTGGCTATTCCTGGGTCCCGGACCGTGCCGGCCGGGGCCGCACCCAGCCTGCCGTGGTCGCGGCGCCCGGACCCGATGCGGTGCGCGGACGCACCACCGGGACGGCCCGCCGACGATTCCGGGCGGCCGTGGCCGGCAGCCCTTCAAACGCCCGGCGACGGCGGCTCTTGCCGAATCTCGGCGGCCGTCAGGATATGAACCGCTCCACCGCCTCGTCGTCCTTGGGTGAGAGGCGGCCGTGGCGCGACTTCAACTCGAGTTCCGGCGGGGAAGTCTTGCCGGCCAGGGCGGCACGCATCCTGGGAAACTGGGTGCCGGTCAGGAGCTTGTAGGTGGTGAATAGCGCGACCCTGGGGCCGCCTTCGGAACTGGAGGGCAGTTTCGGCATGGCGCGCACGAAGGCGAGCCACGGCTCGTCGGGATGCTGCCCGACGACGAAGAGACCGCTCGTCCAGCAGCCCAGGAAGAGGTAGTCTGCGGCCTCGAGCGCCGCCATTTCGCATTCGCCGACGGAGATCACCGTGGCGGAGACGCCCTTCAGTTCGAGCAGAGCGGCGATTTCCTCGCCGTACCGGCGCGTCACGCCGGAGTGGCTGCGGTACACGATCATCGCCCTGGCCACGCTCGCTCCTTCTGGTGCGCCTCGGTCGTTCCGGCGGAGCCGGCGGGTTCGTTCGACTCGGTTCGGACGACTCGATTGGATCATCCGGCCGCTGCGCATGGATGTAATCGTTCATTCGGTCGATCGTTCGTCAATCGCGCGAATGATGCCGTGGGCCCGGGCGCGGCCTACGATCGGGACGTCCGGCCCTGTGGACGGGGACGACGGCCGGGCCAGACTGTCCGCCGAATTGTCGCGCACGGAGGGACTCCAATGACCACCAAGAAGCAGGTCGACGACTTCCTGGCTCTGAAACGCATCGCGGTCGTCGGGGTTTCCCGAGATCCGAAGGGGTTCGGCACTGTTCTCTGGCAGGAATTCCGGCAGCGCCGCTACGAGGCCGTCCCCGTCAATCCGGCCGCCACGGAGATCGACGGACAGCGCTGCTACGCGCGGGTCCAGGACATCCAGCCGGCCGTCGACGGCGTTCTGATCCTGACCTCCAGGAAGTCGACCGACCAGGTCGTCCGCGACTGTGCCGAGGCCGGCGTAACGCACGTCTGGATGTACGGTGGCATGGCACCGGGCGCGGCCACCGAGTCGGCCGTGGCCTTCTGCCGGGAGAAGGGGATCGACGTCGTCCAGGGCCTGTGCCCGTACATGTTCCTGCCCGGGACGCCCGCCTTCCATGCTCCGCATCGCGTCTGGAAGAAGCTGACCGGCAGCTACCCCAGGTAGGCCCATCGTCGCCGCCGGCGCGGCCGCG
Source organism: uncultured Chloroflexia bacterium (assembly GCA_963713795.1). Taxonomy (GTDB): domain Bacteria; phylum Chloroflexota; class Limnocylindria; order Limnocylindrales; family CSP1-4; genus Fen-1039. The sequence goes on from CAVQNC010000004.1 coordinate 368,917, forward strand.
CTCCGGCGGCTCGCGGCTCGCCGGCGGCGTAGTGGGCCCGCCGTTCCGGGTCCAGCCACCGCCCGCCCGGTATCCGCCCGCCGGCGCCGGCGTCGTTCATCGGGGATCGACGCCCTCTACCTGCCGCCTGCTAACCTCGGACCGTGGCGGATGACGTGGACATTCTGGGCGGCGCGGTCGGGCGGATCGTCCTGGCCGACAACCTGGCCGTGCTGGCCTCTCTGCCGGACGACTCGATCGACCTGGTCTATATCGACCCGCCTTTCAACACCGGAAAACGCCAGACCCTGCGGCGCCTGAGGATGGTCTACGACCCGGAGCGTGGGGATCGCACCGGTTTCGGCGGTCGGCGCTATCGAACGATCGAAGTCGGCACGCAGAGCTATCTCGATGTTCACGACGCCTATCTCGACTTCCTGGAGCCGCGCCTGGTCGAGATCCGGCGCGTCCTGAGGCCGACCGGCAGCCTGTACCTGCATCTCGATTCGAGGGAAGTGCACTACGCGAAGGTCCTTTGCGACGCCGTCTACGGGCGCGATTGCTTCCTCAACGAGGTGATCTGGGCCTACGACTACGGCGCCCGGACCAAGCGTCGCTGGCCGGCCAAGCACGACAACATCGTGGTGTATGTGAAAGACGCGCGGCGCTACTGGTTCGACGCCGAGGCGGTGGAACGGATCCCGTACATGGCCCCGACTCTCGTCGGACCAGAGAAGACGGCCCGCGGCAAGCTCCCGACGGACACCTGGTGGCAGACGATCGTGCCTCCCGGCGGGTCGGAGCGGACCGGCTATCCGACCCAGAAGCCGGTCGCGGTGCTGAGGCGCGTGGTCTCCGCCTCCTGCCCGCCCGGCGGTCTCGTGGCGGACTTCTTTGCCGGCAGCGGCACGACGGGGGCCGCGGCGCTGGAACTGGGTCGACGATTCTTGCTGGTGGACTCGAACCCGCAGGCCGTGGCGGTCATGACCCGGCGGTTGGGGGGAGTGGCGGGAGTAGAGATCGCCGGCGAGTAGCGCTCGGAAGGGCGAAGCGGCACCTGGTCCCGCCGGCTCCAGGCCCGCGCCCGCTGCCCGCTGCCGCCCGGGCGGGCGGCGACGGAGCGATCGGCGTTGCCCTACCGGGCCCCGGCGGCGGGCGACGGTTTCGCTGCCGGATGCGGGGCGGCGGCGGAGGCGGCCGGGAGCTGATCCTGACCTGGTGCCGCATCCGGCCCCTGCTCCACGCTTGCCCCACTTGCCCGTCGCTCGACGTGCACCGTCGGCATGAAGCGGAGCGCGACTGCCGCCACGACGACGGCGTCGATGGCAACTATGACGAAGACCCACTCGAGGCCGCCCGAGAGGCTCGATCGCATGGCCGCCAGCTGGGCCGCCGGGATGAGGTTGCGGCCGATCGGGTCGAGGACGACACCGGAGGCGTTGCCGGCGGCTGCCGTGACGAGGCCTCCCAGCAGGCCGACGCCCATTGCCCCGCCGATCGTCCGGCTGAACTGCACCAGACCGGTGGCCACGGCCCGACGCTGCCACGGAACCGAACCCTGGACCATGACCAGGATCGTCGTCGAAGACAGGCCCATGCCGAGGCCGGTGACGGCCTCGCCGAGCGAGGCCACGACCAGGCCGCCGCCGAGCGATCCCGGCAGAATGGCCAGCGTGACCACGATCGTGCCCGCGACCAGCATGGCCATGCCCACGAGCACGGTGGGCCGCGCGCCGAAGCGGAGCAGCGCTCTCCCGCCCACGATCGATCCGATCGGCCAGCCGATCGACATCGCGGCCACGGCCACGCCGGCCTGAAGCGCCGTTCCGCCCATCACACCCTGCACGAGCGGGGGAACGTACGTCGAAAGGCTGAACATGACGACCCCCGAAAGGCCGCCGATCGCCAGCCCGGCCGCGATGACCGGAATGCGCAGCAGATCCAGGTCGATAAGCGGCTCGGGCACCCGGCGCTCGAAGACGACGAAGGCGGCCAGGAGCGCGAAGGACGCGACAACCAGGCCGAGCGTCGCCGGCGACGTCCAGCCCCACAGCTCGCCCCCTTCGACCGCGGCGAAGAGCAGCGAGACGAGACCGAGGGTGAGTATTCCGGCACCGACAAGGTCCAGGCGGTGCCGGTGATGCTCCACGCGCTCATGCAGGAACCGGGCGATCAGGACCGCCGCCAGCAGACCTACCGGCGCGTTCACGAAGAAGACCCAGCGCCATCCGACCGTGGTCGTGATGATGCTGCCGATGGCCGGGCCGACTACCGCGGCCGCGCCCCAGACCCCGGAGAAGAGGCCCTGGATTCGAGCCCTTTGCTCGCTCTCGAAGACGTCGCCTGCGATGGTGAAGGCGATCGGTTGGACCGCGCCCGCGCCGAGCCCCTGGATCGTCCGGAAGACGATCAGCATCGTCATGGTGCTCGCCAGGCCGCTCAGCATCGATCCGCCGACGAAGAGCGCGATGCCGGCCAGGAAGACCGGCTTGCGCCCGTACATGTCGGCCAGGCGGGCATACAGCGGGACGGTCACCGTCGAAGCCAGCAGATAGGCGGAGAAGACCCAGCCGTACTGCGATAGGCCGCCGAGATCGCCGATGATCGTCGGCATCGCGGTCGACACGACGGTCGAGTCCAGGGCGGCCACGGCCAGGGCCGCCATCACTCCGGCGGCGATGACGAACTGCTCGGGCGTCATGCCGATCCGGCGGGCCATGGCGTGATGGCGGGGGGTGGGGGACCCTGGGGCGGCCCCGGTCGAAATCCTCGGCTGGTCTGGTGGTCTCCGCGGACGTCTTGGGCATGACCGACAGTCTACGGATTGCGCCGCCGCCGTCCCACGGGAGCCGGCTTACGCGACAATCGGCCCATGGAGCGGTATTGGCGGCGGAGACACCCTTTCGTCGAGTTGTCTCCCGGAGTGATCGAGCGGCTCGTCTCCCGGGCCCTGCCGGACGGGCACGTGGTTGCCTCGCGTCCGCTGACCCGGGGACTCCGCAACACCAACTACCGGCTCGAACTGGCCGGCGGGGCGGCAGCCGTCCTGCGCCTGTACGTCGCCGATCCGAAGGCATGCGGTCGAGAGGCGGCGGTCCTGGCGGCGATGGCCGAGCGCCTGCCGGTGCCGCGCGTCCTCCACTCCGACGCGGCGGACTCGCCGCCGTCGCCCTGCTCGAATGGCTTCACGGCCTGCCGCTGGACGAAGTCCTCGAGGGAGTCGATGCCGGCGCCGCGCTGGACCTGGCCGCGGTCTGCGGCTCCGCGCTGGCCCGGGTCCACTCGCTACGCTTCTCCGCCCCGGCCTTCTTCGATGACGCGATGCGTGTCGATCGCCACATGCCGGCCTGGGCCCCGACCGTGCTGGAGATGCTCGCGGGTCGGGCCGAGGAGCGCCTCGGGCTCGAGCTGTCGGCGGCGGTGCGCCGCACAGTGGAATCGAACGCGAGCCTCGTCCCCGCGGCCTGGTCGGAGGCGGTCCTCGTCCACGCCGACTACAAGCCGTGGAACCTGCTCGTGGAGCGCGCTGCCGAAGCGCCGAGGCAACCCCGACGTGCCGCGGAGCCCGGCACCGGCTCCCTCCCCACCGGCCCGGCGTCCGGGTCAGCGGTCAGGCCCCGCTCCGGCGCTGCCGCCTGGCGGTTGACCGGCGTCCTCGACTGGGAGTTCGCCTGCGCCGGCTGCAAGCTGATCGACTTCGCCACGTTCCTGCGCGACCAGGCCCACCGCCCGGCCGGATTTGCCGATGCCTTCGCCGACGGCTACCGCGCCGGCGGCGGGAGTCTCCCGGCGGATTGGCGGCGCCTGACGACGATGGTCGACCTCCTGAACCTTCTGCAACTGCTGAACCCGCCCGAACCACTCGATGCGCGGAGCACCGAGGATCTGCGCCGCCTTGTCGCCGCGGCGGTGGACAGGGCCTGACGCGGCGGCCGGGTAACCTTGTCCGCGCCGGCGCGGCACGCAACCGGAGCGAAGACGCGATCGGCAAAGTATCCTCCGGCCCGATGGACATGACAGAGCAGGCCGACGTTCTTCCGCCCTCCTCCGTGGCCACACTGGGCGACCCAATCGGCCTCGGGCGCACCGCCGAGGTCTTCGCCTTCGGCGACGATGGCGTGATCAAGCTGTTGCGTCCGGGCTTCCCAGAAAGTCTCGGCGAGAGTGAGGCTGAGATCGCCGCCCGAGTCGCCGGCGCCGGTGTCTCCGCGCCGCTCTTCAGGGGCACCCTGCGGATCGAACGGCGATTCGGCTTGATCTACGAGCGCCTGGCAGGACCCTCGATGCTGGACCGCCTCGCTCGGCGCCCCTGGGAGATCGATCGGCTGGCCCGACGTTTCGCGGAGCTCCACGGCGCCATGCACGATGTGAGCGGTTCCGGGCTGCCGGATCAGAAGGCAGACCTGCGCCGGGCCATCGATCGCGTCCCGGCGTACCTGCCGGATGGCGCTCGCGGGGCCGCTCTGGCCCGCCTGAATGCCCTGCCCGGCGGCACCTCTGTCTGCCACGGCGACATGCACCCCGGGAACGTCCTGCTGACCGACGGCGGCGCGGTCGTCATCGACTGGCTGACGGCATCCTGCGGCAGCCCCGAGGCCGACGTGGCGCGCACTCTGTTCCTGCTGTGGGACAGCGGCCTGCCGGGCTACATGCCGCGCGCCCAGCAGAGTCTGATGGCCCTGGCCCGCCGCCGTTTCGGCAGCGTCTACCTGCGGCGATATAGGCGGCTGCGAGCCCTGGACTCAGCCCAGGTCGCGGCCTGGCGTTTTCCGATCGTCGCGGCCAGGCTGGCCGAGGAAGTCGAGTCCGAGCGCGAGGCACTTCTGGCGATCATCCGGCGGGAAGTGGGAACCGCAACGGGATGAGTCTTCTCGGGCGGACGGTCGGCCGCCGGACTACGAGCCGGGCCGAGGTCGCGCCTCGCGTCAAGCCGGCCCGCTCAGGCCGGCCCGCTCAGGCCGGCCCGCGTCAGAGGGTCGCCAGGCCGGCGCCGGGGTGGGACGCCACCCAGCGGTAGACCGCGGCCCACTCGACGGCTCGATCGGCCGCGGAGTACTCGGCGATCATCCGCTCGCGCGCCCGTTCCGCGGTGTCTCCTCTCCGAGCTGGGTCGGCCACGAGATCGGCGAGGCAGCGCCTCCACTCGGCCGGGGATTCCGCCAGGAAGCCGTCGACCCCGTCGCGGATCACGTCGTAGGGGCCGCTCGGGTGCAGACGGCTCGCGACCGTCGCCGCGCCGACGGCCGAGTATTCGAGCCAGTGGAGTTCCGATTTGGCCCGCCCGAACTCCCCCTCGCCCAGGGGCGCAAGCCCGATGTCGGGCCGCAGCGAGGCCAGCCGACGCGCAAACCGACTCCCCGCGGGCACATACGGGTGCGTCTCGTCAACGAGGGACCCCACCGCCGAGCCCGCCGCCCCCAGCCAGATTCGCCGGATTCGAGACGTCGCGGCGACTTCATCGACTGCGGACCTGCACAACTCGTAGTCCTGTGCCCTGACCGCGGCACCGCAAAACAGCACTCGCGGCTGCTCGGACGCGCCCGAGTCGGTGCCGGGGTCGCTTGCCGGGACCGACGCCTGCGGCGGATCCGCCACGTACAGGCCCGGCTCGACGGCGTTCCTGATCACGTGCGTACGCTGCGTGTACGAGGAGATCGCCGCCTTCAGCGCCGGAGTGGCGACCGTCACGAGGTCGGCGGACCGGATCAGCAACTCGACAAGATCGAGTTCCCGAGTCAGCCCGGCGCGATGACCGACCCAGTCCGGCTGATGGAATAGGTCGTCGTCCAGGTCATACAGGACGCCGCAGCGGCCTCGAATGGTCTCGTTGCCGAGCAGGGACGCGACCAGCGGGCGGAGCAGCGGGTCGACTTCCAGCGCCGGGTGGCCGCTGGACTTGCGGTGTCGCGCCAGACCTTCGGGCGTGCCGCAGTCCAGGCCGCATTCGGAGCACGCGGGCGACGTATTGGACCAGCGCGAGAAGTAGACGACGTTCGCCTCACCGAGATCGTCCAGTTCCACGCCGGCCGCCCCGTCGCGCAGGGCCTCGTACCAGCGCCCGCCATATCGGCCGGGGATTCGCAACCGTGGCGTCCACGGCTCGATTTCGACGCCGAGCTGCGCGAGGTAGTCGACGTACATCCCGAGCCGGTAGTAGTCGCAGGCGCCGTCGCCGAGGCCGCCGTAGACGAGGACTCGAATGGTGTCGATCGCGGACTCCTTGCTCGGGACCGTGGTTGAGAGGAACCAGGCCTGGCGGCGAGCCCCGTTCGGGCGACCGCGCACCCCTTGACCCTAACACCGAGTCGGGCCGGGCGTTCGGGCTTGGACCCGCCCGGCCCGGCAGACCGCGCCGCCCGGCCCGGCAGACCGCGCCGCCGTCACGCTGACCTGGACGGACGCCCGGCCCTGGTGCGAACGATCGTTACCGGACCCGGGGCGCGGGCGGCAGCCGATCGATGAGCCGTCCATCGGCCGCTGCCTCGTCGTCGGCAACGACCGCCACGGCGGCAAGACGAGCGTCGACTTCCACGATCAGCGCGGCCAGGTCGATCCCGGCCCCGAGGGCCAGTTCCGGATCGAGCCGTTTCGACGTCTCCAGGTGTTCGCGGGCCCCGCGCAGGTTCTTGGCGACGCCGATCGGGTTGCCTCGGACGGCGTGGACGTACCCTGCGGCCAGCTTGATCAGGCCCTGGTACAGGGCGCGTTCGGCCAGGTTCGAGGTTCCCATCCAGGCCGGCTCGAGCAGTTCATGAGCCAGGAAGAAGTCGCCCTGGTCGAACGCCGTCAGGCCGGCATCCAGGGCGGCCCGCCGCAGGTCGGGCGGGATCGGCCGGTACGCCTTCCGCCGATTGCCCTGCATGATCGTCCCCTGGGAGCGGTTGTCCTTCTCGCCGCCCGGGCCGGGAGCAGGGTGATCGTCCGTCAGACGAGGTCCTCTATCCGCCGCCTGCCGTCGAACCCGGCCGTCGTCTCATGCCACCACTCGACCTGTTCCTCACCGAGGCGCCAGCAGAGCCAGACGGGCCGGCCGGAGACAAGGGCCGGGAAGTCGACCAGGCCGGTCTCGATCTCGCGCAGTTGGATCCCCCAGCCGTCCAGCTCCAGGACGGCGGCCTGCATCTGGTCGACCAGGCCCTGCATCTTCATCCGCAGCCGCCCGGTTTCCTGGGCCACCTCGCCGACGGTGGCGTCGGGCAGGGCGGCGATGCCGCGAGCCAGGGCCGGCGCGTTCAACTCGACGATGCGATCGCGCACGGCGACTATCTCGTCGCGCTGGGTTCGGAGTCGCAGAAGCGTCTCGCGGACCTCGGGCAGCTTCGCGTTGGCGCGGTCGAAGTCGTAGAAGATCGGCACGCCGCAAATGGTACCGAAGTCGCCGCCGGAGGCTCCGCGGCCGCCAATTCGACCCGTCGGTCGAAACCGCGGAACCTCCTTGCGGTCCCGCGCGGGAAGTGCCGCGCCGCCCTTCGCGCGAGCGAGGTTCCACGCCCGAGGTGCCACGCCGGGGGAGACATGCGGCGCCGCTCGCCGCCGTCCGGCGCGCAGAGCGAACTCGGGCCCACGCCACTTGCCTGCCGCGCCACAATGTCGGCAGCGCACCAATGCGGCCGTCCCGCCGCCGTGCGCATGGGAGTCGAATGGCGCCGCATCCGTCGCGCGCGAGCGATCTGAACAATCCGCGTGGCCCTCTCGTCTGGATTGCCGGCTGCCACGGGCAGCTCGCCGTCGCATGAGCAGGAGGCGCGCCACGGAGGCGTCCATCGCCGCACCCGCTTTCATCACCGTGGCGTTCGTCGACCAGGCCGAGCGCGTGCTCGACGATGCCTACCGGCTTGCGGGCTACTTGCTGGGCGATGCGACCGAGGCCCAGGACGCCGTCCAGGACGCTCTCACGCGCGGCTGGCAGGCCTGGCCGACGCTCCGAGACCAGAGCCGGTTCGAGCCGTGGTTCGATCGGATCCTGGTCAACATCTGCCGCGACAGGCTGCGAAAGCGCCGCGGCGCCCGCATAGAGGAGTTGAACGACGAGCTCGCGATCTACATCGACGATCCGTTCCGCGCCGCGCTGGCGAGGAACGAGGTCGCGCGGCTGATGCACGTCCTGAACCCCGATCAGCGCGTCGTCGTGGGCCTGAGGTTCTGGCGCGATCTCTCGTTGCAGCAGATCGCCGACCTGCTCGGGGTGCCTCTCGGGACCGTCCAGTCGCGGCTCCACTATGCCCTGCGATCCCTGCGCGACGAGGCCGATCGTTCGGCCCGAGCCTGCGTTGTGCCGGCGGAGGCGAGGCGATGAACGAGCGCGATGTCGAGCGTCGCCTGCGCGAGGTTGTGGACGGCCCGCAGCCCTCGGCGCCTAAGTCCCTCTACCGTTTCCTGCGCGAAATGCCCGAGGCCCAGGCCGAGCGCCGTGGCTGGCTCCATCTTCTGACCGAGGCGCTCCCGCGAATCTCGCGACCGGCCCCGCCGCGGCCTCTGGCCGACGGGCTCCGCATGGCCTTCGGAGTGGCGATGGCCGTTCTCATAGGCCTGGCCGGCGGAGGCCTGCTGGTCAGTTTCCGCCACGGTCCCGCGGTTCCGCTGGCCAGCGTGGCGCCCGGAACCGTAGCGCCAGTGGTGACGCCGCTGCGGTCGATGAACGCAGGTCCGACCCCGATCACGGCCGCTCTGGGAGTGATGAGCCTCACCTGCGACGGCGTCCCGGTCGGCAACGAGCGCATGGCCCTTCCTGCCGAAGCGGTGGTTGCCAGGGACGGGACCTACCTTGGCGTAACGGGCGGATCGCTCGGGCTCAACGGCGTCGTGCGGTCCAGCGACGGCCTGAACTGGGACTGGAGCCCGCCGTCGGAGATCGATCCGCAGGCAGCGGTTCTGACTTCGATCGCCACCGACAACCTCGACACGATCGTCGTGGGCGGGGGGGCGGCGGGCGTGGACGGCGCGATGGACGGCCGCGTCTGGATTTCCGCCGACAACGGCGCGACCTGGCAGGCGGTCGGGGATGAGTCGGTATTCGACGGCACCCTGGTGAGAGAGCTTGTCTATGGCTCGGGACAGTTCGTGGCGCTGGGGTGGAACGACGCCAGTTCCGCCGATCAGCTGCGCGAGGTGGCGGAGTGGCGTTCCGTGGACGGCCGGACCTGGACCCACGTCACCACGCCGATCAAGGGCACCGAGGCGGTCATCGTTCCGACGGCGGCCGGATTCACACTGTCCGGTACGGCCCTGACGGCGGGGGCGGCCGACGAGCCGCCCATCTGGCACTCACCCGACGGCGTGACCTGGACGCGATCGAAGGCGAGCGACGGCACGGCCGGGTCGATGGGCCCGTTGCTGAGCGCGACCGTGACCCGCCAGAGTCACGTCTACGCCGTGAGCGCCTCGATTGACGGAACGGCCCGCCAGTTGCTGGCTTCGCCGGACGGCGGCGTGACATGGAGCACCGTCAAGCCGGACGCGACGTTGCCGAGCGCGTCGTCCATCACCCACGTGGCCTCGCTCAATTCACACGACACCCAGTACGGCGACGTGGAGTACGTCTTCGCCACGACCGGCGATGGTGCAGGCTCCCACGTCTACGTGTCCACCAACGGCGGGGTTACGTGGCGGATGGCCTACGACTCGGCCGTTGGAGGCCCGACCGGCACTACGCTCCTCGAGGTTGGGAACGGCTACCTGGTCGGGTACTCGAGGGTTCTCGCGTTCGGCGCCCCGGGCTCGGGGCTGGGCATCTGGCGCATAGGGGTGCCGCCCGGCACGTAGACCCGGTCGGCCACGGCGAGGGGCCACGGGCGCCTGCCTTCGGCGCGGCGGCCCACCCGCCCGGCGCCGATCCGCCCGCCGCCGGCCCCGGTCCACGCCGGCCCCGGTCCACGCCGGCCCCGCCCGCCGGCGACTCCGGAGGGTCTATCTGCCTTCGACAGCCTCCAGGCGCAGGCGCAGGCTGCGCAGGCGGTCCGGTCGTTCGCGGACGAAGCGTTCGATGGCGGCCAGGATGTGGGCTCCGTCCAGGTGCGCCTCCTCCATGACCTCCTCGAGCGATCCACCGGTGCGCCAGCGGTCGTCCCAGTCCGAGCTGAGCGAATACTCCCGGACCATGGGGTCGTCCGCCCAGTCCCGCATCAGCTTGTAGGCGCCGTTGGTGACGATCATCGAATCGAGTCGATCGGCCGGCTCGATCGTGGCGGCCCGGTAACTCTCGTCCTGGAGCGCGAAGAGCTGCGGGCTTATGGCCGCGACCACCTTGACGTTGAGGCCGCGCCTGTCGAGTTCCGGCAGCAACTTGACCAGGTTGGACGTGCTCGCCGAGCCGCGCACGAAGATGGTCCCCGCCTTCGGAGCGCCGTCGCGGAACGGCCGCATCACGTAGGCGCCGCGCGCGGCCGCGAAGTGGCCGGGCATGCCGAGGGCGGCCCGGTCAGGCACTTCGACCGGCGGCCTGGTCAGGTGCAAGGCGATGATCGGCACGTCCGTGGCGCAGGCCGCGGCCAGGACCACGGGCACCTCGTTGTACTCCCAGGGGTGCAGGTCGATCACGTGGCCGTCCGGGAAGAGCTGGGTGACGCCCGGCGCGAAGATCCCGAAGTGGGTTCGTGAATCCTCGGCCGTCTCCGGTCCGGAGTGGCCGGCGACGTACAGGACCTTGCCGAGGCGCAGGTCGCAGTCCTGGGCCAGCTGGCTGAAGAGCCGAAGCGGGCCGTACTTGAGGTAGCTGAACGAGCCGTACGTCGAGCAGGCGCCCCACATGCCGTCGAAGTCCGCAAAGGGGTCGCGGGCGAAGTTGACACTGGCCAGCCCGGCCATCATGCCGGCGTTGGCGAACTCGGTGATCTCGGTGGGCAGGAGCACTCCGGTCGGGTTCGAGTCGCGCTCGTACCAGCCGAAACCCGGCAGATCCCCGAACGGCTTGGCGAAGCCGGCGATGTTGGTTGATTCGGCCAGGTCGGCCGAGCAGGCGATGAAGAGCGGTCGGCCGTAGTCGCGTCTGGCGACGGCGTTGACATACGAACCCCACGTCCCCAGAGCGGCCCGGTTCGGCTGGAGGTCGCCCGGTGCCCGCCACATCTCGGCCGGATAGCGCTCGAAATCGAAGATGCGGTGGTCGCAGGCGGGACTGATCGGGTCGCTGCCGAACCTGCCGCGGCTCGGCACTACGCCGCCGATCGGGCCGACGGCGTCGACCCGCGCCACGTCCGGCGCGGCGGCTGCCGGCTTCTTCCGCCCGGCCCGCGCCCCCTCGATCTCGTCGGGCACCGTCCCGGCGATCTCGAGCAGGCGGTCGGAGAGCCAGTCGACCAGGGCTTCGTCCCGGCGCAGTACGTCGATCGCCGCCCCGAAGTTGGCCCTTGCCTCGGCCGCCCGGGCGGCCGCGTCCGCCGGCGCCGCCTCGCCCACTCCCTGGTAGGCCACGCCGTAGCGGGCCATGAACTCCCGCCGGACCGCCCAGAACTCGGGGGCGTGCTGCTTGTGCGGCGCGCCGTGGCTGGCCGCGTCGAGCTTGCCGTAGCCGCGGCCCTTGCGGGTTCGGAACCACGCCACGCTGGGGACGCCGTCGGCGTTCGGGCCGCGAGCCGCGTCCACGACGGCGGGCATCACCGAGTCCCATTCCATCCCCCGCTCGGCGCCGGTGACCCGCCAGCCGTACGGCTCGAACCAGTCGACCGGCGTGCCGTGGACGACCGCCGAGGCCGGCCGCTCGTCGATGCCGAAGTCGTTCCAGTCGATCAGGAAGACCAGGTTGGAGAGACCCAGGCCCCAGGCCGAGTTCTTCGTCTCGTGAGCGGCGCCGGGCGTGAGCCCGCCCTCGCCCTCGACGACGAAGACGCGGACTTCGCCCGCGCCGGCGAGCTTGAGGGCCAGGGCCTCGCCGGCCGCGAAGGGCATGCCGTGACCGGAAGGCCCCGTGTTGGCCTTGAAGAAGAGAGTCCGGCCGGCCATCTCGGCGTGGCCCGGCAGCCCGCCCCGGTGCCGCAGCTCGGGCAGTTGCTCCCACGTCAGGGCGAACCGGCCGTCGTCCGGGAAGGCAAAGCGAGGATCGCCGGTCCTCTCGAAGCGGGCTCGAAGACTTTCGTTGAGCACGGCCAGCGTGGCATACACGAGGGGCACGGTGTGGCCGGCGGAAAGAACGAAGCGATCGCCGTAGCGAAGCCAGGGCCGCCTGATGTCCCAGCGCATCGCCCCGGAGAGGAGCAGGGTCAGGAGCATGTGTACCTTCGACCGCGAGCCGCCGGGATGCCCGCTCTGGCGGTCGTCCAGCTGCAGGTCGATCAGCTCGTCGACTAGATCCTTGACGACCTCATAGCGGGGGAAGTCGGCCTCAGCCCGGGCGAGAAGACGCTCGGCCTCGGCGCCGTCCGCAACTCCGCGGCCGCCCGCTCCGCCGGCGGAGGTCCCGCCGGCCACTCTCGTTTCCGCTGCCGTCATCGGACGGCGGCGCCGTGCCGCGCCTCCACCAGCGGTTCGACCACGGCCCGTGTCCGCTTGACCGCCTCGAGGATGTTCTCGCGCGAGTTGGCGTAGCTGAAGCGGAGGTGGTGCAACCCAACCTTGCCGAACGCGGTCCCGGCCAGGGCCGAGACGCCGCCTTCATACAGCAGCTTGTCCGCCAGTTCGGCCCCGGTCAGGCCCGTGGCGGAGATGTCGGGGAAGACGTAGAAGGCGCCGGACGGTCGCAGGCACTTGATCCCCGGGATGGCGTTGAGCCCGTCGACGATCAGATCACGGCGGACCTTGAACTCGGCCACCATCGCCTCAGCGGCGTCCTGGGGCCCGGTCAGGGCCTCCACCCCGGCCCATTGCGTGGCCGCGTTCGTGCAGCTGACGCTGTTCACGATCAGCCGGCTGAAGGGCGTGACCAGAGGCTCGGGCACGATGGCGTAGCCCAGCCGCCAGCCGGTCATGGCGTAGGTCTTGGAGAAGCCATCGAGGATGATCGTCCGCTCAGCCATGCCGGGCAGAGAGGCGATCGAGACGAACTCACCCTCGTAGAGCATCCGGCCGTAGATCTCGTCGGCCAGGATGACCAGATCATTCTCGCGGGCTACGGCGGCGATCTGCTCAAGGTCGTCGCGGGTCAGGACGCCGCCGGTCGGGTTGGCGGGCGAGTTGATGATGACGAGCTTCGTCCGCGGGGTAACCAGCGAGTTCAGCTCGTTCGGGTCGAGTCGGAAGCCGTTCTCCTGTCGGATCGGGCACGGCACGGCCTTGCCGCCGACGTAGTTCACCATCGACTCGTAGATGGGAAAGCCGGGGTCCGGGTAGATGACCTCGTCGCCCTCGTCGATCAGGGCGAGGATCGCGAAGAACATGACCGGCTTTCCGCCGGGGACCACGACAACGTGCTCCGGCGTCACCGTGAATCCTTTGTGGAAGGTGGCGTCGTTGGCTATCGCGGTGCGCAGCTCGGGGATGCCGACCGTGGGCGTGTAGTGGGTCGCGCCCCGGTCGAGGGCCCGCTTGGCCGCCTCGCGGATGTTCGCCGGAGTGTCGAAGTCGGGCTCGCCGAGCTCGAGGTGGATGACCGACTTGCCGGTGGCCTCGACCGCGCGGGCTCTCGCCGCCGCCTCGAAGGCGGTCTCGGTGCCGATGCGCGCCATTCGTTCTGCGAGTCTCATCGTTCGTCTCCTCTGGGCTCGGATCGGCGGCGATCCTCGGGACGCGGGCGAGTCGCCGGCATTGCGGCGAACGCACGACATAGCCGGCTGCCATCGTCGGCCGGCTTTTCGGCGAGCATGGCAGCGACCTATGGACAGGTCAAGTTCAGCTTCCTCATGTGATCGTGAAGTGCAGCTAAACTGTCTTGACCGCGCGACAGGGCCGCGGCGGCGCTCCTGGAGGTCGGAAATGCTCGGTGTCTGGCGGCTTCAGCTGCTCCGGGAGATCTCCCGCCGGGGCTCGATCAAGGCCGCTGCCGAGGCGATGGAGGTCACGCCCTCGGCGGTGTCGCAGCAACTCGCCATCCTCGAGCGCGAGGCCGGAGTTCAGCTGCTGGAGAAGAGCGGCCGGCGTGTCCGGTTGACCGAGGCCGCCCTGCGACTGGTCCGGCACGCCGACGCGATCACTGGCGCCATCGCCGCCGCGGAGGCCGACCTGGCCTCGATGCAGCAGGCGGTGACCGGCACGTTGCGTGTCGCTGCCTTCCCGACGGCCGCCCGAGCCGTGATGCCACCTGTGATGACGGCGCTCAGCCGTCTACACCCGGAGCTGCGCGTCACGCTCCGCGACCTCGAGGCCGACGAAAGCCTGACCGCGCTCCAGAACGACGAGATCGATATCGCCATCGTCGACGACTACGGCGACGGCTCGCGCGTGACCGATCCTGGGCTCGAGGTCTGCGAGTTCATGCGCGACCTCATCTACCTGGCGACGGCCGACGGCGCGACGGGGCCGGCGGAGCCGACGGCGAAGGCTGGCGCGTCTGCCACCGGCGCGGTCATTCCACCGCCGGGAACGCCTCCAGCCGGAGAAGCCCGGCTGGAGGCGTTCCGTGACGCCTTCTGGATCATGGACACTGACAACAGCCACCTGTCGAGAGTGGTGCTGCAGGAGTGCCGCAGGCTCGGTTTCGAGCCTCACATCCGCTCGAGCTGCAAAGACTTCAGCGTGATCATCGCCCTGGTGGAGGCCGGCCTCGGCGTCGGCGTGCTACCCGGCCTCGCGCTGCTGGATCGCCCCGTCCGGGCCAGCGTCCGGCCTATCGCCCCGCCCCTCGCCCGGCGCATCTCGTCGGTCATCCGCCCGGAACGCCGCTCGCACCCGATGATCGTCTCCGCCCTGGCCGAGCTGGACCGGTTCGGCGCGGCTTATGTGCCCGAGTTCGGGGGCGCGGAGAATGGTGCCGCGGAGTGACGGCGATGGGGGCACCCGGCGGCCGCGTCGGCCGGCCGGCAGCTTGACGGGGCGGGTTCTCGATGGGCTCAGCCCTCTTCGCACGGGCGATCTAAGGCTCGGTCTTCGGTGCGAAACGACGCCTCATCACCTGGTCGGTCAATTCTGTGTACCGATCCGAGCCGGGATGACGCACTGCTCCGGCGGCGCCCGGCCCATCGGTCGCGAACGCTCACGGGGTGAGCATCCCGACCCAGCCCGGAACGGCTGCTCATTCCGTCGAGTCGACCCCGGCCGCGGCGGCCGCGCCGCCGATCTGCCGCTGCCCCGCCCTTACGGTTGGGCCGACGGCGCCGCGGTGGGAGCGACGGTGGGCGCCGGCGGCGCCCCGCACGGCGCGTACGGGTGCAGCAGCGACGACGTGCAGGCCCCGTAGGAGTAGTCGTTGGCGTTGGCCTGGCCGGGGCCGAAGAACGGGTAGGCGGCCACTATCGAGAAGACCAGGTACGCCGTCAGGAGGGCGAGCGGGCTGATTCGCCGCCGCAGCAGCCACCAGGTCATCACGACGAGTCCGAGCGGCAGCAGGCCGGGGAAGAGCGGGTCGAGGACCGCCGCCTGGAGGTTCATCTGAGCACCGGCGATGGATATCGTCGGGGCCAGGTTGACCACGACGAACTCGGCGGCGAGGGCGCCGAGGACCATGTTGCCAAGCACGCCGGCCCCGATCAGGACGCGGTCGATCGTGCCGGACCTGAGGACCTCGGTCACGAACGATCGGCCCCGCTCGTACCCCTGCATCCAGGCGGTGTATCCGATCGTCACGATCACGATCGAGACCAGGACCGTATACAGGATCGGGCCGAGCGGATTGCCGGTGACGCCGGAGATCGTCGGGACGACGGTTCCGCTGGCGGTCCCACCGGCGATCCCGATGCCGAGCGCGAGCAGGATCGGCGTGATGGTGCTCTGGCTCAGCGTGTCGCCGATGCCCGCCATCGGCCCCATCAGGCCCGATTTGACCGCGTTGATCGCGTCGTCGTCTATGGCGGCGCCGTTGGCACGCTGCTCCTCCATGGCGATGACCGTGCCGTGAACCACGTTGCCGAAGTTGGGCTCGGTGTTGAAGAAGACGAGGTGGCGCTTCAGCGCGGCCCGGATCTCGTCCTCGGTTGAGTAGAGGCGCCTGATGATCGGCGTCATGGCATGGGCGAAGCCGGTGCCCTGAAGCCGCTCGTAGTTGTAGTTGGCATGGGCGAAGAAGGTCCAGAGGGCCCAGGAGTGGATCAGGTCGCGGCGGGTCAGCCGAACGCGTGGCTCGGCGCCGGCGGCGGTCGCCGGCTCGACGCCGGCGGCGGTCGGTGGCTCGGCGGCGGCGGCTGGTTCGGGCGCGGCCTGCGGACCCACGGCCCGCGCGGCTTCGGCCTGCGGCGAGACGGGCGCACGGACGAAGCTCAGATGGAGGTAGGCCAGCGCCAGCCCGATCGCCGCGACCACGACCAGCGACATCGACTGGTGGGTGGCCGTCATCAGGATGAACCCGATGAAGAAATAGGGGATGGACGCGCCCCGGAAGATGAAGCGCATGTTCAGGGCGATCCCGATGGCTGGCAGGATCCCGCCCGCTATGACCAGCCCGTTCACGGTCCAGAGCGGCAGTCGATTCAGGGCGTCCTGGACGTAGGTCGCGCCGTTGAGCGCGAATATGAAGACCGGCACGAAGCTGATGACGAAGAGGAGGAGCTGGCCGGGCAGCCAGTTCATCAGGGCGACGCCGGCGATGTCGGCCCTGTCGGCCCGGGCGTCGGCCCAGTGCGCGAAGACCGAGTCGATGGCCATCCGCCCGTAGAAGATGATCGTGCCCAGGAGCCCCAGGCCGAACGCGATCGGGATCGCCTTCGTCGGATCGAGCCCGCCGGCCAGCGCAATCGTGGTGCCGACCCAGCCGGCGAAGCCGGCGTCCGCCGGCAGGCTGCCGCCCGCGGAGATGAAGCCGAGGTACGGGACGTTGATGGCCGCGCCGATGAGCGTGCCCTGGGCCGGATCGCCCAGGATCACGCCGACGAGGAACCCGGCCACGAGCGGACGGTAGAGTGTGAAGAAGGCCAGGCCGAAGAGCCACGGGCTGTTGGCCAGGTAGTAGCCGACGGCGATGAGGGCGGCCTGCCAGGCCGCTACCGTGATCGTGTGGACGCCCGCCCCGCCGGACGGACTGGCCCCGAGGACCGCGCTCGGCATCGCCAGCGCGGCGAGCGTCAACCCCATCAGGGCCGCTCCGACGGCCGCGTGCTTCCTCGTCATCCGCATCCTCCCGGCTCCGCCCACGCGGATCAACTTCCCGAATCCAGCGACCGGAAAGGGATCGGCCGATCGTCGGCCATGATCTGGACCTCGACCCGCGTGCCGAGTTGCTCGATCTCCCGGAGCTCCCGGAGTTCGTCCGTGCTGACGGAGATCGACTTGTGGAGACGCCGCCGGCCCGGCCCGGAGCCCATGCCGCCCAGGTCGACGACCTCGATCGGAACGCCGGACTGGCGCAGCCCCAGGATCGTGCGGGGCGACCTGGCCAGGACGATGACCGGCTCCGGCGCCTCGGCCAGCTCGATGCAGCGAACCGCGCCCTCGGCCAGGCCGTGGACCTCGACCGGAACTCCCTGCGGCGCGGCGAGAGTCAGCACCTCGCGCAGGAACTCGTCCCGGGCGCTGGCGTCGTCGACGATCACGATCCGCTGCGCGCCGAGCGCTCGCAGCCACACGGCCACGACCTGGCCGTGGATCAGCCGGTCGTCGATGCGGACGAGGCGGAGGCTCATCAACTGTGCCGTCAGGATGCGCGTCGGGCGCGGTGGCGCTCCGTCTCGACGATCCCGCTCCGCCCGACCTCGAGCAGGCGCTCGATCAGCTCCTCGTCGAGGTCGCCGTCGGCCAGGGCCGCCTCGACGGTCACGCCCAGGTTGACGCCAGAGAGGCAGGCGATCCTGGGCGACCGGCGGGCGATGGCGGTGGCCACGTTGTAGGGCGTGCCGCCGAGCAGGTCGCACAGGACGAGGACACGCCGGTGGTCCCCGCCGATGGCGGCCCGGAGGGCTTCGGCATAACGGTCGGGGGAGTCGGCCGGCTGCAGGCCGACCGCGGCGATGTCCGCGATGGGGCCGCAGATCAACTCGGCCGTGGCGAGCAGGGCGGCTGGCAGCGTTCCATGGCCGGCGATGACGATTCGGAACGACCGCACGTGTCTCCTCCGCTTGCCGGCCCGGCCCGGCAGGTTCCTTCGGCCGCTCCACCGAGCGAAGCTCGGGGGCGTCCGCCGCCATTGACTCTGCCAGTCATGTCTGCAACTATTGTCACGCAATGACTTGCAGCACCTTGACTGTCGATATGATCGCGGCTGGCCCACGGGCCTGTCAAGGCGAGCCCGCCTGATGCCGGCCGGCGATGCTCCGAACCGGCCCTCGAGCGGTCCAGCCGGAGTCGATCAGCCGGCGCCGGCTGATTCGATGGCGCCGATGGGCGAGGTGGCGACCACGGGTTCGACCGGCGACCCCGCCTCGATCGGTGCCCCCGGCCCTGAGGGTGCCGAGGCCACCAGCCAGCGCGAGATGATGCGCCTCGTCGCCCAGCTCTACTACGTCCGTGAGCTCGGCCAGCCTGAGATCGCGGCCCTGACCGGGTTCTCCATCTCGAAGGTGTCGCGGCTGCTGGCCGCCGCGCGGGCCGCCGGGGTGGTGCGGATCTCGGTTGAAGGCGCGCCGTCGGCCCCGACCGCGCTGGCCCGGGCGCTCTCGGAGGCGCTGGACCTGGAAGCGTGGGTCACCCCCGGCCACGAGACTTCGCCCGTCCTCGCGGCCCGGCTCTGCGCGGTGGCGGCGGCGCCTCGCCTGGCCGAGGAGCTCCCCGGGGAGGGGGCGATCGGGTTGACGGGCGGCTTCACGGTCGAGTCACTCGTGGCTGCGCTTCCGGCCGGGTCGCACCCCGGCGCCGTGGTCGTGCCGCTCGTCGGCGGCTGGGACTCGAGCAATCCCCACCTGAACAGCAACGAGATAGCCCGTCACATGGCCGAGCGCATCGGGGCCGCGGCACGGCTGCTCCACGCCCCCGGCCTGCTCGACAACGAGGCCACCACCGCCGCTCTGCTCTCCGACAGCGCCGTCACCGCCACGACCCGCTTCTGGGGCGAGTTGCGGCTGGCGCTGCTGGGCATGAGCGGCGCGCCGCGCTTCGCGCCCGGCTACGGGACCGTCATGGATCGGCTCGACGACGCCGGCCGGGACCGCCTGGCCGCCAAGGGTGCGGTCGGTGATGTGGCCGGCCACCTCGTCCGCCTCGACGGTTCCTTCGTCCAGGACGAATGGGAGCGCCGTACGATCTCGATCCCGATCGAGACGCTCCGGTCCGTGCCGCGCGTCGTCGGCATCGCCGCCGGCGCGAACAAGGTCGAGACGATCGTCGCCGGCGCCCGTACGCGCCTGCTGCACATGCTCATCACCGACGAGCCGACGGCAGCCGCGGCTCTCGAACTTATCCGCTCGGGCCGATAGACCGGGGCGGATCCGGCGGCGCTCCCCGGGCGACGGGCCCGGCAGAGGGACACGCGGAGAGCCCGGCCGGCAGGTCCGGCGCCGTGGCCCGGCGCCGGGCTTGGCCCGGCCGGGCTCGAGGGCCGGTTCCTCCGCCATGGCTGCGGCGGTATAGTCAGGACCTGGGCTCACATCCGAGGAGGTAGTGGCCGCCGGTCGGCGGCGCGCCAGGGCCCCGGCGTCCAGAGCTGATCGGGAGATCGGAATGGCGGCACAGCGGCCGAAGGCGGCGCCGAACGCGCGAGCAGCCCGCGCCAGTGGGGTTGCGTTTGCGGGCGGCGGCTCGGTTCTGGTCACCGCCGGCGTGGTCTCGATCCTGGTCGGCTGGCCCAGCGCCGCCCATGACCTGGTGCCGCTGGCCGGCCCGGCCGACTTCGCGGGACGGTTCGGACAGGTGGCGCCGGCCGTCTCCGCGGCGGTAGCCGGGATCGTCGTCGCCGTCGTTGCCTGGTTGCTGGCGACGCGGCGCCTCGAGCCGGTGGCGGCCGCCATGGAACTGCTCGTCCTCGGCCTGGTCATCGAATTTTCGATCGTCGGCGCGATCGGACGGATCGGCCACGCGGCGGACGGCGGCGTCATGGGAGCCACGGTGGCCTGCCTGATGGGCGGAACCGCGGTGATCGCCGGCGGCATCATCGCCGTGCTGGGCCACGAGTGAGCGGCCCGTGAAATCACAGCACAAGATCCGTGGACCGCTCCGCTGGCGGTCGCAGGACCCGCCGCGCGACCCTCCGCCGGGATCTTCGTCGGGGCCCGCCGCGCCGCGCCGCGGGCGCAGGTTCGAGAACGGCGTCGGCGCGATCCTGCTGATCGATCTCCTCGCCGCCCTGCTCGTCGCCGCCTCCGCTCCTGCCGCCTACCTTTGGCTCGGCCAATCGCATCCGAGCCCGATCGCCGCCGCGACGGCGACGCCGGCCGAGCCCAGTCCCTCGCCGGCCCCGGATGCCTCACCCGCGTCCGGAAGCTCGACGGCCGGCCCCTCGGCGGGGACCGGCCCGGCCGCCTCGGCTTCCGCCGGCCCATCGCCGACGCTCGTGTTCGGCGCCGGCGCCTGGTCCCGGACCGCCCCGCTGCCGCAGGCAAGGTGGGCTGCCGCGAGCGCGCTCCTGCACGACGGCCGGGTCCTCGTGGTCGGCGGCACGACCGGCACCTCGAGCACCAACGCCGTACCCACAGCCACCATCTACGATCCCGCCACGGGCCACTGGAGTCCCGTGACGGGGATGCTTCAGCCGCGGGCCTACACGAGATGGCGGTGACGCTGGCCGACGGTTCGGTGCTCGTCGCGGGCGGCTCGCGAAACGGCCAGCCGCTCGACACCGCGGAGCGCTACTACCCCCAGACGGACACGTGGGTCGCGGCCGGGCGACTCAACCTGCCGCGGACGCAGGGGACCCTGACTCTCCTGCCCGACGGGCGCGCCCTGGCGGCCGGCGGCGGCATCGAAGGTGCGCCGGGCTGGAACTCCACCGCGTCGGCCGAGATCTTCGATCCGGCGCGGGGCAGCTGGACTCTCACCGCGCCCATGTCCGTGGCCCGGGCGCGTCAGACCGCGACGCTCCTGCCCGACGGAGAGGTTCTGGTTGCCGGCGGCGCGACAACGTTCCACGGCGTGACCGGCTCGGTCACCGCCACGGCCGAGCTGTACAACTTCAATACGGGCAAATGGCGAGCCGCGGCATCGATGTCGCATCCGCGCTACGTCGACGAGGCCGTTCTGCTGGCCGACGGCCGCGTCCTCGTGGCCGGTGGCTGGTATTCGACGAGCAACAGCGACCCCAGCCACGCTACCGCCGAAATCTACGACCCGGCCTCGAACGGCTGGAGGGCGACGGGATCGATGACGAACGGGCGAGCCGAATTCGGCCTGGTCGCCCTCCCGGACGGGCGAGTGCTGGCGGCCGGCGGCGTCGATCCCGCTTACAAGGTCCAGGCCGGCAGCGAACTGTACGATCCGGCGACCGGCCTGTGGGCGCCCACCGGCACACTCTCGGTGGCCGCGATGGGATCGGTCAGCCAGGCGCTTCCCGACGGCCGCGTGCTCCTCGCCGGCGGCGCGCTCGACGCCCTGGCGTCGAAGGTCACGGGTGTCTGCGAGATCTACTCTCCGCCGCCTACCTAGCCGAACCTCGGGAGGTAACCGTGCCAATGCGAGCGTCCAGGCTTCGAGTGGCCATCGTCGGCTGCGGCGACGTGGCGTACCGGCATTACCTGCCGCCGCTCGCCGCGCTGGCAGCCCGGGCCGAGGTCGTCGGCTGCTGCGCCAGGCGGATGGAGTCGGCCGAACGAGCCGTAGCGGCGGTCCGCGAGCCGTCGCCGGGCGCGCTCGCCTTCGATCGGCTCGACGAGATGCTCGAGCGCGTTCATCCCGAAGCGGTCTTCAACCTCACGCCCGGGCCCGTCCACGCCGGTGTCACCGCGGCCTGCCTGGCGGCCGGCGCCCACGTCTTCTCGGAGAAGCCGGTCGCCTCTTCGATCGCCGACGCCGACCTCCTGATCGAGCAGGCCCGCCGCGCGGGGCTGCTTCTGATGTGCGCCCCCGCCTCGGCCGTGACGCGACAGGTCCGCTGGCTGGGCCAGGTCATCGCCTCGGGCTGGCTCGGCCGGCCAACCCTGGCCGTGGCCCAGATCGGCAACATGGGACCGGCCGAGTGGCTCGAGTACACCGGAGACGCGTCCGTCTTCTACGGCCCGTCGGTCGGTCCCGTCTTCGACGTGGGGATCTACCGTCTCCACGAGATGACCGCCTTGCTCGGGCCGGTCCGGCGAGTCCAGGCCATGGGCACGGTCGCGCTACCGGAGCGGACGATACTGGCGGGCACCCGGGCCGGCGACACGACCGCGGTCACGACCCCGGACCACGTCCTGATCAACCTGGAGTTCGCCGGAGGGGCGCTTGGGCAGCTGCTCTCCACCTTCGCCATGCCCGCCACCCGGGCGCCGTGGCTGGAGATCCACCTGACGGGCGGCTCGATCAGCCTGACCGGCGACGCGTTCGCCGCGGACGGCCCGGCCAGCTTCTTCGCGCGACCTGGCGCGGCGGGCGCCGCCGCTGCCGGTGCCGCCGGCGCAAACGAAAACGCGCTCCTGGCCGAGGGCTGGAACCACGGCCTCAGGCCGCCACTACCGCACGACCGGTTCCCGCTCATCGGCCGTGGAGTCGAGCACTTCCTGGCCTGCCTGGCCGGCGAGGAGCATCCGCAACTTACGGCCGAGCACGCCCGGCACGTGCTGGAGATCGTGCTGCTGGCCTACGAATCTATCGGCGACGGCTGCGCCAAGGAGTTGCGGACGACCTTCTGACCCGCGCCCTGCCGCTCCTCGAGTAAGGCACGGGATCTGCGGCCTACAGTTGGAGACGGCGCGGCGCCCGTCGCCGCGCGGCGGGAGGTTGCGGCAAGGCATGGACATCCTGAGACGAGGCAAGCGAAGGCGTCCGAGCCGGTTCGCGGCGGGGACGCTGGTGGTCGTCGAGGCCGGGCGATCCACGACGTACAGCGCCCAGCCGGGAAGTCGTCTCGTCATCGGCCGCGATCCCGGGGTGGACATAGTCCTCGGCCATGCGAGCGTGAGTCCCCGGCAGGCGCTCATAGAACGAAGTGGAACGGGCTGGCTAGTCACCAGCCTGGACGCGGCCAACCCTGTCTGGCTGCTCGACCCGACCGGCCGGGCCCAGGAGATCGAGGCCGAACTGGGCCTGCGCCAGGGCGAGCTTCTCGTGGGTGCCTGCCAGGTCCTGCTCTACCCGCCGGCGTGAATCGCCCACGAGCGCGCCGGCCAACGATTCGGCACGAGAAGCAGGCATGCATCAAAGGCTGGTTGGAGGGCCGTGTGGGATTCGAACCCACGACCAGCCGATTAAAAGTCGGCGGCTCTGCCACTGAGCTAACGGCCCTCGAGGGCTCGCCCCACGGGGCGGCAGCCACGATAGTAACGCCCGCCAGACAGAATCCGAGTCCGATCGACCTTCGTCCCGCTACTGGCTCAGGTCCGCCACCGCCGCCAGGACGTCCGCGTCGCCCGACGCCTTGAGCTGAGCGGCAGTCATCGTCGGCAGGGTCGTCGGATCGATCGGAATGGTCCCTGCCGCCAGCTCGACCGTCTGGTTGGGAGTTATGCCGACGCCGAAGATCTTGTGACCGTCTGGCGTGAGCCACCACGACGTGCCCAGGATGATCACCGACCCATCGGAGAGCTTGAACTCCTGGAGGACGGTCGCGGTCCCGAACGTGGAGACGCCCACGATCCTGGCCCGGTTGTTGTCCTGGAGCGCGCCGGCCACGATCTCGGCGGAGCTTGCCGAGTCGTGGTCGACCAGCACCACCAGGGGCAGGTTCGTGTGCGGCCTCGACGTATCGACCTTGACGTCCGTGTCGTTGCCGCTGGCATCCTGCTGGATGTAGACGACGCCGCTCGACAGGAACTCGCTGGCGACCTCCTGCGCCTCAGACGCGTAGCCGCCGGGATTCCCCCGCAGGTCCAGGATGAGGGAGGTCGCGCCGGCCTTCTGCGCCGCGGTGATGTCGCTCCACAGCTGGTCGGCGGCGCCGGTCGAGAACTCGGCCAGGGCGATGTCCGCTATGTGGGTACCTGGAATCATGCCCCACTCGGCCAGCGGGACCGTCACGTTCGCCCGGGTCATCGTGATGTCGACCGGTGTGGTCGAACCGAGGTGAAGGACGGTGACCGTGACCTTCGTGCCCACCTTGCCCCGAATGATGGTGCTCAGGTCGTCGATGCTCAGGCCGTCGGTGGAGGTGCCGCCGACGGCTGTGATCGTATCGCCGACCTTCATCCCGCCGGCAGCGGCCGGCGATCCGGCGATGACCTTCACGACCGTGAACTCGCTGTTGTTTCCCGATATGACGACGCCGATCCCGGCGATGTCAGCGCTGAGGGAGGCTTCGAAGGCCGCGTATTGGGATGGCGTGAGAAAAGTCGAGTGGCCGGTGTCGCCGAGGGCGTTGACCATACCGGCGATGGCGCCATACAGCAGCTGCTGGTCTGTCACCGAGGCCCGGCCGACGAAGTGATCCTTGACGATCTGCAGCGCCTCGTCGTACAGCGCCAAACCCGGAAATGCGCTGGCCGCGCTCGGGGCGCTGGCGGGCTGCCCGCTCGACGAAACGGTACCCGGGTAGAAGGTGTGATCCACGACCATCCCGCCGGAGAATGAGATCAAGCATGCGGCGACGACGGCCAGGAACGCGGGAAGCCGGCTGCGGCGCCGCGCGACCACGTCTCCCGCGGGCGGCACCGACCCGGTCCCGTAGGGCTGCGGTTGATTGGCGGGCTGCCAGCCCGGCCCGGGCTGCCACCCGGGGGGCGCCGGCGGCACTTGCGGTGGCCAGACCGGGGGCGCCGGAGGCATCTGCGGTGGCCAGGCCGGAGGCGCCGGCGGCACTTGCGGCGGCCACCCGCTCGGAACGCTCGGTGGAGTTCCCCACTGCGAAGGGCCGGACGGAGACGGGCCGCTCGGCCGGGGAGGTTGCCACTGGGACGGGGCAGCCGGCGGAGCCCACGGCGCGGCCTGCGGCGGAGCCCACGGCGCGGCATCCGGCGGAGCCCACGGCGCGGCATCCGGCGGAGCCCACGGCCCTGCCGGCGCGGCCGACGGCGCGGGCGGCGGATTCAAAGGCGCGGCCACCGGCGGAGCCGGCTCCGTCTTCGCGCCTGGCGCTTCCGTCTCCCGGCCGGAGCCGGCGCACCCGGCGGCCGGCTCGAGATCGGCCCCCGGGCTCCGCGTCGCGGCATCATCGGAGGGCGAAGCCTCCTCGTCGCCGCTGATGTTGTCGTCGTCGAATCGCATTCCAGCCTCCAGGATGTCGCTGCAGCCCACATCATGGCGCACCTGCCCTCGCGAGGAAGCTGAAGGGCGCCGCGTTGCGGCCGGAGTCGTACGATTGGGCCCAGGAGACTCATCGATGAGCGACTACGTCGGATCGCCGGAGGACCTGCCGGGCTGGCTAAGCCATCCGGCCTCAGTTTCGCCGACCGTGCTGATACTGGGCGGCTTCCTGACCGCTCCGCCGCTGTATCGCCCGCTCGTTCGACGGCTGCAGGATCGCGGGGCGGCGGGCGTTGTCGTCGCCGACGTCTGGACGCCGGACTGGCTGCTGGCCGGTGCGCGCGGCGTGGGGCCGATCTGCACCCGCTCGGCTCGAGCGTTGCGCACCGCAGTTCGACTCTCCGCCTCGCTCTCCGAAGGTGCGCCGGTGCTGGTGGTCGGCCATTCCGCCGGTGGGATAACGGGCCGGCTGCTCACGGCGCCGGAACCGCTGCCCGGCCGGCGGTTCGGGGCCGCGCGCCGGATCGGCGCGATCGTCACTCTCGGCACTCCCCACCGGCTCTCCGCGGGAGAGGGTATCGGCCGTCGCGTAAACGACGTCGCCTCCTCGATCGCCGACGCCGCCGTCCCGGGCGCTTTCTTCGCGCCCGAGGTCGGCTACATGTCGGTAGCCTCGCGTGGCGTCCGCGGCGACCCCGCGGGCACCGGCCGCGAACGCGTCGCGCACCTCTTGTACCGGGCCGTCATCGGCCGGGCGGCGGTGCCGGGGACCGAGGGCGATGGGCTCGTCCCGGTCGTCGCGGCGCACCTGGACGGCGCCCGGAACCTAGTTCTGGAGGATGTCGTCCACGGCGTCGGCGGGGTCTGGTACGGCGCCGAAACCGCCCTCGACGCCTGGTGGCCGGTCGCGGTCGAGATCTGGCGGTCGGCGGTGGAGGGGCGAGCTCGTCGGGCGGAGAGGATCCTTTCGGCGGCGGGCGTCGCCTGAACGTACACGAAGCAACTCGCAGTCGCATGGTTGGCGCCGCGATCGGTATCCGCCGACCTATGCCGGCGGAACGCGCCGCCTCGCGCCGTCCTCGGAGACCGCCCGAGGGCCGCCGCAGGTCGCTCGATCGATCCCGGGACGCGGTTCCGCCGACGATTTATCCACCGAGTTTGACGGGTCACCGATGCATCGCTACAGTTCCCGGCGCGGGGTGGAGCAGCGGCAGCTCGTCGGGCTCATAACCCGAAGGTCGGCGGTTCGAATCCGTCCCCCGCAACCAACGCAACTACATGAAACCCGGCCTCTCGGCCGGGTTTCGTCGTTCTGCGGGCGTGCTCCTGGGCCGCCACGTGACCTGTCCGGAGGGCTAGCCGCCCCGATCCTGCGATCGATGCCGAACGGGCCCTGCGCAGCCGTCAGCGACGCTTCCTGGAGTGGCAGTCGACGCAGTCGGTGGCCCAGGGCAGGGCTTCGAGCCGCTCCGGCGCAATCGGCTTGCCGCAGCTGTGGCAGGTCCCGAAGGAGCCGGCGTCGATGCGCTTGAGCGCGCCTTCGATCTGCACCAGGTGCAGCTCCTCGCGTTCACGCAACTGCTGGCCGCGCTGGCTTTCGGTGACCTCGGTGGCTGCCGCGGTCTGGGCGCCGTGGGCGACCTTGGGATGCTCGACCTCTTCGGAAAGCTCGAGCCGGATCCGATCGCGCTCGGCTTCGAGCGTTCGGCGCGCCTCTTCGACCAGCCTGGGGTTCATGGCGCGCATCCTACGCCGGTCCATGAGGCGGCGCGAGCCGATCCGGTAAATGCCGGCTGAATGGGAGCCCGGCCGTGCGCCCTGGTCGCGCTCGAGCCGACCGGGAGCGTCCCGACCGTCCGCCCTCCGAACCGCTCGGAGCCCGCCGGGCTCGATCGGGCCCGTACAGGAGGCATCGCCGGCCGCCCGGGCATACACTCGACGTGCGTGTCAGTGTTGGCCACCCGGCGAGGCCGGTCGGCCGATCGGTCGAAGGAGAACCATGGCGACAGCGACGGATCCCGTCTGCGGGATGGAGGTCGACACCAGCTCAGACCTCAAGTTCGAGTACAACGGCCAGACCTACCACTTCTGCAGCCGCGGCTGCCGGCTCGAATTCGAGGACGACCCGGAGAAATACCTGGATCCCGAGTACGAGCCCCACATGTAGGGCCCGCGGATCGCAAGGTTGGCCCCGCCGAGTGCCGCGTGCGTGGTACGCTCAGGGTGAGCGTTGGAAGTGCCGCTGGGCCTCCAGCCTGATGAAGAAAACCACGACTCCAGGAGAAGCCCGATGGCCTACGTAATCGCCGAGCCCTGCGTCGACACGATGGACCAGGCGTGTGTGTCGGTTTGCCCTGTCGACTGCATCCACTTCGAGGAGGGTGTGGACCGCACCCTCTACATCGAACCGAACGAGTGCATCGACTGCGGCGCCTGCGAGCCCGAGTGCCCGGTCAACGCCATCTTCACCGAGGACGCTCTGCCGGCCCAGTGGGCCAACTACACGGAGATCAACGCCCTCTGGTTCACCGACAAGGACGCCGCGCGGGCCCTTGTGAACGCGGCCAAGCCTGCCTGAACCTCCGCTACAGCCGATCGAGCGCCCGGCCGGCCGGCCGGGCGCTTCTGCGTCCGGGCGGGGCCTTGTATGGCCGCTCGGGACCGGCCGCCGCCGCGGGCGGCCAACAACGGCGCCTCTCCCGAGACGCGACCTCGCCGCCTTGCCGGCTCGCCGGCTCGCCGCCTCCTTACCACCTCGGCGGACCCTCGCCGGTCCCTTGCCGGTCCCTTGCCGGTCCGGGGCCGAACCCGGGCTAGACTTGACCGATGCGCATCGTGTCCCTGCTTCCATCGGCCACCGAGATCATCTGCGCTCTCGGGCTCGGCGACCAGCTCGTCGGCGTCAGCCATCGCTGCGACTTCCCGCCGGAGATCGAGAGAGTAGCGAGAGTGACCCGGCCGGCGGGCGGCCCGGGAGGCGGAGCCGCAGCCGCGAACCCGAACGACGAGCTCGGTCCTAGCGAGCTGGATCGGGCCGCGCTGCTCGCCGCCGCGCCCGAGCTGATCGTTTATCGCGACGGCGGCGCCGGTCCCGGCGCCCGCCAGCTCGAGGCGGCTCTGGTTGGCGCTGCCGTCACGCCCACGATCGTCGCCCTGGATCCCATCGCCCTGGAAGGCATCTTCCACTCCGTGACGACGATCGGGGCGATGACGGAGTCGGAGGACGATGCCATCGAGCTTCTCGAATCCCTCCGCGAGGACCTCGGTGAGATCGAACAGGGAGTTGTTGCCCGGCACGATCAAGGCCTCCGGCCCAGCCGGGCCGTCGTACTGGAGGGCCTCTCGCCCCTCCTGGCCAGCGGGCGCTGGGTACCCGAGCAGGTTCGCCGGGCCGGCGGGTGGGACCTTCTCGGCCGCGAAGGTGCGGCCGCCTCGACGACCACCTGGGACGCGATCCGGGAGGTCGACCCCGAGATGCTCTTCCTCGCGCCGGCGGGGCTGACGCTCCTGGAAGCTCAGGCCGCCTGGCGCAAGATCGAGCGCCCGGACTTCTGGCTGGACCTGGAGGCCGTTCGGCGAGGCCAGGTCTTCTTCGTCGAGCCGGTCTACTTCCACCGGCCGGGTCCCAGGGTGGTGGATGGAGTCGCGTTGCTGGCCGAGATCTTCGACCCCGAGGGCTTCGTCGAAACCGCGCCGCCCGACGGCTGGACCCCCCTCGTCGACTAGCCAGCTAGACCCGCCGGCCGCAGGGCGGCCCGACCAGCGACGGATCGGCAACCGTCCCACGGCCGGCCGACCGGTGGCGAACGGGCGGCGGCCGCGGCCGATCTCGGGTTTGTCAAGTATCTCCGACCGAACCCCTGCCGTTTCAGAATCTATTCAGCCTCACGGACCAATATCCTGGTCAGCTCCTCCCTCCTCCTCCCAGGGCAAAGACGAGATATCACAGACCGGTCGCTTCCCTCCCTGAGCGACCGGTCCTCGTCTGTTAATGGGGCCCGCGAGGGTCGCCTCGACGAGACGCCGGCTGGCTGGCCTCGCGCCTCCGGTCCTGCAACCTGGTTGAGCCGGCTGCGCGTGATCCTGCGGCGACCCGGTGGAGTTCCCGAAGTTCGTCCGACAGGGCCGCGATTCCTCCCTTGATTTCAGGATCCATTCAGCCTCACGGACCAATATCCTGGTCAGCTCCTCCCTCCTCCTCCCAGGGCAAAGACGAGATATCACAGACCGGTCGCTTCCCTCCCTGAGCGACCGGTCCTCGTCTGTTTGGGGCCTCTGACGACCCGGCTCCATTCCCGCACCATCGCCCCGCAGGACGGAATTTCGCGCGAAACCACCCGCCGTCGCCGGCCGGCGACGCCTATACTCGCCGGCATGTCGCCTCTTTCGAACCGAACCGTCGCGACAATCGGCTCCGGCGTGATGGCCGAGTCGATCATCGCCGGGCTGCTCCGCGGCAAGCTGGTGGAGCCCCGCCAGATCGTCGGCAGCGAACCCAGGGCCGAACGGCGCGAGGAACTCAGCGCCCAGTACGGCGTGCGCATGTTCGCCTCCAACATCGAAGCCGCTCGCGATGCCGACGTGATCCTGCTCTCGGTCAAACCCCAGACCCTGACGAAGGTCGGCCACGAACTCGGCGGGCATCTCCGGCCGGAGCAGCTGGTCGTCTCGATCGTCGCCGGGGCGACCTGCAAGGTGCTCACCGGTCTCCTGGAGCATCGCGAGGTCGTTCGCAGCATGCCGAACACGCCGGCCCAGATCGGGCGCGGCATCACCGTCTGGTACGCCGCTCCGGAAGTGACCGAGCTGCAATGCTCCCAGGCGCGCGTCCTCCTCCGCGCCCTAGGCACGGATCTCCAGGTCGACGACGAGCGTTTTGTCGAGATGGCCACGGCGGTCAGCGGCACCGGCCCGGCGTACGTCTTCCTGGTCATGGAAGCACTGATCGATGCCGCGGTTCACCTGGGCTTCCCGCGCCACATCGCCCACGACCTGGTCATCGAAACCCTTGAAGGCAGCACGGCCTTTGCCAAGGCAACCGCCCAGCACCCCGCGGTGCTGCGAAACATGGTCACTTCGCCGGGCGGGACGAGCGCGGCGGCGATCCACGAGCTCGAGTCCGGCCGGCTCCGGACGGTTCTTTCAGAGGCCGTCTGGGCCTCCTATCGGCGCACTCTGGAACTCGGGGCCGATCTGGAGAAGGGAGTGGGGCTCGATGAAGGCAAGATCGATGGAGCAGCCCGGGAACGGGCGACCGACGCCGCCGGACCGAACGGCTTCGGACCCGGCTACGGCGGGCCCGGTGGCGCCGGGATCAAGCCCGCTATCGCGCGACGGGCGGGCCGCTGAGGTGGCAGGCGTGAGCGATTCAGAGGCGCCGTCGAAGCCGAGCGGCCTGCTGGCCATATTCGCCCACCCGGACGACGAGAGCTACGGCGCGGGCGGCGTGATGGCCCTGGCCGCGGCCGCCGGCAACAAGGTCTGGGTCCTCTGCGCCACGAACGGCGACCAGGGCGGGCGCCCGGGCGAGGTCGGCGTCGATCACTCTCTCGATCCCGAGATCCGGCGGGCCGAGCTCGCCTGCGCCTGCGGCGCCCTGGGGATCGCGGAGCCGTTCTTTCTCGGGTATCGAGATTCGGGCATGGAGGGCTGGGGTGCGCCCGAAGGATCACTCAGCCGCGCTCCTCAGGACGAAGTCGTGGAGCGGATGCTCGCGGTGATCCGGCAGCTTCGGCCGGCCGTCATCGTCACCTTCGACCCGGGCGGCGTCTACGGCCACCCGGACCACACGACGTGCTCGGCCACGGCCACGGCCGCCTACCGGCGGGCCGCGGCGGAGCCGGGCGGCCCGGTCGCGCTCTACCATCAGGCCCTTCCGCGCTCGCGCGTGGCCGGCATGCGGGCCGCCATGGAGGAAGAGCGACGCCGCTCCGGCGACGACACGCCGCCGAGCGAGGACGACCTGCGCCAGCAGGAGGCCTTCGAGAAGCTGGCCCGGCCAGACGAAGAGATCACGACCGTGGTTCCGATCGCCTCTGTCCTGCAGCGAAAGGTCGCCGCCCTGGCCTGTCACGACAGCCAGATGCGCGGCCGCCGGTGGGACGACCCGGAGACGCGGAGCCAGCTGGAGCGTATGTTCGGGACCGAAACTTTCGTCCGGGTAGACCCGCCGCCGCAGCCGGGCGAAAAGGAGGATCGGCTCGCGGGCCTGGATTGGACCCGTCGGTGACCCGTCGCGACGGCGGGGGCGGCTCGTCGCCGGCGGACCCGGCTCGGGCGCCGGCCGATCCTGCGCATCCGGCGCTCGAGAACGGCAGGACCCGCCGGTCGTCCCGCGACGGCTTCACGTTCGAGCAGGCGGCCGCGGTCGAGTCGCCGCGCGAGTTTCGACTCTCGCCTGACGGCCGTCGAGTGGCTTTCACGTCCGAGGCCGGCGGCGCCCGCCAGATCTTCCTGATGCCCATCCGAGGCGGCTATCCCGAGCAACTGACCGCGACCGAGAAGTCGGCCTCCGACCCGCAGTGGTCGCCCGACGGGCGGCGCATCGCCTTCGTCCGCGACGACGCGATCTGGATGATCGACGTCGAGGTTCCGCACCAGGTCGTCGTCACGCAGCACCCGGCCGGAAACCGTTCGCCGCGCTGGTGCGCGGACGGCCACCAGATCGCGTTCATCTCGCGGCGTCGCGGCTGGGACCAGGTCTGGCTCGTGGATGCCCCGGTGCCGCGCCGCGGGCGTCCGGCGACACGACCGAGATCGGCCGAGCCGGCGCCGCTGACGCGGACCGGCGTGGACATCGAGGAGTTCGTGTGGTCGCCGGACGGCTGCAGCATCGCCGTCACCTCGCAGCGACTGCCGGATCTTCTGACCAGTCAGATCCACGTGGTCGACGTAGCCACGGGCCGTGAGAAGCTGATCGCAGGGGAGTCGGCCTGGGAGACGGGGCCGCGCTGGCTGCCCGACGGCTCGGGTTTGCTGATGGTCTCGGACCGTGACGGCTGGTTCCAGGCCGTCCGAGTCTCGGCCGACGGCTCGACACGCTCGGTCCTGACGGGCGGGCGGCGCGAGCACGGCGAGCCGGGCGGCGGCTGGGGCTATGCCCCGCTGCCCTCGCCCGACGGCAGGCGCTTCGCCTGCGTCGAGATCCACGTCGGCACCGTCGACCTGCTGGTCGGCGACCTGACCCAAGGGCCCGGCCCCGCCGCGCCCGAGACGGCGGCCTCCGTCTCGGACCGCGACGGAGCCGGCGAGATGGCCGCCGCCTCCCTCGCCGAACCGGCCTCGGCGGCTGCCTCGCACCGGGCCGGGCGGCCGTCCGTCGTCAGCCCGTTCGAGGGCGTCTGGCTGGCCGCCGGCTGGCTGCCCGATTCGTCGGCCGTCCTGGCCGTCGGTTTCGGCGAGCGCATGCCGGAGGACCTGTGGCTTCTGCCCATACCCGAAGCGGCGGCCGACGGAGCGAAGCCGCGCCAGCTGACTCATTCGCTGCCGACCGTGGTCGACGCCGCCCACTTCTCCGCGGGAACGCGCATCGCCTTCAACGCCCGGGACGGGCTGGGCATCGAAGGAACGCTCTACCTGCCCGCCTCGGCCGTTGGGGAGGAGGCGACGCGCGTTCCCTGCGTGATCCACTCGCACGGCGGGCCCACGCATCAGGCCTTCCGCGACTGGAACCCCATCCGCCAGCTGGTCGTCGAGGCGGGCATGGCCTTCCTCTCGGTCGATTTCCGGGGTTCGACCGGCTACGGTCGCGACTTCCGCTGGGCCAACCGTGGCGAGTGGGGCCACGCCGACGCCCTCGACGTGATCGATGCCGCCGGCTGGGCCGCGGCGCAGCCGTGGTGTGACGGCCGCCTGGCCCACTACGGCGCATCGTACGGCGGCTACATGACGCTCTGCGTCCTCACCGAGGAGCCGTCATTGTGGCGGGCCGGCATCGACCTGTACGGCGACTCGGAGATCGCGGAGAGCTACCGCCACGGTGACCGCCCGGGTCGAATCGACCTGGAGCGGATGATGGGCAGGCCGGACGATCCGGAGGCGGCTCCGGCCTACAGGCGCGGGTCGCCGCTCTATCGCGCCGAGCGGATCGAAGCGCCGCTGCTGATCCTCCACGGCCGCAGAGACAAGCGCGTGGTGCCCATGATGACCGAGAAGATCGTGGAGGCCCTCGAGATCGAGGGCAAGCACTACCAGGTCCACTGGTACGACGAAGAGCCGCACGGCTGGAAGAAGCGCGAGAACCGCCGCGACGCGTGGAAGCGCTGCCTGGATTTCCTGCGCCGCCATCTGCTCGAGCAAGTGGACGAGGACTGAGGAAGGGGACAGCCCGATGTGGGGACGGCGACGGGAAGTCAACCTGGTCGACACGCCGGAGATGGAAGTCTTCTTCGAGCGGCTCGATCACCTGAACGAACTCCAGCTGCTGGCGATGCGTGCGGCCTGGCACGCCATCCGCAGAGAGGAGCACGAGGCGGCCTGGACGGCCGTGAGAGAGATCGGCTCTCGGGACGGTCTGGCAGGTGAAATCGACCGAGTGCGCGACAAGGCCATGGCCTGGGCCCAGCGCGGCAACAACTCGATCCCGTACTGGGGCGACAACGACGACCAGTTGCGCGTGAAGGGCGAGGCCAGAGAAGCGATCGTCGACGCGGCCCTGGCCGTCGCGCTCCGCTCCCGACTCGACGGCTCCAGCCGGGAAGTGCTCCTGGGCCCGTGGCTGCGCGCCACCGAGGCCACGGAATAGCCCAAAGGCGGCTGCTCCGGATCGACGCGCCGGGCGCCCATACCTTCATCCGCGACCCGATGTAGGCTGCGTTCATGGCCGATCTGCGCGTCGAACTGCTTGCGCTCGAAGACTGCCCGCACCTCGAGGAGGCGCGGCGCGATCTCGAGAACGTCCTCCACGGGGGCATCATCGAGGTGCCGATCCAGCTGATCTTCGTCGGCAGCGCCGAGGACGCCGAGTTCCTCGGCTTCCAGGGCTCACCGACGATCCGGATCAACGGCGACGATGTCGTCCCCCAGCCGGAACTGCCGGTCGCGATCGGCTGCCGGATCTACCGCGACGCCGAAGGTCGGACGCTGGGTTCCCCGCCGATCGAGGCGATTCGCGCCGCCGTCGACGCCCATCGGCGCGGCCGGCTCGAGGTCTTCCAGCGTGAGGAAGCGGCCAAGGTCGCCGCCTTCGCCCGCGAGGCCGACGCAGCCGAATCCTCATTGGAACCCGGCACCCCGCCTCCGAAAGGCTGAAGGATGACCGTCGCCGAGAATGTCCGTCTCCTGCCCAATCGGGCCATGCGGTCGATGCTGATCTCACTGTCGCATCGGCGGTCGCTGGCCCGCCTGGCCGTTCGCAGCCCGCTGACCCGTCCCGTGGTGTCGCGCTTCGTCGCCGGGCAGACGCTCGAGGAAGCGCTGCCGGCGCTGGCCGCTCTGAAGCGGGCCGGGCTCCGAACCACCGTCGATGTCCTGGGCGAGTCCGTGACCCTGCCGGAGCAGGCCGTCGCCGCGGTGGACCGGTATCTGGCGACCGTCGCCGCCCTGTCCGAGCGCGGGCTGGACGCCAACGTGAGCGTAAAGCTGTCGCAGATGGGCCTCGAGATCGGTCGAGATTTCTGCGACGACAACGTGACGCGGATCGTCGAGGCGGTGCGGGCCGTGGATGGTTTCGTCCGTTTCGACATGGAGGACCACACCTGCACCGATGTCACTCTCGATCTCTGGCGGGCGGCCCACGAGGCGTATCCGCGGGTCGGAGTGGTGATCCAGTCGGCCCTGCGGCGGAGTTCGGCCGACGTGGACGCGATACTCGCCGCCGGCGGCAGCGTTCGGCTGTGCAAGGGCGCCTACGACGAACCGGGCAGCGTCGCCTACAAGACCAAGTCCGCCGTGGACGCCAACTACGCGCGGCTGATGGAGCGGCTGCTCCTCTCCGACACGTATCCCGCCCTGGCCACTCATGACCCCCGGCTGATCGCCAGGGCGACCGAGATCGTCGAGCGCGAGGGCATAGGTCGCGACCGGTTCGAGTTCCAGATGCTCTACGGCATCCGCCGCGACCTGCAGCGCACTCTCCTCGACCGCGGCTACACCGTCCGTATCTACGTCCCGTACGGCGGGGAGTGGTATCCGTACTTCATGCGCCGCCTGGCCGAGCGCCCGGCGAACGTCGGCTTCATGCTGCGGGCGATCGTCAAGGAAGAAGGCCGGCGGCTCCGCGGCAAATAGGCGCGTTCCTTCAGCCACGAAGGCGGCGTGATCGTCGGCCCCTGGCCCAGGCCGGCGGGTCGGGCGGACGGCGGTCGCTTCGCACAGGAGACTATTCCACCGGCTGACGCAGCACCGTCTTGAGCCTGGCCGGATCGGACCGGCGGGGGTCGCCCAGGTAGATCTCGTGGTGAGCGCCCCGCTGCCTAAGGCCCTGCCCGGCGATGAAACCGTGGAGCCGTTCGATGGTCGGCCGCTCCTCGCTGTACGGCCCGACGTGCATCACCTGGGCGCAGCGGCCCTCACGCCATCGCTCGAAGTGGAGACGGCCCAGCATTTCGACGTCGCCCTTCTTGCGCCTGACCTCGGCCACCGCCTCCTCGAAGATCGGCGGCGTGACATCGTGAGATACGGCCATCAGAACGCGCCAGCCCCATCGCTCGGGTGGAACGCCCATGTCGAACGCGCCGTCCGCGCCGGTGAACCAGAGCGCCTCGAGGGGCAGGACGGGCATGATCAGGCCGTCCCGCTTCAGCCGGAACTTGATCGTATAGAGGACCGGGAAGATGGCGCCGAAGGACTGCTGGAACTCGGTCGAGGGCTGGGTCGCCGATTCCTCTGGCGCACCTTGCCCATCGATCATCAAGTGGCCCAGCTCCGGCACGTCGACCAGCACCGGGTTCCTCGGTGGATTGAAGAGAGGCGACAGGGCCTTCTTGAGATCGGCGCCCGATGCCGTGGCGGCATCGACCCGGGCTGCAACCGCCATCGATATCCCTCCCTCCAGTGTTCCGAGCCCCTTCTTCGATATCCCGAGGTCAGGGTCAGGCCCTGGCGACAGGCTCCGCGTCGAGCGCGACGGCCAGCTGTCTGCAGTGTTCCTCGATATGGTCGGCGAGCATGACCTCCACGATCTGCCTGATCGTCATCTCGCCTCGCTGCTTGTGCAGGCCCCGACGGGCAACCTGGCGCTCGTCCAGTTCGAGGAGGCGGCGAAGGACGCGCTCGAGCGAGTTGTCCAGGCGCGCGTACAGTTCGGGGATGGGCAGTGTCCGGTCCCGATCGACCGTGAGGGTTCGGACGAGGTCGGTCGGAGGACGCCCGAACGGCACCGGCTCCAGCGGACCGGCCAGGACCCGCTCGATCTCGCCGAGCCAGTACGGCAGCATCTCGTCGATGTGGGCCAGAACCTCGCGGGCGACCCACTCGCGGTGGCGCGGCAGGGCATCCGGCGGGGGTGCGCTCAACTCGACCCGGCTGCGACTTCGAACCAGATTGTCGCGCGCTGTGCGCATCCGTTCGACCTGGGCATAAAGAGTCGCCATTTTGTCGCCGCATCTCCCCGGTCGGCCGAGCGATCATGCCGGCCGCATCAGCGGGAAGAGTAGCGACTTCCGGGCCGGATGCAATTCCCCGGCCTCGAACGGAGTGCCGGCCCACCGGGCGGTTCCTTCGCGCACCGGGGTGTTGACGAGACGCACCGGCCCGGCCAGGGCTCGGTTCTGGTCCGGCGATCGAGTCTCCTGCCCGCGCGGATCGCGCCGCGTCGCCGGCCGGCGCGGTCCTCTCTAGGGCTCTTCCAGGACGACCGGCCGGGATTCGGAGGGCGTCGCAAACTGGGCCAGCAGGACGCCGGTGAGCACGAAGGCGGCCCCGACGGCCTGGATCGGGGCGAAGGCTTCGTCCAGGAACGTGATCCCCAGGAAGATGACTACGATCGGCTCGACGGTCGCCATCAGCGAGGCCTGGGCAGCTCCGATCCTGGCGGCGGAGGCGTAGAAGGCCTGGATCGCAATCGCCGCGGCGAAGACTCCGATGCCGATCAGACCGGGCCACGCAGCCACCGGTATCTCGCTCGGCAGCAGGGGCTCGCGGGTCGCCAGCCCGAGGACCAGCGTCGCCAGCCAGGTCCCGGTCATCATGACCGCGCCTGCCACCGGCGGAGATACTTCGGCACCCTTCCCCTTCGACCGCATGTCAGCCGTCTGGCCGGGCCGCTCGCCGGCCGTCCAGGCCGTGTACACGATGTAGATCGAGTAGAAGACCGGCGAGAGCAGGGCCAGCACGATGCCTTGCTCGTTCGTGTTGGCGTTCACGCCGCCGATCGTGAGGATGGTCCCGAGGATGACGATGCCCAGCGACCCCCAGGCCAGCCGGCCCTCGAAGCGATAGCCGAGCCTGAGCGAAATGACCGCGACCAGGGCCGGGTACGCGCTCATCAGCAGCGCCACCAGCGAGATGTCGATCTTCTCGATGGCGGCGTAGTAGACGCTGGCGTTGACCAGAAAGAACGCGCCGTTGAAGAGCAGCCGGCCGATCGTCCGGCGGTCGAGGTCCAGGAGGGCCGCTCGAGCGCGGGGCTGCACCAGAAGCCAGAGCCAGCTGACAAGCGCGGCGAAGGTGAAACGCCAGACTAGCATGGCGATCCAGTCGACCCCGGCCGGGTACACGTAGGCCTTGAAGAAGAGCGGCCCCGTACCGTAGGCGGCGCCGGCCAGCGCGCCCAGCCCGATACCAACGACGCGGCGTCTATCCATCGCACAAGGCTATCAGGAGGCCGCCTGCCGCCGCGGCGTGCGCGGCGGGCCCGGGGTGGTGACGGCGCGCACCGCTCCGGTGACCGCCGGCACGGTGTGTTCGCACTAGTACTCACCCCACTCCCGGAGACCTACATCGAGACTACCGCCCGAGTACCTCTCGTGCGGTACGAGTGAGTCATATGCCCCCGGAATCCCCGCCCGTAGGATCTCCATCACCACGCGGTCGAACGACCGCCACGTCTGAGGTCGGATGCGATGACTCGGGCTCGCGAACGCTGCCCACGCTGCGGAAGGCGCCTGGTAAGCACTCGCTTCGATACCACGTTCCGGCTGCCCGACCGAAGCGAGCGCCTCTGCTTCGGCATTCCGGGCGGCCTGTGCGAAGACTGCCACCAGCTCTACATCGACCCCGAGCTGATCGAGCTCCTGGATCTCGGCCAGGGCCGCTGCGTCTTCGCGATCGAGAGCGATCTCGTCGTCCAGGAGCAAGCCTGGTCCAGCGCCGACTGACCCGGCGCCTTCGTCCTCCATCTCTCCGCTCCGATTCGGCGCGCCCCTGCCGCCTCGCGGCGTCGCGTCCGGGGCCATGGGCGGCCTTGCGCGGGCGGCGCACAATCGAGGGCGTGAACGACCCTGACGGCCCAATCGAGGTTTCCGTCCCCGCTGGCGGCGCCCCCGCCCGGCGTCCCGCGGGAGTGTGCCGAGGACCGGGCCACATCGTGGTCTACGGGAATCCGGCCTTCATTTCGGCATTCGGATCGCGGGCGGTCGGCCTGCCGGCACGCGAAAGTCTCCTCGACCTGCCGCCCGCCGCCTTCGCTCTGCTCGACGCCGTCCTGTCTCGCGGCAAGCCGCTGGCCCGCTGGATACGCCTTGGCGGCGAGGACTGGCGCATGACGGCGGTGCCTCGCGTGGATCCGACGGGTGACGTGTACGGCGTTTCGTTCCACCTGCGGGCGAGATCCGACGTCCCGGTCGTCGCGAGCGAATCCAGCTGATCGGGCGGGGCGGAGCCGGTCGCGGCTCGGACGCGCGCAGGGTCGGGGCAGGCTCGCGCCGCCGAGGTGCGCGATGCCGGACGCCGGCCCGCGCGGCCGGGATGCGCGGCCCAGCGGAGGTGCGCCGGGTGGTCAGCGTTGACCGGGCCGCCTGACTCTCTCGGCGATCCAGAGGCTGACCGCCGCTCGACGACGCAGGTCACCGCCGCCGGCGCGACCCTTGAGCGTCGCGTCAAGCTCCAGCAGCCCATCCAGCGCGGCGTCCAGCTCGGGCAGAGACCAGGCCCGGGCCTGCCCGGCGAGCTTCTCGGCGACGTAGGGGTTGAGCTTGAGCGTTCGAACCAGCTCCCGCGCCGGAGTCCCTGAGTCGAGCAGGTCGGCGACCTCGATCAGCTGTCTGATGCGGCGGTGCAGGTGGGTGACGAGCAGGGGAGCCGGCACGTCCTCGAGGCGGTCCGCGAGATCGGCGGCTTCAGCGGCTCGCCTCATGCCGACCGCGTCCAGCAAGGCGAAGGTCGATCCCGGCACCGCGTCGGCGACGAGCTCCTCGACGTCTTCCGGCGCTATCCGGCCGTCGAGACGGTAGAGCGCCAGCTTCTCCAGCTCCGCCACGGCCAGCTCGCCCTGGCGGCGGCGGTCGACGTCCCGTTCTCGCACGTTCGCGCCGACTCGTTCGGCGAGCAACGCCGCGGCCGCCGGCGAGATGCGGATGTCGCGTTCCCGAGCGCGATCGCCGATCCAGCGCGCCATCTGGTCTCGCGTCGGGGCGGGGAACTCGCGCACGTCGCCGCCCGCGTCGGCCACAGCTTTGCGAAGGGTCTCCAGCGAGGCCGGTCGGCGAGCGGTGCCGTCGACGCCGTCGAGGAAGGCCAGGCCGTTGCCGGGTGCCACTGCCTCGAGCGCGCCGGCCAGGGCCGCGGCCAGCGGCTTCGTCGCTACGAGCGGTGCCGGGTCGGAGACGACCACGAGCGTGCCTCCGCCGAAGAGCGTTCCCGTGGCCACCTTCTCGGCGATCTCGGCCGCGGAGGTCCCCGCCCCTGTCAGCCGGAGCCGATCCGGGGGCGGCCCATCGGTCGCGAGCCGCGCGGCGAGCGCGTCGGGGGCGTGGTTGACCCCGTAGGCGTCGTCGCCCCAGTAATAGCCGAGTGGCGCGGTCGGCGGCATCAGCCACCCCTCGCGGCGGCCGATGCCGAAGCGGCCTGAGCCGCCGCGGAGCGAGCCGCGGCGATCGCGCGGCCCGTCCACTCAAGTCGGCGCACCTCGGCCGCCTCGATGCCCGCCACGCTGCAGACCCGACGCTCGAGCTCGTCGGCGCGCAGGCGCACGAGCCGCAGCGTCTCGGCGGTCCAGCTGCCGCGAGGTCGTTCGGCTCTCTGCGCCGGGGGATAGCGGCGCTCCCACGACTCGAACCGATCGGCCATCGTCTCCAGGCGCTGGCCGGCACGCTTGTCGGCATAGGCGACGATCAGGGCCTCCGGCGGGGCCTCGTCGATCCAGCGATCGAACCAGGCGGCGTCGGCGAGGCGCGTAACCGGATGCCCTTCTATCACGGGTCCAAGCTCCGGGTAGCCCTGCGCCGCCAGCCAGCCGGCCGACCCTCGGCCGTGGGCCAGGCCCGCGACCTGCGGCTTGACCAGGTCCAGCTTGTCGACGTCATGCAGCAGCGCGGCCGCCTCGACGAGGCGGCGGTCGAGCGATCGACCCGCCGTTCGCGCGCGCCAGGCCAGCCATGCCGCCGTCTCCGCGACGGCGCGCGAGTGGCGGAAGTGCCATCTCGGAGGTTCGAGCGACAGAAGCAATGCCGCGCTCTCGCGGCGGCTCGGGACGGACATCCGGTGAATTGTACAGGAGGCCGGATGAGCCGGCGGCCGCAGCGGACGAGAGACCCGGCGCGCCGGTGGCCGCGGGGGCGCCGGAGGAGGTTACGGTGACCGCGGTCCGGTTCAGCGTCGTCTCGACCGTGCCCTCTTGGTCGGTCCGGGCCACGCGCGAGGAGTGGGCTCGCAGCCGGGCCATGGTGGCGGCGTTGGGATGTCCGTATGGATTCTTCGCGCCGACCGACACGACCGCGACGGCCGGCCGGACGGCCGCGAGAAACGCTTCGGACGAAGCGGTCGCGCTGCCGTGGTGAGCCACCTTGAGCATGTCCACCGCCGGCAGGCCGCGACTCAGCAGGATCGGGTCGACGTCGTCTTCGGCGTCGCCGGTAAGCAGGAACCGCCGGCCCTCGTATTCGCCGAGCAGCACGATCGAGGCGTCGTTGGTCTTGCGGTTGTCCGTGGCAGCCTGGTCGAGGCAGGCCGGGCGCGTGGTTCCATCGTCCGGCCAGAGCACGCTCAGCGTCGCGTCGTCGAGCCTCAGGGTCTCGCCGGTCCTCAGCCGTTCGGGTCGAAGACCCTTCGAGGAGAGGGCCGATTCCCAGGCTCGATAGGCTGGGGTGTCGACCGACCAGCCCGATTCGAAGGCCCGCCCGACCTCGTATCGCTCCACGACGCCGACCAGCCCGGTGACATGATCGTCGTGCGGATGCGTCAGCACGATCGCGTCCAGCCGCCGGTCCCAGGTCGGTATGTAGCGGTCGAGGTCCTCCATCAGCACGTTCGTGTCCGGGCCGCCGTCGACCAGCACCCGCCCGCCGCGATCTCCTTCGAGCAGGATTGAATCGCCCTGGCCGACGTCGAGCACGATGACATGGACGCTGCCGTCGGGCCCGGCGGCGACGACCGATCCGGCCACGACAACGAGGAGGGCCGCGCCTGCGATCGCCCATCGGTAATGCCGTGGCACCCGAGGACCAGGGGTGGGGGCCGGCCCGGGCAGCGTGGGACGGGCCCGGCTTCGGGGGCTTCGGCGGGCCGGGAACGCCCGGTGCAGCAGGACGAGCAGCCCCGTCGCTCCCGCCGCCGCGGCCACGTTGGCCGGGAAGGCCAGCGTCTGGCTCGCGCCCGGAACGGCCGCGGCCGCCTGCACCACGGCAACGAGCGCGGCGAGCAGCAGCGCGGCGGGCATGGCCAGGGCGCCCGTCAGCCAACTTGGGGCTCCGACCGCGGCCAGCCAGCCGGCCGCGAAAGCGATTGCCCCGGCGCCCATGATCGGCGGCACGAGCGGGACGGCCACGAGGTTGGCCGCCGGAGCGATGACCGCCAGCCGGCCGAATGTGAGCAGCGCGATCGGGAGCGTCGCCGCCTGGGCGGCGAGCGAGACGCCGAGACTCTCGCGCAGGCTCGTGGGAATGCGCGGCGCGCGCACCGCCAGCCAGGCGGTGAGCGGAGTTGCCCAGGCCACGAGCCCGGCCGTGGCGGCGGCGGAGAGCTGGAACCCGACGTCGCCGACCGTGGCCGGTTCGGCGACGACCATCATCGCCACCGCCCACGACAGGCCGACCATGGCCCGCGACCCGCGGCCGCTCTCGACCGCGGCCAGGGCCACGCCGGCCATGACCGCGGCGCGGATCACCGAAGCGGAGGCGCCGGCGAAGAGGGTGTAGCCGACGATCGCAAGGATCGTCACGAGGGCCCGGCGGCGCCGGCTGAATCGCCCGCGCAGCAAGGCCGCCACGGCCGCGGCGACGATGGCGATGTTCCAGCCGGAGATGGCCACGATGTGGCTGACGCCCGAGGCTGTGAAGGCCGCCGCGACGCCCCGATCCACCCGGTCTCGGAGGCCGATGAGGATGGCCGCGGCCAGACCGCCTTCCGGCTCCGGCAGCACGCGCTGCAGCGCGTCGCCCGACGCCTGGCGCAGGGCCTCCAGCCGGCCCGCCGGGGAGTCGTCGTGACTCTCAACTTTCAGCCCCGTGGCTTCGCAGCTCGCCGCGATCCCCTGGGCCGCGAGGTACCTGTCGTAATCGCTGTCGGTCAGGGCCCGGATGCGGCCGGTCCACGAGACGGTGTCGCCGCCGGTCAGCCTTGGGTAGACGGGCATCCGGGCGGAGCAGCGGACCTGCGCGTCGGCGACGAAGATAGTGGCAATCTGCTGCCCGCTCGTCTCATGGGCACTCTCCACCGTCGCCAGCCAGGGGCCGGTTCCGGGCGGCAGGGTAGTGGATTCGGGCGTGGCCGTGCCGCTCCCGACGATCAACCCGATGGCGAGCCGCGCGGCGACGAGGCTCGCTCCCAGCGACGCGGCGGCGAGCGATGACCCGAGGCCGCGCCGGCCGCCGGCCCGAGCCGCGCAGGCGGCCACGGCCAGCGCCACCGCGAGCCCAACTGCCGCAACGACTGCGGTGCCGGAGTCGCCGCCGAAGGGCTCGTAGGACGCCGTACCGGCCGCGACCACCACGCCAAGGGCAAGCCAGGCGGGACGGGGCAGCATCGGCGCTCAGACCGTGACCTGGTCGCGGAACTTGGCCAGGGTCGATGCGGCCACGATCTTGCGGGCAACGAGGTCGTCCACGCTCGCGAACGGCTTCTCCTGGCGCGCGGCGATGATCTTGGCGGCCGTCACCGGCCCGATGCCCGGCAGCGTGTCCAGTTCGGCCGCCGAGGCCGTGTTGAGATTGATCGGCCCGCTCGGGGCTGCCGAGGATCCGGCCGAGGTCGTCGCCGCGGAGGCGCCGCTCGTCGTGTCGCCGCGCCTGGGCACCACGATCGACTGGGCGTCCTGGAGCTTGGCCGCCAGGTTCAGCTTCGTCTCGGCCGCCCGTGGATCCACGTCCGTCGAGTAGCCGCCCGCGGCGCCGATCGCATCGGCCACTCGCGAGCCCGCCGGCAGTGAATAGACGCCCGGTCGCGCCACCGCGCCGCCGACCTGCACGACCACCATGGCCTGGGAGGCCGAGGCTCCGGGCGCCGCCGGCCCGCTCGGGCCCGAGATCAGCTCAACCTGCCCGGCCGGCCGCATCTCCATGAAGGCCACAGCCGCCAGCGATCCGACCAGGAGGACGGCCGCCGCGGCCAGCATCAGGTGGAGCGGGGACGGCCTCCACGTGCCGCCGGCAGGCTGGACAGGGCTCTCCTCGGCTGCCTCCAGCGCCCGCCAGGGCGCGTTCATGCCCATCCCTCGTCTCCGATCGTGCTTTCTCCCGGCGGGTTCGGGAGAAAGCTATCGGAGGCCGCTTATCCGGGGCTTATCTGACTCGGCGGGGCGGGTCCGGCCGGCTTGGCCGGGAGCCGGCGCTAGGGAACGACGATGTTGACGAGCTTGCCGCCGGCGTGGATGACCTTGAGCGGCGCCCGGCCCTCAAGCGCCGCCACGATCTTCGGCCTGGCCAGGACGATCGCCTCCAGCTCGGCCGGAGAGGTGGCCACCGGAACCATGACGCGGTCGCGCAGCTTGCCGTTGACCTGCACGGGCACCTCGCGCTCGTTCTCGGCCGCGGCGGCCTCGTCGACCGCCGGCCAGGGCTGCGTATGGATCGAGGTCCACGCCTCTCCCCGGGCCGAGGCCAGTCTCGACCACAACTCCTCGGCCAGGTGGGG
This sequence comes from uncultured Chloroflexia bacterium, assembly GCA_963713795.1. Classification (GTDB taxonomy): domain Bacteria; phylum Chloroflexota; class Limnocylindria; order Limnocylindrales; family CSP1-4; genus Fen-1039. The sequence continues at coordinate 413,248 of CAVQNC010000004.1, forward strand.
CGCGCACGGTGCCAGCATCAGGAGCATCAACCGGACCGCCTCGTCCCAGGCCCTGGTGCCGGCGACGACCGTTCCCCGGTAGCGCTGGAGCAGGTTCGAGAGCTCCATCAGGTGGGCGACCATCGTGTTGAAGCGCAGTTCGTCGTACTCATCCGAGACGACGCGGAGGGTTCGATGGGCGGCCGCCCGAATTGCCTTCTCCGCCACCGCACGGTCCTGCCCGGCCGGCAGCGCGCCGGACTCGGCGTCGCCCGGCTCGACGCCGTGAGGATCGAGCGCCGCCGTCCAGACACGATTGAGGAAGCGGGCGATCCCGCCGATTCCCGTCGGGCTCCACGGCCCGCCCTGGTCCCACGGGCCCATGAACATCAGGAAGAGCCGGACCGTGTCCGCGCCGTAGCGGGCCACCAGCGCGTCTGGATCCTCGACGTTGCCGCGCGACTTGCTCATCCGCTCGCCGTCGGCGCCGAGAATCTGGCCCTGGTTGAAGAGCCGCTTGAACGGCTCGCGCTCGTGGACCATGCCCAGGTCGGCCATGGCCTTGGTGAAGAATTGGGAGTAGAGCAGGTGCATGACGGCGTGCTCGGCGCCGCCCGTGTACTGGTCGACAGGGCCCCAGCGGTCCTCGATCGCTCGATCGACCGGCGCCGCCGTCTCGCGGGGCGAGAGATAGCGGAACCAGTACCAGCTCGAGTCGATGAAGGTGTCCATCGTGTCGGTCTCGCGCCGCGCCGGCCCGCCGCACTTCGGGCAGGCCGCGTTCACGAACGAGGCGTCGTGCTTGAGCGGGTTCTCGCCCCGCCCGGCGTAGTCGACCTTCTCCGGCAGCCGAACCGGCAGCTCCGCGTTCGGCACCGCCACGATCCCGTCGACGTCGCAGTAGACGACCGGGATGGGCGTGCCCCAGTAGCGCTGGCGGCTGATCAGCCAGTCGCGCAGCCGGTAGTTGACCGCGGCCTTGCCATGCCCCGCCTCCTCGAGCATGGCCACGATGTCGCGCAAGCCCTCGCCGGCCGGCTTGCCGCTGTGCGGCCCGGAGTTGACGAGGCGCTCTTCGGTTCCGTGCGCGGCGTACGCCACTTCCATCTCCGCGGCGACGTCGGCGTCGGAAACGTCGGGCCCGGCCACCACGCGGCGGATCGGCAGGCCGAACTTCCGGGCAAAGGCGAAGTCCCGCTCGTCGTGTGCCGGCACGGCCATGATGGCGCCGGTGCCGTAGCCGGCCAGGACGTAGTCGGCGATCCAGATCGGGATTCGCTCGCCGTTGACCGGGTTGATCGCGTGCGAGCCGGTGAAGACGCCGGTCTTCTCGCGCTCGGTCGACATCCGTTCGATCTCGGTCTCGCGCCCGGCCGCCGCGGCGTAGGCCTCTACCTCGGTCCTGCGGGCGGGGTGGGTGAGCTTCGGCACCAGCGCGTGTTCGGGCGACATCACCATGAAGGTGGCGCCGTAGAGCGTGTCGGGGCGAGTGGTGAAGACGCGCAACTCGTCGCCGCCGGGCTGGTGGTCGTCCGGCGCGGTGGTGAAGACGACTTCGGCGCCCTCCGACCGTCCGATCCAGTTGGTCTGCATGATCCGGATCGGCTCGGGCCATTCGATGCCGGAGAAGTCGAGCAGCTCGTCGGCATACTTCGTGATGCGCAGGTACCACTGGTCCAGCTCGCGCTTCTCGACGCGCGCGCCGCAACGCCAGCAGTGGCGGTCCGTGCCCTCGACCTGCTCGCGGGCCAGCGTCCCGTCGTTGGGGCACCAGTCGACCGGGGACTTGGCGCGATAGGCCAGGCCGGCCTCGAGGAACCTCAGGAACATCCACTGGTTCCAGCGGTAGTAGTCCGGGTCGCAGGTGACGACCTCGCTGTTCCAGTCGAACGTGGCGCCCATCGACCGCAGCTGTTCGCGCTCGTGCTCGATGTTGCGCAGGGTCCATTCGCGCGGATGGATCTTGTTCTTGATCGCGGCGTTCTCTGCCGGCAGCCCGAACGAGTCGAAGCCGATCGGCAGGAAGACGTTCTCCCCGTGCATGCGGTGGAACCGGGCCAGCGCGTCGGTCGGGGTCATGATGTACCAGTGCCCGATGTGCAGGCTCCCCGACGGATACGGGTACATCGTGAGCAGGTAGTACTTGGGCCGGCTCTCGTCGCCCAGGTCCGTGTCGTGTAGCCCGAGCTCCGCCCAGCGCTTCTGCCAGCGCGGCTCGATGGCCGCGGGGTCGTAGCGATCGATGCGGGTGCGCTCCGGGCGCTGTGCTGCCGACACGGTGGACCTCTCAGTGTTGGTGCTCGGGCGGCGAGGCGGCGATATCTACCGCCGTCGCCGGGACCGCGTCCCAGTTTACTTGAGGAGGCGAGCAGCGCAGCGGCGGATGGGCCTTGAGCGGCGGCCGGCCGCTCGGCCGGCGGTCGGCCTCGCCCGGATTGGAGCTGCCAATGCCCGGGCGCGCCCTCCGGCCGCATTGTCGCCTCGGTTCTGATCATCTTCAAATCCGGGTGGCACCGGAACTGAATTCCGGGGTCGCCGGGGCTACACGGACATCGGCCGTTGCGGCGATGCGTCGAATGGTCGCGAGGGACAAGCGCGCGCAGTGCCCGCGCTCGATCAGCGACACCGTAGCGTGCGATCCGCCGGCCGCGTCGGCGACGTCGCGCTGTCTGAGCCCGCGTCGCAGCCGGACCGCTCGGACGACGGTGCCAAGCCGCTGGTCATCCACACCACGAGTCTGGCCCGGGCCGCTCTACCGCGACTTATCGCGGCGGCCCCATGGGCTCTATCGGGACTTGTCGTGGCGGCCCCCACGGGACGCTCTACCAGCACTTATCGCGGCGGCTAGTACAGCCCGAAGCGGACCAGTGCCAGTGCCCCTGCGACCAGCGAGTAGACCGCGAACGGCATCAGCGACCTGCTGGTGAAGTAGCGGCTCAGGAACCGGACCGAAATGTAGGCCGCGATCCCGGCCGCGACGCTGCCGGCCAGGACCTGGCCTCGGACACCATCCCCGTTGGGGCCGAGCAGGTCCGGCAGCTTGTAGACGCCGGCCGCCAGGATGACCGGAGTGGCGAGCAGGAAGGAGAAACGCGCCGCGTCCTCGTGATCCAGGCCCCGGACGAGACCGGCGACCATGGTGATCCCGGATCGGCTGATGCCGGCCAGCAGGGCGAAGACCTGCGCGACGCCGATCACCCCGGCTTCGCGGAACTCCAGGCTGTCGAGGCGGCGATCTCCCGACGCGGTCCGCTCGTGCGCCGCGACGACGGTCCGAACCATCCCCCGCCGCCGGACCAACTCGCCGCCGAGGAGAATGAAGCCGTTGACGACCAGGAAACCGGCCGCAGCCACGGGCGTCGCGAAGAGGACCCTGAGCGGGTGCTCCAGCACCAGACCCACCAGCCCCGCCGGGATCGTGGCCACGACCAGCAGCCAGCCAAGGCGCTCGTCGGGCGTCTCGATCCTGCGGAGCCGCAGCGAGCGGAGCACCCCCCGGACGATGCGGACCCACTGGTCGCGGTAGAAGAAGGCCAGCGCCAGGGCGGTGGCCACGTGCAGGCCGACCAGGAAGGCCAGGAAGAACGATTCCGTGGCCGACTGCGCCGCGACTACGTTCGTCCAGCCGAACAGGGCGGGCAGGATGACGGTGTGACCAAGACTCGACACGGGGAAGAGTTCGGTGGCGCCCTGGATGAGTCCAAGGATGATGGCCTGCGCGTAATCCACGCGATTCCTTTCCTGAGCGGGCGCTCGCGGCCTGCGGGGCCGGCAACAGCACCTCGACTTTACCCTACGGAGCGCCTGGCGCCGCGAGGGCTTCCGTGGGCCCCGGCCATCGGGACGATCGAGGAGCAGCCATCCGCCGGCCACGCGGACCCGGTCGCCCGCCCCGTGCGCCGTCAGGGTTTGGGCGGCTTGCCCAGCAGCCACAGCGAGATCGTGCAGAAGACGAGCACGAGGAACGAAACGACGATGCCCGCGATCGGAACCATGGGTAGCGCGGGCGACGGGGAGCTTGCGGGTGGGGGAGCCCCGCTCGCGGAACCGGGCGACGCGGCGGGATGTCCCGACGTCCCAGATCCCGTGCTCTCTCCCGCCGGAACCCAGGCGTACGGCGCCACGAGGGCGAACTCACCGAAGCTGGTGATGCCCGCGGTGAACGTGTCCGGGATGCCGGCCGGGTTGGTCTGGAGCTCCGCCCAGCCGCTCCCGGAGAGGCGCTCGATCGTCGCCTCCGGCAGCGAGGCCGGACCGCGTAGGACAAGCGTCACGCTGCCGGCCGCCTTCACCCCAACCGCGGCGCCGTCCTGATTGGTAATCGAGATCAAGTAGACGTTGCCCGCGACGATGCCGTTGGGTGGTCGCGCCGACGGGGGCGCTACCGGGGCGATGGACAACGAGATCGAGGTCGTGCCCTTCGGGATCGCCAGGGCGCTGAAGTCACTGTCGACCTCGACTTGGGGCGGCTCCTCCACCGTCCCGATCCCGAACCCGCCCTGCAGTTCCTGGCTGGAGAACGACTGCTGCTCCGGCTGGGCGCCGCCTTGGAGCCCCGGCGGCGGCGAGAGCCAGGCATACGGGGCGATGACGACGACGCCGTCGTACAGGGGTGGCCCCGGAATTGGAGTGAGACGCTGGGCGATCACGACAACGGCGAAGCCGCCGGCCAGAGCCGCCAGCGCGAGCCGCCGGCGCGGCACTACGACCACTGGGTCGCGAGCGCGAGCCCACTACTCCGCATCACAACCACCAGGTCGCAAGGTCCGCCACGACGTGCGCCGCCGCCGGAGCGGCCGGGCCGCCGAACCACAGCCGGAGCCCGCCGAGCAGGAGTCCAACGCCGAAGTCCAGCGGGACGACGGTCGGGCCGTACACGGGGACGTGGATCAGCGCGAACAGCAGGCTCGTGGCCAGCAGCGCGGCCAGATCCCCGCCCGCGTCCGCCGTCCAACGCCACAGCGCGCCGCGCAGCACCAGTTCCTCGCTCGTGGCGACGAGCACCGTGACGGCGACCCACGGCACGAACGGTGCGGCCCGGCCGACCACGAGCGGCGGGATCGGCCAGCGCACCATCACCGATACGGCGACGAGGAGACCGCCGGCCGCGATCCCGCACGCCATGGCGCCGACCGACGGCGCGGCGGGCCTGAGCCCGCCGACCCACGCGACCGCGAGCAACGCGCAACCGAAGATCAAGCCTTCGATGATGCCGTCGAGCGCAGCGGTGCGAAAGGCCTGCCAGCGCACCAGGACCGCGAGGCCAAGCCCGAGACATACGAGAAGGGCGCGAACCCCGGCAACCCCGCGGTGTTGCAGGGCGATCGAGGTCATCGAGGCAGAGGCACGAGCGAACGATCGATCGGTCCGCTGGCGAACTGGGCAGGCCAGACCGTCACGCTCCGCGGTGTCGTCGCGGCGCCGCCGGTGGAGTCCGCCGCGGCCGTCGAGGCGGCCGCCGGCTGCCACTGCCAGATCACGGCTGCCGCCAGCTCGTTCTGGCCGAGCGTGGCCGAGTCGCTGGAGAATCTGAGGCCAGAGCCGTTCGGGAGGCTGCCCTCGGGCAGGTCGACGGCCCGTGCCGCGGCCGCGATCGAGGCCGGGTCGAGTTCGGCGGCGTTGGGCAGCACGTCGTGGAAGAGCGCCCACGCGGCCGTGAAGCCGGCCAGGCCCTCCTCGGTGGGCTGTGCCGAGCCGTTCGACTGAGCCCAGACCGCGGCAAACCGTTCGTAGAGGTTTCGCGCGTCGGGCTGGAGGGCTGACGGGTTGAAGCCGCCGGTCGGCCGGTCGGAGGCGAAGACTCCTATCGCGTCGGCGCCGAGGTCCTCGCCGAAGTCATCCACGCACTGGGCCATGGTCGAGCCGATCAGGGCTCCGACGTGGACGTCGGCCGCGATCATGGCCGTCCTGAACTGTTCCCCATCGAGTATGTGGGCGGCCAGGATGACGACGTCCGGCCGCGACGCGACCAGCCGCTGCAGCACGGCCGGCCAATCGGGCGACGTCAGCGAGTAGTCGATCCGATCGGCGAGCACCGCACCCTCGTCGGCGATCCCGGCCTGCGCGGCGTCGGCAACCGATTGGGCGTAGTCGTCGGTTGCAGCGACAATGGTTACCCGAAGGGTGGACACCGTCCTGCCGAGCATAGGGGCCAGCACGGTGGCGGCGAACGTTGCCGAGTTGGAGCCCAGCCGAGCGCCGTCCGCGCCGACTCTAAAGACGAGCGGCAGGCCTCGCCCGGTCAGCTGGTCGGCCACCGCCCCGGATTCCCAGTAGACGAGCCCGGCGCTCGCGGCCGCGCTGCTGACGGACATCGACAGATCCGAAGCGTACGAGCCGATCACGACCGAGGCGCCCCCGGCTTTGATCTGGGCCACGACGGCCCCGGCCTGGCTCGCATCCGACAGGTCGTGGACGTCCAGCGCAATCTGGCGGCCTTGAACGCCGCCGCCTGCGTTCACCATGTCGGCGGCGAGCTGGATGCCGAGCCGCTCCTGGCCGGCCAGCTCGGCCGGCATTCCGCTGAGGGGCAGGACGACGCCGACGTGCAGGAGCGTTGAGGTCGAGGAGGTGGGCAGCTCGGCCGCGGCGCTCGAGCAGCCGGCGACCAGGCCGCCTCCCAGCACGAGCGCGGCTGCGGCGCCGACCAGGCGGATGCGAAGACTGGTGGCCATGAACGCTCCTCATCTGGAACGCGAGGTCTCGCGTTGCAAATGTACGGACCGGCTGATCTCGGGCGCGATGCGAGACCCGCAGGACCGCCAGCCGCGCCTGGCGTGCTGTGACGCACCTCTCGTGCAGTCCGGCCGGAGATCCGGTCCCGGGTCAACGCCTTCGTCGGGCTCGCCTGGCCGCGGCCACGAGGCCGGCTCCGATCGCCGCGGCCAGGGCCGCCGCCACCAGGAGCGGCAAGAAGCCCAACCCTGTTGGCGCCGCTCCGGCGGATCGTGCCCCGCTTCCGCCACGGGGTTCGCTGGAGGTGCCCGAAAAAACGGGCGTTCGGGGCCCGCCGGCTGCCGGGGAGGACGCTTCGGACGGCGTCTTTGCCGGCGGCACCGGCCGCGCCGGTGGCGGCGGCGTGGCCGCGGCGGGTACAACCAGCGCGAAGTCCCCGAGATCCGTGACGACCGCCAGGAAGGTTGCCGGCAACCCGGTGGTGTCAGTGGGCAGAGGTTGCCAGGTGCCCGCCGCGAATTTCTCGATCGTCGCACCCGCGACGTAGGCGGGGCCGCGGATGACGATCGATACGTCTCCGCCTGCCCGGCCGGCGACCGCGGCGCCGGCCTGGTTCGTTACGAGGATCCGGTACTCGTTGCCGGCGACGGCGCCACCTGGCGGCGGGGCGTCCGGTCTGATCGGCTCTATGGAGAGCTTCAGCGACGTGGTGCCGGGCGGCAGGACCAGGGTGCCCGGCGCCGCGAAGATCTGGGCTTGAGGCGGTTCTTCGGGTGTGGCCAGCGCGACGACCGGACTGTCACCGTGAACCGCTGTGGTCCCGCTGGCACCCTGTGCCCCGCCGGGCTGTCCGGGCGGCGGCGAAAGCCAGCGATACGGGGCCGTGACGACGACGCCGTCGTACAAGGGCGGTCCCGCCAGCGGGGCCAGACGTTGCGCGAGGGTCACGATCAGAAGCCCCGAGCAGAGAGCCGCGAGCGCGAGCCCGCGCGCCCGAGCACCCCCGGCCCGGGCGGTCCGCCCCCGCCGGCGTGGCGAACGCCCGGCACCGGACGGCCAGGCCCGACGCCGTGCCATGCTCTGAATGCGCTTGCCGGCCCACATCTGACCGGGACGATACGCGAGCTGGTTCCGCTCGCTTTCGAGGTTGGCGGGCGGCGGCACCAGGCGATCCGTAGCCGCCCGCGAAGTCTGTGAGACGATCGCAGGCGGCCGGGCCTTCGTCGACCGCCAGATCGTCCCGCTCGATGCTGTCGATCGACTTTCGGGGCGCTGGATGAGACAACCCGGGGCCAACGGCGTCGGCGCGGCATGGTGGTTCCGATGAACGTCACCCTTCCGAGCTTCTACCAGCAGCTGCTGGGCGCCAGCACGGGGTCGCTCGTTCCGGCCATGCTCCTGACCATGCTGCTGGGAGTCGTGCACGCGGCGTCTCCCGGCCACGGAAAGACACTGGTCGTCGCAACCCTTCTGGGCACCCGCGGGAGCCTGGGCCGCGTCATGCTCCTGGCCGTCGTGGTCGCGCTCACCCATACGGCCGGCGTGATGCTCCTGGCGGTGATCGTCCTGTCCGCGAACGACGCGCTACTGCCCGCCCAGATCACGCCGTTCATTTCTCTGGGTGCGGCGATTCTCGTCGTCGTCTTCGGCCTCGATCTGGCACGTCGAGCCATCCAGGCTCGATCTCCTTCTCACCACCATGCGGACCACGACCATGCCGACCACGACCATCACGGTCACGCGCATCCGCCGGCCGGACCCGAGCTGACGCGTGGCTACACGTTTTCGATAGGGGTGGTGGGCGGGCTGGTGCCGAATGGCACCGCCCTGATCGTGCTTCTGACGGCAATTGCCTTCCACGAGGTCCTGCTGGGCGTGTTGCTGGTGCTGACCTTCGGTCTCGGGATCGCGGCCGCGCTCGGCGCCGTGGGCGTGGCGGCGGTCATCCTCCGCAGGCGCGGAGGCCAGCTCACGTCTGGCCACGGCGTCGCCGGTCGGACCCTGGCGGCGTTGCCGCTGCTGTCCGGCCTTGCCGTAGTCGTGGTTGGACTGTTTCTCACGCTGCAGGCACTGATACGTTTCCAGGTCTAAGCGCGGCTCTGCCATTTTCCGGCCGCTCGAGCGCTCAACAACGGCTCAACATCGCCGGCGCCGGGTGCTTCACGGCAGTCCGGCTGATCTACGATCGGGACATGTCACAGGCGCGTATCGGCGATCGGCTGCCCGCTGCGGACCGGGCGGCGCTGCTGGCGGTCACGCTCACGGTGGCGACGATCCTCGGCGCCCTGGCGGCGGCCTCCGTGGCGATCGCGCTGCTGGCGTCGCTGGGCGTGACCCATGCCGCCCCGGTCTACCTCCTGGCGGTCGTCGTCGTCGGAATGCGCTGGGGCACAATCCCGGCCGTCGCCACCTCCGTCGCCGCGTTCCTCGCCTACGACTTCCTCTTCGTGCAGCCCCTCTACACGCTGACAATCAGCAGCCCGGACGAATGGCTGAATCTGCTCCTCCTCCTGGCCGTGGCCGTCGCGATCGGCCGGCTCGTGGCCATCCAGGCCGCCCGCGCCGAAGAAGTGACGCAACGGGCGCGTGAAGCCCAGGCGCTCTTCGGCATAAGTCGCGCCCTGGCCGAGACCAGGACCGTCGAGGAAGCGGCTCCGATCGTGCTCGAACGGCTGGCGGCGGCGACGGCCATGGACCGCATCTGGTTCGGCCTCGGCGCCACTCCGGCCGAAGAGAAGACGATCGCGGACACGGCGCCCGGTGAGCCCCTGCCCATCCCGGCCTGGCAGGTCGTGTTGCAGCGCTCGCCGGGCGACGAGCCCGCCCGCTGGGTCCGCATGCACGTCGCCACGGCCGCGGTCCGGCGCCAGCGAGACCGCGCCACCGTCCACCGGGTCCGCGTCGAGGCCTCGGGTGAGGCTTTGGGCTCCGTGTGGGCGCTGAGAGCCCGGGAGGAGCGCCAGCCCGACCGGGCGGAGACACGCATCCTGTCGGCCGCGGCCGACCAGCTCGGCCAGGCGGTCGTGAGGGATCGGGTCGGCCTGGAGCGTACGAACGCCGAGATCGCGCGCAGCAGCGAAGCCCTCAAGACGGCCCTGCTGGATTCCGTGTCGCACGACCTCCGGACCCCGCTGGCGACGATTCGGGCCGCCGCCGGGAGCATGCTCGACGACGCGGTGGCGTGGACGGCGCAGGACCAGCGCGAAGCCTTCCAGGCGATCGACACAGAGGCCGAGCGGATGGGCCGGCTCATCCGCAACCTGCTCGATCTCAGCCGGATCGAAGGCGGAGCGCTCAAGCCCGAGCTCGAGCCCTGCGACCTGGACGATCTGCTGGCCCAGGTGGTCAAGCGCGCGGGCGCCGCCACGACCAAGCGCGTGATGGTGGAGTTGCCCGGCTCACTCCCTCCCGTCCTCGCCGATCAGCTCTACCTGAGCCAGGTCCTGGCCAATCTCCTGGAGAACGGAATCCGTCACGGCGGCGACACGATTCGAGTGCGAGCCTCGCGGCGGCCCGACGGGCTGGTCGAGACGACCGTCGAGGACGATGGGCCGGGAGTTCCGAAAGCGGCCCTGCCGCACCTCTTCGAGAAGTTCTACCAGGCCGGACCCCCGGGCGAAGGCCGGCGGCGGGGCATGGGCATCGGCATGACCGTGGTGGAGGGCCTGACACGAGCCATGGGCGGCGAGGTCGAGGCGGGCCGGAGCGAGCTCGGTGGCCTGCGCGTCGACGTGCGGCTGCGCCCGGCGTACGTGCCGGACGAGATCGAGGAGCCGCCGGGGCCGGAGGCCGACTCGGCGCGGAGACGGGTAGGAGACGCGCCGGAAGGTAGCCGGGCCTTGCCATGAGCGGGCCAGCGATACTGATCGTGGAAGACGAGGCGCCCGCCAGGCGCGCCCTGGCCGATTACCTGGGCCATCGGGGTTACGAGATCTGGGAAGCCGACACGGCCCGTGAGGCGGTGCGCCAGTGGGACGCCCACCGCGCCGACCTCATATTGCTCGACCTGGGCCTGCCCGATCTCGACGGAGTGGACGTCATCCGGCGAATCCGTCGTGAGGCCACGACGCCGATCATCATCCTCTCCGCCCGTGGCGACGAGCGCGACAAGATCGCCGGCCTGGAGGCCGGCGCCGACGACTACCTGACCAAGCCCTTCGCCACCGACGAGCTGAACGCACGGATTCGGGCCGTTCTCCGGAGGGCGGGGGGTCCGGACGCCGATGCCCTGGGCTGCCTCCACCTCGGCCCGATCGAGCTGGATACGGTCAGGCGCGAGGTCCACGTCTCGGGGGAGCCGGTCAGGCTCACGCCCCGCGAGTACGAGCTTCTCAAGGTCATGTTGTCCAACCAGGGCCGCGTCCTGACCAAGGCCCGGCTGCTGCGAGCCGTCTGGGGCCTGGCCTACGCCGACGAGAGCGCCTACCTCCACGTCTACGTGAACCGGCTCCGCCGCAAGCTCTCGGCGGCGGCGCCGGAGGCGCAGCTGGAAGGCCTGATCGAGACGGAGCCGGGAATCGGCTATCGCATTGCCGACGGCGAGGCCGTCCGGGCAACGCCGCCGTCGCCGTCGCGCTCGTTCAGACCGCGCTGATGGCCTCCGCCCCGGCGGGCGGCGCCGCCGCCGTCGCGCTCGTTTAGACGGCGTTAAGCGCTTCCACCCGTCGGACCGCGCCGGCCTCTTGGGGCAGGCGCCGATCCTGAGGGCATGGATCGAGAGGCAGCCCATCAGCCACCGGCCCCCGACTCCGAGGAGACCCGGCGTCGGCTGGCGTCCGAGGTCGCGGAGGTGGAGAGCGCCCTCGCGCTGGTCGCTTCGGGCCAGGCCTCGAGCGTCACTCTCACCGGCCTGAGGTTCGGCGAGCAGCTGGCGCGTCGTTTCCGCGCGGAGGCTCATTCCAGCGGCCTCCGTCTCGAGCCGCTGCCCTGGCCCGAAGACGCCGGCTGCGACCTGACCGTGCGGAGGATCGATGAGTAGCGGAGTCACTCCTGCCCGGGTCCTGCTGATCGAGGACGACCTGCCGCTGGCGACGATAGTCTCGAAGCACCTGCGGGCGAGAGGCCACCAGGCGCGGGTGGCCGCCTCGGCGGAGGAGGCGGCGGAGCTCGTCCGCGGCGGCTATCGCCCGACGATCGTGCTGCTCGACATCAACCTGCCCGGCGATTCCGGCTGGGGCTTCCTCCGATCCGGTGGACTCGAGCCGGCGGGGAAGCCGCCGGTCTTCGTCGTGAGCGCTACCGCCGTGCCGCCCGCACGCCTGCGCGAGTTCAACTGCGCCGGCTTCCTGCCCAAGCCTTTCGCGATCTCCACGCTCGTCGAGATCGTGGAACGGCACCACAGCGAGGCCGACGAGACGGATGCCTCAGGCCCCCAGGGAGGATTTGATGCTCTTTGACGTGGCGATGATCGCCCTGATGACGGCCGCCCTGCTGTTCTTCCTGGGCCTTATCTGGCTCTGCGATCGGCTTGCCAGATGAACGGACAGGATCTCCTGGGGGGCGCGATCGCCCTATTCCTGGGCATCTACCTGCTCTTCACCCTCCTGCGAGCCGAGAGGTTCTGATGATCCCCTCGCTGCCCGGCCTGCTCCAGGCCGTCAGCCTGTTCGCCGTCGTCCTGCTGCTCGCGCGGCCGCTCGGCGGCTACATCCGCAACGTCATGGAAGGCGGGCGGGTCTTCCTCTCGCCGATCATCCGGCCGGTCGAGCGCGGCGTCTACAAGCTCATGCGCGTCGACGAGAACGTCGAGCAGGGCTGGAAGGCCTACGCGCTCTCGGTGATCCTCTTCTCGTTCGTATGCATCCTGGCCCTGTACCTGCAGCAGCGACTCCAGGCATCCCTGCCGCTCAACCAGGGCGGCGTTCCGAACGTCGGGCCGGTCTCCCCGGACCTCGCCTACAACACGTCCGTCAGCTTCGACACCAACACGAACTGGCAGAACTACCTGGGCGAGCAGACGATGACGTACCTGACCCAGATGGCCGGGCTCGCCGTCCGGAACTTCACGTCGGCCGCGTGCGGCATCGCCGTTGCCCTCGCCCTGACTCGCGGCCTGGTCCGCAGGTCGGCGGCGACGATCGGCAACTTCTGGGTCGACATGACCCGGGGCATCCTCTACATCCTCCTGCCGATCTCGTTCGTGGCCGCGCTGTTCCTCGTCTCCCAGGGCGTCATCCAGACCTTCGCCGGCTCAATAACCGTCCACACGCTCCAGGGTGCCACGCAGGTCATCCCGCTCGGGCCCGTTGCGTCACAGGAGGCCATCAAGGAACTCGGCAACAACGGCGGCGGCTTCTTCAACGCCAACTCGGCCCAGCCATTCGAGAACCCGACGACTATCTCCAACTGGGTCGAAATGCTGCTGCTCCTGCTCATCCCCTTCGCCCTGACGAACACCTTCGGGCGCATGGCCGGGAACGCCCGCCAGGGCTGGGCGCTCGCCGCCGTGATGATGATCGTGCTTGCCACGGGCTCGCTCGTGGCGATGTCCAGCGAGGAGCGCTCCAACCCTTCGATCCCGGCGGTGGTCGCGCAGAACATCGACCAGTCGGCCGGGAACATGGAGGGCAAGGAGACGCGCTTCGGGGCCGATGCGAGCGCGCTCTTCGCGACGGTCACCACCGGCACGAGCACCGGTGCCGTGGACTCCATGCACGACAGCTTCCTGCCGCTCGGCGGCCTGGTCCCGCTCTTCAACATCGAACTCGGTGAGATCACTCCGGGCGGCGTCGGCGCCGGCCTGTACGGGATCCTCGTCTTCGCGATCATCGCCGTCTTCATAGCCGGGCTGATGGTCGGCCGGACCCCTGAGTTCCTGGGCAAGAAGATCGAGGCCTACGAGATGAAGATGGCGATGCTGGTCGTCCTCTTCCTGGCCTTCAGCATCCTGTTCTTCACGGCGTTAGCCACGGCGACACCCGCCGGCAAAGCCGGGCCGCTGAACAACGGCCCACATGGCTTCAGCGAGATCCTCTACGCCTTCTCGAGCCAGACCGGCAACAACGGCTCCGCCTTCGCCGGGCTCACTGGCAACACGCTCTTCTATAACGTAACCGGCGCCTTCGCGATGATGCTCGGCCGCTACGCCATGATCGTGCCGATCCTTGCCATCGCCGGGTCGATGGCCGGCAAGCGGCGCGTCGCGGCGTCGCTGGGAACCTTCCCGACCACCGGACCGATATGGATCGGCCTGCTGATCGGCGTGATCGTCATCGTCGGTGCGCTGACATTCTTCCCGGCGCTCTCGCTGGGTCCCATCGCCGATCAACTCCTCAACAACGCCGGGAGGCTCTTCTGATGGCCCTCACGGTCGCCGGCGGCCTGCGCCGCAGACTGCTCTCGTTCTCGGTAGTCGATACCGCACGCGGCAGCGGCCGCATCGCCCGCGAAGATCGCCAGGCCCAGGCGGCCGGCAGCCCCCGCAACCGCGGCATCTTCGATCCGAAGCAACTCCGGGGAGCTCTCCGGCCGGCGATCGCGAAGATGGACCCACGCCAGCTCGCCAGGAACCCGGTCATGTTCGTGGTCGAGGTCACGGCCGCGCTGGTGACCGTGATCTTCATCTCGGACGCGATCGGCTTCAGTCACGGCGCCGCCCGCGAAGTGGGCCGGTCGCCAGGCTTCGAGTTCCAGATCGCGGTCTGGCTCTGGTTCACCGTCTATTTCGCAACCTATGCCGAGGCGCTGGCCGAGGCTCGAGGCAAGGCCCAGGCGGCGAGCCTGCGCAAGACGCGCTCGGAGACGACGGCCCACCGCCGCCGCGAGGACGGTTCGTTCGAGGAGGTCGGATCCTCGGCGCTTCGGTCCGGCGACGTGGTCGTAGTGCGCGAGGGCGAGACGATCCCCGGCGACGGCGACGTCATCGAGGGCGTGGCCTACGTCAACGAGGCGGTGATCACGGGCGAGTCGGCCCCGGTCCTGAAGGAGCCCGGAACCGACATCCGGAGCAGCGTCACCGGCGGCACTTCCCTCACCAGCGACACGCTCACCATCTGCATCACGGCCAACCCGGGTGAAACCTTCCTCGACCGGATGATCGCCCTCGTCGAAGGGGCCAAGAGGCAGCGGACGCCCAACGAGATCGCGCTCTCGATCCTGCTTTCGGGCCTTACGATCGTCTTCCTGCTGGCGACGGCGACACTTCGACCCTTCGGCCTGTACGCGAACGCGCCGCTCGGGATCGTGGTCCTGGTGGCGCTGCTGGTCTGCCTGATCCCGACGACGATCGGCGGCTTGCTGTCGGCCATCGGCATCGCCGGCATGGACCGCGTGGCGCGTTTCAACGTCCTGGCCATGAGCGGCCGGGCCGTCGAGGCTGCGGGCGACGTCGACGTGATCCTGCTCGACAAGACCGGCACGATCACCTTCGGCAACCGGCTGGCGTCGCGGATCGTGGCTCTGCCCGGCGTCGCGGAGCGCGAGGCGCTGGAGGCGGCGCTGCTCACCTCGCTCGAGGACGAGACGCCGGAAGGCAGGTCGGTCGTGGAGCTGGCGCGAAGTCGCCTGGCCGAGCTCGCCGCGGACGGTCCGGGCGCGGCGTCTGCAACCTCCCGCGCGCCCGAGATCGCCACCGTCGTTCCGTTCAGCGCCGAGTCGCGGACGAGCGGCGTGATCCTCGCCGGCGGCACGGTCGTGCTGAAGGGCGCCGTGGACGCGATCGTGGCCGCACTGGACGCCGACGCTCCGCCGGAGCTCGAGACGCTGGCCGACGAGATCTCCTCGCTCGGCGCCACCCCCCTGGCGATCCGCCGCGACGGCCGGCCGCTCGGCGTCATCGAGCTCAAGGACACGGTCAAGCCCGGCCTGAAGGCGCGCTTCGAAGAGCTGCGCCGCATGGGCATCCGGACCGTCATGGTCACCGGCGACAACCCCCTGACGGCGAAGACGATCGCGTCCGAGGCGGGCGTCGACGACTTCATGGCGCAGGCCAGGCCGGAGGACAAGATCGCCCGCATCCGCGCCGAGCAGGCCGACGGCCACCTCGTGGCCATGACCGGCGACGGCACGAACGACGCCCCGGCCGTGGCCCAGGCCGACGTCGGATTGGCCATGAACAGCGGCACCTCCGCCTGCAAGGAGGCGGCCAACATGGTCGATCTCGACTCGGACCCCACGAAGCTGATCGAGGTCATCGCCATCGGCAAGCAGCTGCTCATCACCCGCGGCGCGATCACGACCTTCTCGATCGCCAACGACGTGGCCAAGTACTTCGCCATCCTGCCGGCGATGTTCGTGGTGGCCTACCCCCAGCTCGACAGCCTGAACATCATGGGCCTGTCGACCCCTCAGAGCGCCATCCTCTCGGCGGTCATCTTCAACGCCCTGATCATCGTCGCCCTCGTGCCGCTCTCGTTGCGGGGCGTCGCCTACCGGGCCGCGCCCGCCGCGGAGCTGCTCCGCCGCAACCTCCTCATATACGGGGTGGGCGAAATCATCGCCCCGTTCCTCGGGATCAAGGCGATCGACCTCCTCGTCACCGCCCTTCACCTGGCCTAGGAGTTCACGATGCGCAGCTTCTTCAAGAGCCAGCTCTGGCCGGCTGTTTCGATCCTGCTCGCGTTCACGGTCATCACCGGGATCGTCTATCCGGTCGTGGTGACCGCGGTCGCCCAGGCCGTCTTCCCGAGCCAGGCCGACGGCTCGATGATCACCGTCGACGGGGCGACCGTCGGTTCGAGCCTGATCGGCCAGGCCTTCGACGAACCCAGGTACTTCTGGGGCCGGCCCTCCGCGGCCGGCAGCGGCTACGACCCGACCCTCTCGGGCGGCTCCAACCTGTCTTCGACGTCGCAAACGCTGATAACCGAGATCACCCAGCGGGTTGACGCGGAGCGCAAGGCCAACGGCGACGCGCCGATCCCGATCGAGCTGGTGACGGCCTCCGCGTCGGGCCTGGATCCGGGCATCAGCCCGGCCGCGGCCGAATACCAGGTCCCGCGCGTTGCCGGAGCACGCGGCATGACCGAGGATGCGGTTCGCGCGGTGGTGGCGCGCCACACCACGGGGGCGTTCCTCGGCTTCATCGGCGAGCCCACCGTCAATGTCCTCGAACTCAATCTCGATCTCGACGGGCTGCTGCAATGACCATCGACTCGGAGGAGCCGGTCCGGCCGACCGGCGACCAGATGCTCGCCCGGCTGCAGGCCGACCAGAGGCCCGAGCGCGGCCGGCTTCGCATCTACATGGGCATGGCCCCGGGCGTCGGCAAGACCTACAAGATGCTCGAGGAGGCGCACCGCCGCCACGACCGGGGCACGGACGTGGTCGTCGGTTTTGTCGAGACGTACGGCCGGCGCAACACGGCCGCCCAGCTGGACGGCCTGGAGATCGTCCCGCGTCGCCGCGTGGAGTATCGCGGCGTGGCGGTCGAGGAGATGGACCCCGACGCGATCATCGTCCGCCACCCCGCCGTGGCCCTGATCGACGAGCTCGCCCACAACAACGTCCCGGGCTCGGCCCGGGAGAAGCGCTGGCAGGACGTGGATTTGATCCGCGACGCCGGCATCGAGGTCATCAGCACCTGCAACGTACAGCACGTCGAGTCGATCGCCGACGCCGTCGAGACGATCCTGGGCGTGCCGGTCCGCGAGCGCATCCCCGACGAGGTGGTACGTGCCGCGGAGGAGATAGAGCTGGTGGACATGAGCCCGCACGCGCTCCGGCAGCGGATGCGCCACGGCAACGTCTACCCTCCCGACCGCGCCGCGCTGGCCCTCGAACGGTTCTTCACGGAGACCAACCTGACCGCCCTGCGGGACCTCTCGCTGCGGTTCGTGGCCGGTAAGGTGGACGAGCAGCTCGAAGGGATCGTCAGCGAACGCGGCCTCCACGTGGGCCCGGTGACGGAGCGCGTAATGGCCCTCGTTGACGAGTCGGTCGAGTGCCGGCGCGCGCTGCGCCGCGCCGCCTCGATCGCGAGCGCTCTCCACGCGCCGTTGCTGGCGGTCTCCGTCGAAACCCCGGGCGTGCGGCTCTCGCGCGACCGGCAGCAGAACGTCAAGTCCAACCTGGACTACGCGTCCGACCTCGGCGCCGAGATCATCCGGGGAGAAGCCTCGGATCTGCCTCGCGGGCTCGAGGAGGTGGTGCGCGACCGGCGGGTCACGCATCTGGTCCTGGTTCACCGCCCGCGCCGGGGTTTGCATGTCGGCCGGGCCTCGCTGGCCGACCGGCTGCTCGACGCGGTCCCCGGCCTGGAAGTCCACCTCGTGGGCGAGGCTCCCGCCGGGCACTGATGGCCAAACTCGCTCGGGTTTCAGCCCGATCCGGTCCGAAGCAGGCCGCTCAGGCTCGCCCTCGCCGACGCTGAGAACGTGACGTCACCAAGCCGATGAACTACGTCCTCGACGGCGTACCGCCGCCTGACCAGGAAGACGTCGCCGTCCTCCCAGATCATGTAGCTCGCCAGAGGAACGCCGTCGCGCGGCTGCCCGACGCTGCCCGGGTTGAGGATCGTCTGCGTTCCGAAGCGCCGCAGGAACGGCAGGTGCGTGTGGCCCACGAGCAGCCACTCGGCCTCGACCGAGGCAAGCTCGGCCTGCCAGCGCTCGTCCGGCGTGTCCGGCCGGAGGTACGGCCGAAGCGGATCCGACGGCACTGCATGGACGGCCGCGAAGGTCGTGCCGGCAAAGGAGAACTCGGCGCGGAGAGGCAGCGAACCGAGGAACTGCCTGTCCGCGTCGCCGAGCCGTGCTCGCGTCCAGGCCGCGCTCTCCTCGGCGACCTCGACGAGCCGGGCCGATGCGCCGGTCGGCGCGCCCAAGGCGACCGCCTCGTCGTGGTTGCCGCGCACGGCGTACGTGACGTTGCGGCGGACCCAGTCCACGGTTGCCTCGGGATCCGGCCCGTAGTCGACCAGGTCTCCCAGGACGACGACGGCATCGGCTCGTTCGGCCACGCGTTCGAGCGCGGACGCGTTGGCGTGCAGGTCGCTGACGATCAGCAGACGCATGGTTGGCCGCTCCTGGGCGCCATAGGAGCCGCGCCCCGGCCGGCGCGGCCGGGCGTGGACCCTGGGTCGCCGCTATCCGGCAGTATGATCGGCTCGCCGGCGATGAGTGACATGGGAGAACCTCGCCGGAATCAAGGCCCGGCACCTGCGAGCCTACGGGCGCGTCGACCCGGCGTTGCGCGAGACGCTCGACCCCGCGGTCGAGCGTCTCCTGGTGCTCGTATCCGCCCTGGAGGCGATCGCCCTGGGCGACCGGGCGAGCCCGGGCGATACGGCCTGAACGAGTCGCCGAAGCGGCGCTCGGCCCGGCGGCCGGCACCGAGGCGATGCGCGCCACGCCGGCGTTCGCCGGACGGCGCGGAAGCGCGGATGATTGGCCCGCGCTAGCATGTCCGCCAGTTGAACGCGCGATGAAGCTCGCGCGGTCCCGCTCCGGCGGGTGATGGCTTCTGGACTCCGGTCCGGAAGCCAGTTTTGTCACGGAGGCCTTTGAGATGGGCCCTGTGGTTCCGTCCCGCATCGGGCGGTTCTGGCGCGATCTGCGGGATTCGGTCGGCGGCGCGGTCGTGGGTGCGGAGCCGGCGCTGCGCCTGCTGGCCGTCGCTCTGCTCGCCGACGGCCACGCGTTGATCGAGGATGTTCCGGGCGTCGGCAAGACGCTGCTCGCGCGCGCCTTCGCGCGATCCCTCGGCCTCTCGTTCAGCCGCGTCCAGGGGACGCCCGACCTCCTGCCGACAGACGTCACCGGCTCGAGCATCTTCGAAGCGGGCCGCCTGCGTTTCGTGGCCGGCCCGGTCTTCGCCAACGTGCTCCTGGTCGACGAGATCAACCGCGCCACGCCGCGGACCCAGTCGGCGCTGCTGGAGGCGATGCAGGAGCGTCAGGTCTCGATCGAGGGCGAAACCAGGCCGCTTCCCGCGCCTTTCCTGGTCGTCGCCACCGAGAACCCGATCGAGCTGGAGGGGACCTTCTCCCTGCCCGAGGCCCAGCTCGACCGGTTCCTGGTCCGCGTGACGCTGGGCTACCCGAGCCGGGACGACGAGCGGCGGATCGCCCGGCGCTACCGGGGCGGCGAGGAGCCGCTCGATCGAATCGAGCCCATCGTCGGGCCCGACGAGCTGCTGGCGCTTCGGGTGGCCGTGAGCGAGATCCTCGTGAGCGAGGCGGTGGAAGGCTTCGCGGTCGACCTGGTTCGAGCGACGCGAAAGCACGCCGATCTGCGCCTGGGGGCGAGCCCTCGCACGAGCGTCGCGCTGTTCCGGGCGAGCCAGGCCTGGGCCGCCCTGGAGGGACGCGGCTTCGTCCTGCCCGACGACGTGGTCGCCGTGGCCCGCCCGGTCCTGGGCCACCGACTGCTTCTCGACGTGGACCGCCAGCTCCGCGGGGCGACCGTCGAGCGGGTGATGACGGAGGTTCTCGCCTCCGTGCCCGTGCCGGTTCTTGCACCCGAACGATGACCGCCGTCGGCCTCGCCTTCGGTCTCGTGCTCGTCGCGGGCGGGATCGTCCTGGCGGCGCCGGGACTCGTCCTGATCGGGCTCCTGGCGGCCTTCGCGGTGAGCGTCACCGAGCTGTGGAGCCGATACGGGCTTCGCGACCTCCATTACGAGCGG
Source organism: uncultured Chloroflexia bacterium (assembly GCA_963713795.1). Lineage (GTDB taxonomy): Bacteria > Chloroflexota > Limnocylindria > Limnocylindrales > CSP1-4 > Fen-1039. The sequence continues at coordinate 433,464 of CAVQNC010000004.1, forward strand.
ACGCTCGGCCGGGACCGGGCGGTCTGGGGTGACGACGTGGCGCTGGACATCGCCGTCTGGAACGACAAACCGCTGCCCCTGGCCTGGCTGTCCGTCGACGACTTCGCGACGGACGGGGTGGTCGTGCGTGACGAGAAGCTGCTGCCGAGCCACCGGCCCGGTTTCACCATCCTGCGCAGCCGCTGGACGATCGGTTGGTTCGAGCGCGTCGTGCGCCACTTCACGATCGTCGCCGACCACCGGGGCGTCTACTCCTTCGGCCCGGTCCAGCTGACCGTCGCCGACCTGTTCGGGCGTGGGGCGGCGACGGAGGAACGCGCCGACCGCGGCACGTACATCGTCCGGCCGCGCAGCGTGCCGGTGCGGACGGCCAGCCCGCAGCATCTTCCACTCGGTTTCCTGCCGGCCCGGCACAGCCTGTTCGAGGATCCGGCCCTCTTTGCCGGCGTCCGAGCCTATCAGCCGGGCGATCCGATCCGTCGCGTGCACTGGCGCGCGACCGCCCGGACCGGCGCGCCCGTGAGCAAGCGATTCGATCCGTCGCGCGCCCGGGAGGTGCTCATCGCCGTCGACGTGCAGACCAGGGCGGGCCGGCACTGGCTTCTGCACTACGACGAGGACCTCGTCGAGAGCCTGATGGTCGCGGCCGCCTCGCTGGCCCGCCACGCGCTGGCGGAGGGAGCGTCGTGCGGCCTCGCGGCGGCGGCGTACAGCCGCACGCTCGACCGGTTCGCCCTCGCCGCCCCCCGCGGCGGCCGCGACCAGCTGACGGCGATCGCCGACCTGCTGGGGCGCCTGAGCGAGGTGCCGTCCGCGCCGTTCGAGCAGCTCGTCGCGCGCCTGCCGCACGCAACCTCGCCGGGAACGACGGTGATCGTGCTGACGGCTCGCGATCCCGCGCCGTACATCTCGGCGCTGACCGGGCTCGACCGCGGCGGCTATCCCGTCCAGGTGGTCGGGATCGGCCCGAAAGGCCGCCGCGCCGCGGCGCGGGCCCGAGCCTTCGGTCTGGCCGCGACCTCCGGCTCCCTGGAGCCGGACTGGAGAACGAGCGATGCGCTGGTCCTGGCGGGCTGACCTGCTCCCCGGCACGCTGGACGCGCTCCTGGAAGGGAGCCTCGTCGGCGTCGTGTACGTGGCCCTCGTGCCGCCCGGCCGGGACTCGAGCGCGCCGCTCTCCCTGGTCGAGTTCTGCGTTGCCGCCGCCGTCGGGCTCATGTGGTCTCGCCTCCGCCCCGGGCGAGTGCCTCGGACGGCCTGGCTCGCCGCCCTCGCCCCCGGGGCCGGCCTCGCGGGCTGGCTGGCCGATCCGGGGGCTCGATCCGCTCTCGGCGCCGCGCCCGATCTGCCCGCTGCCCTCCAGCTTCACACCGCGGGATGGTTGCTCGGCGTCGCCGTGATCCGCGGCGCCGTCCACGAGCACGCGAGCGAAGAGATCGAGACATCCGGCCGGGCCCTCGTCTACGCCTTCCCGACCCTCGCGGCCGCCTGGCTGATCCACCTTGGATCCGGCGGCGCGTTCGCCGGGCCGGCGCTCGTCGGGACGGCGGTCTGCGTGGGCGCCGGGCTGCTGGCGATCGGGCACGCCCGGCTCCGGGACCTCGGGCTGCTCGGCCTGGACACTCGCGGCGGCCGCACCTGGCCGAGGCTCGCGACCGCGGTCGTGCTGGCGGTCGCGGCCGTCGCCATTCCGGTCGCGCTGGCGAGCGGGACCTCCGCGCGCGACCTCCTCTCCGCGGTCGCAGGGCCCGTCGGCGGCCCGGTCGGGGGAGCCGCCGGGGCGCTGGTCGCGCCTCTCAACGCTTCGCTGGCCTGGCTGGGATCCGGGCTCGGGCACCTGCTCGGGGCCGTCCCGTGGCCCGCGCTCCCCGGTGCCGGCAGCAGACCGACTCGGGCTGCCGGCGCAGCCGCGCCCCCGCCCGCCGGCGCCCCGGAGTCAACGACGCTCTTCGGCTGGCTCGTCGTCGCGGCCATCGTCGTCTCGGTGGTCGTCGTCGGTCTCCTGTTCCGCCGGCTCGTGACCTCTCCGCCGGAGCCGCGTCCGGTCCTGCCGCCGCGGGAGGAGCGGCGCCGGCAGCTTCATCGGCCGAGGCTGAGCCTGCACGTGGCGCTGCCGTCGCTGCGGCCGCGTTTCGCTCCCCGGCGGCGGCCGGCCTCGGCCGCCGAGGCTTACGTGGCGCTGCTGGGTGATCTCGCCGAGCGCGGCGAACTGGGCCGCCGGCCGGCCGAGACGCCGCGGGGCCACGCCGAGCGGGGAGGGACGCTGGGGCTGCCGCGCCTGCCGCTGGGGCTGCTGGCCGCGGACTACGAGCTGGCGGTATACGGGCGGGCGGAGATCAGCGATCGAGAAACGGCACGCGCGTTGAGCCGCCGCGGGCGGCTCCGGCGCGCCGCCCGCAAGTTGCGGAGCCACGCGGCCGAGCCGTGACCGCGCCGCGGGCCGCGGGGCGCCGCTCGGCGAGCTGCGGAGCGGCTACGTGCGATCTGGCGCGTCGCTGTGGATCAGGATGCCGCCGGGCTTCAGCAGGCGGGCCTCCTGTCGGGTGATCTCGGCGCGAACCCGATCGGCGGCGCCGCCTACAGAGAACGAAACTCAGGCGACCCGAATAGCCTGCTCTCGTGGATCGCGTCGAAGGAGGCCGTCGGCAGGAAGTCCATGGCGCCGGGGACGCCCAGGTCGACGTGGTAGTGGAGAGCCTGCCGAAGCAGGCTTCGATCGGGCTCGGTCCGGCCGAGCGCGGCCAACCGGTCAAAGGCGTCAGTCATCCGGACAAGTCTCTCTCGGAATCGGCGGCGAGGCCGGTTCGGGTGGACGACGGGCGCGATTTCCTGCGGCTGGGACTCCGGACGGAGGGCAGCCGGCTCGCGAGGCCCTGCTGTTGACGGGCTCCGCACCGCTTTCGATCCATCGCCTGCGTGTGCCGGCCCGCCGCCGGTCTTTTCGTACGCGTGACCCGGCCGGGATGGGCTGAATCGGTGCGGATCAGCCGCCTGACGGTCCCGCGGACGCGAAGTCAGCCGTTTCGGCTCGCAAGGACGATCATGGACGCGATCGAGCGGAAGCCTCGCCGCCGGTTCATTGCCCTAGAGGTGCCGGGTCCTGCCGCCGAACTGGCAGCCCGGGCAGCGCGCCGCTGTCGCTGAAAGAGGAACACGATGCAGGTCGGACTGGTCGGTCTGGGCCGGATGGGCGCCAACATGTCGCGTCGCTGGCTGCGCGCGGGACACACCGTCGTCGGCTACGCACGCCACGCCGAAACTGTGAACGGCCTGATCGCCGACGGGGCGATATCGGCCGGGGCCACGTCGCTCAAGGATCTGGTCGGTCAGCTTGCCGAACCGAGAGTCGTATGGCTGATGGTGCCGGCGGCCTCAGTCGATGCCACGCTGGACGAGATCGTCCCGCTGCTGGCGCGGGGCGACGTCGTCGTTGACGGCGGCAATTCCTACTACGTGGACGACATCCGCCGCTCCCGGAGCCTGGCCGGAGAGGGTATCCATTACCTGGATTGCGGTACCAGCGGTGGGGTCTTCGGCCTGGAGCGCGGCTACTGCCTGATGATCGGTGGCCCGGCCGAACCGGTGAAGCGCCTCGATCCGATCTTCCGCGCCCTGGCACCGGGGATCGGTTCCGCGCCGCGAACCCCTGGCCGCACGGGCGACCCGTCGGCGGCCGAGAACGGCTACCTGCACTGCGGCCCGAGCGGGGCCGGGCACTTCGTCAAGATGGTCCACAACGGCATCGAGTACGGCATGATGGCCGCCTACGCCGAGGGCCTGAACATCCTCAAGCACGCCGACGCGGGTCTTCGCCGGCGCGAGGTCAGTGCCGAGGTAACACCCCTGCGGGAGCCGGACAACTACAAGTACGAGCTTGAGCTCACCGACGTGGCCGAGGTCTGGCGGCGCGGCAGCGTCATCGCGTCGTGGCTGCTCGACCTGACGGCGCAGGCGTTCCTCGGCAACGGCGATCTCTCCAACTTCGAGGGTCGCGTCTCGGATTCCGGCGAAGGACGCTGGACGAGCATCGCGGCCATCGACGTTGGCGCGCCGGCTCCGATCCTGACCACGGCCCTGTACGAGCGGTTCATGTCGCGCGGCGAGGCCGACTTCGCCGATCGGGTCCTTTCGGCCATGCGATACGGCTTCGGCGGCCACGAAGAGCAGAAGAGTTAGGGCCATGCCGGACGCGCGGCCCAAAGCCAGTTCGGCTCGCGGTTCGGCCGACCGCTCGGACGCCTTCGTCTTCTTCGGGGCGACGGGCGACCTGGCTTACAAGCAGATCTTCCCGGCGCTGGCGGATCTCATCCGCGACGAGCGGTTCGATCTTCCGATCATCGGCGTGGCCCGCTCCGGCGACCTGGCGAGCCTCAAGGAGCGGGCCCGCCAGAGCCTGGCCGAACATGGGTTCTCGGACGCGGCCGCGACCCGGGGCCTTGTCGACCGCCTGCGCTACGTCAAGGGTTCGGACGAAGACATCGACACGTTCCGCGCGCTGCGTCGCGAGCTGGGGGAGGCCCGGCATCCGCTTCACTACCTGGCCGTTCCGCCGGCGCTGTTCGGCGAGGTCGTGGGCTGCCTCCAGGTTTCCGGCTGCGCTACCGGGGCGCGGATCATCGTCGAGAAGCCGTTCGGTCGCGATCTAGCCTCGGCTGTGGCGCTCAACGAGACGATCCACCAGGTCTTCGCCGAACCCGAGGTGTTCCGCATCGACCACTATCTCGGCAAGGAGCCGGTCCAGAACCTGCTCTACTTTCGCTTCGCCAACTCGTTCCTGGAGCCGCTCTGGAATCGCGACCACGTGGCGAGCGTCCAGATCAACATGTCCGAGGCGATGGACGTAGCCGGTCGTGGAGCTTTCTACGACCAGGCCGGCGCGATTCGCGACGTTGTCCAGAACCATCTCCTCCAGGTCGTCAGCCTGCTGGCCATGGAGCCGCCGTCCGGCATGACCGCCGACGGCACCCGCAACGAGCAGTTCAAGGTTCTCGACTCGATCCGCCCGCTCAAGCCCGCCGACATCGTGCGCGGTCAGTACCTGGGCTACCGATCCGTCAAGGGCGTGGCTCCGGGTTCGGTCGTGGAGACGTTCGCGGCCCTCAGGCTGAACGTCGACAGCTGGCGCTGGGCCGGCGTGCCCTTCTACATCAGGACGGGAAAGTGCCTGCCGGCGACCGCGACCGAGGTTCTCGTGGAGATGAAGCGGCCGCCGCAGTCCGTCTTCGGGGAGTCGCAGCCCCCCGATGCCGACTACTTCCGTTTCCGGCTCTCGCCCGACATGTCGATCTCCCTGGGGGCCCGAGCCAAGAAGCCCGGCGAAGCCATGGTCGGCGAGGCGGTCGAGCTGTTCGCATCGCACCAGAGCGGCGCCGAGCGACCGCCCTACCAGCGCCTGATCGGCGACGCCACCAGGGGCGACCAATCGCTCTTCGCCCGCGAGGATTCGGTCGAGGCGGCCTGGCGCGTGGTCGACGGGATTCTGGAGGGCGCCGCCGCCCCCCACGTCTACGAGCCGGGCACCTGGGGTCCGCCGGAGGCCGCGGGCGTGCTGCAGCATGGCGATCGCTGGCACGACCCAGACGGCGGATCCGAGGCTCAACCCAGGAACCCTCGGCACCAGTGAAGGACCAGCCATGAGCAACAAGATGCGTGTCGGCCACCCCGCCTACGGTCTTCTGCCGACCGAGATCGAAGGCTTCGATTCGCTGGCCGAGCTGGCCCTGGACATGCGCTGGTCGTGGAATCACGCCACCGACGCGGTGTGGCGGCGGCTCGATCTCGAACTGTGGGAAGACACCCACAACCCGTGGGTCGTGCTGCAGGCGGTCTCGCGCGGTGACATCGAGCGCGCGATGGCCGAACCGGCATTCCGCAAGAGCGTCGACGACCTGGTCCGGACGAGGCGGCGGGAGATGGACGCGCCCGCGTGGTTCCAGAAGAACCATCCGGACGGGCAGCTGACCTGCGCCGCCTACTTCAGCATGGAGTTCATGCTGAGTGAGGCTCTGCCCATCTACTCGGGCGGGCTCGGCAACGTGGCCGGCGATCAGCTCAAGGCCGCCAGCGATCTGGGCGTGCCCGTGGTCGGCGTCGGGCTCCTGTACGAGCAGGGCTACTTTCGCCAGGTGATCGACAAGGACGGCGCGCAGCAGGCCCTCTATCCGTACAACGACCCCGGGCAGCTGCCGATCACGCCCTTGCGCGATTCGAACGGCGAGTGGATGCGGCTGGAGATTGCCCTGCCCGGCTACTCGGTCTGGCTGCGCGCCTGGCAGGTCCAGGTCGGCCGCGTCAAGCTCTACCTGCTCGACAGCAACGACCCTGCCAACATCCCGGCCAATCGAGGGATTACGAGCGAGCTGTACGGCGGCGGGCCGGAGCTGCGCCTCAAGCAGGAGCTGCTCCTGGGGATCGGCGGCTGGCGACTGCTCAGAGCACTCGGCCTCGAGCCGGAAGTCTGCCACCTGAATGAAGGACACGCGGCGTTTGCCGTGCTGGAACGCGCCCGCAGCTTCATGGATGAAACGGGCCAGCCGTTCGAAGCCGCCCTGGCCGTCACGAGGGCAGGGAACCTCTTCACGACGCACACCGCGGTGGCCGCCGGCTTCGACCGTTTCGAGCCCCGCCTGATCGAGCAGTACCTCGGTGGCTACGCGCGGGAGAAGCTCGCCATATCGCTGCGCGACCTGCTGGCGCTGGGCCGCGAGAACCCGGACGACGACTCGGAGAGCTTCAACATGGCCTATCTCGCCATCCGGGGCAGCGGAGCGGTGAACGGCGTGAGTCGTCTTCATGGGCAGGTCAGCCGGCACCTCTTCGAGGCCCTGTTCCCGCGCTGGCCGGAGGACGAGGTTCCGGTCGGACACGTCACCAACGGCATCCACGTGCCGACCTGGGATTCGGCCCCGGCCGATGAGCTCTGGACTCAAGCCTGCGGCAAGGACCGCTGGCTGGGAACGATGGAGACCATGGATCGCCGTATCCGTGGCGTCTCCGACGCGGCGCTCTGGCAGTTCCGCATGGCTGCGACCGAGTCCCTCGTCGATTACGCCCGCGAGCGGCTGTCCCGGCAGCTGGCCGCCTCCGGCGCCTCGCCCGAAGCGGTCGACGAGGCGAAGAGTCTGTTCGACCCCAGCGCCCTGACGCTGGGCTTCGCGCGACGGTTCGCGACTTACAAGAGACCGAACTTGCTTCTTCACGACCCGGAGCGACTGCTTCGGCTGGTGACCAACCCGGAACGCCCGGTGCAGCTCATCATCGCCGGCAAGGCCCATCCGGAGGATCAGGCCGGACAGGAGTTGATCCGCGAGTGGATCGGCTTCATCCGCCGGCCGGAAGCCCGCCCTCACATCGTCTTCCTGAGCGACTACGACATGCTGCTTTCGGAGCGCCTCGTCCAGGGCGTGGACGTCTGGATCAATACCCCGCGGCGGCCCTGGGAAGCGAGCGGAACGAGCGGGATGAAAGTGCTCGTGAACGGTGGCGTCAACCTCTCGGAGCTGGACGGCTGGTGGGCGGAGGCCTACGCGCCCGAAGTGGGCTGGGCCTTGGGGGACGGGCGGGAGCACGGCGACGATCCCGCCTGGGACGCCGTCGAGGCGGGCGCGCTCTACGACCTGCTCGAGAGGGAGGTTGTCCCCGAGTTCTACACGCGAGACGCGCACGGCCTGCCTACCGCGTGGGTCAAACGAATGCGAGAGAGCATGGCCCGGTTGACGCCGCGCTTCTCCGCCAGCCGCACCGTGTGCGAATACACCGAGGAGCACTACCTTCCCGCCGCCGCCGCGTACCGTGCGCGCGCCGCGAAGAAGGGTGCGGCCGGGAGGCAGATCGTCGACTGGCGGCGCGGCCTTGACGAGAAGTGGGCCGAGGCGCATGTCGGTGATATGAAGGTCGATACCCGCGGCGACCAGCTGGCATTCGAGGTCGAGGTCCGGCTCGGAGACCTCGACCTGGACGCCGTTCGAGTGGAGCTCTACGCCGACGGCGTCGACGGTCGTGCGCCGCTGCGGCAGGAGATGAAGCGCGCTCGCCGGCCGGCAGCCACGGCCGGCAGCCACGTCTACACCGCGGTCGTGGCCGCGGGGCGTCCGGCCGCGGACTTTACGGCCCGGGTGATCCCGCACCGCGCCGGCGTGTCGATCCCGCTGGAGGACTCACGAATCTGCTGGCAGGGTTGATCAGCGGCACTGCCACGCTGGGCTTCGCAATCGGTCGGTGACCATCGGCCCGATGGTCGCCTCACGGCTGCTCGACCCGAGCGGACGAACTCCAGCGCGTCGCCGTCAGGTGCCCGGCGATGTCCAGGACTGCAGCGTCTTCATGTAGTTGACCCTCTCGAAGGCGGACGGGTCGACTCCGGTAGCCTGGCTGGCGCTGCCTCGAAGCTGGGCGACCGAGTCGTACTCACACTCGGCCATCCAGGCGCGAAGCTCTGCCTCGACCGTGCGGACGTGGCCCGGGCCGTGGCGCAGCAGCGCGGACGTCATCATCACGACGTCGGCGCCCACGATGAGCTCCTTGACTACGTCGGTGCCGCCGTGGACTCCCGAGCTGGCTGCGAGTGACACGTTGGGCCCCAGCTGAGGTCGAAGGATCGCGATCCAGCGCAGGGGCAGTCGCAGGTCCGCCGGCTGGCTCAGCTCCACGCGAGGGACCACGTCGAGGGTTTCCAGGTCGAAGTCGGGCTGGTAGAAGCGGTTGAACAGGACCAGCCCGTCGGCGCCGCGGGCGATCACCCGGCCAGCGAAATTGGCCAGCGCCGAATAGTAGGGGCTGAGCTTGACGGCGAGCGGGATGGTGACCGAGGCCCGCACCGCGGCGATCAGATCCAGATCGGACGCCTCCATGTCGGTCGCGGCCCTGCGCGGGTCGGCGGCGACGTGGTAGAGGTTGAGCTCCAGGGCGTCCGCTCCGGCGTCCTGCATGAACCTGGCGTAGCGGACCCAGCCGCCCATGGTGGCCGCGTTCAAGCTGGCGATCACGGGCACCGAAGCGTGGTTCTTGATCCGCTCGAGGCGTGACAGGTAGCGATCGCCGACGCTGGGGAACGACTCGATCGTAGGGAAGTACTCGAGAGCCTCCCCGAATTGGCCCGAACCGGCTTCGAGCGATCGGTTGAGCTGGATCTCCTCGTTGAGGATCTCCTCCTCGAAGAGGGACGGCAGCACGATGGCGCCGACGCCCGCCTCCTCGAGAAGGCGGGCCGTGTCCGGTTCGCCGGTCGAGGGGGAGGCGGAGGCGACGATGGGTGAGCGTAGATCGAGCCCGAGATAGCGTGTGCGGAGGTCAATGGTCACGCCTCGTCCTCCTCGGTGTCGCTGCTGCGTGCGGAGGTAGTGCCGCTCCCGACCGCATCCTGGTCGAGCTCCTGGACGTGCGGCACGCTCCGGTGAATGCCCGCGAGCTGCTCGTAGTAGCGCCAGCGCTCGTCGGCGTCGGCCTGGGCCAGGGCCGCGAGTTCCGCTGCCCGCTCTGGGTGAGTGCGCTCCAGGATCGCGAACCGCGTCTCCATCGCCACGAAATCCCGGACCGGGATGGACGGGGCGGCGGAGTCGAGATGGAAGGGCAGCCCGCTTTCAGCTTCGCTGGGCCGGAACCGGTAGAGCGGCCAGTAGCCGCTTCTCACGGCGTCCTTTTGATGTGACATGGACCTGGACATGTCGATGCCGTGGGCGATGCAGGTGCTGTAGGCGATGATGAGCGATGGGCCCGGCCACGCGTCGGCCTCGAGAAGCGCCTTGGTGGTGTGCGCGTCGTTGGCGCCGATGGCGATCTGGGCCGTGTAGACGTTGCCGTAGGCACGCGCGGTGGCGCCGAGGTCCTTCTTGCCGGTGGACTTCCCGGAGGCCGCGAACTTGGCGACGGCACCGCGCTGCGTGGCCTTCGACGCCTGGCCGCCCGTGTTGGAGTACACCTCCGTGTCCAGGACCAGGAGGTTGACGTTCCGGCCGGAGCTGAGAACCTGGTCGAGCCCTCCATAGCCGATGTCGTAGGCCCAGCCGTCGCCGCCGATGATCCACACGCCCTTGCGCACCAGGTCGCCGGCGAGCGACAGCAGGTGCTCGGCGTCGCCTCGGTCGGAGCCGTCGATCTTCCCGAGCGCGTCGCGCAACATCTCCACCCGGCGGCGCTGGAGCTCGATCTCCGGCTCGGTGTCCTGGGCGCTGTCGAGCAGCCCCCGGACCAGCTCCTCGCCGACCGCCGGAGCGAGTCTGGTCAGCAGCCGGCGGGCGTGGTCGGACTGGGCATCGAGGGCCAGGCGCATGCCCAGCCCGAACTCGGCGTTGTCCTCGAACAGGGAGTTGTTCCAGGCCGGTCCCCGGCCGGCGGCGTCTACCGTCCACGGCGTGGTCGGCAGGTTGGCGCCGTAGATCGAAGAGCAGCCGGTGGCATTGGCGACGATGATCCGGTCGCCGAAGAGCTGGCTGAGCAGCCGCAGGTAGGGCGTCTCGCCGCAGCCCGCACACGCGCCGGAGAACTCGAACAGCGGTTCGAGAACCTGTGATCCCTTGACCGTGTCGTGCGGCAAAAGGCTGCGGTCCAGCGGCGGGATGGACTGGAAGAAGTCCCAGCGGCGTCGCTCCACGTCGCGATGGTCCTCGATGGGCTCCATGTTGATCGACTTGTGGCGGACCTCGGTCTTGCTGTGGGCCGGGCACACGTCCACGCAAACGCCGCAGCCCGTGCAGTCGTCCGGCGCGACCTGGATGGTGAGCAGGTGGCCGGGCAGCTCCCTGGAGCGGAACTCCTTGGTAACGAAGTCGGCCGGGGCGCCCGCCGCGGCGGCGGCCGGGAACACCTTCATCCGGATCGCGGCGTGCGGACAGACCATCGCGCACTTGCCGCAGTCGATGCAGATGCCTGGATCCCAGATGGGTATCTCCAGGGCGATGGCCCGTTTCTCGTACTTCGTGGTGCCGCCCGGGAATGTGCCGTCGACGGGCAGAGCGCTCACCGGCAGCTGGTCGCCGTCTCCGGCCATCAGCACCGCGGTCACCTGCTTGACGAAGTCGGGCGCGGCGTCGGAGACCAGCGAGGCGATCGCCAGGTTGCTCGTGACGCGGCCGAGCGGGACGCGGGCCAGGCGACCGAGCGACAGGTCGATGGCGGCGAAGTTGCGCTCGACGACCGCCTGGCCCCGCCGGGAGTAGGTCTTCTCCACAAACGCCTTGATCCGCGCGATCGCGTCGGCCGGGGGCAGCACCCCGGCGAGGTGGAAGAAGCAGGGCTGCATCACCGTGTTGATGCGGCTGCCCATGCCGGTCTCTTCGGCGACCGCGAACGCGTCGATGACGTAGAGGTCGATCGCCTTGTCGACGAGCTGCTGCTGGACGTTTCGAGGCAGCCTGTCCCAGACCTCATCGGGCCCGTACGGGGAGTTGAGCAGGAACGTCGCTCCGGGCTTGGCGTGCTCGACGATCTTCATCTTCTCGAGCAGGCCGAACTGGTGACAGGCGACGAAGTCCGCCCGCTCGATGAGGTAGGCGGAGCGAATCGGCTCGGGACCGAACCTCAGGTGGGAGACGGTGACCGACCCGGACTTCTTGGAGTCGTAGACGAAGTAGCCCTGGGCGAAGAGGTCGGTGCCCTCGCCGATGATCTTCACGGACGACTTGTTGGCGCTCACGGTGCCGTCCGAGCCGAGACCGAAGAACAGCGCCTGGACCTCGCCGGCCGGGCGGGCGTGGCGGAACTCGGAGTCGATCGGCAGGCTCAGGTGCGTGACGTCGTCGTAGATGCCGATCGTGAAGTGCCGCTTCGGCCGGCCGGCCGCGAGCTCGTCGAATACCGGCTTGATCATCGAAGGCGTGACTTCCTTCGACGAGAGGCCGTACCGCCCGCCGATGACCCGGGGCGTCGTGGCGAAGGCCGGCTCGTCGCGATCCATGCCCTCGGCAACCGCGGCCACTACCTCGAGATAGAGCGGCTCGCCGGCGGCGCCGGGTTCCTTGGTCCGGTCCAGGACGGCGATCGAGCGCACCGTGGCCGGCAGCGCCGCCAGGAGTTCGTCGGTTGGGAACGGCTGGAACAGGCGAACCTTGAGGACACCGACCCGCTCGCCGGCGGCTACCAGCGCGTCGACCGTCTCCTCCGCGGCGCCGGCGGCCGAGCCCATCACGACGACGACGCGTTCCGCGTCGGGTGCGCCGTGGTAATCGACCAGCCCGTAGCGCCGGCCGGTCCGTTCGGCCAGCTCGTCGAAGACCGCTTTGACGATGCCGGGCACGGCGAGGTGGTAGGGGTTCCTGGCCTCACTGGACTGGAAGAACACGTCGGGGTTCTGGGCCGTGCCCCGCACGACCGGCGCGTCCGGCGTAAGGCCGCGGTGTCGGAACGAGAGCACGTCCTCGTTGCGCACGAGGGCCCGGATGTCGTCGTCTTCCAGGACGAGGATCTTGTTGACCTCATGGGAGGTGCGGAAGCCCTCGAAGAAGTGGACGAAGGGGACGCGCGACCGGAGCGTCGCGGCGTGGGCGACCAGCGCGAAGTCGTGGGCCTCCTGCACCGAGCCGGCGGCGAGCAGTGCCCAACCGGTCGGGCGCACGGCCATCACGTCGCTGTGGTCGCCGAAGATCGAGAGGGCATGGGTCGCGATCGTGCGGGACGCCACATGGATGACGGTCGGCGTCAGTTCGCCGGCGATCTTGTACATGTTGGGGATCATCAGAAGAAGCCCCTGCGACGCCGTGAACGTCGTCGCCAGAGCCCCGGTCTGGAGAGCGCCGTGCATTGTGCCCGCCGCACCCGCCTCCGACTGCATCTCGACCACTTCGGGGACGGCGCCCCACAGGTTCGGCCGGCCGGCCGCCGCCCAGTCGTCGGCATGCTCCGCCATCGGCGACGCGGGCGTAATCGGGAAGATCGAGATGACTTCGCTGACGGCGTAGGCGACCCGGGCGGCCGCCTCGTTACCGTCGAGGCATTCCCACCGCTTGTTCATTCGCCGAGCCTCCTTGGGCCGTAGGTCGCCGGGCCGTATTTCCGCGGGTCCGCGCCCGAGCCGGCGCGATCGACGTCACCGGACTCGTTTGGGGCGGGAGTGTGAGCTGCGCCCGTTCGGCGCGCCCCGATCATACCGTCGCATGCTCGAGTCGTCGCACGGCCGGGGCGGGCCGCTTGCGCTGCCCGATTTCAGGCCCCGGCGACATCCCGCCGGGCAACCGAGAGAACGCCGATCGCCGTCAGGACAACCGAGGGCGCCAGCAGGGCGGCGTATCGCCACAGTGCGGTGGCCTGCTCCAGCGGGTTCCCGCCGAAGGCCCAGTCCCACGGTGAGACGTGCCGCCAGGGGGCCAGCACGTCGCTCAACGGAAACAGCGAGGAGACCACGCATCCGGCAACCGCCACGCCGATGCCGATGCCCAGGACCAGGGACGGGCGCGCTCGCAGGCCGGCCACCGCGATGGCTAGGCTGCCGTGGAGGACGCCGAGGAGGGCGCACAGCGCGATCGTCGAGACCACGTAGCCCGTGCCGACGCTGAGGCCCACGACCGCGTCGCCGGCTATCTGAACGACCAGCAGGGCTGCCGAGATCGCAGCCACGGCCAGGAGCGCCGCGATCGCCCGGCCGAGAAGCACGGCCCGCCGGTCGACCGGCTGGGCAAGGTAGAGCTCCAGGCGACCAGCGGCCTCCTCGGCGGCGGTCTGCCCGTTCGCCAGCACCACCGCGGCGATGACGACCAGCAGGGGCACGAAGAAGTCGTACAGGTTGCCCCGGAGGAAGCCGGCGGGCGTGCCGAAGTCCTGCAGCCCGAACGCCTGCACCAGGCCCGAAGGCAGCTGGTCGATCGCCTGCGAGATGCCCGTGGAGCCCTCGAACGCCGGCCAGAAGGCCACCGTGCCGGCAACCAGGGCCCCCAGCCCGATCGACCACCAGGCCGTCGCTCGCCGCATGGCGCGAAACGGCCCGAGGACGAGCTCGAACATCCGTGCGTTCATGCCGTGTCTCCGTCGTAGAGGTCGAGGAAGGCCTCCTCGAGGTCGGGCTCCTCGACGAGCATCGAGCCGACGCGATGATGAGCGAGCAGCTCGAGGAGCGGTTGGATGGAGCCGGACAAGGTCGCCGTGAACCGGTGGTCGTCGACGACTGGATCGACCACGCCGGCCACGGCCTTCAGCTCGACCTCCGGCGGCTCGTCCTCGAACCAGACCTCGATGCGCTGGCGGGCGCGTCCGCGCAGCTCGGCGACCGTGCCCTGGGCAACCACCTTGCCGGCCCGCAGGATGGCCACCCGGTCCGCGGCGCGCTGGACTTCGCTCATCACGTGGGAGGACAGGAAGACGGTCGCGCCGGCCGCTCGCGCTTCCCGGACCAGGCCCAGGAATTCGCGCTGCATGAGGGGATCCAGGCCGTTCGTAGGTTCGTCGAGGACGAGCAGCTCGGCATCGAACAGGAAGGCGAGCAGCAGTGCGACCTTGCGCCGGTTGCCGCTGGAGAGGTCGCGAAGATGGCGGTGGAGATCGAGGCGGAGCCGCTCGGCGAGCTGGTCTCGCCTGGCCGGATCGAAGCCGCCCCGAAGCCGCCCCATGCCGGCCACCAGCTCCATCCCCGAAAGCCGCTCGGGCAGCCTCAACTCGCCCGGCACGTAGGTGAGCTTGCGGCGCAACGCGACTCCATCGCGGGTCGAGTCGAGGCCGAAGGCGCCGATGCTGCCGGCGGTCGGCCGCAGCAGTCCCAGCAGGCAGCGGATCGTCGTGCTCTTGCCGGCACCGTTCGGGCCGAGAAAACCGAAGACCTCGCCGCGGGCAACCCGCAGGTCGATGCCCCGGACCGCCTGGACCCGGCCGTAGTGCTTGACCAGGCCTTCGATCCGAACGACCGTCTCGGCTTCGTTCATGGCTCCTGCGCTCCCGCCGCGGTCCGGCCCGCGAGCAGCGACTCCAGCTCCTCCCGCGCCGCCGGTGTCGTGAACACGGTAAGCGAGTCGCCGGCTTCCAGGACGACGTGGCCGCGCGGCACGATGACTCGTTCACCGCGGGTGATCGAGACGAGGACGCTGTCGCGGGGCCATGGTGCCGCCGCGACCGCCTTGCCCGCAAGAAGCAATTCCGCGCCGATCTCGACTTCGAGCAGGGCTCCGGTCGAGCCGATCGAGTTGACCTGGTGAACGTTGGCGGCGAGGGCCCGGCGGTAGGCCGCGACGACGTCGCGGGTCGAAAGGATCCCGGCCAGCTGTCCGTTGGATACGACCGGAACCCAGGACTGGTGGCCATCGGCCAGGACACCGAGCGCATCGTCCAGCGAGTCTTCGACGGAGACAACGGAATCGTTGAGCGGAAGGTCGCCGACCTTCGTTCCGGGGTCCGCGGCGGCGAGGGCGGCGAGGTCTATGCTCCCGCGGACCGACCCGCTCCTGTCGACCACGGGGGCGCCCGGCACGTCGGCGGCCTCGAGCCGGGCTCGAGCCGCGGCCGCGGTGAGATCGGCTCCCAGGACGGCTCGCGGCGCCCTGGCCACGTCACCGGTCGGGATCGACGCCATCAGCGGCAGGGCGAACCGGAACCTGTGGGCCGGCGACTCGGCGCGGCTCCCGAGCTGGGCCGAGTAGATTGAACGGTCACCGACGATGAGGGTCGCCAGGCCGATCGCGAGCATCGCGGGGGCGAGCATGGCCAGGCTGTCCGTCATCTCGGCCACCATCAGCATCACCGCGAGCGGAGCCCTGGCCGTGCTCCCGAACAGGGCCATCATGGCGACGATGACGAAGGGCGACGGGTCCGCCGGAACCCCGGGGGCGATGGGTTCGAGGAGCCGCCAGATGCCCGCGCCCAGCAAGGCTCCGATGACCATGCCGGGGCCGAAGATCCCGCCGGAACCGCCCGACCCGATCGAGAGCGAAGTCGCCAGGATCTTGGCGAACGGCAGCGCCAGGATGACCCACAGCGGAATGCTCATGAGCGTGTCCCGCGAGAATCCGGCCTGGACCCAGCCGTAGCCCGTGCCCAGGACGCCGGGCAGGGCCATTCCTATGGAGCCGACGGCGAGGCCGGCGATGGCCGGCCGCACTTCGCGCGGCAGCGGCCACGTTTTGAACCAGCGGGTCATGCCGTAGAAGCCGCCGATGTAGAGGCGGCCGACGATGCCGCAGGCCAGGCCGATCAGGGTGTAGTAGATGAGTTGTCTCGGGTCCGTGAAGCCCGCCCCGGCCACGCGACCGAAGATCGGGTCGAAGCCGATGATCGCGCCGAAGACCGAGAACGAGACGATCGAGCCGACGAAGGCGGGCACCAGGGCGTCGGACTCGACATCGTCGCGGTAGGGGATCTCGACCGCGAGGACGGCGCCTCCGAGCGGCGCTCTGAAGATGGCCCCGATGCCTGCCCCGATTCCGGTGCTGACCGCGATCCGGGCATCCCGCGCGTCCAGGTCGAGGAGCCTGGCCAGGAACGAGCCGAACCCGGCGCCGATCTGCGCGGTGGGGCCTTCGCGGCCCCCCGAGCCGCCGGAGCCGATCGTCACCGCGGAGGCGACCAGCTTGACGAGCGGTACTCGAGCGCGGATGCGGCGCGGGCCGTGGTGGAACGCCTCGATCGCCGCGTCCGTACCGTGGCCCTCGGCCTCGGGCGCGAGCCGAAAGACGATGATCCCGGCGATCAGACCGCCGAGGCCGACGATCAGCGGCAGCGCCCACGGCCTGGCGGCATCGGTGATCGGCCGGGCCCCTTCGCCGAGTGGCGAGGGCGGGACATAGCCGGCGAGTCCCAGGAAGAGCCGGCTCGCGAGATCGAGGGCGACGAAGAACAGCGCCGCGCCAAGCCCGCTGATCACCCCGATCGCCGCGCCGAGCACGACCCATTTGCGCAGGTACGCGGTCGAGCGGACGCGACGCCGCACCGACCTCAGCAGGACATCCCGACGCGCCCTGAGGTTCATGCGAACGACTCGAGCGATCGCGCCAGCCTGGCCACCGCCCGCGCTTCGTCGGGCGTCATGGAGAGAACCTTGAGCACGTCCGCCAGGTCGCGGCTGCGCTGCTTGAGCACGCGTGAGCGCAACTCCTTGCCCGCGCGGGTGAGGCTGACCTTTCTGACGCGCCGGTCCAGATCGTCCTTTGTCGTCTGGACCAGGCCCCGGCGCTTGAGGCGCGAAACCACGCGGCTCGCCGGCGAGGCATGCGCTCCGATCCGCGCGGCGATCTCACCGACGGCGGACCCCTCGTCGCCTTCGCCGGCAATCAGGAGAACCCGCCACTGCATCAACGTCAGGTCCGCATCGGCTTCCGCGATCGCACGGGCCGTGATCGCGACGGAGCCCACGACGAGACGTTCGAGGCTGTCGACGAGGCTGCTCTCCACGCCCGTAGTGTAGCGCAGATATATTCCGTATGGACAATGTTCAGCGAGCGCCCGGGCGCCTCAGGCGGGCGGTCCGGACGCCCGGCGCCTCGCCGGACCGGCCGCCCGGCGCCTCGCCGTGTTAGTCGGTCGTGCCCTATCCGCCGACGTGAGCGACGTAGATCTCGGCGCCCAAGACGTTGTCCGCCGCCGAGTCTCCCCAGGCAATCACGTTGGACCCGGCCCTGGCGATCGTCGGCCGGTACATGATCGGTATGCCGTGCAGATAGCTCGGGCGAGGGACATCGGGCGGCATCAGTCCCGCGTCCGCCCACGAGAGCCCGTCACGCGATGTCAGCATCTCGGCGGTGAAGTCGTCGTTCGCCTTTACGCCTATCAGGACGCCGCTCACGGCAATGGCTTGATCGGGCAGCCGGGTGGAAACTCTGCCGCTGGACCGCAGCGTGAGCGACGCTTCGTCTATCCAGTAGATCGTCTGCCAGCTGGCGACCGGTGTGGCGCTGGACAAGGGTTGCCCCATTCCGCCCGGTTGATAGCCCTCGGGCATCTCCCGGTATTGCGCGTACATGTACCACCGGCCTCCGAAACAGGCCGTGGTCCACCCGATCTGGTCGGTGGTGGAGTCAAGGTGATTGGTGTCCTGGATGTCGTGCCATGTCAGCCCGTCCGTCGAGATGGACCAGAGTGGATGATCGGTCGCGCTCGCGCTGCTCGGCAACCGGGTCGCGAGCCAGCCACACTCAGGGTCCGTGGCCGAAATGGCCCGACCGCCCGACGACACTTCGGTCCAGGTCCGGCCGTCGCT
Organism: uncultured Chloroflexia bacterium; assembly: GCA_963713795.1. Lineage (GTDB taxonomy): Bacteria > Chloroflexota > Limnocylindria > Limnocylindrales > CSP1-4 > Fen-1039. The sequence continues at coordinate 451,567 of CAVQNC010000004.1, forward strand.
CGACGTAAACATGTGAAAGCCCGAGTCGTCGGATCCCTGGATGACGAAACCCGTCGGAACCGCCAGAAGGTCGATGTTGATCAAGCCCAGGGGTACGGCTACGGTCGTCCAATGCCGTAGATCGGCTGACACTTCCAGGACATCCTGGACCGCGCCCGTACCGCCAGCCAGCACGACGCAGACCACACCGTGGCAGACCGCGTCTCCGTTCTGCGCGTTGATCGGGTCCGGCACTGCGCTCGTCTGCCATGCAAGACCGTCCTGGCTGCGGTAGATCGTGATGCGATAGGTCGTCGGACCGCTGGCCGACCAGCCGTAGTCCTTGAAGGCCACGACCCCGTCTGTCGCGGATTCGAGCTGCTCGTGCATCGCCGCGGCTCCATTGGAGATGGGCTTCTCCGTCAGGTCCAGGCTGGGCTGCCACTGCCCGAATGAAGCCTGCGCCGCACCTGGAGTCGGGGTCAGGTCAGGCTGTCCCCAGCAGCCGCCAACCACGAGAGCCGCCACGATCAGGGCAAATGTCGGCGGTGCGATGGCTCGCACAGACAGGCGACACGTACGCTTCCGCCGACTCTCTCCGCAGAGTCGAAGCTGCCGTCCGGTTCGAGCGGCTGCGGCGGCACCTTTCACGCCGCCAGTATGAGGCGATCGTGCTCCGATTCATGTTCGACCTGGCGGACGAACAAATCGGTCAGGTCATGGGCCTGTGGCGTGCCGCAGTCCGCACGGATATCTCCGGAGCCGTGGCAGCCTTGCGAAAGCGACCGGAGGGGCTCGACCGATGAGCGAGAATGATTTCGAGCGGCGACTCCGCTCGGGAATGGAAGCACGTGCGACCGGATTCGATCGAACCGTGAACCCCGAACCATCGCTTCGGACGCCGGGCGTGCCGTCACCCCCTGGGCGACCCACGGAACGATCGCGCAGGCCGACGACGCCGCGACTCGGTCTTGCCGTGGCGGGCGTCGCGGTCCTGGCCGTGGGGCTGATTTCGGGATCGTTATTGCTCGGACAGCGGCACAACGGTGGCCCCGCATCATCGCCGTCCCATCTGCCATCGACGCCCGCCTCGCTCGCGACTGCGGCTGCCCCAGCAAGGCCGGGTCCGACGTGGTCGCCGATCCCGCCGAGGGCGACGGGCATGCTGACCGCCCTTGAGCCGCCGATGCAGGTGGAAGGCGTGTTCTGGGCGCCAGATGACAAACACTTCGCCGTCCTCAGCATGGATGCGGGCAATGTCTTCAACGTGTACATGTTCGATAGCGCCGGCAACTGGGTTGGCGAGGCACCGGGCTGGGGGGCTGCGTGGGCCGGCGACAGTACGCTGATCGTGCTGCCCTACGACCCGGCCTCCGCCGATCGCTCGCTGGCCGCCTACGTCGCCTCCATCGGGTACAACGACATCGGCACGATGGTGTCCCTACCCGGACGCTACAGCGGGCTCCTCGGAAACGAGCAAGGCGGTGTAGTCCTGGAGAACGCGCAGGGCTACGCGACGTGGCTCAGCGGCTCGCTGCTGCCGGAGATGGAATGCGGGTGCAGTCCCCTTTCGGTTTCCTCGGATGGAAGCCTGATGGCTGTCGAGGACTCGGCCGGGCTGCAAGTCGTCAGGACCGGCAACGGACAAGTTGTGCAGTCGTGGCCCGACTTGCGGGCAGGGCAGCACGCGAACGCAACCTTCAGCCCGGATGGGCTACATCTGGCGCTGTCGGGTGTGAACGGCAGCCTGAACACACTGGCCGTGCTAGACATTACGGATGGCCAGCGGACAGACCTGCTGGCAGGGCACTTAACGTATGGCGGCACTTGGGTCGACAACGCGAAGTTGCTGGCCGGCGACGACGCGGGCACATGGTGGTTCCTGTCGCTCGACGGCTCGACGAACAAGCTGACCGACCTGCCGACCTGGTCGAGCGACGCCCTGACCTCATCCACCGGCTCGATCGCGGCCGTCGATCCGGCCGGGCATCACCTCCTCATCGACAGATCAGGAAAGACCACCAGCCTGGCCTTGCCGGCACAAGCTCTGTATCTCCACTGGTCCCACGACGGCAGCCAGATCGTCGCAGGCTGCGAATCGAGCGTGGTTTTGCTGGTCCGCCCGTGACTCTGCCAGGCGCCTGGGCTGTGGCTGTCGCCCACTTGTCGGGCGGCGCCGCCCAGGACCGGTGGCATCAAGGTGGCGTGGCCACGGCCGCCTGTCGCCGGCCACAGCGAGGCGTCAAGACTCGCTGACGGGCGGCGAACAAGCCTCTGGGGCTGGCATGCGGCGGCATCCTCGCATATGAGCCGGCCAGAGGGATGTTCGGCCCGCTGCCTGCGAGCTGTCGAGCGGCGCCATCAGGCGCACGGGCTGGGCTGCGAGTCGCTCCGGTGGACGCAGGCCGTCATTCCGCTCTGACTGGCCGCCCCGATGATTCGGCTCAACCCCGCGGCCGCCCGCCTCGCATCGCCTGCCCGCCAGAAACCCACCGCGCTGAAGATGCGCCAGGTTAACGGGTGCCGGCATCCGCGGTTCGTATACTGGGGGATTTGGTGGAGCTACAGGGATTCGAACCCTGGACCTCCTGCATGCCATGCAGGCGCTCTCCCAGCTGAGCTATAGCCCCACGCGACCGCGAATGTTACAGCAACGGGCCGGGTTTGCGCGACCGGCGATCGCGCGGACGAGGCCTCGGGCCCGCGCATCGAGTACGCGACGAGACTGCGCCGATTGATCGGAGTCGCCGCGCTACCCTTGGCTCGATGACCCCGACGACGACCGAATGGCGCGCTCCGCTGCGACTGGCGGGCGGAAGCCTCGAATGCACCATTCGGCGCTCGACGCGGGCGCGCAACCTCCGACTGACGGTCGATCCCCGACACGGGGCGATCGTCACCGTCCCGGCGAGGGCGGCCCGAAACCGGGCCGACGCTGAGAACCTGGCGGAATCGTTCGTGGCCGAGCGCGAGCCGTGGCTGCGCAGGCACCTGGACCGGCAGGCGCGCCAGCGCGAGCAACTGGCGTCGCTCGGCCCGCTCCGTGATGGCGGCCTCTTCAGGTTCCGCGGCGAGACTCATGTGTTGCGTGTGGTGGCCGCCGGCGGACGGCGCCGGACCACGGTCAGCCGTGTAGGTGGAGATGCCGGCGACGAGCTGATCGTCCGCCTGAGCGCGGCCGAGCGGCGCGGCCTGGAAGCGATCCTCGAGGTGTGGCTGCGGGACAGGGCCCGTGCCGCGATTCATCGCGAGATCGAGCGGCACGCGACGGCGTTGGGCGTGGCCCCGGCCGCGGTCACGATCCGCGACGCGCGGACTCGCTGGGGCAGCTGCTCCCGGGCGCGACGCCTCTCCTTCTCGTGGCGGCTGGTGCTGGCGCCGCCCGAGGCTCTCGAGACGGTGGTCGTGCACGAACTGGCACATCTCCGCGTCTTCGGGCACGGCCCCGGCTTCTGGGCGGTCGTGGCCAGCCGGCGGCCGGACCACCGCGTCTGGCGGCGCTGGCTGCGAGACCACTCCCTGGAGCTGTACGGGGCGCTGACTCCCGGCGAGTAGACGCGGCGGCCGCGACCCGCGCACGTTACGGTCGGAAGATCTCCGCCGAATCCAGATCCTGAGAACCGTCGGAGCCCCCGACGATGAGGACGCTGCCGTCGGCAAGCAGAGTCGCGGTTTGCGCTTCGCGAGCGGTCGTCATCGAGCCGGTCGGGCTGAACGTGTCGGTCGTGGGATCGAAGATCTCGGCCGAGGCGATCGCGCCGGCGTTGCCGCCGAAACCCCCGGCTACGAGGACGTGGCCGTCGCCCAGCAGAGTGGCGGTTAGGTAGCCGACCGAAGTGGTCGTCGCGCCGACCGGGCCGAACCTGCCGGTCGCCGGGTCGTACAGCTCGCCCGGCGCGGCCTCGCCCGAAGTCGTGAAGCCTCCCGCGACGAGGACCCGCCCGTCGGTCAGGAGGGTGGCGGTGCCCTGGTATCGAGCGGCCGTCATCGAGCCGGTCGCACTGAACGTGCCCGTCTTCGGGTCGTAGATCTCGGCCGAACTGGTGAAACCGGCGCCGGTGCCGCCCCCGGCGATGAGTACGCGGCCGTCGGCGAGCAGCGTGGCAGTGTCACCCCAGCGGGCGATTCTCATGGAGCCTGTGGCGGTGAAGGTCCCTGTGCTCGGGTCGTACAGTTCGGCCGTGGCATTGGCGCCGCCCGCGACCAGGACCTTGCCGTCGGCGAGCAGAGTCGCGGTGTGCTGCCAGCGCCCGACCGTCATCGAGCCGGTCGGGCTGAACGTCCCGGTCTTCGGGTCGTACAGCTCGGCCGAGGAGAGCGGGCCTCCGTCCCCAAGACCGCCGGCGATCAGGACGCGGCCGTCTTGCAGCAGCGTGGCTGTTTGGTACGCGCGATCCGTAGTCATCGAGCCGGTCGGGCTGAACGTGCCACTCTTCGGGTCGTACAGCTCGGCCGACGAATAGAGGTAGCCTCCGGCGACCAGTACGCTGCCGTCCGCGAGGAGCGTAGCCGTGTCGAACCGTCGGCCGGTCGACATCGAGCCGGTCGGGCTGAAGTTGCCCTGGCTCAAGGCGGCCGAACTGCCGGCGCAGCCCGCGATGGCCAGGGCGACCAGGAATCCGGCCAGGCCCATCCGCAGGGCCCGACGAGCGGAGGCATGCTTTTCCCGTCCCGGATCGCCGCCAGGGTTCGGCCGCAACCGGGCGCCGCCCCGGAACGAGCGCCAATCCGCGCGCTCGGCGGCGCGGGCGCGGGCGCGGGCGCGGGCGCCGATGCCAACCCCTGGGCTCGTGCTCCTGTCTGTACCGCCGCCCAAGCCCAGGCTGGCGCCCGAAAGCCAGCCCACGCACATGCCCGCGACCCCGCCGCTCGCACCGAGTCCGTCTCCCGGGCCGAGCGCGCCGGCGCCGGTCCCGCCGGCCGCGCCGCCCATGCCCGCGCCGAGCCCGTCTCCCGCTCCCGCGCCGGTCCCGCGCGTTTCCTTGTACTCGCCGGGGGAGTGGTATACAGAAGCGGAGGCCGGCGCCGGCTGAGCCCGGAGCCAGAGCCCTCCAGATCGGGTCGTCGCCAGGGTTCGAGAGCCACCGAGGGACTCGGATTCGGCTCCTGCCGGCTCGGACGGGTGCGCCGCGAGCGTCTCTATACCGACCCGACCCGGCCCACCCCTCGACCTGGGCCCGCTCGTCCTCATAGCACTCTCCGGATGTGTATAAGGAAGAACCGCCTGGTCGCCCGCCGCGTGGTCGCCCGCCGCGGCTGGCCGCGCCCCCGGCCCCGCCGCGCGGTCGCCCGCCGCGGCTGGCCGCGCCCCCGGCCCCGCCGCGCGGTCGCCCGCCGCGGCTGGCCGCGCCCCCGGCCCCGCCGCAGCCACAGATTCCGCGACCGCCCCGCCGCAGCGCCCAGCCATGGAATTGGACTCTTCGGGCCAGGCGGTCACGTGCTGGATCGCTCTGCCGGTGGACAGCAACTCAGCATCAGCCTCCGCACCCGAGGCCGGGATCGACGGCCCCTGACAGTCGGCGAGTCTAGCATCCGCCTGACAGCCGCCGGACTCGCCCGCCGCGCCCATCTTCGTTCGGACGGCCCTTGGCACGGTACGGCCAGGCGGCATAGAGTGAGACTGCGCCGATCGAGCTTCGCCGAACGGGCGCCGGCAGTCGACGCGCAGCCGAAGGAGGCCAGGATGCCGGTCGTCACCATCTCTCGCCAGTACGGCGCCGGTGGCTCGAGCGTGGCGGGCATCGTCGCTTCCGAGATCGGTGCCGAGGTCGTCGACAAGATGCTGATCGAGGAGGTCGCACGCCGACTCTCCCTCCAGCTGAGCGACGTCGAGGCCGAGGCCGAGCACCCCCGCACGCTGCTCGAACGCCTGGTAAGGTCCTTCTCCGCGCTCGAACCCGGGCTTGGCGCAGGCTGGGCGCCGCCGTATCCGGACCCGCTCTACGACCCTCGCAAGGAGATCATCCAGCTCACCGAGCAGGTCATCCACGAGGTCGCCAGGAGCGGCAACGCGGTCATAGTCGGCCGCGGCTCCGGCTTCGCGCTGCGCGACCAACCCGGCGTCTTCCGCGTTTTCCTTCGGGCCCCGGAAGAGGTTCGCGTCAAGAATCTGATGGCGCGACTCGGCCTCGCCGAGGGGCCGACCCGCCGCAAGATGCACGAGACGGACTCGAACCGGGCCGCCTACATCAAGCAGCTGTACGGCCACGATTGGTGCGACCCGGACGAATACGACCTGATCGTGAACACCGGCCGCATCAGCTATCCGACGGCCGCGCAGATGATCCTGGCCGGGGTTCGCGAGCGAATCCTGTCACCTGCCTGAGTCGGGCTTCGACCGCCTCTACCGCGAGGGTCGAGCACGCCCCGCTCGCTCGAAAGCGGCCGCGCACGGGCCCTCCCCGAGAGACAGGCGATCGGGCCGGCTGGGCTCCCGGCCGCCGCAAGCGACGGCGCGGTCGGGCGCCAACTGATGGACGCTGCCGGGCCGGCCTGCCCGGGTCGCGTCGCGGGCCCGGCCGATCTGGTCATGGGCACGGCTCGGAGCGGCGCCGAGCTAAGACGCGGCGGGTGAGGTCCGGCAACTGCCCGCCGGCAGCGCTACAGCGCAGCCCGGGCGCGGCGCAACCTGGCGGACTACTGGGCCGGGTTGCCGCTCGGAATGACCCAGGCTGGACCACTCTGCGGCGCCGCAGACCACTGGTTCGTCGACAGCTGGGCCTTGGACAGAGTGACCATCGACCAGCCGACGGCGAGTGTGAGAACCCAGATCACGACCACCAGATCGAAGTGGCGGCTCAATGTCTCGCGCACGACGTCTTCCTGCGGAACCTCAAACCGCCGGTGTTGTCACCGGCTCCATTCGGACTATCGGCCGCCGTGTGCGCGGAGGACAGTGCCCCAGGGGCCCATTGGGCAGGCATGAGGGCCCTGAGTGGTTTACTAAACCTTGAGCGAGACGATAAGCGTGAAGTGGCCGCGCCGACGCGGCCATAGGGTTCCACTCAGCCAGCGGCAAGCGGCAAGCGGCAAGCGGCAAGCGGCAAGCGGCAAGCGGCAAGCGGCATACGGCATACGGCATACGGCGGGTGAAGGCGACAAGCCGCACGCGGCGGGCGACGGGCAGCAGGCGGCGGATGACGGCCGGCATGCGGCAGGCGGCCGTAATCGCCGAGCGGCCGCCAGGGGGCTGGTCAGGGTCTCCGCTCGGCCGGCGGCCATCGGCGGGCGGCCGCCAGGGGCCGGCCGAGGTTCTCCGCTCGGCCGGTGGCCGGCGAGCGACGAGCGGCCGCCAGAGGCGGCCGAGGTTCTCCGCCGGCCGTCAAATCGAGGAGCGGCCCCAGGGCGGCGGCTCCGATGGCTGCGGTGCCGCGGCCGTCAGGCTACAGCGACGGCCTCCGGCTCGACGTCGAAGAGCCCCGGAACGGAGAGGTACCGCTCGCCGGTGTCGTAGGTGAAGGCCAGAATGCGGGCTCCGTCCCGGATCTCGGGGAGCTTCTTCGCCACGGCCGCCAGCACTGCACCGGACGAGACACCGACCAGCAGGCCCTCCTCGCGGGCGGCTCGCTGGGCCAACCTGAACGCGTCAGGCGCCGCGACCTGGATCACGCCGTTGACGGCGTCGGGGTGGAAGTTGCCCGGAACGAACCCGGCCCCGATGCCCTGGAGCGGATGCGGGCCCGGCGCGCCGCCGCTCAACACGGGCGACAGCTCCGGCTCCACGGCGAAGACCTGGAGCTTCGGCCAGCGCGGCCGTAGAACCTCGCCGACCGCGGTGGCATGTCCGCCCGTGCCGACGCCGGCGAAGATGTAGTCGAGCCCGTCGGGGAAGTCGCGGGCGATCTCCTCGGCCGTGGTCCGCTTGTGGACCTCGACGTTGGCCGGGTTGTCGAACTGCATCGGCAGCCATGCGCCCGGAGTCGAGGCCACGATCTCGCGGGCCTTGGCGATCGCGCCTTTCATGCCCAGCTCGCGCGGGGTGAGCTCGAACGTCGCGCCGTATGCCGCCATCAGCTTTCGCCGCTCGACCGAGAACGACTCCGGCATGACCAGGATCAGCTTGTAGCCCTTGACGGCGGCGACCAGGGCCAGGCCCACGCCGGTATTGCCGGATGTCGGCTCGACGATGATGCTGCCTGGCCGCAGGACGCCGCGCTTCTCGGCGTCCTCGATCATGGACAGGGCGATGCGGTCTTTGATCGAACCGCCGGGATTCTCGCGCTCGAGCTTGACCCAGACCTCGACCCGCGGGTCGAAGAGCCTGTTGATTTGCAGCTCGGTCGTGTTGCCGATGGTATCCAGAACGGTGTTGGCCGTTGCCACGGGAACCTCCTTGGGAGTGGGGACGCACGCGGCCGCAAGACGGACGCGCAGGGTTCTGTTCGGGGCTAGATGACGAAGTCGGGCGCCTCGAAGTCATCCCGGCCCTGACGGACGTGGACCTCGCTGCGCTGGTAGACGATGGAATTGGGCGGGATGCTGGCCGTGATCCAGACGTTCCCGCCGATCACGCTGCCCCGTCCGATGACGGTCTCGCCGCCGAGGATCGTGGCGTTGGCGTAGATGACGACGTCGCTCTCGATTGTCGGATGACGCTTGGTGGACGCCAGGGACTTGTTGACCGAAAGGGCGCCCAGGGTTACGCCCTGGTAGAGCTTCACGTTGTTGCCGATGATCGCCGTTTCCCCGATTACGACGCCGGTGCCGTGGTCGATCACCACGGGGTGACCCAGCGCCGCGCCGGGGTGGATGTCGATGCCCGTCCGCTCGTGAGCCCATTCGGTCAGCACGCGCGGCAGCAGCGGCACGCCCAGTTCGAGGAAGCGGTGGGCGATGCGGTAGACGGCGATGGCCTGGAAGCCCGGGTAGGCCAGGATGACCTCGTCCACGCTCTCGGCCGCGGGGTCGCCGCGCTCGATCGCGGTGGCGTCGATCAGCAGCTGGCGGTGTATCTCGGGCAGCGATCGGAAGAAGGCTTCGGCGATCCCGGCCGGATCGCCGATCTCGTCTTCGAGTGGTCTGAGCAGGGCCCGCAGCTCGGACGCGGAGGCGTCGAGCGCATCCCGGACCTCACCCGCAGTTGCGGGCGTCTGCTCCGCTGTCTGCGGGAACAGGGTGTCGAGAAGGCCGCGTATCCAGGTCGCGAGTCGCGCTTTGGCCAGCCGCGTGCCGCGACCGTCGGCGAGGACCCCGTACAGCCGGGAGGCCAGATCGTCGAGCGGATCGCCCGGGCCCGCGTCGGCTTTTCTGTCATCGATGGATTGGAGAGGGAGAATCATGAGGTGCCTCGAAGTCTGATGCCGGCCCGGAGCGGCAGGATGGGGATGCCCCGAGCGAAGGTCTGAGGGAGCGGCGCGCCGGAGGCGCGCTCTGCGTTGCGCGGCTCATCCGGGTGGAGGAAACAAGAAAGCCGCGGTTCCCGACTAGGACCGCGGCCCCTGGAGCGACTCGGCGGGCTCCCCGCTGGGGAACTCGAAGCAGCCGGCTACCTCCTGCGGCGGGGCCGCCGGGGACAGAGGCAGGTAGATCGGCGCGAGTCCATGACCGCATCATCCCTGAGCCTCGCCCGGCCGTCAAGGCCGGCGCCGCGGGGCAGTCGGGCGGCTCGCGGCGCGCGACGCGAGGCCGCTTGGGCCGGCATTTCCATGCATTCGCCGCCTTGCCCGGCGGTTTGGGCGGCGGTCGCGCATCGTGATACCTTGAGCGTGGCGAGGGTGTTTCAGCGACCGGGCATGTCCGGTGCCGGGCCGCTCTCAGATGGATCCCATGGTTTGCCATGGACGAGCGGAGGTAGACGTGTTCCAGGTTGTTCCGCGTCACGGCCGCGGTCTGCTGACTCTCGCCGCCGTGGTCGCCGTCGCCGCCGCATGTGGGGGCGGCTCGCCGACGCCGTCTACCGTCACGAGTTCACCCAGCCCTCTCGCCACGGAGCAGCCGAGCGCAGTCGCCACTCCCTCCACTACGCCCAACGGCGGCCCCGGCCTCGCCGGCGCCGCCGCGGCCATGGCGAACCTGACCAGCTACAAGTTCACCATGACCCTCGCCGGCGGCCCGTTCGATGACATGTACTCGAACGTGGGTGGTTCGCCGGCCTCGGAAACGAGTGCCTTCTCGGTCAAGGGAACGGTCGTCCTCACTCCGGACAAGGGCGCCGACGTCACCATCGGTCAGCTCCACATCGTCGAGACCGGCGGTTCCGACTACATCGACCTTGACGGATCGGGCTTCACCCAGACGACCGTGCAAGGTGCCAGCCTGACCGACCAGTGGACGCCCGGCTCGATGTTCTCGGCCTACGGCCCGTCGGCCGCCGGCTTCAACGACATCGGCCCCGAAACCAAGGACGGGGTCGCCGCCGAGCACTACCAGGCGGGCGCCGCGGCGCTGGCCGAGATGGGGTCGGTCGCCGGCGTTGCCAACGCGACATGGACGGCGGACATATGGGTCGCCGCGGACGGCGGTTATCCGGTCGCCGTGGCAATCATGGCCAGGGCGAGCGACAACAGCCTGGCCTACGAGATGCTCTTCGATCTCACCAACGTCAACGACCCGGCGAACAGCGTCACCGCGCCCGCCAACGTGATCGGCGAGTAACACTCGAGAGGCTCGTGAACGCTGGATTCCGGCCCCGCCGGCCTCGGTTTCCGCGCCCGTCGCAGTCTCCTCCGCCGCCGCTCCGCGCCGCGCCGCGCCGCACGCTGCCTGGCGGGACGAATTGGCCGAGGCCCGCACGCGATGGTTCCATAGGCACTAGAGTCGCCACGATCCGGCCGGCCTGGGGCCCGGCCACCCACCGATCTGAGGGAAGGACAGGTGATGGCATTGTCCGTTATGAAAGGGCGCGGCCTGGTTGCCGCCGGTCTGGCAATCGGGCTGGTCGTGGCCGCCTGCGGGAGTTCCTCCGGGATATCGAACCCACTGGCTTCCACCGGGAACAACGGCGCCGGCGCAAGCGGCAGCAGCTCGCTCGTCTCCGGCCTCTCGAGCAACCTGAACTCGCTGACCAGCTACCAGTTCACCGAGTCGATCAACGGCTCGTCCACGGGCAGCGCGCCGACGCCCGCGGACACGGGCTCGCTTCAGATCACCGGCACGGTCATCAACCAGCCGACCAAGTCGATGGCGCTGGACGCATACGGCGTCCAGTACATCGTGGTCGGCAGCCAGGCCTGGACCTCCTATGACGCCGGCGCGACCTGGACGGCCATCGATGCGACCGACGCCTCGCTGACCGATCTCCTGCCGAGCAACAACTACGGCGACTGGTTCGACGCCTACGCGACCGACTTCACCTCCCAGGGGACCGAGACGAAGAACGGCGTCGAGTGCATCCACTACAAGGGCAATTCGTCGCTCGGAGCCATCTACCAGGGGATCACCGGCGTCACGGCGAGCTTCGATGCCGAGCTCTGGGTTGCCGTGAGCGGCAATTACCCGGTCAGCGGCGTCTATGGCTTCTCGGCCTCGTCCGGCGGCCAGGGTGGGAGCTTCGGCTACAGCTTCGACATCACCCACATCAACGACTCGTCGAACAAGGTGACCCCGCCGACCAACGTGGTCGCCGTCCCGACCTGATCTCGGCTCGCGGGGATCGCCCGGCAGCCGGTTCATAGCCGGCGACGTGCCGCCACTTACAAACCGTCGAACATCCCGAAACCCCGGTCACCGACCGGGGTTTCGTCTCGAATCCCTTCAGGTTCCAGGTGCCTCGTCGAGTCGAGCCGCCGCCTGGCCGGTCTTCGCCCCGGTCGTCGCTCCGTCTCCTGAGCGCTCGCTCGCTGCGGGACGCCGGCGCCAGGCGCCCACCGCGGTGGCCGCCGCGGCGATCTGGAGCAGGCCCATGGCGACGAACATCAGGCCGATCTCAGGCGCACCGCGGCTTCCGAGAAACGCGCCCAGTCCAGACGCCGGGCCGCCGGACGCGAGCGCGGGCTTGAAGACGCCGTCGGCCAGAGGGCCTGCCAGGAGGTACGCGAGAGGTATCACCGCCCGCTCGACCGCTTGACGAATCGCGAACACGCGGCCCTGCAGCTCTGCCGGGACGGCGGCCTGCCATATCGCCTGTCCGCAACCGCCGATCACCGGCAGCGTCACGTGCGCGACGAAGGCGCCCCCGGCGACGAGGATCACGTTTGGTGCGATGCCCATGGCGACGAACGCGAAGCCACTGACCAGCTCGGCGGCGAGGATGCCGGCCAGCTTGCGGCGTGGGCCGCCCCAGACCGTCATCGAGACGCTTCCGACGATCACGCCCACTCCGGCGATCGAGAAGACGGCGCCGAGCTCTCCCGGCGTGGCGAATCCCAGGATGAGCGGCGCGGCCAGCGCTCCCACCAGTCCCCACAGGAAGTTGACGCTCGCCACGAAAGCCAGCAGGGTCAGCAATGCCGGCCGGACTCGGAGCCAGCGCCAGCCCTCGGAGAGGCGAGGAGGAGTGGCGGCGGCCGCTCGCGCCGGCTCCGGGAAGCGCACCCAGGTCAGGGCGGCCACAGCGACCAGGAAGCTGGCGGCGTCCAGGGCGAGTATCGGACCGACGCCTATCGTGACCAGGAGCGCGCCGCCTGCGATCGGGGCGACGACGTCGGCCACTCCCTGGGCCATCGCCACCAGGCCGGCTGCCCGGGCGAGCTGGGACTGCGAAACGAGCAGAGTCGTCGCCGCGCTCCAGGCCGGCCACTCGAAGGCCGCCGCTGTTCCGAGCGCCGCGCCGGCCAGGTAGACGTGCCAGATCTGGAGCGAGCCGGCCGTAAACAAGGCCAGTAACGCGAGGGTCGTCGCGGCCCCGGACGCCTGGGTCGCCAGCATCACCCGGCGCCTCGGGACCGAATCCACGACGCGCGCAACCACGGGTGCGAGCACGACTCGCGGCGCGATAGTGCAGGCGCCGACCAACGCGTAGTCGGTGACCTCGCCCCGCGTCTCGTAGACCCACAGTCCGAGGGCGAAGGCTGTCATGCCCGAGCCGACGAGCGAGACGAACTGTCCCGCCCAGGCCGCGGCGAAGGCCGGGGAGAAGCCGGCCGGCCTGCGCACCTTGGCGAAGGCCGGGGAGAAGCCGGCCGGCCTGGGCACCTTCATCGGCCGTGACCCGGCCTGCCGCCGAGCTGGTCCAGGATCTGGACGTGGTCGACGATGTGCCAGGCCTCACGGGTGATCAGCCCTCCGCGGACGATCGCCATCTCGACGCCGGTGAACCGGATCGACCGACCTGTCGGCTCGATGCCCAGGAAAGTGCCGCGGTGGGTGCCGGTGCAGGTCACCCTGGCCACCACCCGGCCATCCTCGGCGACGAGATCGTCTATCGAGAAATGAAGGTCCGGAAAGGCGGCCCACATGCTCCGCAGGGCGGCTCGCGCCGCGTCTGGCCCGGCGAGGGGACCGGGTGAACCGAAGTCTTGAGCGAACAGCTCGTCTGCCAGCTCGAGCCGGTGCTGGTTGGCCACTTCCTCGAAGAAGCGGCGGACGGGCATCTTGGGATCGAGCGGATACTGCGGCACGTGGCGCCTCCAGGACACGACCCCGCCGCACGGCGAGGTACTACGATATCGGATGATACGATAACGTAGTATATGGCGCAAGCGTTGCGCTCTCGACCCCAAGGGTGGAGGGCTGATCCCACCCGCGGGACGGCCCGCGCCCCCTCGCCGGCGCCCCGTTCCGTAACGTCCGCTGCCGAACCTACGCCGCTTCAAACGTTCGGTCGCGTCCGGAGTCCCCACCCAACGTTGAGGACGGAGGCGCTAGTCTCCCGACTCGCCGGCGCGGCTCGCATCTCTTCGGGCGATCGCGTCGACCGTCGCGAAGAAGCCATCGAGAGCGGCAGGTGGCAGGCCAGCGGATACCTCCGCCTCGAAGGCGGCCACGGCCTCGGTCACTCGGGCCGCTGCCGTGCCGCCCGCCGAAGTGAGAAGTATCACGAAGGAGCGATGATCGGCCGGGTTGATCAGCCGTTCGATCAAGCCTCGTCGCTCCAGGCGGCTCAGGACGCTGGTGAGCGTGGACGGGCGATGACCGAAGGCCGCGACGAGGGAATGAACCGGCAGCGGGCCCTCGCCTGCGAGCAGGGCCAGCACGTGCGCCTCGGCCTGGGTGATGGCGAGATCTCGCAGCTCGTCCGCCAGGTAGGCGCCGACGTGGTGCGTGGCGCGCTCGAGCTCGCGGATCAGCGATCGCTGGGTCATGCGGAGATGATGCGATCTCGTAGCATCCGCCGTCAACAGACCCGCCCGCGCATCATCGGGGCCCCCGGTCCCGGTTCCGCCGCCGGTGGCGGGCACCGCCGGTCACCTGGCGATGTTGCGTTCGTACAATCGCGTCGCCCAGAGATACCCCAGCAGCGCGACTGCCACGCACCACGCGACCGCGAGGATGCCGCTGTTCCCGATCGGCGTGCCCATCAGCAATCCTCGCAACGTTTCGATGATCGGCGTGAACGGCTGGTATTCGGCGAACCAGCGTATGCCGGCCGGCATGGAGTCCGTTGGAACGAAGCCGCTCCCGAGGAACGGCAGCAGCATCAGGAACATCGGGATGTTGCTCGCGGTCTCGACGCTCCTGGTCACGAGGCCGAACGCTACGGAGAGCCACGTCACGGCGAAGGTCGTCAGGGCGAGGAGACCGATCGCCGCGATCCAGTTCAGCGGGCCGGCGGATGTTCGGAAGCCGAGGAGCACGGCGAGGCCGAGCACGACCGCGGTGCTCAGCCCGGTCTGGACCAGGCTGCCGACGACGTGCCCCGTCAGGACGGAGGCACGGGAGATGGCCATGGTGCGGAACCGGGCGATGATCCCTTCGGTCATGTCCAGCGCGACAGAGATCGCGGTTCCCTGGGCCACTCCGGCGATCGTCACCAGGAGGATCCCGGGGACCACGTACTCGAGGTAAGCGGCGCGGCCGCCGGCCACCCCGCCGAGCCCCGCTCCCAGAGTGCCGCCGAAGACGTAGACGAAGAGCAGCAGGAGGACGATCGGCATCCCGACCAGCATCACCGTCAGCGAGGGGTAGCGGATCATGTGCCGCAGCTGGCGGCGGACCATGGTCGAGGAGTCACGCATGGTGCAGGCGAGGGCGCTCATCCGATCCCTTTCGTTTCGCGGTCCTGGCGGCCGGTCAGGGCGAGGAACACGTCGTCGAGGTCCGGTGTATGCACCGAGAGCTCTTCGACTTCGATAGACGCCTCATCGAGCCGGTCGAGCAAGGCTCGCAGCGACCGCGCCCCGCCGTCGCTTGGGACCTGCAGCGCCAGTGACTCGTCGTCGCGTGAGACCTCTCCCGCGCCCGGGCTGCCGGGCAATGCTTCGCCGAAAGCTCGAGTGGCCTTCCCGAAGGCGTCGGTGTCGGCGAACCGCAGCCGGATGTGGCCGCCCGGTACGAGGCGCTTGAGCTCCTGCGGAGTCCCTTCGGCGGCCAGCTTGCCCTGGTCGAGTACGGCTATGCGGTCGGCCAGGCGGTCGGCCTCTTCGAGCTGCTGCGTGGTCAGGAAGATGGTGACGCCGCCGGTGACGAGATCGCGCACGATCTGCCACATGGTGCGACGGCTGCGAGGGTCCAGGCCTGTGGTCGGTTCGTCGAGGAAGATGATGCGCGGGTCGCCGACAAGGGTCATGGCCAGGTCGAGCCGGCGTCGGAGGCCGCCGGAGTAGGTGGCTGCCATGCTCCCGGCCGCGTCGACGAGATCGAGTCTCTCCAGCAACTCGTCCGCGCGCAGGCGGCCTTCCTGCTTGTCCAGGTGGCGCAGGTCCGCCATCAGGATCAGGTTCTCCTTGCCGGTGAGCTTGTTGTCCACCGCCGAGAACTGGCCCGTGACCCCGATCGCCGCGCGCACGGCGTCGGGCTCGCGGGCGACGTCGTGGCCGGCGACGCGCGCCTCACCGCCGTCCGCGGCTATGAGCGTGGACAGGATCTGGACCGTGGTGGTCTTGCCGGCGCCGTTAGGGCCGAGCAGCGAGAAGACCGTGCCCTTGGGCACGCTCAGGTCGATGCCGTCGAGCACGACGTGGTCGCCGTACGACTTGCGAAGTCCGGTGACCTCGATGGCGGCTCGGGGTTGGGTCGCGGTCATGCCGCACCTCCCAGGACCCGCGGCCAACCGGTCGCCTCAGATGTCGAGTTCCTCGAGGGCCGGCTGCTCGCCCATGCCGGCGACCATCTCGTAAAGCTCCGGCGGGATCTTGCCGCGCAAAGCTTCGAGTGACTCGACAACCTCCAGGGTGGATTCGCCCGCCGTGTACCCCCAGCTGTTGACGCCGATGCCGAGGTAGCTGCGCCAGCCGGAGGGCTTGCCGTCAGCGTCGCGAGCGGTCCAGTCGGGAGTCCGCTCCACGTGGACCACGAACTTGCCCGTCCGGCTGCGGTACACGCGGAAGTGTTCCACCCGGCCCGCCTCCGAGGTGACCCAACGGCCGAGGAGAACGCCGGTGAAGCGCACCTTGCGACCCTTCCCGGGTCCGACACGGAGGGTGATTTCTTCGAAGCCCTCCAGACGCCCCTCCTCGACGTCGACATATCGGCGCAGCGCGGCCGCGATGGCCGCCGAGAGGTTCCCGCCGGCCAGCTCCTGGGCCCGCCGGTAGACCGGCAGATCGCCGTCCGAAACGTAGATGGTCTTGTTGGGCACGTCGGCATCGTAACTCCTGCGGAGCCTGGGGACTATATGTAGGAGTATACGTATATTGTCAAAGTCTGCGGCCGGATGCCCGGCGGTGCCGGCGCTATTGACGCGGCTGCCCCCTCGAGGCCAGCATGGCTCGATGCGGACCTGAGCAACGGTTCAGCCGCGGAGGGCGTGATGGGGCGCACGAGCGCTTCTGGTCGGAACGCGACCTACCTGGCCGTCACTATCGGGCTGATCGCCGCCGTCCTGGCCGTCCGGGCAGGGACCGGCAGCGGGCCATCGCAAGCCGGCAGCGCTAGCTCATCGACCAGCACCGCGACGCAATCTGCGACCGCCGCTCAATCCGCGGCAGCATCCCGGTCTGTCGTAACCTCGCCGGGCCCCACCGGAACGGCCGGTTCCGTTGAGGCCTGCGGCTCGAGGGCGGGGAGCGAGCTATCAATCGAAGACGGCGTCAATCCCACGGTGGCCAATTGGGCTCACGCCTCCCAGATGGTGGCCATCGGGACGGTGACCTCGATCGGGCCGGCGCGTTGGAATAGCGAGGACGGTTCGGCGCCGGCGTTCACCGCCCAGGGCAACCCGCCCGCGTGGGCTTTGATTTACCGCCCCGTGACTCTTTCGATCCAGCGAACCGCCAGGGGTGCGGCTGTGACCGTGCTGACGGCGCGGCTGCTCGGTGGAACCGTGAACTGCTACACGTACAGCCTGTACGGCGCTCCGGCACCAGTGATGAGTAGCCCCTACGCTCTCTTCCTCCGCGCAAGCACCGACAGCACCGGGTTCACCACAACCCAGCTGACGTTGTTCGACGCCTGGCCCGTGGCGGCGGATGGCACCATAGCGACGCCTCTGGATGGCAAGCTCTCGGTCGCGGCGTTCGTGAGCGCCGTCCAGGCCGCGCCCTAGGCGGGGCCATCGGAAACTCGGCCAGGAGAGGCATCGGGCCCGACGAAGCCTAGAGGTGGGTCCAGGTTCGGCCGCCGTCGGTCGTCGCGACGAGGTAATCGCGATACCAGCAGTCCGTCTTGAAGCCCGCGCAGCCGCTGTCGATGATCACGGCCGTGGCGCTGGTCGGTCCCGTCAGGTCGAGGGCGCCGACGCTGGCCGGGAGGCCGGCCGCTGTAATGGCCGTCCAGGTCCGGCCGCCGTCTGTCGTCTCCTGGATGATGCCGCCTCCCGCCGGCACCCAGGTGATAGAACCCAGCGCTGCGACCGCGTACTCGTTCCCACCCGACGGTATGGGGACCCCCATCGGCTCGAACGTCGCGCCGCCATCGCGGCCTGCCAGCAGCAAGAAGGTGCTCGTGCTGCAGTCGGACGCGCAGACCATGACGGGGACTTCGATCTCCGACCCGACCAGCATCGGCGTGCCGGGCGTGTAGGCGGGAGCGGCCGGCAGGCCGGTAACTGTCGCTTCGGACCAGGTGCCCCCGCCGTCGGACGTGTGTTGAAAGCAACGACGGACGAGAACGGGTGACTTCGGACGCGCGACCTCCCGGAAATAGCGAAACCCCGGCCGGGCGACCGACCGGGGTTAAATCACGGAACTCACGGAAATGGTGGAGATGAGGGGACTCGAACCCCTGACCCCCGCGATGCGAACGCGGTGCTCTCCCAGCTGAGCTACATCCCCACGCGAGCAGGGAGTCTAGCACAGGCCCCGAACCGCGAACCTTCGAACCTCAGGTCTGCGGCCGAGCAGCCCGCCGCCGGCGCGGCCCGCGGGCTCAGTGGCCGCTGCTCTCGTAGCGACGGAGGCCTACGCCGAAGATCCATACCGCCATGACGAGCGAGTAGATCGCGACCAGCGGGGTCAGCAACCCCGGCAGGCTCCAGGCCTCGACGCCGAATATCCACGCGGTCGGGAAGAAGCTGATGAACGCGAACGGCACCGCCACCACGATGATGGCCTGGACCGCGAACGAGTAGATCGTTATCGGGTACTTGGCGAAGTCGCCCAACTGGTGGACGAAGACCGGCACCATGCTCCAGGGCGACCGGATCCAGAAGGTGCTGGCGGCGGAGGCGAGGTTGATGGCGACCCGGATGGCCGACGCGCTGGCGATCAGGATGGCCAGCATCAGCAGCCGGCCAGGGGTCCACGCGCCGGGCACGTTGGCGACGCCGATCCCGATCAGGACGGAGCCGGTCACGATGTTGCCGAGGCCGTTGAAGCCGACGGCCCCGGCAAGGACCTGGACGATCGGCGAGACGGGCCGCAGCAGCATCTGGTCGAACTGGCCGGTGTAGACGAGGTAAGAGAGCCTCCAGGTTCCCTCGAAGAAGAGCGAGCCCACGCCCTCGGTTACGAAGATCAGGGCGTACATCATCACGACCTGCCAGAAGGTCCAGCCGTTGATGTTCGGGATCCGCTGGAAGATCGCCCAGATGAAGAGGAAGCCGGTGGCCTGGACCAGGGCCGCGGAGAACATCAGGACGACGAAGTCGGCCTCGTAGGCCAGGATCGCCTTCATCTGCTGGCCCAGGCAGCGGAAGTAGATGTAGACGAGCCGGCGAACCGACCGCAGGCTAGCCGCCATTGATCGTCACGGCCTTGACCGCGCTGCGCCAGGCCAGCCGCCCCAGGAGGATGAGCCCGATCGCCCATACCGCCTGGACGCCGATCATCAATGCCGTCGTGGGCCCGTCCATCATCCCCAGGTAGGTGAGGGCCGGCGTGGAAACCATGCCCTGAAAGGGCAGCACCGCAGCCAGCGTGCGCAGCCAGTCCGGGAAGAACACGAGCGGAATCAGCGCGCCGGAGAAGATGTTCTGGACGGCGATGCGGCCGACCTGGATGCCCTCGACGCCGGTCGTCCAGAAGGCGGTCATCGAGACGCAATAGACGATCCCGAACTTGATCAGCGTGGCCAGGGCGGCGCTGACCAGGAAGAGAGCCAGGTGGAGCGGATCGGCCGGCATGGCGATCCCGCCGAACACCGCCGCGACGATGGCGCCGACCGCGACGGCGGAGCAGAACTCGAACGGGACGGGGCCGACCGCCGAAGCCAGGCGGGAGGCCTGGAAGTCCATCGGGCGGGCGAGATCGGTGGCCACGCGACCCTCGCGCAGATCCTGGCTCATGTTCCACTCGGCATACCAGGTCATCAACGAGTTGAGCAGGAACGCGACCAGCAGGTACGCCTTCATCTGCGGCCAGGTGAAGCCGCTCAGCGCCCCGGGGCTGCCGAGGAAGATCGTCTGCCACAGGTAGAACATGGCCACGACGTAGAAGATCGACCCGACCATGTTCAGGACAAAGCCGGCCCGGTACACGAAGGTGATCGAGAGCGAGGTCCGGGCGATCGACACGTACTTGCGGTGGATTCGCACCTCAGGCCTCCGCGAGAGCCGGCGGCTCGGGCTCGTCGGTGCCGGACCCGGGCGCCTCGAGGGTGAGCTGGCCGAGGTAGACCTTGCGGATGAGATCCTCGACCTCGGGTTCGTCGATGTGGAAGTCCACGACTTCGACGTGCGGCATCACCGCGGCGGCGATCTCGCCGGCCGCATAGTCGAATCGATCGAATTGGACCGAGAGGCGCAGCCCGTCGGCCGTGAGCTCGCAGGCCGGCAAACCGGCGCAGATGGGCTCGATCGAATTGGGCGGTCGGGCCAGCTGGAAGTGGATCACCCGATCGCGAGCGTACGTGTCCTTGAGCTTGGCCAGGTCGCCGTCGTGGATGATCCTGCCGTTGTCGATGATCACGATGCGCTTGCAGATGTCCTCGATGTCGCCGAGGTCGTGAGTCGTCAGCATCACCGTGGTCCCTCGCTCGACGACCAGGCTCCGCACGAAGCGGCGGATGCTGTCCTTGACCGCGATGTCGAGGCCGATGGTCGGCTCGTCGAGGTAGAGCGTTCGGGGGTCGTGGAGGAGGGCCATGCACAGGTCGGCGCGCATCCTCTGACCGAGCGATATCTTGCCGGCCGGGATGTTCATGAACTCGTCCAGGCCGAGCAGTTCGGTGAATTCGCCGAGGTTATTCCTGTAGCGGGCCGGCGGGATCTCGTACATGTCGCGGGCCAGGTTGAAGGACTCGATGACGGGGATGTCCCACCACAGCTGCGTCCGCTGGCCGAAGACGACGCCGATATTGCGCGCGTTCTGCTGGCGCTTCTCGTGTGGAACCAGGCCGTTCACGATCAGGCTGCCTGAAGTGGGAACGAGGATGCCGGTCAGCATCTTGATCGTGGTCGACTTGCCGGCGCCGTTGGGACCGAGATAGGCCACCGACTCGCCGGCCTCTACGCTCAGGTCGATGTGGTCGACGGCCAGCTTATCCTTGTACTGGCGGGTGAAGAAGTGCTTGAGCGACCCGACCAGTCCCGGTTCCTTGACGGCCTGGCGGAACTTCTTGGTCAGCCCGCTCGCTTCGATCAGGGCCACGGCTGATGGACACTCCCGGCTCGACTATCGGAAGGGACGGAGTTGAATTCGGCGCGGCCCTTCGCCTGGATCAGGGCCACTTCAGAATCGCGGCCTCCGATCGACCGTCGGAGGGCTCGGAGTTTACCGCAGCCGTGCCCCTTTCTCGGGGCCGTCCGGCCGCCCAGCGAACCGGCGCATGGCGCCAGTGGTACGTCTGCGCGCGATGCGCCGGCCTCGCTGCCTGACATGCGCCCAGGGACAGCTCTGCGGATCAGCAGCGGAGTGGCCCTTCGCGGAGATGAGCGGTCGTGATCCCCGCGGGCGCTACCATCGGGACAGACCGACTGCCGGCGGCGGCCGGCGTAGTGGGGAGGAAGATGAAGACGTCGCCGCGCACGATGCGCTCTGTGGCCCGCGTCCTCCTCTTCGACGAGCAAGGCCGGCTGCTACTCCTGTTCGATCCGGATCCGGAGCAGGGTGGCTACTGGTACACGCCGGGCGGCCGGATCGAACCGGGAGAGTCGCCGGAAGAGGCCGCCCGCCGCGAGCTCGTCGAGGAGTTGGGGCTGGACGTGCCGAACCTGGGGCCGGTTGTGCTGCGGCGCCGCGCCAGGTTCACGTACGGTGGCCGGCGACTCGACCAGGACGAGTGGCATTTGCTCGGGCGTGTCGTATCTCCGGTGGTCGGCCCGGGCCGTGCGGGCGATGCGGAGGCGGCGGCTGCGGCCGCGCACCGTTGGCGGTCCCTCTCTGACCTTCGTGCTTCCCGGGAGCGCTTCTTTCCTGAAGGCCTGGCGGAGATCGTGGAGCGGCTCCGGGTCTAGTCGGCGGCGTGACCAGAACTCGCCCCCTTCGTCTGCCGCCGTCAGTTCCAGTGCCCGTGCGCGTGCCGCCAGTGCCACGTGCCGCCAGTGCCCGTGCCGCCAGTGCCCGTGCCGCCGCTGTTCGTGTCCGGTAGCGCCGCCACTGTGCCCGCGTGCCTCGTTCTGCGGCGGGTACCCCGGCGCCGGCTTTCTGGGCGGATTCAACTGGGGGTAGCACGGAATGAAGATCGTGGCCGGGCGGAGGCCGAAGTGTGCCCTGGACCGAGCGCGGGACCGGTTCGCTGAGCGTGAGTCGGAGTAGGGTGGAGGCTCGGTGGCGCCGCCGGATGGTTCCGTGAGCCTGCAACCTGAGCCGGCGCTGCCCGGGTTTGCAGATGATCAGAACTGTGGAGAGCGGCGTGAGCTCGGCCTGGCTCGGTCCCGGTGAGACCGGCGAGAGGGCGTTGGGAGCCCTTGACTATTAGAACATCCGTTCTATCATTTGGGCAACATGACCACTCCTCCCCCGAACGTCCAGGCCGCTCTGGCGTCCCTCCGGGAACGCTGGGGCGGGGCAGCTCCGCGCTGGGGCGGGGAGGTCGAAGGGGCGCTGGCGGTGGCGCCGCGGCTGAGTCCGGTTTCAGATCCGGAGGGGCTGCCGGGGGTTCCGGGCGCTCTGCCCGCGTCCGATCGGGCGATATCAACCGGTTTCGGGGCCCTGGATGCCATCCTCGGGCTGGGCGGGCTGCCGCGCGCCGCGACCACAGCTCTCCACGGCGACGGGACCAGCGGCAAGACGACGCTCGCGCTCCAGGCCGTCGCCGGGGCCCAGGCCGCCGGCGGAATAGCGGCGTACCTGGATCTGGCCGGGAGCCTGGATCCGGTCGAGGCCGCCGCTCGGGGCGTCCAGCTCGACTGGCTTGTCGTCCTGACGCCGGAATCGCTCGAGGAAGCGCTGGCGATGGCGGCCATGCTCCTCCAGGATCGAACCGTCGATCTGTTGCTGCTGGACATGCAGTCCCGGCTCCCGGGCGGAGCTCGAATCTCGATCTCGAGCCTGGCGGAGCGATTCGGTCGACTGGCGGCGCTGGCCCGCCGAGCCGGCGTCCAGCTGATCGTCCTGGAGCCGCCGAGCCTTCCCTCCGCCCTGGCGAGCGCTCTCACCCAGGTCGCCGCCCTGAGACTGGAGATGAGCCGGAGGGCATGGATTCGATTGGGCCGGGACGTAGTGGGGCAGCGGACCGAAGTTCGCGTGGCCCGGGACAGGTTCGGGCCGCCCGGCCGGGCCGCTGAGTTGCGGATCCTGTACGCGGAGGGCGGCCTGCGCGACGCCTGCCTGGCGAGGCGCGATCTCCTGCGAGAGAGCGCGCCGGGCGCGGGTCGGTCGACTATCGCCGGGGGATCGGTAGTGGCCCTGGGCGGCGTGACCCCGCTGGGCGGAGTAGCCCCGCTGGCTGGAGTGGCCCCGCCCGGTGGCTACGGGCCG
Organism: uncultured Chloroflexia bacterium; assembly: GCA_963713795.1. Taxonomy (GTDB): domain Bacteria; phylum Chloroflexota; class Limnocylindria; order Limnocylindrales; family CSP1-4; genus Fen-1039. Next base: position 474,819 of record CAVQNC010000004.1, read on the forward strand.
AGCGTTCCGATCTCGGCGGCTCGGCCTGCGCAGCCCCACCCTCCCGCCATCACTCCGGTTCCCGACGATGCGACTTCTTCATCTCCACTGGCCCCACCTTCTCCTTCGACTGGCCCGCGGCAGGGCTTCCGAGCCATTCGAGGCGGTGCCGATCGTTCTGGGCGGCAGGCCGTGGGCGGACGCTCCGGTCCTGGACGCGAGCCGCCGGGCGCTCGAGCTCGGAGTGCGGCTTGGGATGCCGCTCGGGGCGGCTCATAGGCTCGCCCCGGAGGCTCTCTTCCTGGATCCGGATCCTGCGGCTGATGTCGCGGCGCTGAAGTCGGCACTCGATCGGCTGGCCGGCTTCAGCTCGGGCGTGGCGGCCGAGACCGACGCGGCGAGACCGGGCTTCGGACGGGTCGAGGTGCAACTGGACGGCCTCGAACGGTTGTGGGGGCCGGAGCCGTTGCTCGTTCGCCGGATGGGCGAGGCGCTGGCGGAGGTCCTGCCGGGGCCGCCGCTGGCGGGAATCGGTGGGACTCGGTTCGCGGCCGCGGTAGCGGCCGCCCTGGCGGGGAAGGCGGCCGCGCCGGCGGGGCCGAGTGCCGCGAGTGGCGCGAGTGGCGCGGGAAGTGGCGATGTCGCCCTTCATGCCGTCGAGCCCGGCGCCGACGCCGCCTTTCTGGCGCCTCTATCCGCGGCCATGCTGAGTCGTGACGCGGAGGTGCGCGCCCGCCTCGATCGATTCGGGCTGCGCGTCATCGGCCAGGTCGCGGAGTTGCCGCGTTCGGCGGTCGTGGCCAGGTTCGGGCCGGAGGGGGAGCGGCTGCATGCCCGGGCTCGCGGCGAGGAGACGGATCCGTTCCGGCCGTATCGGGCCCCGGAACGGTTGACCCTGGCCCTGCCCCTGGACCCGCCCGTGTCGGACGTGGAGGGTCTGCGCTTCGTCCTGCACCGGCTGGCCTCGGCCTTCGGCGATCAGCTCGAGGCCCGAGGAGCGGCTACGGCTCGGGCCCGGCTGACCCTCGAACTGGACCGCTCCTTCTCCACCGTCGGGGTGCCCTCCTCGATCACGATGGACCAGCCCCTGCCCGAGCCCACCTCCGAGGGATTGGCCATAGAGCACCTGCTGATCGCCCGCCTCGAGACGTCGCCACCCCGCGCGCCGGTGGCGCGAGTCGAATTGGAACTCGGCGACGTGGCGCCCGCCGCGGGCACGCAGCTCTCGCTCTTCACGCCGCAGACCGGTCGAACGGGCCGGCTCGGCTGGCAGCTGGCCAGGCTGGGGCTCCGCTTCGGCGAGGAACGAGTCGGCTGGATGGAACTGGAAGATTCCGAGGCGACCCTGGCCGAGGCGCGCTGGGGATGGCGCCGAGGGCCGGGCACTACACCCCGCGCCCCAGGCCCGGCGGCGCCTGCCCCTCCGGGCCTCATCGCTCCCGCGAGCCCGACTCCGAGCCGTGTCACGGCCACACCCACGAGACGGCCTGGATCCGGGCCATGACGCGGCTGCTGCGCGAGCACCCTTCGATCGGCGTCGAGCTCGGTCCGAACGGCGAGCCGGTCGCCTTCCGCTGGAACGGCCGGCGCGAGCTGATCGAGGTCTGCAATCAATGGCGCGTCGAAGAGAGCTGGTGGAGTCAGCCGATCGCACGCGACTACTTCAAGGTCGCCGGCGGGAGCTGGCTGGCGCTCCTGTATCTCGACCGGGTCGATGGCAGCTGGCACCTCGAGCGTCTCTACGACTAGCCGATCGCCGTCAGACGGCGCATTCCTGCGTTGGCGCCTGCGCGCTTCGCTCACGCACCTTGAAGTGCGCTCGCTCCAGTGCTCGGACGCCGCCTTGGCCTGCGCCGTCGGCGGCGATCGGGGACCGATGGCGGCTCGGCCGGGCGGCCCGGGCCTTCGTTGGCGCCTGCGCGCTTCGCTCACGCGCACCTTGAAGTGCGCTCGCTCCGGAGCTCCGCGGCGCCTTGGCCTCGGCACGCCGGGCCGGCGATCGGGACCCGTGGCGGCTCGGCCGGGCGATGAGCCCGTTGTCTGGATCGGCTCATCGAAGGCACCGGCTTTCACTTACGATTGCGGGGTCGGCATCCTGGGACGAGGGGCCCGCCCCGAGTTTGGGCCTCGGGAGATGTAGATGCAGGAGTTCTGGTTCTGCTCGCGGTGTAGCTCGATGAATTGGGCCACCGCTCGGCAGTGCTACAAGTGCCGGGCCGTCAGGGAGCAGGCCACGCTGGCAAGGGTTCAGGAGCGACGCCTGGAGGACGTCGCGATGCCCGGCGTGGACAAGCTCGACCCGGGCCACGCTGTCGCACTTGCGCAAGGCAGTTATGTCACGACCTGGCTGCTGGGACGGCTCTCGACCGTGCCCATCTTCCTCGCCGGCATCTTCACACTCGGACTCGTCCTGGGTGACCTTGCTCTTCTGATGCCCCTCGCTCGGTCGGGCACGTATGACCTCGGTTCGACCGGATTCGTCCTGATCCTGGCCAGTTCGACCGGGCTGGGGATCAGCTCGGTTGCCTCCATAGTCCTGAGCGGCATCTACCTCGGCCTTCTGGACAGAAACGTCTCGTCGCTCGGTGGGGGGACCCCCAGGTTCGGGCCCTGGCGGGCGGCCGCCTGGTGGATCGAGTCATGGCTGTGGTTCATGCGGGCCTGGCTGCTCGTATACGGGCCGCTCTGGTTCGGCTTGTGGGTGATGAGCAACGTCAGCTCCATCGTCGGGCTCCTCCTCATCGTTCCTCTGTATGTCGGCGGGTATGCGCTGCTGGGTAGCCCCATGTACGCGCTGCGCAAGCCGGCCCGACTGCTCGAGGATCTGCTTCGCCGACTGTCGCTGAGCGGCTCGGGCGATTCGCCGCTGGCCGCCATGTGGTCGGGGGCGTGGATGTCCGCCCGCCTGATCGTTCTCCTGTACCCGTTCATCTTCCTGGGGATCGACCTGCTGGCCGTTCTTGTCCTGGCGGCCAGATTGCAGCCCGACGTGGCGAACTTCGTCGATCCACAGGGAGTAGCCGTCTTGCTGGTGGGTGCCTTCTTCCTCGTGATCGGCGTCGCGCTCGCCGCCGACGCGGTCGCCTTCTTCCTCCTCGGCCGCATCACGCTGTCCCTGTGCAGTTCTGAGAGGGACAGGAGGCGGTGGGTGCTGGCGGGTGCCGGTGGTGGCGGACCCGGCCCGAGCGGGCCGCGCTACCCCGCGCTGCGCAGCATGCCGGCCCAGGAATACGCGGGCTCTGCCGTTTCGCGGCCGGGATCGACGCCCGTGGCGGGGTCCGTGCCGGGGCCCGAGCCCACGGCTTACCCTGCCGGCGCGCCACAGCCAGGTCTCGCGCCCGCACCACCAGCGGGGTCAATGGCAGAGGTCGCGGCCGCGCCCGCGGCAATTGCCGGGTTCGTGCCCCCGCCGCGGTCGCTGGACGAACGCGGCGCCTTGTCCCGACGGGCGGAGCGGATCGCGCCCGAGCCCGACTTGGCGCCGCGGCCGGCCGAGCGCATGCCGATTGCCCGGCGGCGGGCGATCCAGCAGACCGGCGCGTCGGCGGACAGGCAAACGGGCGGCGCCGCGGCCCCGCCGCCGACCGATGCTTCGCCAGAGGTCTCGCCGCCGGACGTTCCCGAGCCCGCGGGCACCGTCGAGAAGCGGGTGATCCAGCCTTCGTCGTCGACCGTGCCGCGTTACCGCCGGCCGGCCGGCCGTGGCGAGCCCGGTCAACCGGCGGAGAGCACTCCGCACGACATCGACGTTGGTGGGGGAATCTGAGCGGGGCGAATCTGAAGTCTGCGGTTCCCGCACCACGGTTCGACGAGGCGTGGAGCTGGCCTTGGAGGCCGAGTCGGGACGGCGCCGCGTCGATGCGGCAGGTCTGGGTGGGGAGCGAGTCGGCCGGGTCCTGGCGAGGTCGGTGGCTCGGGGGGCCTCGGCCCGACGGTGCGTGACGCTCCCTCGAAAGAATACGGCCCTGGAACTAATAGAACGGCCGTTCTATACTTGACGTTTCCGCCGAGTCAGAACGTCGAGTACCAGAGTGGCCACCTACGCAGAGCTCCACTGCCACACGCACTTCTCATTCCTCGACGGCGCCTCGGCGCCGGACGAGCTGGTCGAGCGCGCCGTCGAGCTTGGCCTGTCCGGGCTGGCCGTCACGGATCACGGCGGCCTCTACGGCGTAGTCAGGTTTGCGACCGCGGCCCAGGAGGCGGGGTTGCGGCCGGTCATCGGGGTCGAGATAGAGATGGCCGACCCGGCAGCCCCGGATCCGGCTGGCATCGTGATCCCGGGCCGGAGACCGCGGCGCGGTGGCCGCGGAGCCGGCGGCGGCCACTCTCTGGCGGGCGCCTGGAGCGACGGCTGGGCGGACGTCGGCCACTCTCTGGCGGCCGCCTGGAGCGGCCACTCTCCGGCCGGCGCGGCGCCACTCCCCGATGACGCGCCGCGCGGGGAGGGGCTGCCGGCCCGGCCGCGCCCGGCCCGCGCCCGTCTGCCGGGTGGCCGCGACCCGGTGAAGGAAGACTTGCGCGGCGTCGGGGAGGGGCAGCGCGGCCCTCACCTCGTCCTGCTGGCGCGGAACGCGGCGGGCTATCGGAGTCTTTGCCGGCTCGTAAGCCGGGCGAATCTCGCCGGTACCAAGTCGATGCCGCGCTTCACGCATGCGCTGCTGGCCGGGAACACGGACGGACTCGTGGCCCTCTCCGGGTGTCGTGAGGGCGAAATCGCCCGGCGCCTGCGGAGCGGCGATTGGGAAGGAGCCCGGATCGCGGCAGAGCACTATGCCCTGCTGTTCGCGAGCCGGAGAGCCCGCCGCGACTCGGTCGCCACCGCCGCGTTCTTCATGGAGATGCAGCATCACCTGCTGCCCGACGACGACTGGCTCGTGGCCGAGACGGCTCGCCTGGCCGGGGAGCTCGGGCTGCCGGTCGTCGTCACGAACGACGTCCACTACGCCTATCCCGAGGGCCGCGAGATGCAGGATGTCCTGACGGGGATCCGCCACGGCCGAACACTCGAAGATCTGCGAGACCTTCGGCGCCCGGATGGGGAGTCGTTCCTGAAGTCGGCCGACGACCTGATGGCATTGCCGCCCGGGCGCATCGCGCCGTCTGGAGCCGGCCCATTCTTGCGGGACGGCTCGCCACTCTCGAGAGATGCCGCCCACTCTCAGGCGGGCGTCGGGGTTCCGGCTCTGCCGCCGGGAGGCGGCACGCCGCCTTTCGGCGGCGTCTCGTCGGGTTTCGCGGACGCCGGTACTGCGGCTGCCTGGGCTGAGGGAATCAGTAATGCCGGTGAGCTGGCCGCCAGCTGCTCCGTCGACCTCGGTTTCGAGCGCTATCGTTTTCCCGGCTTCCCGGTCCCGAAGGGCAACACTCCCTTCTCGTACCTGGAAGGGCTGTGCCACGAGGGCGCCCGCCGCCGGTATCACCCCATCTCCTCGCCGGTCGTGCGGCAGCTGACCCACGAGCTGGAGGTCATCGAAAAGACCGGCCTGGCCGAGTTCTTCCTGATCTGCTGGGACATCATGCGTTTCGCCCGCGAGCGCGGAATCCCGGCCCAGGGTCGAGGCAGCGCGGCCAACTCGATCGTCGCCTACGTCCTCGGCATCACCCGCGTCGATCCCATCCGGCACAACCTTCTGTTCGAGCGCTTTATCAACGAGGGTCGAACGAGCTATCCCGACATCGACATCGACTTCTCGTCCGAACGGCGCGAGGAGGTGATCCAGTACGTCTACGCGCGCTACGGCGCCGAGCACACCGGCATGGTCTGCAACCTGGTCACGTATCGGGCCCGGTCGGCCGTGCGCGAGGTCGGCTACGCGCTCGGCTTTCCCCGGCCCCTGGTCGATCGGGTCGCAAAGGCGCTCGAAACGTACGACTCGGTGATGGTCCGGCGCGACCTCGAGGCGGATGGGGGCTTCGGCCAGTTCTTTGCCGAGACGGTCGAGCGGGAGGCGGTGGCGGGTGGGGCGGGTGATTGGGCCGGCGGCGGTATGGCGGCCGGCGGCGGTGTGGCGGGTGGGGTGGACACGGCGTTGGATGTGGCGGGTACGGCCGGCGGTGGTGAGGGTCAATTCGCGGCGGGTGCGGATGTGGGTGACGTGCGCCGCGGCGAGGCTGATGCGATCGAAATGGCGGCGGTCCGTGGCCTGACCAATGGCATGGGCCAGCTCAACCATCCCCGCGGTGGCCGGATCGGGAGCGGCGGGGTGGGCGGCGCGGGCAGGGGCGGCGGGCTCGGCGCGGGCGGCGCGGGCGGGCTCGGCGCGGCCGGCGGGGGCGGCGGCGCGGCCGGCGGGCTCGGCGCGGGCGGCGGGCGTCTCGGCGCGGGCCGGCAGTCCCAGGCCCAGCTTCCTTCAAATACAGCCACTGGGCGTGCTATCCGCGTATCCGAGCGAGAAAAGGGGTCGTGGTCTGGCCCACGGGCCTCGGATCTGCCGCCGCCACGCTCAGGATCCGGCGCCGCCGAGCCTTCGGCGGGCGGCGTTCGCGGATTGCACCACCACGGGGCGTATGTGACCGAAACCGGTGCAGGGCGAGATCCGGGCAGCGCGGGTCTCGGCGCGGCGGGGCCAGGGGCGCGGCCAGCCGCGGCGGCGGGACTGGGCGGCGGGCCGGTCGCGGAATCTGTGGCTGCGGCGGGGCCGGGGGCGCGGCCAGCCGCGGCGGGCGACCGCGCGGCGGGGCCGGGGGCGCGGCCAGCCGCGGCGGGCGACCACGCGGCGGGCGACCAGGCGGTTCTTCCTTATACACATCCGGAGAGTGCTATGAGGACGAGCGGGCCCAGGTCGAGGGGTGGGCCGGGTCGGGTCGGTATAGAGACGCTCGCGGCGCACCCGTCCGAGCCGGCAGGAGCCGAATCCGAGTCCCTCGGTGGCTCTCGAACCCTGGCGACGACCCGATCTGGAGGGCTCTGGCTCCGGGCTCAGCCGGCGCCGGCCTCCGCTTCTGTATACCACTCCCCCGGCGAGTACAAGGAAACGCGCGGGACCGGCGCGGGAGCGGGAGACGGGCTCGGCGCGGGCATGGGCGGCGCGGCCGGCGGGACCGGCGCCGGCGCGCTCGGCCCGGGAGACGGACTCGGTGCGAGCGGCGGGGTCGCGGGAGACGCGGGCGCGGGACACGGGCTCGGCGCGGCCGGCCCGAGCAGCCGTACCGTCTTGCCCGCCGATCTCGGCGGCGGGTCGGCCGTGGAACAGCGTCGAAGGCTGGCCAGGTGCCGCCCGGTCGGGTCGGACGACGAGGGCGGCCCGGGCGACTCCCCGGCGAGCGTCGCCTGGCTGGCCGCGGAGCGCGCGACCGAACGAGGCGCGGAACGACCCGCAGAGCGCGCCGTGACGATGCCGGCCCGGGAACTCGAGGACGGCGCGCGCGGGCCACGCGCGCGGGCCGCCCAGGAGCCGCGTTCGAGCGTGGCTCGGGTCGAGCCTCAACCGCAGATCCCGCCTGAGATGCGCCGGGGGTCCACCGCCGGAATGCCCGAATGGGAACGCTGGCTGGCGTTCTGCGCCCGCATCGACGGCTTCCCGCGCCACCTGAGCATCCACTCCGGCGGCATGCTCGTGACCGCGGCGCCGCTGATCGACATCGCGCCGCTGGAGCGCGCGACCATGCAGGATCGCGTCGTCGTCCAGTTCGACAAGCGCGACGTCGAGACCCTCAAGCTGATCAAGCTCGATCTGCTGGGCCTGGGCATGCTCGCCGCCATCGACGAGACGCTCCGGCTCATCGAGCAGGACTGCGCCGCCCGAGTCGACCTCGATCGCCTGCCCGAGGACGTCCCCGAGGTCTTTCAGATGCTCCGCGCCGCGGATACGGTCGGCGTCTTCCAGGTCGAGAGCCGGGCCCAGATGCAGACGCTGCCCAAGTCGAGGCCGGCGGACCTGGACGACCTGGTGGTCGAGGTCGCGATCATCCGTCCGGGCCCGATCCAGGGCAACGCGGTCCATCCGTACCTGCGCCGCCGGCAGGGCATCGAGCCGGTCACCTATCTACACCCCAGCCTCGAGCCGGTCCTGCGTGAGACCCTCGGCGTGATCCTGTACCAGGAGCAGGTCATGCAGATCGCCATCACCGTCGCCGGCTTCTCGGCTGCCGAGTCGGACGGGTTCCGTCGGGCGATGGGTACCTGGCGCTCGACTCGCGAGATGGAGAAGCTGCACCGGCGTTTCGTCGACGGCTGCCGTGCCTCAAACGGCCTGACCGACGAGCAGGCCGAGGAACTCTTCCGACGAGTGGCCGCATTCGCGAGTTTTGGCTTTGCCAAGAGCCATGCCGCGGCCTTCGCCAGGACGGCCTACGAGTCGGCCTTCCTCAAGCTCTTCTACCCGGCCCAGTTCACCGTCGGGCTGATCAACGCCCAGCCGATGGGCTTCTACCCGGTGGAGGTGCTGATCAACGACGCCAAGCGCCACGGGGTGGCGGTCCTGCCGGTAGACGTCAACGCGTCGAGCTACAGGACGACGACGGAGTGGGCCGACCGCGACGGCGAGCCGCCTTTCGAGGAGATGCGACGCGGGCCTCGGCCGCCCCTGACGGAGCGCTCGACCGACCCTGCGGCGCGGAGCGAAGGCGGGCTCGGACTCCGGGCCGCCGGCACAACCGCCGCATCGATCGAAGCGGGCGTCGGCCGCCGGTCGGCCGTGGTCCGGTCTTCGGGCTGCGTCGTTCCCTCGGCCGAATCACGGGCGCGCTGGACGCCCGAGGCCGCGACCGGCTACGGCATACGCCTCGGCCTGGCGCTGGTGAAAGGGATCGGCGACGAGCATGCCGAGCGCCTGGACGCCGAACTGGCCCGCGGGCCCTACCACTCTCTGGCGGACGTCGTCGATCGCACGGAATTGCCCGAGGAGGTCATCGAGCGGCTCATCAGGGCCGGGGCCCTGGATTCGCTCGGCCGGCCGCGCCGTGAGTTGCTGTGGCATCTGCGAGAGGTCATGGGCGCTACCCGGGGTCGAGTCGGTGGCCAGACGGTTCGGTCGATCGCGCGCGCCTCGGGACGCGGCCGAGCGGGCCGGGCCGCAGGCCGCATCGATCGCGCCGCCGAGCAGCCGCGCGCCGCCGAGCAGCCGCCTGCCGCCGGAGGCCCGCGCGCCGCCGAGCAGCCGCGCGCCGCCGAGCAGCCTGCCGCCGCAGGCCCGCGCATGCCCGCAGGCCCGCGCATGCCCGAAAGCCCGCGCATGCCCGAAAGGCCGCGCGCCGCCGGCCGGCCTATGGATCTGCGCCTGCCGCCGACGCCCGCCCCGGAGCTCCCCCCGCTGACCGAGCGGGAACGGCTCGGCGACTCCTACGCGGTGCTTTCGCTGGACGCCCGCCGGCAGGTGGTCTCGCTCTTCCGGCCCGCGCTGGATCGCCTCGGTGCCGTCACCAACGCGTCGCTGGCGGATCGCGGACCGGGGCCGGTCAGGCTGGGCGGACTCGTCGTCACCCGCCAGCACCCGATGACGGCACGCGGCACCGTCTTCCTGGCGTTGGAAGATGAGACGGGCATGGTCAACGTCACTCTCTGGCCGGACGCGTGGGCTCGGCTACGGGGAGTTGTCCGGCGCCACGCGCTGCTCTACGTCGACGGCATGCTGCAGCGCGAGGCGAACGTCGTGAACGTCGTGGCGCGCGACATCAGGCCGCTCCCCACCGTGGCGGAGACGGCCGGTGGCCCGGCCCGTCCGGAGGGCGTGCGCGCTCTCGGCTACAGCGGCATGCGCCGCGGTGGTCCTTGACGAACCCCTCCGGCCGGAGCTCCGCGCCTGCCGCGGCCAGCCCTCGGCCCGCGTCTGCCGCAGCCAGGCCCTCGGCCCGCGCCGGCCGCAGCTCTGCGCCGGCCGGAGCTCCGCGCCTGCCGCGGCCAGCCCTCGGCCCGCGCCGGCCGCAGCTCTGCGCCGGCCGCAGCTCTGTGCCTGCCGCATCCCGGTCCTCGGCCGCACCTGTCGTACCCCTGCGCCGGGCAGCGGCCACGTTCTCGGGCGCCGCCTCAGGCTTCGTTCACTTCTTTGCGGCCGGGCGGCGCTGCGGCGCCCGTCCACCCTTGGGTCGAGCGGGCGGCTTGTTCCGGGGTACCGAGCTGAGCGCCAGGAAGCGCTTGTACCAACCGGAGAGGGCGCCCATCAGCGCGCCGAATCCGAGCGACTGGCCGAGCAGGATGACCGTGAGGCTGAGCATGTCCGTGCCCTGGCTTCCGGTCGTTCCCGATTGGGCTGGTGCCGTGCTAGGGCTCGGGGCGGGCGAGACGCTCACCGCGGCGCTCGGGCTCGGAGCCGGCGAGGCCGTCGCCAGGATCGTCCCGGAGGCTGCCGGCCCGGTTGCGGTCGAGCTTGCCTGGGCGCTCGGACTGGCTCCGCTTCCGGCGATCGTGTCGGAGGCCTGCGTCAGCGTGACCGCGGTCAAGCCCAGCACGACGACCAGCGTCATGGTCGCGATGAATGAGGCGATCACGCCGGCCAGCCAGGTCGACCTCGGGGCCAGGAATCCCGCCAGCATCGGCGGGATCAGCGGAACCGGGTAGAAGAGGAACTGGAAGACGAAGGGCAGCACCGGGTCGCCGGAGTAGCTGTTGCTGGCGAAGCGGGTTCCGGCATAGAGGCCCGCGATCACGCAGATTGCAAGGACCGGCCAGACGGTATTGGACCCGAAGACGAGCACCCGGATGTTGCGAATGTCGTCGATGTAGTGAGGCGTTCGGTAGGCCGCTCGAGCGGCGCCGACGAAGCCCAGCCGGACGGGCTGCTCGGTGGCGACGAAACCTTTGCGGGCCCCGGGTTGAGTCGCCGGCTGGCCCTTACGCTCGCCTGCCGGCGATCTTTTCGCGCCCGACGGTTCGGCATCGTCGGCCGCGGCCTGATCACCCGAGGCCGCGGCGGCCTCTTCCTGCGCCTGCAGGTAAGCGCGGTACTTACGGCGCGCCTCAGCTCGATCCGTCCTCTTGGCGCGGGCCACATCGTCTCCTAAGGTCGATTGGATGAGTGCACGAGCAACCCGGGAGGGGTCGTCGCGGTCGGAATGGTAGTCGATGACGGCCCGCGCCACAGGCCGACGGGCGTTTGGATAAGTCCCGCATAAGCGGCCGCCAAGCCACGGGGCGTACAAATGGCCGGCTCACTCCCGCCGGAAAGGCCGCCTGAGGTGCCGAATGCCTGCTCCGCGCGGGGTCTTCGTCCTGCTCGTGTCGTTCATGATCGCCACCGCTTCAATCGCCTCCGCCCAGCCTCCGGGGTTCGCGGCCGCGGTGGCGGCCTGGCCTCCGTCGGCGGGCCTGGTCGTCGCTGAGGTTGTCACCGGCGGGGCCTCCGCCTCGGACGAGTACGTGGAAATCGCGAACGCGGGTTCCGATACCGCGGACGCGAACGGCCTCGAACTCATATATGTCACGGCGTCCGGGGCGACGACCACTCGCAAGGCAGCGTTCGGTGCGACCCTCGGAATAGTTCCGGGTGGACATCTCCTCGTGGCCAACGCCGCCGGCATCTACGCTCCGCTCGCCGACGCCACTTACACCGGCGGTCTGGCGGCGGACGGGGGAGTGGTCGCGCTGAGGCGCGCCGACGGAACGGTCGTCGATGCTGTTGGGTGGGGCACGGCGGCCAACGCCTACGTGGAAGGATCCGCTGCCCCTGCGCCACCGGCGAAGTCGAGCATCGAACGCCTGCCCGGCGGGTCGGCCGGCAACACCCAGGACACCAACGACAACCGAACCGACTGGTTCGTGCAGTCGAGCCCCATCCCGCAGTCCCTCGTCTCCGCGCCCGCACCCGGCCGTTCGGCGGCGCCGTCAACGTCAACCACTCCTGCCGGCGGACAGAGCTCGTCCTCGACTGATCCATCGACCTCCGGCTCGCCGACCTCCGGCCCGCCGGCCACAGATCCGCCGGCCACAGATCCGCCGGCCACCGGCGTCCCGACGCCGCAACCGAGCGTCTCGGCATTGGACACGTCGACGCCCACTCCCGCCGCATCGGTACCGGAGCCCTCGGCCGTCTGGACGCCGTCCGCCGAGGTCTCCGCGCCGCCGGCCTCGGCGACGCCAACGTCGACCGCCTCGACTCCGGCGTCCACAGCGAACCCGACGCCGTCGCCGGCGACGACTCCAGGGCCCGGCGCCTCCTCGACGCCGAGCGCCGTCGCGCCGCCAGGACCCACCGCAGCGGCTTCTCCAAGCTCCGCGCCGCCCTCGGTCGCGCCATCCGCTTCGCCGACGAGGCCCATCCCGGCGCTCGAATCGATCGCGGCGGCTCGGGCCCAGGCGGCAGGCACCCGGGTCAACGTCGCCGGCGTGGTCACGGTCGGGCCCGGGCTCGTCGGCGCCGCCGCCCTCTTCGTGATCCGCGACGCGACCGGAGGCATCTTCGTCCGCCTCTCGACATCGAGCGCTGAACTGTCGATCGGGCTTCCCGTCGAGGTGGCGGGCACGCTGTCTGCGCCTTACGGCCAGCTCGAGATCCGCGACCTGGAGTACCTGACCGTCGGCACGGACACGAAGGAACCGGCCGCGGCCGCCGCCGGACTTGGCGAGATCGGCGAGGGCACCGAGGGGTCTCTCGTGATGATCCGCGGCACGGTTGAGTCGGTCCAGACCGACAGCGGGCGCCTCACGATAACGATCAGCGACGCTACCGGCACGGTTCGCCTCCTGGCCGATCCGCCGGCCGGCCTGTCGTCTTCCGACGTCGTCCGGGGCGACTTCGTCCTCGCGACCGGCATCGTCGGGCAGCACGCGACGGCCACGGGCCGCCTCGACGGTTACCGGGTGTGGGTCCGTCGCCGGGCCGACGTCGTTGCGCTGGCGCCGATCTCCACATCAACACCATCTCCGATCTCCACGCGATCCTCGGCGGCATCATCTCAGCCGACCGCGACGCCAGTGCACCACGATCTGGCGTCCGCCCTCGGTACGCGCGCCGCCGCCGTCGACGTGGAAGCCACCGTCAGCGCCACGGCGGGCCTGCTCGACATCGGCGGTCCGACCATCGTCGTGGACGACGGCACGGCCGCCGTGGCGGTCCTCCTTCCGGACGGCGCCGGGATCCCGCCGGTGGGGATGCGCGTGCGGGTTACGGGCAAGGTGGGCAGGTGGGAAGGCGGCCCGACCGTGCTGGCAACCGGCGTCTCGGTCCTCGGTGAGTTGCAGGCCGTCGGCCCGCAGGTCGTTGCCCGGCCGCTCGATGCTTCGCTGGAGTGGCACCTGGTCCGGGTCTGCGGCCGCGTCGAGAAGTTCACGCCCGCGGGCTCGCGATGGCGCCTCGACCTCAACGTTTCCGGGAACGAGGTCGCCGTCCTGGGCGAGCCCGCCGCGTCAATCTCCGTGACGACTACCTCGGTGGGCAGACTCGTCCTCGTAGTCGGGGTCGTCCGCCGCTCCACCTCCAATTCGTCGGCCTTCCAGCTGCTGCCGCGATCGCGGCTCGACTTCGTTCTCGGGCCGGCTGCCTCGGCATCGGGCTCGGCCGCCGCCGGGTCCGCCGCCTCGGGTTCCGCGGCCGCATCGGCGGGCGGATCAGGCGCCGATTGGAACGCCGTCAACTCCGAACCGGGCGCGGCAGGCGCCGCCGTCCCCATCGAGTCACTGACTGCGTTCCTCGGGCGGAACGTCACCATCGCGGGCCTCGTCACGGATACGACCGGCCGAACCGCCACCGTCGAAGACGGCAGCGGAGCGGTTCGAGTCGGCGGAGATCCCGCCGCGGAAGCCGTGGCATTGCTCGAGCCGGGTGATGGGATCGAAGTCTCGGGGCTCGTTGAACAGGACGAGGACGGCCTGATAATCGAGGCGGACCCGGCGTCGATCGTCGACCTGCCCGGCGGCGGTGCCGCGGCGCCGGCCTCGGGGTCGGCCAAAGGGTCGGCCGAGGCGGTCACCTCCACGAAGCTGCCGATCGGCGCATCCTCCCCGAGACCGACCGGGACCCCGCGTCCGACCGCGTCCGTCGCGGCGGCCGCTTCAATGCGACGAGCCGCGCCTGGCGGCGCCGTGCCCGATCCGGCGGTTCTGCTGGCCGTCCTGACCATCGCGCTGGCAACCGTCGCGGCATCGCTGGCCATCGCCGGGCGTACAGGCCGGTTTCGCAGGCTGCGGTGCGCCGGGCGGCTCGGCCGTCCTCATCTCGGCCGCCGAAAGGCCGGATGATGCCCGGTCCGGCCCTGCCCACCTCGTGAGTCCCGTCCGACCGCGCTTGACGCTCAACTTTGGGCCCGTCTATGCTCGCGTCGGGTAACCAACATTGCGCAACCCTGGTGGGGGAGCAGGTCTTGCCGAACGCGGATCCTCCTCGAGGCGTCGCCGGCGGCCGAGATTGTCGTCGGAGGCCAACGGGTAGGGACGCTGGGCATATGCCGCGGGCGGTCGATATCGGCGAGTCGTCGGTGTCGAGCGAAGTGGCAGCTTTCGACCTGTCGCCATCAGGTACGCTGTTCCGAGCAGGTTCGACCACCTAAACCCGGGGATCCGCCCCGTTCGCCATTTGGAGGAGAAATCATGGCCGAGGGATATTGCGTCAAGGACAAGAAGAAGGTCGAGATCAAGAACGCCGAGCGGATCACCATGAAGAACGGAAAGCCCGCGACCCAGGGCATCTGCCCGATCTGCGGCGGCAAGGTCTTCCGGATCGGCGCCTGAACGGCCCAGATCGACGATCACCTGCGACCCCCGCCACGGCGGGGGTCGCAGCGTCTCCGGGATCGGAAGGCGGCATTCGCGCGCTTGCCGATCCACCATCCTCGCCGATCCGCCGGCGCCGGCCCACGCGACCGGGGCGGGCCGCACCTGTCGCCGCCAGCGGCTCCCTGGCCGGACGTGGGCTTCGCGGCGACCTTGCCGCGTCCGCGGCATGCTGCCCGCAGGTCCCGGTTCCGGTTCGTCCCACTCGCAGCGTGATCGCCGGCGCGGGTGCCCTGGTCGGAGGGGCCGGCTCGAATGGGCCGACCGGCCCGCGGGCGCCCGAATCCGCTTTGCTAGAATTGGCGAGCATCCCCACCAAATCCGGAAATGCGAGGCCTACCGCTGTCAGCACGACCTGTTCTCGCCCTTGATGTCGGCGGAACGCACATTCGCGCAGCTGTCGTCGTCGACGACGGCTCTCGACTGGCCCCATCAAGGGGGCGCACGCCGATCGTCGACGGCCCCGAGGCTATCCTCGACGCCTGCGAGGCCGCGCTTCGCGCCGTCAGGAGCAAGGTGCCGCAGCGGATCGGCGAAGCCATCGTCGGCGTAGGGATATCAACACCCGGGCCCGTTGATCCCTGGCGGGGCGTCGTGCTGCAGACGCCCAACATGGGGCCCGATTTCATCGACGTGCCGATTGCCGGCGAGATGGGCAAGCGGCTGGGCCTGCCGGCTTTCCTGGAGCGAGACACCAACGTCGCCGCTCTTGGCGAGATGGCCTTCGGGGCGGCACGCGATTGCCCCGACTTCATCTACCTGACCGTCTCGACGGGCGTCGGCGGGGCGATCGTTTCCGAGGGCAGGATCTTCCACGGTCCGGATGGGACCGCTGGCGAGCTCGGCCACACGCCCGTCTCGATGGACGGGGTTTGCAGTTGCGGCGCGGTTGGCCACCTCGAGGCGTTCATCGGCGGCGCTTCGATGGCTCGCACCGCTCGCGCGGTCGTTTCCGAAGGCGGCAGCCCATTCCTCGCCGCCCGGGCTGCCCGGAAGGGCCTCGACGCCATCGAGGCACGGGACATCGCCGAGGGCGAAGATGCCGGCGATGAGGCGTGTCGCGCAATCATGGAGCGCGGTCGACGCGCCTTCGCGGTTGCCTGTGTCGGCTTCGTCGACGCGTTGAACCCAACCCGGATCGTGGTCGGAGGCGCGATCTCCGATGCCCAGGGCGAGCGATTGCTCGGTCCGGCTCGGGTCGAGGTAGCCGCGACCGCCTTTCGCACCCCCCGCAGTCGTGTCCAGATCGTCCACGCCGAGCTCGGCGCGGACGTCGGCCTGGCCGGGGGCCACCCACTCGTGATCGCGCGTCTCGGCGACCCGGCCTGGCGCGGCGGTCGGGCCACACTTCTCACCGCGAACGGTTGACCGAACGCGGAATCGCTCTTCTGGAGGAATAAACATGGCAGTTCGTGTCGGTATCAATGGTTTTGGCCGGATCGGCCGCCAGTCGTTGAAGGCGATCCTCGAGCGCAGCCCCGAACTCGAAGTCGTGGCCGTGAACGACATCGTCGACGTCCCGACCAACGCTCTCCTCTTCGCTCACGACTCCACCTACGGCAACTTCGACGGAACGGTCACCCACACCGAGGATTCGATCGTCGTCAACGGCAAGCCCATCAGGGTCTTCCAGCTGACCGACCCGTCCCAGCTGCCGTGGAAGGACCTCGGCGTCGACATCGTCATTGAGTCGACGGGCCGCTTCACCGAGGCCGACAAGGCTCGCGCGCATATCGCCGCGGGCGCCAAGAAGGTACTCATCAGCGCTCCGGCCAAGGGCGAGGACATCACGGTCGTCCTGGGCGTGAACGAGGGCAAGTACGACCCGGCCAAGCACGTGATCATCAGCAACGCCAGCTGCACGACGAACTGCCTGGCCCCGTTCGCCAAGGTCCTGAACGATGCCTTCGGCATCGACAAGGGCGTGATGAACACCATCCACAGCTACACCAACGACCAGAAGATCCTCGATGTCGCTCATAAGGATCCCCGCCGGGCCCGCTCGGCCGGCCTCAACATGATCCCGACGACGACCGGGGCCGCCAAGGCCCTCGCCCTCGTGATCCCCGAGCTCAAGGGCAAGGTCGACGGCTTCAGCCTGCGCGTACCGACCCCGACCGTAAGCATCGTCGACTTCGCCGTCGAGCTCCACCAGGAGACCACGGCCGCGGCGATCAACGACGCCTTCCGTGCCGCGGCGGCCGGGCCGCTCAAGGGCATCCTCGGCGTCTCCGACGAGCCGCTGGTTTCGATGGACTTCAAGGGCGATTCCCGGTCATCCATCGTGGACTCCGCCCTGACCATGGTCATCGGCGGAACCGGCACGTTCGCCAAGGTCCTGTCCTGGTACGACAACGAATGGGGCTACAGCTGCCGCGTTGCCGACCTGACCAGGTTCATCGCCGAGCGCCTGTAACCGACGCTTCGTTATCGGACCGGGGCCGTGGGATTTGCCTGCGGCTCCGTTCCGGCCTCAGCCAAGCCCGAGGTCAAGATGAACAAGCTCACGATCCGGGACCTGGACGCTGCAGGCAAGCGCGTCTTCGTCCGCGTCGATTTCAACGTTCCTCTCGAGGACGGCAAGATCACGGACGACAGCCGGATCGTGGCCGCCCTGCCAACCATCAAATCGCTGCTGGCCCAGGGCGCCATCGTCATACTGGCCAGCCACCTCGGCCGCCCCGACGGCAAGGTCCAGGACAGCATGCGCCTGCGGCCCGTCGCCGAGCGGCTTTCACAGCTGCTCAAGATGCCCGTTCCGGTCACTGGCGACGCCCTCGGCGTCGGCACCGAGGACGCCATCAAGCGCCTCAAGCCGGGTGAGTGCATCCTGCTCGAGAACCTCCGCTTCCATGCCGAAGAAGAGAAGAACGATCCCGAGTTCGCCAGGGCGCTGGCGAGCTACGCGGACGTGTATGTCAACGACGCCTTCGGAACGGCCCACCGCGCCCACGCTTCGACGGAAGGGATCGCCCACATCCTGCCGGCCTACGCGGGCCTGCTGATGGAGAAGGAGATCGAGTTCCTGGGCAAGCTCATGGAGAACCCGGAGCGGCCCTTCGCGGCGATCATCGGCGGGGCCAAGGTTTCGGGGAAGATCAAGGTCCTGCGCAACCTGGTCGACAAGGTCGACATCCTGGTCATCGGCGGCGGCATGGCCAACACCTTCCTCCTCGCCCAGGGCAAGCCGGTCGGCAAGAGCCTGGTCGAGCCGGATCGCGTCGACGACGCACGGGCGATCATGGAATCGGCCTCGAAACACGGCACCAAGATCATCCTGCCGAGCGACGTGGTCGTGGCCAAGGAGGTCACCCGCGGCAGCGAGTACAAGACCCTCCCGGCCGACAAGGTTCCGGCTTCCTGGAACATCGTCGACGTCGGCAAGCAGAGCCTCGAAGCGATGCGCAAGGCGCTCGAGCCGGCCCGCACCGTCTTCTGGAACGGCCCGCTCGGCGTCTTCGAGATCCCTACCTTCTCGATTGGAACGAAGGAGATCGCCCGTTTCCTGGCCGGGCGTGCCCAGGCGGGCGCGACGGTCGTGGTCGGCGGCGGCGATTCCGTCGCCGCGGTCGAGCAGCAGGGCCTCGGCGACAAGATGACCCACATATCCACCGGCGGCGGGGCTTCGCTGGAGTTCCTCGAGGGCAAGGAGCTGCCCGGTGTCGCCATCCTCCTCGACAAGGCGCCGGCGAAGGCCGGCGAGTAGACGGAGTCTTTGATGACAACCATCGACCTGATAGAAGCCCGCCAGATCCTCGACTCACGCGGCAACCCGACCATAGAAGTCGACGTCGTCCTCGACGACGGCTCCGTCGGGCGGGCGGGCGTGCCGTCCGGCGCCTCGACGGGCGCCAACGAGGCGGTCGAGCTCCGCGACGGGGACAAGTCGAAGTTCGGCGGCAAGGGCGTTCTCAAGGCCGTCGCCAACGTCCGTGAGATCATCGCGCCCGAGCTGCTCGGCACGGACGCCGCCGACCAGGCCGGCCTGGACGCCGCGCTGATCGCCCTGGACGGCACTCCCAACAAGGGCAAGCTGGGGGCCAACGCGATCCTCGGCGTCTCCCTGGCGGCGGCGCACGCGGTCGCGGCCAGCTATGAGATGCCGCTCTATCGGTACCTCGGCGGCGTCGGGGCTCGCATCGTGCCGGTGCCGTTCTTCAACATCCTCAACGGCGGCAAGCACGCCGTAAACTCGACGGACTTCCAGGAGTTCATGGTCGCTCCGGTCGGCGTCGAGACGTTCGCCGACGCCCTGCGGGCCGGCGCGGAGGTCTTCCACGCCCTGAAGTCGATCCTGAGCGCCGACGGCTTCTCCGTGGGCCAGGGCGACGAGGGCGGCTTCGCGCCCTCCCTGCCGTCGAACGAGGCGGCCGTCGAGGTAATCCTTCGAGCCATCGAGAAGGCCGGCTACAAGCCGGGCGACGAGGTGGCCATCGCGTTGGACCCGGCCGCCACCTCGGTTCTCGTCGAAGGCACGGGAACCGGCGGCGTGACCGGGCAGTACCGCCTCGAGCGCGAAGGCCGCACCCTCGACTCCGGCCAGCTGATCGACCTCTGGGAGAAGTGGATCGCCAAGTACCCGATCATCTCCCTCGAGGACGGTCTGGCCGAGGACGACTGGGCCGGCTGGGCCGAGCTGACGACGCGCCTCGGCTCCAGGGTCCAGCTCGTAGGCGACGACATCTTCGTCACGAACCCCGAGTTCATCGCCCGGGGCATCCGCGAGTCGTCCGCCAATTCGGTCCTGATCAAGCTCAACCAGATCGGCACGGTTACCGAGACGATCGACGCGATCGCGATGGCGCGCCGCGCCGGCTGGACGGCCATGGTCAGCCATCGTTCCGGCGAGACGGAGGACACGAGCATCGCCGACTTCGTGGTCGCGATGGGTCTCGGTCAGATCAAGACCGGAGCCCCCTCCCGCTCTGAGCGGGTCGCCAAGTACAACCGTCTCCTCCGCATCGAGGAGGAGCTCGGCAGCACTGCCTTGTACCTCGGCCGCAAGGCGCTCGCCGGCGCCCGGCCCTGAATCTCCAACCACAGGCGGGCCGGTCCTTCGGGACCGGCCCGTTTTGATTCCAAGGCCCACGCGACGACGCCGGGTCGGAATCCTTTCAGACTTGGTTCAGTCTCGCAGACCATACCTCTGGCCTCGGGCCCCCACTCTCGCTCTCCGTGAGCCTGAGAACAATTGGCTGGAGACAGAGGCACAAAGATGAAGATCAGATTGGCAGCGATCGCATTGATCGTGGTGGGAGTCGGAGCGATCGTCCTCGTGGTCGTCGGCCCCGCCATCGGCGCGTCGTCGAGTTCGCAGTACACGACCGCGACGGTGACCTCGGGAACGACCGTGAGCGCCCAGTCCGTGGCCACCGGCACGGTCGAGGCGAGCACGGTATACGGGCTTGTTTTCGGATCCTCGGCCGACATCGTCAGCTCGGCGGCCACGACCTCCGGCACGGGCGGCTCGACGAGCAGCTCCAACAGCAATTCCTCGGCCGTGACGTGGCCGGTCCTGACCGTGTCGGCCACCGTCGGCCAGACGGTGACCAAGGGCACGGTCCTGGCCACCGCCGACACCACGGCCGCCCAGCTCCAGCTTGCCTCGGCCCAGGCCACCCTGGCCAGCGCCCAGTCCAAGCTCACGACCGACCAGGGCGGGCCCTCGGCCCTCACGCTGGCCCAGGCCAAGAACAGCCTGAGCCAGTCGTACGTCAGCTATGAGCAGGCCGTGGCCAGCCGCAACAACACCGACGCCCAGAACGCGTTGAAGCTGTCCCAGGCGCAGGCCGCCGTCACGGCCGCCCAGAGCCAGCTCAACACCGACCAGGCGGCCTCGCCGCAGGTCCCGGCCACGATCGCCAAGGACCAGGCCGCCCTGACGAGCGCCCAGCAGAACCTGACCTCGACCCAGCTGACCGTCAACCAGTCCGACCAGCAGGCGGCCCAGCAGGTCACCAACGCCTCGCTCAGCTATCAGTCGGCCAAGCTCCAGTACCAATCCAAGGTCGCTCCGGCCGACACGGCCACGATCCAGGCCGACCAGGCCGCCGTGGCCTCGGCCCAGGCCACGGTCAACGCCGACCAGGCCGCGGTCACCGACGCCACCCTGACCGCCCCGGCCGACGGCCTGATCATCGCGGTCAACATCCTGCCGGGCGTGAACGCCCCCTCCGGCTACGCGGTCGAGGAGTCGGTCGGGCCGATGGTGGCCAGCGCCAGCTTCTCCGAGTCCGACATCAGCAGCCTCAAGGTCGGCCAGTCGGCGGCGGTGGCAGTCACCGGCGCGAACGCCTCGGTGGCCGGCACCCTGACCCAGATCGTGCCGGTGGCCTCCTCGTCCTCCGGCGGCGGCAGCAGCGTCGCCACCTACGCGGTCACGGTCACCCTGACCCAGCCGCCGGCCACCGTCCTGGCCGGCATGAGCGCGACGGTGACCGTCACCACGGCCTCGGTCTCCGACGCCCTGGCCGTGCCGGCCACGGCCCTGTCGGGCTCGGCCTCCGCGGGCTACACCGTCCAGGTCATGAACGGCGACGGCAGCCTGACCACCGTGCCGGTTCAGGTCGGCCTGGTGACAACCTCCCTGGCCCAGATAACGAGCGGCCTCTCGGCCGGTGAGACGGTCGTGACCGGGACGGTCGCGGCCCGCAACGGCACCACCACCGGGAGCACCAGCGGCATCAACGTCGGCTCCCTGACCGGCGGCGGCGGCTTCACCGGCGGCGGTGGCTTCCGATGAGCGCGAACCCCGGCGAGCCGATCATCGTGCTCGAAGAGATCAACCGGGTATACGACACCGGCAAGGTCCAGGTGCCGGCCCTGCGCGACGTCAACCTCAACGTCGCCAACGGCGAGTTCCTGGCCATCGTGGGGCCCTCGGGCTCGGGCAAGTCGACCATGATGAACATCCTGGGCTGCCTGGACAGGCCCACCTCGGGCCTCTACATCCTCGACGGCCAGCCGGTCGACGAGCTCGACGACGACGGTCTCGCCTACGTGCGCAGCCGCTCCATCGGCTTCGTCTTCCAGAGCTACAACCTGCTGCCGCGCACCAGCGCCCTGGAGAACGTGGCCACGCCCCTGATGTACCAGGGCGTGGGCCGCAAGGAGCGGCTGCGCCGGGCCGCGGCCGTCCTGGAGCGCCTGGGCCTGTCCGACCGGCTGGGCCACCAGCCCTCCGAGCTGTCCGGCGGCCAGCAGCAGCGCGTCGGCATCGCCCGGGCTCTCGTGACCGAGCCGGCCCTGATCCTCGCCGACGAGCCCACCGGCAACCTCGACAGCCACTCGGGGGCCGAGGTCCTGGAGCTGTTCGGGGACCTCCACGCCCTGGGCCGCACCATCGTGCTGATCACCCACGACATCGACGTGGCCGCGGCGGCCGACCGGGCCGTCCACCTGCGCGACGGCGAGCTGTCCGAGGCGGTCCGGCCATGAAGCTGCGCGACCTGCTGGGCCTGGCCCTCTCGCGCCTGGGCACCGGCAAGCTCCGGACCGCGCTGACCATGCTCGGGATCATCATCGGAGTGGCCTCGGTGGTGGCCCTGGTCAGCGTCGCCCAGGGCGCCACCAAGGGCATCAGCGACCAGCTCCAGGCCCTGGGCACCAACCTGATCACGGTCAGCCCCGGCTTCGGCTCGACCGGGGCCACGCGCGGCGCCATCGGCTCGGCCACGACCCTGACCCTGGCCGACGCCACCGCCCTCTCGACCCTGCCCGACGTGGCGGCCACCGCCCCCGAGCTGACCACAAGCGAGCTCATCGTCGCCGGCTCCCAGAACGAGACGACCCGGGTGGTGGGCACCACGCCCGGCTACCTGTCGGTCTTCGCCTACCAGATCTGGGTCGGCACCTTCCTCAACGGGGCCTCGGTCGACCACAACCTGCGGGTGGCCGTCATCGGGGCCACCACCGCCGACAACCTCGATCTGACCGCCAGCTCGATCGGCTCGACCATCTACGTGGGCGGCCTGCCCTTCGAGCTGATCGGCATAACCCAGCCCAAGGGCGGCACGACCAGCGCCGACGACCAGGTCATGATCCCGCTCTCCACCGCCCACGAGCTCTTCATCGGGTCCAGCAGCGTCTCGGCCATAGGCCTCTCGGCCACCAGCGGGGACGCCATCGACACCGTCTCGGCCGAGATCACGGCCACCCTCGACCAGCGCCACGGCATCAGCGCCACCGGCACGGCCGACTTCACCATCGCCACCCAGTCCCAGCTGCTGGGCACCGTCAGCTCGGTCAGCGACGTGCTGACCCTGCTCCTGGCCGGCATCGCCTCGATCTCGCTGCTGGTCGGGGGCATCGGCATCATGAACATCATGCTGGTCTCGGTGCGCGAGAGAACGCGCGAGATCGGCATCCGCAAGGCCATCGGCGCCCGCGGCCGCGACATCCTGTCCCAGTTCCTGGTGGAGGCCCTGGCCCTCTCTCTCGCCGGCGGCATCATCGGCATCGGGGCCGGCGTCGTGGCCTCCTTCGGCATCGGCACCTACGCCGGCTGGGGCTTCGTCTTCAGCCCGGTGACGGTCCTGGTCGCGGTCGGCTTCAGCCTCCTGGTCGGGATCATCTTCGGCGTCTGGCCGGCCAGCCAGGCCGCCCGGCTCGACCCGGTCGTGGCCCTTCGCTACGAGTAGGCAGGCATATCACCAATGGACGAAAGAGGACCCCACATGACAGAGACGCCCCAGCCCCAGACCCAGCCCGGGCCGACCAGCGCGCCGACCCGCTCGCCGGTCAAGCCGGCCAAACCGCCGGCCAAGCAGGATCGCACCACCATCGCCCTGCTCATGGTGGCCGCCCTGGTGGCGGTCGGGGGCATCGGCTTCGCCCTGGGCCACGTGACGGCTCCGAGCGCCGCCGCGGCCAACGCCAGCGGCCGGGGCGGCTTCACCCGGGGCGCCTTCCCGTCCCTGGCTCCGGGCCAGACCTTCAACGCGTCCAGCTTCGCCGGACGCGGCGGCCTCGGCGCCGGCCTGGGCGCCGTCTCGGGCGGCATCAGCGGCACCGTCCAGGCCGTCACCCCGGACTCGATCACGATCCAGGAGTCCGACGGGACCAGCGTGACGATCGACACCTCCGGGGCCACGACCTATCACACCGCGGCCGCGGCCAGCGCGAGCGACGTCACCGTCGGCACGAGCGTGACCGTTCAGATCGATACCTCCGCCCTGGCCAGCGAGAGTCCCAACCCGAGCGCATCCGGCGCTCTCGGCGGGCGTACCCTGACGGCCAAAGACGTGCTCGTTACAGCGCAGTAGGACGCTTCGCGCCGGACGCGCCACAGAGCGCCGGCGGCGCCAGGTGAGTTGGTGCGGCACCGTGGACCGGCCCGACACGCGTCGTCGGCTCCCATGAGTGCCGCATTGGACTGAGTGGCGCGGCACTGGCTCAGCCGCGGCTACTCAAGTGGGGGCGGGCTCGTCCATGACGGCCACCAGCTGATCGCGATTGACCATGGCGAACTGGTAGCGGGCGACCCGGTCGAGATCGGCCGAACACCGGACCGACAGCTCGGTCATCGGCAGGAAGTGCGCGTCGGGCGACTCGAGGAACTGGATCATGGATCCGTGGGCGTGAACATGCAGGTTGCCCATGAGGTTGTAACCCGGCGTGACGATCGAGACAAGGCGGCGCTGCTTCTGGACCACGGGTGCTCCGGGACGATTGCGCTCCACGGCCGTCCGTTCCGCCATCAGTACGATCTGATCTACCCGCACCCACAGCGTCCGCGGCTACCGATCCCGCCCGGGCAAGGAGTCCTCACTCGGACTGATGTCCACGGCCTCGTGAACAGCGATGAAGCCGGTCTGCATGTTGATCCAGCCGGAGAGCCGGTCGAACTGGCCCGTGTGGATCTTGCCGGCGATCTGGAAGCCGTCGCCGAAGATCTCGACTTCGACCGCAAGACCTTCGGGCTCCTCGGTCCGAGCGAGCCAGTCCTCGTCCTGCTCGATCGGTGCGCCGAGCGTTCCCCACACGGGATCGAAGCCGGTCGGCGCGTCCGAACCTTCCCGAGGCCGACCAACGTTCGGATCGACGAGGTGAACCGGCTGAGCGCCGATCGTCGGCGTGCGCGGATCGGATCCCGCTCGAGGGCCGCGGTCGTCCGGGTCGCCCCCGCGCGAGCCTCCGAGGAACCCCGGTCTTCCAGCCATCGCCTTCTCCGTCGCCTGGTGCATTCGTGGTCAGTCCAGTTTCGTGCGCGCCTCGGCGCGCCGCCTCGGCCGTATGGATGAGGAAGTCGTGGTTCACGGCCATCTCACTGGGCGCGCGAGGCCCGGTGCCGGATCGCCCCGTCCAGGACCCGCTAGGCTGGACACGAGCCGCAATCGTATTGAAACAGGCATGGAGCCCCTGATGGAGCCGACGCGCCGCACCACGATCCCATTGGCTCATGCAGGCCTCGAAAGACCCTACGTGCTCCAGGCCGGGCCGGCCACGGTGGATCGTTCGCCGCTGCTGCTGGAGCTGCACGGGCGCGGCATCGACGCCCTCCAGTTCGACGATCTGACCGGCTTCGGCGCTCTCGCGGAGCAGGCGGGCTTCGCGCTGGCGCTGCCGAGCGCGGTCGGAGAGATCTGGAACGACGGCCGCGATCTGCCGGCCGGCGCGAGCGGCCGGCCGGACGACGTCGGGTACCTGGCGGCCGTCATCGACGACGCGATCGCCCGGCTGCCGGTCGATCCCCGGCGCGTCTACGTCGTCGGCATGTCCAACGGCGCCACGATGGCCGGCCGCCTCGCCTGCGAGCTCGCCGATCGCTTCGCCGCCGTCGCGCAGGTGGCGGGCACCGCCGCGGTCGAGGTAGCGGGCGGCCGTCGCCCCTCCAGCCCGACTCCGATCCTCAACATCCACGGCACGGCCGATGACATAGCGCCGTACGAGGGCGGGATCCGCCACAGCCTGCGCGGCCGCATCATGCTCAGGCATGCCCGGGGCCCGGCCGTGGCCGTCGACGCCTGGGCCCGCTTCTGGGTTGCGACCAACGGCGCTCCGGAGCCGCCGGCCGTCGGCTGGCTTCCACCCGACACGACGATTCGGAGCTGGCGCGGGCAGTCTCCGTCGGGCGACGTGACGTTCTATCGCATCGACGGCGGAGGCCATACCTGGCCCGGCGAGCGCTGGCGGCTGCCCGCTCTTCTCTTCGGGCATACCAGCCGGACCTTCGACGCAACCACGGTGATCTGGGAGTTCCTGGCGGCCCACGCCAGGTGAGAACCGGGCCGCGACCGGATCCTCGGCGCGCTACTCGACGGCGACGCCGGTCTCGGCGGCGCGGCCGGCGTTCTCCAGGAACGACACCGCCGTCATCTGGGTGCGGTTGACCAGCGTCAGCGCGAAGTGGCTGATCACCCGCCGGTCGGCGAGGGAGCGGGCCGTCACGTCGGTCATGGCCACGAAACGCGGATCGGGCGAGTCGACGAAGGTGGTGATGTCGGTGTCGGCGAACGTATGGATCGTGCCGATCAGGGTGTGACCGGCCGTGAAGACGACCACCTGGCGCCGCGTGCGCTCCATGACCGGTCGGTCCATGGCTCCGGCGGAAATGGTCGGCGTGGCCGAAACCGCGTCGCCCCTCTGGGCGACGAAGGTGATCTCGTCCGGGTTGACCATCAGCTCGGGCACGACCAGGTTGGTCGGGTCGCCGTTGCGGCGGAGCAGCTGGGCGTCCTTGAGCCGGACGTAGCCCCGGCTCTGATTGATGCGGTCCGAGAGCCGGCCGAAGGCGAGCAGCGCGATCTGGCCCGAGACCCTCAGGTGTGGCCCGACGAGGTCGATCATCTCGTACTTGGACTCGCCGATGGGAGTGTCGGGGCCGAACGAGTTGCGACCGGAATCGAACCCCGGTGTACGGCCCCAGGTCATGTGAACCTACCTCCGTGATCGGCGACGAGCCCCGCTTGATCATAGTGCCTGGGCCTGCCTCCGCCAACGGCCGCCCGGCACCGCCGTCGCCGCCCGGCACCACTACGGGCGACCCGGCGCTCCCGGCGGTCTGCGCGGTCCGCCCCTCCCTCAGGCCGTTCGGATGGCCGGAATCTCGACCCAGAGCCTGGCGCCTCCCTCGACGCGGTTCTCCGCCCCAACTCGCCAGCCGTGAGCTTCGGCGAGCGCTCGGACGATCGAGAGGCCGAGGCCGCTCGTCCCGGTACCGCGGCTGCGCGAAGGATCGGCCTGGTAGAAGCGCTCGAAGATGCGGGGCAGCGACTCGATGGGGATCCCCTCGCCGGTATCATCCACGGCCAGCCGGACGGCCTGCCTGGCCGGGCCGGCCCGTCCGGCGATCAGGAGGGGCCCGGGAGCCGTGACTGTGGTGGCCGAGACTCTTATCGAGCCGTTCGGCGGCGTATGGCGGAGGGCGTTGTCGACGAGAGCTCCCAGGATCTGGCGCAGCCGGTCCGGGTCGGCCTCGACGATCAGGTCCGCCGGAGCGACGGCGGACAACCGAACCGAGCCGGCCGCCGCCCGCGCCTCGAAGCCGGCGACGACGGAATCGAGCATGCCCCGTACCTCGACCCGGCGACGCTCGAGCGGCAGGTTGCCTCCCTCGGCCAGGCTGATCGTGCGCAGGTCGTCCACGATGCGGGCGAGCACTCGAGACTGGTCGCGGATCGTCTGGAGATGGCGCCGCTCGGGGGTGTAGACCCCGTCCAGGATGGCGCTGGAGGTGGCGTCGATCACTGCCAGCGGCGTCTTCAGTTCGTGGGCGGCGTCCTGGAGAAAGCGGCGACGCGTCTCGTCGGCCGCCTGGAGTTGGCCCGCCATCGAATCGAAGGTTCGGCCAAGCTGGCCGAACTCGTCGCTGCGATCTGCCAGACAGGAACGCCGACCCAGGTCCCCGCGCGCGACCGCGGCGGCGGCTTGCTCCAACCGTGTCAAGGGCCGCACCAGCCGCCCGGCGCCGATGAGGCCGAAGAGCGAAGCGACAGCGGCGGCGGCGATGGCGGCCAGGATCAGCCGGATGATCGTGGTCTGCTGGGCGACGCCGCTCGTCGAAGTCGCGGCCGCCGGTACATGGGTGGTCGCCAGGACGGGAGACTGCAGCACGGCGACCTCGGTCGCGACCGCTCCTTCGCCGCCGTCTTCCGAGTCGATGTCAGAGAAGCCCTGGTTGACGATCGGTGGGGTGGCCAGGGCGATGACGGCCGCCGTGGCGAGCGCGACGAGGGCGAAACCGAGAGCGATTCGCCAGCGCAGGCTCACGACAGTTCGCGGCCTCAGGCCTGCTCGATGGGCCGGGCGGCGCGATAGCCGACGCCGCGAACAGTCTCCACGTAAGCTCCGCCGTCCGGCCTGGGGCCGAGCTTGGCCCGCAGGTTCTTGACGTGGCTGTCGATCGTCCGATCGAAGGTGTCGAACGACTCGCCGAAGACCCGCTGGCCGATCTGCTCGCGGCTCCAGACCCGGCCGGGCTGCTCCGCGAGCAGCGCCAGGACGTCGAGCTCGGTGCGTGTCAGCGGCAGGCTGGCGCTTCCGCGCAGGACGTCCCGGGCGTCCATGTCGATCGTCAGGTCGAAGAACGACGAGACTGCCCGGGCAGGTGGGGCTTCACCCGCGGTGAGCGAGGATCCGCCGCCGACCTGGCGGCCGAAGCGCCTCAGGATGGCTCCGACCCGCGCGACCACTTCGCGCGGCTCGAAGGGCTTGATCACGTAGTCGTCCGCGCCCAGCTCGAGGCCCGCGACGCGATCGATGACGTCGTCCCGGGCGGTCAGCATCAGCACGCCGACGCTCGAGCCCTCGCTCCGCAGCGCCCGCAGCACGTCGAAGCCGGACCGCCCCGGCAGCATCACGTCCAGGACCAGGAGGTCCAGCCCCGCATTGCGGCCGCGCTCGAGCGCGGACTCGCCGTCCTCGGCTTCCACGACCTCGTAACCTTCGCGCTCCAGGTAGGCCCGAACCACCTCGCGGATGTGCGGTTCGTCGTCGGCGACCAGGATTCTCGATCCCATGCCGGCAACGATAGACGACTCGGCCCAGGGGCGGTGCCACGGCGCGTCATTTGAGCGCGAGGTGGCATCCGGCGCGATGTTCAACTCAAGCTCCGGCCTCGGCCGCGCCTGCCGGCATGTGGGCGTTGAGGGCCGCACGAGCCGCCTCGGGGTTTACGTACCAGGTCGCGTCGACCCAGGCATAAGCGGCCCACTCGGCCGGCAGCCGATCCGCCGGGAAGATGGCCTGGTTGGGGCAGGCCTGCTCGCACGCGCCGCAATCGATGCAGTTGTCCGGGTCTATGTAGAGCTTGCGATCGACGTTCAGATCGGCTGAGATGCAGTCGACCGGGCAGACGATCCCGCACGACTGGTCCATGTTGTCGACGCAGGGTTCCGCGATCACGAAGGCCATCAGAAACCTCCAGATGCCGCGCCGGGGCGGTCGAACGGGCCGCGAGGCACGGGCGGCGCGCTCGGCAGGCCGGCGCGTTTGGCCTGGGAACGCTCGGCTCGGTTCGAGGCCGAGAGAACGATCCGATAGGTGACCAGGAACACGGTCGCCGTCACGGGCACCAGGTATGCCCAGAATGCCCAGGACGAGCCGCTGTCCGAGCCGGACAGGATGCCGTGGACGGAGGCTCCGGCGAAGGCCAGGAACGTGATGTAGTGGATCGCCCGCCAGACCCTCTGGCCGATGTGGCGCCTGACGTAAAAGCTCGCCGTCACGACGGCCACGGCATACAGGGTCA
The DNA here is from genome assembly GCA_963713795.1 of uncultured Chloroflexia bacterium. GTDB lineage: Bacteria > Chloroflexota > Limnocylindria > Limnocylindrales > CSP1-4 > Fen-1039. Next base: position 504,131 of record CAVQNC010000004.1, read on the forward strand.
GCTGCCCGATCCCGACCGTGAGCGGCGAATACGGCGAGGCGAACGGGACCAGGATCGAGCGCGGGGTGAAGTCGTAGCTCTGGTCGAAGACGAGCAACGTCCCGTGCAGGGAACCCAGGATCAAGGCGACGATGGCCAGGTCCTTGTGCAGGGCGAAGCTCACGGGACGGTGGGCGATGGCGTCGAGGATCTTGGTCGAGAGCAGCAGGCCGTACAGCACCGAGCCGGCCAGCACGAAGTAGGCGAGGAAGCCGAGGGCCCGGACCGCGTACCAGGCCAGCAGCCCGGGCTGCGTGGTCGCGACACCGCTGATACGCATGATCGCGGTCGGGGCGGTGGCGCCCAGGACCGCGCCGACGACGACCGCGAGGATCAGCCAGCCGGCAACGCGAACCGGCTGAGGCAGGCCTCGGTAAATGGAACCGGCCCGGCCCGGCGCCCGCGGCGTTGGTGGACCGCCCGCTCGAGTGCCCGCCGGAGGAGTGGGCAGGCCGATCCGGGGCGGTGCGGCGAACCCCGCCGGGGGAGGGGCGGGGAAGCCCGCATGTGCGATGGCCGGACCGCCCGGGAGGGGAGTAGCGCGGCTACCCGCCGGCAGAGCGGCAACACGGCCGGGTGTCGGGGGAGCTCCGTCGATCCCCGCCGGCGGGACCGCGGGGCGCCAGCCCTGGGGAGGGCCGGGACGCGGAGCTTGCGGGCCGGCAGGCGCCCATGTTCGCGGGCCCGTGGCGCCCCAGGCGCGTGGCCCGGCCGGGGCCTCGGGCATGGGATCGGCCGGGGGCCGGAGTGCGGGGAGAACGGGGCGCACCGACGCGGAATCGCCGGAGCCACCGGCCGGCGGAGTTCCGGCAGGCGGAACCCCCGGGGCGACCGGGCGCGAGACTGGAGCCGCGGGCCGTGGAGCTGCCCCGCCCGAGAGCGGTGCCGCGGGCCGCGGGCCTGCCCCGGCCTCGTTGTCGAGCCGTTGCTTGGCTGGTTGCGACTGATCGGGCGTCATGGACGGCTGCTCAGGCGGCCAGCAGGGACAGCGTGATCGGCAGCGCCTGGACCTCGTCCCGTGTGGTCAGGAGTACGGCTCCGCGCACGCGGGCTCGCTCCAGGAGGGCGAAACCTTCGACGCTGCCGGCTATCACCGCCGCCTTTGCGAGTGCTTCCGCGCGGAGAGCTGACTCGGCTATCACCGTCGCCTGGACCACGTCAGTCTTGGCCGGCCGGCCGGTCCGCGGATCGATCAAGTGATGGCTGACCCCATTGCCCACTTTCCAGCGGTGGATCGAAGTGCCGGACGTGGCCACTCCCCAGCTGGTGTGGATGCCGCCGTGGGGGGCGGCGAGCCGGAGGACGGCCAGGTTCGACCCCAGGGCGCGCGGGTCCTCGATCGCGATCTCCCAGCACCGGCCGGGCGAGCATCGAACCGCCAGATCGCCGTCCGCGTCGACCACGGCGCTGGGCCATGACTTCAGCAGGGCCACGGCCCGATCGGCTATCCAGCCTTTGCCGACCCCGCCCAGGTCGAAGCGCAGGCCGAAGGGGCGTCGAACGACGGCCGTGCCGCGGCCGCGGCGGACCAGCCGCCACTCGCTCAGCCGCGACCCCGTGGCGAGGGCGTCGATACCCTCGGCCGCGAGACGAGCGTCGAGCAGGGTGACGTCGGCGAAACCCTCGCTCGCGTCCCCGGCAGCCATCCCCGCCTGCAGCGCCGCGGCGAGGGTCGGCCGCAAGGCGACTTCGGCGGCCGGATCGGCATTGAGGCGAGCGAGGTCGGAGACTTCCGTGTGGCGTGTGATCCGCGAAGCCCAGCGATCGATGCGGGCGACCAGGCGCCGGCTGCCGCGCTCGGCCTCGTCCGCCCGCCCGGCCGCGTCCAGGTGGATCGCGAGGCGTCCGCCCATGGCGATCGCCGTGTAGCTGTATGGCTCGATCGGGCTGACTTCGAGTGGGGATCCGTGCGGCCCTGATCGGCTCGGAGCGCGTTTCCAGGTCGCGGGCGCGATACTCACGGGATGACCCTTCCCGACTGCGTCGTCCTGATCACGACCGGGGTCGGGGCCGCCGCAGCCTGAGGCGGGATGGTCACGACAACCGTCAGGGGCGTGGGAGCGGCGGCGTCGATGACGGTCGCGCCGGGCGGTGCCGTCTGGCCCGGCGCGAGTTGCACGTACTGGATTGGGCGTTGCACCTGTATCGGGGTTCCCGTGGGCCCCGGGCCGGCCACCTGAGACCCCTGCTGCGGGGACGGCCTCGGGGGCAGGACGATGGCTGCCGCGAGGGCCGAGAGCGTCGCGATCCCGCCGGCAACGAGGGCGAATCTCATGGGCCGGGCGTCGGGCTTTGACTTCGCCACGCGGTTGGCGGCCGGGGCGTGGACGGGCTGGGTCGTGTTCATCAGCGGTCGGTGCTCGCGTTGCCGCCATCGCGACCCCGACGGCCGCCCAGGCGGAATACCGGTGGCGTCGCCTGGGCGCTGGGCGGGGCCGTTTGGGTGATCGTCACGGGTGTCGGAGCGGGGTTTACGTAGATCGTCTCGGGCGGAAGCGGCGACGCCGGGGAGGCCGCCCCGGTCGCGCCGGTCGTCGAGATCTGCGAGAGCGGGGCCTGATCAGCCACGGCCCGGGCACGGGTGTAGCCCGTGACCGCTAGCGCACTCGCGACCGTCAGCGCGGCAACGACCCCCGCGATGGCGAGCCCGACGCGATGGATCGAATTCATCGCTGGTTCTCCTGGTTGGCCGACCGAGGACCGACAGGTCCTGTCTCGGGGCCGGCTGGCCTACACGGAAGCTGGGCTTCGGTGTTTGGATTCACAACGAGTCTCGGGCCGGTCGTTGAAACGGCGTTGAAGCGGGGGTGGAGTCCGGGTGGAGGCTGAGTGGAGTTTCGGTGGAGGGTGCGTCCTGCGAGACGGTTCGTAAGGATTGGCTGACGGAAGGCTTGACGAAGGTGAATCGTCGAGCTCCGGGGCGGCCGCCCTCGCCGCGTTGGACGGCCTGCCGGCCGGATTCGGACCTGGCAGGCCCGTGCTGACCTCCGCCGGGACCTACGACGACCGCCGGAACTCCGCCACGAATCGAGGTACGGGTGGATCGCCCGGCTCGACCGGTTCGGTCAGCTTGGCGAGCCGGACCCCGGGCACCTCGAACTCATCCAGCTCCGCCCGAGTAAGCGGCCACGGCATCGCTCCCGCGGGGTCCTCGGGCCGGCGGCTCCTGGCGACGACGAGCAGGATTCCATCCGGCGCGAGCATGGCGCCGATGGATCGGGCGCAGGCTGATCGGGCCTCTCCCGGCAACACCTGGACCGTGTACGCCTCGAATGCGAAGTCGAAGGTGCCGGCCCATTCGGCGGGCGGCGCAAGCACGTCGGCGACGACGTACTCCACGATCGAGCCGGGAAAGCGACTGCGGCAGCGGCGCACCGCAGTGGAGGAGATGTCGAAGGCCACCACACTCAGGCCCAGCCCGGCCAGCAATTCCGCGTCGTCGCCGTAGCCGCAACCGACGACGAGGGCGCGGCCTCGCGGCCGGGCCGGGCGCTCACCGATCCACTCGACGAGGTGCGGGTTCGGGGCGAGGTCGACCCACGAGATGGCGAAGCCGTCGCGCTCGGATTCGGCGTAGAGCCGTTCGAACCAGCCCGTGACGTCGCCGCGGGCGATCGACTCGCGGGCCAGCTCGCGCGCGTGGGCTCGTGAGTCCGCCATCACGGCACTGCTGCGGCGGCCGGTGGACGTTTCGCGTCGACCGCGCGCGGTCTCGATCTCACGGTCCCAACGATAGCCGGGTGAGACGCCGGATGGTCGGGCCGGTCCGGTCTCAGCCGCCGGGAGCCCGTCCGGGCGTTCAACCTGTCGGTCCTGCCGGCGTCCAGTAGTGCTCGCGAATGACCGCGGACCCGGGGAATCCGCGCCCCGTGAGGATCCCGGCCGCCGCTTAGATCATCTCGGGGTTGCCGCACAGGTAGGCGACGGTGTCGTCGGGATCGATGTCAAGCGTGTCGCAAACACGGCCGAGGATGGCCTCCGTGCGGCCGGTGCTGCCGGTCCAGCCCGCGTTGGCGGGATCGGCAGCACGCGAGATGGTGGGCACGTACGAGAGGCGGCCGGCGGCCGACCAGGCCTCGAGGCGGTCGCGGTAAGCCAGCTCGGAGGCATGCGAGACGCCGTGCACGACGACGATTCGCGGCCCGGGCCCATCTCCGATCGCGGCATCCCGCGCTCCGGCCCCGTCGTCTTGCGAACGCAGGATCGCTTCCGACATCGAGATGAACGGCGCGAGACCGGTTCCGGTGGAGACGAACAGATGGCGCCGGCTGTCGCCGGGCCGCAGCGTGAAGAGTCCTTTGGGCGGTCCGAGCCACAGGCGTCCGGCGGGGGGCACACGCCACAAGTGAGGCGTGAAGCTGCCACATTCCACACGCCGGACCAGGAATTCGACTTGCTCGACCGCACCGGGAGGCGATGCGGTCGAATACGGCCGTTGCCGAAGCGCGCCGTCGACCTGGAGCCCGATCGCGAAGTACTGGCCGAGTCTGAAGCTGGACACGCCGCCGTCGGGCCGGATCATGAAACGGGCAACCGACGGAGTCAGGTCCACCCGAGACACAAGGCTGGCGTTTGGCGCGAACTCGCCACGCCGACTGGGGCGGGTATCGCCGCCGGCGATCGGATCCAGGGCGGCTCCATCGACCAGAAAAGCCCTCGGCCCGATCGCCCCGGGAGGACGCGGGCCCGAATCGCGGACCGACGTCGTCATCGGGCGACCATCAGGACGCCAACGGGAGATAGGCGTCGATCGCCGCCCGGGCTCCAGCCGGATCCGCATACCAGGTTGCGTCGACCCAGGCGAAGCCGACCCATTCGGCGGGCAGGCTGTCGGCGCGGAAGATTGCCCTGTTGGGGCACGCCTGCTCGCACGCGCCGCAGTCGATGCAGTTGTCGGGGTCTATGTAGAACTTCCGGTCGGCGGTCGGGTCCGATGCGATGCAGTCGACCGGGCAGACCGAGACGCACGACTGATCCATGTTGTCGATGCAGGGTTCGGCGATCACGTAAGCCATCGGAAACCTCCAGGGCTGATGAGGCCCATCTCAGTCGAATTCGGCCCCAGGAACGGCCGCTCGAGAGGAGCCGCCGGGCGGTCGGAGGGGACACGGCCGCCCGGAAACGCGGGTGTCAGCGGGTGATCGAGGGCCCGAAGCGACCGGTCGCTCACCGCGGAAGCGCGAGAACCGCGCTGAGATGAAGTCGACGATCCCTGGACGAGCCGGGACACTGCGTTCGTGCCGGGCGAGATGCTGAGCCGGAATGCCCGCCGGCGGCCGCCCATGAGGGCCGGACATTGGGTGATCACGGAATGACCCTGCCGGACTGCGTCGTCTTGATCGTGATCGGCGCCTGGGCCGGTGCGGGAACCGTCGTTACGACCGACACCGGTTGTGGGGCTCCGGGGTTGATGACTCTGGCCCCCGGCGGCGCCGTCTGGCCGGGCTGAAGCTGGACGTACTGGACCGCCGGCTGAACTGTGGTCGGCCCGCCTGCCGTTCCGAAGCCGGCCTGCGGCCTGGGCGGCAGCACTATCGCGGTAGCGAGCGCCGAAAAGACGGCCAGACCCGCGGCGCCGAGGGCGACCCGCATCGGCCTGGCATCAGGCTTGGCCTTGGAGACGGGGGCGGTTTGGAGAACGGGTGCCCTCCCGGTCGGACGCGCCGGGGCGGAGGAGGTCGGGTCGTCCATCAGTCGTCGGCCCCACCGTTGTCGTCGCCACCGACGCCGGGCACCACCACGTGTATGACCGGCGGCCGCGCGGCCGGTTGCGCCTGGGTGACGTTGACCACCTGCGGCGACGGAGCCGGGTTGACGTAGACGATGTGTGGGCCGAGCGGTGCGATCGTGCCCGAAGCAGCGTTGACCGCCGCCGCTGGCGCCGCCGCCTGGGCAGCGGACTGCTGCCCGGCGGTGTATGCCTGAACGAAGAGGGCGCCGGCCACCGTGACCGCGGCGGCGAGAGCGGCGATTGTGGCGCCCAGGCGATGGACCGAATTCATCGCTGTCTCCTGGTTGTCCAGACCGGAAGCTCGCGTCGGAACTCTGGTGGGACGTGAGCCGTTCGGTTGAATGGAGCCTGGGCGCCGGAGGTGAAACCACCATGAAGCGGCGGAGGAGGGTGAGTAGACGTTCCGTGGAGCCTCTGGTTGGGAGCGTGCCGGCGACTCGATGCCGCCGGAAGGCATGCCAGCCACAGGGCGCGGCCGCTCGGCTGCTCCGCGAGGGCCGCGATCCGCGCCGCGGCGGACCGGCGAAGCCCCGGCTTGATCCGTGCGGCTACGGCACGACCTTGCCCGATTGGGTGGTCTTGATGATGACCGGCGTCGGGGCGGCGGCTTTCGGGGCCGGCCGAATCGTGGCGGGTGGAGGAGCACCAACGACCACGGTCAAGGGTGTCGGCGCGGATGCCTTGATGACCGTCGATCCCGGAGGGGCGGTTTCGCCGGGCGAGAGCTGGACGTACCGGATCGGACGTTGCACTTCGAGCGAGCTCGGGAGGGGCTGAGTCGCCGCTGGCGAATTGGACGCCGAACCCGGCTGCCGCACCAGGGTCGGCCGCGGCGGCAGGATGATCCCGGTCGCCAGGGCCGACAGAATGGCCAGGCCGCCGGCGCCGAGGGCTACCCTCATCGGCCGAGCATCGGGTCTGGCTCTCGTGGCGTGGTCGTTGGAAGAAGACCGGGACGGCTGCGGGGCATCCATCAGTCGTCTCCTCCGCCGTCATCTTCGCCGGTCGGGCCGGGGACCACGACGTGGATCACCGGAGGTGTTGTCTTTGGCGTCGGCTTGGGGATGGTCCCGGTTGCCGGAGGCGCCGTCTTGCCGATCGTGACGGTGGCCGGCGTCGGCGCCGACTCGATGTATATCGTCTCCGGATCGAGGGTCGGCGCCGCCATCGTCGTTGGTGCCTCCGTCGGCGCATACGTCGGTCCCGATGAAGCTGTCGCGGCGGATGCGATCGTGCTGGCGCTGAGGTAGCCCCCGATCACGAACGCGCTGCCAACCACCAGAACGGTGGCCAGGCTCGCGATCGCGAGCCCGATGCGATGGATCGAATTCATCGCTGGTTCTCGCTGCTGTCCCGACCGAATCTCGTCAGGTCGACGTCTCCCGACGGGCTGGCCCACACGGATGCCAGGCTTCGGTGGTTCGTTTGGAGGCGACTCTCACACCGCCGAGGGCACCGGTTGGTGGAGAGATCGTGCAGGGTTGGTGGGGGTTTCGTGGAGGGCGCATCAGGCGGAACAGACGGTGAAGATCGACTTCTGGAAGGCTTGAAGAATCGCAATCCAGGTCGGGCCGGCCGCATGTCGAGCGGGCGGTCGGCCGAAGCCGATCCGGCGGTCGCCCGGCGCCGAGCGGCAGGTCACCAGGCGCCGAGACCGCTCGGTCACCCGGCGTCGAGCGGGCGGTCGGCCGAAGCCGGGACCGCCTTGGCTCGATCGCGGATCCCAGGGTCTGGGACGAGGAATACGTCGCGTTCGGGCAGCCGCACGCGCCCGGCAGCCTTCCGGCTCGGCCCGATGCGGGGTGAACGACCGAGGTTCAGGCCTTGGGCTTCTTCTCGGCCTTCGGGGCAGCCTTGGCCGGGGCTTTGGCGGCCGCCTTAGCCGGGGCCTTGGCGGCCGGCTTGTCGACCTTTGCCTTGGCGGGGGCCTTCGGCGCCGACTTCTCGGCCTTGGCCGGAGCCTTCGCCGCCGGCTTCTCGACCTTGGCGGCGGGCTTCTCGACCTTTGCCCTGGCCGGTGCCTTGGCGGCAGCCTTGGGAGCCTCGGCGGCCGGAGCCGCCTCTGCCCGAGCCGTCTTGGACAGCGCGGCCTTGGCCTTGCCGGCGGCGGTCTGAGGACCCTTCGCCTTGGTTGCCTTGGCTGTGGCGATGCGAGTCCGCGCGGCCTTGACCGCGGCGGCGGTGCCGGTCGTCTTCGTAGCGCGCGAGGCCGTCTGGATGGCGGCGCCGCCGGCCAGGGCATTCAGCTTGATGACCAGGCGGGACTTGCGGCGGGCGGCGTTGTTGGGGTGGATCGCCCCTACCTTCGCGGCCTTGTCGAGGGCGCTCATCGCCTCGGCCAGAGCCATGGTGGCATCGCCCTCGGCGGCGCCGGTGGCGACCTTGACCGCGTTCGCGGCGTATGTCTTCGCCGCGCTCTTGCGCGGTTGATTGATGGCCCGCCGGCGCTCTGCCTGGCGGACCCGCTTGATCGCTGACGGCGTGCGGGCGCCGGTCCAGCCTCGGGGCGTCTTGGCCAAGTTCGAAGACCTCTGTGCTGCAGTAGGAAGGCGTGAGGCAGCCCAAAAGCGGGTCGCCTGACGCGACGGTTGATGGTAGCAGAGTCGCGCGGAGGCGCGCAGGCGATGTTTCTGCACAAGGACGGGGCCGCGCTCGGGACCGCACCCGGCAGTAACGGCAGCTTCCTCCGCGTCGGGCCTCCAGCAGCGCGAGCCCCCTCCGGCAGCCGACCGCCCTTGCCGCAGCCGGCCGGCCCGCCGCAGCCCGCCGTCCTGCCTGCGTTCTGCCGCAGCCCGCCGCCCAGCGTCTCGCCGCAGCCCGCCGTCCTGCCTGCGTTCTGCCGCAGCCCGCCGCCCAGCGTCTCGCCGCAGCCCGCCGGCCCCGCCGCAGCCCGCCGTCCTGCCCGCGTTCTGCCGCCACTCCCGCAGCCGGCCGCCCCTGCCGCGTCTCGCCGCCCTGGCCCGCGTTCTGTCGGCATGCGGTATGCAAGTGGTACTTGCCTGCAGCGAGGGCGGACGATGGTCGTCGGCTTCTCGAAGACACTTGGCCAGCGCGCCGAACCGGAAACCTCGCTCCATGCAACTACGAGTGGCAAAGTGCAACGGCGGGACGCTCGAGGCGCCTGCCGCCCGGGGCAGCGGGTCGGCACGAGAGCCGGATTGGCGCTCGGCGCAAGTGGTACCTGCATAGTGCGAAAAGTGGCGCACCGAGCTTGCGATCCGCCGAGGCGCCCGCCGCGTTCGCCATTCGCCGGGCTCGCGAACCGCCGAGTTCGCCTTCCGCCGAGGCGCCCGCCGAGTTCGCATCCGCCGCGTTCGCCTCGCCGAGTTCGCGCGCGAGCTGGCGCACCGAGCTCGCGATCCGCGGCCCGTCCGGACCGAGCTCGCGATCCGCGGTCCGTCCGGGTCGGCGAATCGGCCGACGACCCGGAGTCGCCTTCGGCCATTCCTCGTCGTCCGGCCCCCGCCAGCCGGTATCCTGATGCTCATGAACGCCGGACGTGATGGTCGGATCCCGCAGGCCCGCCTGCGCAACTTCTCGATCATCGCCCACATCGACCACGGCAAGACGACGCTGTCGGATCGATTGCTCGAGCTGACGCACACCATCGACGCGCGCCAGATGACCAGCCAGGTCCTCGACTCGATGGACCTCGAGCGCGAAAAGGGGATCACGATCAAGGCGCGGGCGGTCCGCCTCGAATACACGGCGGCCGATGGGCTGGTCTACGGGCTGAACCTGATCGATACGCCCGGCCACGTCGATTTCAGCTACGAGGTGAGCCGGTCGCTGCAGGCCTGCGAAGGCGCCATCCTCGTCGTCGACGCGACCCAGGGGATCGAGGCGCAGACGCTCGCAAACGTCTACCTCGCCCTCCGCCAGAACCTGACCATCATCCCGGTCCTGAACAAGATCGACCTGCCTTCGGCCCAGCCCGACCTCGTCATCGACGAACTCGAGAGCGTCCTGGCGATCCCGCGCGAAGAGGTGCTGCTGGCCTCCGCCAAGGACGGCACCGGCGTGCCCGCCATCCTGGAGGCGATCGTGGCCCGCGTCCCACCGCCGAAGGGCGATCCGGCGGCGCCGCTCCAGGGCCTGATCTTCGACTCTCACTACGACGCCTACAAGGGCGTGGTCATATACGTCCGGCTCGCCCAGGGCACGCTCCACCAGCACGACGTCATCCGGCTGATGGGCTCCGGCGCGGAGGCCGAGCTGCTCGAGCTCGGCTTCTTCCGGCCGGGGCTCGTGCCGGTCCCGGAGCTTCACGCCGGCGACGTGGGTTACGTGGCCACGGGGCTCAAGAGCGTGCGGGATGCCCAGGTCGGCGACACGCTCACGACCGTCGCGAACCCGGCGGCCCACCCGCTGCCCGGTTACCAGCCCGCCAAGAGCCTCGTGTTTGCCGGCATCTACCCCGTGGCCGGAACCGACTATCCGGCTCTGCGCGAGGCCATGGAGAAGCTCCACCTCAACGACGCCAGCTTCAGCTTCGAGCCCGAGAGCTCCGTCGCGCTCGGCTTCGGCTTCCGTTGCGGCTTTCTCGGTCTGCTCCACATGGAGATCGTCCAGGAGCGGCTCGAACGCGAGTTCGGCCAGGAGCTGATCGCGTCCGCGCCCTCGGTCGAGTATCGAGTCGTCCTGATCAACAACGGTGGGGTCGTCACGGTCGACAACCCTTCGAAGATGCCCAACGCCGGCGAGATCGAAGAGATCCAGGAGCCGTGGGTCAAGCTGAGCGTCGTTGCTCCGGCCAACTTCATCGGGACCCTGATGGAGCTGGCCACGAACCGGCGGGGCAGCTTCCTGGGCATGGAGTACCTCGATCCGCAGCGCGTCCTGCTCACCTTCGAGCTGCCGCTCGGCGAGGTCATCGTCGACTTCTACGACCAGCTCAAGAGCCGGACGCAGGGCTACGCCTCGATGGACTACGAGGAGGCCGGCTACCGGGCGGCCAACCTGGTCAAGGTCGATGTGCTCGTCGCCGGCGATCCCGTCGACGCCCTTTCGGTGATCGTCCATCGCGACCGGGCCCAGGCGATCGGGCGGGAACTCGTCCATCGCCTGCGGGGTCTTATTCCCCGTCAGATGTTCGAGATTGCCATCCAGGCGGCCATAGGCTCGAACGTGATCGCCCGGGAGAGCGTCGCCGCGATGCGCAAGAACGTCTTGGCGAAGTGCTACGGCGGTGACATCACCCGCAAGCGCAAGCTCCTGGAGAAACAAAAAGAGGGCAAACAGCGCATGAAGCGCGTCGGATCCGTCGAAATACCGCAGGAGGCGTTCCTCGCGGTTCTTCGCATGGACGGGGCATGAACTTCGAGACGGTTCGGATTCTGGTCGCCAGCGGCTTCTTCATGCTGCTGCTGTGCCTGAGGCTGGAGGCCAGCCGTTTCGGCGCGGCCGAGTACGACGAGCCGGGCAGTCGAAGGATCGGTGCCGCGACGCGGCTCTCCTGGTACGCGATCGGACTGGCGCTGCTGGCCGCCATCTACGTCGTCCACCCGGCGCCGCACGACGTCCTCTTCCTGGTCATCGGCCACCGCACCGATGTGATCCTCTACGGGGCAATCCTGGTCGTTCCTGGGATCCTCCAGGCAGCGGCCTTTGCCTGGTTCCGCTACGGCTATCTCCGTCTGCCGCTGGCCCGAGCCTACCCCGGTGCGGCCATCAACTCGATCGGGACGGCCGTCATCGACGAGGCCACCTTCCGTGGCGCGGTCCTCGGCACGCTCCTCGCGGTCGGCGTTCCCGGCGGCAGCGCGATCCTGCTTTCCACCGTCGCCTACGTGCTGGCGACGAGACTCGCCGAGCCCGGCCATCACCCCTATCAACCGCTGCTGGCCACCGGGATGGGCCTGGCGTTCGGCTGGGCCACGCTGGCCAGCGGCGGCATCGGTGCGGCCATAATCGGCCACGCCGTGACCTCGTTCGCCGTCTTCGTGTGCACCGGCCACGCCGGCCAGGTGCCCCGGGCCGGTCTCGAACGGGAAGAGCTGGAGTCGCGCCGGCGTCAGCCCGAGGGCTGGCAGGACGCGCGGCATCCGCTCGTCCCCGGTCGCGGCGCGGAGCCGCGGGACTTCAGAGCCGAGACGTCGCAGTCGGGCTTCGGCAGCCGCGGCGGCGCGGGCGCCCAATCGGGCTTCGCCGGCCGCGGCACCGGCGACCAGTCGGTGCCGCATTTGGGTGGCCTCCTGGCCTGGATCCGTTCGACCGGCCGGAACGTTGCCCACCATGCGGGCCGGTGGTCCGGCTAGGCACGGCCTGAGCCGCGGGCGCCGGTTCTCGACGGGCGCGCCCTGGGCGGCCTGAGGCTACGCTCTGAGGGTGAATGAGCTCTTCGGCCGTGGGGAGGGACCTCCGGTCGCCTTGTACGTCCACCTGCCGTTCTGCCTCGCTCGCTGCCCGTACTGCGATTTCGTGGTCTATGCCGGCGCCGCCGCCCGCGGACCGCGGGCCCGCACGGATCGGCTGTACGACGCGATCGGGCGAGAGCTGGAGTTGCGCGCCGACGCTCTCGACGAGCGGTTCGGCCCGCCGGACGCGGCCGGCCCGCGCCGGCCCCTGCGCAGCGTCTACTTCGGCGGCGGCACGCCCTCGCTCATCCCGGGAGAGCGGCTGGAGCGGCTGCTGGCAACGGTTCGGGCGCGGTTCGGCATCGCCCCTGGGGCGGAGGTCACGCTGGAGGCCAACCCCGGCCCCGACGAACGCGGCGATCCGGCCGCGTTCGCCCGGGCCGGGGTGACGCGCATCTCGTACGGCGCCCAGAGCCTGGACGCGGGTGAGCTGCGTCGCATCGGACGGCGCCACTCACCGGAAGACGTGGCCACGGCCGTGGCCGAGGCCAGGGCCGCCGGCATCGGTTCGATCAACCTCGACCTTCTCTACGACATGCCCGACCAGTCGGTCGAGGCCTGGGTCGGGACGCTCCGGGCGGCCCTCGCCATCGGCCCCGATCATCTCTCGCTCTATGCCCTCACCCTGGACGACCCGGAGTCGGAGGGGTTGACCGGCCCCGAAGGCGACCATCTGCCGACGCCCGCGGGAGCGCGACGCTGGCGTGAACGAGCCCGCCCGGGGCAGGACGAGGATCGCGCCGCGGACCAGTACCTCGCCGCTGCGAACCTGCTCGCCGCCGGCGGCTGGCACGCCTACGAGATCTCCAACTGGGCCCGGCCCGGCCACGAGAGCCGCCATAACCTCGTCTACTGGACTCGTGAACCGTACGAGGCGGTCGGGCCGGGTGCTCACGCGTTCGACGGCCTGGCCCGGCGCTGGAACGCCGCCGCGATGGAGCCCTACACGGCGGCCCTCCTGCCGGCCGCGGCCGCCGCGACCGAGCCTCCCGGCGGCCGCGAAGTAATCGCCGCCGAGACCGCTTCGGCCGAGCGCGTCATCCTGGCCCTCCGGCTGGACGACGGCGTTCCGGCCGCGTGGGCCGATCAGGCACCCCTGGCGGACTCGTGCGAGTGGGCCGAGTCGGCCGGCCTTCTCGAACGCGTCGACGTGGGCGGCGAGGATCGCCTCAGGCTGACACTTCGCGGGCGCCTGCTGAGCAACGAGCTATTCCAGAGGCTGCTCTGACCCGGACCCGCCGGTCGCGGTCCGCGTCCGTCCGCTTCCAGGATCGGGCCGCGATCGGGCCACGCTCCGTCCGGTCGCGGCCCCGGTTGCCGGCGCAATCGTCGTGTCGGCTGGTGGGACCTTCTGGATGCGGGGTTGCAGGTGATCGGTACAATGCGGCTATCGGGACCTCGGTGCCCAACGAGGAGTTCTTCACGATAGCTATGCGACACGAGTCGGAGATCCCGCGGTCGGAGACCGGCAGGGTTGACGGCGAGTCCGGTTTCCGCATTTCGCTCGTTGCTCCGAACCGGCCCTCACACGGGCGCGGCATGTGGCCGCGGAGTGGATCGCCAGCGGTTCGTATGCGCCGATTCCGGGCGCCCGACACGCTTTGGCCCCTTCGGCTAAAGTCTTTAGTTGCCGAGCGATCCGGTCGCGATCGGGTTCCGGGAGTGCAAGGATCCCTCGCCTCTGAGGTTGACCTTGTCCCGGCTAAGGAGGTGAAGGCAAGCAGTTCTTCCAGGGGCTACCGACCCAGTTGTGCCTGTGCGATGTCCAGGTGAGCGCGGCCGAATGAAGGCCGCGCCGTATCTGGGGCAGTGGTGGCCGTCCGACCGGTCGAGTGCCAGGGGTGTTGAACACCCCGCCCACGCTGGCCGAAGCCGGACCCATGCTCGCCGGTCCCTTGTCTGGCGTCGCCTGTCCGGGTTTCTGCAAACGTATGCCGTTGATCCATAGTCGGCGGAGTCCGTCGGTCCTTGACGCAGCGTGCACACGCGTGCTACATAGGTATTCACCCGGACTGTCATTTCGTAAGGAGGAGTTCAGCGTTGTACACCAGGAAGCTCGTCACGTCCATGTTCGCGGTGGCCGCGATCGTGGTGGGTTGCTCGTCTTCGGCCACCCCCTCGCCGACCATGGCCCCGGCCACGCCGACCATGGCTCCGGCCACGCCGACCGTGGCTCCGGCCACTCCGACCGTAGCCCCGAGCTCGGCCGGGCTCAGCGTCAGCTCGTTTGACTCCAGCTTCAGCGCGATGTCCCAGCTGACCAGCGTCACCTCGGCCGGTAGCGGCCTGGTCGGCGTGATCCTGCCCGACGTCACCACGTCGGCCCGGTACACCAGCTACGACCTGCCCTACCTGACCAAGGCGTTCACGACTGCCGGCTACACCAGCAGCCAGTTCAAGATCGACAACGCCTCGGGCACGACGGCCACGGAAGTGTCGATCGCCCAGGCCGACATCGCCGCCGGCGCCAAGGTCCTTCTCGTGGACCCGCTTGACGGACCGACCGGCCTCGCGATCCAGACCGCGGCAGCCGCCGCCGGCATCCCGTACATCAGCTACGACCGAGCCACCTTCCAGGGCACGACCACCTACTACGTCAGCTTCGACAACGTCCAGGTGGGCAAGCTCATCGGCACTGGCTTCGAGAAGTGCGTCACGGCCTGGGGAGTCACCAGCCCCCAGGTCTTCGAGCTCGACGGCGGCAAGGACACTGATCCGAACGCCATCTCGTTCGCCGCTGGCTACAACAACGTCCTCTGGGGCACTGCCCTGACGAACACCGCCCAGATCGCCAACGGTACGACCGGGACCGGCGCCAGCGCCGGCTACACGCTCGTCGGCGACCAGATCGCCCCCGGATGGGACAACACCAAGGGCCAGACCGTCTTCCAGACGGCCTTCACGGCCAACCCCAAGATCAACGCCACCGTCGAGGCCAATGACGGCCTCGCCGGCTCCGTGATCACCGTCCTCAAGGGCGCCGGCGTCAAGCCCAAGACTATCCCGACGACCGGCCAGGACGCCACGCTCGCTGGCATGGAGAACATCCTTCAGGGCTATCAGTGTGGTTCGGTCTACAAGCCGATCTACCTCGAGGCCCAGGCAGCGGTCGCGCTCGCGACCTACCTGCGCGCCGGCCAGACGCCGCCCACCGCCCTCGTGAACGGCACCACCACTGACCCGGCCAACACCGCCATCACCGAGCCCGCGGTTCTTCTGACCCCCTACTGGGTCGATGCCACGAACATGGAGTCGACGGTCATCAAGGACCAGTTCGTCAGCGTGACGGACCTCTGCAACGCAGTCACCCAGGCCGTCTGCACGGCGGCCGGCATCAGCTAGCCGATCACAACCTTGAAGTAACGACGCGACAGCTATAGCGCGACGGCGCTAGCAGTTCTCGCGATCAGCCGTGTCGCATCCGCTCGTGCGGATGCGACACGGCATTATCATGACCACGCGCGCGAAGCCCGGTAGCGGGACCGGCCGATATCGCACTGGCAGGAAAGGGCGCGCGGACCAACAGGCGAACCGCGGACCGCAAGGGGAGAACCTGAGGCCGCTGCGCGAGCGCAGATGGGAGTCAAAGCGATGTCATTGACTCGAATGGACGAACCCGCCGGGGGTCTTCCGGCCCCTGGTGGGCAGGCACTCGCGAACGAAGCGGCAGGCGCGGAGCCCCTGCTCAAGCTGCGCGGCATCAGCAAGCACTTCGGCGCCGTGCAGGCGCTGTTCGGGGTCGACCTTGATCTCCCGGCCGGTGCCGTGACGGCGCTCTGCGGAGACAACGGCGCCGGCAAGTCGGTTCTGACCAAGACGATCGCCGGCATTCACCAGCCGGACCAGGGCGAGATGTTCTGGGAGGGGCGGCAGGTCCACATCCACAGCCCGAAGGACGCGGCCGCGCTCGGGATCGAGACGGTCTACCAGGATCTGGCCCTGGCCGACAACCTGGACATCGTCCAGAACATGTTCCTGGGCCGCGAGCGGATGACCCGGTTCTTCCTGAACGAGGACGACATGGAGCGGGCCGCGGCCGAGACGCTGGCCGGCCTGCACGTGACCACCGTCAGGTCGATTCGCCAGCCCGTCGCCACGCTCTCCGGCGGCCAGCGCCAGGCCGTGGCCGTGGCCAAGGCCGTGATGTGGAACTCCAAGCTGGTGATGCTCGACGAGCCGACGGCGGCTCTCGGCGTGGCGCAGACCAGGATGGTGCTCGACCTGGTGATGCGGCTCAAGGACCACGGCCTCGCCGTCATGGTCATCTCCCACAACCTCAACGATGTCTTCGAGGTCGCCGACCGGATCGCGATCCTGCACCTGGGCCGCATGGTCGCCCAGGATCGCGCGTCCGCTTTCGACCGCCAGAGCGCGGTCGACTACATGACCACGGGCGGCTCGAGCCGCGAAGTGGCCTCATCCGCCTCCACCACAGGGAGGAACTGATCGATGGCCGGCGTCGGAGGCGAACCCGAACACGGGAGGATCGAGGAACTGGCCGCACAGGCCGAAGCGGCTCCCGACCTGACCGCGGCCGCGGTCGAGGTCATTCCGCCGGAACTCATGGCCCAGTCGCTGGGCCAGTATTTCCGCGCCTGGTTCACACGAGTCAAGAGCGGCGACGCCGGCGTGCTGCCGGTGGTCGTCGCCCTCGTTCTGGTCGCGATCGTATTCGAGATCTTGAGCCCGACCAACGTCTATCTCACGCCCAGGAACCTGGTCCCCCTCTTCGACGAGAGCGCGGTCTTCATCATCCTGGCAGTCGGCGAGATCTTCGTTCTCCTGCTCGGAGAGATCGACCTCTCGATCGGCTACGTCGCCGCGATCGGCGGGATAGTGGCCGGCCTCCTGGTCCAGCCACAGGCTGCCCCGTCGGACTATCTACACAACTGGCCGTGGCTGGGGGCCATCGCGGCCGCCCTGCTCGTGTGCGCGGCGATCGGGGCCCTTCAGGGGTTGATCATCACGCGCCTTCGGCTCCCCTCGTTCGTCGTCACCCTGGCCGGCCAGATGGGCTGGTTCGGCGTGATGATCATCATCCTGGGCCAGGCCGGCGGCCTGTCGGTCTCGCCGTCGAGCCCGGGCGACCAGCGCTCGATCTACGGCATCATCTACTACTACCTGGATCCGTGGCTCGCCTGGCTCGGCCTGGCCGTGATCGTCGTCCTGATCGGAGGGTCGATGTGGATGAGAGACACGAGCAGGCGTCGTAGCGGCCTGGTTGCCCCGCCCGTGGGTCTCACGTACGCGAAGATCGCGTTCCTGGCCGTGGCCGGCATACTGGTCGTTCTCATCTGCAGCGTCAACCGCAGCCTGGGGACGCTGCCGGTCATCGGCGTACCGTGGGTGGTGCCGCTCGTCCTGGGCGTCGTCGGGGGCGCGACCCTCATGCTCGAACGGACGCAGTTCGGCCGCCACATGTACGCGGTCGGCGGCAACCCGGAAGCCGCCCGCCGCGCCGGCGTGGGCGTGACCTCGATCCGCACGTGGGCCTTCGTGATCTCGGCCACCCTGGCAGGGCTGGGCGGCGTCGTCGCCGTCTCCTTCCAGAACGGCATCACCACCAACTTCAACGGCGGGCAGGAAGTTCTGTTCGCCGTTGCCGCCGCGGTCATCGGAGGCACGAGCCTCATGGGCGGTCGCGGCCGCGCGATCCACGGCTTGATCGGCGGGGTGGCGATCGGGGCCATCTACAACGGCCTCTACCTCCTCGGCCTGCCGGTCCAGTACCAGTACATCGCCACGGCCCTCGTGCTTCTGGCCGCCGTGTCGGTCGACGCGCTCGCGCGCCGCAGCGTGACTTCCGGCAGCGTGGCTCACAACTGACGTCATAGCTCGTCGTGGGTGCAGGCGCCAGGCGGCGCCATGTCCGCACTGAGCCCGCACCCACGGCGTGGAGTCGGCGAACGTCGTTGACACTCTCCCGGTGAGACTGCTAACATCGCCGGGAAGTCGGTTAGCACTCGACCATAGAGAGTGCTAACCGCCCGCCGGAGCCAGGCCGAACAGGGGATCGGCGGCCGGCCGCGGCCCTCGATGCCCTGAGGCGGGGACCGCGCCGGAGCCGTTCACAGCCGCGGCCGTCCCCCGGTGGGTAAGTGGAGTCAGACATGGCGCGACGACCACGCCGCACCATCGGCTCGCTGGACCCTCGTTCCGACGCGATCCTGCGGGCCGTCATCGACGAATACGTGACCTCGGCGACGCCCGTCAGCTCGGGCTCGCTGGTAGAGCACTACCCGCTCGGCGTGAGCAGTGCCACGGTCCGCGGCATCCTTTCCGACCTCGAGGCGCTGGGCCTGCTGACGCATCCCCACACGTCGGCCGGCAGGGTGCCCACGGACGCCGGCTACCGCTATTACGTCCAGGTCCTGGCCGACGAGTGGTCTCTGCCGCCGGTCGAACAGCGCATGATCCGCCACCAGTTCGGGCAGGTGGAGTTCGCCAGCGAGCACTGGTTCCGGCTGGCCGCGACCACGCTGGCCGCGAACACGGGCACCGCCGGCCTGGCCACCACCGCCAAGCCCCTGGCCGTGCGCGTCCGGCGCGTGGATCTCGTGGCGGTGCAGGACCGCCTGGCTCTGCTCGTCGTCCTCTTCCGCGAGGGCACGATGAAGCAGACTCTCCAGACGCTGCCGGAGACCACCGATCAGGATCGCCTCGACCGCGTGGCCGGGCTGCTCAACGTGCTTGCGATCGACCGCACGGCCGAAGAGATCGAAGCGGCCCTGGCCGATCTTCCGCGCGGCGCGCCGCCCGACGACGACGTGGACCTGGTCTGCCGCATCGGCGACTGCCTGGTGCGGACGATGCGCGAGTTCGACGCGGCCTTGATCGACGACCTCTTCAGCGACGGGCTGCTCAACGTGATGGCCGCCCCGGAGTTCGACCGCAGCGACAAGGTCCGGGCCGTGTTCGCGGCGCTGGAGAACCGGGCCTACCTGGGCTCTCTCGTCGAGAGCGTGGCCAGGGCCGGCAGCATCCAGATCTTCATCGGACACGAGAACAGGCCCCTGGAGATGCAGGAGGTCTCGCTCGTCCTGGCGCCGTACGGCCGGATCGGCCACGCCATCGGGGTGGTCGGCGTTCTCGGCCCCACGCGCATGCCCTACTCGCAAGCGATTGCCTCGGTCGAGTTCGTCTCGGGGCTCATGAACGAACTGGTGGAGCATCTGTATGCCTGATCGACCCACCCACCCGCGAACCCATCATCGCGGCGCCGCCGGCGACTGGCCCGGCACGCCGGCCGGGAGCGAGCTCGCGGGAACACCGCCGGCCGAGCCTACCGTCGAGGAGCTGGGCGCTCAGCTCGAGGCGGCCAAGGCTCTCGCGGCCGAACATCTCGCCTCGCTCCAGCGCACGGCGGCCGATTTCGCGAACTTCAAACGACGAACCTCCGAGGACCGCGAGCGCGACCTGGGGCTCGCCAGCGAGCTGCTGCTCCGCAAGCTGCTCGCGATTGCCGACGACTTCGATCGGGCCCTGGAGACGATGCCGCCCGACTTCAAGGGCGTCGGCTGGATCGAGGGGATCATCCTGCTCGACCGCAAGCTCAGGGCCCTCCTGGAAAGCGAGGGCGTTACGACCATCGAGGCGGTCGGCCGGACCTTCGACCCCCGCGAGCACGAAGCCATCGCCAGCGTCCCGGCCACCGGCCGGCCGGACGGCGAGATCGTGGCCGAAGTCCAGCGGGGCTACAGGGTCCGCGACAGGGTCCTCCGGCCGGCCCTGGTCGCGGTGGCCGGCGGCGGCGGCGCGGACGGCAACACAACTTCACAAACCAACTGACGAGCACCGAACAATCGAGGAGCACTGACCAGATGGGCAAGATCATCGGTATCGACCTGGGCACGACGAACTCCGTCGTTGCGGTGATGGAAGGCGGAGAGCCGACCGTCATCCCGTCCGCGGAGGGAGGTCGGACCGTCCCCTCGGTCGTCGCCTTCACCAAGGCGGGCGATCGGCTCGTCGGACAGCTGGCCAAGCGCCAGGCCGTCACCAACCCGGGCAACACCGTCTACTCGATCAAGCGTTTCATGGGCCGCCGCTTCGACGACCCGGAGGTGGCGCACTCGCTCGGCCTGGTCCCGTACAAGGTCGAGCGCGACGGCCACAGCGACGGGGTCAAGGTCGTCCTGGCCGACGGCAAGACGTACACGCCGCCCGAGATCAGCGCGATGATCCTGCAGAAGCTCAAGGCGGACGCCGAGGCCTACCTGGGCGAGAAGGTGACCGAGGCGGTCATCACGGTACCGGCCTACTTCGACGACACGCAGCGCCAGGCCACCAAGGACGCCGGCCGCATCGCCGGCCTGGACGTCAAGCGGATCATCAACGAACCGACGGCCTCGGCCCTGGCCTACGGCCTTGACAAGAAGCACGACGAGAAGATCGCCGTCTACGACCTCGGCGGAGGCACCTTCGACATCTCGATCCTCGAGCTGGGCGAGGGCGTCTTCGAGGTCAAAGCGACCAACGGCGACACCCACCTGGGCGGCGACGACTTCGACCAGCGCGTCATCGAGTGGTTGCTGGCCGAGTTCAAGCGGGACCAGGGCATCGACCTGCGCAGCGACGCCCAGGCCCTCCAGAGGCTCAAGGAAGCGGCCGAGAAAGCGAAGATCGAGCTATCGACCACCTCGACGACCGAGATCAACCTGCCCTACATCACGGCCGACGCCACCGGGCCAAAGCACCTGGTCGTCAGCCTGTCACGCGCCAAGCTGGAAGACCTGACGGCCGACCTGATCGACAAGACGCGCGGCCCGGTCTCGCAGGCGCTCAGGGACGCCGGGCTCAAGCCGGCCGAGATAGACGAAGTCGTCCTCGTCGGCGGCCAGACCCGCATGCCGGCCGTGACCGAGGCCGTCAAGCAGATGTTCGGCGGGAAGGAGCCTCACCGGGGCGTGAACCCGGACGAGGTCGTTGCCGTCGGTGCTGCCATCCAGGCCGGCGTCCTGGCCGGCGAGGTCAAGGATGTCCTGCTCCTGGACGTGACTCCGCTCTCGCTCGGCATCGAGACCATGGGCGGCGTGATGACCCGGCTGATCGATCGCAACACGACGATTCCGACCAGCAAGAGCCAGGTCTTCTCGACCGCATCCGACAACCAGACCCAGGTCGAGGTCCACGTCCTCCAGGGCGAGCGCGACTTCGCCAGCGACAACAAGACCCTGGGCAAGTTCATTCTCGACGGTATCCCGACGGCGCCTCGCGGCGTGCCGCAGATCGAGGTCACCTTCGACATCGACGCCAACGGCATCCTCGACGTCAAAGCCAAGGACCGCGCCACGAGCCGGGAGCAGCAGGTGCGGATCACGGCCAGCTCGATGCTCTCCAAGACGGACGTGGACCGCATGGTCGGCGAAGCCGCGGCCCATGCCGACGAGGACCGGAAGCGCAAGGAGGAGGTCGAGACCCGCAACCAGGCCGACGCCCTCGCCTACCAGGGTGAGCGCACCCTTCGAGACCTGGGTGACAAGGTCTCGGCCGAGGACCGGGCCGAGACGGAGCAGCGCATCGAGGCCGTGCGGACGGCGCTCAAGGGCAGCGACATGACCCAGGTCAAGTCGACCTTCGAGGCGCTCGTCGCGCAGCTCCAGAAGGTCAGCACCGCGGCCTATCAAGCCGCCGGGCCGGCCGGGCCCGTCGGCGGCGGTCCGGGTCCCGACGAGGGAGATCAGTCCGGGCCGGCGGGCGGCTCCTCCGACGGCGGGGCCGAGGAGGTCGTCGAGGGCGAGTACAAGGAGGCCTGATCCGGGTCTTCGTTGCCGGGGCCGCCGGCGTGAGCGGCCCCGATCAGCTCGTCGTCCAGGCCCCGGCCGCCCCACCCGCGGCCGGCGAATCCGGGGCCGCCGCGCGCGGCGCCGCCGATCAGCGGTTCTACGCGCGCGGGCCGGCCGAATCCGGGATTCACGGGTCCCGCGTCCGCCGCTTGCTCACCCGGGAGTCTGGGCAGCCGCTCGACCATCCGGTTCTCATCGAACTCGTCATAGCGGGCCGATTCGGCTTGAGGACTCAGGGCGTTTCCGCCCTGACCGGGCCGGGCCACCCACGATCTTGCCCGGCCGATGCGGACGAGCGTCTTCCGTACGTGCTGCCGTCGCACGAGGCCGATGGTGATCGGCACGAGCAGGGCGGTCGAGACGGCCGTCCAGCCGGTCAGGTTGACCACCAGCAGTGCCACCGCCACCTGCCCGGGGCCGAGGCCGCTCGACTGCCAGGTGAGGAAGTCGGTCCGCCCGGCGATCACTTCGGCTCCCAGGACCGCCAGGGCAATCGCGGGAACCGAGCAGACCAGGATCGCCATCACGTTGGCGACTCGGAAGCAGGCGGACCAGAGCGAAGCCAATCGCGACGAGACTTCACCGTCCGTGCCGAGCTTGACGTACAGATCGAACAGGTGCCGGGCCGGCCGATTCAGCCACGAGGACAGGTCGTCGACGCGGCGGTGGATGATCACGACGACGACGAGCCCGGCCAGCATCCCCGGTACGACATAGCCCTGCCAGACCAGGGCGGCCGGGACCATGAACCCCACGGCGACTCGTGCTTGGGTCCACAGCACGCGGGTCCAGCAGGTTCCGGCGGCGTACGGCTGCAGGAGCGGCTCGTCGGCGCCGAGCCCGGTCGCGTTGCGGGTCGTCAGGCCCACGAAGACTGAGAAAGAGGCCCAGCCGAGCACGCCGACGGCCAGGAGCGCGATACCCAGGGACTCCGTCAAACCCTGCTGGCCTGTCGAAAGCTGAGCCCAGGCGACTCCAACATCGGCGTGCTGGAGCAGGTTGCTCGCGGCGGGCAGCACGGTCAGCAGCAGCAGGGCGCCGATCGCGAGTCCGAGGACGAGCAGGGCCACGCTCAGGTACCCGAGAGGGGCGACTTCGACCGATTTGCGCATGCTCAGGGACCAGGCGATGCGCTGTCTGACGGCGGAGGCCGGGTTGGAGAAGCGGGATCGTGCTCTGGGCGCCGCGGCGGCCTGGCCGGCCGGCCGGGCGGCCGGCGCCAGCGCCGCGAGGCGAGTGTGATGGGAGGCCTGGGCGGGAGCCGCGGCGAAGTCGGCCACGGGGCTACGCGGCGCCGGAGTCGCGGCCGCTGCGCTCCTGGTGGGTGGGCTGACCTCGGGCGGTCGGCTGCCGTACTTGGCCCGGCAGCTGTAGCACTTGCTGGAACCGACGCGGTTCAGCGAGCGGCAGTTTTGGCAGATCCAGAACTCGTCCACGCCTCACCTTCCTCGTACCGACGGATCATAAGCGCGGCGGGTCGCTCGCGGGCCACTCCCAGAACGTCCCAGGACCCGCGGAGGATCGTTCTTCCGCCGGTCCCACGGCCGCCGGTCCCACGGCCGCCGGTGCCTCGGCCGCCGGCCGGCATGCGTCGCCCGAGCCCGGCCGGGCTCAGGCGGGCGTTACCATCCGTGAATGCCACAAAGCTCGACCACGTCTTCTCACGTGTGGGCCCGCGCCCTGACCAAGCGGTTCGGGTCGTTCACCGCGGTCGACGGCATCGACTTCGACGTCGCTCCGGGCGAGTCCTTCGGTTTCCTGGGCCCGAACGGCGCCGGCAAGACATCCACCATGCGAATGATCAGCACGGTGTCGCCCGTCACGACCGGCCTGCTGACGGTCTTCGGTATGGACCCGAGACAGCACGGAGCGCGGATCCGGGCCAGGTTGGGAGTGGTCCCGCAGGCGGACATGCTCGACACCGAACTGAGCGTTCTCGAGAACCTGCTGATCTACGGCCGCTACTTCAACCTGTCGTGGGCCGAGGCGCGGCGCCGGGCCGTCGAGTTGCTGGACTTCGTGCAGCTGGCGGGTCGGGCCGACGACAGGGTCGAGCCGCTGTCCGGCGGGATGAAGCGTCGCCTGGTGATTGCCCGGGCGCTCATCAACGAGCCCGCCCTTCTGCTGCTCGATGAGCCGACGACCGGCCTCGATCCGCAGGCCAGGCACCTCGTATGGGACCGGCTCTACCGGTTGAAGCAGCGCGGCGTGACCCTGTGCCTCACGACGCACTACATGGACGAGGCGGAGCAACTCTGCGACCGGCTCGTCGTGATGGATCGGGCCCACATCGTTGCCGAGGGCTCGCCCCGGCAGCTGATCGAGCAATTCGTCACGCGCGAGGTTCTGGAGCTCCGTTTTCGCCGGGCCGAAGGCGAAACCGACAATTCGATCCACGTCGGGGGCAGACTGGACGGCCTGGCCGATCGAATCGAGCAGCTGCCGGACCGCCTCCTCGTCTACACCGCGGACGGTGAGGCAGCCGCCGCGGCCGCATACGAACGCGGCCTGCGCCCGTCGAACGTACTGGTGCGGCGGAGCTCGCTCGAGGACGTGTTCCTGCGCCTGACCGGCCGGAGCCTCGTCGAGTAATGGCGGCCGCTGCTTCGACGGCCGGCGTCGACCCGGCCCGGCGGTCGCGTCCGACCGCGCCGGGCTCGCTCCGCGTTCTCGAGTACAACCTGCTGCTCTTCCGCCGCGGCTGGTACAGCTACCTGATCTCCGGCCTCGCGCAGCCGATGCTGACGCTCGTTTCTCTGGGGGTCGGCCTGGGGCTGTACGTGAACGCGAGGGGCAGCGGCTCCCTGGGCGGCCTCCCCTACATGGACTTCATCGCCCCCGCCCTGATGATGGCCCAGGCCATGCTCATCGGCTCGGGCGGAGCGGCCTGGCCGGTCATGGGCAAGATCCAGTGGGACAAGCAATACGTAGCCGCTATGAACACGCCGATCGGCGTCCAGGATCTCCTGTTCGGCGAGTTGCTCTGGATCTCGTTCCGGGCCGCCCTGCTCTCAGCCCTCTTCCTCGCCGTGATCGTCGCTCTCGGCGCCGCGGCCTCGCCCTGGATCGTGCTCGCGGTTCCGGTGGCCGTCCTGACGGCTCTGGCATTCGCGGCGCCCATGATCGCCTTCGCGGCCACTCAAACGGGCGACGGTGGCTTCACGCTCTTTTTTCGCTTCGGCGTCACGCCCCTCTTCCTCTTCTCGGGAACGTACTTCCCGGTGGAACAGCTGCCAGTCTTCCTGCAGCCGCTGGCCTGGGTTACGCCGCTGTACCACGGGGTGGCGGCGGCACGGTCGCTGGCAACGGGTCAGGTCGATCCGGTCGGCCTGATCGTCCACCTGGGCGTCCTGTGCGCGTTTGTGGGCGTCGGCATCGCCTTCGCCCGCGGCACCTTCCGGCGCCGGCTGGAGTACTAGATGCTGACCCTGCGCATCCCGCCGGCGACCGAGTACGCGCGGCCGCTCCGGCTGGTCGAACGAAACCTGCTGGTCTACCGCCGGGCCTTCGGCGTCGTGCTGTCCGGCATAGTGGAGCCTCTCTTCTACATCTTCGCCATGGGGCTGGGCGTGGGGGCGCTGGTTGGAAACATCCCCCTCGGGAATGGCTCGAGCGTTCCCTACGTGGTGTTCGTAGCCCCGGGGATCCTGGCGACGACCGCCATGAACGGGGCCGTCTTCGAGGGCACCAACAACTTCTTCCGCAAGCTCAAGTACAGCAAGACATACGAGGCGATCGTGGCCACGCCGATGTCGATGGGCGACGTGGTTCGCGGCGAGATCATCTGGGCGATGTTGCGCGGAAGCCTCCACGCCACAGGGTTCATGGCCCTGGTGGCCGCCATGATGCTTCTCGGCATTCGACTGGTCAGCTCGCCCGTGGGAATCCTCGCCTTCCCGCTGGCGATGATCATCGGCTTCGCTTTCGCCGGCGCCACGATGGCGATCACGACCTTCCTGCGCAAGTGGTCGGACTTCGACTTCGTACAGCTGATGATCCTGCCGATGTTCTTGTTCTCAGGCACCTTCTATCCGATCGACGCCTACCCGGCCGCGCTCAAGGTCTTCGTCCAGCTCACGCCTCTGTACCGGGGCGTCCACATGCTTCGAGCCCTGATGATCGGACCACTCGACGGCACCGTCGCGATCGACGTCGCCTACCTGCTGGCCATGGGTGCCGTTGGGCTCTCGATCACGACTCGGCGGCTGGACCGGCGGCTGAAGGTGTAGCCGGCCGGGCCCGACTCGCGGCGGCTGAGGCGTACCGGAACATGGCCTCCCGCGGGCTTCGGGCAGGCCTCCCGGGTGGTCGGCGCCGGGCCGGCGCGGGACGCACTGGATGCGCCAGCCTCGCGGCGGCCGTCCGTCTCGTATCCTTCTCAATCAGATGGCAACCCAACGAAGCTACTACGAGATCCTCGGCGTCGAGCGCACCGCCTCCGAAGCCGACATCAAGCGCGCCTTCCGGAAGCTCGCCCAGCAATGGCATCCGGACGTGAACACGGACGCCGACGCCGCCGACAAGTTCAAGGAGATAAACGAGGCCTACCAGGTCCTGTCCGACCCCAAGCGGCGCCAGATCTACGACATGGTCGGCCCGGCGGGACTGGGCGACATGGGCGGCGCTGCCGGCTCGCCCTTCGGCGAGGGCTTCGGTGGCTTCGGAGATCTCTTCGACGCCTTCTTCGCCGGCATGGGCGGCGCCGCGGCGGGATCCCGGCGGGGCCGTCAACAGGCCGGCTCGGACCTGCGCTACGACCTGCGCATAACCTTCGACGAGGCGGTCCGCGGCATCGAGAAGGAGATCGACTTCGACCTGCTCGACCGGTGCCTGACCTGCGGCGGCAGCGGAGCGGCGCCCGGCAGCACGCCGGTGACCTGCGCCACCTGCGGCGGCCGCGGCGAGGTTCGCAGCGTCCGCCAGACGATGCTCGGCCAGATGGTGAACGTCACTGCCTGCAACCGTTGCAACGGCGAGGGCCGTGTCGTGGACGTGCCCTGTCAGGCCTGCCGGGGCGACGGCCGGGCCCAGCGCCACAAGAAGATCCGTGTCACCATCCCGGCCGGCATCGACGAGGGCCACCAGATCAGGCTCTCCGGCGAGGGCGAGGTCGGACCACGCGGGGGCACGCCGGGCAACCTGTACGTGGCCGTTCACGTCACCCCGCATCCGCATCTGCGGCGGGACGGCACCGAGATCTACTTCGAACTCGGGCTGTCGATAGCGCAGGCCGCGCTGGGAACGCGGACCCGTATCCCGACAATCGAGGGCGACGAGGAACTCGAGGTTCGGCCCGGGACGCAGCCGGGCACGGAGATCCGGCTGCGGGGCCGAGGCGTCCCGCACCTGCGCCGCCCGGGCTCACGAGGCGATCTCCACGTCATGATCCGGGTGAACGTGCCGACGAAGCTGTCGAAGCGCCAGCGTCAGCTGCTGGAGGAACTCGCGGCGGAGTCGGGCGAACCGGTGCTGGCGGCCGGGATCCTGGACCGGATGAAGGATGCGATCGGTTAGGGCGGCGGAAGCGGACGGGCAGGGGACCTCGGGGCCGCCCGATTCGGGCGGGCCGGCGGATCTCGGAGCCCTCGGGCCCGGGGTCTGGCTGGAGCTGTCGGTGGCCGCCGACGTGGAAGCCGTCGAGGCGGTCAGCGAGATCCTGACCCGCTACGCGCCCGGTGGTACCAGCGTCGAGCCGGGCTTCGCGCTGACGAACGAGGGCCTCGGAGCGGTCGTCGACCCGACCCGCCCGGCGATGGTCCGCGCTTACCTGCCGGGCCTCGATCGGGCGGCGGTCGAGTCCGCGATCGCCGGGGCGGCGACCGCGCTGGGTCACCTGCAGGCCTTCGGGCTGCGGCCGATCGGCGAGCTCCGGACGCGCCTGGTTCGCGAGGCCGACTGGGCCGAGGCGTGGAAGAGTTACTTTCCGGTGCTCCGGATCGGCCGGCGGATCGTCATCCGGCCGACGTGGCGGCCCCACCGCAAGCGGCCCGGCGACGTGGTCCTGTCGCTCGATCCTGGCATGGCCTTCGGGACCGGCCTCCACCCGACCACGCGGCTCTGCCTTGCCGCGCTCGAGACGCTCGCCGACGAAGGGCTGCTGGCACGCGGTTCGGCCCGCGGTGGTGCCGCCCGCGTCATCGACGTCGGCTGCGGGTCGGGCATCCTGGCGATCGCCGCCGGCAAGCTCGGCGCCGGCGAGCTGCTGGGCGTCGACACCGACCCGATCGCCGTCGAGGCCACCTCCGCGAATGCCCGGCTCAACGGTCAGGTCCGGCGGCTGCGCGTTCGGCGCGGCAGTGTTCCGTCGGGTGAGGGGCCGTTCGACCTCGTTCTCGCCAACCTGATCGCCTCGCTCCTGGTCGGGCTCGCGGAGGCCCTTCGGGACGAGCTTGCGCCGAACGGGCGGATCCTGGCCGCGGGCATATTCCGCGACCGTGAGGCCGACGTCCGGGCCGCCTTCGAGGCCGCCGGCCTGCGCCTCGAGCGCCGCTGGGTCGAGGAGGACTGGGTCGCCCTGGAGGCCGTCGGGCCTAGCGCGCTGAACCGGTCGCGAGCGACCTCCCGAAACTGCGCCGCTTCAGCGGCAGGAGCCGGCCGAGGCGGGCCACGGAGCAATACAGCTCCGGCGGATCGCCGGTGAAGAGGACGCCGTGTCGGCAGCATCGTGGCGGCGGCGGCCGTGGACCCGAGCAGTGGTCCCTGCCAGTAGCCGAAGTTTCCGGTGTCCGGCCAGTACACCTCCGGCGACGCGTGCGCCTGGCGCGCCGGCCACGATCAGACCTGGCCGTATATCAGCAGCGTGGCGGTCTGGCCCTTGCGAGCCGGTCTTCATCGAGCCCCGTAGCGCTGAAGTGGCCGGCGCCGGGATCGTAGAACTCCGCCGAGGCGAGGGCCGTGGCCTGGTCGGTCCGACCCCGCCGGTGATCAGAACCCGGCCGTCCGCGAGCGCGGTTGCCGTGTGGCACTCGCGCGGCGCGGTCATGGAGCCGGTCGCGTGGAACGTCCCGGTGGCCGGGTCGTACAGCTCCGCCGAAGCAGAACGTGCCGAACGGCCGACGAGGCCAGTTGCCGCCCGCCGCGATCAGCACTCCGCCGTCGGGGAGCAGGGTGGCGGTCTGGTTCTGCCGGCGATGGTCATCGACCCGGTCGGCGTGAACTTGCCCGTCGCCGGGTCGTAGATCTCGGCCGACGCGAGCGGCCGATCGAGTTCGTAGCCGCCGGCGATCAGAACCCGTCCGTCCTCGAGCAGGGTGGCGGTGTGGTCGGCCCGGCCCAGGGCCATCGACCCGGTCCGCGTGAACCTGCCGGTCGCCGGGTCGTATAGCTCGGCCGTGGCCAGGTTGTCGTAGCCGTCCGAGAGGTCGGCTCCGCCGACGACGAGGACTCGGCCGTCGCGGAGGAGCGTGGCCGTATGGCCCACGCGGGCGTCGGCCATCGAACCCGGTGGGCGTGAACTTGCCGGTCTGCCGGGTCGTACAGCTCGGCCGAGGCCGTGAGCTGCTTCACGCCGACGCGCCGTTGCCTGGGACCGTCATGCCGCCGGTGACCAGCACCGTGGCCGTCTTGAGAGCGTTGACGGTCGGCCCGATGCGACCGACGGTCATGGAGCCGGTGAGATTGAACTCCGCGGCCGACGGCTCGGAGCGGGCGTCGGCGACGGCGAGGCCGTACGGCGCGGCGTTGCCGTCGGTGTCGCCGAGGGCGACGGCGACGGTGAGGTCGTCGGCACACGTGGGCGACGAACTCGCGGCGGCGCTCGGCGAGGCCGATGGGGCTGTCGGTGACGTCGCCGACGGCGATGCCGACGGGCCGGTCACGGCCGACTGCGACGGCATCGGCGCCGGGCCGAGACCGCGGACGACCAGCGCCACGATCAGCACGGCCGCTCCGGCGGCGGCCAGGCCGAAGGCCGGCCGCCACGGCGCGAAGGCCGGACGAGGCCGCGGGCGCCGACTCGAGAGCGCGGGCCACCCGGGCCTCAAGTCCCGCGGGCGCGTCGCTCTGGATCGATTGGTAGTACGAGCGCAGCCGCTCGCCGACCGGGTCGCTCATCGCCCGACCTCCTCGGCTCGTCGTTCGGCCTCGAACGCGGCCCGCAGATGCTCCTGCGCGTTGTGCAGCCGCGACTTGACCGTTCCTTCGCGGATCCCGGTCTGGGGCGCGATCTGCGGGACCGTCAGGTCGCGCCCGTAGCGCATCGCCACCACGATCTGCTCGTCGGGGGTGAGGCGGGCCAGGGCCCGGCCCACCTCGTCGCGAAGCTCGGGGGAGTCGTCCGCGCCGGCGACGAGATCGCGTCGCTCAGCGCGGGCCGGCGCGAACGTCTCGCCAGCTCGGCCCGGCAGGTGTTGACGACGATCCGGGCGAACCAGGCCTCCGCCCGGTCGGGATCGCGCAGTCCGCGCCGCATCGACCAGGCCCGGAGAGCCGCCTCCTGGACGGCGTCCTCGGCCGCGACCGGGTCGCGCAGGATGCACGTGGCCAGCCGGTAGGCTCCGTCCAGGCGCGACAGCAGACAGCGCCCGACCGCTTCTTCCCCGGTCGTCTCGCCCGATGCCCACGATCGTCCATTGTCCCCTCGATCGAGCCGAGCGAGGAAGTCCCCTCACCGCCGATCTATTGATCCGATCAGGGGCGCGAATCGTTCATTCCCGGGCCCCGGCCGGGGCAGGCCGAGGGGGGCCGGAGGACGCGTCGGGGTCGCCGAGGCCGGCGTCGGTCGCCGGTCGTGGCAGTCGTGGCGGCCGGCCCGTCAGGGCCGAATCTGCGCCATGTAGACGGCGGTGCCCGACCTGGCGTCGCCGTAGGCGTAGTAGACGATGCCGTCCGGGAAGTCGGCGTTCTCGCGCAGGCCCACGCCGTTGATCTGTGGCGCCGAGTTCGGATACCAGCGCTGCCGTGACCAGCGCGGGCGGCAGGAAGGTCTTGCCGTCGTCGTAGCTGAGGGTGTAGTAGGTCCAGACGCGGCCGTTGGATTCTCCGCGTGCCAGCCGACGAAGATGGTCTGGCCGCTGATGGCGAGCGACGGCTTGAAGCTGTTCTTGCCGGGGACGGAAACTCCTGCCAGGTCCCGCCGATCGGCCCAGGCTGATGCCGCCGTCGGTCTCGACTGCCAGCCAGGCCTGCCCGGACGTCGTCGACGGCCAGGCCCGACTGCCACTGCGAGCGAAGTGGTCGACGTCGTCGCCCAGGCCGGCGTGTCCGCCGTGAGGGTCGTGCCGTCGAAGTGGATGAGCGCGGCCTCGAAGCCCCTGCGCCCGATGTTCGAGGCGCCGCCCTCGCTGAGCATGTTGGCCTGGTCCCAGGACTTGAGGTCGCTCTGGTAGAACGAGACGAACGCGGTGCCGTCCGGGGCGGCCTGGATGCGATAGCCGATGCGCCAGGCGTACGGATAGCCTGGCGAGTCGCGAGCGGCACTTCCGTGTGGACCCAGGTGGAGCCGTCGCGCGAAGCCATCACCGCGACCCCCGGCCCGAGGCTGTTCGGCAGCCAGTTGTAGGCCACGTAGACGGTGCCGAAGTTGGGGCTGCCGGGCCAGTCGTCCACGGTCATCGTGGGGAAGCAGCCGACCCACGGCTGGGTGAAGTGCTCGACGACCGTCTGTCCAGTCTTGCCCAAGTCGTCGCTGTAGGTCACCGACATCGCGACGCCGCCGGCCACGCCTACGGCGTCGCCGGCCCACAGACGCGAGTCTGGGCCCCAGGCGACGATGGCGTGGATGTCCTGGCATTGCCCGCCCCAGGGGTAGATGGCCGCGCCCCAGGTGGCGCCGCCGTCGCTGGAGATTCGGACGGCCGGCCTGCTGCAGCCCGCCTTCCCCGACGCGAAGAGGTTCTCGGACACGACGGCCACGACTCCGGGGTGGAAGGGATCGGCCGCGGGACGGCTCCGTGCCCTTGGCCACGAAGTACTCAGACGGTCGGGACGGGGTGCGGTTGGAGAGGGCGATGGCTGACGGGGACACGCGGCGTGCGGTCTCTTGGCGGGGCGGGCGGGCCGACGGATCGCGGAGGTGGGCGAGGCGCGCGCTCGGTGCGGGCGAACCCGGGGAGCGGCGGTAGTGGCGGCGATCGCGAGCAGTGTCCTCAGTCATCCGCC
Source organism: uncultured Chloroflexia bacterium (assembly GCA_963713795.1). Taxonomy (GTDB): domain Bacteria; phylum Chloroflexota; class Limnocylindria; order Limnocylindrales; family CSP1-4; genus Fen-1039. Next base: position 536,140 of record CAVQNC010000004.1, read on the forward strand.
ACCGGACGACCACCGCCGGGACTGGCGGCGAGTCCGGCCGGCGCGGAGCGGCCTGCGGCCTGTTCCAGCCCGGTCGTCATCGTCCCCTCGATCAGTCGGCGAGGATCGCCTCGGCCCAATTCTACGTTCGGCGGGGCTGGCGATGGTCGTGACCGGGGCCGCGGCCACGAGCCGGCGTACGATCTCGTCATGAGCACGCCTCCCATGCCCGCCCGGTTCGCCGCGCCGCGATCTCCAACCTCGGCTGCAAGGTCAACCAGGCCGAGATGGATGCCGTCGAGCGGCTGCTGCGGCCCGCGGCGTGGAGCTGGTCGACGGCCACGAGCCCGCCGATCTGGTGGTCGTCAACACCTGCACCGTGACCGCCATCGCGGACCGTAAGTCCCGTCAGGTCGTTCGTCGGGCCCGTCGGGTCAGCCCCGACGCGCAGGTCCTGGTCACCGGCTGTTCGGTCGCGGTCGACCCGGGACGCTGGCGGCCGCCGACCCGCGGCGCGGCTCTTCGACAACGAATCGAAGGGCCGGCTGCTGGCCGAGGTCGAAGCTCTCCTGCGGCTACCGCGGGCGTCGCTTCCGGCGCTGCCGGGGTCGAGCGGGCTGCCGGCCTCGTGGCTCGGCCGGGGCGACCGGGCCGACCCGGGAGGCGGACGTGCGTTCGAGAGCGGCACCGCCGAGGGCTCGGTCGAGGACGACTTCGAGTCGGAGCCACGATCGATCGAACGCGCGCCTTCGTCAAGATCCAGGACGGCTGCTCGTTCCACTGCACCTACTGCATCATCCCGCGGGCCCGCGGACCGGAGCGGTCCGTTGCCGCGGACGCCGTTCTCGCCGACGTCCGACGCGCGCGCTGCGGCCGGCCATCGCGAGGTCGTGCTGACCGGCATCAACGCGGGCACGTACGGCGACGGCGGTCTCGGCCTGCCCGGCCTCGTGCGGCGCATCCTGGCCGAGACGTCCGTGGAGCGGATCCGGCTCAGCTCCATCGAGCCCCAGCACGTCACCGACGAGCTGCTCGACGTCTGGGCCGACTCGGGCGGGCGCTGCCTGCCCCACTTCCACATCCCGCTGCAGTCGGGCGACGACACGATCCTGCGGCGGATGGGGCGCCGCTACGACCCGCGGTCTACGCGGCGCTGGTGGCGCGGGTCCGTCAGGCGATGCCCGGAGCCGCCGTCCACGCCGACGTGATCGTCGGATTCCCCGGCGAGGACGACGCGGCGTGGGCGCGGACGCTCGACTTCCTGCGGAGCCTCGACCTGGCCGGAGTTCACGTCTTCCGATACTCGGCCCGGCCGGGGACGCCCGCGGCGCGCATGGTCGGCCAGGTGGACGGCCGGACGAAGAAGCGGCGAGCGGCCGAGGCGCTGGCGCTGGCGGCGGAGGCGCGGGCGAGGTTCGCCGAGCGGCAGATCGGCGCGGAGTTGCGCGTCCTGTTCGAGCGGCAACTCCCCGACGGGCGGTGGCTGGGCCACGCCGAGAGCCACGTCCTGGTCGCCGCGGCGGCGCCCGACGGGAGTCCGCTCGGCAACGCGATCGGCCTGGTTCGTGCCGAATCGATCGATCCGGCGCGCCCCGGATCGAGTCGTGGGGCGCCTGCTGGCGGTCGATCCGGCGCCATCCGGCCCGGGCGGGCCGAATGGCCCAGGAGCCACTGGCGGAGCCGGCCCGCAAGTAGCAAGATCGACGTGGCCACCAACGTCGCCTCAGAGCATCAGGGAGCGCGCCATGTCGTCCGACTGCCTGTTCTGCCGCATCATCGCGGGCGAGCTGCCCTCGGCCCAGGTCTATGCCGACGACTCGGTCGTCGCCATCCGCGACATCGCGCCCCAGGCGCCGACCCACATCCTGATCCTATCCCGCAAGCACATCGCCTCGGTCGCGCGAAATCGGCGAGGCGGACCACGATCTGATCGGCAAGATCTTCGCGGTCGGGGCCGAGCTGGCCGACGCGCGAAGGGATCGCCGAGGACGGCTACAGGCTCGTCGTCAACGTCGGCCGCAACGGCGGCCAGACCGTCGACCACCTGCACGTCCATCTGCTCGGCGGCCGCCGCATGGCCTGGCCTCCCGGCTGATCCGACGGGCGGCGGCTCCGACCGCGGCTACCGCCGCGCGGCCGCCGCTGCCTACCGGTAGCGCGCCTGCTCGCCGAGAGTGGCCTTCTTCGCGCACCGGCAGCGGCTCGTCGATCACCGCCCAGGCCCGGACCCGGTCGCGCTGCACCTTGAAGCGTGTGGGTCCGCGGGAAGTCGGCGTCGGGCCACAGCCGCCAGCGCGACCACTCGCTGATGCACGGCCAGCGTCTGGTTCGCGGCCTTGATCGCGGCGTCTATCTCGGCCCGGACCGCTGGCCGGGTCGCCGATCTCGGGGGCGCGCGTGGCGTCGGCGCGCTCGCCCGGCTGCGGCAGGACCGGCTCGCCGGGCGCCAGCACCACCGCCTCGATCCGGCCCGGGCGCGTCTCGACCACGACGGCGTCGCGGATGCCGGCCGTTCGCAGCGCGTTCTCGATGTCCTCGGGGTAGACGTTGAGGCCGTTGGGCAGGACGATGATGTCCTTCTTGCGGCCCATCAGGATCAGGTGGCCGCTGTCGTCGTGCCGGCCGATGTCGCCCGTCCGGTACCAGCCGTCGCGCGTGAACGACGCGGCCGTGGTCGCCGGGTCGCGCCAGTAGCCGGCGAACAGCGTCGGGCCCGCGACCAGGATCTCGCCGTCGTCGGCGAGCTTGACCTGGACCGGCGGGATCGTCCGCCCCACCGTGCCCAGGCCGTGGTCGCGCTGGTTCGTGGCCGAGGCGACGCCGCACTCGGTGGCGCCGTAGCCCTGCATGACGACGACGCCGATGTCCTCCCAGGCCTGCTGCAGCGAGGGCGGCAGGAACGCGGCCGCGGAGACGATCAGGTTCAGCGAGCCGCCGAGCTGGCGGTGGACCTGCGGCGAAGAGCCGGCGGCGGGCCGGGTAGGGGAGACGCCGCGCGATCCGGCGCAGCCGATTGAAGAGCGCAGCCTGCCCCGGCCGCCGACCTCGCGCTCGATCGCCGCCCAGAAGAGGTCGATGACCTGGGGCACGAGCACCAGCGAGGTCGTCCGGTGGTCGCGGATGGCCTCGAAGATGACCCGCGGGTTGCGGCTGCGGACGTAGAGGACGTGGGCGCCGACGCTCATGGCGTAGAAGACGGTGGCCACCTGCTCGAGCAGGTGCGAGAGCGGCAGCAGCGAGACGGCGCGATGCTCCTGCTCCGGGATCAGGTTGTGCGCCGCGTCGAGCGTGCCGATGCAGGTTGGCGTGCGTGAGCACCACGCCCTTCGGCTCGCCGGTCGTGCCCGAGGTGAAGACGATCTCGGCGATGTCGCCGCCCTGGGGCCGCGGCCAGGCGTTGACCTGCGCCTCCCAGTCGGCCGGGAAGGTGGCGTCCGGCTCGTCGGCCAGATCATCGACGACCGAGGCGGGAAGTGCTCCAGCCGGGCGTCGGCCGGGTCGGGTGTGTCGCGGCCGGTGCCGAGGACCAGGTGGCGGGCATCGGCCCGGGCCACGATCCGCTCGATCGCCCCGGGCGACATCCGCAGGTCGAGCGGCACGAAGGCCACGCCGGCCCGCATCGCCCCGAAGTACAGCGCCGGAACGGCCGGGCTCGACGGCGTCCAGACCAGCAGCCGATCGCCCGGCTGCAGGCCGAGCGCGCGCAGACGCCAGGCGACGATCCGGCTGCGCCGGTTGAGCTCGCGGTAGGTCCAGTGCTCGGTCGAGCCGTCGTCGCCGCGCATGCCGAAGGCGAGGCGGTCGCCGTAGCGGCTCTCGCCCTGGTCGATGATGTCGAGCAGGCTGTCCAGTCGATCCATCGGCGCCATCGTAGCCGCCCGCCCGGCCGCGAGCCTCCCCGGCGGTTCGCGCCGCCTGGTGCGCCGGCGGTCGGGTCCGCCGCCGCCGGCCGTTGCGGGGTCGCGAGCACGATCGGTGGACATCGGGCCGGGATCGGGCTACACTCCGCCCGCCCTGTTCGCGGGCGGTTTGAGCATGCTCGCAGGAGCGCGGTCCGGCCGCGATCGCGAACGAGCCCCAAAGGAGGTGATTTCCGGATTGGCAGAAGTCCGTGTGGGTGAGAACGAGAGCTTCGAGAGTGCCCTGCGCCGGTTCAACAAGAAGATCCAGCAGAGCGGCATCCTGGCCGAGGCCCGTCGCCGCGAGCACTACGAGAAGCCGAGCGTGAAGCGCAAGCGCAAGGAAGCGAAGCGCAAGAAGGTCGCTCGCCAGCAGCAGAGCTAGCGAGGCCGATCACGCCGTCGAAGGGTGCGCGGCCCAGCTGCCGAACGCGCAACCCGCCCCGAGGTGCCACACCGGTGTCCCTCCGCGATCGACTCGACGAAGAGTTGAAGGCCGCAATGAGGTCGAGTGACGCCATGCGCCGCGATGCGCTGCGCATGGTGCTGGCGGCCGTCCAGCGGGCCGAGAAGGAAGGCAAGCACAGGCTCGCCGACGACGAGATGCTCGGCGTCCTGGCCCGCGAGCTCAAGGTCCGCCACGAGTCCGTGGACACGTTCCGGGCCGGCGGCCGACCCGATCTCGTGGCCAAGGAAGAGGCCGCCATCGCGGTCGTCTCGGAGTTCATGCCCCAGCCGCTGTCGGAAGCCGAACTGCGGGCGCTGGTCGAGCAGGCGATCGCCGAGACCGGCGCGGCGTCGCCGCGCGACATGGGCAAGGTCATGGGCTGGCTCTCCCCGAAGACCCGCGGCCGCGCGGACGGGAAGGTCGTCAGCCAGCTGGTGACGCAGCTGCTGGCAGCCCGCGCCGCCGGATCGTGACGGCGCCCCCGTGTTGAGGGAGCCGCACGAGCGACCCGGTCCGTTCGGCCGGCGAGACGCGGTCAGGCTCGTCGTCGCGGCGCTCCTGATCGTCGTCGCGCTGGCCGCCGGCGTCGCCGGCGACCTGGCGCCGGCCAGCCCGGGCTACGCGGCCGGGACTGTCGCCACGTCCGCGATCCGCGCCCCGCGGGACGCCACGATCGCCAATCCGATCGAAACGAAGGCGGCCCAGGACGCGGCGGCCGCGGCGGTGGAGCCGCGGTACGACTACACGGCGGAACGGGCGGCGCGATCGCCGCGTCCAGGTGGCCGCAGCTGCAGATCGCGCTCAAGCCGGTCGACGACGCCTTCATCTCGTCGAAACCGCCGGCGGCCCGGCAGGCCGCGCTGCAGACCGCCATCAGACCGCCCTCCCCTCGCTCTCGTCCGACAACCGGACCATCCTGCTGACCCTCGATCCGGCGCGCTGGCTCGTCGTCGAGCAGGCGGCCGAGAGCGCGCTCGAGCGCCGGCGAGCAGGCCGAGATACGGGACACGGACCTGGCGGCGAAGCAGCCGACTCTGGCCGCCCAGTTCATGCCCACCGGGCTGGGTCTCAGTCCCGCCGAGGAGCAGCTCGCCGCGGCCATCGCCACGCCGATGTTCGTGGCCAACTCCGCCTACAGCGCCACGTTGACTCAGCAGGCCCGGGCCGCGGCCGTGGCCGCCGTCCCGCCGTTCAGGACACGTCAAGGCCGGCCAGGTCATCGTCGACCAGGGCCACGTCATCACCGCGTCGGACATGGTCGAGATCAGTTACTTCGGTCTCGACAAGTCGAGCGTGGACTGGGCAAGGCCGCGGCCTGGATGCTGCTCGGGACGGTCGTCGCCGCGCTCCTGCTCGGCTGGCTGTGGCGCTTCCGGCCCGAGTACTGGGCCCGCAGCCGGACGCTGATCCTGATCGGTCTGATCTTCGTGCTGTCGGTTCTGGCGGTGAAGCTGCCCGGCGGCCGCGCCTGGCTGCCCTACGTGGTACCCGCCGCGGCCGGCGGGCATGCTGCTGACCCTGCTGCTGGACTCGGGCGTCGGCATCGTCACGGTGGCGCTGCTGGCGGTCCTCGCCGGTCCGGTCAGCGGCTCCTCGATCGAGCTGACGGCATACGTCTTCCTGGGCGGCTTCGCCGGGATCCTGGCCATTCGCAAGGGCGAGCGACAGCATTTCTTCGTTCAGGCCGGCCTGGCGGTGGCGGCCGCGGACATGGCGGTCGTCGGCACGTTCGGGCTGCTGGGCCAGCACGACATGACCGGCATGCTCCAGCTCTGGGCCGCCGCGGCCGGCGGAGCCGTGCATCGCCACGGTCATCACCCTGGGCAGCTTCTCCCTGCTGGGTAACCTGTTCGGCATCCTGACCGGCTCGCAGCTTCTCGAGCTGGCCAACCCGTCTCAGCCGCTGCTGCGCCGGCTGCTGACCGAGACGCCCGGCACGTACCACCACTCGCTCATGGTCGGCAACCTGGCCGAGCGGGCCGCGTCGGCGATCGGCGCCGATCCGCTCCTCGTCCGCGCCGCGGCCTACTACCACGACATCGGCAAGCTGGCCAACCCGCTGGCCTTCATCGAGAACCAGGCCGGCGGCGAGAACATCCACGACCAGCTCGAGCCCGAGGACTCGGCCACGATCCTGAAGCAGCACGTCGCCGACGGGATCGACCTGGCCTACAAGGCGGGCCTGCCCAAGCCGCTGATCGCGTTCATCCCGCAGCACCACGGGACGGCGATCCTGGGCTACGTCTACGGGAAGGCCCGCGAGGCCGCGGCGAAGCCGTTCGGCGGCGAGGGGACCCCGGCCGGCAGCGGCCGCCGCCGACGCGGTCGATCAGCGCCGCTTCCGCCACGGCGGTCCCAAGCCCCAGTCGCGCGAGGCCGCGATCCTGATGCTCGCCGACGGCGTCGAGGCGTCGGTGCGCTCACTCTCGAGCCGCGACGAGGCCACAATACGGGCCATGGTCAGCCAGATCATCCAGGAGCGACTGAGCGACGGCCAGCTCAACGAGTGCGACCTCACGATTCGCGACCTCGAGAAGATCCGCGAAGCCTTCGTCGGCCAGCTCTGGGCATGTACCACCAGCGCATCGCCTACCCGCAGAGCAAGGTCGTCGAGATCGAGTCGCGCCGTGGACGCGGCCTGGGATAGCGGAGGAGGGAATCATGGGGCCAACGGGAGCGGCCGGCGATGCCGAGCGCCGATCGATGACTCCGACGAGGGGTACCGCGACGATCCGCCGGCCCGGCGAGTCGGGTGCGACCGATGATCCGGGGATGACCGCCGCGATGGTCGAGACCGCCGACCGACCGCGGCGGCCGAGACCGCCGCGATGGCAGAAACCGCGGAAGGGGCCGAAGGCGCCACCTCCTCGATCTACCTCCCGCCGTTCCGGATCGACGTCACGGTCCGGCCGGGCGTGCCTCATATCGTCTCCCGGAATCGCCTGGCGGCCGCGGTCCGGGCGGCCCTGGAGGCCGCCGGGGCTCCGGGCCCGGGCTCGATCGGCGTCGTTCTCTCGGGCGACGGCGAGCTGGCCGAGCTGAACGCCATGCACATGGGCGCCTCGGGCGCGACCGACGTGCTGTCGTTCCCGTTCTTTCCGCCCGAGGCGTTCCCGGCCCACGAGCGGGCGTCCCCCTGCCGCGCGACCCTGGGTCGCCGCCGCACTCAAGCAGGCCTTCGCCCTGCCGCCCGGCCTGCGGGCCCATCTCGGCGACATCATCGTTTCGGTCGAGCGGGCCATCGCCCAGGCCGCCGAGGGCCGCGGCGGGCAGACCGGCGACGTGCGTGGACGCCGGTCGAGGAGCTGCTCCTGCTGGCGGTCCACGGCACGCTCCACATCTGCGGCTGGGACCACGCCGAGCCCGTCGAGGAGGCCGCGATGCGCGCCATCGAGCGGCGGGTTCTGGCGTCGCTGCCCCGCCACGACGGCCATGCCGACCGCGTTGCGCACGACGCCCCGGATGCTCACGCCGGCAGCGGCCGGTCGGATCGGGGCTGCGGCCGCCGAGGCTCCGGCCGATGCCGGCGGGCGCCCCCGAATCCGGCCGAGGCGGCTCCTGATACCATCCGCGCAGGCCCTCCGAGTCGGATCAGGGCTGATTTTGCGTGTCGCGCGAGGGCGCGGCGGCCACGCTGGAGCGCGGTGAAGATCGTCGTCGGCCTGGGGAATCCCGGGCGCCCAGTACGAGAAGACGCGCCACAACATCGGCTGGATGGTCCTCGACCGGCTGGCCGACCGAGCCGGCTGGTCCGGTCGGGGGCGGACGCGCGACGCCTCGGCGATCGTCCAGGGCCGATACCGCGGCCTCGACCTGGTGCTGGTCAAGCCGCTCACCTTCATGAACGAGTCCGGGCTCGCGGTGCGCAAGGTGCTGGCCCGCGAGCATGCGCCCCTCGCCGAGATGCTCGTGGTGTGCCGACGACTTCGCGCTGCCCTTCGGCAAGCTGCGGTTCCGCGAGGGCGGCAGCGCCGGCGGCCACAACGGTCTGCGCTCGATCATCGAGGAGCTGGGCAACGAGCAGTTCAGCCGGCTCCGGGTCGGGATCGGCGAGCCCGGCCGCGACGCCATCGACCACGTCCTGAGCCAGTTCGGGCGGGGCGAGAAGGCGCGGCTCTCCGAGCTGCTCGACGCCGCGGCCGATGCCGTCGAAGCCTGGGCCCGCGACGGCACGAGCAAGGCCGCGAACCACTTCAACGCCTTCGAGCTGCGGCCGGCCGACGAGGAGCGGTCGGCGCCGCCGGGCGCGGTCGACGGTCCGCCCGGGCCCGACGGGATCGCCGGACGCGGACCGGCTGGCGCAAGTCGAAGCCGCCCGAGGGCGGCGAGTGAGCGTTCGCGGCGGCCGCTCTCTCCGCCGCCAGATCGAGGCGGCGCCTGAGCGGCGAGGCCGATCCGCTGGGCGAGGACGGGACTGGGACTGCCCGACGAAGCGGTCACCGCCGGCAGGACGACGAGTTCGGCCCGGCGGCGAGGCGGCGCCAGCCGATCCGGCGCGGCAAGCGAGGCAGGGAGCGCCACGTCGACGAGGAGATCCGGGCCGCCTACCAGGCCGCCCGATCGGCCGGCGCGGCGGCGGCCCGGGCTGCTCGGCCGCGGCGGTCGGGCTCCGGGTCGACGGCCCGCAAGCTGCCCGACCTGCAGGTCCTGCCGCCGCTGCTCCACGCCAGCGGCGCCTTCGGGGCGCTGCGGGGCCGGCTCGGGGCGGAGGGCGCGCCGCTCCCCGCCGGCGGCCGGCACGCGGCGCTGGCCGCGGTTCCGCACGGCGCCAAGACGTTCCTCGCCGCCGCGCTGACCTCGGCGACCGCGCCGGCGCCGTGGCGCGGCCGGCGCGTCGCGCGTCGAGGCGCCCCGACCCGCGGCCGCGCCGCCGCGGCCCTCCGCCTCGACCGGGGAGCGGCTGTGCTGGGTGGCGCGGGACGCCGAGATCGGCGATCGCGTGGCCGAGGAGCTGCAGGCCTGGCTCGGCGATCCCGACGCCGTGGCGGTGCTGGAGCCGCGGACCGCGCTCGCCTACGAACGCAGCGAGCTGGTCCGCGACGAGACCGCGGCCCGCGTGGCGGCCCTGGCGGCGTGGCGGTCCGGCCGCGCCCGCGTCCTGGTCGCGAGCGTCCAGGCGCTCCTGCAGCACACCCTCGACCCGGACGAGCTGCCGGCCGAGCCCCGCCGGCTGCGCGTCGGCGCCCGCATCCACCAGGACGAGCTGCTCCACGACCTGCTGGCGCTGGGCTACGACCCGGTCCTCGAGGTGGCCGGCCGGGGCGAGTTCGCGCGCCGCGGCGGCCTCGTGGACGTCTTCCCGTCCGCCGCGCCGCTGCCGATCCGGATCGAGCTGTTCGGCGACGAGATCGACTCGATGCGCGTCTTCGACCCCACGGACCAGCGCAGCCTCCGGCCCGTGGACGAAGTGGTGCTGCTCCCCGCCAGCGAGTTCCTGGTTCCGCCCGGGGGAGTGGCCGAGATCCGCGACCGTGTCGGCGCGCCTGCCGCGGCCGTTCGAAGCTGCCGGAGCGGCTGGCCGCGGACATGGCCCGCTTCGAGGAAGGGATCCACGCCGGCACGGGCGAGCTCGGGGCGCATGCCGGCCACGTCCACGACGTCGCCGCGGCCGCCCGCGCCCTCGAGACCGGCGACGCGGCCGAGGTCTGGGCCGCCGTCCTGTGCCCCGCGACCGGCCTCGACCACCTGCCGCTCGTCGACGCTCCTGGTTCTCGACGAACCCGGCGACATCGCCGACGCGGCGGACTTCCTGTGGCGCCAGGCCGAGGAGCGCCGCACCGAGCTGGTCGCCGCCGGCGATCTCCCGGATGACTGGCCGGAGGCCTACCTCGGGCCCGCGCGACTGGAAGTCGCGCCTGCTGCGGGGCCGTACGCTCGAGCTGACCTGGGAATCGGAGGCCGCCGCGCCTACCGGCGGCGGCACGCCGATGGGCGATCTCTTCGGCTGGCGCGAGCCCGGCCTGCCGCCGGCCCGGACCGCGCGACTGGCCGAGACGGTCGCGGCCTGGGCCGGCGAGGGCGAGCGCGTCGTGCTCACCTCGGACCAGGCGCCCCGGCTGGCCGACGCTGCTGGCCGAGCAGGGCCTGCCGACCGGGGTCGTCGATCACCTGGCCGAAGCGCCGGCGCCGGGCACGCGGACGCTCGTCGGGCGGAGCCTGAACGGCGGCTTCACCGGCGGCCCGGACGGGCTCATGCTTGGTCACCGACCGCGAGCTCTTCGGCTCCGTGCGGGTCCGGCGGCCGAAGGCGCTGCGGCGCGTCGTCCCGCGGGACGTCCTGGAGCGCCTGACGTCCGGCGACCTCGTCGTTCACGTCGACCACGGCATCGCCCGCTACGAGCGGATGCTGCGCCGCGGCGCGCCGGCGACGAGCGCGACTACCTGGAGCTGAGCTTCGCCGGCACCGACAAGATCTTCCTGCCGGTCGAGCAGATCAACCGCATCAGCCGCTACTCGGGCGGCGAGAACCCGGCCCTCAGCAAGCTCGGCGGCGCGGAGTGGCTGCGGACCAAGCAGCGGGTCAAGCGCGCCGTCACCGACCTCGCCAAAGAGCTGCTCGAGATCTACGCGGCTCGGGCCGCCGCGCCGGGCTTCGCCTACCCGCCGGACACGCCGTGGCAGGGGGAGCTCGAGGCCTCGTTCCCGTACGAGGAGACGCTCGATCAGCTCCGGGCCACGGCCGAGGTCAAGCTCGACATGGAGGCCGGCCGGCCGATGGACCGGCTGGTCGTCGGCGACGTCGGGTACGGCAAGACCGAAGTGGCCCTGCGCGGCATCTTCAAGGCGATCCAGAGCGGCAAGCAGGTGGCCGTCCTCGTGCCCACGACGGTCCTGGCGGCCCAGCACTACGCCACCTTCAGCCAGCGGTTCGCGGCCTTCCCGGTCACCGTCAGGCTGCTCTCGCGGTACGTCCCGGACCGCGAGCAGGAAACGACGATCGACGGCCTGGCCGGCGGAGCGGTCGACCTGGTGGTCGGCACGCACCGCCTTCTCAGCAAGGACGTCCGGTTCCGCGACCTGGGCATGGTCATCGTCGACGAGGAGCAGCGTTTCGGCGTGGCGGCCAAGGAGCGGCTCAAGAAGCTCCGCCGCGAGGTAGACGTCCTGACCCTCTCGGCCACGCCGATCCCGCGAACCCTGAACCTCGCCCTGGCCGGCGTCCGCGACCTCTCGCTCATCGAGACGCCGCCGGAGGATCGTCTGCCGATCCAGACGCGCGTCGCCGAGGCATCCACGGGCCTGGTCCGCGACGCGATCCTGCGCGAGCTCGACCGGGGCGGCCAGGTCTTCTTCGTGCACAACCGTGTCGAGACGATCGAGGCCCAGGCCGATCAGCTGCGCCAGCTCCTGCCGGGCGTCCGGATCGCGGTGGGCCATGGCCAGATGCCGGAGGGCCGGCTGGAGAAGGTGATGCTCGCCTTCGCCGGGGGCGACACCGAGGTTCTCGTCTGCACCACCATCATCGAGTCGGGCCTGGACATTCCGAACGCGAACACGATCATCATCGACCGGGCCGACACCCTGGGCCTGGCTCAGCTGTACCAGCTCCGTGGCCGAGTCGGCCGCTCCTCCCGGCGCGCCTACGCCTACCTGCTCTACCGGCGCCGCGAGAAGCTCTCCGACGTGGCCCGCAAGCGGCTGCAGGCGATCTTCAACGCCTCGGAGCTCGGCGCCGGATTCCAGATCGCCCTTTCCGACCTGGAGATCCGCGGCGCCGGCAACATCCTGGGGGCGGAGCAGCACGGCCACGTTGCCGCCGTCGGCTTCGACCTCTACACGCGCCTCCTGGCCGAGGCGGTCGAGGAGCAGAAGGCCGAGTTCGAAGGCCGTCCGGCCGTGATCGAGCGCCCGGGAGCGGTGGTGGACCTCCCGGTCGACGCCCACCTGCCCGACGGTTACGTGCCCGAGACCGCCCAGAAACTCGAGCTGTATCGCCGGCTGGGGAGGGTCAGGACGGCCGGGGAGCTGGCCGCCTTCCGTCAGGAGCTGCTGGACCGGTTCGGGCCGCTGCCGGCGCCGGTGCTGAAGCTGCTCGAGGTCGTGGAGTTGCGCATGGCCGCGGAAACGGCCGGCCTGGCCTCGATATCCCGCGAGGAGGGCGAGCTGGTCGTCCGGCTCGGCACCCTGTCGCGAGCCGCGGCAATGCGCGCCCTGGCTCCGATGGGCCGCGACGTCGTCCGATTCGGCACGAACCAGGCCCGCATCCGGCTGCCCCGGGACCCCTCCAGGTCGTGGAGCCTGGCCCAGTCCGTCGTCGCCCGGCTTCTGCCCGCGGCGGAGGAGCAGCGACTCGGGCGCGAGAGGGCGGCCGCCGCGCAAGGTCGCTCGGACCAGCCGGAGGCCCCTCCGACCGCGACGGACGGCCTCATCGCGTAACCTATGGTCGGTCCGAGTCGGAGATAGACCCGGGCCGGGCCCGAGTTGGGTCCGTCACGGCATACCGGTCAGTTCCGTCGCACCCCGCGTCACGGTGACCGCCGGAAGGACGTGGGATGCATTCCTCGGAAAAGGCGATATCGGGCGTCGCGCATCCGAAACCGAAGAGCGGCGCGGGCGAGAAGGACGGCTTCCGCCCCGATATCGAGGGACTCCGCGGCGTCGCCGTTGCGCTCGTCGTGCTGTTCCACGTCGGGCTTCTCTCCGATGCGTCATTTCAGCTCACCGGCGGCTTCATCGGCGTCGACCTCTTCTTCGTCGTCTCCGGGTTCCTGATCACCGGCCTGCTGATCCGCGAGCGCGAACGCACCGGCAGGATCAGCTTCTCGCGTTTCTATGCCCGCCGGGTCCGGCGCATCCTGCCGGCGGCGGCCGTCACGCTCCTGATCACTCTTGCTCTATCCAACGTGCTGGTCACGCTGGTGGAGCGGCCGTCGGTGATGGAGGACGGGGCCGCGGCGGCCCTCTCCATCGCGAACATCCGGTTCGCGATGACGACGGACTACTTCAACCCCGTCAGCTACTCGCCCGTCCTGCACTTCTGGTCGCTCGGCGTCGAGGAGCAGTTCTACTTCGTCTGGCCGGCCCTGCTCGCGGTCGTGGCCTGGAGGTGGCCGCGCATCGGCGCCGCCGTCGCCCTCTCCGCGATCGTAGTGGTCTCGTTCATGGCCAGCTTGATCGTTACCCAGACCTCGCCCTCCACGGCCTTCTACATGCTGCCGACGCGCGCCTGGCAGCTGGCGGCCGGCGGCCTGCTGGCGGTCGGGGCGGGTTCGATCGACAGGTTGCCCGGGGCGATCCGCGCGGTCGTTCGGCAGTTGCTCGCCTTCGCCGGATGGGCGGCCATGGCGGCCCTCATCACGGCCGCATTCGCGATCAACTCCCTGACGACGGCCTACCCGGGCACCGCGGCGCTCGTGCCGACCGTCGCCGGCGTGCTGCTGATCGCCTCCGGCCCCGAGCCGACCGGCCCCGGCGTGCTGCTGCGGCTGCCGCCGATCCGGTTCCTGGGCAAGATCAGCTACTCGCTCTACCTGTGGCACTGGCCGATGCTGATCCTGGGCGGCCTCTACCTGGTCGGTCCTCTCGGGACCCTGTCGCCGCTCCAGGCCGTCGCCCTGGCCGGACTTTCCATTCCTGTCGCCACCGCCAGCTGGTTCTTCGTCGAGGAGCCGTTCCGGCGTGGCGTCATCCCGCTGCCGCGGCCGAGCCGGATAGTTGCGGCCGGCGTCGCGGCCATGCTGGCGGTCGCTGTCGTCGGCACGGGTCTCGACTTCGGGGCGCAGGCCCGCTGGAGAACCTGGGCGGCATCAGCGCGGCGACGGCGTCTCCGACGGAGCTGGCGACGGAGCTGGCGACGGAGCCGCCGACGGCCAGCCCGACGCCCACGTCGTCGGCGTCGCAGACCGCCGGCCCCAGCGAGTCATCGACGCCAATCCCGGGGATGACGCCGGCCCTGACCCCCGCTCCCAGCCCGGGCCCGCCAACCTCGTATGCGGTCACGAACGCGATACTGCCGCCACTCGGCAGAGCCGCCACCGACTACGAGCAACCGTGGCATGACAACTGCCTGGGCTGGCAGGCGACCGTCGCGCCCTACACCGCGGCCAAGTGCGTCTACGGCAACCCCCACGGAACGTACACGGTGGCCCTGGTCGGGGACTCGCACGCCTCGGCTCTCTTCCCCGGCGTCAACGCGGTGGCGAAGGCCCACGGCTGGAAGTTGATCCCGTACCTCAAGATCAACTGCTCGTTCCTGGACTTCACCGACCTGGAGTGGTACGGCCCGCCGACGATTCCATACCCTCAGTGCGAGACGTGGAACAACGCCGTCACCAACAAGCTCCGGAAGTCCCCGCCCAACCTGGTGATCATCTCCATGAGCCGATGGATCTTCACGGCCAACGGGGCCGAGGAGAGCGTCACGGCCGAGGCCAATTCGCTCATCCGGATGATCCGCAAGATCCCGGCCGGCACCAAAGTCGTGATCATCCAGGATCCGCCGCTGCCTACGAACGAGAAGGTGCCGGACTGCCTGTCCACCTACCTGTCCGACTATCGCAAGTGCGCGTACACCCGCCGCGAGGGCTTCGGCTCGGGCATGGGCCTGCGCGAACAGGCCGCGGCCAAGGCCACCGGTGCGGGCCTGATCAACCTGACCTCGGCGATCTGCCCGGGAACCGGCAACTGCCCCGTCGTGATCAACAACATGATCGTCTGGCGCGACGAGCATCACCTGACCGCGACCTTCTCGACGAGTCTCGGGCCCGTCATCGATGCCCAGCTGGTCGGCATCCTCGAACGCCTGGGCGGCTCCGTCGCCTTCCCCGTCGCCCTCGCCTTCGTCGTGACGGGCGCGGCCCACGATCGGGTTCGAACTGGTCGGGCGCTGCGGTAGACTTCGCGTGCCGAACCAAACAGCCGCCCGCCTGGAGGACCGCCCGACATGTCAGCCGAGGGCCTGCGCGCCAAGATCCGCGAGATCCCCGACTTTCCAAAGCCGGGCATCCTCTTCTACGACATCACCACGTTGCTCAAGGACGCGGCGGCATACCACGAAGCGATCGACCTGATGGTCGCGCCCTATCGGGAATCGGGCATCGACCTGGTCGTGGGCATGGAGTCGCGCGGCTTCATCTTCAGCGGCCCCATCGCCTACCAGCTGCACGCGGGCTTGATCCCCGTCCGCAAGCTCGGCAAGCTGCCGGCCGAAACCGTTTCCGTCGAGTACGCCCTCGAGTACGGATCCAACACTCTCGAGATCCACAAGGACTCGATCCGGCCGGGGCAGCGCGTGCTGATAGTCGACGACCTGCTCGCGACCGGAGGGACGGTT
The DNA here is from genome assembly GCA_963713795.1 of uncultured Chloroflexia bacterium. Lineage (GTDB taxonomy): Bacteria > Chloroflexota > Limnocylindria > Limnocylindrales > CSP1-4 > Fen-1039. The sequence goes on from CAVQNC010000004.1 coordinate 551,738, forward strand.
AGAGGGACGATCGAGCTGGTGGAGCGGCTCCGCGGCCAGATCGTCGGCCTGGCCTTCCTGGTGGAGCTGCTGGCCCTCAAGGGCCGCGACAGACTCCAGGGCTACAAGACGTCGAGCGTCATCCAGTACTGAGCCACGGACGGTCAGGTGAGAGTCTCCGATAGCGGCGCATCCGGTTCCACGGACGTCGGGCAGGCGCGGCAGCCGACGGCGGCGTTCTGCCGGGCCGCCGGCCGTGACCAGCGGCATTCTCGCCCGCCGCGATCGCACGATCGTCGTCCAGGAAACGGCCGACCGGGCCATGCTGCGAGCCTTCCTCGAAACCGACCGGCTGTACTCGGCCTACGCCCTGTGCGACCTGGACGAGCGCGAGTTCCTGCGGACTCGCTGGGGAGTGGCGCTGGCCGGCGGCAGGCCGTTGCGGTCGTCCTGCAGTACGCGGGCTACTCGCCGCAGCCCGTCTTCGTCATGGGCGAGAACGCCGGCATCGACGGCGATCCTGGCCGACGTCATCAAGCCACGGACCGCCTACGTCGCCGCCCGGCCGGAGCATCTGGCCGCGATCGCCGCCCAACTATCGCGTCGAGCCGGGGCCGGCCATGCTCCGGATGTGGGTCGACGCGAGCGCACTTCCGGCCGTTCCCGGCGGACGTGCGGCGGTTGCTGCCGGTCGAGATCGGCGAGCTCAACCGGCTCTACCAGCTCGGCTTCGCGTCGTGGCTGCCGGCCAGCGCCATCAGCGACGGGCTGTACTACGGCGTCAGGGTCGGCGGCCGGCTCGTTTCGGCCGCCGGCACCCACGTCATCAGCCCGACGGCGAGGCTGGCCGTGGTCGGAAACGTCATGACCCACACCGATTTCCGCGGACGCGGGTACGCTACGGCGGTAACCGGCGCCGTGACCGCGCGAGTTGCTGCGGTTCTGCGACCAGGTCGTGCTGAACGTCCGGGCGGACAATCCGCCGGCGCTGGCCGCCTACCGACGGCTCGGCTACCAGGTCTACGTGACATTCGAAGAGCGGCTGATCCATCGTTCCGAGCCGCCGTGGAGCGGCTGGACCGGAACGTTGCGCCGCATGTTCGCTCGCAAGGAGTCGTGAACCGCATGGCCATTCCAACCCAGCCGACCGCCCCCGCGCTCCGAGCCGGCCGCCGGCCAGTCGAACCTGCCCGGGCACGACGTCGCCGACCTGGGCCTCGCGGCCGAGGGCATGCGGCGCATCGAATGGGCGGAGCGCGAGATGCCGGTCCTGCGGCTGATCCGCGAGCGGTTCGAGCGCGAGACGGCCGCTCGAGCGGGCTTGCGCCTGGCGGCCTGCCTCCACGTCACCACCGAGACCGCGAACCTGGTCCGAACCCTCAAGGCCGGCGGCGCGGAAGTGGTGCTGTGCGCCTCCAACCCGCTCTCCACGCAGGACGAGACGGCCGCGGCGCTGGTCGCCGAGTACGGCATCTCCACCTTCGCCCGGCACGGCGCCGACCGCGACATGTACTACCGCCATCTCAACGCCGCGGCGGACATCCGGCCGCACATGACCATGGACGACGGCTGCGATCTCGTGACTCTCATCCACCAGGAGCGGCGCGACCAGCTGGCCGAGATCATCGCCGGGACCGAGGAGACGACGACGGGCGTGATCCGCCTCAAGGCGATGGCCGCGGACGGGGCCCTCGGCTATCCGGTCGTGGCCGTGAACGAGGCCCTGACCAAGCATCTCTTCGACAACCGGTACGGCACCGGCCAGTCCACGGTCGACGGCATCATGCGGGCCACGAACCTGCTCATCGCCGGGCGCCACGTCGTCGTGGCCGGCTACGGCTGGTGCGGCAAGGGCATCGCGTCGCGGTTCCGGGGCATGGGCGCGCAGGTCGCGGTGGTCGAGGTGGACCAGGTCCGCGCCCTCGAGGCGCTCATGGACGGCAACCTCGTCATGACCATCGGCGACGCGGCGCCCTGGGGCGACATCTTCGTGACCGCCACGGGCGACATCCACGTCATCCGGGCCGAGCACTTCAAGGTCATGCGCGACGGCGCGATCATGGCCAACTCCGGTCACTTCGACGTCGAGATCGACCTGCCGGCGCTGAGCGAGCTGGCCGGCGACCGGATCCGCGAGGTCCGCGAGAACGTCGTCGAGTACACCGTCGGCGACCGCCGGCTGCACGTCCTGGCCGAGGGCCGGCTGGTCAACCTGAGCGCCGCCGAGGGCCATCCGGCCTCGGTCATGGACATGAGCTTCGCCAACCAGGCCCTCTGCGCCGAGTACCTGCGGGCCAAGCACGCCGACCTGGCCAACGGCGTGTACGACGTCCCGCAGGAGATCGACGTCGAGGTGGCCCGGCTCAAGCTCGAGGCGATGGGCATCGTTCTGGATCCGCTCACGCCCGAGCAGGCGGAGTATCTGCGCTCCTGGCAGCACGGCACGTAGCCGAGGCGTCCGGCCGGCGAGTACCGTCGCCGGCCCTTGGCCCATTGGTCACGTACCTGCGGGTTCGCTCGCGCGGCGCTCGTCGCCGCCGGAACCGCGCCCGACGAAGGGCCATCTGGACGAGTGGTGGCCCGGCCGGGCTCCCGATCGGCAGAATCGCGCGACAGGAGCGGTAGTGATCATATGCCGGGTCTGGCCGGCTGAGGCGGCGGCCGACCTGCAAGTGAGGGTCGACGATGCGGGAATCCACGCTCGTTCGGTCGGCGCAAACCGGCTCGGCCTCGCGGCGACTGCCGATTTCGCGTTTGCGCCTACTGGCGTCGCTGTTGCGCAAGAAGTGCCCGGGTTAGGACCCGGAACCAGCCATGCCGGAGACGGCCCGTCGCGCGACTCGGACCGAGCCGACCCGCGTGCTACGCTTCGCGCTGGACAAGAGGCGACCACCAACGCGAGCGCCCGAAGGGCGCCCCGGGAGAACGATGACCAGCATTCTCGACGACCCCCAGTACCTGTTCACGTCCGAGTCGGTGACCGAGGGCCACCCCGACAAGATGTGCGACCAGATCTCCGACGCGATCCTGGACGCCATCCTGGCCGAAGATCCGAACGCCCGCGTCGCCTGCGAGACCGCCGCCACGACCGGGCTGGTCCTGGTGCTCGGTGAGATAACGACGAAGACGTACGTCGACTTCCAGGCCGTCGTCCGCGACACGGTCAAGGAGATCGGCTACACCAACGCCGAGTACGGGTTCGACTACCTGACCTGCGGCACCCTCGTGTCGATCAAGGAGCAGTCGCCCGACATCGCCCAGGGCGTCGACGACGCCCTCGAGACGCGCAGCGACGGTCGCTCCGCCTCGCCGGCCCACGAACTCGGCGCCGGCGACCAGGGCATGATGATCGGCTTCGCCTGCCGTGAAACGCCCGAGTTGATGCCCCTCCCGATCGCTCTCGCCCATGGTCTGGCGCGACGCCTGGCCGAGGTTCGCAAGAACGGCCAGCTGCCCTACCTCCGGCCGGACGGCAAGACGCAGGTCACGGTCGAGTACGAGTACGGCGTCCCCAGGCGCGTCACCAACGTGGTCGTGGCCGCCCAGCATGACCCCGACGCGAACTGCGAGAAGCTTCGGTCGGAGATCATCGAGTCGGTGATCATGCCGATCATCCCGGCCGAGCTGCGGGTGCATGACCCGGTAATCCACGTCAACGCCACCGGCCGGTTCGTCATCGGGGGCCCCATGGGCGACGCAGGCCTGACCGGTCGCAAGATCATCGTCGACACCTACGGGGGCATGGCCCGCCACGGGGGCGGCGCGTTCTCCGGCAAGGACCCGACGAAAGTCGATCGGTCGGCCAGCTACGCCGCCCGGTGGGTCGCCAAGAACGTCGTAGCGGCCGGGCTGGCCGACCGCTTCGAGATCGAGATCGCCTACACGATCGGCGTGGCCCATCCGGTCTCGGTCTCGATCGAGACCTTCGGGACGGCGAAGGTGCCGGATGACCGGATCATGGCGGCCATCGAGAAACACTTCGACCTTCGCCCGGCGCGGATCATCGAGGCTCTCGACCTGCGCCGGCCCATCTACCAGCCGACCGCCGCCTATGGTCACTTCGGCCGGACCGATCACGACTTCCCGTGGGAACGAACGGACAAGGCGGCGAGCCTGGCCGACGAGTGCGGGGTCGCCATGCCGGAAACGGCGCGGCGCTGAGCGTCCGTGTATGCCGTAGTTCTCGCCGGAGGGAGCGGAACCAGACTCTGGCCGCTCAGCCGGCCCGAGCGGCCCAAGCCCTTTCTGCGCCTGCTTGGTGACGACACGCTGATCCAGCGCACGGTGGCGCGCCTGGCGCCGCTGGTCATGCCCGACGACGTCTACGTGGTCGCCGAGCGGCGCCACCTGGGGCTCGTCGCCGAGCAGCTGCCGGCCATCCCGGCCGGGAATCTCCTCGGCGAGCCGATCGGACGCAACACCGCCGCGGCCATCGCCCTGGCCGCCGAGGCAATCGGTCGTCCCGCCGACGATGTGATGCTGGTCCTGCCGGCCGACGCCTACGTCGCGGATGAAGGCGGCTTCCGCGACTCGCTGGGGACTGCCGGGGAAGTGGCGCGGGCCGGCTCGCTCGTAGCCCTCGGCGTGAAGCCCGACCGACCCGAGACCGGCTACGGATACGTGGTCGCGAGGCCGCCGGCCCCTGGTGCCGCCGCCGTCGGGTTCCTGGTCGTGGATCGGTTCGTCGAGAAGCCGACGGCCGATCGGGCGGCGGATATGATCGCCACGGGCCTGGCGAGCTGGAACGCCGGCATCTTCGCCTGGACGCGATCCACGATCCGTGACTGCATGGCGCGCTACGCCCCGGAGATCGCGGGCCCCCTGCGAGCCATCTGCGCCTCCGGCACTCCCGAAGACCTGGACGCGGCCTACCCGGCCCTGCGGGCGACCTCGATCGACTATGCGGTCATGGAGCCGGCATCGATCGCCGGGGAGGTCGCCGTCGTGCCGATCGACGTGGGTTGGAGCGATCTCGGCAGCTGGGCGGCCCTGCGCGATGCCTGGCAGCAGCTCGGGCCGGCGCCGACGGGCGGATCGGCCGGACTCGGCAACCGCCTTGACCTCGGCTCGACCAGGAGCCTGGTCGTCGCCGGAGACCGCCTGGTCGTCACTATCGGCCTCGATGACGTGATCGTCGTCGACACCCCGGACGCGCTGCTCGTCTGTTCGGCCGAGCACGCCCAGGAGGTCAGGGAGATCGCGCAGCAAGTCTCGACAGGCCGCTCGCCCGCGGCGTATGAGGAGAAGAAGCCTTGATCGACAGGGAGTCAGCCCGGAGCGCAGCCGGGATCGCGGCGGGCGGAGAGGCCGCGACCGCCGCCTCCCAGGACACCCAGATCGTGTTCGGCACGGACGGCTGGCGCGCGAAGATCGCCGACGAATACACCTTCGTCAACGTCCGCCGCTGCGCCCAGGCCGTGGCGGAATACGTGGCCGATCGCGGCGATGGAGCGCGCGGCATCGTCGTGGATTACGACCGCCGCTTCGCCAGCGAGCATTTCGCGACCGCGGCCGCGGAGGTCGTCCTGGCCCACGGCATCCCGGTGGCCTTCGCGGCGCACGCGCTCCCGACGCAGATGTCCTCGTTCGAGGTGGTCCAGCGACGGGCGGCGGCCGGAATAGTCATCACCGCCAGCCACAACCCGTGGACCGACAACGGCTTCAAGATCAAGTCGCCGACCGGCGCCGCGGCCGGCCCGGAGATGCTGGCGGACATCGAGGCCCGCATCGCCGCCGGGGCGGGCCGGACCATCGAGAGCAGGCCCTTCGCCGACGCGGAGGCGGCCGGACTGGTCGAGCGCTACGACTCGTTCGATGCCTACCGCGAGTTCATCGGCCGGAACCTGGACCTGGAGCGCCTTCGCGCCGCGGACCTGGATCTACTCGTGGACCCGCTCTTCGGGTGCGGGGCGGCATGGATTCCGCGGCTGCTTGCGGGAGGCCGCCTCCGGGTCACGGAAATCCACTCCGAGCGCAACCCGTATTTCGGCGGGATCAACCCCGAGCCGATCCCACCGAACGTCGACGAAGCTCTCGGGATGATCGCCGCCGGGCGCTACGACCTCGGCCTGCTGCTCGACGGGGACGCGGACCGGGCCGGAGCGGCCGATGAGCGCGGCACGTTCATCACCACGCTGCAGGTCTTCGCCCTGCTGATGTACTACCTGGCGGAGCATCGGGGCCTGCGAGCGCCCGTGGTGAAGACCGTCAACGAAACCTCGATGGCCGAACGGCTGGGCGAACGCTACGGCGTGGCCGTACACGAGGTTTCCGTCGGCTTCAAGTATGTCGGGCCGAGGATGATCGAGACCGGCGCGATGATGGGCGGAGAGGAGTCCGGCGGTTTCGGGTTCGGCATGCACCTGCCCGAGCGAGACGGCATCTTCGCCGACCTGATGCTGCTCGACCTCTTCCTGTGTGAGAAGGAGGCCGGACGCTGGCCGGCCTCTCGCGCCATCGCCCACCTCCACGAGATCGCCGGCCCGTCGAGCTATCGGCGCCTGGATCTCCATTTCGACCGGGCGGTCTATCCGGGGCTGAAGGATCGGCTCCTGGTGGAGCTGCCGCAGAAGGCCCCGGCTGAACTGGCCGGTGGGGCGGTCGTGCGGACGCAACCGCTCACGACCAACGACGGCTTCAAGTTCTTCGCCGGCGACGGCTCCTGGCTGCTGGTCCGTTTCAGCGGCACCGAACCTCTCGTGCGCGTCTACACGGAGGCGGCCTCGACCGCCGCGGTCGACGCGAATCTCGCGACCGGGGAGGCCATGGTCCGCGGCTGACGAGGCGAGCATCGGACCTGTCGTCGGGCCTGGCTTTCGACCCCACCGGGCGGTCCTGGTCGGGGTGGCGCCGGCCGGAGATCCGGGCGGCCTCTCTTGGCTCGCAGCTGTACAGTGGGTGCCTAGCTGCTCACGGCCGCTTCCCGGTGGCGGGGCAGTCAACTCTTCGGACATGCAGGGCGACGGAGGGATATTGGCGATGCACAGCTCTCTCATCGGGAAGGTCGAGAAGGCTAACCGCTACGCCCGCGAGCTGGATCGGATTTCATTCCAGCAGCTCGCGGTGACGTTCAAGGGTGACAACGACACCCATACGGTCCGACTCGACGGCGAAACCTGGCAGTGCACCTGCCACTTCTTCGAGAGCTGGGGTTCCTGCGTTCACGTCCTGGCCCTGCAGAAAATCCTGGGCGTGATGCTCCCCGAGAGCGCGCAAGAGTCGATCTTCACTGCACAGCCGGCTTCCCCTGCCTGAGGCTGGCCCGAATCCAGGTGTTCGTCCCCGCCGGGCGCCGGTTTCGGCCGGGTGCCCGGCCGCGAGATTGGGGGAATTGACGTGAACCACCGAGAATCGCCCGTGTCTGCCCGCCGTATGCGGGGCTCCGCGGTCGTGGCCCTGGCGGCCGGCCTGATCCTGGCCGTGGCCGCCTGCTCGTCCGCGAACCCGACTGAGATCGTCATCTACACGACGCCGACACCGACCGCCGCTCCGACCCCGACGCCGGTCGCGACCCCAACGCCGGCCCCGACGCCGGCGCCGACCGCCGCTCCCACGCCGACCCGGGCCGCGGCCTCGGCGACACCCACGGCCACGCCGACCGCCAAGGCCTCACCCAGCGGATCCCCGGGCGCTACTCCGTCGGGCCCCGCTGCGGGGTGCACGGGCGTGTCAGATCCGCTCAAGGGAGCTGACCGACAGGCGTTCTGGACGGCCACCGCCAACAACGAGTCGTTCACCGTCTACTGCGGTGTCGTCCCAAATCCCTGGTACTTCAGCGGAGCGAGCAGCACGTACGGCAAGACCGGCCTCGTGACGGCCACGTACCAGACGACCACCGGTTTCAAGATCGCGATCAGTGAGGGCACGTTCACCGCGATCGACCACGGCAGCTCGATTAGCACCGCCAGTTTCGGCGACCTGAGCGGCCAGCTTTACGCGGGGACCAGCTCGGGCTTCGTCCTGCTGGTGAACCCGGGCACCTCGAAGGCGTATCAGGCGGTCGGAACGGGCGTCAGTCAGGCGACCTTCACGAAGCTCGCCGCCGCTCTGATCAAGGTCCCGAAGTCCTGACCGCGGGAGCGCGCGGACGGCGCGCCGAAACCGGGGCGAAGGACCGGCGAGGTTCAGCGCGGGCGGCGGCTTCTACTCGGCCGGGGTGGCGGTCTTGTGGCCGGCCCCTCCCGGCGAGCCGCGCCGTCGCCCCGGTTTCGGCTGATCCTCGGCGACGAGGACCGGCTCCACCTCCTCATCCTCGCCGGCCTGGGGCAGCCGCGGAACCCTGATCGGTCGCCCCTCGCGTTCCTCGACTCGCCGCGCCGCCCGAAGAGCCACCGAGTCCGTCTCGCGGCTGCGGCCCAGGTAGTAGAAGAAGAACGACGCCAGAACCGCTGCCACCGGGATGCCGAAGATCGCGCCCGGGATGCCGGCCAGCTTCGATCCGACCATGACCGAACCCAGCACGACCACCGGATGCAGGCCCACGGCTTCCGACATCAGCCGCGGCTGGACGATGTTCATCAGGACGAACCAGCCCACGACCATGATGATGAAGACCGGCAATGCCGCGTCGGGCTTGAAGAAGAGGGCCGCCAGGACGGGCGGGGCCCAGGACACGAACGGGCCGAAGAACGGGATCGCCTGCAGGATCCCGGATGTGGCGGCCGTCACCGGCATGTACGGCACGCCGAGGAGAACGCTGGCTGCCATCGAGATCGCGCCGTAAAGGAGCCCCATCAAGGCCTCGCCGCGCAGGAAGCCGCCGAAGGATCGAGAGATGCTGTGCTCGAGCAGCCTGGCCTCGTCCGTGTAAGCCGGCGGAACGATTCGGAAGAGGAAGCTGACGATCCGGTCGTGGTCGACGGCCATGTACAGCGACAGGAAGAAGACGAAGAGCAGGTTCCCGAAGACGCCGATGCTGGCGACGGCGATGTCGCCGAGCGGCTTGGCGAGCTCGCCGGCTCCGCTCTTGAGGTTTGCCAGCAACTGCCTGACCTGGGCCTCCAGGTTGATCTGGTTGCCGCCTATCGAGTTGAGGCGGTCCTGCCACGGCTGCAGGATGTCGTGCAGCCGGGAGTCGATCGAAGTCCAGTTGTTGACCAGGTTCGTGATCGACGAGTAGAGCTGCTGGGCCACCAGCAGAACGGCCGTGATGACGACGACGATCAGCAGCGAATAGACGATGACTACCGCGATGGAGCGAGGCAGGCGCGGGAAGAGGCGGACCAGGCCGTTGGCTATCGGGCTCAGGATGAAGGCCAGCAACCAGGCCAGGAAGAAGATCATGATCACGTCGCCGAAGTACGTGATCCACTTCCCGACGTAGTCCACGACGACGAAGCCGAAGGCGAGCGTCGCCAGAACCAGCAGCGCCGTGAGCCAACGATGCTCGCGAGGGGTCAAGTTTGGGGACGCGCTGGCGGGTAGCTCGCTCATGCTCCCTCGATCCTCACCGGGGCCGGACACGAGGAATGTTACGCCGGTTCTCCGGCGGTAACGAAGCCATCGGCCGTCCCGGCGGAGATCAGCGCAGGCCCATCCGCTCGCGGACCTCGGTCATCGTCGCCTCGGCGATCGGCCTGACCCGCTCCGCGCCCTCGTCGAGGACGCGGCGGAGGCGGACCGGGTCGGAGGTGAGCTCCCGGTAGGTCTCCCTGGCCGGGGCGTAGTGGGCGATGATCCGCTCGGCCAGCAGCTTCTTGGTGTCGACGCAGCCGGTTCGGGCGGTTCGCTCGCCCTCCCAGATCTCCTCGTAGTCGTCGCCGAAGTGGCGATGCAACTGGCAGACGTTGCACACCTGCGGCCGGCCCGGGTCCGACCGCATGATCCGCTGCGTGTCGGTCACCATCGACATGATCTGCTTGCGGATCACGTCCGGCTCACCCAGGACTTCGATCGTGTTGCCGATCGACTTGCTCATCTTCTTGACGCCGTCGGTGCCGAGGACCACCGGCGCCTCGGTGTAGACCGGCTGCGGCTCGGGGAAGGTTTCGCCGTAGCGGGCATTGAACGCGCGGACGATCTCGCGGCTCAGCTCGAGGTGGGCGGCCTGGTCCTTGCCGACCGGCACACGCGAGGCCTTGTACAGGACGATGTCCGCCGCCTGCAGGACGGGGTAGGTCAGGAGGCCGTGGTTGACGTCCTCTGGCTGGTTCAGCCTCTTCTCCTTGTAGGTCGGCGTGCGCTGAAGCCATCCGACCGGTGTGACCGTATTGAAGAGCCAGCAGAGCTCGGTGACCTCGGGACGGTCCGACTGGACGAACAGCGTGCAACGCTTCGGGTCCAGGCCCAGTGCGATCAGCGCCGCCGCCATCTCCAGGGTCTGGCGCCGCAGCATCTCCGGATCGTGGACGTGTGTCAGGGCGTGGTAGTCGACGATGCAGTAGATCGCCTCTTGCCCTTCGGTGAAGGCCTGGTTCTGCAGGAGCACGTAGTTTCGGATCGCGCCCAGGTCGTTGCCCAGGTGGGGCCGGCCGGTGGGCTGGATGCCGCTGAAGATGCGCGGCCTGGCCGGCAGGCTGGAGGGGCGGGCGGACCGGGTGGTGGTGGCGTCAGTCATGGGACCGAGTGTAGCGGACGGCCGCGATGCCAGGGACCCGCCGGCGAACGGCGGTCGATCGACCAGCCCAATCTGCGGCACGGCGGGCCGAATCGTCCCCGGCGGACGATCGAGTCGTTGTGATCGGTCCGGCCGCCACGGACGGGCCGGACGACCCGCAAGTGGCTCGGGTACCATTCGCGGACGACTACCAAGCTCCGCCACCGTCGGCTGCGATGCCATCTCGGCTTCGCTGGCCCCAGTCCGGCCCCGCCCATGACCACCGAGAACCGACCGCTCCGCGTCGCGATCCTCGGCGCGGGCACCGTCGGGGCGGAGGTGGCCCGCGGCTTCCTTCGCAGCCCGGACCGGCGGATCGGCCCGGCCGGCGGCCGGATGATCGAGCTCGTGGCCATAGCCGACATGAACGTCCAGGGTGCCGTCGATCGCGGCATGCCCGGCGAGATCATGGTCCCGGACGCGTTCGAGGCCGTCCGTCGTGACGACGTCGACGTCGTCGTGGAACTCATCGGCGGCGACGAGCCCGCCCGCTCCCTGATCGCCGAAGCGCTCGGGGCGGGGAAGCCGGTCGTGACGGCCAACAAGCACGTGCTGGCCCACCACGGGCTGGAGCTCGAGACGGCGGCACGCGCCGGAGGCGCGGCCCTGCGCTTCGAGGCCTCCGTATGCGGCGGCACGCCCGTCCTGGACACGATCGCCCGCGGCCTGGCCGCGAATCACGTGCGCCGGGTGCGCGGCATAGTCAACGGCAGCACCAACTTCATCCTCACCGAGATGATGCAGGCCCGCCGCAGCTACGAGGAGGTCCTGGCGGCGGCCCAGGTACAGGGCTACGCGGAACGCGACCCCGGCGCGGACGTGGAAGGCCGAGATGCCGCCAACAAGCTGGCCGTCCTGACGCGTCTCGCGTTCGGGGCCTGGCCCCGGATCGACTCGATCATCGCCAGCCCGCCTTCGCTTCGGGGCGACGGCAGGCCCGGCATCACCGGCGTCTCGGCGGCCGACATCGCCGGGGCCGTGGCGCTCGGCCTGGCGATTCGGCTGGTGGCCACGGTCAGCGCCCCGGGCACGGCGGAGCCGGCCTTCGGCCTGGCGGGCTCGGTCATGACCTCGGCGGTGCCGGTCGGCACGCCGCTGGGCGGGACCGACGGCGTTCTCAACCGCGTCGAGGTAGACGCCGATCCGGTCGGACGCGTCTCGTTTGAGGGCCCCGGGGCCGGCGGCCCGGCCACCAGCAGCGCCGTTCTGGCCGACCTGCTGGAGATCGCCCGCAGCGGCCTCAGCACCTGGGCGGATCTGCCGCCGGCCGCACCGCAGCTGGTCTCTCTGGCCGACGACCGGGCCACCGTCCGACGGCCGTGGTTCGTCTGCCTGCCCGGCGTGCTGCCGGAGGAGATCCCCGGGCGCCTTGCGGAAGACGTCGCGGCCCCGCCGCCGAGCAGCGTGCCGCGCCATCGCAGCCGCACCTGGGCGGCCGTCTGGACGCGGCCCGTCTCCCTCGCCGACGTTCGCGACGCGATCGAGCCGCTCATCTCGCCCGACCGCGACCTGCCCATCTACCCGATCCTGACCTCGTAGCGGGAGCCTGCGCCAATGTCCGCATCATCTGTCAACCGCCCGGCGATCGCTCGCTACCCGGCCCGCCCGCGCCTCATGGAGCGGTATCGCGAGTACCTGCCCATCAGCGGCGCCACGCCGATCATCACCCTTGGCGAAGGCAGCACGCCCCTGGTCCACCTGGGCCGGATCGGGAATCGCATCGGGGTGCCAAACCTCTATGCCAAGTACGAAGGCATGAACCCGACCGGTTCCTTCAAGGACCGGGGGATGGTCATGGCCATCTCCAAGGCCGTCGAGGACGGCTGCACGGCGGTCATCTGCGCCTCCACCGGCAACACGTCCGCCTCGGCCGCGGCCTACGGCGCGGTCGCCGGGCTGGAGGTCATCGTCGTGCTTCCGAAGGGCAAGATCGCGCTCGGCAAGCTGATCCAGGCCATCGCCGCCGGGGCCAGGGTCATCGCCGTGGACGGCAACTTCGACGAAGCGCTCAACGTCGTCCGGGAGATGGCCGAGCAGCGTGAGCACCCGGTGACGCTGGTGAACTCGGTCAACCCGTACCGGATCGACGGCCAGACCACGGCCGCATTCGAGATCTGCGACGACATGGGCCGCGCCCCGGACATCCTCGCGATCCCGGTCGGCAACGCCGGCAACATCACGGCCTATTGGGCCGGTTTCAACCGCTACCAGGCCGCGGGCCGGATAAAGGCGAAGCCGAAGATGTACGGCTTCCAGGCTGCCGGCGCGGCTCCGATCGTGCTGGGCCACCCGGTGGAGAAGCCGGAAACCATCGCCACTGCCATCCGTATCGGCAACCCGGCGTCGTGGCGGCAGGCCGAGGCCGCGCGCGACGAGTCCGGCGGGCTGATCGAGACGGTCACGGACGACGAGATCGTGGCCGCGTACCGCGAGCTCGCGACACGACAGGGAGTCTTCTGCGAACCGGCCTCGGCGGCAAGCCTGGCCGGAGTGGTGAAGCTTGCCGCCGCCGGGCGGATCGATCGCGGTGCCACGGTCGTGTGCGTCCTGACCGGCCACGGCCTGAAGGACCCGGAGACGGCCGAGAGGACCGCCGGCGGAGCGGGCGCGATCATCGAAGCGGCGCCGACGACCGCCGGCGTCATGCGCGCCCTGGGCTGGTAGGCACGACTCGGGGCTGCCAATCGGGAGGCCGTGCGGGCGCGGCTATGCCCTGACCGCGGAGCGCGACGGACTCCGGGCGGGCGTCGAGCCGAGCGGTCGGTGTGGCCCGTGTCCCGCGTTCGGCGGCCGCGTTCGGAGTCGCGTCCGGCCCCGCCTCCTGCCCCATGAGTCCGGCGTTCCGCTTCCGGCCCGCCGCGGCCCTCGTCCAGCGGCCCGCGGCCCCGCGGCCACGCGGCCCGCGTTACGGCCAGCGCCTGGCCCCCGCCCACCTGCGGCGATTGTCGACCGTGCGGCGCCGTCGGCGGCCGGGAGACGCTCGCCCTACGCCATCGCCTGCCTGATCAGCCCCATCAGGTCGGCGTAGGTCTCGACCGCCGGGAACTGGGGGAATTGCCGTTTCACACCATCGGGGGCGTGGAACAGGAAGCCCGCGTCGGCCTCTCCGAGCATGGCGGTGTCGTTGAAGGAGTCGCCCCCGGCGATGACGTGGTAGTTCATCCGCTTGAACGCGGCCACGGCCTCGCGCTTCTGCTCCCGGATCCGCAACTGGTAGCCGACGATGTGGTCGTCCTCGACGATCAGTCGATGGCACAACAGAGTGGGCCAGTTGAGCCGGCGGAGCAGGGGAGCGGCGAACTGTTCGAAGGTGTCGGACAGGATCACGACCTGTACGACAGTCCGCAGTTCATCGAGGAACTCCTTCGCGCCGGGCAGCGGTTGCAGCGTGCCGATGACGGCCTGGATGTCCGACAGCTTCAGTCCATGCTGGTCCAGGAGTGTCAGGCGGCCGCGCATGAGCTTGTCGTAATCGGGCTCATCGCGGGTTGTGCGCCGCAGTTCCGGGATGCCCGTCTTCTCGGAGACGGCGATCCAGATCTCGGGCGTCAGGACGCCCTCCATGTCGAGCGTGACGATCGATTGCCTCATGGTCGCGGAGTCTCCCAGAAGGCCGGGCTCGTGTCCAATTCGCCGGTGAGATCGAGCGCCAATCCTCCTGCCGGACCGAGGCCCGGCAGGGAGGCTTCCCGGTCGCCGAAAGGCGCCGCCGGGTCGTCGAGATCGGCCTGAAGCCGGCCTCAGCTCTCTTCGTCGTCCTCGTAGGCGGGCAGCTCCGGTGCGCCCACGACGTCGAACCAGGCGGCGTAGAGAGCTTCGGCGTCCTCCGGCTCGAGCATGTCGGCCATCACGAGCGCGGCGACCGCGTCGGCGACGACGGGGCCGGCCGTCTCGCGGACCCGGGCGTTGTCGCTCGCGAGCGGTTTGTCGTGGTACGTCGTGGCCCGGCCGTCCATCCAGGCGAAGACTTCGTCCTGGGCCAGCCGTAGCTGTTCGCGCCAGGCGGCGTCTTCGTCGGCCAGGGTCTGCAGGTTTCGGTGGGCCGTTCGAAGCGGCTCCTTCGGCTGGTCGCGCCACACGGTCACGAGCTCGGCGATGTCGGACGTGATGAGCGAGGTCAGCCTGGCCAGCAGTTCGACCACCAGGGCTGTGTTCGGGCCGAAGTCGCCCACGTCCTCAGCGCCTTCCTCGTTCGCCGCGCCCGCCACCGGCCCCGCGCCCGCCACCGGCCCCGCGCCCCCTTCCGCCGCCGCTCCGCCCGATGCCGCGCGGATCGCCCTTGCCGCGGCGCCGAGTGCCGCCGCGGCCGCGCTGCCGGGGGCTGCGGCCAGGCCGGACGCCGCGGCACCTCGGCCAACCGCCGCGCCGCCTGCGTGGGACTGGGCCCCACCTGAGGGGCTCTCGGCCTCCTCGGCCGGCCTATCCCCTTCGGCCTCGTCTTCGTCCCCTTCGTCGTCCTCTTCGACGTCCATGACCTCCGACCACGGTCCGTAAAGCGTCTCGAAGTCGGCATCGTCCAGCTCGTCTTCCAGGACGAGGGCGTCCACCGCGTCCCGGGCGGCCGCCGCGACGGTGGCATACAGGGTCTCGTCCTCGTAGCCGAGCCCCTGCGACGACAGCCAGTCGTTGACGGCGCCTTCCGCCGCCTCCAGCTCGGCCTCGAGGTTCCACGATCGGAGCCGGCGCCTGAGGTACGACTGGGAGACTTTGCGTTCGGCCTCAGGCGCCGCCTCGTAGGCGTCCGCGATCGCCTCGGCGGTCTCGTCGTCCATCTCCGCGAGGGCGTCGAGCAACTCCGCGACGGCCTCGCCGTTGGGTCCGTACAGGCTCTCCGGGTTGAGGTCCGTGAGCCCGAACTCCTCGGCCTGGCGCTGGAGCTCGGCCTCGAGATCGGCCCGGCGCTGCTCGGGCGTCCGGTCGTCCTCCCCTTCGTCCTCCCCTTCGTCCTCTTCCTCATCCTCGTCGAGCGGCTGCTCCTCGTCGAGCGGCTCGATCGCGTCGTCGGCCTCGGCCGTCCATTCGACCTGCTCACCGAGGGACTTCACCGGCTTGCCGTCGAGATGGAGGACATTCGGCTCGCTCGAATCCCGAAGTTGATTGGCGATCGGTTCGTCATCGGAGTGCCTGAAACGTCTGAACATCTACCTCTCCGGGCCGGGCTGTGCCGCGGTCGAAATCACTTTCCTGTGGCTTTGCCGCCGGACCTGTCGGGCTCGTCCGGGCCCTTCGCGGTGCTCGCGCTCTTCGTCGTCCTGGCTCCGGCCGCGGCGCCCTTTGCGGCTGCCGCCGATGGAGACGCAGACGGCGGCGGCTCCGCCTGCTCCGGTTCCTGCTCCTCGTCGACCGGCAGCGGCGGTGCCCCGACCAGGTTGAACCACGGCGCATAGAGCGTTTCCGCGGCCGGGCGGTTGAGCACGTCGCCGAGCACCAGGGCGGCGACGGCGTCAGCCAGCGCGGGGCCGGCCATCTTGCGCGACTCGCCCTGCCCGGTCTGGCCGAGGAACCCCGAGGTCTCCTGGATGCGGCCGGCGTTGAGCCAGAGCGACAGCTTCTCCTGGGCGTGACGCACCTGGTCGCGCCAGTCGGGATCCTCGTCGACGACGGCTCGAAGGTGTTCGTGAGCCTTCTTGAGATCGTCGCGGTCGACATTCTGCCAGCCCCCGACCAGGCGGCCGACCTGCTCGGGCGTGAGCAGCCAGAGGCGGTTCAGGAAGTCGGCGACCGCGTCGGCGTTCGGCCCGAACTCGTCTTGAGCCTGCTCCTCCTCCTGCTCCTCCTCCTGGTCCTCGTCCTCCTCGCCTTCTTCGCCGCCGGCCTCTTCTTCGGCGGCCCCGGCGAGCTGCGCGGCCTCCGCGGCGGCGTCGAGTCCGGCCATCGTCTCGGACCACGGCTCGAACAGGGACTCGTAGTGGATCTCTTCGAGCCGGCCCTCGAGGATGACGGCCGTGGCCGCGTCGAGGGCCGCTTCTCCGCTCTGATTGCAGAGGCGGCCCCAGTCAGGTTCCGCGTTGGCGAACTCCGGATAGGGCCCCGTGACTGCCATCCACGTGCCGACGGCCTCCCGGGCGAGCTGGAGGTGGCGGCCGATCTCCACGTCCTCCTCGCCCAGCTTGCGGGCGGCCTTCCTGGCTCGGTCGCGATCCGACCTTGGGATTGCCTGCCAGGCCTCGGCGAGCGGGCGAGCCTGCGCCGGGCCGATCTCCTCGAGACGGTCGAGGATGTCCAGGACGGCCGCCGCATTGGGGCCGTACATCCAGGTGTCGTTGTCGGCGAGGTAGTCGGCCGCCTGCGACTCCAGGTCGGCCGTCATGTCCTCCGGCTGGTCCTCCTCCTCGTCCAGCTCGTCCTCGTCGAGGTCTTCCGGCTCCTCGAGCTCCTCATCGGCCGCGACCCCTCGGGCCTCTTCCGGGGCCTCCGCTCGGTCGCGCCGATCGCGCCGCCTGAACATCGATCTCCTCCGCTGCCGGCGCAAGCCTGTGCACTGGCGAATGGTCGCACAGCCGTGAAGATGGCGTGATCGAAGCGTGGATGGAACCGGCCGGTGACGGGCGTGGCGACTCCCGCCCGACCCGTGTTCGGCTCCGGTGGCGCCGCTCCGGTCGACCCGGCCGGCCCGGATGGCGCCGCGGCTCAGGCGGCCGAGTGCGCTTCGATGAAACGGCCCACGCGAGCCCAGGCATCGTCCGACTGCGCCTGGAACTCCGCCTGCTTCCGGTCGAAGAAGCTGTGCGGCGCGTCCGGCTCCACGACGACTTCGTGGTCCAGCCCGGCCGCGGCCAGGGCGTCGCGGAACTGCTGCACCGTCGCGATCGGGATGCCCTGGTCCGCGCCGCCGAAGATTCCCAGGACCGGGCATTCGAAACGGCCGACCACGTCGGTTGGGGCCGGCGTGTCGTTGCGGGAGGGGCCACCGGGCCAGCCGTAGAAGCCGATCACGCCGGCGAGCCCCAGGCCCAGGGTGGCCGAGAGGAAGGCATTCCGGCCGCCCATGCAGAAGCCGGTCACGTAGACCGACCGCGGCCCGTGGCCGGGATCCGGACGGAGGTAAGCCGCCGCGCTCGAGATGTCGGCCGAAAGCCCGGCCCAGGTGGTCTGGGCGACGTGCGGGCCGAAGTCGAAGTCATCGCCGCGGTCGCCCGTTCCGGCGGTCCGTCCGAAGTAGTCGATCGCGATGGCCTCGACGCCGATCTCCGCGAATCGAATCGCCAGTTCCTCGTAGTAGTGATGAAGGCCGCGGACGTCCGGCAGGATGACGATCGCCCTGCCGGTGGTTTCGGCCGGCCGGGCATGGAAGGCCCGGAACGTGTTGCCGTCGGCTGCGCGAAGAGTGGGCGATTCGCAGACGACTTCGGCGCCGGCAACCGGCCGAATCGGTGGGGAGCTGTCGAGATCGAAACACATTGGCGCAGATCCTCGGTGGTGGAGGGACTCATTCTCCCGGGTTGCGGCGGCAGGCATGTTTCACGAGACCGCCGTTGCGCCTCGCGATGTCGAGGCGGGCGCCGCTCGGCTGCTAGAATGCCCGCCATGTCCCAAACGCTCGTCGTACAGAAGTTCGGCGGCTCTTCCGTGGCCAACGCCGACCGGATCCGGCGTGTCGCCGCGCGGATCGCCCGCGAGCAGGCGACCGGGTGCGACCTCGTGGTCGTCGTCTCGGCAATGGGCGACACCACGGACGAACTGCTGGCTCTCGCCGGCGCCATCACCGACGAGCCGGATCCGCGCGAGCTCGACATGCTCCTGGCTACCGGCGAGCACCAGAGCGCGACCCTCGTCTCGATGGCGCTCCATGCTCTCGGCGTGCCGGCGATCGCGCTCTCGGGCGCGCAGGCCGGCATCACCACGGACGGCAGATACGGCAAGGCGCGCATCGCCGGGATCGACCCGAGCCGGATCCGCGCCGAGGTGGCCGGCGGCCGGGTCGTGATCGTGGCCGGCTTCCAGGGCCAGAGCCAGCTGGATCCCACGCTCTCCGAGATAACGACGCTCGGCCGCGGCGGCTCCGACACCACTGCCGTCGCCCTGGCAGCCGCCCTGGAAGCGGACCGGTGCCAGATCTTCACCGACGTCCGGGGCATCTACACGGCGGATCCCCGGCTCGTTTCGGACGCCCGCCAGCTGCCGGTGATCTCGTACGAGGAGATGATGGAGCTGGCCCACCAGGGCGCCCAGGTGATGCAGGTTCGGGCCGTCGAGCTGGGCTGGGTCAACAATGTCGTCATCGAGGTGCTGAGCTCGTTCGAGGACGTTCCCGGCACGCTCATCAAGGAGGATCTGTTCGTGGAGCAGCGCAACAAGGTTCGCGGGCTGGCCCACGACCGCAACGTGGCCAAGGTGACGCTGGTCGAGGTCCCGGACCGGCCCGGCGTCGCCTCTTCCGTCTTCGCCCCCCTCGCGGAGGCCGGCATCAACGTCGACACGATCGTCCAGAACGTCGGCCATCACGGCACGACGGACCTGAGCTTCACTATCACCCGGAGCGACCTGGCCAAGGCAAAGCGCATTCTCGAGCCGATCGTGCGCGAGCTGGGCTTCCGGGAGATGACGACCGACTCCGCCATGGCCAAGGTTTCGATCGTGGGGGCGGGCATCCAGAACGCGCCCGGCTACGCCTCGAGGATGTTCTCGGCCCTCGCCGAGGCCGGCGTCAACATCGAGATCATCTCCACGTCGGAGATCCGCATCACCTGCATGATCGCCGAGGACCAGGTGGAGACGGCCGTTCGGGCGCTGCACAAGGCCTTCGCCCTCGAGGAGCCGGAGCCGCTGGCACAGGGCGAGATTGCGGCCGAGGCGGACTCGGACGGGGCGTCGACGACGGGCGCGTGACCAGCCCCGAGTTCCTCTCGCGTAACGAGCGGTTCCGGTCGGTCTCCTCGACCAACGACATCGTTCGAAGCTGGCTGACCGACGGAACCCCCGAGGTCTGCCTGGCCGTCGCCGATGAGCAGACCGCCGGTCGCGGGAGATCCGGTCGATCCTGGGTCGCTCCGGGCGGCGCGGCGCTGCTGCTTTCGCTCGGCTTCCGGCCGGCGTACCTGGCGCCGGATCGCCTGTGGAGGCTGGGCGCGATCGTGGCCCTGGCGATGGCCGACGCGGCGGAGGAGGTCGCCGGCCTGCCGATGGGCCACCTCCGGCTCAAGTGGCCCAACGACATCGTCGTCGAGGCGCCGCGGGCCCCTCGGGGGGTTCGAAAGGTCGCCGGCGTCCTGGGCGAGACGGAAGAGGCCGGCACGGCCGGTGTCAGGGCCGTGGTCGGCATCGGCGTGAACAACGACTGGCCGCGGGGCGAGTTCCCGGCCGACCTGACCGACGCCATGACGAGCCTGCGCGAAGTCTCCCGAGGCCGCCAGGTCGAGACGGGCGTCCTGCTCGACGCTTTCCTGACGCGCCTGGAGCCTCGCTGTCTGGCCCTGCGCGACGGTCACTTCGACGTGGCCGGCTGGCACGACCGCCAGGTCACGACCGGCCGGACGGTTCGGATCGAGATGCCCGGCGGAGAGATCCGGCAGGCGACCGCCGCCGGCGTGGACGGGGCGACGGGAGCGCTGCTGGTCGAGGACGAGTCCGGCGCCGAAACGGAGCTCCTGGCCGGTGATGTCAGCCACGTCCTGCTCGTGCCCCTGGAGGAGGCGGCCGCGAAGCCGGCATCCGGCCGAGGGGGTGTAACGAATTGAGAAGGTCGGTGTTTGGTAATGCGGAGGTGGGCGCCCGTCCCGCCCGGCTGGACCGCGACCGCAGTCTGGTAGAGGCGGCCCGGCGCGACCCGAGCCAATTCGACGCCCTGTATAGGAAGTACCTGGCCCAGGTGTACAGCTACGCCTTCTACGAGCTTCGCGACCACCATGCGGCGGAGGACGCGGCCGAGCGCGTCTTCATGCAGGCGCTGGCCGGTCTGCCCCGTTTCGAAGAACGTGTCGACGCCTTCATCGCCGCGCGCGCGCCGGAGAGCGCGGCCGACTCGGCCGAGATCTCCACTTTCCGCGTCTGGCTCTTCAGGATCGCTCGCAACGTCGTCGCGAACGAGCGGCGGCGCGACCGTCGCCGGTCGGTCGCCACGCTCGACGAGGCCGCCCTCATCTCCGCTTCCGACGACGTGGTCGAGGCCGCCGCGGCGCGTGAAGCCGTCGGCGCCGCCTGGCGGGCCGTCGCCCGCCTGCCCGAGGACCGTCGCCGGGCGATCATCCTGCGTTTCGTCGACGAGATGTCCACCGCCGAGATAGCCGCCGTCATGGACCGCTCTCAGGGCGCCGTGAGGGTCCTGCTGCACCGGGCCCTGCGTTCCGTGGCCGAGGACCTCCGGAGCAGGCTGAGCTGATGCCGGGCAGCGAGACGCGTGACGCTCGGCGTACGGAGCGCTACCTGAACGGGCTGATGGCCGCCGATGCCCGGCGTGCCGCCGATGTCCCGATGGACACCGACCTCGATCCCGAGGTGCAGCTCGCCGCTCGCGAGCTCCGCGCCGGCCTGGTTCGCGTTCATCCTTCGTTCCGCTTCGAGGAGTCGCTCTCAGCCCGTCTCGGGGCCGAAGCCGCGCGGCTGCGGGCCGGCCTTCCGCTCGAACGAGCCGCGGGTACCGGCGCGGGCACCCTGGCGCTGTTCCACGGCCGTGCCGCGGCTGCCGCGCCTGCCGCGCTCGCCGTCGCGGCGGCGCCGGTCGCCGCGAAACCGGTCGCCGCGGAATCAGCCGCCCCCCAGCCGGCGGAGGTCGCGCAGCTCGGCCCTGGAGGTCCAGCGGGCACCGCGGCGGCAATCCACGCCGCTGGCGCCGATCCGGCCGCCGGCGAGCCCGCCCCCGGTCCGGCGATCCAACCCGGCCGCGCCATCTGGCCGGCGGCCGCGTTCCGGCGCCTCCCCGACATGACCGCGCGCCCGTCCAGGCCCTTCATAGTGGGCGGCGTGGGCGTCGCGTCGGCGGCGATATCGATCGGCGCAGTGTACGTCGCCTGGCGCCACTCCCGGCCGACGTCGAGCGGCATGGGCCGCGCCGCGCGGGCCGCCCACGGTCGGGCCGGGAGCCCCGGCCGCGGCCGGCGGACGGGGGTCATCAACGGAATCCTGGGGGTTGTTTCCTGATGCCGGTTCACCTGCCGTTCCGCCCTCGCCGCGACGCCTATCCGCCAGACCTGTGGACGAAGTGCCCGGGCTGCGCGGAGATGCTCTTCAACAAGCAGCTCGACAAGTCGCTGCGCGTCTGCCCGCACTGCGGGCACCACTTCCGAATCTCGGCCAGGACCCGCATCGAGCAGCTCGTCGACGGCGGTTCGTTCGTGGAGCGCGACGCCGATCTCTCGCCGATCGACGCTCTCGGTTTCGTGGACCTGAAGGCGTACCCCGACCGGCTCATGGCGGCCCAGCTTGCGACCGGGCTGCGCGACGCCGCGGTCTGGGGCGTCGGCAGCATCGGCGGCCGGACCGTCTCGATGTGCGTGATGGATTTCGGCTTCATCGGTGGTTCCATGGGTTCGGTCGTCGGCGAAAAGGTCGCTCGGGCCGGCGAGGCCGCCATGGCGGAGCGGATCCCGCTGATCATCGTTTCCTCCTCCGGCGGGGCCAGGATGCAGGAAGGCACGTACTCGCTGATGCAGCTGGTCAAGACGATGGGCGTGGTCGAGCGGGTCAGGGCGGCCCGCGTGCCGTTCATCTCGATCCTGACCGATCCCACCACGGGCGGCGTCTTCGCGTCGTTCGCCGTCGTGGGCGACGTGAACATCGCCGAGCCCAACGCGATCATCCGCTTCGCCGGCGACCGCGTCTCCGCCGGGACG
This sequence comes from uncultured Chloroflexia bacterium, assembly GCA_963713795.1. GTDB lineage: Bacteria > Chloroflexota > Limnocylindria > Limnocylindrales > CSP1-4 > Fen-1039. Next base: position 574,079 of record CAVQNC010000004.1, read on the forward strand.
ATCAGCGAGGAGCTGCCGGCCGGCTACGCGCGCTCCGAGTTCTGGTTCAGCCACGGCTTCGTCGATCGCATCGTGGCCAGGTCGCACCTGCGCGACGAGATCATCGCCCTGCTGGGGTTCCTGGTCGCCCCGCCGCTGAACGGATCGGGAGAACAGCCGGCGCCGCCGGCGTCCAGGCCGCGCTCCTTCCTGTCCGCCCTGACCGGGGCCCTGGGCGGCGAGAGCGGCGGCGAGCCACGCAACGGCGAGGCCGGCGCGCCTCGCGGGGAGGCGCCCCATGGTTGATCGACTGCTCGGCCGCGGCCACACCGAGGGCCAGTCCGAGGGCCAGCCCGAGGATCCGGCGGCCGCCGTCTGGGCCCACGTCCAGCAGGCCCGCAACCTCAAGCGTCCGCACACGCTCGAACTGCTCAAGTCCATGGCCGACGAGTTCGTGGAGCTGCACGGCGATCGGTTCTTCGGCGACGACACCGCCATAGTGGCCGGCTTCGCCAGGATCGCCGGCCGCCGCATGGTGGTCGTCGGGTTCCAGAAGGGCCAGGACACCGAGGAGAACATCCGCCGCAACTTCGGACTGCCCCATCCCGAGGGCTACCGCAAGGCGATGCGCGCCGTGGAGCTGGCCGAGCGCTACTCGATGCCGGTTCTCACGTTCGTCGACGTCCAGGGCGCGTTTCCGGGTGCCGCGGCTGAAGAACGCGGCATCGCCGAAGCCATCGCCAGATCCGTCGGCCTGATGACGCGCCTCCGCACCCCGATCGTCGTCGTCATCACCGGCGAGGGCGGCTCGGGCGGTGCCCTCGGGCTCGCCGTCGGCGACGTCGTTCTGGCTCTCGAGAACTCGATCTACTCTGTCATCAGCCCTGAGGGCTGCGCGACGATCCTGTGGCGGTCGTCCGACCAGAGCCAGGCGGCGGCCGTCGCGATGAAGGTGACGGCCGGCGAGCAGGCCGAGCTCGGTATAGTGGATGCGGTCATCCCCGAGCCGGGTGAGGGAGCCCACACCGACGCCGTGGAGACGGCCAGGCTCATCAAGGAGGCCGTGCTGGAGCGCCTCGACGCGCTGGGCCGCCTCTCCCTCGACGAACTCCTGGAAGCCCGCTACAAGCGCTACCGCGCGTACGGGCCGTACACCGTGGCGGAGCGGCCGGCCGCTCCGCCCGAGAGGGTCGGCATCGCCGATCGTCTGCGCGGCCTGCTGGCAACCAGGCCGTCCATGCCGCCACTCACCGGAACGCGGCGATCCGGCCCGTCGGGCCGCGAGGAGGTGTAGGAGATGGCAGCCCGCGGAGAGGATGCAATCCCCGGCCCCGCCGATCCGGCGGCGGCTCAGCGGTTGCGTCGCAACCACGACGAGATCGCGCGCCTGGCCGATGATCTTCTGCCGGCCTTGATCGCCAGGCTGGCGGCCAGCGGCCTGGGCGAGATCGAGGTGCGCGAAGATGGCTGGAAGGCTCGCCTGCGCATGCCCGCCGCGGCGGTCGATGGGCGGCGGACCACCGCCATGGCCGCCGAAGCCCACCTGCGTGCCTCCGCGCACGTCGTCGCGGGTTCGAGCCACGTCCGATCGGAGGAGCGTGACCGGAGGCTGCGCCCGGAGCCGGAGGTCGTGGAGGAGCCGGGCCTGATCACCGCGAAGTCCCCGGCCGTCGGCGTCTACCATCCGCGCCGCGACCTGGTGGTCGGAATGCGCGTTCGGGCCGGCGACAGGATCGGCTCGGTCAACGTTCTCGGCGTCGGGCAGGACGTGGTCTCGCCGGTCGACGGCGTCATCGGTTCCAGCCTGGCCGAGTCCGGCGAGGCGGTCGAGTACGGACAGGATCTGGTTCGCATCGAGCTGCCCGAGAGCGCGGCCGAGGTAGGCCTCTCCGAACTGGCCGGCCTGGCAGGGCTGCCGTGATGTTCAACAAGATTCTCGATTGCCAACCGTGGCGAGATAGCGCTCCGGATCCTGCGCGCCTGCCGGACGCTCGGCATCGGCGCCGTCGTCGCCTACAGCGAGGCGGACCGCGACAGCCTGGCCGCCCAGCTCGCCGACGAAGCCATCTGCATCGGCCCGGCCGACGCCAGGCACAGCTACCTCTCGGCCCCCGCGATCATCTCGGCGGCGGTCGTGACCGGCTGCGACGCCGTCCATCCCGGCTACGGCTTCCTGTCCGAGGACGAGGGCTTCGCAGATGTCGTCCGCGCCCACGGCCTGGCCTTCATCGGCCCCTCGGCCGAGGTCCTGGAACGCTTCGCCTCCAAGGAGGCCACTCGCCGCCTCCTGGGCGCCCACGGTCTGCCGACGATCCCCGGGTCCGGGATGCTGCGCGACGATGCTCACGCGCTGGAGGAAGCCGAACGGATCGGCTATCCGGTCCTGATCAAGCCGTCGGCCGGCGGCGGCGGCAAGGGCATGCGCCTGGTCCGGTCGGCTCGCGAGCTGGAGTCCGCGGTGAAGGTCAGCCGCTCCGAGGCCAAGGCCGGCTTCGGCGACGACGCCCTGTACCTGGAGAAGTATCTCGACGACAACCGCCACATCGAGATCCAGGTCGCGGTCGATCGCTTCGGCAACGCGATCCATCTCGGCGAGCGGGACTGCTCCGTCCAGCGCCGCCATCAGAAGATCATCGAGGAGGCGCCCAGCCCGGCCCTGACCGATGCCGCCCGCCAGGATCTCGCCGAGCGGGCTCTGCGGGCCGTGACGGCGGCCGGCTACGAGAACATGGGCACCCTCGAGTTCCTGGTCGACGCCAGGGGTGAGGCCTACTTCATCGAGATCAACTGCCGCATCCAGGTCGAGCATCCGATCACGGAACTCCTCACCGGGATCGATCTCGTGGCCATGCAGATCAGGATCGCCGCCGGCGAGCCGCTCGGCATCACGCAGGCCGACGTCGTCTCCCGCGGCCACGCCATCGAGTTCCGCATCCTGGCCGAGGACCCGGCCAAGGACTTCCGGCCCCAGGCCGGCCAGGTCGGCGCCTACCTCGCCCCGGGCGGCCCAGGCGTCCGCATCGACTCTCATCTCTACCCGGGCTACGACATCCCGCCCTACTACGATTCGCTTCTGGCGAAACTCTGCGTCTGGGCGCCCGACAGATCGCAGGCCATCGCGCGGGGCGACACCGCCCTGCGCGAGATGCTCATCGACGGCGTCGTCACGAACATCGACCTGCATCGCGCCATCCTGGCCAATCAGGTCTTCATCGAAGGCAAGGTGACGACGAACCTGCTCGACCGTGTCGGCAGCGCTCCGTTCGTCGCCGCCGGCAACCGCTGAGCCGCCCACCTCCACCAGGAGCCGCCCCGTGACCGAACCCGCGACAAACGAGCCGATCCTGACGACCCGCCAGATCGAGCAGCTGATACCCCATCGCTGGCCGTTCCTGCTGGTCGACCGGATCGTCGAGTACGACCAGGAGGCCAAACGCATCGTCGGGCTCAAGTCGGTCACGGCGACGGAGTGGTTCTTCCAGGGCCACTTCCCGGGCCAGCCGATCATGCCGGGCGTCCTCCAGGTAGAGGCGCTGGCGCAGACGATGGGCATCTACGTGGCCCAGCAGCCGGGTTTCGGCGACCGGCTGGGGCTCTTCGCGGCCATCGACGAGTGCCGCTTCAAGCACATCGTCGGGCCGGGCGACCAGCTTCGGCTGGAGGTCACGATGGAGCGTCTGGGCAGCAAGTTCGGCCGCGGCCGGGGCGTCGCCACGGTCGACGGCCAGGTCGCCTGCGAGGCGCTGATCAGCTTCATCATCGCCCCAGAGAGCGCCCTGCGCTGATGGTCAAGATCGCGGCCCTTTCCGACATCCACGGCAACCTGCCGGCCCTTGCGGCCGTGCACAAGGCCGTCGACGCGGCCCGTCCCGACTACGTGGCGATCTGCGGCGACCTGGTCTTCAACGGCCCCGACCCGGCCGGGACGCTGGCGCTCGTGCGAGATCTGCAGCGCGCGGGCGCCTTCGTCATCCTGGGCAACACCGACGTCGCGGTGGCAGATGGAGACTTCACGGCCGCCTTTCCGTGGTTCACCGAGGGCGCCCCGGATTCGTACCGCGCCGCGGCCGAATGGGCGCGCGAGCAGATCGGCGACGAGGGCGTGGACTTCCTGCGGAGCCTTCCGTCCGAGCGCCGCCTGCGCATCGGCGACGACCTGGTCCTTTTCTGCCATGCCTCGCCCGGCTCGCTCACGAACGGCCTGTCGGCCGACCTGGATCCGGTCGTAACCATCGACCGGGTGACCGGAACCGACGCGAAGGTCATCGTCTGCGGCCACACTCACCTGCCCGAGGTCCGTGAGGTCGGCTGGCGGACGATCGTCAACGCCGGCAGCGCCGGCTACGTCTTCGACGGCGATCCGACCGCAAGCTGGGCGCTCGTCGAGATCGATGACGACGGCGTCAGGGCCGAGATCCACCGCACGAGCTACGACGTCATGGCAGCCGCGAATGCCGTCTCGGCGCGCGGCCTGCCCGGCGACGTGTATCGCGCCGCCACAATCCGCACGGGGAAGCTTGTCCGATGAGCCCGACCAACGGCCAGCCTCGCGTCGTCGTCACCGGCATGGGCGCCCTCACCCCACTCGGCCTCGACGTGCCGTCGAGCTGGGCGGGGTTGATCGCCGGCCGCTCCGGCGTCGGCCCCATCACCCAGTTCGATCCGTCCCGCTTGACGACCAGGATCGCGGCCGAAGTCAAGGACTTCGATCCTTCGATCGTCCTGGACCGCAAGGAGCAGAGGCGCAACGATCGCTACGTCCAGTTCGGGCTGGTGGCGTCGCGCGAGGCGATGAACCAGGCCGGGCTGCCGGAGCACCTCGACGGTGAGCTGGCTGAGCGCACAGGGGTAATAGTCGGCACCGGGATCGGCGGCATCCGAACCCTGGCCGACCAGATCCTCCTGATGGGCGAGAAGGGCCCCGACCGCATGTCGCCCTTCCTCATCCCCATGGCGATAGGCAACCTGGCCGCCGGCGTGATCGCGATCGTCTTCGGCCCGCAGGGCCCCAACTTCAGCGTCGTCTCCGCCTGCGCCACGGGCGGCCACTCGATCGGCGAGGCCTGGGAGACGATCAGGCGCGGCGACGCCGACGTGATGATCGCCGGCGGGACGGAAGCCACCGGCCACGAGGCGCTCGTCGGCGGCTTCGCCGCGATGCGGGCCCTGTCGACCCGCAACGACGACCCGGAGCGGGCCTCGCGCCCGTTCGATGCCGCTCGCGACGGCTTCATCATCGGCGAGGGCGCGGGCGTCGTCGTCCTCGAGTCGCTCGATCACGCGCTCGCGCGCGGGGCGGAGCCGCTGGCGGAGATCGTGGGCTACGGTGCCACGGCCGACGCGTCGCACGTCACGCTCCCCGCGCCGGGCGGGGCCGGCGCCGTCCGGGCGATTCGCCGGGCCCTCGAGAAGGCGGGCCTCGGCGTCGACGACGTGGAGATGGTCAACGCCCACGCCACGTCCACTCCCGAGGGCGACCCGCGCGAACTCGAGGCGATCAAGACTCTCTTCGGCGAGCGGGCGGGCCGGGTCAGCGTGACCGCCAACAAGAGCATGCTCGGCCACACGCTCGGCGCCGCCGGCGCCATCGAGGCGATCTCCACCATCATGAGCATCCGGACCGGGCTGATCCCGCCGACGATCAACCTGGAGAACGTGGATCCGGCGGGGGAGGGGCTCGACCTTACGCCGAACGTGCTCCGGCGGCGGGAGATAGACGTGGCGGTGTCCAACTCCTTCGGGTTCGGCGGCCAGAACAGCGCCCTGGTCATCCGGCGCTGGGCGGAGTGAAGGCGAGTCAGATGAGCGATCGTGACGACGATCCCATGATCCCGCCGCCCGGTGGAACCGCGGCGCCGGAGGGTCCGGCCGATCCGCCGTCGACGTCACCCGAGACGGACTCCCTGCTGCGTCTGATCGACAAGCTGGGGGCGCTGCTCGAGCGGACGGACCTCGTCGAACTCGAGGTCGAGGCCGGCGAGACCGGGATCGTCCTACGCAAGCAGGCCGCCCTGACGCCGACGGCTCCGCCTGCCGCGCCGGCCTCGGGCCTGGAGGCGGGGGCCGATGCGTCCTCCGACGAGGCGGCCGCGGCGCCGGCCACCAGATTCGTCAGGGCACCATTGACCGGCATCTTCTACGACGCCCCGTCGCCGACCTCGCCGCCGTACCTGAGCCCGGGGCAGCACATAGCCGTCGGCCAGATCATCGGCCTGATCGAGGCGATGAAGCTCTTCAACGAGATCAAGTCCGACCAGGCCGGGCGCGTGGTTCGGGTCGTGGCCGAAACGGGGAAGCTGGTGAAGGCGAAGCAGCCGCTCGTCGAGGTCGAGCCCTGATGCGGCGTCCGCTCTCCGGCGTCCACCTGACCGGCTGGGGCGCCTACGCCCCGAGCCTGGTCCTGACGAACGCGGATCTCGAGCGCATGGTGGATACCAACGACGAATGGATCGTCAGTCGCACCGGCATCCGCGAGCGCCACATCGCCGGCCCGGACGAGACGACGGCCAGCATGGCGGCCGTGGCGGGGCTTCGCGCCATCGCCACCGCCGGACTCCAGCCGGACGACATCGACCTGATCATCGTCGGCACCCTCACGCCCGACTATCCGATGCCGTCCACGGCCGCTCTCGTGAAGGGCGCCATCGGCAACAAGCGGGCCGCGGCCATGGATCTCGCCGCGGCCTGTTCCGGGTTCGTGTTCGGGTACGCCACGGCCCACGCCTACGTGGCCGCGGGCCTGGCGACGCACGTGCTGGTCATCGGCGCCGAGACGCTGAGCCGCTACACGGACTTCACCGACCGCAGCACCTGCATCCTCTTCGGGGACGGCGCCGGAGCGGCGGTCCTCTCAGCCTCGGACGAGCCGGGCGGGACGCTGGGGATCGAGATGACCACGGAGCCCGCGGGCGCCTACTTCATCTGGCTTCCGGGCGGAGGCGCCGCCAGGCCCGCCAGCGGCGCGACGCTCGCCGACGGCGAGCACTTCATGAAGATGAAGGGCGCGGAAACCTTCAAGATGGCCGTTCGGACCCTCGGCTCGACGTCACTTAAGGCGATCCAGAGGGCGGGTCTCGGGCTGCCGGACGTGGACCTCGTGATTCCGCATCAGGCCAATTCCCGGATCATCGAAGGGCTGGCGAAATCGCTCGCCTTCCCGATGGAACGGGTCTTCGTCAACGTGGGCTGCTACGGCAACACGTCCGCGGCGTCGGTCCCGCTGGCTCTCAGCGAGGCCGTGGCCGCGGACCGCGTCGCGAAGGGCGATCGGCTGCTGCTGGTGGCCTTCGGCGCGGGCCTGACCTCGGGCGCGATCGCTCTGGAATGGACCGCGGATCCGGCGGCGGCCGCCCGGGCCGAGCAGATCGGGCCGGAGGACGTCGCCGTCGTGCCGGGCTACCTGGATCCAGTGAACCCGTTCCCGCCCGCCCTGGAGTGGCTCCTCGAGGGCGCCTCCGGCGACCCCGCCGGCGTCCAGGGCACCCGCACCGACGCCACACCAGCCGCCGGCGCCGCCGGGGGCGTCGCCTCTCCGACCGAGTGACGGGGCCGGGCTGCGCGGTGCTGGCCGCCGGCCCGACTCCGGCCCGGCCGCGTCTCGAATAGAAGGGAGTCCCACGATGATCGATCTGTCCGGGAAATCCGCTCTCGTCACCGGCGGGGCGCGTGGCATCGGCAAGGCCATCTGCCTGAGCCTGGCCCGCCAGGGCGCCGACGTCGCCTTCGTGGACGTGGGTCGAGCGGAGGTGGCAGAGGCCACCGTGGCCGAGATCCGGGCGCTGGGGCGCAAGGCCCTCTACATACCGGCCGACGTCACGGATCCCGAGGCCTGCGTCAAGGCGGTGGCCGCCACGCTCGAAGCCTTCGGCAAGGTCGACATCCTGGTCAACAACGCGGGCATCACCCGCGACGACCTGATCATGCGAATGCCGATCGACGATTGGAAGAAGGTCCTGGAAGTCAACCTCTTCGGCGCCTTCTACATGATCAAGGCTGCCGTCCGACCCATGCTCAAGGCCCATGCCGGCCGCATCATCAACATGTCGAGCGTCTCGGGCCAGGCCGGCCAGATGGGGCAGGCCAACTACTCCTCGTCCAAGGCCGGCCTGATCGGCCTGACCAAGGCCACGGCCCGCGAAGTCGCCTCGCGGGGCATCACCTGCAACGCCGTCGCGCCGGGCTTCATCGTCACCGAGTTGACGAAGGACCTGCCGGAAGCTCTGCAGGATCAGATCAAGGCGAGCACGCCGCTCGGCCACTTCGGTACGGTCGAAGACATCGCCAACGCCGTCACATTCCTGGCCTCCGACGAGGCGGGCTACATAACCGGCCAGGTCCTGGCCGTCGACGGCGGCCTGGTGATG
>CAVQNC010000005.1:0-145043 GCA_963713795.1 uncultured Chloroflexia bacterium
GCGGCGTTCTACTCCATCTGGCGCGGCCTACGCCGCTACGGGGTGGAGCCCTCAATCGGACTTGAACCGATGACCTCGTCCTTACCAAGGACGCGCTCTGCCAGCTGAGCTATGAGGGCCCGAGACCGGGTCGGTGCTTCCAGGTTGGTGGGCAGGAGAGGAATCGAACCTCTACAGCCGAAGGCGGCTGATTTACAGTCAGCTGAGCTCACCACCTGCTCAACCTACCCACGAGACTGCCAGCAGTTGCGGTGGGTCCCCCGTTCAACGGCTGACTTGTTCAGTTGGAGCCGACGACGGGACTCGAACCCGGAACCGGCGGTTTACAAAACCGCTGCTCTACCAATTGAGCTACGTCGGCGGGCGCAAAGGCATGCTAACGCTAAGACCCTTGGGCGCCCGCGAATGATATTGGCTGGCCCCCTCGCCGGTCAAGCGAGACTCCCGGCGCCCTCGTCCGGGGCCGCCCGGGCCCGCGGAAACGACCCTCGATGACGGACCGGACCGGACTAGGACGCCGTCAACTCGCTGTCGTGGCGTCGCTGGAATCGATGGCCGAGGAGCCCGGAAGAAGAGCGTCCTCTTCCGAGGCGGCCGCGGCGTCGATCGGATCGACCCGCAGGTCTTTGCGGCGGCGGGCCTTCGACCTGGGAGCGGCGGGCATCCGGACCCCGCCGAGGGAGTCGGAGGCGGCCGGTCCCTCAGCGGCGGCGGGTTCTTGGGCAGTTTCCGGTTCCCCGGCGCCAACCGCCCCGGCGACCGTGTCGGCGATGGAGAGGTCGGCGGTGGAGAGGTCGGCGATGGAGAGGTCGGGCGCGGCCGGCTCGGCCGAGGTCATCGGCCGGTCGCCCCTCCCGAGATCGTCGTCGATGGCTTCGCCGTCGACCGGACCCCCCTCACCGCCCAGGCCCGGCGCGGGCCCGATCACGGGCCGGTCGCCGCCCCGCTGGCTCGACGCCTCATATAGAAGGATCGAACCGGCGACGGCGGCGTTGAGCGAAGTGACGCGTCCGCGCATCGGAATGCGGACGACGGTGTCGCAGCGGCGCCGGACGGCCGGCCCGAGCCCCTGCCCTTCGCTCCCTACCACGACCACCAGGGGACCGCGAAGGTCCGCCTGGCGGGCAGTCAGCGAAGCATCGGCATCCGAACCGATGACACGCAGGCCTCGAACGTGCAGGTCGGTCAGGGCCTCAGCCAGGTCCTCGACAGGCACGAGCAGCAGGTGCTCCACCGCCCCGGCCGACGCCTTGATCGCGGCGGCCGACAGCGGCGCCTGGTGGCGGACGGGGTAGACGACTCCGTGGACGCCGGAGGCCTCCGCCGTCCGCAGCAGCGAGCCGAAGTTCTGGGGATCCTCCAGGGAATCGAGGACGAGAACGAAAGGCGCCTCCTTCCGTTCGATCGCTCGGGCGAGGACGTCGTCCATTCCTGCGAATTGCCGCCGATCCGTGACCAGGGCGATGCCCTGGTGGCCGTCGAAGCCGGCCAGGGCCGTCAACGTCCCGCCCTCGACCTCGACGATGGGGATGCGCAGGTTGGTCGCGTGAAGCACGAGCTTCTCCAGGGCCAGGCGGCGCTGCGGGACCACGAGAAGGCGGACGGCCCTGCGATGGGCGATGAAAGCCTCCTCGACCGGATGCCGTCCGGCGACCAGCTCCTCATCCTCGGCCATCAGGTCGCTCGGCGGCGGCCCCACGGGTGACCTCGACCACGGCGTTCCGGCCGAGCCGCCGGGCGGGAAGGGGCGGCGGTCGGCATAACCCCCGGAGCGGGCACGGAAATCTGGGCGTGGGGTCGGGCGGGGCGACCCAGGTCCGACCGGCGGCCGGCCCTGGAGCGGCCCGGCTTCCGGCGACTGGACAGAGTCGACCTCGGGCAAGCCGCCGGCCGCGTACGGAGACTCCTCGCGGACCGTCGGTCCGAGGTCCCCGGCATCCGGCCTTGCGGAGTCGCCGTCGCGCCTGAAATCCCCGAACCCGAGGCCACCTCGCCGCAACCCGGGTCCGGAGCCGAAGCCCGGGCGTGGCCCGGGCCGGCCACGGTCGTCCGGGCCGGAGCGGCCACCGTCCACGCCGCCCATGCGGCCCTGTCCCGGGCCGGCCGGGCCGTACGGCCGCCCGCCCGGCCGCCGGACCGGTCGTGGATCACCGGGATGGCCGCCGGGGGTCGGGTTGCCGCTCCGCGGCTCCATACCCTCCCGGGCCGGCCCGAAGTTCTCCGGGCGAGGCCGTTGCCCCTCGCCGAAGCGCTGCCCCTCGCCGAAGCGCCGCGGGCCGGCCCCGGTGGGGCCATACGGCCTGGGTGGCCGCGGCGTCCACGCGTCGCGGGGCTGCCACTCACGCCGCGGGGCGTGGGAGGCGCCGTCCGCGCGATAGGGCGTCCCGCCCGGGTCGGAGCGACTCTCGTCTTGCCGAAAACCGCCGGGCCGCGGCCCGCCGGGGCGCGGCCCGGCGAAACCGAAACCACCGGCACGACCGCCGGAGCCGTAGCCGCCCTGGCGGCTCGCCGGCCGGAGGCCGAATGGTCTCCCTCCCCCGGGCCGGCCGAACGACCTGGGACCCGCAAACCCGCCTGTATCCGGCCGGGGCCCGGCCGATCGAGGACCCTCCCCGGGCGGCCCGTCCCGGCCTTCGAACCCCTCGGGCCCTCGCGCCGGTCGCGGACCCTCGAAACGTCCGCCCTCGAACCGGGGCCCGTCCGGCCTGCCTCCCTGCGGCTGGCGCCGGTCGGGCCGGGGCTTCTTGCCGCCGGGCTTTTGCCCGCCGGAGCCGTCGTCCCCTGGCTTGTGTCGATGGTCAGGCAAGCTTCTTCGTCCGTTCGTCTGGTTCGGCCGCCGGAGGGGCGGCCGAGATCTCGGCCGCGCGAGGTCGCGGCGCGGCTTACTCGGCGCGACGCCAGCGCTGGCCGTCGCGCGTATCTTCCACCAGGATGCCCCGCTCGGCGAGGTCCTGGCGCAGGCGGTCCGATGCCGCCCATTCCTTGTTCGCTCGGGCCGCCGCGCGCTCGTCGAGGAGCGTCTGAAGCTCCGGATCGAGCGCTTCTTCGGGGACCGGCGCTATCGCCAGGACCCGATCCAGGTCCCGGATGAAGGCGATTGCCCGGGCTGCGTCGGCCGTCGACAGCGTTCTGCCGTCGATCCGGCGGTTTAGATCGCGGATCAGTTCGAAGACCGCCGCCAGGGCGGGCGAGATGTTGAGGTCGTCGTCAAGCGCGGCATCGAAGGCCGTGTGGGCGCCGTCGAGCGCGGATGGCAAGGATACGTCGTCCGGGCCGTCGGAGCGATAGGCCGCCAGCGCCGCCATGAGGGCGTCCAGGCGGTCGATGGCCGAGCCGGCGGCCTGCAGTGAGTCGTCGCCGAACGAGAGGGCCATGCGGTAGTGGGCGGAGATCAGCGCCAGGCGAAGGGCCCGAGCGGACACGCCGCTCTGCAGTGTCTCGCCTACCCGGGCGATGTTGCCGGTTGACTTGGCCATCTTCTGGCCACCCATCTGGAGGTGGGCGCAGTGAAGCCAGTAGTTGACGAAGGTCCGGCCCGTGGCCGCCTCGCTCTGGGCGAGCTCGTCCTGGTGATGCGGGAAGACCAGGTCGACCCCTCCGGTGTGGATGTCGAAGGAGGTTCCCAGATAGGCCATGCTCATAGCCGAGCATTCGACATGCCAGCCGGGCCGGCCGGGGCCGATCGCCGTCTCCCAGCTCGGCTCGCCCGGCCGCGCGCCCTTCCAGAGGGCGAAGTCGCGGACGTCGTCCTTGGCGTACTCGTCGGCCTCGACACGCTCGCCGACCCGCATCCCTTCGGGATCGATCCGCGCCAGGCGCCCGTATTCCGGCCACGAGGAGATCCGGAAGAAGATCGAGCCGTCCTCTGTCCGGTAGGCATGGCCGCCGGCGAGCAGCTTCTGGATCAGTTCGACCATCTGCGGTATATGCGCCGTGGCCCGCGGCATGACGTCCGGCGTCGTCACCGAGAGGGTCGCCATGTCGCTCATGAACAGCGCCGCGTACCGGTCCGCGACCTCCCCGATCGAGACGCCTCCCTGCTGTGCGGCTCGGATGATCTTGTCGTCGACATCCGTGAGGTTCATCACCCAGGTGACCCGCAGGCCCCGGTAGCAAAGGTAGCGAACCAGCAGGTCGGCGAAGAGGAACGACCGGAAATTGCCGACATGGGCCGGGCCGTACACCGTCGGGCCGCAGCTGTAGATGCGGGCGTGGCCAGGCTCGAGCGGCACGAACTCGCGAACCGCACCGGCCATGGTGTCGTGCAGACGGATCGTCATGCCTCGACCTCCGGAGCCTGCGCGGCCGTTCCGGCCACCGGAGTCGCGGCGCGGCCGGCCGCTGGGCCGGCGGCGGGCGTCAGCCAGGCAACCGCGGTGGCGGAGATGGACCTGCCGGCCCCCTCGGAACCGCCCAGGTTGCCGCTCGACGCCTTGACGTTGACCAGCGACGCCTCCACGCGCAGAGCGGCGGCGATCGCCTCTCCCATCGCCGGCAGCAGTCGGGCCAGCCTGGGCCGGGCGGCCACGATCGTCAGGTCGACGTTCGCCGTTACCCAGCCGGCCGAACGCACCTTCTCCGCCACGGTCGTCAACAGGACCCGACTGTCGACGCCGGCGGGCGTGCGGGGATCGGCCGGGAAGAGCCCGCCCAGGTCTCCCAAACCCGCGGCGCCGAGAAGGGCGTCGGCCACGGCATGAAGAGCAACGTCCCCGTCCGAATGGCCGGCCAGCCGCGGGGCGCCTTCGATCCGCAGGCCGCCCAGAGCCAGCGGCTCGCCGGCTCCGAACGGGTGGCTGTCGGTGCCGAGCCCGATTCGCCCCGCGGCCGCCAGAGACGGGCGCGGGCTCGCGGCCGGGCGGCCGGGCACCAGCCCGCCGTCGACCAGTGCCCCGGCCCGCTGGAGATCGATTGGCGTCGTCACCTTGAGATTGGTCGCCTCACCGCTGATCGCATGGACCGGGATTCTACAGGCCTCCAGGAGCGATGCCTCGTCGGTCCAGGTTTCCGGGCCGTCGGGCGGGTACGCCTCGTAAGCCCGCTCCAGCAGGCTGCGACGCAGCCCCTGCGGCGTCTGGGCCGCGACCACGTTGGCCCGGTCTACGGTGGCGCCGACGAGATCGCCGTCCAGCCGCTTGAGCGTCTCCGTGACGGGCAGGACCGGAATGGCGGCGCCGTGACGGGCGGCGGCCTCGGCTACCGCCCTCACGAGGTCCGGGCTGGCCAGGGGTCGGGCCGCGTCGTGCACCAGGATGACGGGGTCCGCCCGGCTGACCACGGGCCGCCGCGACGCGGCCGAAGTGCGGGCGGCCGCCCCCGGGGTGGCTCCCGGTTCACGGCCGGAAGGATCCGCGCCGGCCAGCGCGGCGACGCCCGCGGCGACCGACTCCTGTCTCCTTTCGCCGCCGGCCACGACCGCCACCACCGCATCCGGCAGCCACGGCGCGGCCGCCACTTCGGCCAGACGGCCCGGCGAGGCGACGATGACGATACGACCGATCCCGGCCGCCGCCAGCGCCTCGACGGACCACCGCAGCACGGACCGCCCGGCCAGGTCGGCCGTGAGCTTGTCCCGGCCGCCCATCCGGCGGCTCGATCCGGCGGCGACCACGACGGCCTCGACCGGATCGCCCGGGCTCCGGTTCACTCGGCGTGAGCCTGCGCGAACACCATGCGGCCCATCACGGTCTGCAGGACGCGTGTCACCAGGACCTCCAGTTCGTGCCCGACCAGCCGGGAGCCCCCCTCCACCACGACCATGGTGCCGTCGTCAAGGTAGCCGACACCCTGACCGGCTTCCTTGCCCTCGGTGATGATCTTGATACGCAGCGTGTCGCCGGGGAGCAGCGCGGGCTTCAAGGCATTAGCGAGAGAGTTGATGTTGAGCACGCGAATCGACTGCAGGTCCGCGACCCGGTTCAGGTTGAAGTCGTTGGTGAGGATGGCCGCGCCGCGGGAACGGGCCAGCAAGACCAGCTTGGAATCCACGTCGCCCGCTTCGACCGGGTCCTCGCTGATGATCTCAACCGGCGTCGGGCCCTCCTTCTGGAGCCGCGCCAGGATCTCCAGGCCGCGCCGGCCGCGCGCCCGACGCTGCGTGTCCGAGCTGTCGGCGATCCGCTGCAGTTCCTCGAGGACGAAGTGCGGTATGAGCAGACGGTGGTAGAGGAAACCCGAATCGACGATGTCGGCGATCCGGCCGTCGATGATGGCGCTGGTGTCGACCACGACCAGCGTCTCCCCGCCGGCCGAAGCGTTCTTCCGTTCGGACCGGTGCAGCAGCCCGGCCGCCTCCGCCGCGGCGACGAGATCCTCTCGCTTGGCCACGGTCAGGCCGAGCATGCCGAGACCGAAGCAGATCGAGATGCCGATGGGCAGGTAATGACCGTACGGATCGGGCAGGATCGAAAGAGGAAGACCCAGCAGCAGGGCGATCAGGAGCCCGATCACCAGGCCGGCGACGGCGGCCACGAACTCGGCCGTGGACATGGCCTGGACGCCGCGGATCAAACGACCCGCCGGAACGACGGTCAGGTACGGAAGCAGGAGGAACCCGGTTGCGATCCAGGCAGCGACCCAGATTGGGATCAGGATGGCCTGCGAGCCCGTGTGTTCGAACGGCGACTCTTCGGCCAGGACCAGCGACAGACCGATGAGGGCGCCGAGGGCGGCCCCAACCAGCCGAATGATGCGGACCACAATTCCACGCCTTGCGACGAAGCGGATAGATGGTGATGAATGGCGGACGGATGAATCCGGGATGAAGCTCGCTTCGCGGAGTCAGCCTAGCATTGAGCGTCGCGCCACGCTACGGCGCCCCCGCACATTCCCCACCAGGCCGTTCGGCGAGGGGCCGTCGGCTCCTGCCGGACCGGAGTCCGCCGCAACTCGGGCCGGACCGCTGCCTATGCCGTGGAGACTCCGAGCGCGGGGTGTACCGCGCCGGGCGGGCGATCGCCCTCGCCGGACGGACCGTGACCCGCCCCGACGGCCTCGGCGATTGCCGCTCGAAGGTTCGCCGCCGCGACGATCCTCATTCCGCTCACGCCCGGCAGATCGCCCCGACGCGAAACCGGGACGATTGCCGTGCGGAACCCGAGCCGGGCCGCCTCTCGCAGCCGCCTCTCCAGGCCGGGAACGGGCCGCAGCTCGCCCAGCAGGCCGACCTCGCCGATGGCCACGAGGTCCCTCGGAACCGGCCGATCGCGCAACGAGGAGGCCAGGGCCAGACACAGCGGCAGGTCGAGGGCCGGATCGTCGAGTTCCAGGCCGCCGGCAAGGTTGGCGTACACATCGTGGCTGCCGAGGCCGACGCCCGCTCGTCGACCCAGGACGGCGACCAGCAGAGCCATCCGATTGGCGTCGAGACCCGACGCGGTTCGCCGCGGACTGCCGTACCCGCCCGGGGCCACGAGCGCCTGAACCTCGACCAGGAGAGGCCGCGTGCCCTCCAGCGTCGCCCCGGCCACGCTGCCGGGCGCATGCTCATCGGTAGTCGCCAGGAAGGCCCGGCCCGGGTCGGCGACTTCGGCCAGCCCGCCTTCCGCCATCTCGAAGACACCGACCTCCTCGGTCGAGCCGAACCTGTTCTTGGTGGCGCGAAGCAGGCGCATCGAGGCAGTTCGCTCGCCCTCCAGGTTGAGAACCGCGTCGACGAGGTGCTCCAGCGTCTTCGGGCCGGCCAGCGTCCCGTCCTTCGTGACGTGGCCGACGATGATCACGGCGACGCCGTCCCCTTTGGCCATCTCCATGAGGCGCAGGGCGCACTCACGGACCTGGCCGACACTTCCGGCCGGTCCCTCCAGCTCGTCCACCCTCACGGTCTGGATCGAGTCGACTATCAGCGCGATCGGGTGCGCCTGACGCGTCAGCTCGACGATGCGGCCGACCTCGTTCACGGCCACGACCGAGATACGGTCTGCCGGAGCGCCCGCCAGCAGGCCGAGACGGCCGGCGCGCAGCCTGACCTGGCCGGCCGACTCCTCGCCGGTCGCGTAGAGGACGTCGCCGCCGCTGGCCGCGCCGCCACCGCCGGCCCCGGCCGCGCCGGTTGTTCCGGTACCGACGGCCAGGCCGGCCGCCGCCTGCAGGAGCAGGGTGGACTTGCCGATCCCCGGTTCACCGCCCAGCAGTACGACGGAACCCGGCACCAGCCCGCCGCCCAGGACCCGGTCTACCTCTCCGATGCCGGTGGGGATGCGCACCAACGGGGCTTCACGCAGATCGCCCAGCGACTTCGGCTCGCCGGCTCCATCCAGACCACTCGATCCGGGGCCGACTCGCCGCCGCGCATCCGGCTCCCGAACCACCGTTTCAACCAGGGTGTTCCAGGCGCCGCAGGTCCGGCACTGGCCCTCCCAGCGGAGATGGGCAGCCCCACAGGTCTGGCAGATGTAGCGGCTTTGCTGGCGGGCCACCCCTCGACCCGGCTCAGAGAGCGGCTTCGACGGGCTGCTTCTCTTCGACGGTGTGTATGTCCAGACCCGCCTCGGAGCCCTTGTCGACGACGATGCTCATGCCCGCCGTGAACTTGCCCAGCAGCAACTGCTCGGCCAGGACGTCCTCGACCATGTTCTGGATGACACGGCGGAGAGGCCGCGCGCCGTAGGCAACGTCGTAGCCGATCTTGATGATGTGATCCTTGGCTGCCTGCGTGACATCGAGGGACATCCCCTGGGCCTTCAGCCGATCCCGAACTCGCACCAGCATCAGGTCGACGATCTGCCGGATCTCGTCGACGGTCAGCGAGCGGAAGACGACCGTGGCGTCGATGCGATTGAGGAACTCCGGCCTGAAGGTCTGCTTGAGCTCCTTGTCGACCTTCTCCTTCATCAAGTCGTGGGAGGCGGTCGCACGCGCTTCGTCGCTGTCGCCAACCTGGCGGAAGCCCAGCGAGGAGTTGGTCTGGAGCTGCCTGGCGCCCAGGTTGGAGGTCATGATGATGATGCAGTTGCGGAAGTCGACCCGGCGCCCCTTGGCATCTGACAGGTGCCCATCCTCGAGGATCTGCAGGAGCATGTTGAAGACTTCGGGATGGGCCTTCTCGATCTCGTCGAGCAGGACGACCGCGTAGCTCTTGCGCCGCACGGCCTCGGTCAGCTGGCCGCCCTCGTCGAAACCGACGTAGCCGGGAGGCGCACCGACCAGCCGGGCGACGTTGTGGCGCTCCATGAACTCGCTCATGTCGATCTTGATGAGCGCGTCCTCCGAGCCGAACATGAACTCGGCCAGTGCCTTGGCCAGCTCGGTCTTGCCGACGCCGGTGGGCCCGAGGAAGACGAACGACCCGATCGGACGCTTTGGATCCTTCAGGCCGGCCCGGGCTCGCCGGACCGCCTTCGAGACGATCTCGATGGCCTCCTGCTGGCCGATCACCCGGCCGTGCAGCTCGTCCTCCATGTGTAGCAGGCGGGCCGACTCCTCCTCGGCGATGCGGGTGACAGGGATGCCGGTCCACATCGCCACGACCTGGGCGATCTCCTCTTCGTCGACCTTGGGCTGCTCGTTGGAGATCGAGGACTGCCATTCGGAGCGCAACTCATCGACCTTCGTTCGAGCCGCGGCTTCGGTCTCACGGAGGGTCGCCGCCTCCTCGTATTCCTGGGAGTTGATCGCGCTGTCCTTCTCGCGGGTGATGCGGTCGAGCTCCTTCTGGGCTTCGCGCAGGACCGGCGGAGCGGAGGCGTAGCGGAGCCGCACGCGGCTGGCCGCTTCGTCGATCAGGTCGATGGCCTTGTCGGGCAGGTGGCGGTCCGTGATGTAGCGGATCGAAAGGTCCACGGCGGCCCTTACGGCGGCATCGGTGATCTGGACCTTGTGGTGCTGCTCGTAGCGCTCGCGGATGCCCATCAGGATGTCGACGGACTGCTCGAGCGTCGGCTCCTCCACCATGACCGGCTGGAAGCGGCGCTCCAGGGCCGCGTCGCGCTCGATGTACTTGCGATACTCGTCCAGCGTCGTGGCACCGATGCACTGGAGCTCGCCGCGGGCGAGCGGCGGCTTGAGAATGTTGGCCGCGTCTATCGCGCCTTCGGCCGCGCCCGCCCCGACCAGCGTGTGCAGCTCGTCGATGAAGAGGACCGCGTCGTTGGTGCTTCGCAGCTCCTCGATGATCTTCTTGAGACGTTCCTCGAACTCGCCACGGTACTTGGTGCCGGCGACGAGCGAGCCGATGTCCAGGGTCAGGACGCGCTTGTTGGCGAGAGTCTCGGGAACGTCGCCGCTGACGATGCGGTGGGCCAGGCCCTCGGCGATGGCCGTCTTGCCGACGCCGGGCTCGCCGATCAGGGCCGGGTTGTTCTTGGTCCGGCGAGACAGGATCTGGATGACGCGCTCGATCTCCTTCTCGCGGCCGATCACGGGGTCGAGCTTGCCCATGCGCGCGGCTTCGGTCAGGTTGATGCCGAGCTGGTCGACGGTCGGCGTCTTGCTGGCGCGCTTCGTTTCCTGAGTCGGACTGGCCGAGGACGACTGCGAAAGGACGCGAATGACCTCGTGGCGGACCTTGTCCAGGTTCACGCCGAGCGACTCCAGCACGCCGGCGGCGATCCCCTCACCCTCGCGGACCAGGCCCAGGAGCAGGTGCTCGGTGCCGATGTAGTTGTGGCCCAGGCGGCGGGCCTCGTCGATGGCCAGCTCGATGACGCGCTTGGCGCGGGGAGTCAATCCGACTTCACCGACGACCGGCCGATCGCCCCGGCCGATGATGAACTCGACCGCGGTCCGAACCTTAGGCAGCTCGACGTTCATGTTCTCGAGGACGCGGGCGGCGACGCCATCACCCTCGCGAACGAGGCCGAGGAGCAGGTGTTCGGTGCCTATGTAGTTGTGGTTGAACCGCTGGGCCTCGTCCTGCGCGAGCGTCAGGACCTTGCGGGCGCGGTCCGTGAACTTGTCGAATCGATCCATCGAGTTGAGCGCCTGTTCTGCTTGGTCGCGTTTCGGTCACGCTCAGCGCGACCCTGAGGGCATGCTAGCACGCCACGGTTGCCGTGTAACTCGCCCCGTCCGGGGAGGTTCGATCGGCCCAAGACGCGGGCCGTCGGACCCGGAGCGGACCGATAGCGCGCTCGGTCCCGCCCGATCGGGGCGGTACCGGTGGATTCTTCATACGGCTCGTGATGGGGCGGCCCGAACGGGCGTAGCCCTCGGGCCGGGTGGCGAGAGCGGGACCAGGAGACCCGCCGGGGACCGGCGGGTCTTCCGTTGGAGGCGATGAACTGTTTACGCTGAGTTGTACGCGCCGGGACGGTCGGCGGATGACTTGAACCGCCGGACGTGCCGTCGCGCGTTCCTAGTCGGCGGTGCTCTCCGCTTCGGCGGTGCTCTCCGCTTCGACCGCTGCCTCGACGACCGGTTTTGTGGGCGCCTCGACTGGAGTCTCCTGCGCGGGGCCTGCCGGAGCCTCTTCCTCGGCCGGGACTTCCGACCTGGCGGCCCTTGGGACGCGGACCCTGACCGGCCGGGCCGGCTCGGCCTCGGCTTCGTCAGTCGATGGCGCATCGATGATCGGGGCGGCTTCGGCGGCCGGGGCGGCTTCGGCGGCCGGGGCGGCCTCGGCGGCGGGCTCAGCCTCGCCGGCGGCCTTCGCTTCCGACTCGGCCACCTGGGCCCGGATCTGGGCGAACGCCGAGGCGAGGGTGTTGTCGATGCCGCCCTCGGGCTCCTGAACGGCGTCGGTCATCGAGTAGCCTCGCTCGGGGCGAGGACGTCGCTCCGGTCGTGGCGCCGCCATTGGAAGCTGGACCGGCGCCTCGGGCGCGGGCGGTCGGGCCGGCGGCTCCTCGGCCTGCTTGAGGCTGAGGCCGAGTCGATGCCGCTCGGAGTCGAGGGAGATGATCTTGAGCTTGAGCGTCTGCCCTTCGTGGACGACGTCGCCGGGATGGGCAACCCGCTGGTGGGAGAGCTCGCTGATGTGGATCAGGCCCTCCAGGCCGTCGCGGACGCGGACGAAAGCCCCGAAGTTCACGAGCTTCGTGACCGTCCCGTCGATGACGTCGCCGACCTTGAAGTCCGCCACCGTGGAGTGCCACGGATCGGGCTGCAGCTTGCGTATGGACAGGCTGATCCGGCCGCGCTCGTGGTTGATGTCGATGACTTCGGCCTCGACCTGGTCGCCCACCCTGTAACCGGCCTCGGGGTTGTTGACCTTGTTCCACGAGAGCTCGCTCTTGTGGACCAGGCCGTCGATCCCGCCGAGGTCGATGAAGACGCCGAACGGCGCGATGGAGCGGACCGTGCCGCTGACCTTCTGGCCGACCTGCAGGCTGCTGAAGAGCTCGTCCCGCTTTTCGCGTCGCTCCTCGTACAGGGCAACCTTCTCCGACAGGATGAGGCGGTTGGCCTTGCGGTTGACCTCGAGGATCTTGAGGCGGAGCTTCCGGCCGACGTACGGCTGGAGCTTCTCGGCGATCTCCTGGGCCGCGTCGCGCGGCTGGTCGTTCTGGGGCCGGCGCGGGAAGTCCACGATCTGGCTGATCGGGACGAAGCCGCGGATGCCGCAGTCGACGATGAGGCCGCCCTTGTTGTGGTCGATGACCGGGGCATCGATGATGACCCCCGTCTCGAATTGCTCCTGCATCGACCGCCACTTGCGCTCGAGTCCGGCCCGGCGCAGCGACAGGACGACGTGGCCTTCCTGGGACTCCGGCTGCAGCACGTAGACGAGGACGACGTCCCCGACGGTCAGCTGCGGCGAGGATTCGGCGTGGCGACCGTAGAGCTCGCGGTTCGAAACGACGCCCTCGCTCTTCGCGCCGATGTCGACGAGGATCTCGTCGCGATCGATGCGGACGACGGTGCCTTCGACGACGTCACCGTGCTTGAAGCTGCGGATGTCCGCGTCCTGTTCGGCGAGGAGCTCCTCCATGGTCGAGGGCTCGGGGCGCGCGATGACCGGCGCCGGGGCCTCTTCGAGCTCTTCGGCCGCAGGCGCATCGGCCACCTCGGCTTCTGTCACCACGACGGGCTCGGGGGCGGCCGGGGCGGGCGGCTCGCTGGTCTCGATCGTCACGGCGGCGGTGGTCTCGGCGGGCTCGTCGGCGATTGCCACGCCGGCGGCTTGCTCGGACGCCTGGTCAGCGACAGAGGCCGGTGCCTCGGTCTCCGGCGTAGTCCCGCCCGTTAGCTCTTCGGTCAAGATCTGTCTCCTATGGTCGATGGTCGCCCTGAAAAGCAAGACGGCTCGAGCACGCGCTCAAGCCGTCAGTCGAACAGCAGTCCGGGGGCTTCGTGCGCTCGGTCCACTCCTTCGATCAGGCTATGGCTCGGCTCTATGCCTATGTGCCCAAGGGCCGCGTGAATCTAGCACACGCGCTCAAGGGGCAACAACGACCGGCGGAGCTTCGGGAACCGCGGAGGCCGTCGGTCGGGCCCGAACTTACAATCGGAGCGTGCCTGAACTACCGGATCTTGCGATTCTCGCCGAGGCCTTCGAAGTCGCCATGAGCGGCCGGCCCGTGCTCGCGGCCGAGGCGCCTGGGCCTTTGACGGTGCGCGGCACGCCGGCCGAGCTGGGCGGCCTGGTCGGTCAGCGGCTGCGACGTTTCCGTCGCCGCGGCAAATTCCTGTGGCTTGAATTCGACCGGGATCGAGTCGTCATCAACGCCATGCTTACCGGCCGGCTCCAGCTCGCCCGTGATCCGTCGGTCAAGAAACCCCAGAAGACACTCTTCATTCTTGGATTCGGCCCACGCCAGGGCAACCCGGCCGACGCCGCCGCCTGGACCGCCGGCGCCGCATGGATCCCCGGAGACGAGGCCATTCCGGAAATGCGGTACCGCGACCCGACGCAGATGGGCAAGGTCTATCTCCTGCCCGGCGGGGTCGACCGGCCGGTTCCCGGAGCCGGACCCGGTGAAATGGGCCCCGACGCCGACGATCCCGGGCTGACGCTGGACGTGTGGCGGGAGCGGATACGCCGGCACCCCGGGGAGCTGAAGAACCTGCTGAGGAATCAGGAGTTCATCGCCGGAATCGGCAACGCCTATTCCGACGAAATACTCCACGCCGCGCGGCTCTTGCCGACCCGCAGGCGTGCCTCGCTGGCGCCCGAGGAAATCGACGAACTCTACGTGGCGACCCGAACGACGCTCGCCGGCGCGATCGCGATCCTTCGGGAGCGCGTCCCGCCGAGTTTCGAGACGGAGATCCGCGACTTCCTGGCGGTCCACAACAAGGGCGGCCAGGCATGCCCGAGATGCGGCGGCCGCATCACGCAGACGGAGGCGGGCGGCTTCACCACGAGCTACTGCCGCCACTGCCAGCACTGACACGCCGGTCCACCCCGGATCGGCAGGACAACACGAGGGGTCGCGTGGCGGACGGCGCTGATCGCACGCGCATGAACGACCCAAGATCGGTCAAACGCGCCGCGACGGCGCCAGCGCGAAGGACTGGGCCGACTCGATGGCCCGTTAACGCAAAAACCCTGGCGACGACCTATTTTCCCGAAAGGCTGCCCTCTCAGTATCTTCGGCGCTGGAGAGCTTAACTGCCGTGTTCGGGATGGGAACGGGTGTGGCCTCTCCGCTAGAGTCACCAGGGTTTCTTGCGTCTGGACGGGTTTCGGCAGGACGGGGCGCAACCATACATGGTCGCTGCGCGGCCGCCACCGCAGATCTTCAATCTCGCGCTGTGTGCAGTTGCCTCCCGACTACAGGCACCAGACCCTTGGTAAGGTGCTGTAGCGGTCAAGCCCTCGACCATTAGTACCGCTCAGCTTCATCCGTCACCGGACTTCCACATGCGGCCTATCAAGCAGGTAGTCTCCCTGCGGTCTTACCCGGTTAACCCGGTGGGGAACCTCATCTCGAGAAAGGCTTCGCACTTAGATGCTTTCAGCGCTTATCCTCACCGAACATAGCTACCCAGCAGTGCCCTTGGCAGGACAACTGGCACACCAGCGGTTCGTTCACTCCGGTCCTCTCGTACTAGGAGCAACTTCTCTCAAGTTCCCTACGCCCACGATGGATAGAGACCGAACTGTCTCACGACGTTCTGAACCCAGCTCGCGTGCCGCTTTAATTGGCGAACAGCCAAACCCTTGGGACGTACTTCCGCCCCAGGATGCGACGAGCCGACATCGAGGTGCCAAACGGTGCCGTCGATGTGAACTCTTGGGCACCATCAGCCTGTTATCCCCGGGGTAGCTTTTGTCCGTTGAGTGATACCCCTTCCACTCGGAGGTACCAGATCACTAAGCCCGACTTTCGTCTCTGCTCGACTTGTAGGTCTCGCAGTCAAGCTCCCTTATGCCTTTGCACTCTACGGCTGGTTTCCATTCAGCCTGAGGGAACCGTTGGGCGCCTCCGTTACACTTTAGGAGGCGACCGCCCCAGTCAAACTGCCCGCCTGCCACGGTCCCGCGCCCGGATTACGGGTCGCGGTTAGAACCGAACTCCAACAAGGGTGGTATTTCAACGTTGGCTCCACCGAAGCTAGCGCTCCGGCTTCTCAGCCTCCCACCTATCCTACACATGCTAAAGCCCAATCCAATGACAGGGTGCAGTAAAGCTCCACGGGGTCTTTTTGCCCTATCGCGGGTAACCTGCATCTTCACAGGTACTTCAATTTCGCCGGATCCCTCGTAGAGACAGCGCCCAGATCGTTACGCCATTCGTGCGGGTCGGAACTTACCCGACAAGGAATTTCGCTACCTTAGGACCGTTATAGTTACGGCCGCCGTTTACCGGGGCTTCGATTCAGAGCTTGCACCCCTCCTCTTAACCTTCCGGCACTGGGCAGGCGTCAGCCCCTATACGTCAGCTTGCGCTTTCGCAGAGACCTGTGTTTTTGCTAAACAGTCGCCTGGGCCTTTTCACTGCGGCTTCGATCAACCACTGCAAGCAGCAGTTGCGAAGCGCCCCTTATCCCGAAGTTACGGGGCCATGTTGCCGAGTTCCTTTACGAGGGTTCTCCCGATCGCCTTGGTATTCTCTACCCGCCTACCTGTGTCGGATTGCGGTACGGACACCTTCGATCTCGCTAGACACTTTTCTTGCCAGCATGGCTCACTCGGATCGCAGCATGCGCTGCTTTCATTCGCTGCTCGGGGTTGAATGAGAGGACGGATTTGCCTGTCCTCTCCCCCTACCGGCTTAGACGCGTATAGCCAAGAACGCGCCCGAACTACCACGCTGTGTCATGCCCTTGCTCTCACCCGGGCTCAGCTAGCGGACTCGACTGACTTGCGCCAGCCAACCTCCATTCACCTACCCCCAGGCGACACCTTGCGGTGCAAACGATCTAAGGTGGTTCCGGAATATCAACCGGATGTCCATCGCCTACGACTTTCGTCCTCGGCTTAGGCCCGACTAACCCTGAGTGGACGAGCCTTCCTCAGGAAACCTTAGGCTTACGGCGTGTGAGATTCTCACTCACATCTCGCTACTCATGCCGACATTCGCACTTCCGTCCGCTCCAGCCGTCCTCACGGTCGACCTTCTCAGCTGACAGAACGCTCCCCTACCACCCACGGGCCGGCAAGCCGACCCATAGATCCGTAGCTTCGGTACCAAGCTTGAGCCCCGCTGAATTTTCGGCGCGGATCCACTTGACCAGTGAGCTGTTACGCACTCTTTCAATGGTGGCTGCTTCTGAGCCAACATCCTGGTTGTCTGCGCAAATCCACATCCTTTACCACTTAGCTTGGATTTAGGGACCTTAGCTGACGGTCCGGACTGTTTTCCTTTTGACCACGAAGCTTAGCCCTCGCAGTCTCACTCCCGGGCTCTGGAATCACGGGATTCGGAGTTTGGTTGGGTTTGGTAAGCGGGAAGCCCCCTAGCCCATCCAGTGCTCTACCCCCGTGATTGAACGCCCGAGGCTGCCCCTAGAGGCATTTCGGGGAGAACCAGCTATCTCCGAGTTCGATTGGCATTTCACCTCTATCCACAGCTCATCCCCTAGCTTTTCAACGCTAGTGAGTTCGGTCCTCCACGAGACATTACTCCCGCTTCAACCTGGCCATGGATAGGTCACTCGGTTTCGGGTCTACTGCACGCGACTAAACGCCCTATTCAGACTCGCTTTCGCTCCGGCTCCGTCCTTCTGGGACTTAACCTCGCCACGCGCAAGTAACTCGTCGGCTCATTCTTCAAAAGGCACGCCATCAGGCTACCGGCCAAGCGGCCGGCAACACCCTTTGACTGCTTGTAGGCACTCGGTTTCAGGTTCTATTTCACTCCCCTTCCGGGGTACTTTTCACCTTTCCCTCACGGTACTCGTTCACTATCGGTCGCCAAGAGTATTTAGCCTTAGACGGTGGTCCGCCCAGTTTCCCACATGAGAGACCTTCCACGTGGTACTCAGGTGGTCGATAACGGAGACCATGTCGCTTTCGCCTACGGGGCTGTCACCCTCTATGGCCTGCCCTTCCTGACAGGTTCGACTAGCGAATGGTTTGGTAACTCCGCCGGGATCTTGCAGGATCCCGCCATCAACTCCTTCAACCCCCGCTCAGAAACGGCTGCAACCTATCGCGCTGAGTGGGTTTGGGCTATTCCCGTTTCGCTCGCCACTACTCAGGGAATTATCTCTTTTCCTCCAGCTACTGAGATGTTTCAGTTCGCTGGCTTACCTCTCACTGGCCTATGTATTCAACCAGGAGTGACCGGGCATTACCCCAGCCGGGTTTCCCCATTCGGACATCTCCGGATCAACGTCTGCTCGCGACTCCCCGAAGCTTTACGCAGCCTGCCACGTCCTTCATCGGCTCTTGGCGCCAAGGCATCCACCTAGTGCCCTTTGTAGCTTGACCACCACAGCAACTCACCAAGCGGTCAGCTGCCGTGTGGTCCGGGATGCACCTTGCACACAACTCGGCGAAATTGAAGATCTTCAATCTGCCGAAACTCTATCCAGTTGTTAAGGTTCGGCCTCGCGGCCTGGACGGGATCAGAGATCTCGTCCCCCAGCGATCCGCTGGTCGGTGGGTCGATGCCCACGGATCAGAGGAGCGATGTCGGTATGGACACAAAACGACGGCTCGATTTCGCCGAGCCGCCTTTGTCAGCGTGTTGCGCTCGAGCTCATTTGGAGCTGTTCGCCCCGGTATTCACTTATGTTCAGGGTGCCTTCCAGGCCAGTGGTTGGTCCTCCAGGTTCGCCCAGAGTAGTGGAGACGAGGAGACTCGAACTCCTGACCCTCTCCTTGCAAAGGAGATGCTCTGCCAACTGAGCTACGTCCCCAGACGGCAAGGAAATGGTGGGCGATACTGGACTCGAACCAGTGACCTCTGCCTTATCAGGGCAGCGCTCTAACCAGCTGAGCTAATCGCCCGCCTGGCGGTGCCGACGCTCGTCGACGGTCGGTCGCCACGCGGTGCACCCTAACCCTTGAAGAGTGACAGGAAATTCGGCTCGTTCTCGAGCGGTATCGGTGCTTGTGCCAGGTCGCCATCGATCTCGCCGACCCGAGGGCCGGCGCCGCGCTCACCTGACAAGAGCGACGGTGCCGATCGTGACGATCAACCTGGGAGCCATATAACGCCGAGATCACACCGAAGGACCTCGACTTGGAACTCCCTAGAAAGGAGGTGATCCAGCCGCACCTTCCGGTACGGCTACCTTGTTACGACTTCGTCCCAATCACCGACCCCACCTTCGACGGCTGCCTCCTTGCGGTTGGCCCACCGGCTTCGGGTGTTGCCGACTTTCATGACGTGACGGGCGGTGTGTACAAGGCCCGGGAACATATTCACCGCCGTATGCTGACCGGCGGTTACTAGCAACTCCGGCTTCATGCAGGCGAGTTGCAGCCTACAATCCGAACTGAGACCGGCTTTAAGGGATTTGCTCCACCTCGCGGTTTCGCCGCCCGTTGTACCGGCCATTGTAGCGTGGGTGTAGCCCAGGACGTAAGGGCCATGCTGACTTGACGTCATCCCCACCTTCCTCCGAGTTTCTCTCGGCAGTCCCGTGTGAGTGATACAACACACAGTAGGGGTTGCGCTCGTTGCGGGACTTAACCCAACATCTCACGACACGAGCTGACGACAGCCATGCAACACCTGTGACCAGGCCCCTTGCGGGGAAGCGACGTTTCCGCCGCGATCCTGGCCATGTCAAGCCCTGGTAAGGTTCTTCGCGTTGCGTCGAATTAAACCCCACGCTCCGCTGCTTGTGCGGGCCCCCGTCAATTCCTTTGAGTTTTAGCCTTGCGGCCGTACTCCCCAGGCGGGACACTTAATGCGTTAGCTACGGCACTGGCGGGGTTGATACCGCCAACACCTAGTGTCCATCGTTTACGGCTAGGACTACCGGGGTATCTAATCCCGTTTGCTCCCCTAGCTTTCGCGCCTCAGCGTCAAGAACAGGCCAGGAAGCCGCCTTCGCCACTGGTGTTCCTCCCGATATCTACGCATTTCACCACTACACCGGGAATTCCGCTTCCCTCTCCTGCCTTCGAGTCGAACAGTATCGAATGACCCTCCCCAGTTAAGCCGGGGGCTTTCACATTCGACTTGTACGACCGCCTGCGCGCTCTTTACGCCCAGTAAATCCGGACAACGCTCGCCACCTACGTATTACCGCGGCTGCTGGCACGTAGTTAGCCGTGGCTTCTTCCTCAGGTACCGTCATCATCGTCCCTGAGAAAAGAGGTTTACGACCCGAAGGCCTTCATCCCTCACGCGGCGTTGCTGGGTCAGGCTTTCGCCCATTGCCCAAAATTCCCGACTGCTGCCTCCCGTAGGAGTCTGGGCCGTGTCTCAGTCCCAGTCTGGGTGATCGTCCTCTCAGACCACCTACCGATCGTCGCCTTGGTGAGCCGTTACCCCACCAACGAGCTAATCGGACGCAGGCCCCTCCCGAAGCGCCTTACGGCTTTGGAGTCACGATCGAACGTGACACCACATGCGGTATTAGCCACCCTTTCGGGCAGTTATTCCCCACTTCGGGGCAGGTCACCTACGCGTTACTCAGCCGTCCGCCACTATCAATCGAGCAAGCCCGATTGACCGTTCGACTTGCATGTCTCATGCACGCCGCCAGCGTTTATCCTGAGCCAGGATCAAACTCTCCGACAGAACGTCAACCTTGCGGTTGACGACCAACCTTGCGGTTGGTTTTAGTCCGAGGGTGTTTCCCGCTCGAATCCTTACCGGATTTCCTGCCACTCTTCAGTTGTTAAGGTGCCCGCGCCGGGTGCGCGACCGCGCCAGGCGCAACGCTCCAATGATGAGGTCGTACCTCATCATTGTCAAGCGAGTGGAACCAGGCGGCCCGCTCGCCGACGGCCCAGAGAACCGCCGGACCAGGGCGCGAGGCGGAATGGTAGAGGGACCCGGGCCGGGTGTCAAACACGGAGCATTCGTGAGCCTCGCGGCGCGCCGGGACGCCCCCTCGGCGCTCCGCCAGCCGGAACCCGATGCCCCGGGTTGTCAGGTTGCCGCTAGATCGGGCTGCTTTCGACCAGAAGCAGGGCCACGGCCGCCGAGACCCAGCACATGGCCGCCAGCTCGAAGGACGGAACGACGCCGAGCGGACCAACGGCGACCAGGTAGAGGATCGCGCCGACTATTCCGGCCGCCGCGAGCTTGGCGAGGCGAAGCAGTATCTCGTTGATGAGCTGACTCATGAGGCACCCCGAGGATTGACGGCGAGCATCTCTTCTGGCCTGACAGGCCGGCCCCTGGCGCGGCGCGCGACCGAGTCGCCTACACAGGCGAACGGGCCGGTCGCAGTTGAAGCAACCGCGCGGGCGCGCTGGGGGGAGGGCATCAGATTGCCCGGCGGCCCTGCAGGGCCCGGATCAACGTAACCTCGTCGGCATACTCGAGGTCGCCGCCGACGGGCAGCCCGCGAGCAATGCGCGTCACGCTGCCGACGAGAGACTCCAGGCGCTCGGCCAGGTACATGGCCGTGGCCTCACCCTCCAGGGTGGGATTCGTGGCGATGACCACCTCCTCGAAGCGCTCGCCCGAGTGCGCCGCTTCCTCGGCCCGTTCGAGCAGCTGCCGGATCTTCAGCCGCTCCGGACCGACGCCGTCGATCGGAGAGATCGCCCCGTGAAGGACGTGATAGAGGCCCTTGAACTCGCCGGTACGCTCCAGGGCCAGCACGTCCAACGGCTCCTCGACGACGCACAGGCGCGTCGTGTCGCGTCGCGGATCGTCACAGATCGCGCAGACCGGCCGGTCGCTGATGTTGAAGCAGCGCTCGCAGAAGACGACCTGGTCGCGGACGGCGATCAGAGCCGCCGCCAGTGCCCGCGCCTCTGTCTCCGGGGCGCGCAGGAGATGGAAGGTCAGCCGCGAGGCCGTCTTCGGCCCGATCCCGGGCAGCCGGCCGAAAGCTTCGATGAGCCGGGCCACCGGCTCGATCATGGGTGCAGCCACGGCCGGGGACTACATTCCGGGCAGGCGGAGCCCGCCGGTGACGGCCGCCATCTTGGCCTCGCCCAGCTCGCGGGCGGCGCGCAAGGCGTCGTTGACGGCGGCTACGATGAGGTCCTGCAGCATCTCGACGTCGGTCGGATCCACGGCCGACGGGTCGATCGTGACGCTGACGAGCTCCTGCTTGCCGGTGACGACGGCCGTCACCATCCCGCCGCCGGCCGAGCCGTCAACGTTGGTCGCGGCGAGCTCGTTCTGGACCCGCAGCATCTCCTGTTGCATCTGCATCGCCATCCGCTGCAGGTTCGCCATGCCCATTTCTCACTTCCTCCTGACGACGCTGGACGGCGAGCGTCCACCGCTCGCCTCGAAGTCTGGCCGAAACCGCGCCCGGCTGCACGCCCAACCGGGCGCCGACGAGCACCGTAGCGAGCGCACCTCAGGGTGCGTGAGCGAGGAGCGCAGGAGGCAACGAAGGGATCGGCCGCCCGACCGAGCCGCCGCGGATCCCGATCGCCGTCCGGCGCGCCGAGGCCGAGGCGCCGACGAGCACCGTAGCGAGCGCACCTCAGGGTGCGTGAGCGAGGAGCGCAGGAGGCAACGAAGGGATCGGCCGCCCGAGGCCCCAGACGATCGCCGTCCGGCGCGCCAAGGCCGAGGCGCCGACGAGCACCGTAGCGAGCGCACCTCAGGGTGCGTGAGCGAGGAGCGCAGGAGGCAACGAAGGGATCGGCCGCCCGAGGCCCCAGACGATCGCCGTCCGGCGCGCCAAGGCCGAGGCGCCGACGAGCACCGTAGCGAGCGCACCTCAGGGTGCGTGAGCGAGGAGCGCAGGAGGCAACGAAGGGATCGGCCGCCCGACGGCGATCAGCTAGTCGACGTCGGAGACGTCGACCACATCGTCGCCGTAGATCCGGCGGAACTCAGTCAGCAAGCGCGCGCTGTCCGGGTCGGCAGGCAGCGGCGAGACCTCCACATTCGCGGCCACGCAGCGAACGGAAACCGGGATGCCGAGTACCCGGCTGACCCCGTCCTCTAGGATGGCCCTGCGCCGCTCAGCCACGTCCTTGAAGAATGACTGGGACTCGGGGAACCCGAGCGTGACCACGGAGCCTTCAACCCCGACCGGGCGGCAGGCCACTATGAGCGGCCTTGTCGGCGGGCTCTTGCTGATTACCTCCACGATCTCGGCCCAGCGCTCCAGGAGTGTCTGCAGGGTCGGCCCGGTGCGCGTCTGCGCGGCCGGCGGAACTTCCGAGGCCGGAGCGACAGGACTCTCGATCGCAGCCCCCCTGGTTGCGGGCGATGGGGCGGGCTTCGCGTTCAAGTCGGGTTTCGCGGCGGCCCGGGCCGCGGCAGCCGGCCTGGAGTGCTGAGGTTGCGCCGTCGGCTCCAGGCGCGACGGCGTGCCAGATACCGGTCTCGCGGCAGGTTCCCGGGTGACGACCGGGACCGCCACTCTCGTGACTCCACCGGACGGACTCACGCCGCGAGGCGACTCCGCGTCCGGGAAGGGCGGCAGTCCCGCAGCCTTGATCTCCACCGGCGCCAGGAGGGCTAGCTCGAGCTGGAGGCGCAGGCCCCCCGGGCCCGGGTGGGCCGGATCGATCGTGGCCAGACGCCGGGCGACCGCGGCCAGAGTCGCGGGTCCGGCCGAGGCGACGCCGCCCGGCGTCCCGCGCCTGAGCGAGGCGACCAGCGCCGCGCGGAGCCGTTCGACGGCCTGCTCGATGAAGGCACGCAGGTCGCGGCCGCGTTCCTCCATCCCATCGAGCAATTCGATCCCGGCTACGGCATCGCCTGAGACGAGGGCGACGAGGAAGGTATCGATCGTCTCCTCGTCGACCAGGCCCAGCACTTCGCGGACCCGGTCGGCCGTAAGTGTTCCGGAGTCGGTCGAGAGGAGCTGGTCGAGCATCGATTCGGCGTCGCGCATGCCCCCCGCCGCCAGGCGCGCGATGAGGTCGATCGCCTCGGGCTCGGCCGTTCGACCGTCGGCCTCGAGGATCGTCCGAAGCTTGCCGGCGATCTCGGCCACGGTCAGCCGCCTGAAGTCGAAGCGCTGGACGCGGGACAGTACGGCCGGCCGGATGCCGCTGCTATCGGTCGTGCAGAAGATGAAGACCGCGTGATCGGGCGGTTCTTCCAGCGTCTTGAGGAGCACGTCCCAGCCCTGGGTTATGCGCTGGACCTCATCGATGATGAAGACTTTGCGGCTCAGGTCCGACGGAGCGGTGAAGACCCGCGGCAGCAGATCGCGCATGTCGCCGACGGTGTTGTTGGAGGCCGCGTCGAATTCCTGGACATCCAGGGCCCGGCCCTCACGGATGGCCACGCACGATGGGCAGACGTCACATGGCTCGCCGTCGCGGAGGCTCTGACAGTTGAGCGCCTTGGCCAGGATGCGCGCCAGAGAGGTCTTGCCCGTGCCTCGCGGCCCGACGAAGAGATAGGCATGGGAGGTCCGGCCGGAGCGCACGCCGTTGCGCAAGGTCTCGACGACGGCGCCCTGCCCGATGATCTGATCGAAGGTCTGGGCCCGCCAGCGTCGATAGATGGCCTGATGCGGTGGTGTCGAAGTCACGGCACTCCTGCCGGCGTTGGCGAAACGAATGACGATTCGGCCGAGCGAATCGCGCGGTCGCGATCTCGAGCGCCGTGCACCCTCCGTCGATCCGTCGCTTCCGCGCCCACCGCAAGAGATGGCTCAGACCAGGCCGAACCGCGGCACCCGACGATCATCGTTTAGTGCTGCTTCCTTCCGGACCTGACACGGTTCACGAGCCGTCGCTGCGCGGGACCCGGCCCTCAACGTCACCAGGAACGGCGGCATTCGAGAGCGGAGACCTCGGGGAGGGAATTCAGCCCTGCTGGAGCGGATTGCAGGTTACAGGGCACCGCTAGTTCCCCGCCTAGCACGGCCCGGGAATCATAGCAGGCCGGTGTGACGGCCCTCGAGGGCAGGTTCGACTCGGGGTTCGGGCGCGCCTGAGGGGCAGTCAATGGCGGCGGGGAGGGAGGTGGCGGAGAGGGAGGGATTTGAACCCTCGATGGCTTGCGCCATACCGCATTTCCAGTGCGGCGCCCTAGGCCACTAGGCGACCTCTCCGCGGCGACAACTCTCGACTGGCGATGCGCGGGCATCTACGACCGGCGAAACGCCGCCTGCGGGCCGGGCCGGCGACGCGCCCGCTCCGGCGGGCCGGGACCATGAGTGGCGGAGAGGGTGGGATTCGAACCCACGGTGCTCTCGCACACCGCTTTTCGAGAGCGGCACCATCAACCACTCGGACACCTCTCCGCGCGAGAGAATAGCAGAGGTGACGCCGGGCCCGACGGGTTGAGTCGGTGCCGGGAGTGATGTCTGACCGCGCGCCGCCACGGATGCCAGTCGCTTCACCGCCCAGGCCGGAACGCGCGCGCCGCGGTCGCTGGCGCGTCAGCCCAGGGCAGGCTTGAGTCTTTCGGCCGAGCGCAACAGTTCCACGGATCCCGCCTCGGCGAATAGCTCCTCGGCCTCCTCGCAGCGGATGCCGCTGACCACCTTGAGCTTGCGGGCAAGCCTAAGGTCCTGCGCCAGCTGCATCACGGTCCCGGCGGCACCGTCGATCTGGTTCGGCACGGCAAAGACCAGGGCCTCGACATCGCTCGCGAGCAGGGCTCCCACGCACATCGGGCAGGGTTCGCGGGTGACGAAGATCGTGGCGTCGGCGAGCCGGTCCCGACCGAGCTTGCGACTCGCCTCGCGCAGGGCGACGACGACGGCATGGGCCGTGGGGTCGTTGGACTCCTGGACGCGGTCATGAGCGCGCGCCACCATCGCGTCGTTGACGACGGCCACGGCGCCGATAGGCGCCTTGCCCTGATCGAGCGCAATCTGCGCCTCGGCGAGAGCCTCTCCCATGAACAACTCGTAGTTCATGACGGGATCATACAGGCCCGCGGCATGCGTCCGTGGAGTCCGTGGAGGTGCGGCGCGGCTGGAAGCGCACTGCCGGACCCGACCGGTCCGGAAGGTGGCCCTCCGGCGACGGGCATTGGCAGGCCCGCGACCGCCCGCCGCCCCATAACCCTGGCCGGCCGCATCGTCCCGGCCGGACTGCCCGCACGCCGGCCCGATGAGGTCACGAGGTCGACGTCACGTTCGCGGCCGAGCGTCTCGCATGGTGCGGATCGCGTGGGCCAGGACCGACATGTCCTCGTCGGCGTGCCCGGTCGAGGCGAGACCGTCCTCGATCGCGGCCGTCAGCTCGGCGACGGGCAGGTCGAGGCCCAGTCCGCGGGCCATCTCGAGAGCGATGGCGAGGTCCTTTCGATGGAGGGCGAGCCGGAATCCGAGCGGATAACGATCCTCGATCATGCGGCCGCCGCGGTTGGCCAGGACCCAGCTCTGCGCCGCGCCGCCGGAAAGCGCCTCGACGAGCCGGCCCGGATCGAGCCCGGCCTGGATGCCCAGCACGATCCCCTCGGCCACGCCGAGGTAAGTGCCGCTGATGATCACCTGGTTGACGGCCTTGGCGGCCTGGCCGCTGCCGAGCGGGCCCAGGTGAGTGATGGTCTTGCCCATGGCCTCAAGGACGGGTCGAGCCCTGGCCACATCCGCCTCGGCGCCTCCGACGAACATGGTCAGCGTGCCGAGGCGCGCCCCCTCCGAGCCGCCCGAAACCGGCGCATCCACCAGGCCGACTCCGCCTCCAGCCAGCCTGCCACCGAATTGCCGCGTGGCCTGGGGCGAGATCGTGGAGCAGTCGACGACAAGGCTGCCGCTTCTGGCACCGGCGGCGATGCCGGCCGGGCCGAACATGACGGCCTCGACATCGGGCGTGTCCGAGACACAGACAACCGTCACGTCGGAACGAGCCGCCGCGGCGGCGGGTGAGGCGGCCTCGGCCGCGCCCATCTCCAGGAGCGCCGACGCCCTCCCCGGCGTGCGGTTCCAGACAGTCAGAGTCGCTCCGGCGCGGAGCAGGTTGGCCGCCATCGACGCACCCATCGTGCCCAGACCGACGAACCCGATGCGCTCCATTGGGCTCCTTTCCGATTCGCTGCCTCCGCCGGAACCATCCGCGCCGCCGTGGCACGGGGCGCGACGGCCGGCCTGCGGCGGCCCCTGCAGAGATTCGGACCGCGCCAAACAGACGATCAGCCTTCACAATACCCGTCGTGAGGGAGATGCCGCGACCCGTTGTCAAATCGCTGAACCGGGCGGTTCGCAGTGCGCTGACGGCCGTCCCGTCAGGCGCGGCCAATTCGCTCTTCCTCTTCGTGGCAATTGTCGCCGCGGTCACCCTGGCCGGCGCGGGCCCGGCCGATTCTCAAGCCGGCGGCGGTTCTACCCGGCCCCTCCCGAGTCAGGACGCGCCGGCGCCGACTTCGCCGGCCGACGAATACCTCGGCGCCGCGATAGCCGCGGTCCCGCCCATGGCCGCGCCGGCGCCGACGGAGACGTTCGGGAAGGCTTCCCCGGCGAAGCCGTCCATCCAGCCGGCCCTGACGACGATCTGCGTCCCGAGCGCCGGGACCAGCTGCCCCGCCGGCCCGGCACCGACGCCGCTGCCTCCTCTTGCCGGCGGCGCAAACCCGATGACGAAGTTCCACGTCCCGATCTTCGAGTACCACAGAGTCAAGCCACCGGCGGGCGAGACGGGCTACGTCGCGAGCCTGATCGTTCCACCGGCCATCTTCGCGGAGCAGATGGGGGCCATGGCTGCGGCCGGCTGGCACACCATCACCATGGGAGAGCTCGGCGACGACATGAGCCGGGGGATCCAGCCGGCTCGGAAGAGCTTCGTCATCAGCTTCGACGACGGCTACGAGGACGGCTACACCTATGCCCTCCCGGTCCTGCAGCGCTACGGGTTTGTAGCGACGTACTTCGTGGTCGCGGGCCGGATCGACACGGCACAGCACCTTACGGTGGCCGAACTGCGGGCACTCGTGGCCGCCGGCAACGAGATCGGAAATCACACCGTAAGCCACAAGGATCTGGAGGCGATGACCCCCGACCAGATGAACGGCGAGATCGACGGCGCTTCGGCCACTATCGCCGGAGACGTCGGGGTGTGGCCCCAGTCCTTCGCCTACCCGCTCGGCCTGACCGACGCCACGGTGATTGCCGCGGTCGCGGCCGCGCCGGGCATCGAAACGGCGGTGCTGGAGACCGGCAGCAAGCCCGAAACCTGGGCCAACCGGCTCGTGTTGCCCAGGATCCGCGTCGGGCCTGGGTCGTATCCTCAGGATCTCCTCGCCAGAGCAGACAGGTACCTCCAATGAAATGGCTCGGCCGCGCCAAGAAGGACTCGGCAATCGAGAGGGAACCGGACGAACCCGGCGCCGTTGAAATCGGACGGCCGCGCAGGCGCCGGCGCCGCCTCCTGTCCGCGGTCGTGGTCTTCGGGTTCTTCGCCGTCTTCACCAGGCCGGGCCGGAGTCTCGGCCGCGCCGTGGCACGCTGGGTGGACGCTCGCCTCGAGAATCACGCCGATCCCGGCGGTGCCACCTACGCGCGCTTCTTCGCACCGTTCCTCGGGCGCCTCTACCGGCGCGTAGCCGAGGAAGCGGCTCTCGAACTGGAGGATCGCGGCCTCAGCCGCCGGGCCCACGTCGTCGACCTCGGCTGCGGGACGGGCGACCTCGTCATGGCGCTCTCCCAGCGGCTCCGCGACGCGCGGATAGTCGGCATCGACCTCTCGGCCAGCATGCTTCTTTACGCCGGCCGGCACGCCACGACGGACGGACGTCTGCGCTTCGTCGTCGGCGACGCTGCCTCCCTGCCATTCGACGACGCGTCGGTCGACCTCGTCGTCTCGACGCTCAGCCTGCACCACTGGTCCGAGCCCGCGGACGCCTTCGCCGAGATCGCGCGCGTGCTCCGGCCGGGCGGCGTCGCCTTGATCTACGACCTGGGCCTGCTCGCGTATATGCCATCGGAGATGGCCCGGATCGCCACCGACGCCGGCCTCGAACCGGCCGACATCGAGCGCGAGGGCGTCGGCGGGGGGTTCGTGACCCGACTCTTTGTACGGTTCAGGCTGGAGGGCGCGCCGGAGGGCTGACCCGATCGGTCCTGTCCGGCGGACATCGACGTCGGCCCGCGTCCGGGACCGGGCGGGCACGGGGCTTGACGCCGCGGCCGCGCGTCGGTGGCAGGGGCCGAGTTCGTGGCAGGGGCCCGCTCTTGTCGCAGCGGCCCGCTCTTGTCGCAGCGGCCCGCGTGGGCCCGCCGGCCCGTGTTGGCCCGCCGGGGTGATCGGAGGCGGTCCGAGGCGTCCAGAGGCGGTTCTCGCGCTACAGCACTCCCAATAGTGCTAAGCGGTAACCTGGGGTTGATGATCGCCGGCGAGATCCTCGGGGTCCGCCCGGCATCGTCGGCTTGAGCGTGGTTTCGCACCCGGCAGCCGCCTCGGTGGCCGCGGCCGACGTCACTGGTAGCCGCCGAGTCGCGTACGACTACTGGTGATGCTATTACGCAAGGAGTCGGACGCTCGCCGGCGGAGCCGCGGCGGCCAAGGGTTTCGGACGCTCGCCGGCGGAGCCGCGGCGGCCAAGGGTTTCGGACGCTCGCCTGCGGAGCCGCGCGGCGGAGCCGAAGGGTTTCGGACGCTCGCCGGCGGAGCCGCGGCGGCCAAGGGTTTCGGACGCTCGCCGGCGGAGCCGCGGCGGCCAAGGGTTTCGGACGCTCGCCGGCGGAGCCGCGGCGGCCAAGGGTTTCGGACGCTCGCCGGCGGAGCCTGGCTGGCCGGCCGCTGGCTCGGACGCTCGCCCCAGACCATGCCCTGGGCGCCGCCGTCGGACGCCGTCCGGCGCAGCCTGCACAGGCAAGAGCAGTGTCGCCACCGCTGTACTCCGCAGCCTGTCATCGGCCGGACGACTTCCGCGAGCCATGCCGAACGGGCGGCGGCACGACCTCGGAGGCAACCGTTGCTGCGGCGGCCGTCGGCCATGCTAGAATCCCGCCCGCTGTGGCTCCGGAGAGGTCGCATAGTCGGTCTAGTGCAGCGGTTTGCTAAACCGCCAGGTGGGGTAACCTGCCTCGAGGGTTCGAATCCCTCCCTCTCCGCCAGTTCATCCGCATCGAGGCACAGCGGCGCGCGCCCGTAGCTCAGTGGATAGAGCGTCAGGTTGCGGACCTGAAGGTCGTGGGTTCGAGTCCCGCCGGGCGCGCCAATCTTCCACCTGAGGCGACTCTGGGCCGGCGGCAAAGTGCGCTATGGGATCTCGCGCCCACGCCCGTTTCGGCCGCGCCGGCTCCAACTCACGGCCGCGCCCTCTCTGCGAAACCACCGTGGCGCCGCGATCAGCACGCGGCGGCCGCAACCGGCCGCCCGCGGCGCCGAATCGATTTGACACCGGCCGCGTGGCCGGATAATGTCGCGGGCACCGAGATGGAACGAATCCTTTACTTTTACCGCTACCCGGCATGACCGTTCCCGGAGCCTAGGCCCGGGATCGCGGGTCGTGCCGGGTGCGAGCAGAGGCATCGCCTCTGCTTTTTTGTTGCCCGACCTGGGCCGCGGCCGGCAGGCCCCCCAAGAGGACCGCCAGATGATCATCGTGATGTCGATGGGCGCCACTGAGCAGGAAGCCACCAACGTCCGCGACCAGCTCCGCCAGTACGGGCTTCAGCCGCATGACAACTACGGGA
The DNA here is from genome assembly GCA_963713795.1 of uncultured Chloroflexia bacterium. Taxonomy (GTDB): domain Bacteria; phylum Chloroflexota; class Limnocylindria; order Limnocylindrales; family CSP1-4; genus Fen-1039. The sequence goes on from CAVQNC010000005.1 coordinate 29,980, forward strand.
CCCAGCGAGTCGTGATCGCGGTCCTCGGCGATGTGGCTCCGGTGAGGGACCTTCTGATGAGCAAGCTGTCCGTGATGCCCGGTGTCGAGTCCGTGACCCCGATAACCAGGCCCTTCAAATTGACCTCCCGCGAATCGCATCCCGACGACACCGTCATCGAGGTGCTGGGCACGAGAGTGGGCAACGGCAACCTGACCATCATGGCCGGGCCATGCTCCATCGAAGGTCGGGAGATGATGCTCGAGACGGCCAGGGCGGTGGCCGCGGCGGGGGCCACCATCCTGCGCGGCGGCGCCTTCAAGCCGCGAACCAGCCCGTACGCCTTTCAGGGCCTCGGCGTCGAAGGGCTCAAGTACCTTGCCGAGGCCAGCAAAGAGACGGGTCTGCCCACCATCACGGAGGTCATGGAGCCGAGCCAGGTCGAGGTGGTCGCCAGGCACTCCGACATCCTCCAGGTCGGCACGCGAAACATGCAGAACTACTCGCTGCTGACGGCGGTCGGCAAGGCGGGGCGGCCGGTCATGCTCAAGCGCGGTTTCGGCGCCACCATCGAAGAGTGGCTGATGGCAGCCGAGTACATCGTCTCCTCGGGCAACCCGCACGTGATCCTGTGCGAGCGGGGCATAAGGACTTTCGAGACCTACACCCGCAACACGCTCGACCTGACCGCGGTGCCGCTGCTTCACCACCTGACCCACCTGCCCGTGATCGTGGACCCGTCCCACGCCACCGGGAAGCGCTGGCTGGTCAAGCCGATGGCCCTGGCCGCGGTCGCGGCGGGCGCCGACGGCATCATGGTCGAGGTCCACCCAAACCCGGACGAGGCCCGGTCCGACGGCGAGCAGTCGATCACGTTCGCCCAGTTCGCCGACATGGCCGGCGCCGTGGTCAAGATCCACGAAATGGTCCGAACCCTGACCAAGGATCCGTTCGCCATGGCTGCCGTCAACGTCGACGGGGCCGGCAGGCATTAGGCAATGTACGCGTCGCCGCTCGTCGGGGAGTCGTCCCGATCCGTCTCGAACGCCGCGCGCCTGCGCGGCCAGCCGAGGCTGCCCGGCGACAAGTCCATCTCGCATCGGGCGTTGATCCTGGCCGCCATCGCCGAAGGCGACAGCCTCGTCGCCGGCGCGGGCGACGGGCGAGATGTTCAGGCAACGGCCGGGATCGTCGGCGCGCTCGGTGCGACCGTCGAGAGGGCCCGCGACGATGGCCTGAACGTGGACTATCGAGTCTCGTCGCCTGGAGCCGACGGTCTGCACGAGCCCGAGGGCGTGCTCGACTGCGGGAACTCCGGGACCAGCCTCCGACTCCTTTCCGGGATCCTGGCCGGCCTGCCTTTCCTCTCCGTCCTGGACGGCGACGCTTCGTTGCGGACCCGCCCGGTGGCCCGTATCATCGAGCCGCTGCGCTCCATGGGCGCGGCGTTGTATGCGCGTCGCTCGGACACCCTCCCTCCGCTGGTCGTCATGGGTCGCCAAAGGCTCGGCGCCATCGACTTCACGACCCGCGTACCAAGCGCCCAGGTCAAGTCGGCGATTCTGCTGGCAGGCCTGCGCGCGGAAGGGCGCACGACGGTGCGCGAGGCGGTGGCCACGCGAGACCATACCGAGCGGATGCTCCGGTCCCGCGGCATCGAGGTCCGGCGCGAGCCGGCGGCGAGTTCGGGAGGCGGTCCGGTGGCCTGGACCCTTGAGGGAGGCATGCGGCTCCGACCGGTGGACGAGCGAGTCCCGGCCGATCCTTCGGCTGCCGCGTTCTGGCTGGTGGCCGGCGCGATCCACCCCGATGCCGAGTTGACCCTGCGCGACGTCGGCGTCAACCCGACGCGCCGGGCCGCCATCGACTTCCTGGTCCGGATGGGCGCCAGGATCGAGGAGAGCCCGGCGGACGCCGGCCCGACCGAACGAGTCGCGGACGAGGCCGGCGAACCGTTGGCCGACCTGACGGTCCGTTCGAGCGAGCTGCGCGGCATCGACCTCGACCCGGACGAGGTCGCGGCGGCCATAGACGAGATCCCGATCCTGTGCCTGGCCGCCACCCAGGCTCGCGGCCGGACCACGATCCGCGGCGCCGGCGAACTCAGGAACAAGGAGTCCGACCGCATCGCCGGCATAGCGGGAGGGTTGAGCGCCCTGGGGGCACGAGTAGCCGTGAACGGCGACGACATCACGATAGAAGGACCGACTCCGCTCGTCGGATCTCCGACTCGGACTCTCGACGATCACCGGCTGGCCATGACCTTCGCCGTGGCCGGCCTCATCGCCTCGGGATCGACCTCGATCGACCGTGCCGAGAGCGCGGCCGTCTCCTACCCGAGCTTCTTCACCGAACTGGAAAGGCTGCGAGCATGACCAATCGAGTCGTCCTGATCGGCCATCCGGTCGCCCATTCCTTCTCCGGCGGGATGCAGCAGGCTGCCTTCGATGCCCTGGGGATCGACGCCCGGTACGAGCTCTGGGATCGCCGCCAGGTCGACCTGGCGGAGGCGATCGCGGAGCTCCGGGGCGACGAATTCCTCGGTGCCAACGTGACCATTCCGCACAAGGAGCACGTCGTCTCGCTCGTCGACCGCCTGACGGAGGACGCGCAGGCGACCGGCGCGGTCAACGTCATTGCCCGTGACGGCAAGAAGCTCGTAGGTCACAACACCGACGTGGCCGGCTTCAAAGCCGCCCTTGACAAGGTCGTCGGCCGGCAGAAGATGCCCCGTCATGCCGTCGTTTTGGGAGCCGGCGGCGCCGCCCGCGCGGTCGTCAGCGCGCTGATCACGGAGGGCTTCCAGCGAATCGTCGTCTTCAACCGCCACCTCCACCGGGCCGAGGGGCTGGTCCGCTTCTTCGGCCGCAGCGCCTCGCACATGGACCTGCGGGCGATGCCCTGGCACGAATCCGTCCTGGAGGCGGAGCTGGCCAAGACCAAGGTCCTGGTCAACGCCACGGCCGTCGGCATGGGCCCGGGCGAGACGCCGATCCCGGCCGAGCTGCTGCCGCCCGACCTCTTCGTCATCGACCTCATCTACAACCCGCCGCTCACCCAGCTCCTCAAGGACGCGGTTGCGGCCCGGGACACCGTCCTCGGCGGCGAGCTGATGCTGCTCCAGCAGGGGGCTCGCGCTTTCGAGCTGTGGACCGGCCGGCCGGCCCCGATCGAGGCAATGCAGGCGGAGCTGGACCGGGCCCGCGATCAGGGCCTGCGCGACATATCGATAGACATGGGCCCCGCCGGCGAGGCTGCGGGGCCCCATGAGGCCGCGGCCGGCGCCGGCGCGGCGCGCGATGCCGCCGGCGGCCCACCCGCCGTCTCGCGCGACACGGCCGGTGGCACGGCCGCCGGACACTCCGCCTAGGCCGGCCGCACTATGGGCCGCCTCCGATTCCTGACCGCCGGAGAATCGCACGGCCCCGCCCTCGGGGCGATCGTGGAGGGCGTCCCGGCCGGATTGCCGCTCACCGCCGAACAGATCGAGATCGACCTGGCCCGCCGGCAGCGCGGCTACGGCCGCGGCGCGCGCAGCACCTCGATCGAGCAGGACCGGGCGGAGATCCTCGGCGGCGTCCGCCACGGGCTGACCCTCGGCTCGCCGATCTTGTTGTTGATCCGCAATCGCGACTGGGTCAACTGGACCCGCGTCATGCAGGTCGAGCCGCTCACCGATGAGGTCGCGGCTGAGCTGGCGGCGATGGCGGCGGCCGGCGACAGGAAGGCGGCGCCGATCACGCGCCTGCGAGCCGGCCACGCCGACCTCGCGGGAGCAGTCAAGTACGGCTTCGACGACGTGCGCGACGTGCTCGAGCGCGCCTCCGCGCGTGAGACGGCGGCCCGGGTCGCGGCCGGAGCCGTTGCCCGCGCGTTTCTCGGCCGGCTCGACATCGAGGTCTGGTCGTACACGGCGGAGGTTGGCGGAGTCGCCCTGGATCCGGCCGGCGCCACGCGCTCACGCGCCCAGGCCGAAGCGAGCCCGCTGCGCTGCCCGGATCCGGCGGCCGAGGAGCGAATGGTCGCCCGCATCGACGAGGCCCGTTCGGCCGGTGACACGATCGGCGGCGTCTTCGAGGTCGTGGCGACGGGCCTGCCGATCGGCCTGGGCAGCCACGTCCACTGGGACCGCCGCCTCGACGGAGCCCTGGCCGGCGCCGTCATGAGCATTCCGATCGTCAAAGGGGTCGAGATCGGGCTCGGGTTCGAGCAGACGAGGCGTCCCGGATCGGCCGTGATGGACGTGATCGAGGGCCGGGACGAGGCCGGTGAGTGGGGACGCCGGACCAACAACGCGGGCGGCCTCGAAGGCGGCATGTCCAACGGCCAGCCGATCGTGATCAGGGGTGCGGTGAAGCCGATCTCGACACTCCCCCGTCCCCTCCCCTCGGCCGACCTGATCACAGGCCGGCCGGTCGAGAAGGCCCATTACGAGCGCAGCGACATCTGTGTAGTGCCGGCGGCCGGGGTCGTCGCCGAGGCGATGGTGTGCCTGGCTCTGGCCGACTCCGTCCTCGAGAAGTTCGGCGGCGACTCTCTGGCCGAGACGCTCGACAACGCGGAGCGATACCGAGATCGGTTGGCGAAAGGCGCCGTCCCGGCCGCCCCGGCATCCCCCCGCCGTCCCGGCGGCGCCGCCCCGGCCGAAAGCGAGTAGGCCGTGGACCTGGTGCTCGTGGGCCTGCCCGGCAGCGGCAAGAGCGCCGTCGGGCGTCGCCTGGCCGGCCGCCACCACGCTCGGTTCGTCGATCTCGACGACCTGATCGAGCGTCAAGCCGGCCGGCGCGTGCCAGAGATCTTCGCCGAGGAGGGCGAGGCCGGGTTCCGCCGCCGCGAACGCGAGGCCGTTCTTTCGTTAGGCCCGGCCGACCCGGCCCTCGAGCTCCGTAGGGTGATCGCCTCGGGCGGAGGCTCGGTCATCGACCCGCGCAACCGCTGGCTGCTCTACCGGGGCCGGCTCCCCGTCTGGCTGGACGGTTCGCCTGAGGTGTTCGCCGGCCGCCTCAGCAGGAGCGCCAGGGTTCGCCCGCTCGTGGCCGACGGCAACACCGTCGCCGCGGTCCGGAAGCTGGCCGCGGATCGTCAGCGCTTCTACGCTCCGGCCTATCAGGTGAGCGGAGCGGTCAACCTGGACGCCATCCTGCGAGCGATAGAGGGCCGCCTGAGCGCAGGTCCCGACCCGGCCGTGACCCTGCTGCGGGCCGAGACGGCGATCGGGCACGTCGAGATCGGCTACGGCATCGCGGCCGCGTCCGTCGGCGCCGCGTTGACGCGCGGAGCGGCCCGCCGCGCCATCCTCATCGCCGAGCCTCGAACATGGGAGGCCGGCGGAGCCGGGATAGCCGCCGCCCTGTCCGACGCCGGCTGGCCGGTGGAGCGAATCCTGCTTCCGCGCGGCGAGAGGGCCAAACGCATGCGAGTGGTCGAAGGAGCGTGTCGCGAACTGGCTCGCCTCCACGTCGACCGCCGTGAGACCCTCGTCGCCATCGGCGGCGGCGCCCTAACGGACGCGGCCGGCTTCGTCGCCGCCACGTACCTGCGCGGCGTGCCGGTGATCCACGTTCCAACCACGCTCGTCGGCCAGATCGACGCCGCGCTGGGCGGCAAGACGGCCGTCGACCTTCCTGAGGGCAAGAACCTCGTGGGCGCCTTCCACCAGCCGGCGGCCTTCATCGCGGACGTCTCGTTCAACGCCACGCTCCCGCCGGTACAGCGCCGGGCGGCCCTGGGCGAGGTCGTCAAGATGGCGGCCCTGGGCGACGATCGCCTGCTCGAACTGGTGGAGCAGGAGGGCGAGGCCGTCGCCCGCGGCGGCCGCGGGGCCATCGAGTCGGGAGCGGTCGCCGAGATGGTAGAGCGGTGCGCCTGGGCCAAGGTGGAGGTCGTCACCGCCGACGCCAGCGAAGCCAACGTCCGAATGACACTGAACCTCGGCCACACCATCGGCCACGGCATCGAGGCGGCCGCGGGATACCGGGCCGTCCTGCACGGCGAGGCCGTGGCCTACGGGCTGCGCGGCGCCTTCGCCATCGCCCTGGCGATGGGCCTGACCACGCCGGAACGGGCCGGCCGAGTCGATCGGCTCCTCGATCGGCTGAGCCTCGCCGTTGAGCCGCCGCCGGTCGAGCGCGAGGCGGTCCTCGAACACATGGCGACCGACAAGAAGCACGCCCTCGGCCGCCTCAACTGGGTCCTGCCGACCGAGAGCGGCGTGGTCATCCGGTCGGACGTTCCGCCCGCGGCCATAGAAGCCGGCCTCAGGGCGGCCCTTCGCCTGGCGCCCGCGGTTCGGCGGGGGCCGGTTCCCCTGGTTCGATCGGAGGCCGGTCCGTCATGACGCGCGTGCTCGTCCTCAACGGCCCAAACCTGAACCTTCTTGGCACGCGTGAGCCGGAGATCTACGGCCACACGACCCTGGCCGAGATAGAGGACCGCCTGCGCCGGCGGGCCGCGTCTCTCGGCCTGGAGGTCGACTGCTTCCAGTCGAACCACGAAGGCGCCCTGATCGACCGCCTGCACGTTCGTGATTTCGACTGGGTGATCGTCAACGCGGCCGGGCTGACCCACACCAGCGTCTCTCTGCGGGACGCGCTCAAGGGCATCGGCCGGCCGTTCGTGGAGGTCCACATCTCCGATCCGGGGGCGCGCGAGGCGTTCCGCCGGGTCAACTACCTGCACGACATCGCCGCGGAGCGAATCGTCGGAAAGGGCGTGGCCGGCTACGCCATGGCCCTGGACTTCATCGCGGGCCGGACCGGGCAGGGTCACGAGCTGTGACCGACGACCTGGACGCTCTCCGGTCCGAGATCGACGACCTGGACGCCCGGATCGTCGGCCTCCTCAACCATCGGGCCAGGCTGGGGCTCGAAGCCGGAAGAGCCAAGGCCCGAAGCGGGCGACCCATCGCCGACTCGGAGCGCGAGCGCGAGGTCATGTTCCGGGTGGCAATGGCAAACGAGGGTCCACTGCCGCAGGAGGCCTTGCTGGCGCTGTACCGCCAGCTCATCGAGACTATCAAGCGGCTTGAGGAACTGGAACAGTCGGACCCGGGGGCCGGACAACTACGGGAGAGGGATAGATGAAGGAAGCCCGGTCTACAGGACGCAAGACGCGCGGTTACACGGTCGCCGCGCTGCTCGGCCTCTTCGTCGTGGCGGCGCTCGTGGCAATCGCGGCCCGGTTGGTGCCCGGCGGCCGCTCACGGCTGGTCAGGCGCCTGCTGCGCCGGGGCGACGACGGGGAGCGCGCCGGCTAGCCGATCGGCCGAATCGGCGTGCCAGGCCGTAGCGGCCGCGCACGCCCACCGAGGAGCCCATCCAGGAGCCCACCGAGCCCGAACGCCGCCAGGGCCCGTCGTGATCAGGGAATCACCGCCGACTTCCGACTCCTTGGAAGGATGAGCAAGCACCACGCTGTCGCGCTGGCCACCAATCCTGTTTCCGGGCGCGTGGAGCCGGGCCTGCGATCGGTTCGCGGACGACTGGTTCACGCCGTGCCGAGACCGGATCGTTTCGTGCTGGGTTGCATGCTCTGGCTGACCGTCTACGCGGTGCTCGCCCTGGCCGGAAGTGGTGGACCGGACGGCCGCGCCCCGTTGCTCGACGTCCTGTTGATCGCCCTCGGAATTGTCCTCGTGATCCGCCAGTTCCTTACCATGCGCCACTCCGTCCGGGAGGAGATGCGCCGCAGCGCCGAGGCCCGGTTCGGCTGGCTCGTCAGCAACTCCTCGGACTACATCATGGCAGTCGACGCCGACGGCAAGATCGACTACGTCAGCCCCTCCGTCGAACGGCTTCTGAGATCGTCCTCGGCCCGACTGCTCGGCACACCGCTGGCCGAGCTGGCCCATCCGGAGGACGTGCCGGAACTGAACTCGCTCGTCGGGCGAGCCGTGGCGGCTCCCGGGCGGCGCGTCAGGGGCGAATGGCGCATCCGTCAATCCGACGGGACCTGGCTCCCCGTCGAGACAGTCGCCAGCAGCGGAACAGGTGGCGTCGACGTCTCCGGCGTGGTCCTGAACACGCGGGACCTGCAGGAGCGCAAGGCCCTGGAGCAGAAGCTCACGTTCCAGGCCTGCCACGATCCCCTGACCAGGCTCGCCAATCGCAGCCTCTTCCGCGAGCGCGTCGACCACGCCCTGGACCGCCGCGGCTCATCCGAGATCGCCGTGCTCTTCATCGACCTGGACAACTTCAAGACGATCAACGACAGCCTCGGCCACGCCGCGGGCGACCACGTCCTGGTCGAGACGGCGCATCGACTCCGGTCGGCTCTGCGCGGTGAGGACACTGCCGCCCGACTCGGCGGGGACGAGTTCGCCGTCCTGATCGAGGACGCGGACGTGACCGCCGCCGCTCGAGTCGCGGAGCGGATCCGGGCGGCCCTGGGCACTCCCTTCTGGGTTCTCGGCCGGGAGGTCTACGTCAGCGCGAGCATCGGCATCGCCGTCGGCGAAGATGGCGATGCGTCCGGCGAACTACTCCGCAACGCCGACGTGGCGATGTACACGGCGAAGTCCAAGGGCAAGGCCCGCTTCGAGGTCTTCGCGCCGGCCATGCACGATGCCGTCGTCGCGAGGCTTGGCCTGGAAGCCGAGCTGAGGCGGGCGATCGATCGCGGGGAGTTCGTCGTCCACTACCAGCCGATCGTCAGGCTCCAGACCGGCGAGATCATCGGAGCCGAGGCCCTGGTCCGCTGGAAGCACCCGACCCGCGGGCTGGTGCTTCCGCTCGAGTTCATCCCGCTGGCGGAGGAGACCGGCCTCATCGTCCCGCTTGGCGGCTGGGTCCTGCGCCAGGCCTGCCGGCAGCTGGCGGACTGGCAGCGGCTGCGCGGCGGCGGCGAGCCTTTCGTCATGAACGTGAACCTGTCGAGCCGCCAGCTCGTCCGCGACGTGATCGCCGATGAAGTCGCCGCGGCCGTCGACGAGTCCGGCATCCGCGCCAGCTGGCTCGTCCTGGAGGTTACCGAGACCGTCATAATGGCCGACCCGGAGGCCGCCGCGACGGCCCTGGGCCACATCCGCGACCTGGGCGTCCGGGTCGCTCTCGACGACTTCGGTTCGGGCTACTCCTCGCTGAGCCATCTCCGCCGCTTCCCGATAGACATCGTCAAGATCGACAAGTCCTTCGTGGACGACGTGGCTCACGAAGGCGCGGAGTCGGCCATAGCTCGCGGGATCATCGAGCTGGGCCGGGCCATGCGAATCCAGACCGTGGCCGAGGGCATCGAACTCGACGAGCAGGCGGAGACTCTCCGGACCCTCGGCTGCGAACTGGGCCAGGGGTTCTTCTTCGCCAGACCTCTCGGCGCCGAGGACTGGGCCGAGATGCTGGGCGGGGGCGGGCGGCCGGCCGTCATGGCCGGGGCCGGCCCGCACGTTGCCGCGAAACCGGCTGGCAGGCCCCGAACCGCTCCGACCCGGCGCCGCCAGAAGTCGAAGAAGGCCGCCGCGTAGCCGAGGCTCATCCGCCGGCGGCGAGTGCCGGCGGACTCACCTGACGGTGGCGGCGCGCAACTCCCGGACGAGCCGCCCCAGCGAGGCGGTGTCGCGGCCGTCGGGGCCCAGGGCGTCCACGAGGGCCGACGCCACGATCACCCCGTCGGCGCCCGCCTTGACGAGCATGCGGACGTGGGCCGGCCTGCTAACCCCGAAACCGACCGCCACCGGAACCGGGGACTCGACCTTCGCGGCGGCAACCAGGCCGCGCACCGAGCTCGGCAGCGAGGTCCGGGCGCCCGTGACACCGACAAGGGACACGCAGTACAGGAACCCGCCTGATCGACGGGCGACTTCGGCCCGGCGGGCCGGAGTGCTGGTCGGGGCGATGAGGTACACGACCGCGAGTCCGGCGTCCCGGGCGACCGATTCAAAGCGAGCGCCTTCGTCGGGCGTCAGATCGGCGACGATCACGCCGCTCGCGCCCGCTTCGGCCAGGCGCACGGCCACGGCCCGTCCGTCTCCGCCGCCGATGATCTGGTTGGCGTAGCACATCGGAACGAGCGGAATCCGAGGCCGGGCGGCGGCGATGGCCCGAATCATCGCCACGGAAGCATCCAGCGTGGCCCCGGCCTTCAGCGCGGCCGAGGTCGCTCGCTGAAGAGTGGCTCCGTCGGCGAGCGGATCGGAATACGGCAGGCCCACCTCGAGCAGGTCCGCGCCGGCGTCGACGGCCGTGAGCGCAACCCGCATCGACGTCTCCGCGTCCGGATAGCCGGCCACGATGTACGGCACGAGCGCGGCCCTGCCCTCGCCGGCGGCGCGCTCGAAGGCGGCGGCGATGCGCCGGGCACCCGGCGTGGCGTCCGTGCCCGCAAGCGCGGCCTCCGCAGCTCCGCCGCGGCCAGGAAGGGCAGGCGCGGTCGTGCCCGTTGGGGTCGGCGCGGCCGCGCCACGAGAGGCGGCTGCCGGTCGGCGAGCGGCGGCGCTCATCGACCGGCTTCCCTGAGTCCGAGAGCGGCCAGGTCCTTGTCGCCCCGGCCGGAGAGACCGAGCACGATGACGGCCTCGCGGGGCAGGGGCGGCGCGGCCTCGTCGGCCGCTCTCCCGCGGGCGGCCTCGTCGCCGGCGCTCCCCTCCTCCGCGGCCAGCCGGGCCAGCACCCCGGGCAGGGCGGCGACGGCGTGGGCCGATTCCACCGCCGCCAGGATCCCTTCGGTCCGGGCGACCTGCCGTACCGCGGCGACGGCCTCCGTGTCGGTCGCCGATGAGACGACCAGCCTGCCAGCCTGCATCAGCGCGGCGAGCTGCGGCCCGATGCCCGGGTAGTCGAGCCCGGCGGATATGGAAACCGCCTCGACGACCTGGCCGTCGGCGTCCTGGAGCATGTACGAGCGCGATCCGTGGAGGATCCCCGGCGAGCCTCCCAGAAGGGCGGCGGCGTGATGTCCGCTGGCCAGCCCCTCTCCCGCCGCCTCCGCGACGGCGAGCCGGACACCCGGCTCGCCGATGAACCGGCTCAGCAATCCCAGCGCGTTCGAGCCGCCTCCGACGCAGGCTATTGCCAGGTCCGGCAGCCGTCCTTCGACCGCGGCGATCTGGGCCGCCGCCTCGTCGCCGATGACACGCTGAAAGTCACGCACGAGCATCGGGTACGGATGAGGGCCCATCGTGGACCCCAGGCAGTAGTGCGAGGTCTCGACGTTGGTGACCCAGTCTCGAAGCGCCTCGCTGACCGCGTCCTTCAAGGTCCCCGACCCGCCGTGGACGGCGCGGACCTCGGCCCCCAGGGCCTCCATCCGCAGCACGTTGGGCGCCTGGCGACGGATGTCCTCGACGCCCATGTGGACGACGCACGGGATCTCGAGGAGCGCGCAGGCCGTAGCGGTGGCCACGCCGTGCATACCCGCGCCGGTCTCGGCGATGACGCGGCGCTTGCCCAGCCGCCTGGCCAGCAGGACCTGGCCGAGGGCGTTGTTGAGCTTGTGGGCGCCGGTGTGGTTGAGGTCCTCGCGCTTGAGGTAGAGATGGATCCGGCCCGGCAGATAATCGGCCGTCGAAACGGAGACCTCACCGGCGATCCGGCGCGCTCGTTCCAGGACCTCGGCCCCGAGCCGATCGGCTCGGTAGATCGGCGTCGGCCGGCCACCGTAGTGGAACTGCAGGTCGCGCAGCTCGGCCCAGAAGCGCGGGTCGTGGCGCGTCTCGGTCCACGCCGCCTCGAGCTCCTCGAGGGCCGCAATGAGCGTCTCGGGGACGTACCGGCCGCCGAAGTCGCGGTCGAGGCCCCAACGACCGGCGGCGTCGGGGTCGAGCAACGCCTCCGGAACCGGCGTCGGGCGGGCCGGAACCTGCGGCCTGTCGAAGCGCGCCGCGCGGGCCCGCTTGGCGAAGAGAGCAACGCGAAGGGGGTCCTTACGGGGCCGCGACCCGACCGAGGCCGCCGCCCGCGCCGCGGTGGAGGCGAGGGCCGGCGACGCGGCCGCGGGGTGGATCTCCACGCCGGAGGCCACGTCGACCCCGATCGCCGGCACCGTCAGCACGGCGTCGGCCACGCTCCCGGCGTCCAGGCCGCCTGCCAGGATGACCGGGATCTCCCGGGCGACCGCCGCCGCGATCCGGCGGGCGGCCTGGCGGCCGGTCCCTCCGGGGAACGGTCCTCCGGCGGTGTCGAGAATGAGCCGTTCGGCGCCGGCGGCGAGGTAGCTCCGGCCGGCCTCGATCGTCGCTGCGGCCACCCTGCCGGCGTATTCGGGATCGGCCGCCGTGGCGGCGGCGTCGGCGGCGGGGACGTGCAGAACCTTCCAGACGGGGCGGCGCACCGCGCCGATCGCGGCGACGGGTTCCTCGCCGGAGAACTGGACGGCGTCGGGGTCGATGGCGGCGACGGCCGCCTCGATCGCGCCCGGCGAGGCGTCGGCGAAGACGGTGACGATCCGCGGCCGGCGCCCGGCCGGCGAAGCCTGCCGGACCAGGGTGGCAAGCCACGCGGCCTCCGCGATCGAGAGGGCCCGCGGAGTGCCCGGCACCAGGTTCAGGCCGATCGCGTCGGCGCCGGCCCGGACCGACGCCATGGCGCCCTCCGAATCCGTGATGCCGCAGATCTTGACCAGAGGCAGGCGCGCCTCCGCCGCCACGTCGTGGGGCACCGTGCCCGCCGCGACGAAGGCCCGCGCCGCCGCGGCCGGGTCGGCCGAGCGCATCAGCGCCTCACCGATGAGGGCGGCGTCCAGCCCGACCGCCCGCCAGCCGAGTAGCGCTCGGGGCTCGGCGACGCCAGATTCGCCGATCGTCAGCCGGTCGTCCGGCACGAGCGCGCGCAACCGCAGGCAGAGGTCCGGGTCGACCTCGAGGGTCCGGAGGTTGCGGTTGTTGAGGCCGATGAGGCGGGCCTCGGTGGCCAGGGCGGCCTCGAGCTCGCGCTCGTCGTGAACCTCGACGAGCGGCTCCAGCCCGGTTTCCCGGGCCAGCTCCACGTACCGGGCCAGCTTCCTGGCCGGCAGGATCGCGGCGATGAGCAGCACGATGTCGGCCCCGGCCGAGCGCAGCACCGGGAGCTGCCGCTCGTCCACGACGAACTCCTTGGCGAGGACCGGCAGCGTCACCGCGCTCCGGACGGCCCGCAGGTCGGCCACCGAGCCGCCGAACCAGTGCGGCTCGCACAGCACCGAGATCGAGCGGGCCCCGCCCGCCTCGTACGCCCGCGCGAGGGCGACCGGGTCCGCGTCGGCCGCGATTGCCCCGGCCGAGGGCGAGCGGCGCTTGACCTCGGCTATGAGATGCAGCCCGGGAGCGGCCAGGCGCTCGACCACCGGCCGGGGCGCGGCGCCCGGCAGGGCCGAATACTCGGCCGCTTCGTCGGCCAGGTCGCGGTATCGGCGCCCGCCCAGTTCGCGCTCGATGTCGGCCCGGCGCCGTTCGGCGATCCCCGCCACCACGCCGGCTCGGGCCGACCGGGCCGCGGACCGGCCTTGGGACGCGGCGCGACCGGGAGATGCGGGCGCCCCACCCGCCACGGTCGTCATGCCGTCGCAACCTCCATCTTCGCCGCGTCACGGGCCGACTTCGCGGCGCGCAGCCGGGCCAGCAGCCCCGTCGCCGCGCTCGAGTCGATCGTTCCCGCGGCGAGGGCGATGCCGTCGGGCAGGCCGGCCGCACGGCCGGCGGCGACGAACGCGGCCGCGGCGTTGAGCAGAACCACGTCCCGGCGCGGCCCGGGAGAGCCGGCCAGGACCGCCTCGACCAGGGCCGCATTCTCGGCCGGCGTTCCGCCCGCCAGGGCCCGGATCGGCGCCGGGCCCAGGCCGAGGTCGGCGGCCACGACCTCGCGCCGCGTCACGCCGGCCGGGGTGACGTCGTACATGACACCCGTTCCGTCGAGCGGCAGCTCGTCGACGCCCGCTCCGTGAACGACCAGGGCGCGCTCGGAGCCCAGGAGCCGGAGCACGTCGGCCAGCTTCGGGGCGGCGGCCGGGTCGCCCACGCCGACGACCTGCCTGCGTGCCCCGGCCGGACTCGTCATGGGACCGAGAAGGTTGAAGGCCGTCCGCACGCCGATCTCGCGCCTGGTCGGGCCGGCATGCTTCATGGCCGGGTTGTAGCCCGGGGCGAACAGGAACGCGAAGCCGACCGTTCTCAAGGCCTGGGCCGCCTCGCCGGCCGTGAGATCGGTGGCCACGCCCAGGGCCTCGAGAACGTCGGCCGACCCGCAGGCCGAGGTTATGGCGCGGTTGCCGTGCTTGGCCACGGGCACGCCGGCCGCGGCGACCACGAGCGCCGCGGCCGTCGAGATGTTGAAGGTGTTGCTGCCGTCCCCGCCCGTCCCGCACGTGTCGATCGTGCCCTCGGGCGCGTCGACCCGAACGACCCGCTCGCGCATGGCGGCCGCGAAGCCGGCCAGTTCCTCCGCGGTCTCGCCGCGCATCCGCAGGGCCACGAGAAGCGCCGCCAGCTGGGCCGGCGTCGCCTCCCCGTCCATGACGGAGCCCATCGCCGCGCGGGCCGCCTCCATCGAGAGCCGCTCGCCCTCCACCACGGCCGCGAGGGCGGCCCTGACCTGATCGCTCATCGGACTGTCTCCAGGCGGCCGGCGGCCGCGGGCGCGTTGGCCTTCGGCGTGGTCTCGGCGGCCGCCGCCGGGTCGGAGTCGACTTCGCGGACGAACCCGGCCAGCGCAAAGGGGCCGCCGGCCTGATCGAGCAGGACGCCGTCGCCTTCGCCGCACAGCCTCAGGAAGTTGGCCAGGATATGCGGGCCGTGAGGCGTCAGGACCGATTCCGGATGGAACTGGACGCCCTCGACGGGCGCATGCTGGTGCCGGATGCCCATGACGACGTAGTCGTCCACCGTCCTGGCCGTGACGACGAAGTGGGGCGGGAGCGTCTCGGGGGCCACGCTCAGCGAGTGGTATCGCGCCGCGGCGAAGGGAGACGGCATCCCGGCCAGCAGCCCCTTCTGATCGTGGCGGACCTCGGAGGCCTCGCCGTGGACCAGCGTCGGCGCCCGCCGGATCGTGGCCCCGAAGGCCTGGGCCATTGCCTGCATACCCAGGCACACACCCAGGAGCGGGATCTTCCGCTCGACGGCGACGCGGATCGCGTCCATCGAGACGCCGGCCGAACCGGGGTCGCCGGGCCCGGGCGAGATGACGATGCCGCGCAGGTGCGCGGCCGGATCGCCGGCCAGGGCCTCGATGCCGGCCCGGTCGACGGCGTCGTTGCGCGTGACACGGACGTCGGCGCCCGCGGCCTCGAACGCCTGGACGAGGTTGAAGGTGAACGAGTCGTAGTTGTCGATCATGAGAAGCATCGGGACGCCTCCTACCGTGCCGCGCCGGCGGCTGACTCTTCGCCCCGGGGCGTTGTCGTGCCACTCCCCGCGGCGGGCGGGGCGAGGCCGGGGTCCGCCGCCCCGCGGCCGGAGCCACGACCCGTGCCGCTCGTCGTGCCACTCCCCGCTGCCGCTTCGGCGACGGCCAGCTCGATGGCCCGGCGAACCGCCCCGGCCTTGTGTTCGGTCTCCTCGAACTCGCGCTCCGGAACGGAGCCGGCGACGATGCCCGCCCCGACGGTGAGATGGATCCGGTCGCCGTTGAGGACGGCCGAGCGGATCGTGATCGCGGTGTCGAGATTGCCGTCGTAGCCGAGGTAGCCGACGGCGCCGCCGTAGAGCCCGCGCCGCTCCCCTTCCGCTTCGGCGATCAGCTGCATCGCCCGAACCTTCGGCGCCCCGGAGAGAGTTCCCGCCGGGAAGATGCTTCGCAACGCGTCGAGCGCGTCGCAGCCGGGCTTGAGCCGGGCCTCGACGTTGCTCACGAGGTGGAGGACGTGGCTGTAGCGCTCGACCTCCATGTACTTCGTCACGACGACGGTCCCGGCCCGCGCCACGCGGCCGAGGTCGTTGCGGCCGAGATCGACGAGCATCACGTGCTCAGCCCGCTCCTTCGGATCGCGCTTCAGGGCGTCGGCCAGGGCATCGTCCTCGAGCGGCGTCGCGCCCCGCGGCCGGGTTCCGGCGATCGGGTGCGTGCTCATGCGGTCGCCCTCGACCCGGACGAGCAGCTCGGGGCTGGCCCCCACGACGGAGAACTCGGGCATCCGGACGAAGAAGAGGTACGGGCTCGGGTTGATGCGGCGCAGAGCCCGGTACAGCGAGACGGCGTCGAGCGGCTTCCCATCGACGACGGGCCGTTCGAAAGTCTGGCGCCGGGCGAGCACGACCTGGATCGCCTCACCCGCGGCGATCGCATCCTTGGCCGATCGGACCGCCGACTCGTACCCGCCGCGCTCCAGGCTGACTTCGATCTGCCGAAGGCCCGGCGTGGCGTCGTCCTCGTCCGAGCGGCCTCCGTCGCCGGGCTCGGCACCGCGCGAACCTTCCGCGCCGGCGGCGTCGCTTCGTTCGCCCCTGTCGTGGCTCCGCCGGGTCAGACTGGCCAGCTCGAGCTCGGTCGGCCGGCCCGTTCGCTCCAGGGCATCGAAGATGGCCCGCTCGGCGATCGCGTAGCGGCCCTCCAGGTCGGGCGCCTCGGTGTGCAGAGAGGCCACCGCCGAGAGGGTGTGGGTCAGGTGGTCGAACACCAGGACCAGGTCGGTTTCCTGGAAGGCCGCCATCGGAGTGCCGATCGGATCCTTCGCCGGCAGCGGCACGGTCGGCTCGAAGGTCGATACGGAGTCGTAGGCGAGGGCGCCGACCGCCCCACCGGGGAAGCGCGGGACGTCGGCCGATGGCAGGATCCGCCGTCTGGGCAGGAAATGGCGCAGGGCCGACAGTGGATCGGGGGTGGCATATGTCTCGGTCGGCAGGTCGGGGCTGAAGTCGATGACGCCGACGGGGCGCCTCTGGACCGTGGCCATGCCGTCGCGAACCGTCAGCAGGCGGCGCGGCCCGACGCTCAGGAACGAGTAGCGGCCCAGCCGCTCACCACCCTCGACGGACTCCAGCAGAAACGCGGGTCCGCCGTCGTCGAAGCGCATGAAGGCGCCGATCGGGGTCTCGAGGTCGGCGTTGCGAGTGGCCGTCAGCAGGATCGTGTCGGCCGAGCCCGACAGCTGCCGGACCTCGCGAAGACTGAGCGGATCGTTCCGTGCCATCGGTATCGCCCGTAGCCTTTCGAGTTCGTGATGCGCCGCGCCCGACGCCCGCCGGTCCGTTTCCCGTTCCGGCGCCCCGGCGCCGGCCCGCGAACGGCGGAGAATCAAAAACCTTTCGTCCACTGGGACGAAAGGTCGATCCTTCCGCGGTGCCACCCACATTCGGCGATGCCGCTCTCTGGCCGACGGGCCGGGCTCTCGCGCTTGCGGCTCGGTGCGGATCTCCGCTCCTGCCGCCGACGACTCCCGCCGATCGGTGCTGCCCTGTATCGCTGGCGCACTGCGCCGGAGCCTACTGGCGAGCCCTGGAAGCTCGCGGTTTGGTCCGGTGGCTCACGGGTCCATTCGCTCCCTCCGCCGCACCAGCTTCCACCGACCGCTGGTTCTCTACGCCGGCGCCGAGAGTTAATCGTCCCGATCACAGCCCGTATTGGAATGTGGCGCGGAGTCTAGGGGCAACGGAGCGTACGTGTCAACTGGTGGCCAGGTCGCTTGTGAACGCTGGCCAGGTCGCATGTGGACAGATCGATATGTGGCCAAGGCCGATGCCGCGCGCCAAGTCGATCCCCGTGCGGCACGGGCGCACGACGTGGTGAGTAGGTCCTTGCCGCACCCTGTTCGGTCGTCGATCCCAAGCATGCGCGACCGATGACGGACAGGGTTAGCCGCCCCGACCGCCGATCTCGCAGATGTCCGCCGGCTGCGGACAACGTGGGGTGCGCGCCGAGCCGGCGCGCCGAGGCGCCAGGCGCGGGCGCGCCGAAGCGCCCGATGGTCGCAGAACCCCTGGCTCCGAGAGCGGGGATGAAAGCGCGGCCCGCCTGTTCCGGGGCCCCGAACTCCGGGATCGGGCACTCGGCGGTCGGCCGACGAGCCGGCCGGGCGGCGGATCACAGGATCAGGTCGACTCCTGTCCGCATGAAGCGGACAAACGCGCGCTAGATCGATTGCCGCGGACGCGGCTCCGCACCCGCTGCGCAGGCCGCCGCGCCAGCCTCACCCGATCCGACCGCTCCGCCTCTGCGCCGCGCCAGCGTCGGCCGGGCGACCTCTCCGCCAGACTCACCAGGTCCGGCGTCTCCGCCCCCCCCGGCGTCTCTGCCCCCCGGCGTCTCCGCCGCTCGGCGGCGCCCCGCTCCCGGCCCGTCGTCCGCCCTACCAGTACTCCTCGGTGTGGAGCGTGCCGACGTCGTGGCCCCTGTCTTTGACGAAGCCGCGCGCCTCCGCCCAGCCGATGACCGTCTCGATCATGCCCGGGTTGCCGCACAGGAAGATGTCGAAGTTGTCGGGCGTAAGCGGCAGGCCGGTCTCCTCCTCGACCGCCCCTGAGGCGATCAAGTTCTGGAGGTAGCCGCTCCTGCCTCTCCAGGTCGGATCCTCCTGCGGCCGCGTGATCACCGGTACGTAGTGGAAGTTGCCGCAGTGGCGGGCCAGGCCGGTCAGCTCGGTCCGGTAGCCCAGATCCCACGAATAGCGCGCGCCGTGCACGATCACGAACTGGCGCGGCCCGTTGCACACGAGCTCGCTCCGCAGCATCGACATGTACGGCGCCAGCCCGGTGCCGGTCCCGATCATCAGGATGTGCTTGCCGGGTGCCTTGGCGAGGGTGAAGACGCCCACCGCCTTCGGTCCCACGTAGAGACGGTCCTTGATCTTGAGGTTGAAGAGCCGCGGCGTCAGGTCCCCGCTCATGACGACGGTGAGGTAGAACTCGAGATACTCGTCGGCGCGCGACTCGGAGGCGATCGAATAGGCGCGCCGAATCATCCGGTCGGGATCGGCTGCGGCGCGCGCCACGGCGGCTGCCTGCGCGTCGACGGCCGCCTGGCTTTCGGCCGTCCCGGCGACCGCGGCGGTGATCGCGGCCGCGACCGCATCGGTCCGGGTCGGCTCCGCGGAACCGGCCACGACGCTCGGCTCGTCGGCCTCGGACTCCTCGATGCGCGGCTCCGACGCCTTCAGACCGAGGACAACGTACTGGCCGGCCTTGAATTCGAACGGCAGCTTGTCAGGCGCGACCCGCAGGATGATCAGCCCGGGCGCGACCTCGACCCGACTCACCACCGTTGCGTTGTACTCAGCCGCCATGGGACCCTCCGATGAGCCGCCCGAATCCGGCGGTTCGGCGCGACGAAACCGACAGGCACCGGCCGTGGGCCGGGAGCGGGCCGCAGGCTCGCCGAAGGAAGGATACCGGCGCAGGGATCGGGCGTCAGCCCGAACTCACTCAGCCACCCAGCCCGGCGCCACGGGGCGGGGCACGCCGGCGACCGCCTGGTCGCGCACGGGTGAAGCTGGAGAGGCCGCGGGGCGGTGGACCGGCTGCAGCGCGGCAGCGGGCCGACACCGAGGCGGGATGGCCGCGACCCGGCCGCGCAGTGCCGAACCGGCGGCCTCCACGCCCGAACGAGTCCGGGCGGCCAGCGCGAGTTCCGCCTCGGCCCGCGCAGCGGCGGTCCGGCCGAGCGACACGCCGTCATGCGGGAGGTAGAGCGGCGACGGAACCAGGCTGATCACCTTCGTCCCGAATGGGGCCGGGTCCGCGTAGAGCGAGAAGTCGGAGCCGCCCGGCTCGGCGATCGTGAAGCGATCGGCGGCGCCACGGCTCACGCGGTTGAGGTTCCGAAGCTCGGCCAGGAAGTCGGCCTTCGTCTCCTCTCGCCAGTAGTGCATCGGTATCGCCCTGGCGGGAGCCAGGAGATCGAGGAAGGCTGCCGCCTCGGCTGTGATCTCCGACGAGCCCTCTATGGTCATCAGGACCAGGTCGTACTTGTCGGGGTAGCGGGCCTTGACCCTGTGTTTGACGACCGGATCGTCGATGGCGGCGATGTAGGCCTGAGCGTCGCCCAGGTGAAGAACCTTGAAGCCGCCGTACGTGACCAGGAAGCTCGAGTTGTCGGCCACGTCCATCGAGGTTTCGCTGGTCGGGATCGACCTGATGGTCAAGCCGTCGAGGGCTAGATCGCCGCCGCCGTCAAGTACCCGCGCCGCGGAGAACAGGGCGTCGGGGCGACGATGATCAAGGTGGTCGTGGCTGAAGGTGACGATAGAGGGCTCGGCGCCGGATACGGCGAAGACGGGGCTGTGCCGCCCGTACGCGTTGGACACGCCGTAGTCCATGAGAAGGGACAGACCGTTCTCGAATCGGAGCACGAACGAGGCGTGGCCGAGGTAATGGATTCGCATCTGCCTCCTATGCGCCCTCGGGTGGCCGGCGGATTAAGCGGAGGCGTGGCCGCCCACGCGGGTTTCGTCGATCCAGACGATGGCGGACGCCGTATTGTTCGGTCGGCTCAGGGCGCGGAACCACTCGAAACCAGGTGGCTCGCATCAAAGCCGCTCAGGACAACCCTGGCGGCGAGGCGACCCAAGGGGGGCGGGCCTTGCCGTCGAGCCAGGGAAACCGCGCCGCCGACGGCGAGCCCGGCTCCAGGTCGGCCGTCGCCATCGCCGCGGACCGCCGCCGCCAGCGGACCGCCGCCGCCAGCGGACCGCCGCCGCCCTCATTCGCGCGAACGACCCGACCGCCGTGGAGCTAGAAGCCGGCCACCTTCGCGACGGGCCCAGTCTGGACCATCACCGGCCGAAGCACGTCCCACGACACCAACACGGAGGGCTGGGCCGTCGGATCGGCTGTGACCTGGTACTGGCCGAAAGTGAACTTGATGCCGTCCTTGGTGACCGCCCAGTTGCCGAAATTGGAGACCGTCGGATTTGTCCCGTCGTCCGCGATCCCCGAGACATATCCGGCCCCGAGCTGGTTGTGCAGAAGCGAGCGCGCCTCGGTCGATATGGCCGCCAGGGCCGAGGTGGAGTCCGGGAAGACGTCGCCGAAGGCCAGGCGCTGACCCGTGCCCAGGTCGTAGGTGAACGTCTCGACGCCGAGGGCGGGCGGTCCCGAGTAGCTGTCGTCCGCCCAGGTCAGGGTGAATGAGGCCAGGGCGGGTGAGAGCAGGTCCATCGTGTAGGAGCCGTACAGCGTGTTCAGCTTGACACCGGCCTGGCGATTGGCCGCCGGTCCGGTCTCCCATTGGGCTGCCGTCGTCTGGACCTCACCGGAGATGTCGGCGTCGATCGAGGCGGCCCAAGGCGTAGTCCCGGCCAGGAAGGCCGGGTATCCGAGGTAGACGCTCCAGGTGCCATTCGGGTCGGAGGCTTTGATGGCGGAGCTCACGACGGTCGGTTTGGTCGACGGCAGCGAGGCCGTGGGAGCCGGACTGAAGGATGGCGTCGGGGTCGCCGGCGCGCCGAAGGATGTCGAGGCCGAGGCCGAAACCGAGGCCGCGGCACTGGTCGATGACGACGGGCTCGCGACGATAATCGGCGCCCACGTGACCAGGACGTTCATCGCCATGAATACCGCGGCGACGCCGACCCCGGCCACGGCGAAGAACGGCACGGCTTCGCCGGCGCGGGTCAGGAGCGACTTCCTGCGGGTCAACATGGCCCGAGTATGCCGGACGTGGGCGAGCCCCGCAAAACCCCGGAGCCCCTCCTGCCAGGCGACCGCCATGTGCGCTCGAGAAGCGCGGGAGGAATCAGAGGCGTGATTGCTTCAGGCGGCCTGCGACTCCGACCTGGGTTCAGGCCTGAGTTCGGGCCTGAGTTCGGGTCTGAGTTCGGGCCGGCGCGGGCCCGCCACTCGCTCGAGCCGGACGACCTGGGCCATAAGCTGCTCGGCCTCGCTCTTGGAGAACGTGCCGCTCTGGAGTACCTGCAACATGAGCAGCCGGCGCGTTGGCTCGTCAGCAGCGAGCAACAGGTCGATCAGGTCCTCTTCCTGGACCTGAGGCCGCTTTCGTTTGAACACCTCGTGACCTCCGGGAGTGGCCGGCGAACAGGCCGCCGCGAGCCAGCGGCCGATGTAGGTGTCGGTTGACCCCGGCTCCAGGTTTCTCTTCCGATGGTCCGGGTTGGCCTCATCCGTTTGAACCAGCCTCCCGGACGCGCTCGACCGCGGCCTCGAAACGCCGGCGGTGCCAGGGCAGGCGGGCCGGCCCCGACACAGCCTCGCGCGCTACGATCAACGGAGCGCTCGACACGAGTCGCCGAGGAGGATGAACCCATGCAACGAACGGAATACCAGGCCGGACCGACCCAGGCCATCGTCGTCTACTCGCCGGACGACACCGGCAGCGAGATCGACCCGGTGGCCGTATACGGGGAGGTCGCCGACGACGCCGGCGAGTGGGCCGCAAAGGGCTGGCGGATCGTGTCGACGGCGGCTCTGCCGACGCGCCACGCCCAGGCCTTCATGGGCCGCGAGGGCAGCGGCTACGACACGAAGATGGCCGTCATCGTCGTCTACGCCAACCCCGTGACCTGACCGTTGTCATTGAACTGCCGGCGAGTGTCGCGGTCGGGCAAGAGATCTGGACCGAGGTCGACGGGCCGCCGGACAAGTGGGGCGACTACGTCTGGGGCCTGACGACCGAAACCGTCCGGGTCGGTCCGCCGGCGATGGACCGCCAGGCGGATGGAACATGGCTGTACACGCTGAACTTCCCGGCCGCGCAAACGCAGCGGATGTGCGCCGGCAACGGGCAGAGCAGGGATTACGCGCAGGACGGCATGCTCGTAGCAGTGCCGCTCCTGACTCCCGGCGACCACGACATAAAGATCCTCGATCCTCGTACGGGTTGGACCCTCGCCGAAGGTGCGTACACGGTGCTGCCTTACTCGTTCCCGACGCCCACGACGGCGACCCTGGGGGGTCCGAACACGTCGCTGCACTAGCGAGATTGACGGCCGCCAAGCCGGCGCTCGCGCGAAGCTCGGGCTGCGCTCGCGCCGGTCGAGCGGTTCAGGCGACCTGCAGGGGCTTGATCTGCTCCACTTCCGCGCCTCGTGCCGCCTGGGCGTCGAAGAGGTCGACGGAGCGCTGCAGGTTGAGCCAGAAGTCAGGCGGGTTGCCGAAGAGGCGGCCTAGACGCAGGGCCATCTCAGGGCTCAGAGCCCGTCGCTCACGAAATCAGCTCGTTCACCGACTGGCGTGAGACGCTCAACGCGGAGGCGAGCCCGCTGACGGACAGTCCGTAGTCGGGCATGAAATCTTCACGCAGGATCTCGCCCGGGTGGATGGGGCGGCGCTGCAACGGGCTGGTATTCGGGATGCTCATGGTGTGCTCACTTTGTGCCTAGTGGTAGTCGCAGATCCAACGTCGTACGCATCGCCACTGTCGAAACGAAAGCAGATGCGCCATTGGTCATTCACCGAGATCGAGTGCTGGCCGGCGCGATCGCCCTCGAGTGAGTGAAGCCGATTGCCTGGGGGGACCCGAAGAGTCTCGACCAAGCCGGCCGCATCGATTGCCGAGAGCTTCCGGAGCGCCCTCCGTCCGATCTCGGGCGGCAGCTTGCCGATCGCCCCCGTGACCCAGAGCTGCTCGGTCTGCCGGTCCGCGAACGACTTGATCACGGGGCCAAGTGTAATGTGTCACGTGACATGCGTCAATGCGATCCGACAACCGGATAGCCCACAACCGACCGCATCTAGGGCGCCGGCGCATCACTCTTGGACTCTCCGCCGCCAGACGCGAGGACTTCCTTGGTTCTGTTGCTACCGGTGTTGCCACCGGTGCCGGACAGAGTCCCGCGGTCGTGGGGCTCAAAATGGGGATTTCACGCTCGGAATCTTGGCGGAGAGGGTGGGATTCGAACCCACGGATCTCTCGATCAGCGGTTTTCAAGACCGCCGCAATAGACCGCTCTGCCACCTCTCCGCGCGAGGCCACGTCAGTTTACCCGGTCGTCGAGGAGCCACGGTGAACACCGGCGAACTCCAAAATCGATCGCCGGGGATCGTTTTCTGGGGGAACGGGCCGATAACTAGGCCATGGGCAACCAGAGGTCTGGCCGGCCCGCGACGGCTACGCCTGCGACGCGCCAGACCGCCATCCCGGTGGAATGGGCCGACCGCGACTTGGAGACGGCACGATGAGCGACCGGGGCGCGGGTCCGGCAATGAATCTGAACCTGCGCCTCCGCGGCGCGCTGTCCGGCGTCGCCGCCGCGGGTGCTCCGCCAAGTCTTTGGCTCGCGGCTCTTCCGTCCGGCGCGGCCGTTGCGGCCGCCTGCGAGGTGCCCTTCGCGGGCGCGGCCGGGCGGGACTTCGCGTACGTGACGGCGGGGGCCGCGGGCGTCGTCTTCGTGTTCGCGGCTGGCCGTCTCGGCCGACCGGCGAGGTCGGCGGCCTGGGCGCTGCTGGGCGCGGGCATGATTTCGATGACGCTCGGCGAGATCGCCCGGTTCTGGCGCGCACCGCTCGCGGCGGCGCCGCCGGCGACCGGCCTGGCCGACCTCCTCTTCGTCGCCGGATACGCGCTCCTGATCGCCGGCGCTCTGCCCGTCATCCTGGGGGCAGGCGCAGGCCGGATCGTCCGCTCGGAGACCGCGGCGCGCGAAACGGCCGCCGGAAAGCAGGCGCGGGACGCCATCGAGCGGTTCAGGATCGGCTTCGAGCACGGCGCCGTGGGCCAGTCGCTGACCTCTCTGGACGGCCGCTTCATACAGGTCAACGACGCAATGGCGCGGCTGTTGGGCTACTCGAAGACGGAACTCTCCGGCATGCCGTTCGACGATCTGACCCATCCCGACGACCGGGTCGTGAGCGCCGCCACGGTGGACGCGCTGATCTCCTACAGGGGTGCTCGCAGGTTCGAGAAGCGCTACATCACGAAAGGCGGAGCTACGGTCTGGGCCGATGTCAACGTCGCGCTGGTCTGCGACGAACGGGGTGAGCCGGACTACTTCGTCGGGTCGTTCGTCGACATCACCGAGCGCAAGCGGGCGGAAGAGGCGCTGAAGGAAACGAGCGACCGCTTGACGCTGGCCGCTCGGGCGGGCGGCGTGGGCATCTGGGACTACGACCCGCTGCACAAGAGGTTGACCTGGGACGATCAGATGCTCCGCCTCTACGGGATCACGCGCGATCAGTTCGAGGGCGTCTACGAGGCGTGGCAGTCCAGGATCCACGCCGAAGACCGGGACCGGAACGACGACGAGATGCAGGTCGCCCTGCGCGAGGCGAGAAGGATTTCGACACCGAGTTCCGCGTGGTCTGGCCGGACGGGACGATCCGTGACATCCGAGCCATGGCCCTCATACAGCTCGACCCGTCGGGGCAACCCCACCACGTAGTCGGCACCAGCTGGGACATCACCGCCCAGAAGGAAGCCGAACGAGAGCTGCGGGAGACCAACATGGCCCTCGCGGATGCCATGGCCCGGGCCGTCGAACTGGCCGCCGAGGCGGATTCGGCCAATCTCGCCAAGAGCGAGTTCCTGGCCAACATGAGCCACGAGATCCGGACACCGATGAACGGCGTGATCGGCATGACGGGCCTGCTGCTGGACACCGACCTTGACGCAGAGCAGCGCCACTACGCCGAGACGGTGCGAACGAGCGGCGAGTCCCTGCTGGCCATTCTCAACGACATCCTCGACTTCTCGAAGATCGAGGCCGGCAAGCTCGAGCTGGAGATGCTCGACTTCGACCTGCGCGCGGTGCTCAGCGACTTTGCCGCCATGCTGGCCCTGCGGGCCCAGGGGGAAGGGCTGGAGTTCGTCTGCGCCGCCGCACCCGACGTCCCGAGCCACCTTTCCGGCGATCCGGGACGCCTGCGCCAGGTACTCCTGAACCTGGCCGGCAACGCGGTGAAATTCACCCGCCGCGGTGAGGTCGCCGTGCGGGCCACCCTGGAGTCGGAGGCAGACACCGGGGTCGTGCTGCGGTTCTCGGTGAAGGACACCGGCATCGGCATTCCGGCAGACAAGCAGGGGCTGCTCTTCCAGAAGTTCACCCAGGCCGACGCGTCCACGACGCGCCAGTACGGCGGCACCGGCCTGGGGCTGGCGATCTCCAAGCAGCTGGTCGAGCTGATGGGCGGCGAAATCGGGCTCGTCAGCGAACCCGGCGTGGGTTCGGAATTCTGGTTCACGGCTCACTTCGCCAAGCAGGCCGGCCGGGAACGCAACGTCACGCCGCCGGCCGAGATCAAAGGCATCCACATGCTCGTGGTGGACGACAACGCCACCAATCGCGAGGTCCTGGCGGCTCAGCTCGGGGCCTCGGGGGTGCGCTCGGATGAGGCCGTCGACGGCCCGGCCGCGCTGCTGGCTCTCCGCCGGGCCAGAGACGCGGGTGATCCGTACGCCGCGGCCATCCTCGACATGCAGATGCCGGGCATGGACGGCGCGGGCCTCGCCGGGGCCATCAAGGCCGACGAAACCCTGGCCCCGACTCGCCTGGTTCTCATGACGTCGCTCGGGGCACGGGACGATGCGGGCGAGATGGAGCAGCTCGGGTTCGCGGCCTGCCTGGTCAAACCCGTGCGCCAGTCGGACCTGTTCGATTGCCTGTCCGTCGTGCTGGCGGGTTCGGCCGTAGCCGACGCGGCCGCGAGCGGGCCGGCCCGGCCCTCGGCCGCACACCATGCCATCGAGCAGATAAGACGGGAGGGAGCCCGCATCCTGCTGGCCGAGGACAACATCACCAACCAGCAGGTCGCGCTTGGCATCCTCAAGAAGCTGGGCCTGCGGGCCGACGCGGTTGCCAACGGCGCCGAAGCCATCCGTTCCCTCGAAACGCTCCCCTACGACCTCGTGCTGATGGACGTGCAGATGCCCGAGATTGACGGCCTGGAGGCGACGCGCCACATCCGCGATCCGCGATCCGCCGTCCGTCGGCACGGCATCCCGATCATCGCCATGACCGCCCACGCCCTTCAGGGCGATCGCGAGCGTTGCCTGGATGCGGGCATGGACGACTACGTCACCAAGCCGGTCTCCGTGCGCGCGCTGACGGAGGCGCTCGAGCGGTGGCTGCCGCGGGGAGGCGTCCCGGCGGCGGTGCCCACGCCGAGAGAAGGTCAGGCTGCCGCCCCGGCGGCCGCCGACGAATCGGAGGCGCCGGTCTTCGATCGGGCGGGCATGCTGGCCCGGTTGATGGGCGACGAGGAGCTCGCCCGAACGGTGGTGGATGGCTTCCTGAAGGACATCCCGAGACAGATCGAGAACCTCCGGGGCTACCTCGACGCCGGCGACGCCGTCGGCGTCCTTCGCCAGATCCACACCATCAAGGGCGCGTCGGCCAATGTCGGCGGCGAGGCCCTCCGGGCCGCTGCTCTCGAGATGGAGAGGGCCGCCAGGACCGGCGGTCTGAACGCCGTCGGCGATCGCATGTCGGAGCTCGAATTCCAGTTCGCCCGGCTGAAGGAGGCGCTCCGCGACTTCGTGAACCGGGCGGAGCCGGGGACGGACGAGCAGCGGCGGCTGGGGTTGATCGCATGATCCCGGGAGCGCGCTCGTGAGGATCCTCATCGCCGACGACGACGTCACGTCGCGCCTCGTTCTCGCAGGCGTGCTGCGGAAGCACGGCCACGAGGTGCTGGAGACCGTCGATGGCGAGGCCGCGTGGACGGTTATGCAGTCGGCGGACGCACCCAGGCTGGCGATCCTCGACTGGGTCATGCCCGGACTGGCCGGCCTGGAGGTCTGCGGCCGCGTTCGCGCCCTCGGGTCCGACCAGCCGCCCTACATCATCCTCCTGACCTCCATGACCGAGAAGGCGGACATCGTCGCCGGGCTCGAGGCCGGAGCCGACGATTACCTGGCCAAGCCCTTCGACGTCAGCGAACTCCGAGCTCGCGTCGACGTGGGCCGGCGCGTCATCGAGCTGCAGCATAGGCTGCTGCAGGCGCGCGACGCACTCGCGCACGCGGCGATGCACGACCCGTTGACCGGCCTGCTGAACCGCCGGGCGTTCTCCGAGGCTCTGGCGCGCGAGCTCTCCAGGCTGCGGCGCCAGCCCCATTGCCTGGCCCTGGGCATCTTCGACGTCGACCACTTCAAGGCGGTCAACGACAGCTTCGGCCACCAGGTGGGGGACGAGGTGCTGTGCGGGCTCGTCCGCAGAGTTCAGGCCAACCTGCGTGGACACGACATTCTCGGCAGGCTCGGCGGGGACGAGTTCCTGGTTCTCACCGAGCAGGAGCGCGATGAGGACGCGGCCGCCATATTCGAGCGGGCGCGGGCCGCGGTGGCGGCTCGCCCGATCCCCACGATGGCCGG
Organism: uncultured Chloroflexia bacterium; assembly: GCA_963713795.1. GTDB lineage: Bacteria > Chloroflexota > Limnocylindria > Limnocylindrales > CSP1-4 > Fen-1039. The sequence continues at coordinate 58,059 of CAVQNC010000005.1, forward strand.
CGACGTGCCCCTGACGGTCAGCTTCGGCGTGAAGATCTGCGAGCCGGCCGACACGGAAGAGACGCTCGTAGGAGCGGCCGACGCGGCGATGTACCAGGCCAAGAGCGACGGCGGAAACCGCGTCTGCCTGGCGGGAAGGCAGGTTCGGGAGACGGCCTAGTCGCCCTCTCCTGACGGGTCGCTGGCCGGGCCGGGACCCGTCGAAGGACCGCGGGCCGGGCGGAAGCGTACGCGGCGCCGTCGATGCAGCGTTCTGAGCTACGGCCCAGCGGGTCCGGGCGTTTCCCCCGACCGCCGCCGGTTCGCGAGCACGGACCGGTAGATCGCGTCGAACTGCGCTCCGACCGCCGCCAGTCCATATCGGTCGCGGGCACGGGCGGCGATCTCCTCGCGGTCGAACGCCGGCAGGTTCGAGAGAACGCGATCGAGGGCGTCGGCCAGCAGGGCCGGCTCCTCGGGCGGGACGAGCACGCCGTCGCGATCGCTCACCATCTCGGGGATGCCGCCCACCGCCGTGGACACGACGGGCAGGCCCGAGGTCATGGCTTCGATGATCACGCACGGCAGGTTCTCGAAGCGGCTCGGCAGAACGAAGAGGTCCGCCCCCCTCATCAGCGCGGCGATGTCTGTCTTGGGCAGGCTGCCGTGGAACGCGACCGCCCCGTCGAGACCCGCCGCCGCGACTATTTGCTCGTAGCCGGTCCGCGACGGACCGTCGCCGACGACCTCGACGCGCCAATCAGTGCGGCGCTCGCGCAGCGCCTGGAGCGCCGCGACGAGGGTCGGAAAGCCCTTGTGCTGCGTGGGCTCGAGATTTCCGACGAAAACCATCCGTTTCGTCTCGCCCGTCCGAGGGGCCTGGTTCGCGGAGAAGAAGATGGACGTGTCCACCGCGTTGGGCACGATCTTGAACGTGGCCTTGATGCCGTCCTCTGAGATAGCTCGCTCGAGGTTGGCCGAGACGGGCATCACCACGGCCGCGTGTTCCAGGGCGAAGCGGGCCTGCCGCAGAGCCTGCCCGCGGAGCGTGTGCCGCGGGAAGACGGTCGCGTGCTCGGTCACGACGTACGGGACCCCGGTCAGCCTGGAGATCAGGGCGGCCGGGATCGCCGAGTTCCAGACGTTGGCGTGGATGACGTCCGGTCGGAACCCTGCCTTCCTCAGGCGCCGGCAGGCCGCGACCGAACTCCAGAGGTAGATCGAGTACGAGAGCCAGTGCGACAGCCGGCCCAGCCGCGGTATCGCCACCCGGCGACACTCGACGTGATAGGTGGGTATTCCCTCGCTCAGAGCCTGGTCCGGCTCCTTCTTCATCGTCCATAGCCGGCGCGCCCCGTCCTGCGCCCCGGGCACGTGGAGAACGACGACATCGTGACCGGCCGACCGGACGGCCTTGGCATGCTCCCGAACGAAGATGCCGTAGTAGGGTCGACCGGCCTGCGGGTACCAGAAAGCGAGGAACAGGACTTTCATCGGCCGGACGAGGTTGTCACAGCCCCCGGGCCTCGTCAAGCCGTCCCGGCAGAGCGGCGACGGGCTGGGCGGAAGCTCCGGAGCCCGGCCGGGCGGAGGTGTGGAGCCGGGCAGTCGGATACAATCCGCCACGATGTCCCGCCTACCAGTTCGGCCGTCGACCGTCGCGGCCGTCAGGATGGCTGCCGCAGGCCATTGCTTCCGGCAGAGTCTCGCCGTCGACGAGGGGCCAGGCCGGCCACGGGAGATGCGATGACGTCGAGCGCCGGCCAGACGAGCACATTCGCCCGCAGGGTCACAGCGGTCTTTTCGACCAACGTCGTCATCTTCGCTCTTGCCCTGGTGACGACCGTCGTCGTCTCGCAGATCCTCGGGCCGAAGGGGAAGGGAGCCTACGTCGCCGTCGTGTCCCTGCCGGGGATGCTCGGCGCGATCGGCGTCTTCGGCCTGCCCGGCGCGATCAACTACTTCAGCGCCAGGGGCGCGTCCGTGAACGGGCTCCTGCGCGCGAGCATGCTCCTGACCGCGGTCATCTCTGTGTTCACGATGGTGATCGTCTGGGCCCTGCTGCCGGTCCTCGAGCGGAGCCTCCTGCGCGACGCCCCGGACGACCTGCTGCGGGTGATCGTCTTCACCGTTCCGGCCAACATCCTCTCCACGTTCGGGGCGGCCATCCTGTACGGCCGCCAGCGGGTCAAGACCTACACCTCGATCCTCGTCGCCCAGGCCGTGGCCACGACGGTCCTGTCGATAGCGCTCGTCGGCCCGCTCCACTACGGGGTCCCGGGCGCCGTGGCCGCCAGCCTGGTCACGATCTATCTCCTGGCGATCGCGGTCGTCGTTGCCGTGTGGCGCCTGACCCGAAGCAGCCCGGCCGGCGACCCGGTCAAGTACAAGGCCCTGACCGCGTACGGGCTGCGATTCATACCGGCCAGCATCACCGGTTACTTCAATTACAGGATCGACACGTTCCTGATCCAGGCCCTGATATTGGGCCCGGCCGCCCTGGGCCAGTACAGCATCGCCGTGACGATGGCCGAGCTCATCTTCTACATACCCGACTCTGTTACCATCATCTTCCTGCCGCGCGTGGCCGGAGCCTCCAAGGAAGACGCGGACGCGATGCTGCCCCGCGTGGCGAGGCTCACCGTTCTCCTGTCGGCCTGCAGCGCGCTGGCCCTGGTTCCGGTGGCGTGGATCGGAATCCACCTTGTCCTCCCCCAGTACACCGCGAGCCTGCCGCCCTTCTTCGTGCTGCTTCCGGCGGTGGTCAGCCTCAGCCTGGCCAAGGTCATGACGAGCTTCATCAGCGGCCGGGGCCGGCCCGGGGCTGTCTCGCTCGGCGCGACCGCCGCGCTCGTGATCAACGTGGCCGCAAACTTCGTCCTGATCCCGATCTACGGCATCGTGGGCGCGGCCCTGGCGTCGCTCCTCTCCTACTCGGCCACGGCCGCGATGATGGTCGTCGTCGCCTGCCGGCTCTCGCACAACTCCCCGCTGGCGGTCATCGTGCCCGGCCGGGCAGAGCTAAAGCTCCTGGTCGACACGGCTCGCAGGGCCGTTCTCGCCGCGCGCGCCGGGATCGCCCAGCGCCGGCGCGGGGCCGCCTCGCCGGCAGCCTCCGACGCGGCGGCCCCGCGCGAACGCCCGTGAGGTCCAGATGAACACCCGGCCGAGCCGCCGTGCCCTGATGGTCACCTACCACTTCCCGCCGGTCGGCGGAGTCGGCGTCCAGCGCGTCCTCAAGTACGTCACCTACATACCGCGCTTCGGCTGGGAACCGGTCGTGATCGCGCCCGGCAATCCCGCCTACGGGCTCCGCGACGCCTCCCTCATGGCCGCGCTGCCTTCGACCCTGGAGGTTCATCGCACGGCCACCGCCGAGCCCGGGAAGCTGCCCGTCGCGGCCGAGCACCTGGTGAACCGGGGCCGCGGCGGCTCGACCGCGACGGCCACGGACCTGACGTCGGGCGCAACCCGCGGCAGCCCGGTTCTCCGCGTCCTCCGAAAGCTGGCCATCGGCTGGAACAGGGTCTGGGCCGCGCTTCTCTTCCCGGACACCAGCGTGGCCTGGGTTCCCTTCGCGGTCGTCGCCGGCTGGCGCGCCCACCGCCGGAAGCCTGTAGACGCCGTATTCTCGACCGCCCTGCCGGTGTCGACCCATCTCGCCGGCGGCATGCTGTCGGGGCTGATCGGCCGCCCGTGGGTCGCCGATTTCCGCGACCCGTGGCTGGACAATCCCCTGATGGGCCGGCCGGCGCGACCGAAACGCTGGCTGGGGCGACGGGCCGAGCGGTGGATGGTCCGGCGCGCCGCACGCGTCGTCTTCGCCATGGACGCGTTGCGCGACATGTACGTGGCCCGCTACCCGGAGTTCGCAGCCAAGTTCGTCTACATACCCAACGGATACGATCGGGCCGACCTCGTCGGGATCGAACCCGCGCCGTACGAGCCGGGTCGGTTCCACATCCTGTTCGCCGGAAGCCTCTACCGGCCGCAGGAGCTCGATGCCTTCCTGGCGGGCGTGGAGCGCCTGCTGCTGCGCAGGCCGGAGTTTCGGGATCGCCTGCGCGTCCACTTCGTCGGACGCGTGAACGAGGCGAACGAGCGCACCGGCGCCGATTTCGCGAAACCCGAGAGGCTCGGCCAGGTCGTTAGCTTCGAGGGCTTCGTGCCACGTTCGATCGCCCTGGCCCGCATCGCCGGGGCCGACGCTCTGCTGCAGCTGATGCCGGACTCGCCGGGCATGGAGATCTTCGTGGGCGGAAAGCTGCTGGAGTACCTCGCCTTCGACCGGCCCATCCTCGTGGTGATGCCGCCGAGCGAGGGGCGCCGCCTGGTGGACTCGCTTGCCCTGGGTCGATCCGCCGACGTGGAGCCCGGCAGCGTCGCCGACGCGCTGGAGCGGTTGCTCGACGACCCGCCGGCGCCGGGTCCAACCGATCCCGAGGGTCGCTACGATCGCGTCAATCTCGCCCGAGAGCTGGCCGGGGTTCTCGACGAGGCCGTCGCCGAGCACGAGGCCCGCAAGGGCCCGCGCTGACCGGCGAGGGGCGGGCGCCGACAGCCGAACGGCCGGCGCGCAAGAGCCGCCACTGATCGGCGAGGGGCGGGCGCCCGGCGTAGAACGTCGAACGACCGGCTGCCGCGCCCGGAGCGGCCCGGTTCAGGGATCCCGGGTGTCGACCAGGGCCGGAGGCTCGACCCTCGAAGCCGCCGCCGGGGAGTCGTCCGGCCGGACCGCCGGCGCGTCCGAGCGGCCCTCGATCGCGATTGCCCCGCCGTCGATCGCGAGCCCGCGGACTGCCGCCGCCGTCGGGTGCCCCGGAGCCGGGGAAGGCGGGTAGGCGGCCGACTCGTCGTGGCGATACAGGCCGCCGCGCAGCCAGGATGCCCAGGCGGCGACGAGCGCCATGGCGCCCGCGGCGAAGAACACGATGGCCAGGCCCGCCTGGAGCGGAGCCCCGATCAACTGAGGGAAGAACTCCTTGCTGGTGAGGATGGCGGACTGGGAGGCCGGCAGGGCGTTCAGCACCCCCGGAGGTAGAAGGGCGGCCATCGGGTTGTAGCCGAGCAGGGCCGCGAAGAGGCTGGCCACCGGCGGCAGGTGTGAGATCTGCGTCGCGTCGGCCACCGGGACGCCGTGGGCGGTGAGCCCGCGGTACAGGGCGCCCGGGAGCGAGGCCGAGAGGCCCGCGATCATCAGGGAGAAGAACACTCCGATCGACACGACCGTGGCCGAGTTCTGGAACGTCGCCCGCATGCCGGCCGCGGCCCCGCGCTGGCGGGCCGGCACGCTGTTCATGATGCCGGCCATGTTGGGCGAGAAGAAGAGGCCGCCCCCGACGCCGCTGACCAGCAGCAGGCCGCCGAACTGCCAGTAGGGGAAGTTGACCGGCAGCAGGATCAGCCCGAAGAACGAAACGGCGGCGATGAGCATGCCGCCCGTGGCGAACGGCCGGGCCCCGAACCGGTCCGACAGCACTCCGGAGATGGGTCCGAACACGAGCGAGCCCAGGGTGAGCGGCAGCATGTATATGCCGGCCCATAGCGGCGTGTCGGCGAAGGAGTAGCCGTGCAGCGGCAGCCAGACGCCCTGCAGCCAGATCACGAGCATGAATGAGAGACCGCCGCGCCCGAGCGCCGAGAGGAAGCCCGCCAGGTTGCCGGCCGTGAAGGCGCGTATTCGGAAGAGCGCGAGGTCGAAGAGCGGCTCGGCCACCCGCCGCTCGACCCACACGAAGAACCCCAGCAGGATCAAGCCGCCGATCATCATGGAGAGCACGAACGGGTTGGTCCAGCCCATCGTCTGCCCGCCGTACGGCTGGATGCCGTAGGTGATCCCGATGAGCAGCGCCGTGAGCCCGATCCCGAAGGTCAGGTTGCCCGGCCAGTCGATCTTCGCGTGCGTGACGGTGCCGAGCTCCTCCAGGCGCATGTACGCCCAGACCGTGCCGATCAGCCCGACGGGCACGCTGACGAAGAAGACCAGCCGCCAGTTGATCGCGGCCAGGACGCCGCCCACCACGAGGCCGACGAACTGGCCGGCCAGGAATGAGATGCCGTTTACGCCGAAGGCCAGGCCCCGCTGCTCCGGCGGGAACGCGTCCGTCAGGATCGCCTGCGAATTCGCGAACAGGAAGGCTCCGCCGATCCCCTGGACGAAGCGCATGAAGATGATCCAGATCGCCCCGGCGGGCCCGGTGAACGGCGTCATCGCGAGAAGGAGCGATCCGACGGTGAAGATGACGAAGCCCGCGTTGTACATGCGGACCCGGCCGAACATGTCGCCGAGGCGCCCGAACGCCACCACCAGCACGGCCGTCACGAGGAGGTAGCCCATCATGATCCAGAGCAGGTAGCTCGTGCTCCCGGGATCGAGCGGGTTCAGCTTGATGCCGGTGAATATGGCGGGCAGGGAGATGATGACGATCGAGCCGTCGATCGCCGACATCAGGACACCCAGCGTCGTGTTCGAAAGCGCGACCCACTTGTAGTTCGGATCGTGTTTCCGGGTGCGACGCCCCAGACCGTTCCCTCCGGCCCCGGCGTCGCCCGGGACTGCGCCGCCGGGGGCGGCCGTCGCTTCGTCCCTGTCCGAGTGGTTCTGGCTCATGCACCTTTCCTTCTTGTCGGAGCGATCATGGGATGGTCGGGGAAATCGCGACTGGGCGCCGCCTTCGCGCGGCGACGGGAGCCGGCTCTTCCGGGCCGGCGTCTGCCGGCACGCCCGGGTCGGCCGATCCCTGGCGCGAGAACTGCGTTCGGTAGAGCTCAGCATAGACGCCGCCTGCGGCGAGCAGGTCGCCGTGGGTGCCGCGCTCGACAATGTGCCCGTCGACGATGACGAGGATCTGGTCGGCCTCGCGCACGGTGGAGAGGCGGTGGGCTATGACGACGGAGGTGCGGCCGGTCAGCGCCGTCTTCAGCGCCATCTGGACGGCCAGCTCCGACTCCGAGTCGAGGTGCGCGGTGGCTTCGTCGAGCACGACGACCTTGGGCGCCTTGAGCAGAAGCCTGGCAATCGCGATGCGCTGCTTCTCGCCCCCGGACAGCCGGTAGCCGCGGTCCCCAACCAGCGTATCCAGGCCGGCCGGAAGCGACTCCACCAGCGGCATGATCTGCGCCGCCCGCAGGGCTTCGTCCAGCTCCTCGGCCGTCGCGTCCGGCTTGGCGTACAGCAGGTTGGCCCGGATCGTGTCGTGGAAGAGATGGGCATCCTGGGTGACCACTCCGACTTCACCGCGGATCGAGGCCATGGTCGCGTCGCGCAGGTCCACCCCGTTGATCCGGATCGCGCCGGAGCGCACGTCGTAAAGGCGCGGGATGAGGTGGCTGATCGTGGTCTTGCCGCCCCCGGACGGACCGACCAGGGCCACGAGCTGGCCCGGTTCGGCCACGAACGACACGTCGAAGAGGACCTGCTGCGAGGGCGCCTGGTCCAGAACCGCGACCGACTCCAGCGAGGCCAGGGAGACTTCCTCGGCCTTCGGGTAGCTGAAGTTGACGTGCTCGAACTCGATCGTCGCCAGGCCGTCCGGGATGGCGACGGCCCCGGGCTTCTCGGCGACCATCGGTTCGAGGTCGAGCACTTCGAAGACGCGGTCGAAGCTGACCAGCGCGGTCATGATGTCTACCTGCACGTTGGAAAGGGCCGTCAGCGGACCGTACAGGCGGTTCAGGTAGGCCGTCAGCGCGACGACCGTGCCGACCTGGAGCGCGCCGCCCGCGGCGAGCACTCCGCCCCAGCCGTACACCAGGGCGGTCGCCAGCGAGGCGGTCAGCAGTATCGCGGCCATGAAGACCCGGGTGTACATGGCCTGGGTGACGCCTATGTCGCGGACCCGGCCGGCCTTCTCCTCGAAGCTCTGGATCTCGCGCATCGGCTCGCCGAAGAGCTTCACGAGGAGAGCTCCGGCGACGTTGAAGCGCTCGGTCATCATCGAAATCATCTTGGCGTTGAGGTTGTAGCTCTCTCGGGTCAGAGCCTGGATCCTCCGGCCGACCCATCGGGCCGGCAGCAGGATGATCGGCAGCAGCGCAAGGGCCACCAACGTGATCTGCCACGAAAGCAGGAGCATGGCGGCCAGCGTGATGGCCACCGTAATGACGTTGCCGACGACCGACGAAAAGGTGTCGGTGAAGGCCTGCTGGGCGTCCAGGACGTCGTTGTTGAGCCGGCTCACGAGCGCGCCGGTCTGGGTCCTGGTGAAGAAGGCGATCGGCATGCGCTGGAAGTGCGCGAAGACCTGGGTGCGCATGTCGAATATCAGGCCTTCCCCGACCCTGGCCGAGATCCACCTTTGCCACAACGACAGGACCGCATCGGAGACGGCCAGCACGCCCAGCAGAAGGGCCAGCTGGACCACCAGTCCGGAGTTGTGGGGCAGGATGCCGTCGTCGATGATGGCGCGGTAGATCAGCGGACTGGCGGCGCCCATCAGGGCGTCCAGGATGATCAGGACCAGGAAGACGGTCAGCATCCGCCGGTAGGGCGCGGCGAAACGCGCGATCCTCGGGATGATGCCCGGTGAGAGCTTCTGTGATGTCACGGACTCGTCGCGCCTGAACGAGCGCATCAGCCCCCAGCTGCCGCCTCCGCCCATGCCGCCCCGGCGCATGCTCACTGGTCTTCCTCCGGCGGCCGCTCGATCCGGGCTCGGCCGGTACGCGCGGCGCGACCGGCGGCCCTGCCCGCCGCCGCGCCGCCTCCCGGAACCGCGCTCGCGGCAGTCTCCGCACCGGGCGGCGCCGTGTCCGCCGCGCAGGCGGGACACCCGCCCCGCTGGCAGAGGATGCGAAGCAGGCTCGCCAGTTCATCCCGCTGGGCCGGCGACAAAACCCCGAACTCGGCCTCGGCGCTGGCCCGCCGAACCCGCTCGAGCCGCGCCAGCAACCGCCGCCCGGCGGGCGTCAGGTCCACGAGCACCGCGCGACGATCGCGAGGTTCCGCTCGACGGGTCACCAGACCGGCCACTTCAACGCGGTCGACCATGTCGGTCGCGGCCCGAGGCACGACGGCCAGGCGCTCGGCGATCGTCGACATCCTCAGCGGACCGTCGGCCAGCAGGCGGACGACCTTCGCGTCCGAGCCGGAGAGACCCAGCGGAGCCAGCGCCGTACGCGTGCCGCGGTGCACGCGGCGCATGGCGTGGCTCAGCAGGTCGGCCAGTTCGATCGAGGGTCCGGCCGTGCTGGTGGTCGCGGCGGTGGAGGTCAACGCACTTCTCCTGGTTCCCGGTCCGAGCCAGGTGGCTGCGGATCGGTGTATCGAGAGTTTATATCACACTGAGTAAGACTCAGCATCGCGGGCTCAGGGCGGCGGCACGTTGCGCTGCGTGGACCTCGCGGCGGCCGCGATCACGGGACACGCGACTGCCCATTGGTCAAGCGGCCAGGCTGACCCCGACGGCTACGATGCCAAGCACCCCGATCAGCACCGACGATGCGCCGGCCAGCCGCCGCTGCGCAGCCGGACCCATCCTTTCGCGGAACGTGGAGACCGCCGCGGCCAGCATCACCCACCACGTCGCCGATCCGGAGAAGACGCCGAGCACGAGCGACGCGGCGGCGGCGCCACCGTGCCCGGCCAATCCAAGGCCAACGAACGCGGCCGCGAACGAGAGGATCGTGGCCGGGTTGGCGATCGTCAGGCCGGCGGTCGTGGCGTAGGCCGAGAGCAGCGTCCGGGGCGGGCGGTCCGCCGCGGCCTCCGGCCTGAGGAACAGCGAGCGCAGCGCCAGCCCCACCAGGAAGCAGCCGCCCACAACGCCGAGCGGCCGCCGGGCTCCCAGCAGGGCCTCGGACACCGCCGTCAGGCCGAAGGCGGCGATCGAGGCATAGATGCCGTCGGCCGTCGCCGCGCCGAGTCCCGAGACGGCGCCCACGGCCGCACCCTCGACGAGGGTTCGACGGATGCACAGCAGCCCGATCGGCCCGATCGCGGCCGCGATGACGAAGCCGATGACGAAGCCGCGCCCCAGCGCCCCGACCAGGTCCACGACACCTCCTGTACCCGGGCGGCACGCCGGCGCGCGAGGCCGGGCGGCGCTCAAGGCGCGTAGGCCCGGGCGACTTCCGGGCGCGGGGCCAGCGTCCCCGATGTGCGCCTGACCGGGGCTGCCCCGCTATCCGCCCAGGTAGGCTCTCTTGACCTGCTCGTTGGCCGCCAGGGCGCCGGAGCTGTCGGCCAGGACGATCTTGCCGGTCTGAAGGATGTAGCCGCGACTGGCCACCTGGAGCGCCATCTGAGCGTTCTGCTCGACCAGCAGAATCGTCGTTCCCTGAGAGTTGATGTCCTGGATGATCGCGAAGATCTGCTCGACGAGGACGGGCGCCAGGCCCATGGACGGTTCGTCGAGCAGGAGCAGCTTGGGCCGGCCCATCAGCGCCCGGCCGATGGCCAGCATCTGCTGCTCGCCGCCGGAGAGCGTTCCGGCAGCCTGGCCCCGGCGCTCCTGCAGACGGGGGAAGAGGCTGAACACGCGCTGGAAGTCGGCCTGGATCTCGGCCTTGTCCCGGCGCGAGTACGCGCCCATCTGGAGGTTCTCGAGGACCGTCATCCGGCCGAATATACGGCGCCCTTCGGGCGCCTGGCCGATGCCGAGCTTGACCAGGCGGTGGGCCGGGACCGTGGTCACGTCCTGTCCGTCGAGCTCGATCCGGCCGGATCGAGGGTGCATCAGGCCGCTGATCGTCTTGAGAGTGGTCGACTTTCCGGCCCCGTTGCCCCCGAGCATGCACACGATCTCGCCGTGGCGGACCTCGAGCGAGATTCCCTGGAGGGCTTCGATACGGCCGTAGGCGGCGTGGACGTCCTTGAGGGAAAGCAGCGGCAGACCGGCCTCGACAGGCTCGGGAGATCCGGGCGCGGAAAGGGTCTGTGCCGCGCTCATACCGCTCCCTTCCCGAGGTAGGCTTCGATCACGCGGGTGTCGGCCCTGACTTCCGCCGGCGTGCCTTCGGCGATCTTGTCGCCGTGGTCGAGGACCGTCACTCGATCGCTGATCCCCATGACTACTCGCATGTCGTGCTCGATCAGGAGGATCGGCAGTCCCAGTTCCGTCTTGATCCGGCTGAACAGGGTCATCATGGCTGCCGTCTCCGACGGGTTCATACCGGCCGTCGGCTCGTCCAGGAGTAGCAGCTTGGGCTTGGTTGCCAGCGCCCGGGCGATCTCCAGCCGGCGTTGGTCGCCGTACGGCAGGTTTCGGGCGAGCTCGCCTTCGCGGCCCTGCAGGCCTATGTAGTTCAGGAGCCGCCGGGCCTCGTCGGCCGACGCTCGCTCTTCTCGAACCTGGGCGGGCGTACGCAGGACGGCGTCGAGAGGGCTGGCCTTCAGTTTCGTGTGCATGCCCACCAGGACGTTCTCGAGCGCGGTCATGTTGGCGAAGAGCCGGATGTTCTGGAAGGTCCTGCCGATGCCGGCGGTGACCATGTCGTTGGGCCTGGCCGACTTGAAGATGCCCACCCGGATCAGGAAACGGTCGTACCACGCCGGCCTGATCACGGCCGTGATGAGGGTCACTATCAGGAGTCCGAGGCCGACCAGGATCATCGCCTGGATCAAGTCGGTCCCGCCGCCGACGCCCGCACCCGCGGCCAGGTACGTCAGGGCCCAGACCAGGATGGCCGGGAGAAGCCAGAACACGGGCTCGAGCCAGCCTCGCTCGGGCACGGCTATGACCCGGCGGCCCAGGAACTCGACATGGCCCGAAGTCGGCTCGTACAGGCCGGCCACCACGTTGAAGAGAGTCGTCTTGCCGGCCCCGTTCGGGCCGATCAGGCTCGTTATCGTGCCCGGCGGGACATCGAAGTCGACCTTGCGTACGGCGACCAGGCCGCCGAATTCCTTCGTCAGCCCGACCGTCCGCAGGACGGGCGTCACGGTCTGTTCGCTCACGGCTCCACCAGCTCCTGGTTGCCGGCGGCGGCATCCTCGACGTCGTGGAGCTCGGCTCTACGGCGCCGGCTCGGGAACAACCCCTCTGGTCTGAGCAGCATCATCCCGACCAACGCCAGCCCGTACAGCAGGTACTGGTAGTTCAGGAAGTCGATCGACGTCAGGTCGATGTTGAGCGGCCCCAGGTGAAGCGGCGGGAAGCCGCTCACGAACTGGTTGAGCTGCTTGAGACCCTGGCTCTGGATCTCGTACACCACGAAGGCGCCGGCGGCCACGCCCCAGATGTTGCCCATCCCGCCCAGGACCACCATGGCCAGAACAGTGAAGCTCACCGTGAAGCTGAACTGGGGCGGCGAGACGATCGCCAGCTTGGAGCTGAGGTAGACGCCCGCCAGCCCCGACGTGGACGCGCCGATGGCGAAGGCGAGCAGCTTCGTGGTGATCGTGTTGATGCCCATGCTGGCCGCCGCCAGCTCGTCTTCGCGGACGGCCATCCATGCCCGGCCCAGCCGGGAATCCTGAAGTCGATACAGCAGGATCATGGCGATGGCAATGATCACGGCCACGGTTATGTAGTACGGCACCGGGTCGCCGAACCCGAAGCTGCCGTAGATTGGCAGCGACGGCTGGTACAAGGCCGTGATTCCGTTCGTGCCGTTCGTGTACTGGTCCGAGTTGTTGAACACGACCGGGACGATCTCGCCGAAGCCGAGCGTGACGATGGCCAGGTAGTCGCCCCGCAATCGGAGCGTCGGGGCGCCCAGCAGAAGACCGAAGATCGCCGCCACCGCCGCGCCGACGAGGAGCATCGGCCAGAAGGGGATGTGGTTGTGCGAGAAGGGCGAGGCCCCGTAGGCGTAGGTGTACGCGCCGATCGCGAAAAACGCCGCGTAGCCCAGGTCCAGCAGCCCGGCCAGCCCGACGACGACGTTGAGGCCGATGGCCAGCAGCACCCAGACGCCCGCCTGGGCAAAACCATCGACGAAGTCGGTCTGCGTGCCGAAGCCGTTGAACGGGGGCAGCAGGATGATGAAGGGCAGGATGGCGGTGACGATCGACATCCCGACGATCACCGAGAGCGACTGATGGTCTCCCAGGAACCGGGCCGTCGGCGTGGTAACCGGGCTGGCCTGCGCCCGAAGCCTCGCCAGCGCCAGCCGGGTGGGAGAACCGGAACGCCAGAAGAGGAGCGATCTAAGCGGGTTCATGCTCGTTCCGCCAGCTGCTGGCCGAGAAGACCGGTCGGCTTGAAGACAAGCACCAGGATGAGGATGCTGAACACGATCGCCTCGCTCCAGCGGGCGTAGCCCAGCTGCGAGCTGAAGACTTCGACGAAGGCGATCAGGAAGCCTCCGAGCGCGGCGCCGGTCGTATTGCCGATGCCGCCGAGCACGGCCGCGGTGAACGACTTGAGGCCGGCCTGGAACCCGATGTCGAACTTGGTGTTGCCGTAGTTCAGACACCAGGCCACACCGGCGGCGCCTGCCAGCGCCGAGCCGATGAAGAAGGTCAGGGCAATCGTGGTGTTTATGTCGACGCCCATCAGCTGGGCGGCATCACGGTCGATCGCGGTCGACCTCATCGCCCGGCCGAGCCTGGTCCGGCGCACGAACACCTGGAGCGCCACGATCATCGCGATGGCCAGGACGATGATGAACACGTGGACGTAAGGGAGGAACACGCTCGACGATGTCACGTCGAACCCGCCCACGTTGAAGGTGGGCATCGTGAAGGTGACTCCGGCCCCGGGGTCGATGACCTGCGGCGTGTTGAAGGGCGCGGTGCTGTAGGTCGCCTGGATCACGTTCTGGAGAATGAAGCTCACGCCGATGGCCGTGATCAACGGGGCCAGGCGGGGCGCCCGGCGCAGCGGCCGGTAGGCGAATCGCTCGATGAGGACGCCGACCATGCCCATGATGGTCATGGTGAAGGCGAACATCACGATGAGCAACGCAATGAGCATGACCGGATCGTTGACCGTGCCCTGCACGCCGATCGTGGTCAGCAGCCAGAGGGTCACGAAGGTGCCGACCATGAAGACGTCGCCGTGGGCGAAGTTGATCAGCTCGATGATGCCGTAGACCATCGTGTAGCCGAGGGCGATGAGCGCGTACACGGCCCCGATGGTCAGGCCGTTTAGGGCTTGATAGGTCAGGATCCCGGCGTCCACGGTGTCTCCAGGGTCAGGCTTTGGATGGGCAGCGTGCGCGGATCAATAGAGGGGGGCCGGAGACGTCTCCGGCCCCCCTGGAACGGCCTGAGAGCTGCCTCTACGAGGCTGCGGGCGTGGGCGGGTAAGTCACCGTCCCGCTGGTGAAGTCCTTCTGTTCGAAGAACGCCCAGTCCTTGGTGGCCGGGTCGAACTTGTAGAAGCTGATGATGTGCTGGCTGGTGTCGCCGTTCGCGTCGAACGAGATCGTGCCGAGCACGGTGCTGAACTTGTTGGTCGTGGTGGTGACGTAGGAGCGGACGGCCTCGCGACCGGGGCCGACTGCCGCGAGGGCCTGCAGGAAGACCTGTGCGCAGGCGTAGCCGGATGCGCTGTAGGCGCCGGGCTGGGTTCCGAACTTGGCGCTGTAGTCGGCCGCGAACTTGGCGGCATCCGGGATCAGGCCGATCGCGGCCACGGTCATGTACGTGTTCAGGTCGCCGTCGGGGCCGGCGATGTTGAGGAACGAGCTGGCGGTAGCCGCCGAGCCGTCGCTGATGCCATCACCGCCGCCGAACGGGATGCTGCCCATGCCGAGCTGGACCATCTGCTTGCGGAGCAGGCCGCCGCCCGTGGCGGTGACGCCGCCGAAGTAGACGAACTGCGGGTTCTTGGCCTTCGCGGCGGTGAGGAGCGCCGTGTAGTCGGACTGGCCGCTGGCGCCCACGCCGTCGCGGCCGACGATCGTGCCGCCCAGGGCCGTAAACGTGGTCACGAACTGGTCGGCGAGGCCCTTGCCGTACGTCTCGGTGTCATCGACGACGTAGGCGCTCTTTGCGCCCGCGACGTTGTACGCGATCTCGGCGCCGGCCTGGCCCTGGATGTCGTCCGTGGTCGCGACGCGGACGTAGGCGATCTTGGTCGGATTGGTCGCCCGGAGGGCCACGGCGCTGGCGCCCTTGGTCAGACCGGGGTTTGTGTTGGCCGGGCTGCACTGGATGAGGCCGGCTGCGTTGGAGACGGGGATCTCAGCCTGAGCGACGTTGGAGTTGAACGGGCCGACGACGGCGAAGACGGACGAGTCGTTGACCAGCTGGCCGATGTTGGTGGCCCCGGTCTGGGGATCGTGCTTGCCGTTGAGGGCGTCGTCCTTGGCCTCGACCTTGATGGTGTAGCCGGGGACCGGGTTCTCGTCGACGGCGAGCTGGACGCCGTTGAGCGTCGGCCCGCCGTTGGGGGTCTCGGCGCCGGACAGCGGCAGGTCGACACCCAGGGTCACGACTTTGTTGCCGGATGTGGGCGTGGCCGCACTGCTAGTACAGGCGGATGCCACCAGGGCAACCAGAGCAAATATAGCTAGCGCTTTGGGCTTCATATGCCCCATCCTCCACTCCACTCCACTCCAAACTGGATAGGGACCGACCCCCCGGTTTGCCCGTGAGCCAATGGGAACGCGTCGCCGCTACTCGAGGCACCATCGGTCGGTAGACTCGGATTTGGGAGCCCAGCGCCGAGCCTTGCGCCGTAGAGTACTCAAATGTTGTTGTCGCGCAAGGGGATTGCGCGCAACCGAAGCCTTTTCATGCACTAGAAAGGTTGCGGTTTGGGACGAGGAGCCAGATTCCGGCGTGGAGCGGGCCGAGGGGCCCCGCGGGCCCGTCCGCGACTGGCCGAGGCTGCCGCCGGGCCGCCCCGTGGGGTCGGGCTCAGAAGACGCTTACGCCGAGGGGCACATCCGATTCGGTGGTGAGGTAGATGGTCTCGCCGCGAGCGTTGGTCACGCCCAGCACGAGCACCTCCGAAGTCTCCGGCCCCATCTGCTTGGTACCGAGATTCACGATCGCGACGACGAGCCGGCCGACGAGCTGCTGCGCGGAGTAGTTGCGGTAGGCACCGCAGGAGACCCTGGTGCCGACCTCGGGCCCGAAATCGATCGTGAGCCGGTACGTGGGCTTGCGCGTCCGGGCCTCGGCCGCGTCCAGGACTCGGCCCACTCTGATGTCCAGCTCGTCGAACGAGCCTGGGAGCGCGGTTCCTTTCAACGTGATCCCTCCTCCGGACCCGGAGCTTAGCCGCCGGCCCCGCGGCAGATCCGGGCGTCTCGGCGGGCGGCCCGGGCCTCCGGCGAGAGCCGGACTCGACCGGGGCTTACACCATCCACCGCGGGGGGGGGCGGATGCCGACCCCGGCATCTCTAGCGGACGAACTCCCCGGCCGGACCGGCGGGCTTGATCAACGCCTTGATGGCCGACCAGCCGAGTGTCGCGGTCGGCATGCCGGCGGCCATGCTCGCCAGGTCGCCCTGGGGCCAGCTGAACTCCAGGCCGGCCGGCGTCATGGCCCAGGCCTCCTCGAAGAAGCTCATCGACTTTGCCGGACCCGGCCAGGTCAGGTCCGACCCTAACTGGGCGGAGAGAGAAGCCCTGGCCCGGGTCGAGAGGGTTGTCAGAGCGGACGTCGGGTTTACGAAGATGTCCGTGAGGTTGATCGTCGCGCCGCTCGATACGACGAAGTTGATGCTTCCGGGCGTACCGACAGGATGCGCCGCCCCGGTCACGAAGGTCTGCATGGTGAAGCGGAGACTGATGAGCGTCGGCGAGGCCAGGGCGATGGAGAAGTCGCCTTCGAGCGTGCTCGGTCCCGCGCCGCTCGCCACCGTCGGCAGCCCGCTACCGGTGAAAGCTCCGATGTAGCCGTCGACCCGGGCCGTGATCACGTCGTTCATCCGGGTGGCAGTCGCGGCGGGGATACCCGAGACGATGGGCTTCTTGAAGATCACGGTCCAGCGGTTGTCGGGCGCGTTGGAGGAGATGACGGCGCTGCCGATGACCGGAGTCGGCGGGGCGGGGGTCGGCGTCGGCGGGGCGGGGGTCGGCGCCGGCGTTACGCCGGACGGAAGGGGCGTGACCGGTCCGGGAGAAGGCGTGATGTAGGTGACCTGCGGCGTTACGCTCGAGCCGGTGCAGCCGGCTGCGGCAAGCGTCACCAGCACCACACTGCACGCGAGAGCTGCCCACCGCGACTGTCCGCGACCGATCATTCGCATCCCATCCTCCTGGCCCCGTGCTCGACCTGCGGGGCCGATTGCGAGGGCAATTCCAGTCCTGACAGAAACCCATCCCGACGAGCGCGGCGGCTCCTCAGACCCGTCGATTCGGTGACCGCACGACTATGCCGTGATCCGGTCCATCCGCATGTAGGGCCGCAGGGCCTCGGGCACCTGTACGCTCCCGTCCGGCTGCTGATAGGTCTCGAGGATCGCGGCCACGGTGCGCGGGAGGGCCAGCCCGGAGCCGTTGAGCGTATGAACCAGCTCGGGCCTGGCGCCGGGTTCGGGCCGGTAGCGGATCGCCATCCGGCGGGCCTGGTAGTCGCGGAAGTTCGAGCACGAGCTGACTTCGAGCCAGCGCTCGACTCCCGGGGCCCAGACTTCCAGGTCGTACTTCTTGGCCTGAACGAAGCCCATGTCCCGTGTGGCCATCAGCAGGACCCGATAGGCCAGGCCGAGCCGCTGGAGGATGACCTCCGCCCTCCCGGTCAGCCATTCGAGCGCCTCGGAGGACGCTTCAGGCTTCTCGAAGAAGACCATCTCGACTTTGTCGAACTGATGCACGCGCAGGATGCCCCGAGTGTCTTTCCCGGCCGCGCCGGCTTCGCGCCGGAAACACGGCGAGTAGGCGGCATAGCGGATCGGCAGCTGGTCCGCCTCGAGGATCTCGTCCCGATGCAGGTTCGTGACCGGAACCTCGGCGGTGGGGACCAGGTAGAGGTCGTCGCGGGGCACGACGTACATGAGGTCTTCCTTGTCCGGGATCTGGCCTGTGCCGCGGGCGGAGGCCGCGTTCACGACGGCCGGCGGCCAGATCTCCGTCATGCCGTGCTCGGAGGTATGGATGTCGAGCATGAAGTCGATCAGGGCTCGCTGGAGGCGCGAGCCCGGACCCGTGTAGACGGGGAAGCCGGATCCCGTGATCTTGGCTCCACGCTCGAGGTCGAACATCTTGAGGTCGACGGCGACCTCCCAGTGAGGACGGCGCATCCAGGTTCGACCGTCCGCGGAGACCTCCCTGGGCAGCTGTTCGCCCCAGGTTCGTACGGCCCTGTTGGCCGACTCGTCGCCGACGGGAACGTCCGGGTCGGCCGGGTTCGGAATGCGCAGCAGCATCTCCTCGAGCTGCGCTTCCGTTGCCGCCAGCTCGGCGTCGAGCCCCTCGATCCGGGTGCCGGCGTCGGTCGACGCCCGCCGCAGGGCCGCCACCTCCGGTCCGTCGGGCGCGGCCCCGCCGCGAATCGCCTCGCCGATCTGCTTCGACGCGGCGTTGCGCTCGGCCTTCAGCCGGTCCGAGTCGCCGAGCAGCCGGCGGCGCTTACCCTCGAGTTCGAGGGCGGCATCGACGATCGCCGGGTCCTCGCCCTTGTCGATCGCACCCTGCCGGATCCGATCCGGTTCTTCGCGCAGCCTGGCCAGCCCGATGCTCATCGCGTAGCTACTCCCTGGTCTCGTTCGGCGGCCGAGGCCGCGTAACTGCCGTTGAGTTTAGCGATGGCGGCGGGAGGCGGGCCACAGGGACGCGGCTGGGGCGCGCGACCGGCCGCCGAGAGGGGCCCGGCCGGCGGCGCGGCGGGCGGCACGCGGTCCGGATGCGGCGAGCGGCCCGGCCAGTGGCGGGCGGCCCGGCCGGCGGGCGGCGCGGCCGGCGGCACGCGGTCCGGATGCGGCGAGCGGTCCGGCCGATGGCGGGCGGCGCGGCCGGTGGCGCGGATGGCGGCGCGCGGTCCGGCCGGTGGCGGGCGGCGCGGCCGGTGGCGGGCGGCCCGGCCGGTGGCGCGGATGGCGGCGCGCGGTCCGGCCGGTGGCGGGCGGCCGGGCTGGCGGCCCGACCGGCGGGCGGCGCGGCCGGCGGCACGCGGTCCGGATGCGGGCCGGAGGCGAGCGGTCCGGATACGGAGCGGGCCCTGATGCGTCGCGGCCCGAGTGCGGCGAGCGGCCGGATCTTTCCGATTTCACATCACATCGACAATGGGCAGCCTTGCGGGCCGGGACCGCGGACCGGGACGGGCCGGCGGGCCGGGACCGCGGACCGGGACTGGCCGGACGCGCCGGGACCACTGACCGGGCGGGGGCCGAGATCGCGGACTCGTACGCGGAAGACTGGCAGGCCCACACCCGGACGCTCGGTCGGCCGGCTCAGAGCCCGGTGGCAGGCCCGACCCCCGTGGGCGAGGTGCGCCGACGGACATGTCGTTGCCAATGGTCGGTGTGGCGTGAATTCGGAAACTTCGCGCCCGACCCCACGCCCGACTACGCGCCCGGCCTGCTCCGGCCCCGGCCCGGCTCGCCACGCGCCCGCCACTCTCCCGACCCCACGCCCGACTACGCGCCCGAGTCCGCCACGGCCACTCGCTCGGCCCGGCGCGCCGCCACCCTGCCCCGCCACGGCCACTCGCTCGGCCCCGGCCCGCCACCCTGCCCCGCCCCGGCACCCGGCCCCGCCACGGCCACCCGCTCGGCCCCGGCCCGGCCTGCCACGCGCCGGCCCAGCCACGCGCCGGCCCAGCCACGCGCCCGACCACGCTGCGGGCCGCCGACGTCGCGACCTCTACGCCGCTGCCGCCCGCAGCCGCTCGATGACGAACGCCGGCTCCAGGCTGGCCAGGAGCCACCCGGCGCGCGGGCCGTTGCTTCGCCCGAGGAAGGCGGCATACAGCGCGCCGAAGGCGCGACCCGAGGCGAGGTCCGTCTCGGATGCCACGCGGAAGATCAGCGCCTGCCAGGCGTCGCCCGAACCGGGCTTCTCGCCGGCCGCGGCGCCGGCCAGGGCGGCCAGGTAGGCGCGCTGATCGTCGCCCAGGTCGCGGACACCTGCCGGAACGGCGTCGCGCTGGACGACCAGCCGCGCCCGCTCCGGTGCGTAGGAATCCAGCCAGGCCCGCGCGGAGGCGACTCGTTCCGCCAGCATGGCGGTCTCCCCTTCCGTCAGCGGAGCGCCCTTCTCGGCCTCGACTCGCCCGGCGATGTCGACGCCCGGGATCTGGAGCAGCAGGGCCAGATGCGCGAAGGCGGGCCGGAAGGCGGCCGCGGCCGCGCTCACGTCCGGCGCCGGTCCCAGCAGCGAGTAGGCGAAGAGGCGCTCGTGATCCGCGGGCAGCTCGCCCTTGACCTCGCGCCCGGCAGTGGCTGCGGCGATCCGGTCGAACTCATCGAAGAGCCTCGGGATGGTGTCGCCTTCGGGATCGAAGTCGATGACCTGGTTGGGCCGCGGCCGGAGGAAGAGGAAGCGGAGCTGCTCGGGCGGGAGCACCTCGGCGATGGTGTGGGCGGCGACGCCCTGGCCCCGCGACGTGGACATCTTGCGCCCGCCGATGTTGAGGAACTCGTAGGTGACGTTGCGCGGCGGCTCCACCTCGAAGACTTCGCGGCTGATCGCGTCGGACCGATCTCGCGAGCCGCCTGCCGTGGCCAGGTCCTTGCCGCAGCCCTCGACGGTCACCCCGAGCAGACCCCACTTGGCGGCCCACTCCAGGTTCCACGGCAGCTTGGCCCGGCCGCCCAGCGGCGAGACGCGCCCCTCGTGGCCGCAACCCTTTGCCCACGACACCAGGTCCGGCTTGCAGGCGTAGGCGACGGTCGAGCCGTCCCAGTCTGTCGCGTACGTCGTGCCGATCTTGCCGCAGTTCTCGCAGGCCACCTGGATCGGCAGCCAGCTGCTCGACCGCTCGACGTGGCTGACACGCAGGTAGATCTCGCGCACCTTCTCGGCCCGGTCGAGGGCGAGGCCCACGTAGTGGTCCATTCGGCCGGCCGCGTACAGCTCGCTGACCCAGTAGAACTCGGGCTTGATGCCGAGCGGCTCGAAGGTCCGGAAGAAGATCTCACCCACGAAGTGGCGGGCGTAATTGGCCGCCGCGCTGCCTTCGGGCGCCGGGACGCGCGAGAGGGGCACACCCATGTAGCGGTCGACCGCGTCGGGCGTCAGCATGGCCTGGGAGTCCATGGCGTCCATGTCGTCGACGCCGTAGAGGAAGGTCGAGGGCAGCCCGGCCTCCAGAAGCGCTCTGTGGATCGCGTCGTGGAGAACGACCCCTCGCAGGGAGCCGACGTGAACGGTTCCCGACGGCGACTTGGAATCGTTGACGACCTGGGGTCCGGCCAGAGAGGCTGCCAGCTCGTCGGCCCAGTACACGGCGGGCCGGCTAGCTGATGTCGAGGATCTTGTAGGAGAAGTCGCCGGCCGGGACGTGGACGACGACGGAGTCGCCCTTGCGCTTGCCGAGCAGGGCCCGGCCCACCGGCGACTCGTTGGAGATCTTGCCCTCGCGCGGACTGGCCTCGGTCGAGCCGACGATCGTGAAGACTTCCCTGCCGTCGGAGCCTTCCACCTTCACGGTCGAGCCGACCTGAACGTGGTCGGTGCCGTGGTTACCCTCGATGATCGTCGCGTTCTTGACGAGAGCCTCGAGCCGCTGGATCTGACCCTCAACGAAGGCCTGCTCGTTCTTGGCGTCTTCGTACTCGGCGTTCTCGGCCAGGTCGCCGTGCTCCTTGGCGTCGTGGATGCGCTGCGCGATCTCGGCCCGCCGGACGTTTACGAGTTCCTCCAGGTCTGCCCGTAGCTTGGCAAGGCCATCTTCCGAGATGTACTGGGTCTTGTTGTTCACCGCGGGAGGCTCCCGTTCTCGTCCGTCCGGCTCCGACCGGAGATGCTCCGGCACCTCGCGGCCCGGGATAAGGAAAAGAACTCCAGGCGCACCGGCGAGGTGCCCTGAAGTTCGGCCGGCGCGTATCCTAGCCGCCGCCCCTCCGCGTGTCAAAGAGATATCGAATCCGCCCGGCCAAAGCCCCGTCGGGCCGACCATGAGCCGAGTTCCGGGGCGGCCGGCTAGGTCGGCGGACGCAGGACCACGGTCCCCGCAACCACCTGGCGGAGAGCGGGATGCGCTTCGGGGACGCGGACCGGCCGCCACCCGTGTTTGGACCAGAACGGAGGTCCTTCTCGGGGAGGGACCAAAGTGCAATGCCATCCCCGAGTGGCGTTCATCATCATGTCGGTCAACAAAGCGAACTACCGGCCCCGCCTTCCGGATCCTCTCTCCTCCTCCTCCCCGGAAGCCGGGGCCGGTCTGCGTCCGGCGTAGGGCGCCGCGCTGTCCCGGCGCTGGAGGCTGAGCCGGACCCCAGGACGCTGGCGAGGGCCCCGAACCACGTAGTCGGCGTCCGGACTACGCGACGAGCCAGGAGGCGACCCCCGACCTAGCGACCGAGAGAGGCCAGCCTGGCTCGGATGCGTTGCATCGAGGTGCGGTCGCCGCAGGCTACGAAGACGGTGTCGTCGCCGGCGATGCTGCCTACGACCTCGGACCAGCGCGTCCGATCCAGGGCGGCGGCGATGGCGTGCGCGGAGCCCGGCAGAGTCTTGAGCACGAGCATCAGCCCGGCTTCCCTGACCTCCACGGGAAGATCGTGCATCAGGGCCCGGAGTCGCTCCTCGCCGGTGCTTTCGGCCTCGGTGACGCGTGCCGGAACGACGTACGTCTGGACTCCGGCCTGGTTCGCCTTGATCAGCCCCAGCTCGGCGACGTCGCGGCTGATCGTGGCCTGGGTGGCTCGGAACCCGCGCTCGCGCAGGGCGGCCGCGAGCTCCTGCTGGGTCCGGATCGGACGCTGGCCGAGCAGGTCGCGAATCTCGCGCTGGCGGAGCTGCTTGATGACCTCCATCGAGCCGCGGGCCTCCTTCAGGCGCCGTGCGGAGACAACAGGACCACGAAGACGACGACCGCGGCGACGACCCGGTAGACGACGAAGCCCGTCAGCGGCTGTCGCTTGAGAAACTCGAGCATGAAGCGGATAGCCAGCAGCCCGGAGATCGCCGCGGCGACGAAGCCGATGGCCGACAGCTGCAGGCTCGGGTTCACACCGGCCTCATTGGTCAGGATCTTCCTGGCCTCCCAGAGTCCGGCGCCGGCCACGACGGGCGTGGCCATCAGGAAGCTGAACCGTGCCGCGGCCTCGCGGGTGAGCCCTTGGAACAGGCCGGCGGAGATGCTGATGCCGGACCGGCTGATGCCCGGGACCAGGGCCAGCACCTGGGCCACGCCTATGCCGAACGCCCCACCGAAGGTCAGCGAGTCCATCTCGCGCCGCCGGGAGCCCCAGCGGTCGGCCAGCCAGAGGATCGCGGCGCCGACGCAGAGCATCAGCGCGACTCGGGCCGGCTCCCGGACCCACGACTCGATGGTGTCCGTGAGAAGTGGGCCGACGATGACGGCCGGGATCGTGGCCACGACGATCAGCCAGGCCATCTTGCGGTCCGGATCGCCGCCGATGGAGCGGTCCCGAATCGAGGCCAGTCCGGCCGGGATCAGCCTGAGCCAGTCCCGCCAGAAGTAGACGAGCAGGGCCAGGAGGGTGCCCATGTGGAGCATGACCGTGAAGGCCAGGGAGTTGATGAAGTCGTCCCTGACGGGGACGGTCCAGCCGAGCAACCACGGCACGAGAATGAGATGACCCGAACTCGAGATCGGCAGGAACTCCGTCAGCCCCTGGGTCAGACCCATCACGAGTGCCTGGATGGTGCCAAGGTCCATGGGGCGCCCTCGGTGTGGTTGTAGGTCGGGCTCTCGAAGGTGCGCGGGCCGGCGATCGCGAGACCGCCGGCCCGCCGCCTCGAAGCTCGACTAGCGGATGAAGAGCGGGGCCATCACCAGCGTAATGGTCGCCAGCAGCTTTACTAGGACATGCAGGGACGGGCCGGCCGTGTCCTTGAAGGGGTCGCCGACCGTATCGCCGACGACGGCGGCGGCGTGCGCCGGCGTCTTCTTGCCGAGAACGTTGCCGTCCGCATCGAGCAGGTGGCCCGATTCGATGTACTTCTTGGCGTTGTCCCAGGCGCCACCGCCGTTGTTGAGGACGGTGGCCAGCAGGACGCCGCCGATCGTACCGACCATCAGGAGACCGGCTACGGCTTCGTATCCGAGCAGCACGCCCACGACGATCGGAGTGGCGACGGCGACGATGCCGGGCAACATCATCTCGCGGAGGGCGGCTCGAGTGGTGATGTCCACGACCCGGGCGTAGTCCGGCCGGCCGGTGTAGTCCATGATCCCCGGGATCTCACGGAACTGGCGGCGGACTTCGACGATGATCGCCTGGGCGGTGGTGCCGACCGCCCGGATCGCCAGAGAACTGAAGAAGTACACGAGCATAGCGGCGATCAACGCGGCCACGAAGACGTCGACGTTCTCCAGGTTGACGGACGTCATGAGGCCCTGCTGGACGGTCCGGGTGCCGGCGTCGATCTGGCGCTGGAGGATGAGGTTGATCTTGTCGATGTAGGCACTGAACAGCAGGAAGGCGGCGAGCGACGCGGACGCGATCGCGTAGCCCTTGGTCAGGGCCTTGGTGGTGTTGCCGACCGCGTCGAGGCGGTCCGTGATTTCGCGCGCGCTGGCCTCGGCGCGGCTGAACTCGGCGATGCCGCCGGCGTTGTCGGTGATGGGGCCGAAAGTGTCCATGGCCAGGACGTAGGCACAGGTCATCAGCATGCCCATGGTCGCGACCGCGGTGCCGAAGACGCCGCCGACGCTGCCCAGCCCGGAGTGTGCGCCGAGCCAGTTGCTGGCGAGCAGGGCGATGCCGATCGTGATGGCGGTTACGGCGGTCGTCTCGAAGCCGACGGCGACGCCCGAGATGATGTTGGTGGCCGGGCCGGTCTTGGAGGCCTCGGCAATCTCGCGGACGGGTCGGTAGCTGCCCGCCGTGTAGTACTGCGTGATATAGACGAAGGCGACGCTCGTGGCCAGGCCGACGACACCGCAGCCGAAGAAGTAGATCCAGGTCGGGATGCCGTTGTCGCCGGTGGCGCCGTTCGTGTTCATCATCACGTTGGTGACGAGGGCCAGCGAGGCGGCGCTCAAGATGGTCGTGACCCAGTAGCCGCGGTTCAGGATGTTCATGGGGTTCTCGTCTTCCCTGCCGCGAATGAAGAACATCGCGACGATGGTGGAGACGAGACCGAAGGCTCGGACGACGAGGGGGAAGAAGATCCAGGCCGTCGGGTTCGGCCAGTGGTTGGTCACGGCCAGGGCGTATACGCCGACACCAAGGATCATCGCGCCGATGTTCTCGGCCGCGGTGGACTCGAAGAGGTCGGCGCCACGGCCGGCGCAGTCGCCGACGTTGTCGCCAACGAGGTCGGCGATGACGCCCGCGTTGCGCGGGTCGTCCTCGGGGATCCCGGCCTCGACCTTGCCGACCAGGTCGGAGCCCACGTCGGCGGCCTTGGTGTAGATCCCGCCGCCGAGCTGGGCGAAGAGGGCCACGAAGCTGGCGCCGAAGCCGTAGCCGACGATCAGGAACGGTGCGTCGTGCGTCTCCTGGCCGCCGGCCAGGCCGCCGTTTACGGCAAAGATGCTCCACACGCCGAGGAGCGACAGGGCGACGACCAGGAAGCCCGAGACGGCGCCGCCGCGCATGGCCACCTGAACGGCCTCGACAAGGCTGCGGCGGGCGGCCGAGGCGACGCGGACGTTCGCCCTGACGCTGACGAGCATGCCGATGATTCCGCAGGCCATCGAACAGGCCGCACCGACGAGGAAGGCGGCGCCCGTCCGGAGTCCCAGCGCGACACCGTAGGTGCTGGTGTCGGCAACGTTCGACGTCTCGACCAGCGAGATGATGACGAAGATCACGACGGAGCCGACCAGGGCGAGCCCGGCGATCGTCGAGTACTGGCGCTTGATGAACGCGACCGCGCCCTCGTTGATCGTCACGCAGACGTCCATCATCTCCTTAGTCCCGGTGTCGCGTGATAGGACGTCGCGGGCGAGGAAGATGGCGAATCCCACCGCGAGCAGCCCGGCGATGGGGATGAACCACTGGAGCAGGTTTGGGTCCATGGGAGGCGAGGGGCTCCTTCTCTTCAGGGCACGGCTTAGGGCGCGGCACTCAGGGGCACGGCGGGACGGCAGGCTCCCGGGGGCTTGGCCCGGTTCCGACGATGAGATGCATACTCGGGCCGGGCGGAGTGTATCAACCGCCGAAAGCAGGGGTCAAACTGCGGAAAGCCCCGAGATTATTCATTCGGGCCTGCGGAACCGGGTCGTTTGGTCCCGGCAGCCCGGGACGTTTGGCCCGAGCGCTTCGGCAAGCGCGCGCGGGATACCCGGGAGATAGGCCGGATTACCGGTCAACACGCGCCGGCGGCGCGCCCCATCGCGGGTCTGCCGGGTTGCGAGCGGCGCGCACTAAGGCAGCCAGCGCGGGTAGGCGCCGTCGGTCGACAGGTTCGTGAGGCCGGTGCCGTCCGTGTTGATCGCCCAGATTCCGGCGGCGATGTCGGGCGTCAACGAGCTCACACGCGCGAAGACGACCACCCCGCCATCGGGCGAGAACGACGGCCCCGACTCGCTGTAGCGCGGATCGTCGGTCAGCATCGTGGCCGGTCCACCGGGCGTGGCAAGGAACTCCAGGTGGTTCGCGCCGTCGCCGCCTTTGACGATCAGGGCGAGGTTGCTGCCGGCCGAGGCGATGTCGCTCCAGGCCGGGCTGACGATGGTCGCCGAGCCGTTGGGAGTAACCCGCCAGCAGGCCCACGTGAGGCCCTTGTCGGCCGAGGCGGTCAGGTAGAAGGCGTTGTCGGCCCCGACCCAGACCGGGCGCGAAGTGCCCTGCAGGTCGAGCACGTCCGGCGGCTTGACGCCCGTCATGTCTACCAGTTCGACGGAGTCATCCGAGCCACGCACCATGAGCATGCTCGTGCCATCGGTCGTGAAAGCCGCTCGTCCGGCCCACGACGACATTCCCTGCGCGCCGATCAAGTTCGCACTGCCGAGCGCGACGCTGCCGAGGCCGGGCGCCCCGTCCGGGGTTACCTGCCTGGTGTCGGTGCCGCTGACGAAGGAGTAGCGCCAGTAGCCCTGGTCCTGGCCGCTGGAATCGCGCCTGGCCACGACCACGCCGGTGCCGTCGGGCGTGATCGTCGGCGCGTACTCGAAGTTGCCGCCGGAGGTGAGCGTAGTGATGCTGTCTCCGGCGAGCGACATCTTCTTGACGATGCCGCCGGCGCTGTAGACGATCGTGAGGCCGTCACCGCTGATGTCGTAGCCGCTCACCGGCACGAGTTCGGAGGTGACTTCTCGCTGGTTCGAACCGTCGTAATTCATCAGCCAGACGTTGTCCACGCCGCTCCGGTCCGACATGAAGGAGATCTGATTGAGGGCGTTCGTAGGGGCCTCGCCGGTGATGAATGTCCACGTGTCGCCCGAGGACACCTCGCCGTCCGCTCGCTTGACCGTCGAGGCGAGGGTCACGGAGTAGGTCGTGTGCGCCGCCAGCGGTTCGTCTGGTGTGAACACGAGGACGTTGGGGCCTGCGGCCGCGGGCGTGCCGGTCGCCGTAGCCGCGGGCGAGGAGGTTAGGTTTGCCGTCGCCGACGCGGTCGGGCTGGCGGTGGGCGCCGTGTCGTCGGGCAGCGTGATCGCCGTGATCGAACCTGATACCGGCGGGGTGAGCTGTATGGCCCCCGCGATCGACGATGGATCGACCGGCTCAGCGAACGTGACCGCGATCTGGCTGTGGATGCTCACGCCGGCCGAATTCGGTGCCGGCACCAGAGAGGCCACCCGCAGGCCCGCATCAACCGTCTTGAAGCTGGCCGTGAACGGCGGAAGCTTGGTGCCGTCCGTGTCGACGGCCGGGTCTCCGATCCTCACGGTGTACGTGGTGCCGAATGCCATCGGCCTGGTCGGGCTGAGCTTCAGGACCGTGCCGTTCCATGAGGCCTGATACGTGATGTCGGGTTGCAGCGTCAGCCCCGCGATCACCTTCTGAGTGTCCATCAGCCGATCGAAGGTGATCAGTATCGACGAACCGACATCCACCGAGGAAGCGCCGTCGGCCGGAGACACGGAGAGGACGGTCGGCGCGCCGACCGTGGTCAGGTAAACGTCGGCGCTGCCGCTCTGCGAGTTGCCCGCCAGATCCTGGACGCCCGGCGCCATGCGGACGTGGAACTTGGTCGCCAGCGGCAGCTTTGCCGACGGCGTGAAGATCATCTTGAGCCCCTGCCAGTGGAAGGTGCCGACGACGGCCGGGAACCCGGATGTCATCTCCGTCATGGAGAAGGCGGCCTCGGCCGTCGTGGGCCGGACCTCCTCGCTGAATTCGACGTCGATCGAGGTCAGAGTCATCACCAGGCCGCCGCTGGCCGGGTTGCTCACCTTGATCTGGTATGTCGGCGGGATCCGGTCGACCGCGATCGCGTTGTACAGGACCCCGGCCAGCAAGGCCAGAGCCGCCACCACCGAGACGAGCCTGATGAAGCGGCCGCTCTTGAGCCAGCCTAGTCGTCGGGGAAGCTCCACGGGGCAGGACGATATCACAGCCCCTATACTCGCGACCTTGTGACGGCTAGAACGCTCGGCTGCCTCCGCAAAACCTCGGAGGCATTCCCCCTCAACCTGTCGACCATCCCGGGCGCCGGCCCCGTCGAGATCCCGCCGGCCGCGACGGGCGACCCCTCGATCGCCACCCGGGCCGCCACATGATCCAGCCGGTCGTGGTCGCCGCAGCGGCGTCGGTGATCGGCGGCGTCATCGCCGTCACCGCACGCGACGGCCGCCTCGTTGCCGTCGGACTCATGCTGGCCATGGTCGCCGCCGCTCTCGCCGGCTCCTCCGAGCCTGCGGGCCTCGCGGTCGCATTCAGGGTTCTCGGCGGCCTCCTGGCGGCATATCTGCTTTGGGCGGCCGCACAAACCGGGTCGGTCTCGAGCGAGGGGTCTGGCATCGGCCTTCTGGCCGAACTGGCGATCGCGCTGGCGGCCTTCTGGATCGGTTGGGTGGTCGAGCCCGTCAAGCCGCTCGCGGGACCCCTGGCGGCCCAGGCCGGCGGGTTCTCGCTCGTGGCCCTGGCCATCGTGCCCCTGACCGGCCGCGACGTCCTGCGCGTCGGAGCCGGCGCGACCCTGCTGGTCACCGGCGGCTTCCTTCTCGCGGCAGCTTGGGCAGGGCCGGCACCGGCGCTCGGGCAGATAGCCATCACGGCTCTGCTGGTGGGCACAGTCGGCGCGACGAGCCTGCTGGCCTCGCCTCTCGACACGCCGGCGGCGCTACGCAAGGCCGCGGCCGCCGCGCCCGATCGCGGGCAGGTCGCGCTCGAGGAACCGGCGTCAGAGGAACCGGCGCGTGCGGACGGCGAGCTGGGATCGGAAGACGGGCCTCAGGCCGGGCCAGCCGGGCGGCAGACCCGGCGAACCGGCCGGCAGGCGTCGAGAGCGGCGGCCGCGCCATCGGGCGCCGAAGCGGCCGCGCCATCGGGCGCCGAAGCGGCGGGCCCGGCATCGGCAGGCCCGGTATCTCCCAATGTCCGGCGGACGCGGCCCACTTCCGTCCGAACTCTGCCTGCCAGGTCCCTGCGCAGGGGCGACGCGAGGACGGAGCCGGAGGCGGCTCCCCGCCCGAGCCCTGTCGAAGGGGCGATGCCCGGGCCGTCGGAACCCTCACCGCAGACGAGGCCCGCCCCGAACAGGGTGCGACGCCTGCGCCCCCGCGAGCCGCGCCGATGAGCCTGCTCGCGTTTGTCGTCGCCTGCGGCGTCGGGGCCACAATTGGGCTCGCGGCTCGACCGTGGCCGTGGATCGGAAAGCTGACCGGCCCCGCCTGCCTCCTGCTAGCCTTCACGGCGGCGCTCCTGATCGGCCCCACGACCAGGTTGAGCGTCGGCGACGTCACCCTGGCCGGCAGCGATTACGCGGGCCTGTTCCTGGCCTGCGCCGCGGGCTCGGGACTTGTCGGGTGCCTGGCCGCGCTGGCCTCGGGCTGGTCCGGCGAGCTGGCGCCGGCCGCGCTGGCCTCGTTCGCCGGTCTGGCGGTGGCGCTGACGGCCGTCGACTCGGGCGTGGCCCTGCTGGCCGGCGCCTGCGCCGCCACGGCGGGAGCTCTCGTGATCGTTCGGGCCGCTCCCCGGCCTTCGGAGGCGGACGGTCGGCTGGCGGAGATCAGGACCATCGCTCTCGTAGCGGCCGGGTTGGGCTTCGCCGCGATCGCCCTGGCGCATCCGGCCTGGACGGGCCAGTCCCGTGACGTCGTCGTCGCGCCCGCATTCCTCGGCATCGGCGTCGCCCTGGCGGTCCGCAGCGGTGCGGTGCCGTTCCACGTCCCCGCCGCGCGCCTGCGCTACGCGGCCGTGCCGATGGCGCCCGCGCTGCTCCTGGTCTGGATCCCCGCCGGTCTCGGCATCCTGGCGGTCAGCTGGAGCGCGACGACATTCGGAACGCGGAGCGAGTGGCTGAATGCCGGCGTCGCGGTCGTCCAGGTCGTGGCCGTGGCGACGCTGGTCCTGGGCCCCCTGGCCGCGCTGGTCAGCGACGACATCGGGGAGGTCGTCGCCTATTCGATCGTCGGCGACGCGAGCTTCGTCCTGCTCGCGCTGGCGGCGCGCACCGACGCCGCGGCCGGGCCCGCCCGGCTGTGGCTGCTGGTCTTCATCGTCGCGAAGACCGGACTCGTGGCCTGGGCCGCGGCCCTCTCGCGCGCATTCGGCACCGCGCAGGTGCCCCGGCTGCGTGGCTGGCTGCGGCGGACGCCGATGCTGGGCCTCGCGCTCGTGGTCATCGTGGTCGCCACTATCGGCTGGCCGGGCAGTGCCGTCTACGGGGCGCGATCGACACTCATCAGCCTGGCCCTGCCAGGCGAGCTGCAGTTCCTCTTCGCCGCGGCGATCGTTCTCTCTCTGGCGTACCCGGTGCGGCTTCTTGCCCTGGGCCTGCTCTCACCGAGCGAGGAGGTCCGAGCCGCCCGAAGCGAGCTGCCGCGCTGGCCTGCCGGTCCGGCGAACGCGCCTGAGGTCGAAATCGACGCCGACGCCGGCCTCTGCCGGGCCGACCCCATCGTCCCAGGCCGAGCCGGAAACCACGCGCACCGGGGAGGCTCTTGCCGAGCCCCCACCGGCCCGGCAGTCGACGAAGCGGCGACCGTCTCGCGCCGCCGCCGCCTCCGCGGCCGCGCTGCCCACGGCGGCCGCGGCCGCCCCGGTCGCGATCACCGGGTCGAACTCGACCGGGCCCGCCGCGGCCGGGCCGGAACAAGGCGCCGCGGCCGGCCCGGAGCCGGAGAGGACCACCGGCAGCGCGGTCAGGACCCCGGGCGGCGCCGATGGAACGCCCGGCGGGACGGTCCGGGCGCCGTCCGAATTCCGGCGGAACGTCGCCGCCGCCTGGCGCCTGAACCGGACGCTCCAGGTCAGCCTGGTGGTCCTGGCCGGCGCCGCCGTATCCGTCGCCCTGGCCTTCGGCGGCCTCAGTTCGAGCGACGCGACGCGGTTCGGAATCCCGCTGGACACGGCCGCTCACGCGACTCCGTCTCGGACACCGGCGTCGACGCCGGCGTCGCTGGCGACGGCGACTCCTCTGCCGACGCCGGCCCCTCGACCAGCCGGCGGTCCGTCGGCCTCAACCGCGCCGAGCGAGTCGGTGCCGCCGAGCGCAAGCCCGGCTCCCGGAAAGACCTCCGCGCCGGCGCGCGGCAACTCCGACTGACCGGCCCGGGTCGCCGCAGGCCGCGTAACCTCAGCGGGCGCCCGGCCCGGCCACCCAGCGGTCTACGTCCCGGTCGTATGAGAGCAATTCGTCGGGCCGGAACCAGATCGCGAGCTCCGTCGCCGCGCTCTCGGGACTATCCGAAGCGTGAACCAGGTTCTGCCCCATCTCGACCGCGAAATCGCCGCGGATCGTGCCCGGAGCGGCCTCGCTGGGCCGCGTGGCGCCGTTCATCGTTCGCACGTAGGCGATCGCATCCGGGCCTTCCAGAGCCAGGGCTATGAGCGGCGCCGACGTTATGAAGTCGACCAGCCCATCGAAGAAGGGCTTGCCCTGGTGAACGGCATAGTGTCGCTCGGCCAGCTCGCGATCGACGTGGACCAGCTTGAGCCCGACGATCTTCAGTCCCCGCTCCTCGTAGCGGGCGATGATCCGGCCGGCCAGCAGACGCTGCACGCCGTCGGGCTTGACGAGGACTAGCGTTCGCTCGGTCACTGCACACGTACCCCTGTCGACGATTGAATGCGATGGCGAGTGTAGCCGGTCGGTCGGCGAGCCGGCCGAGCCTGGCGGCCTCAGGAGCCGGATGGACGTCTGCGCGGGCGGCGCGCGGGCTGCTCCCTGGAAAGCGCCGGCTGATCGGGCGCCGCCGGCTCGACCTGGCCTCCCGTCTCGCCCGGCGCCGGGGATTCCACGGCGCCGAGAGCGCTCGCCAGCGACACGTACGCATCGCTCGCGTCGACCTCTTGGCCGAGCAGCCTGAGGGCGTCGCCGCGAACGAGCTGGAGCGGCAGATCCCGGCGATCGCCGAGAGCCTCCAGCACGGCAGCGGCGGATGCGGGCGCAAGGCGGATGGCGACGCCGAAGTGGAGGGCGGCCGTCATCGGGTCGCCGGCGTCCAGGCAAGAGCGCCCTGCCGCGATTTCGCCGCCGGCCGGGTCCACCGGGGCCGGGCGGAAGGCGGGAACCGCCGCTGGGGCGGATTCGGCACCCTCTGTCTCACCGGGGAAGGGTTCCGCGAACGAAGGGCCAGACTCGTCGGGGGCGGCCGCCGCCTCTACCGTTCGTCCATCCGGCGCCGGGGCTCCCACCGAGCCGGCCGGAACGGGGGCCGACGTTCCCGCGGCTGATTCGACCGTCTCCGGCGCGATCGCACCCGCGATCCACGCCCCGGCCGGCCAGGGGGCTGCGTGCGGCATTCCGGCGAACAGCGGATCGAGCTCGGAGGTGTGGCGTTCCAGCGCCAGCTCGACGAGCCGGCGGGCCTCGGCGTCGCGGCCGGCCATCGCCAGCGCCTCGGCCGAGATCACCAGGCCGAGCGCCTCGCGGCCCCCGTCGGCAGCGTAGGCTGCCGCGGCCTCCCCCGCGCCGGCGAGATCGCCGGTACGCCAGCGGGCTTCGGCCAGGTCGAGATGGGCGTCGGTATCCAGCTGCTCGCGAGCGGCCAGCGCCTCGAGTTCGGCGCGGGCCATGAACGCCGACCCGGTCCTGAGATGGATCCGGGCCATGCGGATCAGGAGCGCCGGATCATCGATCGACGTCGCTTCGACCGGCTGGTACGGCAAGGGTCGGGCTTCCAGGTCGGCCGTCCGAAAGCCTTCCTCCGGCGGGAGATCCTGGCCGGGCCCTTCTCCGGCCGCCGTGATCTCCTCGACGCCGGGGCCGGAGACGCCGGCGGCCGCTTCCGCGGAGACGCCGACGAGACGGTCGGCGGAGCCGTCCGACGTATTCGACCGGCCCGGCGCGGCCGAATCCCCTTGCCCGGCTTGCGACTCGAGCGCCAGGGCGAGCTGACTGCCCGGCGCCGCGTCGCCGCCGGGCGACGCGGCGCGAGGCGGGGTACCCACCTCGGCCTCGGGCGACACGCCCGGCGCCGCGCCCGGCGCGACCGCTCTTCGGCGGCGCGGCTTGCGGTCCTCCGTCATGTCGGGCTCCCGGGCAATCGCAGCAGGGACTCGAGTCGGCGGCCGCGTCGCGCCGGCGCGACGACCGCGAGGCGAAGCCCGTCGTCGCGAATGAGCCGTGAGGCCAGCGCCTGGATGCCTTCGCTGGTCACCGCTTCCAGCTCTTCGAGCGCGCCCTCCAGCGTCAGGACCCGCTCGTGCAGCGCTTCCTGTCCGCCGAGCCATGAGGCCACGTGGCGTGTCTCCTCCATCCGCAGCTCCAGACGGCCGGCGAGGTAGCGCTTGGATCGGGCCAGCTCGTCGGCCGGGACGGCCTCGTCCCGCAGACGCGCCATCTCATCCAGGATCGCGCCCACGGCCGGCGCGATCTTGTCCGGATCCACCCCGGCCGAGACGACGAACGACCCCGCGTCGGCGTAGTCGACGACGTAGGAGCTGACGTCGTAGGCCAGGCCCTTCTCCTCGCGAACCGACTGGAAGAGGCGGCTGCTCATGCCGTCACCAAGGATGGCGTTCACGGCCTCGAGAGTCCAGGCCTCCGGGTCGTCGCGGCGGAGTCCGGGGATGCCCAGGCAGAGCTGTGCCTGCGTCGTGTCGCGCCGGACGACCATCACCCGCTCGCCCGCGGGCAGGGCCGGAGCCGGCTCGAAGCTCGACCGGCTGGCCTCGCCGCTTCCGAAGGCGCGCTCGACAAGGTCGAGCACGTCGGCGTGCGAGATGTCGCCGGCGGCCGAGACGACCACGTTGCCGGGCCGATAGGCCGAGGCCCAGAAAGCGCGCAGGTTCGCTTCGGGCAGGTTCCGGACGCTCTCCTCGCTACCGGCGATCTCGCGGCCGAGGGGCGTGTCGCCGAACATGGCCAGATCGAAGAGCGTGTGGACGTGCTCGCCGGGGTCGTCCAGGTACGACCGGATCTCCTCGACGATTACCGTCCGCTCCAATTCGATCTCACTGCCCCGAAGGCAGGGGCGGACGATCAGGTCGCCCAGCACCTCGATCCCGCGCGCCATCTCGCGCAGGGGCACGCGCACCCAGTAGACCGTCGACTCACGGTCGGTGGCGGCGTTGAAGCTCCCGCCCACGCCCTCGATCGCCTCCGAGACGGCGCGGGTCGTGGGATAGGCCGCGGTCCCCTTGAAGGTGATGTGCTCCATGAAGTGCGCCGCCCCGGCTTCCTCGGCAGACTCGAGCCGCGAGCCGGCCAGCACGTAGGCAGCGACGGAAACTGAGCGCGCTCCGGGGAGGCGCGAGGTGATGACGCGCGGCCCGCCGGGCAGCGCAGTACGTTCGAACATCGGGCCAATGCTAGCGGAAAGAGGGCCGGGCCCAACGCCGCCACCCGGCCCATCGCGGAAACGAAGCGGCCGGCACCCTTTCGAGTGCCGGCCGCGGTCATGACCCTGGATCAGTGCCAGACCACCAGGATCCAGTTCTGCGCGAAGTAGACGACGAACGCGACTGTGACAACCGCCATCAGCCAGTGGATCTCGCGCCACTTGCCCTTGACGATCTTGAGCAGCGCCCAGGTGATGAACCCGGCACCGATGCCGTCGGTGATGCTGTAGGTGAGGGGCATGACGATCATCGTCAGGAGAGCCGGAAGACCATCCTCCAGGTCGGCGACGTTGATGTCCTTGACGAGAGTGAACATCAGGTAGCCGACGAGAACGAGCGCGGGGGCGGTGGCGACCCCGGCCACGAGGTTCGCCAGCGGCGAAAGCAGAATCGCGATGAGGAACAGGACGCCGGTCACGACGGCCGTGAAGCCGGTGCGGCCGCCTTCGGCGACGCCGGCCGCCGACTCGATATAGGTGGTGTTGGAACTCACGCCGACGAAGCCGCCCACGGCCGCGGCGATCGAGTCGACCAGGAGGACGCGCCCGATCCCCGGAACGGAGCCGTCCGGCTCGGCCAGCCCGGCCTCGGCGGCGATGCCGGTGACCGTGCCCATGGTGTCGAAGAAGTCACTCAACATGATCGCGAAGATCGTGAGGATGGCCGTGATCAGGGCGACCTGGGTGAAGGTTCCATGAAGGTCGGAGGCGCCGTAGAAGAGGCCGGTCCAACTCGGCGTCACGCTCCATTGGGCCGGCGCCGAGGTCACACCGGTCACGAAGGCCAGGATGGACGTCACCACGATGCTGATGATCAGCGCCGCCTTGATGCGCAGCGCGAACAGAACAAACGTGATCAGCAGACCGACCAGGAAGATCCACTGCGAGAGTTCGACGATGGGCCGCAGGCCGACCGGAGGCACGGAGCCGTAGGCTGAATTCGAGCCACCGATGAGGCCGCCGTTGGACAGGCCGATGAACAGGATGAAGAGTCCGATGCCGACGCCGATCGATCGCTTGAGGGCGAGCGGAACGGCCCGCATGATGGCCTCTCGGAGACCGAGGATGACGAGGATGGTGATGATCACGCCTTCGACCACGATCACGCCCATCGCGGCGGCCGCCGTCATTCCCAGGCCGCCGTTGGCCTTCGGCGCCGCGAGGGTGTAGGCCACGATGGCGTTGATACCCAGGCCGGCGGCGAGCGCGAACGGGTAGTTCGAGACCAGGCCCATGGCGATCGTCAGCACGCCGGCGCAGAGGCAGGTTCCGGCGGCGACGGCGATCGGATCGAGGCCGAGCGGCTTGGCGATGATGCTGCCGTTGAGGAAGATGATGTAGGCCATGACCATGAAGGTCGTCAGGCCCGCCCGGGTCTCGGTGACGATGTTGGTGCCGCGCTCGGCGAACTTGAAGTAGCGGGCTATCGGGCCCATGACTGCGTCCAATGGACTCTCCTCCTGATGAATCGCCTGGTCGTGTCACCGATCGGCGACGGCCCGAGCCGGCCCCGGGGCGGCGCCTCCTCCTGGCCGCGTCACGACGCGGCCCACCACGCCCTCGCCTTGATCGATATTCGCCGCGCCGGGCCGGGTCACGGTCTCGCCCTGTCAGGACCCCCTACTCGTCCTCGATTGGCTCGGGGCCGAGCAGTTCCATCTGGACGTAGCCGGACGTGTCGAACTCGAGCTGACGGGGCTCGATCGCGTCTCCCACGGGTACTCCGGCAGGCGCGAAATCGATCAGGACGGCTTCGTCCCCCTGAACCAGGCGGTACGTGAGCAGCTGGTCGGGACGTGTCTCGAACTCGAGGTGCTCGAACAAATCCACGTTCAGGCAGATCGAGAGCGGAGTGAAGAATGTCGAAGTCTCCGGCTCATTCGCCACGATCCGTTCCACCCAGCCCAAACCATGCTGAACCAGCTCGTGACCCCGGTAGTACCGGTAGACCACGGTCTGCTTCTCAAGTGGTCGGAGAACGTTGAGCAGGTCGGTCCGGCTCAGACGATGCCGCGATTTACGAAGAACTTCGCAGGCGGCACGGACGACACCACTCCTTCACCCGGGGCAGCGGGGATGACGATTGAGACGCCGGTGACGGACCGGCGGATCGTACCTCAGCGGCACCGGCCGGTACAAGTCGGAGCGGCCAATTCCGCGTTCCTCGCAGGGAGCCCCACGTCGGGCGCGCTATCATCGGGCCATGCTGCTCGCCCTCGACATCGGCAACACCAACATCACCCTGGGCCTGGTCCAGGGTGAGGCGATCATCGCCGCCCGCAGGGCGACCACCAGGGCGGCATGCACGGCCGACGAGCTCGAGGTCCTGATCGAGGATCTGCTTCGACTGGACGGAGCCTCGATGTCCGACGTCACGGCCATCTCGCTGGCCTCCGTCGTCCCGGCCCTGACGGGCGTGACCTCGGCCGTGGCCGATCGCCGGGGGGTTCCGCTGCTCGTGGCCGGAGCCGGCAACATGCCGATGCCGATACGAGTCCAGCGGCCGACGGAGGTCGGCCCGGACCGGCTCGTCAACGGCCTGGCCGTCGCCCGCCTTTACGGCACGCCGGCGATCGTCATCGACTTCGGCACCGCCACCACCTTCGACTGCGTATCGCGCGACGGCGCGTACGTCGGCGGGGCGATCGCCCCCGGCCTCGAGCTCGGCATCGAGGCTCTCGCCTCGCGTACCGCCCGGCTGCCCCGGATCGAGCTGGAGGAGCCGCCGAAGGCGATCGGCACCGACACGGTCTCCGCCATGCAGTCCGGCGCCGTCATCGGCTACCGGGCCCTGACCCTGGGGCTGCTGGAGAGGATCCGGACCGAGCTGGCTCGGGCCGAGAAGGTCGACCCCGCGAGCATCCAGGTCGTCCTGACCGGCGGCCTCTCGGCCGCGCCGTGGGCTCGGACGCTGACGGGCGTGGACGCGATCGACCCGGAGCTGACCCTCAAGGGCCTGGCCATCCTGTGGGCCGTCGCCAGCGGCGAGCCGATCGCCGCGGCGATTCGACCGTGGGCTGGACCGGCAGCGCCGCCGGATCGATCCACATCATCTCGGAGGACGCGCAGATGACCGAGTCCGGAGGCCGCCTCAAGGACCGTCGCATCGCCCTGGGCATCACCGGCTCGATCGCGGCCTACAAGGCCGTCGAACTGCTGCGCATGCTCCAGGACGAGGGCGCCGACGTTCGAGTGCTGATGACGACCGCCGCGGTCGAGTTCGTCGGCACGCTCACGCTCGAAACGCTGAGCCACCACCCGGTCGACTCGGACGTGCTGGCGCTCCAGGGCGACGGTCGGATCGGCCACATCGCCGCGGCCCACGACGTCGAGGCGATCGTCGTGGCTCCGGCCACGGCTCACTGGCTGGCGGCGATGGCCAGCGGCCTCGCCGGCGACCCGATCACGGCCGCCTGCCTGGCCACGTCGGTGCCGGTCGTGGTCGCCCCGGCCATGGACGGCGGCATGTACGCCCATCCGGCCACGCGGTCCAACGTGGCCCGCCTGCGCGAGTTCGGCTACCGCATCGTCGAGCCGGAGTCGGGCGTCCTCGCGTCGGGCATGGTCGGCCCGGGCCGGCTGGCCGATCCTCGGGCGCATCGTCGACGCCACGGTCGAGG
Organism: uncultured Chloroflexia bacterium; assembly: GCA_963713795.1. GTDB lineage: Bacteria > Chloroflexota > Limnocylindria > Limnocylindrales > CSP1-4 > Fen-1039. The sequence goes on from CAVQNC010000005.1 coordinate 96,475, forward strand.
CGCTCGGCGGCGCCGGCCTGTCCGGCGACGGCAGATGCGCCGGCCGGCGGGATCGCGCCGGCGCCCGCCGGCTACCCGGGCCCGCCTCCACCGCACCCGTGCCGGGCGACCTGGCCGGTCTCCACGTCGTCGTGACCGCCGGCGGGACGGCCGAGCCGATCGACCCGGTCCGCTTCGTCGGCAACCGTTCGACCGGCAAGATGGGCATCGCCGTCGCCGAGGACGCCCTGGATCGCGGCGCGGCCGTGACCCTGATCCTGGGCAACGCCACGGTCGAGCCGCCGGCCGGGGCCAACGTCGCCAGGGCGGAGACGGCGGCCGAGATGCAGGCGGCCCTGCGGGCCCTCACGCCGGCCGAAGGCCCCCGCTTCGACGTGCTGGTGATGGCCGCGGCCGTGGCCGATTTCCGGCCGCGTTCCGTGGCGGACCGCAAGATCGGCCGTTCGGACCGGCCTGACCCTGGAGATGGACGCCACTCCGGACCTGCTGGCCGAGGCAGCCGAGCGAGTCAGGGCCGGCAGCCGCGGCTCCGGGCTGCCGCCGGCCCATCCTGGTCGGGTTCGCCGCCGAGACCGGCTCCTTCGACCGGGCCGCCGAGAAGCTGCGCCGCAAGGGCGTGGACCTGCTGGTGGCCAACGACGTGTCGGAGCCGGGCTCGGGCTTCGGCACCGACACCGACAGGGTGACCATCTACTCGAACGACGGGCCGCCCGAGGAGCTGCCGCTGCTGACCAAGCGCGAGGTCGCCGAGCTGCTCCTCGACCGCGTCGTGGTCCGCTGGCGCTCGCGGCCAGCGGCGCAGCGAGATCGCCCGGCGCGCCGACTCGGGCCGCGACCTCGCATGGAGGTCGGCCAGTGAGCAGAACCCCTTCGCCGCAGCAGGCGGCCCGGCTGACCATCTCGTCGATCGCCCGCCTCTACGCCGACGGCGAGCGGATCGCGATGCTGACCGCCTACGACTACCCGACGGCGCGCATCCTCGACGAGGCCGGCATCCCGATGCTGCTCGTCGGCGATTCGCTGGGCCAGGTCATGCTCGGCTACGACAGCACGGTCCGGGTCACGATGGCGGAGATGCTTCACCACACCAAGGCCGTGGTCCGGGGCACCAGGCGGGCCCTGGTCGTGGCCGACATGCCGTTCCTCTCCTACGGCGTGACGCCCGAGGCCAGCCTCGAGAACGCCGGGCATCCTGATGCGCGAGGGCGGCGCCGGTGCGGTCAAGCTCGAGGGCGGCGAGCGGAGCGCGCGAACCATCGAGACGATCGTTCGCGCCGGCATCCCGGTCATGGGCCACATCGGCCTGACGCCGCAGTCGATCCACCAGCTCGGCGGGCACCGGGTCCAGGGCAAGACTCGTGAGGCCGGGCGCCAGCTGCTCGCCGACGCCCTGGCGGTCGCAGCAGGCCGGCGCCTTCGCGATGGTCCTCGAGCTGGTCCCGGAGCAGCTCGCCGCCGCCATCACCGAACGGCTGCGCATGCCCACGATCGGCATCGGCGCGGGAGCGGGCTGTTCGGGCCAGGTCCAGGTGGTGACGGACCTCCTGGGCATGAGTGCCGACTTCACGCCCAGGCACGCCCGCCACTACGCGGAGTTGCACTCGATCATCAAGGCGGCCGCGGAAGCCTACCGGGCCGACGTGATCGCCGGTACCTTCCCCGGGCCGGCCGAGACCAGCCGCATGGACGAAGCCGTCCTGGACGAGATCCTGGGCCAGACCGCGCTCGACCGGCCGGAGATGGTCGAGTCGAGCGGCGGCATCCCGCTCGACCGCGATCTCTGATCCGTGACCGACGGCGCCGGCCCCCGTGTCGTCAAGACGCGAGCGGAGCTGCGCACCGCGCTCTCCGCGGCCCCCCGACCCATCGGCCTCGTGCCGACGATGGGGGCCCTGCACGACGGCCATGCCTCGCTGATACGACGCGCCCGGGCCGAGAACGCCACCGTCGCTGGTCTCGATCTTCGTCAATCCGCGCCAGTTCAACGAGACGGCCGACTTCCTCCAGTACCCGCGCGACGAGGCCGCCGACGTCGAGGCGGCGGGGGCGGCCGGGGCCGACTTGATCTGGCTGCCCGGCGATCCCCGACGTCTACCCCGCCGGCTTCCAGACGAACGTGCACGTCGATCTGCTCACGCGACCGCTCGAGGGCGCATCGCGGCCGGGTCACTTCGAAGGCGTCGCGACCGTTGTCGCGATCCTGCTCGGACTGGCGGGGGCCGACCGGGCCTACTTCGGCCAGAAGGACGCCCAGCAACTTCTCGTGGTGCGGCGCATGGCGGCCGACCTGGGGATCGCCACGGAGATCGTGGCCTGCCCGATCGTGCGAGAGCCTGACGGCCTGGCGCTGAGCTCGCGCAACGTGCGCCTCACTCCCGAAGCGCGGGCGGCCGCCCCGGTCTTGCGACGAGCGCTGCTGGCCGCCCGGAGCCGCTACGAGGCCGGAGAGCGCGACGGCGATGCCCTCCGGGCGACCATGCGGGACGTTCTCGCCGGGGAGCCGCTGGCGGTGCCCGACTACGTCAGCTGCGCCGACCCTGAAACGCTCTCGGAGGCGGCCCGGGTCGATGGCCAGGTCCTCCTGTCGATGGCGGTCCGGTTCGGTTCGGTCCGTCTCATCGACAACGAGCCACTCCCCTAGCTGGCCCGGCGAGCGGGCGCCGTCGTGGCACCCGGCGCCCCTGCCCCAGGAACTGCCGCCCTTCTACCGGCGTCTCAGCCACGAACCGCCGATCTCTCGGCGCAGAGGCTCACCCCGGAGGGCGGACCAGTGACCGACACCAGCAACCCCACCGATCGAACCGAAACAGATCAGGATCCCGCCGGCCCCGAGGATTTGCCGGCGCAACGGAGCCCTGGACTCCTCCGACTCGCCGCCGCCCGGGCCGGCCGTTCCGGCCGGGTCGGTAAGGCGGCCGCGCTGATCGCCGCAGCGGCCGTCATCGGCGGCGCGTACATCGCCGGGGGGCCTCCGGCGGCGGGCGGCAGCGGATCGGGTTTCGAGCGCTCGGCCGCCGCGGTTCTTGCCGCCGCGTCCGCCGCCCCCGCGTTTGCGGCTCCGTCTGGCGTCGCCAACGGCGGCATCGTGGGCAGCCTGTCGGGCGCCGGGGTGCCGGCCACAGTCAACGACCAGACCGGAACGTCGGGCGAGAGTCAGGTCGTCGCCGCCGCCGACACCGCCCAGATCGTCAAGACGGGCCAGATGACGCTCGAGGTCAACCGACATCAGCGGCGCCGTCAAGAAGGCCCAGACGACCATCAGCGGCCTGGGTGGATACGTCGATTCATCGAATCTGTCGGGGATCGGCGAGTCGGCAACGGCGACCATCACCTACAGGTTCCCGGTGGCCCGGTGGGACGACGCCCTGTCGGCTCTCGCCAGGATCGGCAACAAGGTCCTCTCCGAGCAGACCGGCGCGACCGACGTGACCTCCCAGGTCATCGACCTGAACGCCCGCCTCGACAACCTCAAGACGACTGAGACCGCCCTGCAGGCGATCATGGCGCGCGCCAGCGCTATACCGGACGTGATCGCGGTCGAGAACCAGCTGAGTGATACACAGGGGCAGATCGAGGAGCTGACGGCCGAGCGCGACCATCTCAACGACCAGGCCGCCTTGAGCACCCTGACGGCCACGTTCCAGCTCCCGGCCCAGACGGTCACAACCCAGGCTACGCAGGATTGGACACTCGGCAGCCAGATCGACGACGCGGGGGCCGCGCTGGTCCGGATCGGCCAGGGACTGGCCACGATCGTGGTCTGGATCGCCGTCGTCGTCCTGCCGCTCGGGCTCGCCGCTCTCGTCCTGTTCGTGATCGGCAAGCTGGGCCGGCGGATCCTCGGCCGGGCCGGCCGCCGGAACGCGGCAGCCGGAGCTTAGAAACCGCCCGCACATGCGGCGGCCGATCTCGTTGCCGTCGCCGGCGTTTCGATCGTGCCGATTGCACCCGCGCTGATCCCGTTCCCGGCCGACCGCCGGGTCAGGCTAGCGAGTCAGCTCCGCGTGGCCGTCTTGCGTTCCACGAGCTGGACCGCGTCGCGGAGCCGTCCCAATGTCTCGGCGTCGACCGCGTCGGGGCCGAGATACGGCCCGAGGCGTTCGAGGATGTCGACGACGAGACCGAAGAAGACGCCCGCGTCCGCCAGGAAGAACTGCGGCTCGTTGTTGTAGCGAACGAGCGTCAGCCGACCCTGCAGGACCTGTCGTTCGTCCGCGTGGGCGATCTGGGTCGAGAAGTTATGGCCCTGGATGCCATCGGGGTTGTTCAGGTAGTTGAGGGCGTTGTCGATCGCCAGCCCGAAGCGCGCCCGCCAGGCGATGAGCCGCTCCTGCACTTCCGGGGGAATTCGAACCTCGGAGGTCTCGTCGAAGACCTCCGGCGTGACCGTCAGAAGGCCGACGAGCGTCGCCCCGGCCCGCGCGCCCAGCATCACCTGCAGGGATCGTTCGAGGGTGAACACCTCCGAGTCGAATCGGGGGCTGGTGATAACGTCGGTCAGGAGATCCTCGACGTTGTCCAGGACGCCCGGCTCGGCCAGGGCGTTGGCCAGATGAAGGGTCTCCTCCTTGAACAGGAACTTCTCTTCGTGGTCGAGCATGGGTGCTCCTAATCCCGAGCCTATCCGGGTCCGAGAGACCGGATCGCTTGAACTGGCAGACGGCGGAGGTCGGCCCCGGGATCGTAGCACCCGTCGCTCCGGCGTAAAGACGGCCGGCCCAGGCCGGCCGTCTTGGCTATCGATGAGGAGCGGAGGCGGCAACGAAGGCATCGGCCGCCCGAGCCATGGAACCCTTGGCCGGTCCGGCGAGCCGGGGCCGAGGCGCCGCCGAGCACCGGAGCGAGCGGACTGGGACGTCCGTGAGCGAGGAGCGGAGGCGGCAACGAAGGCATCGGCCGCCCGACCGGACAAGAAGCGGCCCCGACGCGAGGGGGAACGCCGGGGCCGCAGGATGCTTGCTGGTGGGATTTTACGGGTAAAGGCCCCGTAGCGTGGTGGCGTCGGCGACGCGCTTCACGGCCACCATGTAGGCCGCCGTACGCATGTTGACCTTCTCCTTGAGGCTCATCTCGAGCGTGCTGGCGAAGGCCTTGTCCATGATCGTGCGGAGCTTCGCGTTGACCTGCTCGCAACTCCAGAAGTCGCGGTCGAGGTCCTGGACCCACTCGAAGTAGCTGACCGTGACTCCGCCGGCATTGCAGAGAATGTCGGGGATCACGAACTTGCCGTTCTTGTAGAGGATCGCGTCCGCCTCGGGAGTGGTGGGGCCGTTGGCGGCCTCGGCCACGATCCGGGCCTTGATGCGCCCTGCGTTCTCGGCCGTGATCTGGTTTTCGAGAGCGGCGGGGACGAGAATCTCGCAGTCGACCTCGAGGAGTTCCTCGTTGGTGATGTCCTTTGTCCCCGGGAAGCCGCGGACCGAGTGGTGCTCCTGCTTCCAGGCGAGGACCGCGTTCGGGTCGAAGCCCTCCGGCCGGTAGATGGCGCCGGTCGAGTCGCTCACGGCGACGATCGTGGAGCCCTGCTCGTGCAGAAGCTGGGCGGCGATCGCGCCGGCGTTGCCGAAGCCCTGGACGGCGACCCGGCAGTTCGACAATTCCATGCCGAGATGCCTGGCCGCGGCCTCGAGGGTGTAGACGGCGCCCTGCGCGGTGGCCTCGTTGCGGCCCTCGGAGCCGCCGAGCGCGATCGGCTTGCCTGTCACGACGGCCGGAACGGTATAGCCGGCATGCATGGAGTACGTGTCCATGATCCAGGCCATGGTCTGGGAGGTGGTGTTGACGTCCGGCGCCGGAATGTCCTTCTCGGGGCCGATGATGATGCTGATCTCGGACGCGTAGCGGCGGGTCAGGCCCTCGAGCTCGCGCTGGCTCAGCTTCTTGGGGTCGACGATGACGCCGCCCTTGCCGCCGCCGTACGGGATGCCGACGACGGCGCACTTCCACGTCATCCACATGGCCAGAGCCTTGACTTCGTCCAGGCTCACGTTCTGGTGGTAGCGGATGCCGCCTTTGGCCGGCCCCCGGCTCAGGTTGTGCTGGACTCGGTAGCCCGTGAAGACTTCGACTGAGCCGTCGTCCATCTTCACCGGGAAGTGGACGGTTAGCTCGCGCTTTGGCTCACGCAGGATCCTTCGCAATCCCGGTGAGAGGTGGAGATGCTCGGCAGCCAGGTCGAACTGCTGCTGAGCGACTTCCCAGGCGTTGATCGCGGGGGCGACCTGCTCGGTCGTCATCGGCCGGATACCCTCCATGGCCGAGACCGTCACACTGGAAGCGGCGCACCCTACCGGCTGACACGTCCGGCGGGCAGCGCCCACCTCTCGACGATCCCGACGATGTAGCGGCGGCCTTCCACTGGCTCGGGAAAGCGGCGCCGCAGGTTCCACTTGGGCCTAGTATAGACACCCGGCCCGTGGGCGCCATTGTCCGATGGCATTGGCGTACGGGCTGATTGGCCTAACGATAAGAGACTAGGCTGCCAGTATTGCCGACTGAATCGATGGCGGAGACTGTCTCCGGCCTTCGGCCACTCAGACGTCTCTGACCATCACGCCGCCGTAGGCCCCCGGCCCCACGTGGGCCCCGATGACCGGCCCGATGATCTCGCAGGTGACCAGCGCGGGCGGCGGCCCCGGCATGCGGGCGAGCACGGCATCCCTCAAGGCGTCCGGGTCCGTGGGTGGCGAGTAGAGAAGGTGGAGCTCGGCGGCCGGCCGCCCGGTCATCAGGGCCAGCACCCGTTCGAAGGCCTTGGAGCGGGTGCGAGGCTGCTCGGCAACGACGACCAGTCCGTCGACCATGGTGATGACCGGCTTTACGGATAGGAGACCGCCGATGGCGGCTTTGGCGTGGCTGATGCGGCCGCCCTTGCGCAGGTATTCGAGCGTGTCCAGCCCGATGTAAAGGCCCATGCCTTCGCGAAGCGCGGCCAGGCGGGACTCGATCTCGGCGACGGATGCCCCAGATTCCGCCAGGCGCGCGGCGCTCAGCGCCAGGGCGCCCGTGGCGATCGATGCCAGCCGCGAATCCACGATCGTGATCGGCCTGTCCGGAAGCATCTCTCCGGCCAGCCGGGCATGCTTGAACGTGGCCGACAGATCTCCGGAGAGACAGATGCAGATGACGGCCTCGTGGCCATCCGCGAACGCCTCTTCGAAGGCCCGCTTGAAGAGGCCGATGCTCGGCGCGGCGGTGTGGGGGAATGGGCTGTCGGGCGCGAGAAGCCTCTCCCAGAAGACCTCGGGGGTCATTTCGTCGGGCGAAAGGTAGGTCTCCTCACCGAAGGAGACCGACAGCGGAACCTGCTTTATCTGGTTGTCGCGGAGCTGTGCGGGTGTCAGGTCGGACCCTGAATCGGTGACGATCGCGACGGTCATCGCACCTCCTTGGCGGCTCCCCGGATGACCCGGCATCCTACCTCGGCCGGGTGAAGCGTATCGCGCCTCGGGCCCTAGTGTCCCGAAGCGTAGCAGGCTAGGCAGTTCGGCCGTTCGCAGCTACGATTCGGTGCATGCCGAACCACCCAGCCCCTCCACTTGTCATCAGCGAGTCCGAACGAGCGTCACTGCGGGCCCTCCTGCGAGCAGGCACGACCGAGCAACGCCTCGTGATGCGAGCCCGGATCGTGCTCGCCGCCGCAGACGGGACCGCGAACGAACGCATAGCTGCGCAGCTCGGAGTCCATCGGATGACGGTGCTGCTGTGGCGCGGACGCTTTCTCCGTGAACGCATGGCGGTCTGGCCGATGCACCCCGACCTGGCCGAGAGCCGACCTACGATCGGGCCGCTCGGGACCGGGTCATCGCCTTCACCCTGGAGCCGCCGCCTTTCGGGACTACCCACTGGAGTTCGCGGGCAATGGCGGCCCGAACCGGCATCAGTGTCACGACCGTCCAGCGCATCTGGGCCGAGGCTGGCCTGAAGCCCCACCGGGTCGAGACGTTCAAGTTCAGCACCGATCCCGAGCTCGTGGCCAAGGTCCGCGATGTGGTCGGTCTGTACCTGGCTCCACCGGAGCGAGCCATCGTCCTATCGGTCGACGAGAAGACTCAGATCCAGGCTCTCGATCGCACGGCCCCGATGCTGCCCATGAAGCCTGGCCAGGTCGAGCGCCATACCCACGACTATCGGCGCAACGGCACCACCCACCTGTTCGCCGCACTCGAAGTCGCCACCGGCAAGGTCACCGCGCAGGCGAGGGCTCGCCACACGGCCGCCGACTTCCTCGCCTTCCTGCGTCAGGTCGAACGGGCCTATCCCGAGGCTGAACTCGCGGTCGTGCTCGACAACGTCAGCTCCCACAAGACACTCGCCATCCGAGAGTGGCTCGAAGCTCATCCGCGAGTGAGCTTCCACTTCACGCCAACCAGCGCGTCGTGGATGAACCAGATCGAGACCTGGTTCGGCATCCTTTCCCGTCAGGCTATCCGCCGGGGGAGCTTTCGGTCGGTCAAGGAGCTGATTGCGATGATCACCGCGTTCACGGTCCAGTGGAACGAAGGCTCAACGCCCTTCCACTGGGTCAAGACCGCCGACCAGATCCTGGCCAAAGCAGTGCGCAAGCCGTCAGCGATCGGCGAATCGGGGCACTAGCCGACGGCCGGTTCGAGCGCATCCGGCTCGCGCGGAATGATGGCACCCTCGTGTCTTCGAAGGTTGAGCAGGGCGACGATGCCGACCATGAGCAGGCCCGCCGTCGCCACGATCAACCCGTCGATCCCCTTCCAGGTGGCGGCGATGCCCCCGACGACGGCGCCGACGACCTGCCCGATGCCGAGAAACACCGAGTACAGCCCCATGATGGCGCTGCGATCCGCCTCGAAGCCCTCGCTCACGTCGGCCAGGAGACCGAGGGCGGCCGGAGTGGCGCCGGACATCACGAAGAGGGCGACCACGCCGACGGCTCCGAGCGCCACGAGCGTCAACGTTGAGGTTCCGCCCAGGTGGTTGATAGCCAGTACGTCGACCGTCATCACCACGAAGGCGCCGACACCCAGCATGATCATGGTGGTGCGCCGGAAACGGGCATAGACCATGCCCCAGAAGAGCAGGCCCAGCCCGAACACGACCGCCAGGCCGGCCATGCCGAAGCCAATGTCGTGAGCGGAGAGCCCGCGCATCAGGAACTGGCTCGGGTCCTGGATGTTGCCCTTGAGCAGCAACGGAGCCTGAAGCGCCCACAGGCCGAGAATGGCATTTATGGCCAGCCATGTCGGGGCGAAGTACAGAACCTTGCGGTTGGTGACGATGCGCATGTAGCGCGAGAACTCGGCGACCGTCCTGGCTGGAACCCCGGCAGACCCCGCCGCCGAGCCCGCCCCCGCCGCCGAGCCCGCCCCCGCCGCCGGCGCAGGATTGGCGGCCTGCCGCGGTCGCGGGACTTCGTAGACGCCGTAGGCGTACAGGCAGAATGCCACGGCGTAGAAGGCGCAGTTCAGGAAGAAGGCGCGGCGTCCGTATGTCTCCCACAGGACGCCGGCCAGGGCGGGGCCGACAGCCAGCATGCCGCCCAGCGATACGAGCTCGAACAGGGAGACGACCCGCCCGCGGAGCCGCTCGTCGCGGTCCGTCTCGGCGGCGATGAAGCCGAGAGTCGACGGAACGGATGCGGCCGTGGAACTGCCCTCGAGAAGCCGGGTGACGAACAGCACGGGCAGGTGGGTGGTCAGGCCTGTCATGAAGACGGCGACGGCGCCGAAGACCGGCCCCAGCAGCATGATCACCTTGCGGCCATACCGGTCCGCCAGGATGCCGAAGACGATCGCGCCGAACAACTCGGTGGTGTAGAAGCCGCCGGTAAGGAGCGAGATCGCTCCAGGTCCGGTGCCGTGGTGACGGGTCATCTCGTCGATGAGGAACACCAGCATCACGCCGGTCACCGCGGTGCTCACGCGCAGCACGAATGTCCCCAGGAGCATCGAGACGATCGACCGATTCATAGGCCGATAGCCTAGCGGTTACTCGCTCCCGGCCTTGGGCCCCGTCGCGCCGGCGCGCCCGGGTCGCGCGGACGATCTCGGTCGACCGCGCTCCGGCGGAAGCGGCGGGCCCGAAGTGACCGTTCGAGCGCGCGCTCGACCGGGTCTATACTCGGGGCCGCCGGTGGCTCGCCGCGCTCACATCGCCCCTGCCACCGGTTCGGTTTAGAAGTCCGAGCAGACGGAAACACCTCGGAGTGAGGCCGTGTCGTCGAACATCGCCCAGAACTACCCCTACTCCAGCGAGAGCGAATCGGAGCGGGCTGCCAGCGTCGCGCGTGCCGTCGCCAGAGACGCCGCCCTCGCCGACAAGGTGAAGGCCGAATCGATCGGCCTCGCCGGCGAGGATCGGTGGTGGGTCTGGAAGTGCCCGACCCGAGGCTGTCCGGGGCTGCTCCATGCGGCCGGCCAGGCACGCAATGCCCGCGCCGTCTACACCCTCTGCGATACGTGCGGCAAGACCTACCTGCGCTGACCGGGCCGACGGCGCGGCGGCGCGGTGGCGCTGAGGGAAAGACGATGCGGCACCCGCCGCGCTGGGCCTTGCGCGTCCGGGCCGGGACTCGCATCATCCGCTCAGCGTACCTGCACCGGGAGATGGTTACGTCGGCCATCGAAGCCGCGCCATCACAGCCAGACGTGCGGCCGTCTCCGTCGAACTCGACCGGATCGAGCATGCCAGAGGTCCTATGACAGCCCGTGCCCGCCCCTCCGCCGAGGGCGAAGGGCCGCCCAACCCGATACGCGTGGACGCCTCCGGTGCTTCCGGTCGGGGCGGTCTGGCCGAACGGGTCTCCGGGCGAGTGGCGAGTTTACCGGTCGCGGCGAGGGTGGACGGACCGACGCGGCGCCGCGCCGGCGTCTTCCGTCGAGCGCTCCGTCACGAGATCAACCGGATACGGGATCCGCGCCGGCTGACGATGATGATCATCCTCGGTTTCGTGGGCGGGTTCGTGCTGGCCTGTCTGATCGCTCGCGGCGAGGCCGCCGGGGCGGACACCAGGGCCTACTGGGCGGCGGGCCGGTTGTGGCTGAGCGGCGGCGACCCGTACCATCCAACGGGTCCCTTCATGCCGTACGTCTACTCCCCCTGGATGCTCCCGCTCTTCGTCCCGTGGTCCATCCTGCCCTGGGACGTGGCCTGGTTCGTCTGGCGGGGCGCAACCGTAATCGGCCTTCTGTGGACGGTGCATTGGGCCTATCAGCGCCGGCCGATGACGACCGCGATCCTGCTCGTCCTGCTGGCCTTCCCGCTGGCGGCAAACCTCGACACGGGCAACATCAACCTGCCGCTGGCGCTGCTCGTCTTCGCGGCCCAGTTCTCCAAGCCGCGCCTGGCCGGGCTCCTGTGGATGGTGGCTACCACGGTCAAGTGGGTGCCGGCCGTCTTCTGGTTCATCCTGTCGCCTCGTGGAAGGCTCTGGGGCCTGGCCTGGCTTGTACTGGCCCTGATCCTGACCGCCCTGACGCTGCCGCAGACGCTCGTCCAGCTACAGGTGCTCTTCTCGTTCCAGCGGCCGCTCCGGATCGACTACCTGGTCTTCGTATGGGCCGTGGTTCCGTGGGCATGGGGTCATCCGGAAGCGTTCCGCTGGCTCATACCGTCGACCTGGCCGGGCGCCGCGCAGGCCGGCGCGGCCTCGGCGAGACAGTGGCGTCTGCACTGGCGGCGAAGCCCCGAGCGAACAGCCGAAACGCTCCGTCGCGTGATGCGTGCCCGAGTGCGGGCGTTCTTCGGCCTGGGCGCTTGACGGCTTCGGGCGGCGCCAGGCGGCAGACAGGAAGCCGATGTGGTCGGGTCGCTCGGAGCGGGCCCGGACCGGCCGTCACGCACGCCGCCGATTCGCGGCCGGCCGGGCTCCCGACCGCAGGACGTAGCCGCGATACCCGGCGACGAAGCCGGCATCCTCGAGCAGCGGCCGCCACGTCGACGACGAGACCGGCTCGCCGTCTACGCGCGTGACGACGAGCTCGCGGACCCGGCCGTCGTCCACGAGGGCCTGAAGAGCGGCGAAGGCCGCGCCGGCCGTGGCCGTATCGTCGGCCGCGGGCAGAGTCTGGAGGGAGCGGCCGCCCCGCTCGAGATAGAGCGCCGCGGCGCCGTCGACCATTACCACGTACGCGCCTGCCGCCCGCTGGAGCGGCCTGCGGTCGGAATCTCCGCGCCGCGGCCAGGCCAGGGCGGCGCCGTACGGGTTGGCCGGGTCGGCGGCGGCGAGCAGATGGACGGCCGGGCCGGCGGCTCCGTCGTCCGCTCGCGGCCTCATAGCCCGCAGCCGGTCCACGGCGCCGGGCAGGGCGAATTGCGCGGCGCCCAGCCCGTCGACGAAGTAGCCGCGCCTGATCCGGCCCGATTCTTCCATGGCCCGCAGGATCGGGTAGACCGCGCTGAAGCCGCCCGCGACTTCTTCCGACGCCACGGCCTCGCGGGTCAGGATGCCGTGCCTGTCGAGCAGGACCCCCGCCAGCGAATGGAGACGGGCCGTCGCGGGTGCCCGGTCGAGCCCGCCCGGGGTCGCCCTGGCCGCGGCCGTCGCACGCGCCCCGCCCGGCGACGGTGCGGTCGGCGCAGGTCCGGAGCCCGCCTCCACGAGAGACCAGCGCCCGGCCGCCTCCGGCGGGCCCATCTGCGGCCTGCCGGGGCGTGGTCGCCTCTCGCCCGAGGGGCGCCGCCAGCGCAGGGCCCTGAGCGGGGCGAAGGTGTCGTTGGTGACTTCGCCGGCCCAGACAAGCTCCCACAGCGCGTCGAGCACGTCTCGCTCGGCCGCCGTCCCGGCCGCGGATCGCAGTTCCCTGTAGAAGGACGCGCCACGGCGGGCCAGGCAGTCGCGGATCCGCACGTGCAGCTCGCCGGACGGCGACTCGATGACAGACGCCGAAGGATCGCGCCACGGCTCGAGGCGGCCCGGACGGTGGAGCACGATCCGCCCGTCGTCGCGACCCAGCGGGCCGTCCCCCGCCCAGGCCACTTCGCCCAGCGCGCCCAGTTCGTCGAGCAGTCGGGGCTGATAGCCAGGGATCCGGGCCGGCAGCACGTCCCGCTCCAGAACCGAGGCCGGAATCGGAAGACCCGCCAGCTGATCGACGACCTCGGCCAGTCGCTCCAGGCCCGCCTCGCCCCTGGGGAGGGGGGCGGAGAGATCGCCGGCGGGCCGGACGCCCTGCCAGACGGGCAGGAACCGGGCCAGGACCACTTGCTCGACCGGCTCGACCTCCCGCCGCAGCCTCGCCAGCGAGCGGCGCCGGAGCTGCCTGAGGACTTCTGGGTCGCACCATTCGCGCTCGGCGCCGCCGGGCCGGAACTCGCCGCGCAGGATCGTATCCGTCGCGAGCAGCTTCTCCAGCGCCTCCTCGACACGCGCCACGGGAAGGGCCCATCGACGGGCCGCCTCCGCCGCGTGGAAGGGGCCGTGGCTGCGAGCCCAGCGAGCCAGCAAGCCGCCCAGGGCGTCCGCCACCGGCGCCAGGAAGGCCGCCGGAACCCCGACCGGCAGGGCCACCCCCAGGGCGTCGCGGTACCGGCCCGCGTCCTCGATCGCGATCCAGCGATCTCCTCCGGCGATCCGCAGGGCGATCGCCCGGCGCGACCCCTCCAGCGCGGCCAGCCACTCCGTCGCGGCGGCCGGAGCCGCGATCCTGGCCCCGACCTCGTCCTGGGCCAGGTCTCCCAGCCTGCGCAGCAGGTCGTGCAACGCGTCGACGGAGCGGGCCGCGCGCTCCGGCACCAGCGCCTGGAGCGCCAGCTCGAGGTCGGCCAGGGCCTCGGGGTCGATCAGGTCGCGCAGCTCCTCCTGGCCGAGCAGCTCGCGCAGCAGGTCGCGATCGAGGGCCAGCGCGCCCGCCCGGCGCTCCGCCAGCGGCGCGTCGCCCTCGTACATGTAGGCGGCCAGGTAGTCGAAGAGCAGCGAGCCGGCGAAGGGCGACGCGGAGACCGTCTCCACGTCTCGGACCTCTATCTCGCGCCGGGCCACTCCCCCGAGAACCTCTCGCAGGGCGGACAGGTCGAACAGATCGGCCAGGCACTCGCGATAGGTCTCGACGATTATCGGAAACGAGCCGTACCGGCTGGCCACGGCCAGGAGGCCGGCCGAGCGCTGGCGCTGCATCCACAGCGGCGTCCGCGAACCGGGCCGGCGGCGTGGCAGAAGCAATGCCCGGGCCGCGTTTTCGCGGAACCGCGCCGCGAACATGGCCGAGGCGCCCAGCCGACCCACCACCAGGTCTTCGACTTCCTCGGCGGACGGGAAGAGCAGGTCGCGGATCGAGCCGTCGCCGACGCCGGCGCCATCCCCGGGGTGGCCGCCTCCGTCGCCGCCGCCCCGGCCGTCCCGGGCGACCTCACCTTCGGGCAGCCGGATCGCGATGCCGTCGTCCGACCAGATCACCTGCGCGTCTCCGCCGAGCCGGTCGTCCAGGCGCGACTCGATTGCCAGCGCCCACGGCGCGTGCACTCGCCCGCCGAACGGCGTCAGGAGGACGATCCGCCAGTCGCCCAGCTCGTCTCGGAAACGCTCGACCACGATCCGGCGATCGGTCGGCAGCGACCCCGCCATCTCGCGCTCCTCCGCGAGATATGCAAGCACGTTCTCGGCCGCGAGATCGTCCAGGTCGTGATGCTCCAGGAGCCGCCGCCTGGCCCGTTCGCGCCCCCGCTCGCCGCGAGCCAGGTCGCCCTCCAGCTCGCGCACGAACTCGCCCATCGCCCGCCCCAGTTCGATCGGGCGGCCGAGCCCATCCCCGTGCCAGAAAGGGATCTTGCCCGGCACGCCGGGCGCCGGCGACACCACGACCCGGTCCGGCCTTATCTCCTCCACCCGCCAGCTCGTGGCTCCGAGGGCGATCACCTCGCCGACGCGGCTCTCGTACACCATCTCCTCGTCCAGCTCGCCGACCCGCCGGCCGGGGGTTCCGGCCTCGCCCACCAGGAAGACCGGATAGAGGCCCCGGTCCGGGATGGTGCCGCCGCTCGTGATTGCCACGGTTCGGGCGTCTCGCCTGCCCTCGACCATCCCCGTCTCGCGATTCCAAACGACCCGCGCCTTCAGCTCCGCGAACTCGTCGGAGGGATACCCGCCCGCCAGCATGCCCAGGACCGCTTCGAAGGCATCTCGCGTCAGGCTCTCGTAGGGAGCAGCCCGCCGCACGGTCTCGAAGAGTTCGTGGTCTGCCCACCCCTCGCGGACCGTCATGGCCACGATCTGCTGGGCCAGAACGTCGAGAGGGTTGCGCGGCAGCCTGGTCTCCTCGATCGCCCCTTCGTGCATCCGGGCGGTCACCACGGCGGTCTCCAGCAGGTCGCCGCGGTACTTCGGGAAGAAGATGCCGCGGCTCGGCTCGCCGACCTGGTGGCCCGCCCTACCGACGCGTTGCAGACCGCTCGCGACGCTGGCGGGCGACTCCACCTGGATCACCAGGTCGACCGCGCCCATGTCGATGCCCAGCTCCAGCGAGCTGGTCGCGACTATGGCCGGCAGCCGGCCCGCCTTGAGGGCCTCCTCGATCGCTACGCGCTGTTCGCGAGCGAGCGACCCGTGGTGGGCCCGGACCAGCTCTTCTCCGGCCAGCTCGTTGAGCTTGTTGGCCAGCCGTTCGGCCAGCCGCCGCGAGTTGCAGAACACGATCGTGGAGTGGTGCTCGCGGATCAACTCCAGGATCTGGGGGTGGATCGCCGGCCAGATGCTGTGACGGGCCTCCGGGCCTCCGGTCGGGCCGGCGGGACCGTCGCCGGGCGGCGGCAGCTCGTCGAGCCTGGTCATGTCCTCGACGGGGACGCGGACGCTGATCTCCAAGGCCTTGCGAGAGCCGGCATCCACGATCTCGACGTCGCGCGACTCCCCTGCCCTGCCCGGCCCGACGCCGCCGAGGAAGCGGGCGATCGTCTCGACCGGCCGCTGCGTGGCCGAGAGACCGATTCGTTGCGGGGGTCGGAGCGTCAGCTTCTCCAGCCGCTCCAGGCTGAGGGCCAGGTGCGCGCCACGCTTGGTGCCGGCGAGAGCGTGGACTTCGTCCACGATGACGTGCTCGACGCCGCGCAGGATCTCGGACGCCTGGCTGGTCAGGATCAGGTAGAGCGACTCGGGCGTGGTGATCAGGATGTCGGGCGGGTTGCGGACGAGGCGGCGGCGCTCATCCGCCGGCGTGTCGCCGGTGCGGACGCCGACCTCGATCCGGGGCGCTGCCTCGCCCAACCGCTCGGCCGCGAGCCGCATCCCGGCCAGCGGCGCCCGCAGGTTGCGCTCGACGTCGTAGATGAGGGCCTTGAGCGGCGAGATGTACAGGACTCGGACGGTCGGCGTCCGAGGCCTCTGCTCCCCCGCCAGCCGATCCAGGGTCCAGAGGAAGGCCGCGAGCGTCTTGCCGCTGCCGGTCGGGGCGTGGATAAGGGTGTGGCGCCCGGCCGCGATGCTGGCCCAGCCGCCGACCTGGGCCGGGGTCGGCGCCGCGAACGCCGAGCGGAACCACTCGGCCGCGAGCGGGCCGAAGACGTCCAGCGGGTCGCCGCGCCCGGGGCGCGGTTCGGTCGAAGGGGCCACGAGGCGCACAGTATATCGAGCCGAGACGAATTAGACCATGCGTTCTAGTCCACATGGCGCCGCCGCTCGGCGCGGCCCCGGGGCGACCGGCCGACGCCGCCGCGGTGCCGGGTGGGCGGCCGCGGCGTAGGCGCCGGGACCCGGGAGACCGGCGCGGCCGGATCAGCCCCGCCGGGATTGCTTCCCGCTCAGCCGATCACGTCGGGAGCGCGCCGCCGCAGCACGATCCCGGTGAAGGGCACCCGGATCTCGCTGAAGACCTCGATCGAGACGAGGAAGCCGGCGAACAGGAACACGACGCCGAGAAGCTCGCCGACGAAGAACCCGCTGGTGTCGCCGAAACGGTTCAAACCGCTGGTGATAGACGGGATCAGGCCGCCGACGGCAATGAGCAGTGTGGCCGGCACGCGGCTGTTGAGGCGGCCGGTGAACAGGGCCGCCACCGCGCCGGGGATCGAGATGGCCAGGTTGACGACGATCGCGACCGGGGCCACGAGCAGGTTGCCGAGATATCTGGCCGGAGACTGGTTTCGAGCCAGCGAGTAGCGGATGGCCCGGCGCTTGGGCATGAAGATGTAAGTGCTGTATACGCCTCCGAGCACCAGGGCGAAGGCCCCCGTGATGTTGAAGAAAGGCGTCAGCAGCCTCAGATAGCCCGGGAAGAGATCGCCGGTCGGGATGTGGGTGACAGGGTCGACGACCCAGCCCGGGGCCGGGAGCGAGACCACCGCCATCATCACCGCCGAGGCAAGCGTGCCGACCACCATGGCCGCCGCCGCGAGTCGAGGCCAGGCCGAGCCGCGGCGGAACGTATCGACGACGATGGCCGCCGCCAGGACGGCCGCGATGGCGAAGTAGACGGCCGGAGCCGCCCCGCTGCCGGCATAGTCGTACTTGGCCTGGGTCAGCGCCGTGAACAGGCCGGCCAGGAAGAGCGAGCCGGCGAAGGCGTAGCCGAAGCGCGTCTTGCCCAGCAGGAGGACGGTCCCGAGCCCGAGCCAGCCGGCGACCCAAATCGCCCCGATCAGATACCAGGCCCGGTACAGCGGTTCGGACCAGCCGAAGGCTCCACCCAGGAACTCGGTGCCCGCGCTCAGCCCGTACCACAGCATGCCGATGGCCCAGACGGCCTGGTAGGAGCGGCGCCGCGCGAGCCACTGTTCGACCAGCAGAGCGCAGAAGACCAGGCTGAGCATCGAAGAGCAGAACGGCAGGACGACGTTGAAGTTCACCTCGGTTCCTCCAGTCGGCGCGGCGCCCCCGCGCGCACCGCAAGACTACAACGACTCAGTCTTGAGCCGGCCGGATCCGAAGGAGCCGCTGGCCTCCCGTCGGGTAGTGGCGCGGTTCAGCCCATCGACGACCAGTTCCCGCCTGCCGCGGCCCCCCGCGTCGGTTCCCGCGCACAAAAAGAGAGACGGCGAGCCTTGCGGCCCGCCGTCTCGGTGTGCAGGGAGGAATTGTGGGGACGGACTCTCCCTGCCCGTGGCCCTGGTGGCCTTATCCGAGGGCGTACTTGACGACCGGGATCCTCTGGAGGACCGGCAGCTTGGCCACGACGGTGTCCAGAGCGTAGGCGCCGGCGCCGGTCAGGACGATCGCGATGGCGGCGAGGCCGTACATGAACTGCTCGTTGAACGGGCCGTTCGCGAAGCTCCAGTTCGAGACGAAGAGGAGAGCCATGAGGATGGTGCCCATGACGGCGGCGAAGCGGGTGGCCAGGCCGAGGACGAGGGCGATGCCGATGGCGCACTCACCGAAGACGACGAGCGTGTCCATGACCGAGACAAGCGAGGTGTTGCTGGCCAGTGAGGCCCAGAAGCCGTGGGTCGGGTTCACGACGGCGGTCGCCGCGCTGCCGAGCCATGCGCCCGTCGTACCGAACTTCAGGTACGCCGCCGAGGTGAACGGTGTGCCGCTCGCCCACATGAAGAACTTGTCCAACCCGGCGAACAGGAAGCCAAGCCCGAGGCCTGCCCGCAGGATGAAGATCCCACGATCCTTGCTATCCACGCTATTCCCTGCACCTTTCGCTTCCGGTCTTCGGCCCCGGTACCCCGAGCGCCTGACCGCTTTGTCTGCCGGTCCGCGGCCCCGGTATCCCCGAGCGCCCGACCGAATGAACTTGATGGAAAGCAATGTATATGTAGTAACTGTTGTATCGGTATGCCGTTGGTCCCGAACGGACCAGTCCGATCGGACTCTTAATACCGCGGAAGTCAGTATTTGTTGTTTAGGGCAACTTGGCGAAGTGGGCGTAAATCATTACTGCTCTAGTTAGTGTTTGCGCCTCACCCATGGCGCGGTGAGTCATCCGTCAGGTCGCCGGCAAGCCCGGAGAGCCGACTGCGGGAGGACCGGGATCCCCGCGCGCCGGGCTGGAGCGGGAAGGTCCCGTCAGCGGCCGGCGAGCCAGGCCGCGATTCGAGCCTGGAGATCGCCCGGAGCGCCGGCCGGGCTGGCCACGGCGAGGCGAGCATCCGGGTCGACGGAAGAGATACCGGGCGGCGCAGCCGCGAGACCCATCCCGGCTGACCGGGCGAGTTCCTCGGCCACGCCCCGGCGCACCGCCCGGGGCAACGGATCGATCGGGTCCCGCTCCGCGACCGTGTGGAGCGCCGCCAGCGCCCGGCCTCGGCCGGTTTCCAGCTCCACGAGAGCCCGGAGCAGCGCCGTTGCCAGGCCGCGGCGCCGCCACTCCGGCGCCACACCCAGCGCTACAAGCCGATCCGCGCCCCGGACCGGAGTAGGTGCCGCCAGCGCGACGCCGACGAGCCACTCCCCGCTGACGGCGGCCACGGCGACCGCCCCATCGGCGAGCGCGGCGCTCAGGATCCCGGCGGCCACGGCCGGGATCGCAGGCGGGATCACGCGCGGCGCCAGGGTCAACCCGTCGAGAACGCCCGGAGTCAGCGGCGCGACCAGCGTGGGTGCCTGTCGTGCTGCCGGCGGCGCTTCTGCCGCCGGCGCAGCGCCGATCGTCGCCGGCGACGCGGGTGCGTCGAACCGCCACCAGCCGCGGCTCCCGGCAACGCTCAGGAGAGCCGGCATCAGGACGGTCCTTACCAGTTCCAGCGTCCGCCTCGCCTGCTCACCCGCCGGCAGGCCGATCTCGTTCGCCCCGGGGAGACCCGGCCCGTCCTCGAAGCCGTCCGGCATCGGGCCCGCCTCCCAGCGGGCGGCGTCGCCCTCCCATCTCCTCAGCCACTCGTCCGGCAACCGACCCGGAACATCGCGGTGCGCACCCGCCAGCCATGTCAGCGCCCAGGCCCTCGGCACGGCCCGGTATATGGAGTAGCCGCCTCCGCCGGTCGCGAGCCACCGTCCGCCGGCAAATCGGTGTGCGACACGGTCGACCAGACGAGCCGCCCGGCCCATCGCCGTCGTGGTGAGCGACAGGCTGGCCAGGGGATCCCAGACGTGGCCGTCGGCGCCGTGCTGGCTGACCACCAGATCCGGCCCGAAGGCCGCGGCCAGCGGCGGGACGAGGGCCTCGACGGCCGCCAGCCACGGCTCCGGACCGGTCATCGGCTCGAACGGAACGTTGACGGAGGTGCCGGCCGCGATCCCCTCCCCCATCTCGGCCGGGAAGCCGGTTCCGGGGAACAAAGACCGGCCAGTCTCGTGGAACGAGATCGTCAACACGCCGGGATCTGAGTAGTGCAGCGCCTGGACACCGTCGCCGTGGTGGACGTCCAGGTCGACGTACAGGACGCGCAGGCCGTCGCGCCGCGCCCTGGCTATCGCCAGGGCGACGTCGTTGTATATGCAGAAGCCGCTCGCCCGCGCCCGCATGGCGTGGTGCAGGCCGCCGCCGGGGTGGTAAGCGTGCTCCGCGTCGCCCTTGAGGATCGCCTCGATCGCCCGGATTGAACCGCCGGCGACGCTCGCCGCGGCCTCGTGCATTCCGGCGAAGGGCGGGTCGTCGCCCGGTCCGATGCCGGCCTCGGGTTCGTGCCGCGGATCGGCCGAGAAGCGGCGCACCGTGTCGACGTAGCCGGCCGCGTGAAGCCACAGCAGTTCGGCGTCGCCGGCGGGCTCGGGCGCGAGCCCCGGCTCCGCCCCGACCGCCCGCAGCAGCTCGATCCCCGGGCCGAAACGCCTTGGGCTGAGCGGGTGCCTCGGCCCGAAGTCGTATTCGAGCGAGCGGGGCCCGTAGACGAGGAGCGGTCCGTCAGCCATGGTCCACCATCGGCCACATGATCGCCCACCGGGAGTCGAATGTCCCGTCGCGGCCGGCCTGCGGGAGTTCACCGTACAAGGGTGAGGCTGAGCGGCATCCCGACCGCGACCGGCAAGGGTCGGCCGGTGCCATCGGTCGCCGGGACGCCGCGCCTGCGCCGGGCAGACCGCCCGGCCGCGGGGTTACGCTGCCGGTATGACCACCAGCGAAACGGCGCCACTCATCCGCCCCGTACGTCCCGAGGAGTACGCCGGGCTCGGCGAGCTCACCGTCGCCGCGTACCACTCGCTGCCCGGTGAGATGCCACACCAGCAGGCATACGACGAGAGGCTCCGGGACGTCGCCTCCCGCGCCGGGACGTCGTGCGTGCTGGTCGCGGTCGGGTCCGCCGGCGAGCTGCTCGGCGGCGTGACCTACGTCGCCGGACCCGACGATCCCTACTCCGAGGATTTGCGCGAGGCAGAGGCCGGGATCCGCATGCTGGCCGTCGATCCGGCCTGCCAACGCCGCGGCGTCGGCCGCGCCCTGACCGAGGCATGCATCGCGCGGGCCCGTGCCGCCGGCCGGCGGCGGGTGGTCCTCCACACGAGCGAGTCGATGCCCGCCGCGAAACACCTCTACGAATTGCTCGGTTTCGAGCGCGATGCCGGGCTCGACTTCTCGCCTGTGCCCGGGATCGATCTGATCGGCTACGCCCTCGAGCTGGTCCGCCCAACGGGACGCTAGCGGGTCAACGGAATCTCGGCCCGGCTCGACCCCGGGCCTGCGGTCTCCTCAGAGGCGCCGCGTTTGCCGCGGCCGATCCCGGGCACCCGGCCCCGCAGCACGGCCACCGCCGCGACGGCCTCCGCGCCGAAGGCAATCGCGCCGTTCATGACGAGGGCCGCCGGGGTCCCCCACAGGCCGCCGACGCCGCCCGTCAGCCCGTTGCCGATCGGGGTCGAGCCGGTGAAGACGGTGGTGTAGACACTCATGACCCGGCCCCTGAGCGGGCCGGGGACGGTGATCTGGATCAGCGTGTTGGCGCTCACCGAGGTCGCGATGACGCCGACGCCGGCGAAGAAGACGGCCACCAGCGCCACCGGGTATGAAGTCGTGGCCGCGAGTACGAATTCGGCGATTCCGAGGACCATCCCGCCGCCGATGAGCACCCGGACGTGCGGCCGCTGCAGCATCGCGACCGACACCGCGGCCAGGAGAGCACCCGCTCCCATCGAGGCGTAGAGGACGCCGAATCCATCGGGTCCAACCTTCAGGACGCTGGCGGCGATCACGGGCAGGACCACGTTGAAGTTCATACCGAAAGTGGAGACGAACGCGATGACCGCGATCGCCAGCAGCACGACGGGCGTGTTCCAGACGTATCGCAGGCCTTCGCCCAGGTTGTCCCGGACAGCGGTCACGCTCCGGGGCACGGCCAGTCGTGGGGCCGGCCTCAGCTCGCTATCGCGCATCGCCAGCAGACCGATGACCACGGCACCGTAGCTGAGCCCGTTGAGGATGAAGCACAGCGCCGTGCCGAGGAGGGCGATCAGGACGCCGCCGATGGCCGGCCCTACGATGCGCGCCCCGTTGAAGACGGCCGAGTTCAGGGCCACCGCGTTGGCGACGTCCTCCGAGCCCACCATCTCGACCACGAACGACTGGCGGGTGGGATTGTCGACGGCGTTGACCAGCCCCAGCAGGAAGGCCAGGACGAACACGTGCCAGACCACGACAACGTGGAAATAGACGAGCCCGCCGAGGACGAGGGCAAGCAGGCCGGCCGCGGTCTGGGTTCCGATGACCGTCGTCCGTTTCGGCCAGACATCGGCGATGATCCCGCCGAAGAGGCCCAGCACCAGCACCGGCAGGAATTGAACCGCCCCCAGCAGGCCGAGGTAGACGATGGCCTGGTTCGGCCCGACCAGCGTCACCATGAGCCAGGCCTGGGCCAGGCTCTGCATCCAGGTCCCGGTGACTGAAACCAACTGGCCGAAGAAGAAGAAGCGGAAGTTGCGGTGGCGCAGGGCCCGGCCGGCAGCCGCGAACCTGACCCGCCCACCGAGGATCACCTGGCGCCCTCGCTCCCGAGAGCGGTCCGGTCCTCCTCGCCCGCCTCGAAGGAGCGATGTTCGCCGCGCATGAGCGACGCGGCGGCTCCGAGCAGGCTGGCCACGACGCCGACGAGGAAGGCCAGGTGGAGGGCATTGATGAACGGCGTGACGCTGATCCCCTGGCCGCCGATCTGCGTGCCGGAGAAGACGGCCAGGAGGACCTTAGGGTTCATCGAGGCCGAGACGAGGCCGATCGCCAGGGCGATCGAGACGACGAAGCCGGACTGCATCAGCATCATGCGCGTGCCCGCCCCGACGCCCCGCTTGGCCGGCGGGACGACGCCCATCACGGCACTGGTGTTGGGCGAGTTGAAGATGCCCGAGCCCGCTCCGATCACCAGTTGCCACGCGGCGAGCTGCCAGTAGGGCGTGTCGACCTGGAGCGTCATCAGGCCGGCCAGGCCGACCGCCGTGATCACCATCCCGCCCGTGGCGAGCGCGCGCGAGCCGTAACGATCCGCCAGCACGCCGCTGATCGGCGACAGAATCACGAGCCCGATCGCCAGCGGCGCCAGCATCAGGCCGGCGGTGACCGGATCCTCGCCCCGCGCCCCCTGCAGGTAGAAGACCAGCAGGAACAGGACGCCGTTTCGGGCGATGGCGTTGAGGAAGCCGGTCAGGTTGCCCATGGCGAAGAGCCGGTCCTGGAACAGAGTCAGGTCGAGAAGCGGGGCATGGTGGTGGGCCTCGACCCACAGGAAGAAGGGCGCGGCCACGATGAAGGCGATGAACCCGGCGATCACCCACCATGTCGTCCAGCCGTAGACGCCGCCGAACGCCAGGGCGATCATCAGGCCCATCAAGCCGACGAAGTAGAGCACCGAGCCGACCCAGTCGATCTCGACGTGGCGGTCCCGGCGCGACTGCTCGACCAGTACGATGCCGGCCCCCAGCACCCCGACGAGCCCGATCGGGACGTTGAACCAGAAGACGGTCCGCCACCCGAAGCCGGTCAGCCAGCCGCCGAGGATCGGGCCCAGGATGGCACCCGCACCCAGGACCATGGCGTTGATGCCAAGGGCGCGGCCGAGCTCGGGGCGGGGGAAGGCGTCCGTCACCAGGGCGGTGGCGTTGGCCATCAGCAGGGCCCCTCCGACTCCCTGGACGAGTCGCCACGCGATCAGCTGGGTCGCGTCCGGGGCGACGGCGCAAAGGATCGAGGCCACGGTGAAGATCACGAAGCCAAGCGTGTAGGAACGCGCCCGGCCGACCATGTCGGCCACCCGTCCGGCGTTCAGGACGAGGACGGTGGCGACGAGGGTGTAGCCGACGACGATCCAGAGCAGGCTGAAGATGTCGGTGTGGAGATCGCGCAGGATCTCGGGCAGGGCGATGATCAGGGTTCCCGACGTCAGCGACGCCATCAGCGCGCCCACGCTGGTCACGGCAAGAACCCACCAGCGGTAGCTGGGCGCGGTCGGGTCGATCGGGTGGCGAACTGAGGTCATGGTGTATCGGTATCTCCGGGCTCGGCCGCGGCGGCGGCTGTTTCGATCTCGGCCATCCTGGCCAGGCTGAGCCGGCGGCGTTCCTCGGTCTCGTCGACCATGGCCTGGAGTCGCGCGATCTTGGTCCGCAGCGTCCCCGCCTGGCGTTCGAAACTGGCGACGCGTTCACGCAGGAGCCGGAGCCGCTCGACGGGATCGGCCGTGGCATGGTAGGCGGCGTGGTCACGTTCCCGCGCCACTTCGTCCTCGAGAAGCCGGGATATCTCCGCCAGCGAGAAGCCGGCGTCGTCGCGCAGACCCTTGATGGAGCGCAGCCGTTCGAGGTCGGACTCGTCGTATAGACGGTAGTCGCCCTCCGATCGGGCGGCAGGCCGGAGGAGGCCCATCTCCTCGTAGTACCGCACGGAGCGGGTCGTCAAGCCGGTCTCCGCCGCGGCCTCGTGGATTCTCAGAAGCCTGGCGCCTGGCCCCGGCCGATCCTTCACTTCGTTCACCGGAAGATGCTACCGCAACCTTGCCGTTTACGTGAAAGTTGAGGTCGCAGGATCGCCCGCTGGCGCGGGCCTTCGTTGCGCTATCGTCCGGAGCCTATGGCAGTCGGCCCGCCACTCACCCAGGAATCGCTCGCCATCGCTGTCCGCGAGCTCGCCGACCGGGATCCCGACCTGGGCGCGGTCGTCGAGAGGTTCGGACCGCCGCCTCTGTGGGATCGGCCGGAGGGCTTCGCGACCCTCACGCACATCATCCTGGAGCAGCAGGTCTCGCTCGCCTCGGCGAAGGCCGCCTTCGATCGACTCCAGGCTGCCGCGGGCGAGGTGACGCCCGGCCGATTCCTCGAGCTCGACGACGCCGGGCTGCTCGTCATCGGCTTCAGCCGGCAGAAGGCGCGCTACGTTCGGGACCTGGCGCGGGCGATCCTGTCGGGGGCGCTCGACCTGACGGGCCTGGCCGGCCTGCCCGACGACGACGTCCTTCGCACGCTGGTGGCCGTGAACGGCATCGGGCCTTGGTCCGCCTCGATCTACCTGCTGATGGCCCTGCGCCGTCCGGACGTCTGGCCTGCCGCGGACCTGGCCCTGGCGGAGGCCGTCGGTCGAGTCAAGGGCCTGGCGCGCCGGCCCGACCCCGCCCGGATGGAGGTGCTCGCCGAAGAGTGGCGGCCGTGGCGGTCGGTTGCCGCTCGACTCTTCTGGCACGACTACCTGAGCCGGCGGTGAGGACAGGGCACCGGGGCTCGACTGAGCGGCGACGGCAGCGGCGGCGAGGGGGCCATTCCCGACGCCGGCGAATCGAACCTCACCGGGCTCGACCGCGCGGCGTCGGCAGCGGCGGCGAGGGGGCCATTCCCGACGCCGGAAGCTCGAATCTCACTTGAGGCCATGACCTGTGCCATACAGCTGTCACAAGCCTGCCCCAGTCTGGGAGCATGGAAACCGCCCGATTGGTCCCTCTCCCATCGACTTCCACCCGCCAGTCGAACGTCCGGGTCGAGCCGGACCGGCTGGTAGTCGAGCGCCTGGTCCTGGACGACTCGGCCCTGGTCGCCTTCGTCGGCGGCCGACCGGCCGAGGAGCGGGCCGAGCTCATTGAGCGCGCCCTTCGGATCGGACTGACGGCCATCCAGAGCGTCGGCGTCACCGTGAACGTGGATGCGGTTCGAGCCGAGTTCCAGGGCCTGCTGCGGCAGACGGAGGCGGCCAACGAGCGGGCCGCGACGGCTCTCGACACCATGCTCCGCCAGAACTTCGCCGACGGCGACGGCCGCCTGCCGCGGACGCTGGAGAGGTTCCTCGGGGACAAGGGCCAGCTGCGAGGTTTCGTCGACGACCTGTTCGACGAGGCCAAGCGCGATAGCGCCATCGGCCGGATGAAGCTCCTTCTGGGCTCCTACTTCGACGGCGACGCGTCGCGGCTGGCTCAGCTGCTCGATCCGACGCGCCTCGGGTCGCCGCTGCACCAGTTCCGGGTCGAGATGACTGACGGTTTTGCCAGGCTGAACGAGCGGCTCTCCGCCCTGGAGGCGGCAGCGACCGCCAGGGCCGGCGAGCGGGCCAAGTCGACCGCCAAGGGCGGAGATTTCGAAGGTCTCATCGAAGGCCTGCTAGGCGACGTAGCGCGCGGTTCCGGAGACGCGCTGGAGCGCATCGGCACCGAGACCGGCGCCCTGATCGGCTCCAAGAAGGGGGACTTCGTTCTCACCCTCAACGCCGAGGTCACGGCCGGCGCCGAGCTGCGGATCGTCGTCGAGTGCAAGGACCGCTACGTCTCGGGCCGGGCGATGCGGGATGAACTTCGCGAAGCCAGGACGAACCGCGACGCGGCCGTAGCGCTCGTCGTGTTCACACCGGCCCACGCCCCGGCCGGCATAGCCCCATTCGACATGCGCGCCGGCGACGTCTACTGCGTCGTGGATCCAGCCGCCCCGGATCCCGCCACGCTCGAGGCGGCGGTTCGGCTGGCCCGGCTGCTTGCCCTCCAGACGTTGCGAAGCCACGACGTGGAGGTCGACGCGGCGGCCGTAACCGAGGCCCTAAAGGGCGTTCGCGAGCAGCTGGACACACTGCGCGCGCTGAAGATGACCCTCACCTCCATCGGCACGAGCGCCAGGGAGGTGTATGCCGGCCTCGACCGCCTACGCGACGGCATCCTGGCCCGCGTCGCGGAAGCGGAAGCCGAGCTGCGCCCGCGCTGAGGCAGTTGCCGGTCGGACGGCCGCTCCATGGCAGCCGCCGGCTCTCGTTGCTCTCACCGGTGACCGGCCGCTCCACCGGCGCCGGCCGGGCGCCCGCTTCCGGCTGTCGGGCCCGCGGCCTCGGGTGCGGACCGCGCGTCCGGCCCGCCCGCCGGGCGCCCGCTTCCTGAGGTCAGCCCCGAAACCATGACTGGGACCCGCTCCGCGGTCACCGCCACGCTCCCGCTTCCGGGTTGAGGCCGCGACTTCGCTGGTGGATCCGCCCTGAGGCCGCCTGCCGGGCGGCGGTGCGGAACACGTGCGCCGCCCTCTGGACAGCGCCGAAAGCCGCGCTATGCTCGCGCTCCGCGGGCCCACCGAGAGGGTTCGCGTTCCGCGAGGTAGCCCAATGGCGCGTTCGATGTGGAAGGGGGCCATCCAGTTCGGCCTGGTCACCATTCCGGTGAAGCTCTACCTGGCCACGGAATCAAAGGGCGTCGGCTTCAACATGCTCCACGCCGACTGTGGCGGCCGCATCCAGATGAAGACCTACTGCCCCACCGAGGAGGTCTACATCGAACGCGGCGACACCGTGCGGGGCTACGAGGTGGCGCCGGGCCAGTACGTCGTGGTCACGGATGAGGATCTCGCGGCGGTGCCACTCAAGACGGTCCGATCGATCGAGATCGAGCAGTTCGTGCCGGTCGAATCCGCCGCGGAAGAGACACGCTTCGTCAAGCAGGCCTACTACCTGGAGCCCGAGCCAATCGCCCGCAAGGCCTTCTACCTCCTGAAGCAGGTGCTGGCCGAACGAGGCCTCCGGGCGATCGCCAAGATCGTGCTAAGGGACCGCGAGCAGCTGGCCGCGATCGACCCCTTCTCCTCGACCCTGCTGCTGTCGACGCTCTACTGGCCTGACGAAGTCCGGGGCATCGGCGAGCTGCAGCTGCCCGAGTCGGATGTCGAGATCAAGCCGGCCGAGCGAGCCATGGCCGCGCAACTCATCGACGCCATGGCCGGCGAGTTCGATCCGGCCGTCCACCGCGACGAGTACCGGGAAGCCCTCCTCGGCATCGTCCAGGCCAAGGCCGCGGGCGCTGAGATCGCCGAGCCGGTCGCGGCCCCGGCGGCGGGAGTGACCGATCTGATGGCGGCCCTGGAAGCGAGCGTCGCCGCGGCAAAGGCCGTGCGTGCTGCCGCCCCGCAGCCGATGATCGCGGCCGAAACCAGGCCGGCTCGCAAGGCGGCCGCGGCCAAGCCGGTCGCCGAGGAGGAACCGGAAGAGGTCGCGCCGGTCCGGCGCCGCAAGTCGGCCTAGAGAGGCCGCGCGTCGGGCGAGAAGCTTCGCGTCGGGCAGGTAGCCGCGTGTCGGGCAGGTAGCCGCGTGTCGGGCGGGAAACCTCGCGTCGGGCAGGTAGCCGCGTGTCGGGCGGGGAGCCATCGGTCGGCCCAGTAGCCGCCGCCCGCGGAGAAGCCGGCGGGCAGGCAGCCGCGTGTCGGGCGAGGAGCCGCGCGTCGGGCAGGTAGCCGCCGCCCGCGGAGAAGCCGGCGGGCAGGTAGCCGCGTGTCGGGCGGGAAGCCATCGGTCGGCCCAGTAGCCGCGCGCGGAGAAGCCGGCGGGCAGGTAGCCGCGTGTCGGGCGAGGAGATGTGCTCGACCACCCGGTACACGTCGCCGACGCAGGTTGAGGTGCCCGAAGGCGCCGGACGATCGCCGATTGGCTCGTCTAAGCTGGGCGCATGCCCGCCCATCCCTGGCCGCTGTTCGATCTGCAAATCAGACGCACTGGAGCTGCGCCTGCCGACAGACGACGACCTGCTCGAGTTGGCTCGTGTAGCTCGGACCGGCATCGTCGACGAGGACCGGACCGTCTTCCTCTTGCCCTGGCACAAGCTTCCTTCCCCTGCCTTCGAGCGCCAGTTCCTGCTCCACTGGTGGGCCGAGCGCGGTCGATGGAGCCCGACTGCCTGGTCCCTCGGGCTCGCCGTCACCCATGAGGGTCGCGCCATCGGGATCCAGGAGGTAATGGCCCGAGACTTCGCGATCAGACGCGTCATCAATTCCGGCAGCTGGCTCGGACGCGAGTTCCAGGGGCGGGGGCTCGGTACCGAAGCTCGGGCCGCGGCCCTCGCGCTGGCCTTCGAAGGACTCGGCGCCGAGGCCGCTGAGTCGGGCTACATAGCCGGCAACGCCGCGTCCGCGCGCGTCTCGGAGAAGCTGGGCTATCGAGTCAGCGGCGACGAGATCTACGTAATCGAGGGCAGGCGCGAACTGGAGATCAAGGTGAGATGCATTCGGGGGACCTGGAACCGAGACCTCGTCCCGGTCGCGATCGAGGACCTCGAACCATGCCTCAAGCTATTCGGCGTCGGAGAACTGGCCCCCGACGAGTGGGCGACCTTCTGAGGGGACGACGCCCTGCCGGCAGGTCGTGCTGACCGCGGGATCACATCGGATCGCCATGCTTGCTTCCTGGCGGCATGCACACGAGCCTGGGGTTAGCGAGCGCCTCGGAACCGCAATCTCCTTCTACTCCTCCGGGGAGTGCTATGGCCGGTGCCGCGGCCGGTGCCGGGGCAGCTCGGTCGGTCGCGGCCGGTGCCGGGGCAGCTCGGTCGGTCGCGGCAGGCGCTGCGGCCGGCGCCGGGGCAGCTCGGTCGGTCGCGGCGGGCGCAGTGCCCCGCGATAGCCGTTTGTGTCTATCTCGGACCACACCACGGTCATTCAGCCAGAGCCCATACCAGTCCCGGCCGGGCGACACGCGCCCCTGACTCCTATTGCACTCCCCGGGGTGGTACAGGCAAACGCGGCTCGATCCCGACGGAGCCAGGCACCTCAATGGGCAGCACCGACAGGAGCGTGGAGTGGAAGCACGGGCAAGGACGAGATGATCGGCCGCGAGGCCCTGACCGGCTGCACAGACGCGGCGCCGATCCCGCCCGGCGCGTGTTCGATCGGCCGCCGC
Source organism: uncultured Chloroflexia bacterium (assembly GCA_963713795.1). GTDB lineage: Bacteria > Chloroflexota > Limnocylindria > Limnocylindrales > CSP1-4 > Fen-1039. Next base: position 126,351 of record CAVQNC010000005.1, read on the forward strand.
CCGCCCGGCGTGGGTCCCGCCCGGCGCGGGTTCGACCGGCCGCGAGGCCCTGACCGGCTGCACAGACGCGGCGCCGATCCCGCCCGGCGCGTGTTCGATCGGCCGCCGCCCGCCCGGCGTGGGTCCCGCCCGACGCGGGTTCGACCGGCCGCGAGGCCCTGGCGGGCTGCACAGACGCGGCGCCGGTCCCGCCCGGCGCGTGTCCAGCACGGCACGGGCCCGGGCGATTCAGCGCTCGGTGGCCCGCCGCCCTACCAGCCACCAGGCAAACGGGAAGATCCCGGCCGCGATGGCGAGCTTGATGGCATCTCCGAGAACGAACGGCAGGAAACCCGTCTGGATCGCCGTCTCGGGCGACATCTTCGCGGCGATCGCGAGCCACGGCACGCCGATCGCGTATATGGCGACCTCGCCGACGATCATCGCCGCGATCGCGCCGGGCATGCGGCGGTCCCAGCCCATCTCCGCCAGCCACCCGACGAGGGCGCCGGCGACGAGGAAGCCGACGAGATAGCCGCCCCTGGCCCCCAGGACGACGCCTGCCGAGCCGACGCTCAAGATCGTGCTGATGCCGTGGGCCTGGCCCGCGTACACGGGCAGGAAGAGGCCCAGGACCAGGTACAGCGCCACCGAGAGCACGCCCCGGCGAAGACCGAGGGCGCCCCCGACCACCAGTACCGAGAGGGTCTGGCCGGTGATCGGAATCGGGTTGTTGGGCAGCCACAACGTCACGTTCGCGGTCAGGGCGATGAACGCGGCGCCGACGCAGATCAGGGCGATGTGCCGGAGGCGCGCGCTGATGTGCTCGCCGATCCTGATCGGAACGAGAAAGTCTCCGATGGTGATGCCGCGTTCGGCGGCCGGGAGGCGATTCATCTGGTGGGTCGCGAGCATGCGTCGTTGATCCTTCTGCGGCGCGGCTGCGGCGCTGTCACAACCGGTGCCCTTCTCCTGGCCCGGTGCGTCGAGTGTAGCAAACAGGAGCAGATACACGGACGGAATGCGAAAGACTCGCATTCCGTCGCTACTCGTGCTGGAGAGCCCGAACGATCGAGACCCGGCTGGCCACACCGGCCGGGTAGATCGAGGCGATGAGACTGATCAGGAAACCGAAGCATGCGGCCAGAAGGATCGACGGCCACGGCGGATCGAAGACGAAGCCGAACCCCGCGCTGGACCAGGCCACCAGCATGGCGCCCACGAGCAGCCCGATGGCGGCCCCGACGATCGCGCCCACGAGGCCCAGCATGCCAGCCTCGATGACCACCATGCCCCACACCTGGCGGCTCGTCATGCCGGTCGCGCGCAGCACGCCGATCTCGCGAACGCGCTCGAGCACACTCATCGAGAAGGTGTTGACCATGCCCAGGCCGGCGACGAGAACCGCGATCAGCGACAGGGCGTCGAGCAGCTTGAAGATGCGATCGAGGGCATCGCCCACCGTGCCGGAGACGCGATCCAGCTGGTTGGGCTCGAGGGCGTAGGAGGTCGCCGCTGCGTCCAGCGCCGGCTGAGCCGTCGCTTCGCGGCCGGGATCGTACCTGACCGCGTAGAAGTCGGCACCGGTGACGCCGAACTCCGCCAGCGCGTCGGACCAGCCGATCAGGATCGCCTCCTGCGCGCCGCTCGGGATCGAGTGGGCGACTATGCCGACGACGCGCAGCTGCGTGAGCGTGGCGCCGGTCGCGAAGTCGAGCGTGTCGCCGGTGCTGATGTCTTCCTGATCGGCGAAGGACTGCGGCACGATCACGGAGCCGCCCGCGTCCAGGGCATCCAGCGCGGCGGTCCGATTGCCCGACACGAAGTTCAACCGGCCGTCGGCCAGGTAGTCCCGTCCGGAGATCGCGGCCGCCTCCTGGCGTACGACCGACTTCTCGGTTCGGCCGCCGTTCTGCGAGGTGAAGACGTACGGCACTCCGAAGAGGCCGACGGGCGACACGGACTTCACGCCGGGCGTTTCGGCCAGCTGTTCTCGAATCGGGTCGGTCAGGGAGAGCGGCCGGATCGAAGTCAGCAGCTCGCTGCCGGGGAGCGTCTCGGTCAGCCAGCTCGAACCGATGGTCCGGACATCCTGGGCCGCCGTCGCCAGGGCGACGACCATCGCCACGCCGACCACCAGGGCGCCGAGAGTCAGAGCCGTACGGCTGCGATCGCGCGACATCGAACTGCGCGCCAGCCGCTCTTCATTGCGGAAAATGCGAAACGGCAGCCCGCTCACCCTGACCAGCGGTCCCAGCACCCACGGAAGGACCAGGACGGTCAGCAGGAGCAGGCCGTATATGACCAGCGGTCCCCACGCGCCCGACCCTCCTCCCGTGGCGATGGAGGCAAGGCCCGCGCCGGCGGAGCCATTGGGCCACACGGCCAGCGCCGCGATGGCCAGGACCCCGAAGACTACGACCAGCCAGCGCAGCCTGGCCGCCCCGGCGGCCGCGCCGATGGGACCGCGCCGCAGCGCCTCAACCGGCGGAATGCGGCCGGCTCGCCAGGCGGGCTCGAGCGACGCCGCCAGCGTAAGCGCGACGCCGATCGCGAGGGCCATGCCGATCGACCCGGCCGAGAGCGACGGGGCCGAGAGCGTGATCGGCCCGGACGAGCCGACCCACGATAGAGTCAACGCCGCCAGGCCTATTCCCGCGGCGATGCCGACCAGCGACCCTGCAATCCCGATGGCGAATGCCTGGAGCAGGACGAGACCCATCACCTGAGAACGGGTCGTCCCGGCGGCGCGCAACAGCCCGACGTCCCGAGTCCGCTCGGCCACGGTCATCGACAGCGTGTTGAAGATCAGGAAGGCTCCGGCGAAGAGAACCACGGCCGCCACCAGGAGCAGGGCGCTGCTGAAGTCGGCCATCTCGCCGCGGAGCGAGGCGGCAAGGTCGGCGGTCCGCGACAGCAGGTAGGGCTGCGTGGTGATGCTGACGTCGAGCTCGCCGATCAGCTCATCGACCGATGTGCCGGCCGTGACGGTGACGTCTACGCGGGTCACGCTGGTCGTCCCGAACAGCGTCTGGGCCGACGCCAGGGGCAGGTACACGAGGCGGCCGGCGGCCTCGGGCAGCGGCCCGTCGCCGCTCACGATGCCGACGATCTTGTATGCCTGCGGCCCGGCGGCGATGGTCCCGTTCAGAGATATCGAGTCCCCCACCCGGTAACCTTCCTGGCCGGCCAGGGTCTGCGTGACGAGGGCGGATTGCGTGTCGGCGGCGCTCAGCAGCCGGCCGGACGCCAGGGGCATGTCGTGGAGCTGCGGCTCCAGGACCGGGTCGATGCCGAGAACGGTCACCGGCGGAGGCAGCTTCGTCGTGGGGGTCTGCTTCAGGCTGGCGGAGAGGTAGGTCATGCGCTCCAGGGCCGGTGCCGCGACGTCAACACCCGGGGCTCGCTCGATGACGGCGACGGTGTCCGGCGTCAGTCCCTGCTCCTGGAAAGCCTCGACGCGCAGGTCGGCGTGGCCCATCTCGTCCGCGGCGGCCCGATCGACCGCGGCATCCATCGTCGCACCCGCCGAAAGCGACGCGAAAAGAACGGCCACGCCGAGAGCTATGCCGGCCGTCGTCAGGAAACTGCGCATCTTGCGTGCGCCCAGGCTCCGCCAGGCCAGCGACGAGATGCGCCGCACCGGCTAGAGCCCCAGTTGAGCGAGACGGGCTATCAGCGGACCGGCGTCACGGTTGCGCCGCCGTCCGAGCTCGATCTCGTCCCGGATGCGTCCGTCGCCGACCACCAGTACCCGGTCGGCATGCGCCGCGGCGCGAGCTTCGTGGGTGACCAGCACGATGGTCTGGCCGAGCTCGTCGCACGAGCGCCAGAGCTCGTCGAGGATCTCCCCGCCGGAGGCGTAGTCGAGGTTGCCGGTCGGCTCGTCGGCCAGCAGGAGCGCCGGTCGACCAACCAGGGCGCGCGCGAGCGCGACTCGCTGTTGCTCCCCGGCGGACAGCTGATCGGGCCGGTTCCGTTCGCGGCCGAGCAGATCAACCAGCTCGAGAACCTCGTGGATGCGCGCGGCCGCGTCGCCGTGGCGCGGATCGACGCCGGCGATCGTGAACTGCAGGGCCACGTTCTCGTAGACGTCGAGCAGCGGGATCAGGTTGAAGAACTGGAAGACGAAGCCGGTCTTCTCCCGCCGAAGACGGGTGGCCTGGGCATCGGTAAGGCGGCTGATCACCTCTCCGTCGAGCACGACCTCGCCGCTGGTCGGCCGGTCCAGCCCGCCGAGGAGCTGAAGCAGCGTGCTCTTGCCCGAGCCGGATGGCCCCATCAGGGCCACGAACTCGCCCCGCCGTACCCTCAGCGAAACGCCTCGAAGAGCGTCGACGTCGCGGCTGCCGAGCCGGTAACGCTTGGTCAGGTTGCGGGCTTCGAGGATCGCCCTATTGGAATACGGGCGGCCGGCGGGGGGCATCGCAACCCCGGGATCGCCTGTTTGATTGACCGGTGGCTGGCTTGACACACGCGCAGTGTAGCCAATCGACGGGACGGCAGGCCGACCGGGGCCGCCGTGCGGCGCGATCGGTACGCGAGAATCCCCGCGAACGTCGGGTCGCTCGGATCAGCACCCACGGCTGGCGGCCGCCCGCGAAGGCCCCCGCGGAGCGTTCCCGAGAGCCTGGCGACGGGGCTTACCAGCCGAACAGGCCGCCGAAGAGGACCTGGAAGAGCGAGTCGAACGGGCCCTGCGAGGTCGCGTTCTCGTGAACCCGCAAGCTCGTCACCTGGGCGAAGGACTGGATCCTGCCGGTCTCGCTCCCGTCCGGCGCAGTGGCGGGGGTAGCGCTGGGCAGCGGGCTCGGCGAGGCCGGAACCGGAGAGGGAGAGGCGGTCGGGCTGGGCGCCTGCGTCGGGGCGGGCGTGTCCGTAGGAGCCAGGGAGCCGGTCGCGATCGAGGAGGGGGAGGCCCCGTATGTCGTCACCGGGTGCGGAGTCGGCTTCGCCGTCGGCGCCCGCGTGGAAGCAGGCTTCGAGGTGGCGATCGGCTTGGGGGTCGGAACCGGAGTCGGCTTCGGCGCGGCCGCACCGCACGGGATCGAGAAGAGGACGTCGTACAGCTTCCGCCCATCGGCCGCCTTGTAGGCGCCTACTCCCATGCGTACCCATGTCCCGAGAATGTTGGCCCGATGCGGCGGCGACGCCATGAAGGCTGTCTCGATCTCGGCCGTGGCGACGTCGTCTCCGTACGAGCTGAGGCCGATGTTCTCGCCGGCCACCTTGAAGCAGTAGCCGTCGGCCTGCATGTAGGTGAAGACCATGTTGTTGCTCGGCGGGATCTCGTGGGAGAAGTAATCCCGGACGCCCATGTCCTGGGCTCGCCACTCGGCCTCTTTGTGGAGGTACGAGTCATTCACCAGCGCGTTGAGTCCGGCCGAGGCGCGGTCCTGGTTGGTGAGGGAGAAGAGGAGTTGCTCGTCGGCGGTGCTGAAGGAGGAGGGACTCCAGGCCAGCACCGAGCCGGCCGTGGCGGCCAGGGCGGCGGCGCTGAGGACGAAGGCGAGGCTCGCGATTCGCAGCCTGTGCCTGGAGCGACGCGGGGCTGAGGTAAGGAGGGTTGTGTTGCCCAGCATGTTCGGCGACCTGTTCCCTACTGGCCTTTGACCTGAACAAAGTAGGGCCGGGGTGCCGTCTCGGCTCCACCCCGCTGGTCCCGACGAGGCTGGTCAGGAGGTACCACACCCGGGTGCGCTCTATGTACCGATTGTTCGTGGCATCTCGCAGGTGGCGCGGACGAGCCGCTCCCCGGCCTCAAGGTGGCCGATCCGCGGGCCGACAACTTAGGGAAGGCCGTCGCGAACCCTCTCCTCCGGCGGCCGCCGGCTGAGCCCGAGCAGGCCGGCGCGGCGGCGCCGGGCAGCGACGACGTCCAGATTCCGCGGACCTTTTGCCGCTCGCGGCGCGCAGCCGCTATACTCCCGCTCGCCCCGATTGGCAGCGCGCCCGAAAGGGCTGCGCCCTCCGGACGGCGATGGTGGCCTTAGCTCAACCGGCAGAGCAGCGGACTGTGGATCCGCAGGTTGCGGGTTCGACCCCCGCAGGCCACCCCAACCCACCTCCACGCGCCGGCCCGCTCGAATCTCGCCGGGCCAGGGGCGATCGATCCGCCCTGGATTTGCCTGTCTCGGCGAGGCGGTGCTACGCTGCCCCGGCCTCACCCGCCTGGGATCGCGATCCCCGAAGAGGAGACCGGCAGATTGCGCAATACCGCGGCCGCCGTGCTTGGGCTTTCGGTTCGCGGCTTCGGCCTCGCCGTCTCGCGGCTGCGCGGTTCTTCCGCGGCGAAGCTTGGGCTGTTCGCCGGCCCGGTGGCCGTTCTCGTCGCCGGGCTGCTGGTCGGCCTGCCGGCCAAACCGGTCGCGGCTCAGGCCGTTCCCACCTTCGCCCCGCTCGTCCCCCAGGGGCAAGCCCTGGCGGAAGACAGCAGCTTGCCGCTTGACGTGCCGTTCAAGGTCCAGTTCACCCGGCCGATGAACGAGGGCACGGTCGCGGCGGCCCTCACCATCACGCCGCAGATCGATGTGAATCTCCTGTGGAATGCCACGGGCCAGGTCCTCTCTCTTGCGCCGGACCCGTACTGGCAGCCCCACACGCTGTACACGGTCGACATCTCCGGCAGCGCCACAGACCAGTCGGGCCTGGGCCTGGCCCAGCCCATCTACGCGTCGTTCGAGTCCGGCGCGCAGACGTCCGGCAGGATCACGGCCACGAAGCTGGTGGGCGGGCTCGCCGCGCCGAGCACAGCCTTCCAGATCACTTTCACCAGGCCCGTCAAGCTCGCCACGGTCATCCTGCGCCTGTACCTGAACCCGCCGACCCCCGTGTCGATCACCGGGGACGATCCCACGGACGAGGCCTCGCAGGTCTTCACCATCACGCCGAAGAACGCTCTCCTGACCAACACCGCCTACCAGGTCGTCCTGAACGACGGCGGGACCGACTCCGCCGGGGCGTCGCTCCAGCCGGTGACCACGCTGACGGTGACTACGCTCCAGACCCCGGCGGTGGTCAAGATCACACCCCAGGAACAGGCCGTCGTCTACGACACGAACCAGCCGATCTCGGTCCAGTTCTCGGTGGCGATGGACCAGAAGGCCACGGCCTCAGCCCTGACGGTGCTGGCCAACAGCCGGGCCGTGACCGGTTCCATCACCTGGACGGACGACGGCACGACCATGGTCTTCGCGCCGAGGCATTCCTTCCTGCCGGGCTCCCGGATCTCGGTCCGGGTCGGTCTGGCGGCGCGCTCGGCGGGCGGAGAGCCCATGGCCGCGGCGGTCGGAACCATGTTCACCGTCTCCGCGCCCAGGTCGCGCATCTATGCCTCCGGCGGGACGAAGATCCCGTGGACGGGAGGTGTTGCCTCATCCTCCAGCCCGTGGCACGACGCGGAGCTCTACTACCTGAGCCTGATGAACTGCACGCGGACGGGCGGCTGGGTGACCTCGAGCGGTTCCTGCTCAACCCAGACGCATCACACGCTTCCGGCCAGGGCCGCCCTGGCCTACAGCGTCGCGATCTCCAACAAGGTGTCGCGGCCGTACGCCAAGGCCCTGGCCGACCTGGGCGTCCTGACTCACTACCTGTACGGAACGACCACGCACTCGAGGCTGGCGGCGGCCGGCTTCCCCGGCGCTTCGTGGGGCGAGAACATAGCCTCGCCGGGCAACCCACGCGCCGGCGGGATGATCTCGATCGAGATCTACTTCCAGAATGAGTACTGGTGCCGCTGCGGCCACTACTTCAACATCATGGACCCGTACTTCCACCAGGCCGGTGTAGGCGTGTGGGTCTCCAGCGGCCGGACCCGCGTCGTCGTCGACTTCTACGGTTGACCCAGGTCGCATCCAGACCCGACTCGGGCTTCGCGGGTCCCAGCGCGACCGAACCGCCCACCACCTGATCCCCCCATCGCCGGGTGGCCGAGCGACCGGCCGGCCGCTCGGAGGAGGCTGATCGGGGGCCGTGTCAGGCCCACCTTCTGCCGACGGTCTTGCCATCGACCGGCCGGCCCTGCCAAGCCGGGCGGGCACCGGTCGGCTACGATCGGCCGATGACAAGCTCGTCTCCAGTTCGTCGCGCATGACACCCCCTGAGGCCGCGGCGATCTTCGGCGCGGGCCTGGCCGCAGGTACGATCAACACCATCGTCGGCTCTGGCTCGCTGATCACCTTTCCGACGCTGCTTGCCTTCGGCTATCGCCCGCTGGACGCCAACGTCAGCAACACCGTAGGCCTCGTGCCGGGATCGCTGAGCGGAGCGCTCGGGTACAGGCGCGAGCTCGTCGGCCAGAGATCGCGGGCGATCCGATTGGGCATCTCCTCGTGCGCCGGCGGGTTGACGGGCGGCCTGCTCCTGCTCGCCTTCCCCGGCGCGTTCGAGGCAATCGTTCCGATCCTGATCGCCGTCGCCCTCATCCTGGTGGCGGCCGGGCCGCGGCTCTCGAAGGCGCTGGCTCGCCACCGCCACGCCGAGGCCCACCGGTCCTGGCCCATGGCAGTGCTCTTCTTCTGCACGGCGGTCTACGGCGGGTACTTCGGAGCCGGTATGGGGATCATCATGATCGCCCTGCTGACGATCTTCGTGCCGGACGACATCCAGCGGTTGAACGGCCTCAAGAACGTCCTGGCGGCAATCATCAACGGCATAGCCGCGATCCTGTTCGTCGCCGTCGCCCCGGTCCACGCGGACCTGGCCCTGCTCATCGCCGCCGGTTCGATCATCGGCGGGCAGGTCGGATCGAAGGTCGGGCGGAGGCTGCCGGCACGCGCTCTGCGGGCGGCCATCATCTGCGTCGGGCTCGTCGCAGAAGCGAAGCTACTGCTGGGCTAGCGAAGGCCCTGGCCGTTCGTCGGGTCGGTCGGGGTCGCGTCGGTCGGGGTCGCGTCGGGTCCGCCCGGGGTTTCAGGTCCGCCGAGCCGCCCGGGCCCCGGGGACGGCTCGGGCGCGGTGGAAACCGCCGGCTCATCGGTCTGGCCAAGTAGCCCGGGCGCAGCGAACCGATCGAACGGGGGGTATCCCGCCGTCTCTTCGGCCGTGCCTGGCGCATCGAAGTCTGGCGCGTTCAGGGTCGCCGAGCCCGCGCCGAAGATCGGCACGTTCGGCAAACGGGCCCAGAAGCTGGCCCCACCGTCGGGTCGGTTGAAAGCTCCGATCGTTCCGCCGTGCTGGTCGACGATCCACTTGGCGATGGCCAGGCCGAGGCCGGTGCCGCCGGCCGGGGCGTTGTCGGCGCGCCAGAACCGTTCGAAGAGCCGCGGCAGATCCTCTGGTTTGACGCCTGCCCCGTGGTCGTCGACCTGGAGAAGCGCTCCACCGGTCTCGGGCCTCACCCAGACGGCGACCGTCGACCGGGCGGGGCTGTGACGGATGGCGTTGTCGACCAGGATGGTCACGAGCTGGCGCAGCCGGAGCGGGTCGCCGGAGACCGGCGCCGGCAGCGGATCGAGCACGACGCTCACACCGCGCTCCTGGCCCAGCGTCACGAGCATCGACGCCGCCTCGGCGGCAATGTCGCCCAGGTCGAGCGGTATCCGATCCAGCTGGACGACGCCCGAATCGGTCCTGGCCAGCAGCAACATGTCCTCGACGAGGGCGGTCATGTGCCGAACCTCGGCCTCGATGTCGCCTATCGCCTCACCCACGTCCTCGACACGGCTGCGCCGGTTGCGTTTCAGGTCCTCGACGCTGGCACCGATGACGGTCAGCGGTGTCCGCAGTTCGTGGCTGGCGTTGGCGGCGAACTCGCGCTGGCGCTGCAGGGCTGCCTGGCGCCGATCGATCGACTGGCGGATCGGGACGAGAGCTCGGCCGGCGTAGAGGTAGCCAGCGAGGAGGGCGGCGAGCAGGGCCATCAGGCCGCCGAACAGGAGGACGGTACTGAGGATGTTCAGCAACCCCACCTCTCCCGACCGGTTCTGCACGAGCTGAACCTTGAAGCCCGGCGCGGCCCCGGAGAAGTAGGTCATGATCCGCTCGGGCGTGCCGTCGGACAGCGTGACGTTACGAATGTCCGTATCACCGGCCTTCTTGACCGCGGCCAGTCCTTGCTGGTCCGGCAATCCCGCGGGAAGAGTGGCCAGCGTCCGCCCCGGGTTCTGGACCACGTTCCCCTGGGGATCGACGAGGATCGGGAGGACGCCGGCCCTGGCGCCGGTCAGCGAGTAGGAGTAGTCGTCCGACCCCGCGCTGATGTTTCCAGTCTTGGCAATCGTGTTGAGCTGATCGATGCCGGCATTCTCGAAGCGGTCGGCCACGACCAGGTAAGTGGCTGTCCCGAGCACGACGAGGATCAGAAGCGTGACCACGCCGCTGACGGCCATCAGCCGCAGCCGCGTTCGCCTGAGCAGGCGGAGGTCTTCGTCCGTCGCGCCAGTTGCTGTGCCCAGGGGCGCCGCCGCATCCGAGCGGTGCGGACGCCACCGCCACGGCCGCGGCAGACCCGGTCGGGTCATCGTTCAGCCCTCGCGCAGGCGGTAACCAACGCCGCGGACCGTCTCGACGCTGGCAGCGGCCTCGGCGCCGAGTTTCTCGCGAAGCAGGTGAATGTAGGCCTCGACGGTGTTGGGCGTGAGCGCCACGCCGTATGGCCAGGCGTAGTCGAGGAGCTGGTCCCTCGACAGGACCTGGCCAGGCCGGCGCAGCAGGCACTCGAGGATCGAGAACTCCCGCTGGCTCAGGTCAACGGGCTTGCCGGAGACGGTTACCCGCCTTGTCGTCTCGTCCAGCTCGATCGGCCCGGACCTGAGGGCCGTCGACTTCCGGGCAGGCGGACGCCGCCCGAGGGCTCGAAGTCGGGCCAGCAGCTCCTCGTAGGCAAACGGCTTGACGAGGTAGTCGTCCGCCCCCGCGTCGAGCCCTTCGACTCGATCGTTGACCGAGTCGCGGGCCGTCAGCATCAGGATCGGTACTTGCGAGCCCTTCTTCCGAAGCGTTCGCGCGACCTCGAAGCCCGACTTGTCGGGCAGGCCGACGTCGAGGATCAAGGCGTCGAGCTCCAGGCTGGAGGTTGCGGCCTCGAGCCCTTCTGCCGCCGTGAGAGCGGTCTCGACGACGTGCCGATCCTGGCTCAGGAGCCGCTTGAGAAGGCGGCTGAGGCGCGCGTCGTCTTCGACGACGAGGAGGTGCACTATCTGCTCCTAAGGCTGCGTGATCAGGATGTCTTTGGCCGTCAGGGTACGCCCGCCGAGAGCGCCGGATGCGCTCGGGTTGGGACTCTCGCTGGCCAGGGCGGAGGTATCGATCTGAACGGTCACGCTCGTGCCGACGGTGACGTCGCTCGCGCTGGCCGCGGCCGCGGTGTGATAGGTCGTGGCCCCGGAGGTGTCGATCGTCACGCTGGTCCCGTCGGACTCCTGGATCGTGATCGAGTCCGGGGTGACGGCCTGGACGGTGCCGCTGATGCCGCCCGAGACGGCGCCCAGGCCGGCGCCGAGGCCGCCGCGTCCGGCGAAGCTGGACGCGTTGAAGGTCTGGCCCGGAGCCAGGGACGGGAAGGCGCCCCGGGTGAAGCCGCCCCGGCCGCTGGCGTTGGCCGCGGCGGCGCTCGGAGCCGTCACGTGGCCCAGGGCGAAGCCGATGCCCCCGACCGCCACCAGGGCGGCCACCATGAGCAGGGCGATGGTGGTGCGATCCTGCTTGGCCGGCGGTTTGGCCGGCTTGACCGGCGAGCGGGTCGGCGCGCTGGTCGGCCCGGGCTGGGTCTGGGGCTGGGGCGTCTCTGTCATGTGGGGTCCTCTTTCGTCCATTGGTGATATGCCTGCCTACTCGTAGCGAAGGGCCACGACCGGGTCGAGCCGGGCGGCCTGGCTGGCCGGCCAGACGCCGAAGATGATCCCGACCAGGAGGCTGAAGCCGACCGCGACCAGGACCGTCACCGGGCTGAAGACGAAGCCCCAGCCGGCGTAGGTGCCGATGCCGAAGGAGGCCACGACGCCGGCCCCGATGCCGATGATGCCGCCGGCGAGAGAGAGGGCCAGGGCCTCCACCAGGAACTGGGACAGGATGTCGCGGCCGCGGGCGCCGATGGCCTTGCGGATGCCGATCTCGCGCGTTCTCTCGCGCACCGAGACCAGCATGATGTTCATGATGCCGATGCCCCCGACCAGCAGCGAGATCGAGGCGATGCCGGCCAGGAGCAGGGTCAGCACGTCGCTGACCGAGCTGACGGTGCCCAGCAGCTGGGACTGGGTGGCGATGGTGAAGTCGGCCGTGCCGGTGGCGCTGATGCCGTGGCGCTGGTCGAGGGTGGCCGTGATCTCGGCCGAGACGGTGTCGATGGCGTCCCCGCTGGTGGCCGAGAGGCCTATGGCCGAGACGCTGCTGGACCCGATGAAGAGCTCGTGGGCGGTGGAGAGCGGGATCATGACCTGGTCGTCGGCGCTGGTCGTGCCGCCCTTGGGCTGGGTTATGCCGATCAGCTCGAAGGGCAGGCCGCCCACGTAGATGGTCGAGCCGATCGAGCTGGCGGTCAGATCGAGGTTGTCGGCGGTGGTGGCCCCGATGACGGCCACCCGCAGGTTGTGGTCGACCGAGGCCCCGTTGAGGAAGGTGCCGACCCAGATCTGGTAGGCGAAGACCGACAGGTAGCCGGGCGTGGTGCCCACCACCCGGGTCGTCTCGTTCTGGGAGCCGGCGACGATGAGCTCGCTTGTGGTCAGCTCGGGGGCGGTGGCCGCCACGTCGGGCAGGGTCGAGAGGGCGGTGGCGTCGGCCAGGGTCAGGGTCGTGGCCGAGCCGATGGCGCCGCGCGTGGCCCCGGTCGAGCCGAAGCCGGGGCTGACCGTGATCAGGTTGGTGCCCAGGGCCTGGAGCTGGTCGCTGATGCCCTTGGTGGCGCCCTGGGCGACGCTGACCAGGGCCACCACCGAGGCCACTCCGATGATGATCCCGAGCATGGTCAGCGCGGTCCGGAGCTTGCCGGTGCCCAGGCGCGAGAGGGCCAGGCCCAGCAGGTCGCGCAGCTTCATGGCCGGACCGCCTCGGACAGCTCGCCGTCGCGCAGGTGGACGGCCCGGTCGGCCGCCGCGGCCACGTCGATGTCGTGGGTGATCAGCACGATGGTGCGGCCCAGGGCGTGGAGGTCCCCGAACAGCTCCAGGACCTCGGCCCCCGAGTGGCTGTCGAGGTTGCCGGTGGGCTCGTCGGCGAGGATCAGGGCCGGCTCGGTCACGAGAGCCCGGGCGATGCCGACGCGCTGCTGCTGGCCGCCGGACAGCTCGGAGGGCTGGTGGCCCAGCCGGTCGGACAGGCCCAGGCGCTCCAGGACGGCCGCGGCCCGGCGCAGCCGCTCCTTGCGGCCCACGCCCTGGTACATCAGGGGCGTGGCCACGTTCTCCAGGGCGCTGGTGCGCGGCAGCAGGTTGTAGCTCTGGAAGACGAAGCCGATGGAGCGGCTGCGCACGTAGGCGAGACCGTCGTCGTCGAGCTCGTCGACCGGCTGGCCGTCGAGGATGTAGAGGCCCGAGGTGGGCCTGTCCAGGCAGCCCAGGATGTTCATCATGGTCGACTTGCCCGAGCCCGAGGGCCCCACGATGGCCAGGAACTCGCCGTTGGCGACGTTGAGGTTGACGTCGCGCAGGGCCGGCACCTGGACCTTGCCGGTGTCGTATACCCGGTTGATCTCTTCGAGCACGATGATCGGCTCGCCGGGGTTCGCGCTCATCGGAAGCCACCGCCGCCGGTGAAGCCGCCGCCGCCGGTCAGGGAGCCGACGTTGATGCCGCTGGTGCTCCCGGTGGTGGTGCCGTTGCGGGCCGCGACCGTCCCGGTCACGACCGTCTCACCGGCCGAGAGGCCGCTCGTTATCTGGGCCAGGGAGGTTGTCACCAGGCCGACCTGAACCGGCACGGTGGTCAGGCTGCCGTCGCCGTTCATGACCTGGACGGTGTAGCCCGCGGAGGCCGAGCCCGACAGGGCCGTGGCCGGCACGGCCAGGGCGTCGGAGACCGAGGCCGTGGTGACGGTCACCGTCGCGCTCATGCCGGCCAGGACGGTGGCCGGCGGCTGGGTCAGGGTGACCGTGACCGCGTAGGTGGCGACGCTGCTGCCGCCGCCGGAGGACGAGGAGGCCACCGGCACGATCTGGGTCAGGGTGCCGGCCACCGAGGCGTTCGCGCCGGTGACTGCCACCGCCGCCGACTGGCCGACCTTGAGGCTGCTGATGTCGGACTCGGAGAAGCTGGCGCTGGCCACCATCGGCCCGACCGACTCCTCGACCGCGTAGCCGGAGGGGGCGTTCACGCCCGGCAGGATGTTGACCGCGATGATCAGGCCGTCGGCCGGGGCGGTCAGGGTGGCGTCGGTGACCGCGGCCTGGTCGGCGTTGACCGTGGCCTGGGCCGAGGCCACGGCGGCCTGGTCGGCCTGGATCGTGGCCGTGTCGGCCGGAGCGACCTTGGATTGGTACTGGAGCTTGGCCGACTGATAGCTGAGCGAGGCGTTGGTGACCTGCTGGGCCGCCTGCTGGTCGGACTGGTTGACGGTCAGCTGGGTCGAGGTCAGGTTCTGCTGGGCGCTCGTCAGGGCGGCCTGGTCCTTGGCGATCGTGGCCGGGACCTGCGGCGAGGCCGCCTGGTCGGTGTTGAGCTGGCTCTGGGCGGCCGTGACGGCGGCCTGCGCCTGGGACAGCTTCAACGCGTTCTGGGCGTCGGTGTTGTTGCGGCTGGCCACGGCCTGCTCATAGCTGACGTACGACTGGCTCAGGCTGTTCTTGGCCTGGGCCAGCGTGAGGGCCGAGGGCCCGCCCTGGTCGGTCGTGAGCTTGGACTGGGCGCTGGCCAGGGTGGCCTGGGCCGAGGCAAGCTGGAGCTGGGCGGCCGTGGTGTCGGCGGTGGCCAGGACCGTGCCCTTGGTCACCGTCTGGCCGACGGTGGCCGACACGGTCAGGACCGGCCACGTCACGGCCGAGGAATTGCTGTTGGAGCTGCTCGTCGAGCCGCCCGTGCCGGAGGTCGTGGCCGCCGAGCTGACGATGTCGGCCGAGGATCCGAACTTGAGTCCGTATACCGTGCTCGCCTCGATCGTGCCGTTGGCCACGGACTGGGCGCTCACGGTCGTGTTGGCCGAGACGGTGGAGGTGATGTACTTGGAGCTGCCCGACCCACCAAAAGACGGCGGCCCGACGACCACGAGGACGATCGCTCCGACTCCCACCACGATCAATGCGATTGCTGCCAGCCTGAGCTTCATACGGCCATGCCTCTCGTGTCTCGCCTGCCTCCAACTCGCGGCACACACAGATCCCGGAACGCACTGGAGGTATGCCCCATCACCCTGAAACTTCCCTGAAGAACCCCCTGGGCCCGAGCGGCCCCGCCGCTGAGGCGGGGCCGCTCTTAGGGGCCTGTACCTAATTGATGGCTGCGGCGATCATCGCCTTGGCCTGGTTGATCGGGATCGCGAAGCCCATGTCCTGGGCGTCGGAGGAACTGGCCGTGACGATCCCGACGACAGCGCCGCTGGCGTCGAGAAGGGGCCCACCGCTGTTGCCGGGGTTGATGGCGGCATCGGTCTGGATGAGACCCGACAGGTTCTCCTGGGTTCGGGTTGACGGATCGGTCACGGAGATGGATCGGTCGACGCCGGAGACGATGCCCTGGGTCACGGAGTCCGTGAAGGTGCCGAGCGGGCTGCCGATGGCGATGGCCAGCTGTCCAACCTGCACGGTGCTGGAGTCACCGAGAGTGACGGGAGTGAGGCCGGTGGCATTGACCTTGATGATCGCAAGGTCATTCGTCGGGTCGGTCGACACGACCGTGGCGGTCAGTTGACTCCCGTCGCTGAGGGCGACCGTGAGCGACGTGGCGCCTGAGATGACATGGTTGTTGGTCAAGATCAGACCGTTGGAACTCACGATGATCCCGGAGCCGACTCCGGTGGAGGATGCCGAGAAGGGCGACCCGCTGGCATCGCTGCTGGTGATCGTCACGACCGACGGCTTGACCTGGTCGACGACCTGGACGATGACGTCGGACTGGGCCACGGCAACCTGCTGAGAGGTGCTGGTCGCCGCACCGACCGTCGTCGTGGCCCCGGCCGGCTTCGCGGTGAGGGTGATGGCGGCGTAGGTTCCCGCTGCCGAGAACGCGGCCGAAAGCAGGGCCACGACCACGACGAGCGGCGCGAGCCGCCTGGCGAGGCCGCCGCCCTGCCGCGACGCGGGGGCTGGCGGCGGCGCGGCGGCCCATTGCTGATGGGGAGGATACGCGGCCGGCTGTGGGGGTGACTGGTACGCGGCGTAGTAGGGCTGGGAGCCGAACTGCGGCGCCGCGGGGGCCGCCCATTGCGCGTTCGGGTCGACCGGACCCGTTTGGTACGCCCAGGGTGACTCAGTGCCCGAAGGTGCGGCCGCCTCGATCGGCCCTGCCGGCGACGGGCCTTCGGTCTCGGCCCGCCATTGGGGCGCGAGTTCGGCGGGCGGGGGCTCGCTGAGGTTCATCGCTGTATTCGTCTGATCCTGAGCCCGACCCGGATCGGTCGTTTCGTCTGCGCTCATCATTGCGCTCCAGTTCTTGTCTGTGCTGCGCTCTCGAGAGGAGTTGTACGGCTCCGGGCTGAAGTGATCCTGAATTCATTCCAGGGCCTCACCGGCATCCGGGAAGGCCTCGGACCGCCGGACTGCGGCCACAGATTCGACACTAAACGTTTAGGCGCCGCCGGCCGGAACGAGCCGCGGAGCAAGCCGATCGGGCTGCTAGCATCCCGGACGTCGGCTACCAGAACCAGGAGCCTCGCCGCGATGGCAACAGTCACCTTTGAGAACGTAACCAAGCGATTCGGCGACGTCGTCGCCGTCGACGATCTCAACCTCGACATCCGCGACGCGGAGTTCATGGTCCTCGTCGGGCCGTCCGGCTGCGGCAAGACCACGAGCCTGCGCATGGTCGCCGGCCTCGAGGAGATCACCGACGGAACGCTGAGGATCGGCGACCGGATCATCAACGACGTCCCGCCCAAGGATCGCGACATAGCGATGGTCTTCCAGAGCTACGCGCTGTATCCGCATATGAGCATCCGCGACAACCTGGCCTTCGGCCTGAAGCTGCGGCACATTCCCAAGGCACAGATCGAAGCCCGCGTCAAGGAAGCCGCCGCGATACTCGACCTGACCCGCTACCTCGACCGCAAACCGCGCGAGCTCTCCGGCGGCCAGCGCCAGCGCGTCGCCCTAGGGCGGGCCATCGTGCGCGAACCGGCAGTCTTCCTCATGGACGAGCCGCTCTCCAACCTCGACGCCAAGCTGCGCGTCGAGACTCGAGCCAACATCCTCCGCCTGCACCAGCGCCTGAATACGACGTTCGTCTACGTGACCCACGACCAGATCGAGGCCATGACCATGGGCACTCGCATCGCGGTCATGAACGAGGGGCGCCTCCAGCAGGTCGGCACGCCGCAGGAGCTGTACGACCGGCCGATCAACCGGTTCGTGGCCGGCTTCATCGGCAGCCCGTCGATGAACTTCGCCACGGTGGAGGTCGCCGGCGGCGACGGCGCGGCCAGCCTTCAGGGCTCGAACATCACCGTTCCGGTTCCGCCGCAGTTCCGCGAGTCGGTCGGCGAGACCGGTCGCCAGCTGATCGTCGGCTTCCGCCCCGAGCACCTGATCCTGGGCCCGGTCAGCGGCGCCACGGCCACCGTCAACGCCAAGGCCGAGGTCGTGGAGTATCTCGGCAACGAGGAACTGATCCACGCCTCGGGCGCGGGTCGCGACATCGTGGCGCTCGTCGACTCGGCATATCGGGTCAGGCCGGGCGACATGCTCGAACTGAGGGTTTCGCTCGACCGAATCCAGCTCTTCGACCCAGAGACGAACTTCGCGCTGCCTTTCGGTTCCGCGATCTCCTGATCCCGGTCGGCACTCACGACGCCCCGGCTTCGGCCGGGGCGTCGTGCTGCCCGCGTCTCCGCGCGGCCGCGGCCGCGCGGGCCGGGAGACCGGCCCGGGGCGCGGGCATGACCTCCCCGGCGACTCACGTATAGTTCGGCCATGACCGACTCACCCGCCCGCCGCAGGCCGAACCGTGCTCCGACGGGCTCGCCGCTCCTGGATTCGCTCCTCGACGACCTGCGCCGGGCTGATGGCGATCTCGAGGAGCTGGTCGTAGATCGCAGGCCGCTCTACACGGGCCGCTACATGGCGTTCGAGGTAGACCGCCTGGCCCGGGACGAGGGCTCGGAATCGACCCGCGACGTCGTCGTCCACCCCGGCGCCGTGGTCGTGGCTCCGCTCGATTCCGCCGGCCGCCTGCTGCTGGTCACGCAATATCGAGTTCCGTGCGGCGGCGCGATGCTGGAGCTGCCGGCGGGCACCCTGGATACGGACGACGGCGAGATCGAGGATCCGCTCCTGGCGGCCCATCGCGAGCTCGAAGAGGAGACCGGCTATCGCGCCGGATCGATGGAGCGCATCGGCGGCTTCTGGAGCGCGCCGGGGTTCTCGACCGAGTACCTGACCCTGTACCTGGCCACGGATCTGCGCGCCGCCGGCGAAGGCCGGCTCGATCCGGACGAGGACGAGAACCTGCTGCTGTCGCGGCTGCCCTGGCGCGACGCCGTGGCGGCCGTCGAGGGCGGCGTGATCGAGGACGCCAAGTCGGTCGCGGGGATCCTGCTGCTGGCCCGACGGTTGGAGGCCGCAGGCCGCTGAGAGAAGCCCGGGCGCCGCGACGATGGCGCCGGCCCGCGGCCCGGGGAGCGCGGCCGGCG